>NZ_JADILO010000026.1 GCF_015278125.1 Vibrio fluminensis
TGAAAGGCGACCTAGACATTCCACTGTCTATCCAAGCGGCTGGCGTAAATGAAGCTGACTTCCTAGCGAAAGTTGATGAACTAGCGGTAGAAGCGTTCGATGACCAATGTACTGGTGCGAACCCACGTTACCCTCTAATCACTGAGCTAAAAGAAGTTCTACTTGCTGCTTACTACGGTAAAGCTTTCGTTGAAGGTGAAACTTTCGAAGGTACTACTGTAATCAAGAAGAAAGCAGACCAAGAAGAAGCGAAAAAAGGTAAGAAAGAGAAAGCTGGTGCTTAATTAGCTTCCCCGTTATGAACTAAGGTTTTCGCTAGCACGTAACCTTAATTCGGGAAAAGGTTCGAAGCCCCCATCGAAAGATGGGGGCTTTTTTTTGCGCTTTCGCTTGGGAACGCAAAGCGAAGCTTTGCTATGGAAGACGGAACGTGCAGCAGAGCTGCACTTCGGGATGCGGGATTTGGGAACGCACTGCTAACGCAGTGCTTCGGGAGGATGGAACGCAAAGCGGAAAAAGGGAACGTGCAGCAGAGCTACACTTCGGGATGCGGGATTTGGGAATGCACTGCCAATGCAGTGCTTCGGGAGGGAGGAACGCAAAGCGGAAAAACGGAACGTGCAGCAGAGCTACACTTCGGGATGTGGGATCGCCCAGCAGGCTGGGCTTCGAGAGGCGAGATTTGAGAACCCTTCGAGAAATGAGAATTGAGATTGTAGAGCTGACCGCTGGCTTTTTCCCAAGCTTGGCTATGCCAAGCATTCCCGCATCTCAAAGTGGAGCGGAGCGAAACGTTCCGTATTCCTTTACTTATCTCGTAGCTTGGCGTTGCCAAGTGTTCCCGACTCCCGAAGAGAGGCGAAGCCGAACGTTTAGTAGCTTTAAGCGTTCCGTTATCTTTCCCGAAGCGAAGCTCGGCTTCGCGTTCCCGCATCCCGAAGTGGAGCGCAGCGAAACGTTCCGTTATCTCGTAGCTAGGCGTCGCCTAGCGTTCCCGCATCCCGAAGCAAAGCTTCGCTTTGCGTTCCATTTATTCGCATACAAAAAAGCCGATGCATGTGCATCGGCTCTTTAGTAAGCGAAAAAATGCCTACTTCTCTTCATCCGGCAACTTAACGTTTAGCTCTAACACTGAGATATCGTCATCTTTGTGTTCAAACGTTAAATCGACCATTGAAGGATCAATCGCAACATACTTGCTGATCACTTTAAGAATATCTTCTTTAAGTTGTGGCAAGTATGAAGGCGCTGGATCGTCGTGACTGCGACGTTCAGCAACGATGATCTGCAAACGTTCCTTGGCTAAATTTGCAGAAGTCTTCTTTTGCGGACGGAAAAATTCCAGTAATGACATGCCTTGTTAGCCTCCAAATAGTCGTTTGAAAATCCCTTTCTTCTGCTCAGTTAGGAAGCGGAAGTCAATTTGCTCACCTAGCAGGCGATCAACGGTATCAGAATAAGCTTGGCCTGCATCTGACTGCTCGTCAAAGATTACTGGTACGCCTTTGTTTGAAGCGTTCAATACCGCTTGGCTTTCTGGAATCACGCCTAGAAGAGAAATGTGTAGGATCTCTTCAACGTCTTCTACGCTTAGCATTTCGCCTTGATTAACGCGAGCAGGGTTGTAACGAGTCAGAAGAAGGTGCTGTTTAACTGGTTCTAGACCTTGTTCAGCGCGAACAGACTTAGAATCAAGAATGCCAAGAATACGGTCTGAGTCACGTACAGAAGATACTTCAGGGTTAGTGGTGACAATCGCTTCATCAGCAAAATACAGCGCCATTAGAGCGCCTTGCTCGATACCTGCCGGTGAATCACAGATGATGAAATCGAAACCCATCTCATCGAGCTCTTCTAGAACACGCTTAACACCATCTTTAGTTAGTGCATCTTTATCACGAGTTTGAGAGGCTGGTAGAATAAATAGATTCTCAGTGCGTTTATCTTTGATCATTGCTTGGTTTAGCGTAGCTTCACCGTTGATTACGTTTACGAAATCGTAGACAACGCGACGCTCGCAGCCCATGATCAAATCAAGGTTACGTAGACCGATATCGAAATCGATCACTGCCGTCTTCTTGCCCTTAAGCGCAAGACCAGACGCAATCGCAGCACTTGATGTAGTCTTACCTACGCCACCTTTACCTGACGTCACAACAATAATGCGTGCCATTCTTTATTCCTTATAATCTTTAAATCGTCAATAACTCGAATTTAAGCGAGTCATTTTCCAAACTGAATAGAACCTTTTGTTGCCAAAACTCTTCGGCAAATTGCTCTGTTAGCCAATAGTGACCAGCAATAGACATTAATTCTGCGTTTAGTTTGTTACATACAATCACTGCGCCAGTATTACCGTTCGCACCTGCAATCGCGCGACCACGTAATGTGCCATGAATATGAATTGAACCATCAGCGATCACTTCTGCGCCTTCACTTACATGGTTGAGCACGACTAAATCTGCGTCTTTTGCGTAGATTTGCTGACCGGAACGCACTGGGGTGCGAACAATCTTAGTCGGTGCCATTTTAGCAGGCGCTTGTGCTGGCGATTTACTGGCTGACATGATCGCAAAACCAGCTTCACGAGCCATATTTTGAGTTCGTTTGTCTTTGCTACCGGCGACCCCAACAGGGATCATACCCACATCAGCAATCCCTTGTTTGAGGGTAGCGAAATCAATATCACCTTCTACCAAAGAGACATTGATTACGACAGGGGCTGATGCGAAAAATGCGGGAGCGTGTTCAACCTTTTCCTGCAAAAAACGAATGGTTTTTTCAACATCGTTATCTGAAAGGTGTAAAACTGACAAAGTAAAACTACTACCTTTTAAATCTGGGGTATGTGACATCTTTTACTTTGGACCTCTTTTGAAATTCGCTGTTGCAGAAATGACGTTGCCTGCGACTAGGGGTGTCATGTTATATTCCCATAATACGCTCAGCAAGTTATCTTGCTGTCAATTGCGTGTTTTGCTAAAAAAAAAGACAAAACACACATATTCCCAATGATTGATGGATTAAAGGCTACCCATGCTTTGTGCAATTTACAAAAGTGCTAAAAAAGAAGGCGCGTACTTATATGTGCCGAAAAAAGATGATTTTTCACAAGTTCCTGACCAACTAATGCAAATGTTTGGTAAACCTACCATGGTGATGATGGTGAACTTTGCGGGTCGCACTTTGGCACAAGTAGATATCGAAAAAGTGAAACAGTCGATTAATGAGCAAGGATTTTTCTTGCAATTACCGCCACCACCAAAGAACCTATTAGACGAATACAAAGAACACAAAGCACGTCTAAAATCAGAATAAGAGCTCCGATTCTCAGGGAGGTAAGAGTGAAGAAAATACTGTCAGTTGTACTAGGCCTAACGTTGAGCTCAGCAGCATTTGCTGACGATAAAGATTTTGATCAGTACGTTAAAGGTTTAAAAGCACAAGCACTTGAACAAGGCATTTCATCGCAAATCGTTGATAGTGCTTTTGCAGAGGTCACTTATAAACCTCGCGCTGTAAAAGCGGATCGAAACCAACCAGAAAAGCGCTTAACGTTGGATGAGTATATTCCACGTGCAGTGCCAGATTGGAAAGTAAAACAAGCCAAAGAGTTATATAAAGAACACCAAGCTGAGCTGACTCGCATTGGTGAAGAGTACGGTGTACAGCCAAGATTTATTGTTGCGCTATGGGGCGTGGAAAGTAACTTCGGTCGCTTTACTGGCAACTATAGCGTGGTCGATGCGCTTTCAACTATGGCCTACGATGGTCGCCGTGAAGAGTTCTTCCGCAAAGAGTTGATGGCGGCACTGACCATTCTCGATCAAGGTCATATCGAAGTAGAAGATATGAAAGGTTCTTGGGCTGGTGCGATGGGCCAATGTCAGTTTATGCCAAGCTCATTCATCAACTTTGCCGCTGACGGCAATGGCGATGGCAAGAAAGACATTTGGAATACCAAAGCAGACGTATTTGCTTCTACAGCGAACTACCTGAGTCAATCAGGTTGGGATGACAGCTTTACTTGGGGACGCCAAGTTAAGTTACCTGAAGGCTTTGATATGAACCTAGAAGGACGTGTCGAAGGCAAAGAAAAGTCATTGGCTGAGTGGAGTAAACTCGGTATCACTCGCTACGAAGGGCAAGCGTTACCTAACGTCGATGTCAAAGCATGGTTAACCGCACCAGATAAAGCTGATGGCCGTGTATACTTGGTTTACAACAACTACAACGTGTTGATGAAGTGGAACCGCTCATACTACTTTGCACTAGCGGTAAGTCATTTAGCTGACCGCATTATGCTAGATTAAGTTGAATACCAACACGTATACTAAGGGGCTCATTGAGCCCCTTCAATTTTTCTAGGAGACGCTGTGCTTTCAGAACGAGCCGCACAAATGGTGGTGTTTGCTGCACTACTTAAACATAAGAACTTTACCCAAGCGGCAAAAAGCTTAGGGGTGTCGGTTTCGCACGTCAGTAAACAGCTTGCCCTGTTAGAACAATCGCTAGGTGTTAAGCTTGTGCAGCGCACTACGCGCAGTTTTACCGCTACCGAAGCGGGGGAACGCTTTTATCGTCACTGCCAGCAAATCGTGCAGACGATCGACGAGGCGCAAACCGAGATTGAGAGCCAACGAGATGAAGTGGAAGGGTTAGTGAAAATCGGTCTTTCACAATCATTTGGCACACTGCATATCATTCCTGCCATCCAAGAGTTAAGAGCGCAGCATCCTGACCTGCAGGTAGAGGTCCACCTGTTTGACTATAAAGTGGATATGCTCGAAGAAGGGCTCGACTTGTGGATCACCAATAATGAACGACTGCCAGAAGGTTACGTCGCACAGCGTATCGCCGATTGCCAATTTGTGGTCGCCGCTTCGCCAGATTACTTAATGCATCACGCCGCGCCAACTCACCCGCAAGAGTTAGCCGAGCACAACTGTTTAATCTATCGCAGTTGGGAGCGTGACTACACCAACTGGAGCTTTAGCAATAGCGAGCAGCAGTTAGCAGTCAAAGTGAGTGGTAACTACTCGGTTGACTTAGCCGAAGCGGTGCGTGATGCGGCAGTCGCAGGGTGGGGCATTGCTTACTTGGCGACTTACCTGATCCGTGATGAGTTCAAGCAAGGTCAGTTGATCCAATTGCTGCCAGAGTGGCGAGCTAGTCAAAGCATGCCATTTTATGCCGTGTATCCAAGCCGTCATTACATGCCGAAAAAGACCTCGGCGGTGATTGATTTCATCAAACAGAAAATTGGCTCTCCTTGTCACTGGGATGTTCAATTAGCCCCTTATATTAGCCGACCAAACGTTTAGTTATTTTTTCTGAAGCCAGAAACATATTTTCCATTTGGAAATAATGTTGTTTGGCAATCGTTTATCCTGTTAAAAAACATATGGTTACATTAGTGGTTGAAAACTAACCACTCAAAACCACAACTTTGCAACAAACGTGACTTGCGTCTCATTTTTTCGCGGTTATTATCCGGCGCCAATCTTGTTCCCCCACTTTTGTCGGATTCATTTTATGAACTCAATCCTTGGTATTGTGGCGATCCTGTTTACAGCATGGCTACTATCTACAAATAGAAAAAATATTAACTACCGAACGGTATCTTTGGCGTTTGCACTGCAAATCACGTTCGCATTGCTAGTTCTGTATGTTCCGGCAGGTAAAGAAGCGCTAGGCAGCGTGACTGCAGCGGTTTCTAACCTAATTAACTATGGTCAAGAAGGTATCGCGTTCCTATTCGGTGGTTTAGCAACAGGTGGCTTCACTTTTGCAATCAACGTATTAGGTATCATCGTATTCTTCTCAGCGCTGATTTCTGGTTTGTACCATATTGGTCTAATGCCAAAAGTGATCAACCTGATTGGCGGTGGTCTACAAAAACTTCTTGGCATCGGTCGTGCTGAATCTCTTTCTGCTACAGCAAACATTTTCGTTGGTATGATCGAAGCGCCACTTGTGGTTCGTCCATATCTAAAACACATGACGGATTCGCAGTTCTTTACTGTTATGACATGTGGTCTAGCATCGGTTGCTGGTGGTACTTTGGTTGGTTACGCATCACTGGGTGTGGAGCTTAATTACCTAATTGCTGCGGCATTTATGTCAGCACCAGCGGGTCTGCTGATGGCAAAAATCATGATGCCAGAAAGCGAAGAAGTGAAACCAGAAGTGCTACTTGAAGATGAAGATACGCCAAAAGCGACTAATGTGGTTGAAGCATTAGCGGATGGTGCAATGTCTGGTCTACGTATTGCGGTTGCAGTTGGTGCAACACTGCTTGCATTTGTCAGTGTTATTGCTCTTCTAAATGGTCTACTAGGCTGGGTTGGTAGCATCTTTGGTTACAACTTAAGCTTTGAGCTAATTCTTGGTTACCTATTTGCACCAGTAGCTTGGCTACTAGGCGTGCCATGGAGTGAAGCGACCGTTGCTGGCTCTCTAATTGGTAACAAGATTGTGGTTAACGAGTTTGTCGCGTTTATTCAGCTTATCGAAGCAAAACCATTACTAAGTGAGCACTCACAAGCTATCGTAACGTTCGCTCTATGTGGTTTCGCTAACATCTCAAGCATGGCGATGCTAATCGGTGGTCTAGGCAGCGTAGTACCAGAGAAGCGTACATTCATCTCGAAATATGGCTTCCGCGCCATCGCAGCAGGTGTAATGGCGAACTTAATGAGCGCTTCACTAGCTGGCGTAATTCTGAGTCTTTAAGGGATACGGAACGCGAGGTGAAAACCTCGCTTACGGATTCGAGATGCGGGAACGTTCGGCTTGCGCCTCACTTCGGGAGTTGAGAGGCACGCGCTAAAAGCTTTCCGTGGATTAAGTTTTGGAACGCGAGGTGAAGACCTCGCTTACGGATTCGAGATGCGGGAATGTTCGGCTTACGCTTCACTCCGGGAGTTGAAAAGTACGCACTAAAACTATCCGTGGATTAAGTTTTGGAACGCGAGGTGGAGACCTCGCTTACGGATTCGAGATGCGGGAATGTTCGCTTACGCCTCACTTCGAGATCCGTGGAGTAAATCTCCGAATTAAAACTAAAAGGGCTGACGATGATCGTCAGCCCTTTGTTTATCTTGTCGCTAGGCATTGGCTAGCGTTCTCGATTCCCGAAGCAAAGCATCGCTTTGCGTTCCCGCATCCGTAAGCGTAGCGTTCCGCTCCGCCTACTTCTCCGTATGGAACTGCTCACAAGCCAGCATGGTGTTCTCAATCAGGCTTGCTACCGTCATAGGACCAACACCACCAGGAACGGGAGTAATAAAGCTCGCGTTCTCTTTGGCTTTAGCGTATTCAACGTCGCCGACCAGCTTGCCAGTATCTAGGCGGTTAATGCCCACATCTACCACGACTGCGCCTTTCTTAATCCATTCACCAGGAATAAAGTTTGGCTTACCTACCGCGACAACTACTACGTCAGCTTGGCGAACGTGACCTTCAAGATCTTTAGTAAAGCGGTGACAGGTTGTAGTGGTACAGCCGGCTAGCAATAGCTCAAGTGTCATCGGGCGACCCACAATGTTTGAAGCGCCAACGATCACAGCGTGTTTACCACGTAGGTCGATGTTGTAACGGTCGAGTAGGGTAATGATACCTTTAGGCGTGCATGAGCGTAATTTAGGGATACGCTGCGCGAGACGACCGACGTTATATGGGTGGAAGCCATCGACGTCTTTCTCTGGATGAATTCGTTCTAATACGTGCGTGGTATCAATTCCTGCTGGCAGCGGAAGCTGTACCAGAATGCCATCGATCTCCGCATCACCATTCAGTTCATCAATCAGGCTAAGCAGTTCTTCTTCTGACGTAGTTGCAGGAAGATCGAAAGACTTAGAGACAAAGCCGACTTCTTCACATGCTCTACGCTTACTACCTACATAAACCTGAGAGGCAGGGTCTTCACCAACAAGCACTACGGCTAAGCCCGGTGCACGTAAGCCTGCTTCCTTGCGTGCTTTTACTCGTGCTGCAACTTCAGATCGCACAGTTTGCGATATTAACGTCCCATCTATGTTTTGAGCTGTCATGACTTTCCTTCATAATTGAATGGCGAGAAATACGCGGTGCATTGTCGCAAAAAATTTGACGAACATCTATAAGCAAACGTTTGCTTCGTGTTATTTTTAATCTTGAACTCGTAGAATGCACTTTTTTTAAGCATTCAGATCAGAATGTTACGAAAACCCCTTGTGTTAAGCGTTCTAACTCGTATAATTCGTCCCTGTAGCGCGCCCTTAGCTCAGCTGGATAGAGCACGTCCCTTCTAAGGATGTGGTCGCAGGTTCGAATCCTGCAGGGCGTGCCATTTATTCAAGAAAGCCCCGATAACTCAATGAGTTGTCGGGGCTTTTGCTTTTTGGTGGTATCAGCTAGCCGCAATAGCTAACTTGTTATTGGACAATTCTGAGTCAGTGAGTTTACTAATTTGGCTTGTCACTGATAACTTTTAGTACCCCAAATCACAAACAGCCATCGCTTCTTACGATGGCTGATATGCGCTAAAATGGACAAAACCAAGCAATCTCTATCTGTGGCATCCGATTAGTTTTATGCAGAATTTTTTGCTAGAAATGCAAATGAAGCTAGCTCCTAAAACGCTCTAGATATTCAGCCCTAGAGAAATTAAGTCTTTTTCACATTGGTCTATATTTTCAAATTGAATTGCATGCATACCAATAGACTTTGCTCCTTCCACGTTGTAAAGCATGTCATCAATAAACACGGTCTCTGATGCTATAAGTTCGAACTTATTCAGTAACGAGTGATAAATCTCTGGTTGAGGTTTCAGCATACCAACATCCGCCGATACTATCGCGCCATCAAATAGCGGCCAAAATGAGTAGGTTGACTTTAAGTAGGAAACTATTTCGTGAACGTTATCCGTTAGTGCATAGACACTATAACCTGCACTTTTAATGTGTTGGATAAGTTCAATTGAACCAACTATTAGACGTTGAGTCTGCTTTACATAATAAAATAGCTGTTCACACTCCCACTCAGATAACCCAAGTGTCTGCTGATACTGAGTTTTTGCTTCTGTTTCTGATATGAGTCCTTTGTTCAAATTTACCCACGTCTGAGATTGGAAGATTGCTTTGGCAAGTTGTTCATGATCTTCACTCTCCACAAAAGTGAGTCGAATAATTTCTAAAGGCTCCCAACGGACAATCACGTTGCCAACGTCGAAAACAATGTTCCTTACTTTTGGTTGAACCATAGTTTTATACCTGAATGAATTGGTCGTTTAGATAAGCTGATACATCAAAGTAATCCCTTGCCAACGCAACTCCAGCTATAGTTGGCTGTGCAGGAGCTACAGCGGTAATGTTAACAACATCACACCCAGCGCTAAGGGCGGATTGTATACCTGCTAGAGCATCTTCAAAAACAAGACAATGCTCAGGGAGTACTTTTAGTTTTTTTGCCGTTAGCTTGTAGCCTTCAGGGTCAGGTTTTCCTTTTTGTACATCCTCTACAGTAACCAATATTTGAGGTACTGGAATTGAGGCAGCCATCAACCGTTGAACCGCTAACTCCCTTGGCGCAGAAGTAAATATTGCCCAGTCGTGATCGTTTAACTTGTTCAAGAAAGCGATGGCTCCGCGTACAGGTTTCACTGAATCGACATGATTCATTTCTATTGCTTCCAGCTTAGTGACTTCTTGCTTGATGTTAAGGTGGGGCATCAGCTCTTTAATGACTTCGTCTGCTGGGCGACCATGAGATATAGCTAAAATACGATCGACATTAATGTTGTGTTCTAGCGCCCATAGACTCCATGCTTTCTCGACTGCATCCTTTGAATCGACAAGTGTCCCATCCATATCAAAGATGAATTTTGCATAGTTCTTCATTCTTTCAACCTCTTTAAGTTGCTGTTAATTTTGTTTTCGAGGTTAGCTAAGCTCTTGGGTCAATTATTCGGTATATTTCGCGTATTTAGGCGCACTATCAGGACATTAAGTGGTATTATTTCGACAACATTTAAAGGCAGTATTTATCGGTGCTAGGCAGAATGAGACCTATACCTACGAAAAGTTTGATACGTCCAGGTTACTCTTGGAGGCATCATTTAGATAACTCTCCCTTAGAGTTATTGAAACCTCATTTTCACAGTGAGTTTGAATTTCTGTTGCTGGATCACTACCAAGGAGTAATAAGGATTGGAAGTGTTGATATAGATGTCACTTCGTGTTCTTTGTTCTTGATTCCACCAAAAATACCCCATGATTTAAAAGGGTTAGTAGCGAATAGTACAAAGCTTCCCCCCGAGAGATACAGCCTGTGGGTTGATAAAGAATGGGTGTCGAATATGTTGATGCACTGTAAGGAAATGAGAAAGCTTTCCAGTATACTTGGCGATGGCTTATCCATTCAATTTTCCCCGCTAACGGCTTTAGAAGTGAAAACAGTTATCAACCAGATTGATTATAAAACCTCAAGCCTAGAGCAGCTATCGGTGCTATTTCGTGTTTTTTCAGTAGTAACTCAAGACAAGAATCCCGTGACTTTAGGTTCTTCTGAACATGCTAAATTTGAGTCTGAAAAAGATAGAATTGAAGCGCTATCTGAATATTTGAATCAGCACTATGCTCAAGATATTTCCTTGCATGATCTGTCTCAGCATATTTTTTGTTGTGAGCGAACGGTTAATCGTATTTTTATTCGTCATTTTGGCGAAACGTTTAGTCAAAGGCTAAAAAAAATACGATTGAGCCATGCTGCTCGATTGTTGGAAACGTCTAGCCTTAAAGTCAGTCATATATGCCAAATGGTAGGGTACAATAATACTTCAAATTTCAATAGGTTATTCAAGAACTACAAAGGTATAACACCGAGAGAGTACCGAGATAAGTTTTCTAGTAAATAACAGGTAGAACTATGTATTCAGATAGCTCTTCACCAATTAACACAAGTGAGTAGTAATTCGTTTGCCCATTACCACTTATCTAGCCCAACGACATTGCATAACAATGCACGTGGAGGTTGTCGGATAGAAGTGTCGATTTTTGCACACAAATGGGAAATGCTGAGCTCCGCTATTCCGCTCTCTGCCATAACTACAAGTCTCGAAAATTTAGCAGCGTAATCCGTTGCTTAGTAATAGCACTAAAGCGGAATGGGGCACAGGCTTCTCAGAGGTATGAAAAACCTGTATCAGTCCTTCTAGCAGTCAGTTTGCTCTGAGAGCCTCAGAGCGTCTTCCAGTTCAACGCCTAGGTATCGAATAGTGTTATCTAGTTTCGAATGGCCTAGTAGGATTTGCACCGCCCTTATGTTTTTTGTTCTAGCGTAGATCAGAGTAGCTTTAGTACGGCGCATAGAGTGCGTGCCGTAATAATCTGCATTCAAACCAAGCTTTGCGGCCCAGTTTCTAATAATCGTACGATAAAAGGAGTAGCTGATGGGTTGGTCTTTACGACGACAACTTGGAAATAGAAAACTATTTGCCTCTAGATGCGCTGAGTAGACCCACCGACTGATACTCTGTTGTGTTCTCGGAGTAATCTCGTAATGCACATCAGTACCTGTCTTTTGCTGAATGCATTGAACCCTCTCGTAGATCACTCCTTGCGAGGAAACATCATATACATGCAGCTTTAGCAAATCACTCGCCCTTAACTTGCTATCAATAGCTAGGTTTAATAGTGCAAGCTGCATTAAATCGTTTTCAAGCTCTAGCCTAGTTCTAATTCGCCAAATCTCTTCCAGCTTGAATGGTCTTTTAATGCCACTGCATTTTCCCGAAGCTAACTTTCTCATATTGACCTCCTTCTCAAAGTTGTTGGTCAACATAGAGTCTGGCGATCAACTAGAACTGTTCCAGCCGCGATAACGTCCGGTCATCACATTCGGTCAGCATGAACCGAAACATTTGTGGACAGATTTTTTTCAATCTGATATCTCGTGCAGTTTATCTTTGAGTTCGGTAAGTTTTTCTTGCACCGCCTCAAGCTCTGGACGAAAAAGTGCATCGTCAATGTCATGTGCTATTGCATGCCATTTGCTTGTAAAGGGCCTAAGCTCGGCCTCTAGAACGTTATTGACCAGCGCAAAGTAATTCCGACAATTAGGTCCATTCTCTTTCGCGATACAACGATGAATAGCAAACAGTGAGGCAAGGCTTTCCAATGCACTGTCTGTCTTACCGTTTTGCAAAGTCTTTGTTGCGATCCTAGTGTCCAACTCTATATACATAGCCCAAGCAGCATATCGATCAGCCTGAGTGTATTTTCCCTCTTTGCGGTAATGGCGATTGAAATAATTGATGTATGCCGCTACGCGCTCAGGAGAACGTTGATCTGTACTTTTGAGCAGACTCTTAAAGCGCTCACAGTGTGAATAAAGCTTATCTTCACCCGCTTTCTCATCCACTTCATCAAGATAATAGCGCTCGGCGAAAGTTGGTTGAGAGATCTTCTGGTCGCGGAGCTCGTTTCTGAGCTCTTCGGCGTTTCTTACAAACTTACTTTGATTTTTCATTACTTTCCCTAAAAAGCACAGGGTTTCCCGTTAAGGCTCTCTGTTAGTGCGCACGTTTAAGCCGTAAATTGAACCTGACTTTAAACAACATGAAAAGGAAACATCATGACAAAAAAAATCACCCCCGCAAACAATGCAGCAAACCAGCCAAACGCTAACAAAGGCACACCAGGGACCAACAAACAATACTCCCAGGTGCACGGCAATCGAGGAAAGCAGATAAATCCAAATCAGCGAGGCAAATAATTAGCGCCTGGCCCATCTGCTGAGGTATTGAAGGTCCCAACCTTCAACAGATAAATGCCTCACAGTTGCTGGTGCGCCTCCACGATGATTATCGGGTGTGCGCATCAGCATTATCGAGCGTTCTCCATGGATACGAGAGAACTGCTCAATCTCCCACTGAACCCAAAGACTGCTATGGGTATCGTTACCAAGCAAAACTATCAGTTTGTCTGACTGTCGTAGTAATGCCAGTATTTCGTCTCGTACTGGCTTTGAAGCAGGATCTTCTGGAGATCGTCGATTTATGTGACCAAATGCGTTATACACCGGCTCCTCAAGGGAACGGTCATGAAATGAGAGGCTGTGATTGTCATTCAATCGAACGCCCTTAATGTCCGCAATATACGCACTATCCTTGTGACTATGGCTAATGAAAATACGTTTCATGTTGTTTGTGGTCCTTAGTTTGTTTGAATCGCCAGCATATCTATAGATACTTTGTGGCATAAGAAAAAATAGGTCAAATCACCTCGCTTAGAAATGAGGTACAGAACAGCCCTAGCTTAGAATGGGGCAAAACCAATTTAGAACAACTTCGATTTCAGAGAGATCCTCTGAATAACCAAAGATAAACACCAAACTAGGTAAAAATGCAGGACAGCATTTTTAGGTTTTCGGCGTCGGGAACGCCTAAAACCGACCGGACCACACCAGCAGACTAAAGCGCCTTTCTGGTTACTCTTTGGTAAGACAAAGAGTAACTGGACCGCTCGTAGTAAGGTGAAAGAGACCGGCAGAGTATTAAGCGGGACATACCAACAAAATCTCCTACCTTATCAATCAATCGTCGCCTTTTTTCAAATGAATGCATGACTCGATAAACGCTGTGTCCTCGTCGGTGAGGGATTTTCCCTTTCTCGCTATTTTAGCTGAGTTCAGTTTATGGTAATTCCGGCGGCGAGTTATCTTCCTGACTACATAAAACAAGCCAAGGAAAAGTGGAGGTAAAATGAAAAGCAGCATGGAAGCGTTATCAGAAAATATCGTTATCATGTTGGTGGGTCACTCCACATCAATAAAGTACGTCGATTGCGACGAAGGATTCAGGTAGTGATACTGATCCAGCGTTAAATCTTTATCCGTTAATACTTTGTTGATGTTTAAGCCAAATTCCCCAATATTGATAATCGCCGCTTGGTCACGCGGTACATCTTGGTCATAGACCAAAACAAACGGGCTGAGGCGATTTTCTTGGTTGGTCGACACCACCACGCCAATTTGGTGATCAGAAAGTTCAACCAAAGTTCCGGGTGGATAAACCCCGACGACACGAATCAGCGCCATAATGTCCTGCACATCATGTTGATCGCGGCACTTATTGTATAAATAGGTGAGGGCATCATGAGGGCAGCACTGGTTTTCTATTCTATTGCACAAGTTATCGTAGGCGTTGGCTAAGATAAGTATCCGAGATAGCTGGTGGATTTCATCTTTATGTAGCTCTTTTGGGTAGCCTGTACCATCGTTGCGTTCGTGATGCTGGCTAATGAGTTTGAGCGCGGCTTCGGGAAATTTAGGAATTTTAGCGCTAATTTGTAAACTCTTATCCAAGTGAGAGCGAAGCTTTTGTCTATCAGCGGCTTCCATGGGTTCATGAGCAGTAAGCAAACTCAGCGGCAACTGAGTTTTACCAATGTCGTGATACAAGCCAGAAAACGCAACCAGTTGACATTGCTTAGGTGTGAAGCCTTTCGCCTGACAGATTAAGACTGATAATAACGAGACATTGAGTGAGTGGTAATGCAGGCGGCTGTAGCCAACCGAATCGTTCATTAAGTGGATTGCGCTGCCACTCTCACCACTAATGTTTTTGTAGATAAAGTTTACGATCGCCAAAGCGTTATTGATGCTCGGACTTTGGGTGAGTTTGTCCAAGTCAAAAATGTCTTGGACATCGTTAAGCGTGTCAGCAAAGGCGACTTTGGAGCGTTGAATTCTGTCTTCAATCGCCGCAAGTTTTTGACGACCTTCTTGCTTTTTCGACCACATATCATCGAGTGCTTCTGCTGCGATAGGCACAAGCTCACATTCGGTC
Organism: Vibrio fluminensis; assembly: GCF_015278125.1. Taxonomy (GTDB): domain Bacteria; phylum Pseudomonadota; class Gammaproteobacteria; order Enterobacterales; family Vibrionaceae; genus Vibrio; species Vibrio fluminensis. Next base: position 14,831 of record NZ_JADILO010000026.1, read on the forward strand.
TCAGGGGCAATAAGGTTGTCAGACGCTGCTGTTTCATCGGGCGTATCGAGAACGTCACTTTTAAGCGCATTGATCGTGATAGATTTCAGACCAAGCTGCTTGATAATAGTGAGCTGTTCTTGGGTTTTGATCTTGAACGAATTGAGTAAGAAAGGGTGCTGTCCCCAACTAAGCGGGAGATGAACATAATGCCCAATCTGCAATTGTTTTACGTCTAGTCTTACTTTCATATTCGTTTCAAATCAAAAACTAAAAATAGTGTTTTGCCATTGGTAGGATGATTAAGTGCAACGGCAAGAATTCGCGTGGTCATTAATGCCTTGAATTCAGTAATTTGGCAAGATGAGAGTCTCGAATAAGTGACATTTCTATCTGATTGAAAGCGTGTTTATCTTTTCGCGGCTGATGCAATGAGAAAAGTTGGCGATAGGGAGATGGATATCAATCTCTATAGAGTAGTAATTTGCTAGAAAAGGCGCATAATCGCGGTATACAACATACACAGAAGATATGACTCATGACTAACTTTCAATACTACTTCCATCAATTGCCATGCTTTAACTGCACCAAGACCACGGTAAGCACTGATCTTGGTTGGCTAACACCAACGATGAAAGACGATGTTCTAGCGCAAGTGGCTGCGATTATCGAGCAAGGTAATGTTGAGGCAGATCTTTCAGTTAATGTGACTTGTACGAAAGAAGAAGCGCGCGAATATTTGTTGTTGAATTTCTTTGGCTATTCAGAAGAAGAATTGGCAAATGAAGTGGAAGCGGAAGATGAGCAAGAAGTTGCTGATGAAATTGCTGAACTACTGGCTGAAGGTAACGACAAAGCTGTGTTTGAGCACGAAATCGCGCTACAAAGCTGTAATGATTGCGGTGTTGAGGAAGAGTAATTCCGCATCGAGTCTTTGAAAAGACTGATTAAACCGAATTGAAATTGAGGCGTTAACGGGATTGTTCTGGTTAACGCCTTTTTTGGTTCTATGGCTTGTAGGGCGGGTATGTTTCGCTTTGGCGTTCGTGTCGTTATAGTGCCTCGCTCAAACCTTAGGCCTTTGAATCAAGCTGCTAAAATAAGTCGCTAAACTAAGCAGCTAAACTAAGCAGCTAAACCAAGCCGATTAAATCAAACCTTTTAGTTTGGCGAGACCATAGGCAGCGGTGGTCACACAATCCTTAATGTCGCCGTTTATCAGCATCTGTTCAAATTGCGAAAGTTCAAACGCTTGGCTAATGAGGTCTTCCTCTTCCAGATCAAGCTGGGTATCGGTTTGAGTTAGGTCGGTGGCAAGGTAGATATGGCATTTTTGGTTGAGAAAACCGTACGCGATAAATTGTACACCCACATAGACCATGCTGTCGGCAACCAGCCCCGTTTCTTCTTTAAGTTCACCTTTGGCTAACTCAAGATGATCCGCATCAGGTTTGGCTTCCCAAGCGCCTTGAGGCAGTTCCCAAAAGCTCCCTTGCACGGTATAGCGATACTGATTAACTAAGTGGATTTTGCCATCACCAATCGCAATGATGGCAGCACAATCGGGTTTATCCACCACGCCATAGATCCCTTGCTTACCGCTAGCGCGTTCAATTTTATCTTCTCTCACCGACATCCAGTTATTTTGGTAAACGACGGTAGATGAGAGCTGTTTGATAGGCGGCATGGTGTTTCCTTGTTTTTTCTGAAATGAATAATCACAAATAGAAAGCGATAATTAGTCTACTTTCAGCATACCGACCTAAGTTAGAGTGAACAGAAGAACTAGTAAAGCAAATTATAGTTTTTGGGAGTTGTATTCTGCATTATTTTTATAGAAAGTGACTACTGTTTTTGCGTCACTTTCAGAAAATAATTGAAGTGGTATTTTTCTAGATATCATCTTTCCATTTTGCTCTATATCGATAATAAGTATCTTCTTTTCTTGCCTGACACTTCGAATAGATTTATTAGGTATAAACCATCGTGAGCATGCTAAACCAGGATTTATATCTGAGTATGATTCATAGATTCTGATGAACTCGGATTTTATTTGAAAGAAATAAACCGCAAAAAACAAAATGCTGGTTCCTATTAATAAAGGGATCATGAGTAGGCCTATCACTAAAGATAATATGGCAATAAACAGTTGAGGACGGGCTTTCGTTTCGTTAATTTTTATTATTAATAGTGGCTTTTCAAGCGTGACATCAGTCATTGTCCATCTCCGATATGAATTCTTTTTTCTTTTGATCTTCCATAAGTTTAGCCATTCCAATCATCCCGATAACACCGATAGGGATAAAGCATGCGAAACCAGCCATAGCCAAGTAGCCAATACTCTTGGTCTTAGTTATTTTATATACAAATCCAAGCAAGCTTAAACTATAGGCAAAGAGCATAAAATAACCCACTGGTTTGTAGTGTGGGTCTAACAATAGGATAGAGACAATAATTAAATTTATTATTAAAGATAAAATGTACATTTTTTACTGCTTGTGAATGTTGAGTGTCTTATAAAAATACAAAACATTCATTTCGGAATCAACGGCAAGGATATAGAGAGTGTTGATTATTGGAGTTTACTTTGTTGTGTTTTATTTTTGAGTTTTTATTTCAATAATTTCTGTTGGTTTGAGGGTGATGTTTATTATTTATTGAAATGTTATTGATAGGTTAGTCGGTTATAAAAAACAAATATGGTGCCATTGCACCATATTTACGCCAAACTTATATGCTGACTTATCCCAAAGCCGCCAAAATCGCTTCAGCTTTACTGACTTCAAATTCTTTCGGCGCTTCAACATTAAGAGTCGTCACTACGCCGTTGTCGATGATCATCGCGTAACGCTGTGAGCGAATGCCGCCAAAGGTTGCGGTATCCATTTCTAAGCCTAGCGCTTTGGTAAAGCTGCCATCACCATCAGCAAGCATGGCAATTTCTTCGGCGTTTTGTGTTTCTCCCCATGCTTTCATTACAAAAGCATCGTTAACACTCACGCAAGCAATCATATCGACGCCCTTGGCTTTGAGTTGGTCAGCCAACACGATGTAGCCAGGTAAATGCGCTTCTGAGCAGGTTGGAGTAAACGCGCCAGGTACGGCAAATAGCACCACTTTTTTATTCGCAAACAGCTCGCTGGTTGAGTGGTTTACCATGCCATCTTTGGTTAATTGGCTAAGTGTCGCTTCTGGTAATGCTTGTCCTTGTTGAATCATGGTTTGAATCCTTACTGTGTAAATGTTTAGTCAGTGTAGCGGCTCAGAGTGGCTCTAACCACCGAGAGAAAATAGGGTTACTGATTTAGAGGTTCTATTTCACTTGCGTACCGTTTACGTCGTGATTCTGCTGTTGGATCGTCTGCTGTAAAAAACTCACGAAAGCTTTGGCAGCAGAAGAGAGATAGTGGCTCGATTTCCAACCAATGCCCAACTTTAAAGGTATGGCTGGCTCAAATGGGATGGCTTTTAGTTGCGGATCATCGGCAACCAACACCGGTAAGCAAGTACCAATGCCAATCTCTTTTCTCACCATTGACTTCAACAGTTCAGGCAGGTTGGTTTCAAAGTGGACATCCGGTTTGATTTTATGTCGTTGGCAATAGCTGTTCACGGCTTCGCGTAAGAAGTAGCCGTTTTTAAACAGCACAAGAGGCTGTTGGCAAAACTCCTCTAACGTTACGCTTTGCCTGTTTGCGAAAGGGTGATGGCTAGGCACGCAGGCAGAGATATGATCTTCGGCTAAAAAGATCCGTCGGATCTGCTCATGCTCACGATCACCGCGGATCAGCGCAAGATCGAGTTCACCGTTGATCAGCATCTGCTCAAGGGTGGCAGTACCGGCTTCTTGAATTTTGATTTGGATACCCGGATAGGCTTTTTTGAATTGCTCTAGCGCATCCGGAAGAAAGTAAGACGCCAACATCGCCGAAGCGCCAAAGCTAATCGTCCCGCTGGTTAATCCTTTTAGCTCTTGCAGTTCTTTCTCTGCTTGTTCGACATCTTCCAAAATAATCTTGGCATGACGTAAAAGCACTTGCCCCTCAGCCGTCAAACTCATCTGTCGCTCGGTGCGATTGATGAGCTTTAGACCCGTTTGTTGCTCAAGTTTTTTGATGCTGGTGCTGAGTGCTGATTGAGCGATACCAAGCTGATCAGCCGCCTTGGTGAAGTTGCCTGTCTTCGCTAACTGGTGAAAATAGTGCAGCCGTTTAAAGTCCATTTTATCCGCCAATCTATTTTGGTTATCGAAAGTATATATACCATATATTGTTAATATGACCTCGCAAAAGTTATAGTTTTGTTAACTAAAGCGGAGGGCAAATTAGCCTAATCGCATGACAACAAAATAACGTGAAACGCAGTTTGCCTGCTCAGCCAAATAAGGAAGTTCAACAATGAATATTGCTAAGGTTTTCAATAATAATGTAGAGGAAGGTTGTGGTTTTACTGTGACTGCTCACTCAGAAAATGCACGTCTTCAAGTGGTCACACTGAGCAAAGAAACCTTGGATACCTTTGCTGACCTGATCCAGAACTACAGTCTGCAATCTCTCGAGTACAAGCCATTTCTACGCTTCGCTGTTGCGGATGCATTAGATAAAGCGTGTGACTATCAGCTTGGTCAGTTCTTGGTTGAAGTGATGGAAGATCGTGAGCGAGCAGCATTCTTAGTTGAGCCATCAGAAGAAGCGGCAGCACTGTATGAAGATAGCGAAGCACAACGTGAATTCTTCGTGATTCTTTCTACGGCTATTTCGCACCTAATTGGCCTTCCAAACTTTGATGCGATGTATGGTAAGTACTACGCGCGCTTTACAGTGAAAAATGCGGACAGTAGTGATAGCTACCTACGTCAAGCTCACCGCCGTATGGAATTACACAACGACGGTACTTATGTGAATGAGCGTACTGACTTCGTTTTGATGATGAAGATGGATGAGAAAAACATGCAAATGGGTGACTCTCTATTGCTACACGTTGATGATTGGCAAGATCTTGAGAAGTTCTACCACCACCCAATGGCGAAGCAAAACATCGTATGGAGCGCGCCACCAAGTAAAAATGTCGGTTACAGCATTGAGCACCCAGTCTTTTTTGAAGAGGATAAAAATGGCAAGCCACACATGCTGTTTATTGACCAGTTTGCTCAGCCACAGAACATGCAGCAAGGGCTATACCTAAACGAGATGAGTGAGTCTCTTGAGAGTGATACTAACTGTTTCAACGTGCGCGTGCGCATTGGTAGCATGCTGGTGGTACAAAACCACTGTTGGCTACATGGTCGTGATAAGTTTGTTGCTCATGAAGGCTTAAAGCGTGAGCTGCTACGTCAACGTGGTCACTTTACTCGTTAAGCAATGAAACTGGCTAACATTAGCCTAGTTTAACCGCTTACTCTCTTATCAAATTGAAGTTGCAGTGGGGTGAACTGCAGCTTCAATTTATTTGCGTATTTATACCCAAGCAACTTCAAAGAAAACATCGCCACTAAGGTTTATGATAACAAGGTTTATGGTAACAAGGTGTTATGGTAACGAGTGAACTATTCAGGGGAAAATAACTTCTAAATAGTATGGCTCGACTCAGTAGGTTTCTTGGGTATAACTAAAATAAAGAAAGTGAAGGAGCACCGAAGTGAACAAAATGTATGATTACGTCGTCGTCGGCGGCGGGATTGTTGGCGTATCGACGGCGTGGCAATTACAAAGTCGTTTCCCAGATAAATCGATTCTACTTATTGAAAAAGAGTCGGGTTTTTCTTGCCATCAAACGGGTCACAATAGTGGCGTGATCCATGCTGGTGTCTACTATGCGCCGGGCAGTCTAAAAGCAGAATTTTGCAAAGCTGGAGTAGCGGCGACCACGGCGTTTTGTGCTAAGCATGACATTCCCGTAGAGAACTGCGGAAAATTGCTGGTAGCAACCTCAGAGCTTGAAGTCGAGCGCATGCAGGCGTTATTCGATCGCTGTCATCAGAACGGTTTGGATGTTGAACTGTTGGATCAGCAACAGCTTAAACAGCGTGAGCCGAATATTGTCGGCTTAGGCGCGATTTTTGTTTCGACTACAAGCATCGTCAACTATCGTCAAGTGACGGAGAAAATGGCACAAGAGTTTGCCGATGCAGGTGGCGTGACTTCACTTGAAACTGAAGTGCGTGGCTTAGTTGAACATGACGATAAAGTCGTGATTTCAACTCACTCGAAAGGTCAACCGGTTAACTTTGATAGCCAGTTTATTGTGGTGTGTTCAGGGCTTATGGCGGATCGCATGACCCGAATGATGGGCATCGATACTGACTTTCAAATTATCCCATATCGTGGTGAATATTACCGTTTGCCAGCGAAGTATAATGACATCGTGAATCATCTCATTTATCCAATCCCCGATCCTGATTTGCCATTCTTAGGTGTACACCTGACGAGAATGATTGATGGCTCAGTGACGGTCGGTCCTAATGCGGTGCAGGGCTGGAAGCGAGAAGGCTACGGCAAGATTAATATCAGTCTGCGTGATGTATTGGATATGTTGAGTTTTGCAGGTTTTTGGAAAGTCTCTGCCAAGCACCTTAAAACGGGTCTTATTGAAACCAAGAACTCATGGTGGAAACCGGGTTACTTAAAATTGGTTAATAAGTACTGTCCAAAAATCAAAGTGGAAGATTTGCAGCCATATCCTGCGGGGATACGCGCGCAGGCAGTATTGAGTGATGGCACCTTGGTGCATGACTTTTTGTTTGCTGAGAGTGCGCGCAGTTTGCATGTATGCAATGCACCTTCACCTGCGGCGACATCGGCAATCCCGATTGGCGGTTATATCTGCGATAAGATCATGCAAAAGCAGGGCATTGAGCAGGCGGAATCGCCAGCAGAACAAGTTGCTGAAACCGCGTAATTTAACGGGTTAACTGACGAAAAACCTGAAGCTAAGCTTCAGGTTTTTTGTGGTTTGTAGGCGATGAATTACTCTTTAATCTTTCGGTAATAGTCACGCATGGTTTTGATAAATAAAGAACGTAATTTATTGATTGAGTTGGTTTTCTTGGTGATAGCCATGATCTCTAGGTAGTAGTAACGATCGCTTGGGGCAATCGTAACTAATTCACCTGAGTCGACATAAGGCTTGGCATAGTTTTCTGGCAGATAACCAATGTAGCGCGAGGAAAGAATCAGCGCTAAGCGTGACTCATAGTTATACGCGGTGGCTTTAAGATTCATTTTTGCCAAGTGCGAATTGAGCCGTTCTTGAGTTTTGATACCAGCATAGGCAACAGGAAAGCCATTAATCACTTCATCGGACAGCTCTTGCTCGGAAAGCTCAGCGAGAGGGTTATCTTTACTGGCATAGAGGTAGCAGATATCGGTATAGAAGTGCTCGTATTCCAGTCCATCGAGTTCGCGGTGGAAGGGAATAAAGCCAATATCCGCTTCTTCTTGTAGCACTTTACGTTCAATTTCCGTCATTCGTGCGACTTCAGCGGTTAGATACACTTCTTTGGCGATATTGGCAAAATTACGGATCACCTCTGGCATATGGGCGCGGGTATCCAAACTGATATTGTCGCTAAACAGCACCGTTAAGCTACCGGATGGTTGAATATCTAAGTGGTTAATTGTATTGCGAAAATCTTCCAGTTCCCCGAGCAATTTGACCGTCGCATCATAAACTACCGCCCCTTCTTCCGTTAACGCAAATCCTGACCGTCCCCGACGGCACAAAATGAGGTTTAAACGCGATTCAAGGTTAGAGATATGAATACTGATCGTTGAGCGACTTACGTTCAGTTCGGTTTCAGCAGCAGAGAAGCCACCGCAATCGGCGACCACTTTAAATATTTTCAGTTGTTTGATTTCGTAGTCACCAATGTGACCGATGGGCACAGAATTTTTAGTCATTGTTTTAGATCCGTAAAACTTTATGTTTATCGAGGAATATTTATGTTCCTCAAACTCTTGTTATAATTTTGTTACGTTCTGGCGCTATTATGCGCGATTTGGTTTTTTTTATCTTTGACATTGTTAATGTTTATAACAGTAGGAATGGAACTAATGGCAGATTTGGTCTTATCCCGTGGTTTTATAAATGGAGAGTGGGTTGATGCCACAGATGGCAAACAGGTTGATGTTATTAATCCATCTACTGGCGAGCTTATTACTTCTGTGCCTGATATGGGCAAGGAAGAATCAGAAGCTGCCGTTGTTGCTGCCCACGCAGCGTTTCAAGAATGGCGAGCGACGACTGCCAAGCAGCGTGCCGTATTGCTGAAGAAATGGTTCGATCTTATTGTCGAGAATGCCGATGCGCTCGCCAAACTCCTGACGACAGAGCAAGGCAAACCATACAAAGAAGCCTATGGCGAAGTGCTGTATGGTGCGTCGTTTATTGAGTGGTTTGCGGAAGAAGCGAAACGCATTTATGGCGACGTGATCCCAGCGGCTAATCCGAACAATCGTTATATGACCATCAAACAACCAATTGGTGTGGTGGCTGCGATCACTCCGTGGAATTTTCCAGTCGCAATGATCACACGCAAAGTCGGTCCAGCACTTGCTGCGGGCTGTACGGTAGTGATTAAGCCAGGGGAAGATACGCCGTTATGTGCGCTTGCGATGGTTAAACTGGCTGAGCAGGCGGGGATTCCTAAAGGTGTGGTCAATGTGGTGACGACTTCACGTCCAGCTGTAGTTGGTGATGTTCTTTGTCGTCATCCATTGGTGCGCAAAGTGTCGTTCACAGGTTCAACGCCAGTGGGCAAATTAATCCTACGCCAAGCGGCAGACACGGTGAAAAAAGTGTCACTTGAGCTTGGCGGTAATGCACCGTTTATTGTTTTTGATGACGCTGATATTGATAAAGCAGTGTTAGGTGCGGTGATCTCAAAGTATCGCAATGCCGGTCAAACTTGCGTGTGTACAAACCGTCTCTATATCCATGATGCGATTTATGATGAGTTTATGGAGAAGTACACCCAAGCGGTTAAAGCACTTTCTGTCGGTGATGGCCTGGTTGAAGGGACCGAGATTGGACCGCTCATTAATCAAAAAGCGTTTGAAAAGGTTGCGGCATTAGTACAAACCGCGATTGAACAAGGTGCCACATTGACACTTGGCGGAGCGGGGCATGACTATGGCGCGCAGTTCTATCAACCGACCATTTTGACTGATGTCACCGAAGAGATGGATATCGCTCATCAAGAGTTGTTTGGTCCAATTTCGACTATTTTCCGTTTTACTGATGAGCAGGATGTGGTGCGCCGAGCCAACGATACGCCTTACGGTTTAGCTGCCTATTTCTATACTCGAGATCATGCACGAGTTTGGCGCATGAGTGAGGCGCTGGAATACGGAATTTTAGGTATCAATGAAGGCATTATCTCGACCGAAGTGGCTCCGTTTGGTGGTGTAAAAGAGTCGGGCAGTGGACGTGAAGGATCAAAATATGGCATCGATGATTATCTAGAAATTAAGTATTTATGCCACGGCATTTAATGTCCTAACTGGAAAAATAATAGATTCTCCTTTCTTAGTTTGACATGTTTTCCCTAACTAGTCCCCTTCCAGACCATTGGGGCAAAATGTTTTAGCAGCACTGATGTGCTGCTTTTTTTTGCCTGTTATTTCGCATAGCTCTAGTGATACCAATCAGCATAAGTCTTTGATCATTCTTGCTGATTAAAATCGCTGATAACGTTGTTGCAGATTTTGTAATTAGAATAACTAGTTAGCGGCAATCTGCGCCTAGTTCTAAGCGATTTTTCTTGCGCAATTTGAATTTAAAGAATGTAAACAGAATGTAATTATTAGTTACACAGTGACAACCAAGGATTAATTGGTCACGACGACTGTTACTGGCCGAGCCAGAGCAAACAGAATCACTCAAGGAGAAAGTTCATGTTTAAAACTTTAACTAAATTGAACAAGGGAAGCCTAACCAAAAAAGTTGCTGCTTGCGCGCTTGCACTATCAAGCACTTTTTTAACTGTATCTGAGACATTTGCCGCTGAGCATAATTGGCGCTTTGTAAACTTGTATCCACGCGGTACAGCTTACGGTGAAGTGTATAAAAGTTTTGCGGAAAACATTGAAGCAATGTCGAACGGTCGTATTGCAGTGCAAATGATGTATTCAGGTGAAGGCGTTGGTCAAACTGGTGTTCTTGGCTCGGTTAAATCAGGTCTTATGACCATGGGTGCACCTTTCCAACCAATGCATGCGGGCGAATTTCCTGCTGGTGTGGTGGAAGTGGGGCTACCGGGAATGACAGACGATGTGGGTGAGCTCAGCGCACTATTCCACGAAAAAGGCTGGGGTGAAGTACTGGAAGAAGCCTACGACAAGCAAAACCTTGTTTGGCTTGAACCATACATTCAGCTACCGGTTTACGTGCTAACTAAAGAGCCAATTAACTCAATTGAAGACTTCGAAGGCTTAAAGATCCGTGCGCCGGGCGCTTACGGGAAATTCCTACGTAACCTAGGTGCGTCACCAGCATCACTCTCTTACAGCGAAATCTACACCAGCTTAGCGACTGGCGTTATCGATGGTTCTATCGGTAGTAACATTATCGATCACCGCGATGGTAACCACGTTGAAGTAGCGAAATACATGTACCGTCTTCCAATTGCTGGTGCGCAAACGCTGCCAATCGTGGTGAACAAGAGTGCATGGAACAAACTTCCGGATGATCTGAAAGCGATTGTACGCGCGGCAAGTGCTATGCACGCTCGTGAGCAGATGACTAAGTCTCGCCTTTGGGAATCTCAAGCCATTGCTGATATGGAAGCAAAAGGTATGAAGTGGAGCCCAGAGCCAAGCGCAGCAGATGCCGAGCAGTGGAACAAAGCGGCAGGTTCACTATGGACTGAGTATGCCGATTCTGACAAATACAGCCAGCGTCTAATCAAAATCGTACAAGACACACAATAAAAACTATCGGCAAAACTATGTTGAAAACAAAGGTGATTTAAAGCGAGATTGACCCTCAGGCTGAATCACCAATAAGGGGGGCAGGATCCCCCCTTCCTCCTTTTATGCTGTTAGGGATGAAGTCTATGTTGAGTACAGTGTTAGCAACGTACTGTCGCGGCGTGAACAAGATAATCTATTTGATCGGTGTGTCAGCATCGCTCTTAATGCCTATTCTGGCAGCGACGGTCGCTTTTGAAGTCTTTTCTCGTTATGTACTGGGTGCGCCAACCATTTGGGCATACGACGTATCACTTTTTTTATTTGGCTATATTGCTGCGCTAGGTGGCGCATTAGCCCAACAAAATAAAGCTCATATTAATGTGGATGTGCTCTATCTATCGGTTTCGGCACGAGTGCGTTCACTGTTCAATCTATTTTCTTACTCGCTGGCGATTTTCTTTCTTTATGTGGTGCTGATTATGGCACTGGGTAAGTTTGAAGAAGCCGTCGAGTTTAACTACCGCCGTCAGTCTGAATGGGCACCATCGATGGCACATTTCTGGGTAATGATGGTGGTGGCTTGTGGCGCGTTCATCGTCCAATTTACCAGCGATATTGTGCAAGACCTTTACTACTTGTTTACCGGTAAATCGTTAATTGAGCAGGCTCCAGAAGAGAGCGAGGAAACCGAGACACTAGTCGAACAAGCGGGGGATTTATGAGTATTGAAGTATTAACGCTGTTGCTCATTGGCTGCATTCTTGCCAGTTTTGCACTTGGTGCACCGGTGGGGCTTGCCCTTGGCGGTATCGCGATGGGGATGGGTTATCTCACTTGGGGCGAGGGCATTTTTAACCTAGTGCCGACCACCATCGAAAGTAATTTCTTTAGCTTTATCTTGCTGGCTATCCCGCTGTATATCTATATGGGACAGTTGCTGACTCGCTCCGGTATTGGTGATGCGATGTTTAATGCCAGCCAAATGGTGATTGGTCGTATTCGCGGCTCTTTAGCGGTCAGCGTTATCGGTGTCTGTTCGATGATTGGCGCGATGGTAGGCATCATCGGTGCCGGCATTATGACTTCAGGCAGTATCGCACTCAAACCGATGTTAGAGCGTGGCTACGATAAACGCTTAGCACTTGGTGTGATCATGGCGGGTGGCGGATTGGGTATTTTGATCCCGCCGAGCATTCCAATGATCATGTATGCTGCGACGACGCAAAACTCGGTAGGGCGTATGTTCCTTGCTGCGATCATTCCGGCGCTAATCTCGATCGTTTTGCTGATGGCTTACGTCATTATCAGCTGTAAACTCAACCCGAAAAAAGCTCCGCTTGGCACTGGCAGTGAAACCAAAATGTCGGGCAAAGAAAAGTTCACAACAGCCCGTGATGGTTTCTTTTCTTTGCTACTGATTGTCGCGGTATTGGGCAGCATTATTACCGGCATTGCAACGCCAACAGAATCCGGGGCGATTGGGGTAGTTGGCGCGATTATCTTGGCTATTTTGTTTAAGCGCTTTCGCTTTGAAATGTTCAAGTCATCGGGTTTTGAGACTGCGATGTTAGTCAGTGTCTCGATGTGGATCATTCTCGGCGCGTCGCTATTTAGTAACTTCCACATGTTAAGTGGCGTGCAAAATATGGTAGCGCAAATCACTCAAGATCTTGGCTTGCCTCCGCTTGGGGTGATCATTCTGATGCAAGTGATCATGTTACTGCTCGGCTTTATCATCGACGAGCTGATCATCGTCTTGATGTGTGCACCACTGTTTACCCCGATTGTTGTCTCGCTTGGCTACGACCCAATTTGGTTCGGCATTTTGATGATTCTGAATATTGAGATCGCGGTACAAACCCCTCCTTATGGTTTCGCACTTTTCTACCTGAAAGGTATCGCGCCTCCGGGTGTCAGTATGATGGATATTTATCGCTCAATTCTGCCGTTTATCGCTTTGAAACTGTGTGTGCTGATCATGTGCATGATGTTCCCTGAAGTGGTGATGTGGCTACCGAATAAAGTGATGGGAGTAAATTAGTATGAGCCTTAAGCGAATCTTGATGCCCGTTGACCTTGTCTACCCAGATGTGGTGAAAAAAGAGGTCGATATGGCGCTTAAATTGATCGATGAACATGGTGTTATCGACATGCTCTACGTTGATGAGGCGAAAGTTCACCACAGTATGGTGCCAACCGCTTCCGGCAGTGCTTTTTCTGAGCAGCATAAAAGCGCCTTTGACAGCGTGCAAACCATGCTTGAGATGTATGTACCCAAGCAGCACCGCGGTAAGGCGATTGTGCGCAATGGTGTGGTATTCGATGAAGTGGTACTGCAAGCCAAACGTTCTCAAGTGGATGCGATTGTAATGGCATCTGCCAAGCCCAAGTTGCGTTCATATTTTCTTGGCTCAAATGCCGCCAAGATTGTGCGCCATTCTCATTGCTCGGTGTTTGTCGTCAAAGATGATCCCAGTTAATTAATCTCGCGCCAAACGGCGCACATAATCATAACCATAAAGTTAAGCTGCCAAAGGGAGTAATTCCTGGCGGAGGTACACTCACAAACTCAAGGAATAGACAATGACCAACCAACAACTGCACCAGAGAAGAAGTCAGGCATTTTCTAACGGTATGGGCGCGCTCTACCCAATTTATGTCGCTAAAGCAGAAAACGCGTTAATTTGGGATGTCGAAGGCAATCGCTATATCGATTTTGCCGCGGGTATCGCGGTAAACAACACCGGTCACTCTAATAAGCGCATTACCGAAGCGGTTAAGGCTCAGCTGGATAACTTCTCCCATACTTGTGCGCTAGTTACGCCATATGAGTCGTTTGTTGAACTGGCAGAAAAGCTGACAGAAATTGCCCCAGGTGAGTCTGCAAAGAAAGCGATTTTCTTAACCACAGGCGCAGAAGCGGTCGAAAACGCCGTCAAAGTGGCGCGTGCGCATACTGGTCGCAGCGGTGTGATTGCGTTTAAAGGGGCTTTCCATGGTCGTACCAATTTAACCATGGCACTAACTGGTAAGGTTGCGCCGTATAAAGCGAGTTTCGGTCCTTTCCCTGGTGAAGTGTTCCACGCACCATACCCAAATGAATTCCACGGTGTGAGTGTTGAACAGAGCCTACAAGCGCTTGAAGATCTGTTTACATGCGATATTGAAGCATCCCGTGTGGCGGCGATTATCTTTGAACCTGTGCAGGGTGAGGGTGGTTTCTATAAAGCGCCAGCTGAGTTTGCTCAAGCACTACGTCAGATTTGTGATAAGCACGGCATCATGTTGATTGCCGATGAAATCCAAGCGGGTTTTGCTCGTACCGGTAAGATGTTTGCCACAGAGCATTTGGGTATTGAGCCGGATATGATGACGTTAGCGAAAGGTATTGCCGGCGGTTTCCCAATTTCTGCGGTCGTCGGTAAAGCTGAGGTAATGGATTCAGCTCCTGCTGGTGGTCTGGGCGGCACTTATGCCGGTTCACCAATGGGGTGTGTGGCAGGTCTTGAAGTGCTTAAGATTATCGAAGAGGAAGACTTGTGTGCCAAAGCTAATGGCATTGGTGAAATCGTCAATGCACGTATGACTAAGCTGCAGCAAACAGTACCGCAGATCGGTCAGGTGCGTACGCACGGTGCAATGATGGCGATTGAGTTTACTGATCCGCAAACGGGTCAGCCGCTACAAGATTTGACTAAAGCTATTATCGGTAAAGCGCAGGAAAATGGCGTGATCTTGCTGTCATGTGGGGTGAAAGCGAACGTAATCCGTTTGCTACCGGCACTGACAATCGAATCTGAAATCCTCAATGAAGGGTTAGACAAGCTGGAAAAAATCATCCAAGAACTGGTTTAAAGCTTCGTCCCATTCACTAATCAACGTTGGCTAACTCAAAACCCAGTGGTGTCAAACTGCTGGGTTTTGTTCATTGAATCAGCCGTTTATCTTAATGAGTGAATGGCTTTAATTAGCCCTTCCACGCCACGCTCGACTTTTTCCCGTTGGCAACCCACGTTTAATCTTAAATGGTTGATGCCAAGTGGACCGTAGCAATCGCCGCGCATGATGGCAATTTTCTGCTGGTGGATAAGCGCGTGTTGCAGTTTATCCATATCGATATTGAGCGGTGTTAAATTCAGCCACGCTAGATAGGTCCCTTGCGGTACGTGCAAGCTAAGTTGTGGAAATTCTTGATTGAGACGCTCGGTTACCCACTGCAAGTTACCGTGCAGATATTCTTTCAGCGTATGTAGCCAAGGAGCACCTTCGCGATAAGCCGCCATGGTGGCAATCACCCCGAGAATTGCGGGTGACGATAACCCTTCCGTCTGTTTAAGAATATTGAGGTAGGCTTGCTTGGTTTCTTCACACGCTATCGCCGCATACGCGCCAGTTAAAGCGGGAATGTTAAATGATTTCGATGCAGAGCTGACGATTGCCCATTGATCGTCACAGGCGACTTCTACCCAAGGTGTATACGGGGTAAAGCAGATATCCATATGGATATCATCACTGATCACTTTGAGCTGATTACGCTTGGCTATTTCGGCAATTTTCTTGAGTTCTTCTCGCGACCAAACTTTGCCAGTTGGGTTGTGCGGGTTACACAATAGCAGCACTTTACAACGCGGATCTTCCGCTTGTGTGGTGAAGTGTTGCCAATCGACTTGATAGCCGCTGTTTTCATCATCGTCGACATAAGTGAGTGGACTTGCCAATGCTTGGCGATTGGCGCTCTCTATCAGTGGACGAAAGGCGTCATAAGCTGGGTCGAAAAACAGCACGCCATCATCAGGAGCAGACCAGAGCTGAATGAGTTTTGCGACGATATAGATGACCGAAGGTCCATAAACCAAGCTTTCTGGGTCTAAATTGGCGTTATATTCGCTACTAAACCAATGGCAAATCGCCTGTTTAAAGTCATCATGATTCCAACGACTGTAACCAAAGATCCCGTGGTCTAAGCGTTTTTGCAGCGCAGCGGTAATACAAGGTGCCGCCGCGAAATCCATGTCGGAAATAGTGAATGGCAAAAGGTCAGCAGCGCCAAAACGGTCACTGACGTAATCCCATTGGGTTGAATAGCTATTAAGGCGGCAGGTAGGGGCAGAAAAATCAAAACTCATTGCGCAGTTCCAAATTAAATCATATCCAAATTAAACCTGAGGGAGACGTGGCGCTTACACGCCACGTCGGCATTACTGCAGGAGCGACAAACCTTTGGGGGAAAGGCAGTTTATTGGTTCAGCAATGCTTGTTCTAATTTGTATAGGCGACGGTTTTGTTCAATCATTTTACGGATGAGTTCGCGTTCAGATAGCGTGGTCATCAGGTGGTCTTGTGCGTGTACCATGATCATACTCACCACGATTTTTTCACCGCTGATCTCTTGGCGAATCAGGTCAGTTTGCACTTCATGTGCTTTGCGCACGCTGACGTTGCATTGTTCCATCATAGCTGCCGCTTCTTCAAATTTGCCTTCTTCAGACAGCGTTAAAGCTTCATAAGCATAGCCCTTCGCTTCGCCAGAATAACTAACGATAGAGATTATGATTTTTTCGAATTCTTCATTCATTTCTTGAGAGTTGCTCATGGGGATGTTCCTTGGATTTCACTTGATGGTTGCACATTAGCAGAAGCGAATTAAAAAGCGATGAAACTTGATTTCACAATATCAGTGAAATCAAGTTTCGTTGACGAATGTAAGTAAATGTTTGTTAATTAGCCCGTACTCAAATATGAAAACAAAGGGCTGTATGATGAATATTTTATTAGTTTGTGCTGGCGGTTTTTCAACCACGATGATGATGGAAGAAATGAAGAAAACCATCAATGGTAGTCAAATGCTGAATATTGAAGATTTTACACTTGAAGCTATTTCAGTAGATCGCCTGTCAGAAAAAATTAATAACTTTGATGTGATCTTGGTAGGTCCTCAGCTAAGCCACAAATATAAAAACATTGAAGCGGCAGCTTTAGAAAATAACAAACCATCAGTTCTACTATCAGCAGAAATTTACGGTGCAATGGATGGTGCGACGGTGCTTAAGCAAGCACTACTTGCCCATAAAAAGCACCAAATGAGCCTGGTTGACTAAGTTTTACCTCTCTCCCTACCACCTGCGGATACACGCAGGTGTTACCTATTATAATGAATGAAGGTTACGTATATGAGCCTATTCGCCTCTTTTGAAAAGCTGCTCAGCAAAATATTATTGCCGATTGCAGAGAAAATAGATAAACAAGTCCATCTTAGTGCCGTTAAAAAAGGCATGGTGGTATTAACGCCAATCCTATTATTAGGTTCAATGGCTTACCCATTAAAAGCACTGAAAAACGTATTTTCTGATTCGGCAGCAGTGCAAGAATGGTTTATTAATAACACTTATCTTATCGATCTTTTAATTAAATTTTCACTTGGTTTTATCGCCATTTACACTGTGATAGCAATTGCTTATTTTTTGAGTGAAGGCTACAAAATATATACAGTGGGTGCGGTTGCCTTATCCCTTTTTGCTTATTTGATCATGACCACGTCGGTCAACCCAGATGGTTCGTTAGATATTCGCTTCTTTGACTCAAAAGGTCTATTTACAGCGATATTTGTCGCGATTGCCAGTGTGGAAATCTATCGTTTCTTTACCGAAAAGAGACTGGTGATCAGAATGCCAGAGGGTGTGCCAGACTTCGTATCTAGCTCATTTGAACTGATCACGCCGACCGCATTTATTGCAGTACTGTTTGTTTCAGCACGTTACTTTATTGCGGAGTGGACGGGTGGTTTACTACTGCCTGAAATCCTAATGCAAGTGCTTGCGCCAGTGGTAGGTAGCTTGGATAACCTATGGGTGGTGTGGTTTGTGATCATGCTACGTCTGTTGTTCTGGTTCTTTGGTATCCACTCAGCAGTATTAAGCCCGATCCTATCGCCAATCTTCGTGCAATATCTTTCTGAAAACATTGCCGCGAAAACGGCAGGCGTTGAACTGACTCACTTTGTTACTGGCGGTACGTTCTCAGCGTTCGTTAACTTTACAGGGTCAGGTGTTACTTTAGGTCTGGTTATCGCGATGTTGATTGCGAAAACTCAACGCTACCGCAAGGTTGGTCAGGTTTCTTTAGTGCCAAGTTTGTTTGGTATTAACGAGCCAGTGCTATTTGGTGCGCCAATTATCTTGAACCCGATTCTATTTATCCCGTTCGTACTGGGTGGTTCGCTGATTGGTATCTTCCCACTGGTATTGATGAAATATGGCTTCTTAGCGAAACCGTTCTTTGATCCACCGTATCTACCATTGTTCTTTGAAGGTTACTTAACAAGCTTTGACTGGAAGACGCCATTTGTTCAAGCACTACAGATTGTCGCCTCATTCTTCTGTTACTACCCGTTCTTTAGAATCATGGATAGACAAGAGATGGCTCGTGAAGCGGCGCTAAAAGCAGAACAAGAGAAGAAATCAGTATTCAGTAAGAAAGACGATGAATTGTTGGATGAGCTGGGACTCGATTTCTAACGCAACACACTCGATGCATGGTTTCTCGAAATAACGAATGAATGGATATTGAAATGCGGACATTCAGCTTAGATCCTTACTTAGAACAGTTTGATGCTTTGCTTGTTAGTGACACTCACCACAAGCGTTATCTGAGCGGTTTTACTGGCAGTGGCGGGTACTTATTGCTGACGCAGTCAGGGTGCGAACTCTTGGTCGCAGGTAAGTATTGGCAGCAAGTGGCAGAGCAAAGCCCGGATTGTTTGAGAGTGTCGACAGACCAACACGGTTGGTTGGAGACGCTGCAACAAAGGCTCAATGTTCACGGTATCCAGAGATTAGGTTTTGAGAGCCATGCGCTAAGTTTTCAACAAGTAGAACAGTTAAAACAGGCGCTCTCGCAACAACTGGTGCCGACCAACAATGTCGTCACTCCTATGAGACGTTGGAAGTCAGAGCAAGAAATTGCTCTGATCCGCAAGGCATGCGAAATCACCGAAACAGCGATTGAGCGAGGTTTACGTGATTTTCATCTTGGTATGACTGAACATCAACTCGCGGCCCACCTAGAGTTCCAAGCGCGAATGTTAGGGGCTGATAGCATTGATTTTCTGATTGTGGTTTCTGGTGAGCGAGG
The DNA here is from genome assembly GCF_015278125.1 of Vibrio fluminensis. Classification (GTDB taxonomy): domain Bacteria; phylum Pseudomonadota; class Gammaproteobacteria; order Enterobacterales; family Vibrionaceae; genus Vibrio; species Vibrio fluminensis. Next base: position 33,850 of record NZ_JADILO010000026.1, read on the forward strand.
GGCGTTACCTCATGGGCGACCATCCCAGCGTGTCATTGAGCAAAATGAACTGGTCACGATTGATTTTGGCGTGGTGTATCAAGGTTATCACTCTGATGTGACCCGAACGTTTTGTACCGGACAGGTTTCTGAGCAACTGCAGACAATTTTTGATGTGGTGTTTACTGCGCAGCGAATGGGGGTTGAAATGCTTCGACCAGGTATCGCTGCCAGTCGAGTGGATGATGGTGTTAGACAGTACCTTGCTCGCCAAGGGTATCGAGAGGCATTTTGTCATGGCTTAGGTCATGGCGTTGGGTTGCAAGGTCATGAATACCCGAAACTTGCCTCCGATAGCAGCGCCACATTAGAAGTCGGTATGGTGGTTACTGTTGAACCGGGCGTCTATTTGCCTCAGATCGGCGGTGTCAGGATTGAAGATACCTTAGTGATCACTGAAAACGGCTGTGAAAGTTTGACTCAATTGCCAAGAGAGCTACGCATGATTCCCTTACAGCCTGTTTCAACTGAGCCAGTAACCCAAGAATCTGGTCACCAAAGCAGAGAGCCAGGAGTATTAAAGTAATGAATGACTTCCGTTTGTTGGCGCAATTGAATAATGCTCATGGACCATCTGGGCGTGAGTATGAAGTAAGAAAAATTTTGTGTGATGAGCTTGCCGATATCGCTGATGAAATCAGCTTTGATGGTTTAGGCAGCCTGATTGCACGACTCAATCGCAACGCTACTGGTCCTAAAGTAGCGGTGGTTGCACATATGGATGAAGTGGGCTTTTTGATCCGCGAAATTCGTAGTGACGGTTTATTGAAAGTGTTTAAGCTTGGCGGTATTGATCCGCGTGTTGCGATCAACAGTGAAATCGAGCTCAAAACCCGCAGTGGTGAAAAATTCACAGGGCTGCTGTGGAGCGATAAGCCGCTGGGAGAACTCACCATTGATGACCTGTGGCTTGATGTCGGTGCAACAAGCCGCGAGCAAGTGGCGGCAATGGGTATCGAAATTGGTGATAGTGCGGTCTTTGCTACTCGTCACTTCCAGTTAAATAACAGCGAAACCTTAGTCGGCAAAGCGATGGATGATCGCATTGGCTGCTGGCTTGGAGCAGAGTTGATGCGCTCACTCAAACAGAGCGCACCACAGTGTGATCTTTATTTTGTTGCTACAGTGCAAGAAGAAGTGGGCACCAAAGGCGGAAAAACTGCGATTGAGCAATTGAAGCCGGATGTGGTCATTGTGCTGGATGTGGCGACGGCTAAACATCTAACGCCACAGTCTGGTTCTCAACGTTTGTTTGGTCACGGACCATGTTTAGTGGTAGCTGACAAGATTGCTTTAGGGCATTACCCTTTGCTGAACTTGGTCAGTGATGTGGCGAAAGAATACGGTATTGCCGTTCAACGCGATTTTCTTGCTGGTGGCGGTACTGACAATGGCCCGGCAACGTTGGTAGGCAGTGGCATTGCTGGTTTAGCGATTATATTACCTGTACGTAACTGCCATTCGGCTTATACCCAAGTGAAGCAAAGCGATGCGCTCAATTGTCTCGCTTTGCTCAAGCATGTGGTTACTCAGTTGGATGAAACGCAGACAGCGCGCTTGTACTCCTATTGCTGAGTGGGGTTTCCGTATCTGCGGCAAGAAGGAACGGTCCTTGCTCGGTAAGCTTTTGGTGTAATTGATGTACAGCACGTAAGTGCTGTACGTTATCCAGATGGCTGATCATCATGATTTGGCGGATATTGCGCTGGAAAACATCACTGATTGACTTATCCAAGCGCAAATGAGCGATGCTTATTCGTTCACAGTGTGATGCGCTTTTGCCGTGACAAACGAGTAAACCGTGTTGAGCAAAGTAGGCATGGTTACGGGCGTAAAATAACGTGACTATACCGTGTGAATAGCGTTCGTTAACTAGGCCAAGTTGTACCATTTCACCACTTAACCAGTTGAGAATAGGCACTAATTCACCTTGAGCGGGCAATGTTGACGTATCGCTTAGGGTAACGAGTAGATCATCCAGTGAGGGTAAAGCGCGATCATCGATCACCTTGTCACCGAGTTGCGCCAGCACCTGACTCACAAACGCTTCGTTGTTGAGCTCAACACTGCTACTTTTCGCAATCGCCAGTAAGGTTTCCAAAGAGACACAATGGCTGCTGCGCGCTTCAATCGCCCGATTGATTAAACGGGTAATGTAACCAATTTCCTCGTTGCGCAGTGGCTCAACAAGATGATGTCGATACTGCTCGGTAACGGTTTTAACTTGTTCAAACAATGCTTTGGAATATGGGCTTTGTTCACCAAGTTGTGTGTTGAGATTATTCTTCGCGCGATAAACGGCGGTCGTCAGGTAGGTGACGATGTCATTCAGCAACGCGGTATCAGTTAACAAATCTTTGCCGCAATCTTGGCTAATCACACTCAGCAGTTGGAATATAAAGCTTTCCGCTTGCAGGCGTTTTTCATAGAAGCCATCGGTATTGATCCCGCCAAGGAAGTACTCGGCTAAATGCAGCGCTTCAAAATGATACCCTTCCTGTTGCCAACCGAGCGCCTGCTTGATATAGCCAAATGCTTTGGTTGATTGCAAAAACGTACCGTTATTTTTGCGGTTAATAAACACCCCTTGCTGAATACGGCTCAAGGTGATCATCACATAGATGGTAAAGAGATTTCTAAACTCATCACTCAAAGCGCAGTTGGCACTTTGTTCAATTTGAGTAACCGCTAAAAATGCGTCATATGGCTGATACTTTTCAACATATGCCTGCACAATCGACACAATATCCCGTTCATAGAAATAGCGCTTTTTGAGATAATGAACGTGGTCGTTTTTACAAAAAAGGTATTTAGAGGCGTAACACATTTGCAAGTAACGTATTTGCTTCTCTTTGCCGGAAACGTGCAGGTGTTGATCGATCACTTCGAGCTCTAATGCCAAGCTACTGAACATCTCATTGGTGGCGCGTAGATCTTTGTTGAGTGTTGGGCGACTGACTTTAAGATACTGCTGAATCTCACATAATGGCGTTTGCGGTGCAAAGAGCGCAATGACGGCTAAGTATTCTTCCCGTTCCAGTTTGGAGTAGACAAAGTTAGTCGCGAATACATCGCTAAAGAATGGACTGGCATCATACGGGTAGTGGAGTTCGCCGTTGGTTAAGGCGATGGGTGTCATTCCCAACTTTTCTAGATAGAAATTGATGTTCTCAATCGCATAGCGCAGGTTGCGCGAAGTCATATTGAATACTGAAGCGAGGGCATTGAGGGACGTGCATTGCATCGTAAGGGCAGTGACGATATCAAAATGCTGTTTATTGAGACTCATGAGCAGTTAGGTCAGTCGAATTTGTCTAATTCTATCAATAGCAAACCGCTAAAGATGAGAGCTAGCCTACTAAATGAGGTAGAGAGAATGATGCGAAAGACAACGGGATACGGCGAAATTTAGCAAACTGTTATCAAGTTGAGTGAAAGGTTGGAATATGGTGCGGTGATTGGGTGTTGCAATCGGTGAGTATCGACTTAACAAAAGGCTCGCAATAGGACGCGAGCCTTGTAGTGAGTTGTGCTATCCGCTTTGATTAGCGATAGATTAGGTTTGCCCAGTGAGTTAAACCAGCGGTGACAGAACCAAAGTAGTTGCCGCTGACAATCTCTGTATTTGGCAACACTGATGCCACTGCTGAGGTGAGCGCTTTTGAGCGTGATGAACCACCAGTCATGTAAATCACATCTGGTTGGATGCCGCTTTGTGTTACGGCGTCTTGAACCAAGCTGCGGATCTTGTGCATTGGGTTTTCAATTGCAGCATCAATGGCTTCACGCGTGGTAGGCACGTTGAATGCTTCGCTCACCAGGTCGATAGTGGTGGTGTAATCGTTATGTTCAGACATGGCAATTTTAGCCAACTCTGCTTGATGGATAACCCCGTGACCTAATGTCTCTTGGTGCAACTTAACCAGACGTTGTAGCTTTTCAGGCTGCATTGCTTCTTTGTGGAACTGGCGCAGCATCGATAGGTTATCGTGGGCATAAAAGTCACGTTGAGCTTGAACATCGTTAATTGCAATCGCATTCCAAAATTGGATTAAAGGCAGATCTAACCCACTTTTTAGTTTGCTACCCAAGCCGAATTCGGTCATCAAACACTTAAAGGCGATGAAGATATCCAGATCGTTACCACCCACCATTTGACCGGTGTGCGCCAGCAGTGAATCACGGCGATCTTGCTTACCACGCCAAGTTGGTCCCATTTGAATCATCGAGCAGTCTGTCGTACCACCACCGATATCGACAACCAGTACTTTTTTGTCGCTATTTAAGGTTGCCTCAAAGTCCAAGCCTGCTGCAACGGGCTCATATTGAAACTCAATATCTTTAAAGCCAGCACGTTTTGCTGCGCGAGTCAGAATATCCACCGCTTGAATGTTGGATGCTTCGCCGCCGCGACCTAAGAAGTTGACAGGGCGACCAATAACAGTCTGAGTAAATTCTTTTCTTGCTGAACTTTCCGCGCGGCGTTTGATGTTACTCATCATAGCGCAGACCAGATCTTCAAAGAACGAGAGTTGTAAATCGCGCAAACCCATTGCACCCAAAAACGATTTAGGTGATTTGACGAAGTAAACGTCTTTAGGATCTTCGAGGTAAAGCTCCAATGCTTCATTACCGAATTTTACGTCATCGGTGCGCACTTCAAGCCCTTCTTCACGGTTGATTGTTATAGCTCTTCTTAATACCGCTTGGTTTGCGTCGTTACTTGGCTCGATGTTTAAGCAGCGAAATAGGTACTCTGAAACCGACTCCGCATTTGGCGCGCAAAGTGTTGATGGCAAATAGATGTTCTCTCCTACCAAAGGGATCGGTGTGACTTTATCTTCAACAAGATGAGCGACACAGCAGTTGGCCGTTCCAAAATCAAATCCTAGGGACATCTTAACCTCAACGTTAGGGAAAAAAGGGGGGCGCACACTAAACCTTACACTGGTAGTCGGGTCAAGGATAAATTGTGTTGTCGATGTTATTCAAAGCAACAATTTAATCAATAGAGGTTGTGTTTTGCTGCTTTTGTCACCAGATTATCTATAGTCATTCCAATCGGAATCACACAGCAATCGATAAGGAACTGTCATGACAAGTGAATATACGCCACCGAAAGTGTGGACAACCGATACTGAAACGGGTGGAACTTGGGCAAGCATTAATCGACCAACCGCTGGGGCGAGACATGAGCAAGCTCTGCCAGAAGGCGAGCACCCTTTACAGCTTTACTCGATGGGAACGCCAAATGGTCAAAAAGTTACCATTATGCTCGAAGAGTTGCTGGCTTTAGGGATCACTGAAGCTCAGTATGATGCCCATATGATCCGAATTGGTGATGGTGATCAGTTCTCATCTGGCTTTGTCGCTGTGAATCCAAATTCAAAAATTCCTGCGCTGGTGGATAAATCTGTGTCTCCGGTGGCAAACGTGTTTGAATCGGGACATATATTGCTTTATCTGGCAGAGAAGTTTGGCTGCTTGTTGCCGAAAGATCCGGCAACCAAAACAGTGGCGATGAACTGGCTATTTTGGCTGCAAGGCAGTGCGCCTTATCTTGGTGGCGGTTTTGGGCATTTCTATGCTTACGCCCCTGAGAAGTTTGAATACCCAATTAATCGTTTCACGATGGAAACTAAGCGCCAGTTAGATCTGCTTAACAATCACTTGGCGGATAATCGCTATTTGGCAGGCGAAGAATACTCAATTGCTGATATCGCGACTTGGCCTTGGTACGGCAACTTAGTACTCGGTAAGCTTTATGACGCAGCAGAGTTTTTGGATGTTGCCAGCTATCCACATCTCGTTCGTTGGGCGCAAGAAATTTCTGAACGCCAAGCGGTGCAACGTGGCCGTATTGTCAATCGAGCTTGGGGTGAAGAGTGGGAGCAAGTGGTGGAGCGCCATAGTGCTGACGACATAGATCAAGTGCTTGCTAAGCAGCCGAAGTAATCGAAGCAGCCTAAGCAACATTTATTCGCCCCTCAATCCGAGGGGCGAGTAATTTAAATCTATTGGTACAGTGGCACTATGATGTCGGCTTTCGCTAAAGTAAAGGATGCCGCATTGTCTTGGTTACTCTGTTTACCAATCTTTTTGGCCTCAGGGATAACCACGAAAATTATTTCGGGTCGCTTGGTTATTCTAGGGCCGCGCTCACCGTTTGCGTCCAATTTATAACCATCAATATACACGGTTAACACCGTATCTTTTTTATCTCGCTTGTCGACAAAAAACGTTCCGAGTTCATGCACCGCTCCCCATGTGTATTCTAAAGAAACTTCTTTTGCGCTCGGGAGATAGATGTCATAACTGCGATTAGGCATGTTAGGGCGAATACTATTAATGGCAATGTCGAGTCGCTTTTCGACAAACTGCCCGCTTTGAAAAGGCTTTCCCTCTTTTTTATCTTTATCGGCGACAAAACCATTACATTTTTGGCTTTCGCCTTTTCGAGCTTCAAAGCGATAGGTGGCACAAGCAAACTCGGTTACAAGGCTTTTAATGCCTTTAAGTAATGCAGGGGAGGCAAACGCATCCAACTCGAACTGACCTAAAGTGTCTACTTGTTTAAAAAGCTCTGGGGCGGCACTTTCAAACTGAGCGTTAAAACTCAATGGGATAAAATTATTGTTCTCGATAGCGGCTTTGATGACATTGTTGGTGTCATAGACCCGGTTGCCGTTATTGTCACTGACCGACCAAGCAAAATTTCCATAATCTGCCAATACATTGAAACTTGAAAGAACCAGTACCAAGAATATGGTTTTAAGCATCTTTACTTTCCTGTATTTAGAGGGCTTTTAAACCATTTTACATACAGCGTGTTGGCATTCTATGTTGATGGTAAGCAAAGTCTTAATATTGATATCAAGCTCTAATTTATTTGCAATTTCTTACAGCAAGCCTAAATGTGAAATGATCACACCAATAGATAGTTTTTTTCGGATCAGAAAGCCAGTCATGCTAAATCTGGCTTATTTGCGAGTAATAAAAATTGGCTATTAAGCAACTTCTTTTACTTCGGTATCGTTAGGCGTTTGTTTTAATTTAGGGAGAGGGTTACGAGAGCCGACCGCTTCTTCTATTGAATTAAAGCCATCTTCTTTGAGCAATTTTACTAAGCCACGATTGATCTCATTGATGTTCTGTGGCCCATCAAAGATCATCGTGGTGATCATATGTAATAAACTTGCGCCAGAAGTGATCTTCTCGTAAGCATCACGAGCGCTAAATACACCACCGACACCAATTATGGTCAGTTCTCCACGCGTACGTCGATAAACATGTCGAATCACATCTGTTGAGATCCTTTGCAGTGGCAATCCGCTCATTGCCCCTTTGTGGAAAGGTAACTCTTCTTTGACATACTCTTGATTGTGAGCTGGCTTAGCGAGGTTAGTCAAAACGACACCATCAATTTTGTGTTCAACACAGCAATCGACGATGGTGTTTATCTCTTCAATTTCCATATCGGCAGCGAGTTTGACATAAATTGGTCTCCCTTCAACTCGATTCTGATTGACCGCAATCAGCAGTGCATCGAGGTTACGTTTATCCACAAAAGGTTCGCCATCTTGTGTGTTTGGGCAACTGATGTTGATGGTGTAATAGTCTCCGATATCTTTAAACAACCGCATGGTTTTTACGTAGTCATCGATGGAATCTTGTAAGTCAAATTCGGGCGTAATGTTAGATTTTGCAGCATTGATACCAACTTTAAGCTTACCGAAGTTTGTACCTTGCAGACGGGAAGATATCTTTTCAGCCCCTTGGTTATTCAAACCATACCAAACTAAGATAGATTTAGATTTCACCATTCTAAATAGACGTTTACCCGGATTGCCGGGACAAACTTCGCCAGTAAATGAACCAAGCTCAGCTAGCCCGAAGCCAATAGAAGGGTAGATGCTTGTTAACTCGCCATCTTTATCAAAGCCAGCGGAAAGGCCAATTGGGTTTCGGTACTCCACGCCATCTACAGTGGTATTTAGGCTTTTGTGCTCAAAATTAAACAGTAGTGATGTTAGAGATTTAGTCAGTGGGTTTGAGCCTAAAAATACACCTACGCGTTTAAATAGGTAGTGAGCGTCTTCAGGATCCATTAAGAAAATAAGTGGGCGGATAACTCGATATAGGACTCTAAAGAAAAGATTCCTTAAACCAACAATGAAGCTCATTGCTTTCTCCTTTACTTTTTATTTCACGTGATTGTTGTCATAACCATTTGCAAGGCTACCTCATAAATCGTAATGGTAATTATTATCATTTGGATCTATATTATGTGAAATTTGTGATATGAGGAGGGGTTATGCACAGGATTATGGCTCATTTTATGAAGAAAAATCTGCAAAAGCGTTACAGGACAGATTTTATTGCGACTGAGGGCAGTACCAAGCAGTGGCACTTTACGGGGCATTTTTACTATCTGCTTGATACCTTAAAGCTAAGTTATTCGAGTCAAGCGGGCTTAGTCACTTATGAAAGCATTAGTGAGGAATCATTAGGATCTTTGTGTAGAGAACTCAGTCGAGGAAATTGGACGCAACCGAATAAAATTGAGAATGTTCCAGCCTTGTTTACTTTGTCTGTGTGCGCAGTAACGTGGGAGAAATTGCATGGTCAAATGCGAGTTAAAGCTATACCCGATGCAGCCGCGTTGCGTTTTGAAGATATTGATTATCAAGCCTCCGAAGCTAAGTTTCAAAGCCCGTTTCGTAAAACTGATGATGCTGTTACGCCGATGGCCGATATTGGTGGTTTTGATAAAGAGATTAAGCGTGTTCGCAATATAACAACCGAAGAGTTTCTACAAATCTTAAGGGAGAATAATCAAACTGTTCCGATTGAACTGCGACAATCGATAAATGTTACAGCCAAAAATTTCGAATACCGTTTTACAGATGCTGAACAGTGTCTACTCACTAAGTTAGCGAATGAAATCGTAGATTAAAAGGCATACAAAGTTAGAAGACATTTATTATTTTGCAACTTATGTAATGTGTTACACCGTGTAATGTGATCTATAAGGATCAAATATTATAACCACCCCTTTCATTAGATTCGCGCATGGTTATAATTTTCATTCTCAATTGCGAGTGAGAATTATTATTATGAAGAGTGTTGTGATTTCTCTTTTAGCATCATTAACGACAACAGCAGTTCACGCGGTCAGTGAAATTGAAGAAACGTTAACGATATCGAATGATTACCGAGCTGAGATAAACGTTGATGAGACGAGCTACATACGCGGCAGTGTTGAGGGCGATAAGTCGTTAGCGTTTGCCAGAATTGTTGATTCACAAGGTCGAGTCGTAAAAACAATTATCGATGAAGGTTTGCGTGATGGTGAGATTTTTTGGCTAGCAACAACGCCAGGTAAATATATTTTGGAAGTTGTTACGCAGGAAAAAGAGAATCAAATTAAAGTGGTGGTTGAAGAAAAATCACTCAAATCTGATCAAAGTGTCAATCCGAATGAGTCACCAATTAGTCCCAAATTAATTGAGGTTAGCAAAAGCCTTTCTGCGGGTATCGAAGATGCAGAAAAACTGTTTTGGCAACAAATTGCGCTGAAAGGTACGCCGTTAATCGAACCCAACCATGATGGTAGTGCCATCGTTACTTTTTTATGGAGAGGTGATGAACATAATGTTCGTCTGTTTGGCGCACCTTATGATGGCCATGTTTATCTCTCACGATTAAAGAATAGTGACATTTGGCACAAAAGCTACCAAGTCCCAAACGGTAGCAGGCTTTCTTATCGTATGGCTCCAAATGTTCCGCAACTTTCCGGCTTTGAGTGGATTGAACAGCGACGAGCTGTACTGGCCACAGCACAAACGGATCCGCTCAATATCCGACCTAAATTCGTTGCTGCAAATGATAAGTTTGGTGATGCATCTACGATGGAATACGGTAATGTGTTTTCTGATCAATACACCTTGGAGTTAGGTTCAGCTCAAGGACAAGTTGAATCCTATCAACTGGCGAGTGATATTCTCAACAATACCCGTTCGGTTAAAGTCTATTTACCGCATCAAAAATACCAAGTAGCGAAAGATGCGCCACTATTGATTGTATTCGATGGCGACCAATACTTATCGCGCGTTCCGACACCAACAATTTTAGACAACCTCATTGCAGCGAAAAAAATACCGCCACTTCGAGCGATTTTCATCAATCATCCTACTAGCAAATTGCGTGGAACAGAACTGCCACCCAATTCGGATTTTGCTGAATTTATGGCGACCGAGTTGATTCCTTGGGTGAAACAAACATTCCAAATTGCCCCACCTGCAAACAAAACCATCCTTACAGGCTCGAGTTATGGGGGGCTGGCGTCGATGTACGTCGCTCACCAATATCCAGCAATCTTTGGCAATGTCCTCAGTCAGTCGGGTTCCTTTTGGTGGGCGCCTAGCCGACTGCAAAAGGAATGGTTGACCAAACAGATCAGTCAATCCCCGGAAAACAGCCTGAAAATCTATATGAATGCAGGACTGTTTGAGCAGAAACCAGATCGCGCAAGCATTATTGATACCAATAGAAAGTTGTATCAAGTACTGCAAGAAAAACACTATGACGTGAAGTTCGACGAGCTCGCAAGTGGACATGACTACTATAGCTGGCGAGTAACTATCGCTAACGGGCTTGACTATTTATTTCAGTAAAAACAAAAAATTATATAACCATTAATTAAGGAAAAATTATGGATATGTTTAAGCGCCCCACTACTTTGGTTGCAGCGCTAGGGGTTGTTGTTGCCCCGACTTTTGCCCAAGATAGTTCCGTTGATGTATCGGAAGTTATGGTCGTGACCGCCACAAAAAGTGAGGTTTCATTGCAAGATGCTCCTGCCTCGCTAACGGTGGTGACGGAAGAGGATCTTAATCGATTACCGGCCACTGATATTACGACTGCTTTAGAAAGTGTCGCAGGGGTCAGGATTGCAAGAACAACAGGTAGCGAACCTAAGATCATCATTCGTGGGCTGAAAAACCAATACTCTTCGAATGATAACTTTGCTTTAGTACTAGTCAATGGCCGCCGAATTAGTTCAAGCGAAACGGTGATTCGAGGAGCTGGCTTTGACTTATCTAGCATACCTATGAGTGCTATTGAGAGAGTGGAAGTGATTCGTGGGCCGATGTCTGCACTCTATGGCAGTGAGGCGATTGGTGGTGTGGTGAACATTATTCTCAAGAAGCCAACCAATGAAACCCAAGGTAATGTCTCTTTTACCTATAGCAAACCTAAAGATGACAACCCAGTCGATGCAGCGCCCAAAGCTGATGGTGGTTTTAATAACTTCCGCGGTTTTGTCAGCGGCGCTGTGGTAGAGGATAAGCTTCTTTATACTGCAGCGGTTGATGTTAGCCAGCGAGATGAGTGGTTCCCTGATAACGCAACAGACAACTTCAATCCTACCTCGGAACAAGAGAGAACGAGTCTCAACACAAGTCTAACCTGGCTCGCGAGCGACTCCACCAATGTCATATTGGATTTAGGCTACATCGATGATCAGCGCGTCGATTTAGCCATTAGCCGTGGTTCTTTAGTAGAGAGTAATTACGATACCAGTAAATTTACGGCAGGCTTAGCATTGGAAAACGAGTGGAGTTGGGGAGATTCCGACTTACGTTACTTCTATGAGCGAAGCTTTGTTGATGAAGATCATTGGCATCCGGCAGTGGGTATGGCTCAGATAGAACAAAAAAACCATAGTCTAGATGGTAATGTGTCATTTGAGTTAGCTGAAATCCACTACTTGACGACTGGCTTTGATCTTTCTTACTCCACTTTAGAAAATGACCGTGACTATGTTTCAAAACCAAGTGCCCGTCAAAGTGCCGTTTATATTCAAGATGAAATAACCTTGACGGATGATTTAGCTCTTACGTTAAGTGGGCGTTTTACTCATCACGATCAGTTTGGTAGCGATATCAGTCCTCGCGCGTACTTGGTCTTCAATGCTACCGAAAGTTTGACATTTAAAGGTGGTTACGGAGAAGGCTTTAAAGCACCGACAATGTTCCAATCAGATGAAAACTTCCGCCTGATTAGTTGTGGTGGTAGTTGTTACTTGGTGGGTAATCCAGACTTGAAGCCGCAAAGCTCAAAGACTTATGAGTTTTCTACACTCTACCATCAGCCAAGTTGGTTCGTACAAGGGACCGTTTTCTTCAACCAAGTTAACGATCTTATTGATCGCGATACAACAACCTCGGTGGGCACGGCACCAGATGGAAAACCACTGATTCAATATGTGAACTATGACTCGGTTGAGACCAGAGGTATTGAGTTAGAAAGTGAGTTTGATATCACTGATACGGTCTTTTTAGCAGCGAATGCGACTTACATCGATACCGAAGATAAAACCACAGGGGAAGAGTTAACTTATTCACCGGATTGGTTGGCGAATGCGACGGTCACTTGGACGCCATCCTACAATTGGAACTTGTTTGCAGGCGTTAACTATGTGGGCAAGCAAGTTAACAGTGATGACAAACAGCTGTCTGGTTATGAGGTTGTAGACGTTGGTGCTGGCTACCAAGTGAGTGATGCGCTTTCTGTTAGTTTTGGCATTACTAACTTGCTAGATGAACGTCTTGATGAATCAGAAGATGAGTATGAAGAACAAGAGTTTGGTCGTACTTATTATCTAAAACTAGATGTCGATTTTTAGGTTGAATTGATACTTTTAGGGCTTAGCCATCACTAAGCCCTTATTCTGGCTCTGTCATAAAAAATTCACGATAAATCTGATTGTTAATTAGCCAAATTTTCATATTATTGTAATTAAGATGTCATATTAAGTGAGGTGGTTATGAGAGAACAAGAAATGATACAACCTTCCAATTTTGGAGTGATTAGCCGTACTTGCATTTTTTCGCTGGCAGGTATTGTAAGTGTGTTCTTCCTAGTTCAACACATTATCTAGTAAAGCAGTATCAAGTATGTGGGTACTAACATTGTACCCTTATCCTATAGCGCCCACATATTTTATTAGTTAGTTTGAAGTCTGAGTTTAGCCATTAGACAGACTTAAAATGGCTAACGATTGCCTACCTCTTATCTCCAATCGATACGCTCAACGGCCAAAAAATTCTTATAGCCGAGTGACACCTTAACCAATAACAAAATACTTGTTGGGTGACATGAAATGGTGAGTTTGCTAAAAACTTCGCTTTACTTGAAAATGCACCTTCAAAACCGTTAAAACAACAATTAAGTTGTTCTTCATCGTGCTTTTAGCTACTCAGTTTTTCCTAATTGTTCAGTAATTAGGCGATAACATTGGTCGTTGAGTGATAAATGTGCGCAATATCTATCTCAGCATGCAATTGTTAACAAAGTGTGAAATAAGTCTGAGGTGAGTTCAAACAATGACAAGATATTACTCTCACTTAGCGCGTGAAATCATAAAATTCCAGTATGAGCCTTTGTAGATGGAAAGTCGTGAGTGAATGCCCACATACTGGTTGTCGATGATGATCAAGAAATTCGAGATTTGCTTGATGAGTACCTCACTAAATCAGGCTATCAAGTCAGTACGGTCAAAGATGGTGTGGAGCTTAAAGCGCAACTACAACACGCATACCCAGACTTAATCCTGCTGGATGTCATGTTACCTGGCGATGATGGCTTTACTCTTTGTCAGCAAATCAGACGCGATTCGGATGTGCCGATTATCATGCTGACCGCCGTCTCTGACGATACCGATCAAATTATTGGTTTGGAAATTGGCGCAGATGATTATATTGCGAAGCCATTTAGCCCTCGCCATTTAATTGCCCGAATAAAAGCCGTATTGAGGCGAAGCCAGAAAAATCACCAGCGAACTGAAGATGTGCTAGTTAATGCGGTACCTAAATCGATAGTTTTCGGTGATTGGCGTTTAGATACGTTAGCTCATAAACTCACCCACCTAGATAATCAACAGCAGCATGATCTATCAGGCAGTGACTTTACCTTGTTGATGCTGTTTTTGTCTCGACCTAATGAGGTGCTTGATCGCGACACCATTTCCGTTGCGACTCGCGGGCGAGAAGCTTTACCTTTTGAACGAGGGATTGACGTCCAGTTAAGTCGCTTGCGACAGCGATTGGGTGACAGTGGTAAGTACCCTAGTTATATCAAAACCATGCGTGGTAATGGTTATATCCTCTCTGTTCCTGTCAATTACGAACACTAATGAGTTGGAGAGAGTCATGCGCATGAATTCGTTAGTCTCTCGAACATTGGCTTTGACCTTGTTTGCGGCACTTGTCGCACAACTTATTGCGACAACCATTTGGTACACAGAGTCTAAAAAGCGGGAAATTGAAGGGATCACCTCGACATCGGAAAGCTTGGCCAATATGTTTGCCTCGACGGTGACATTCTTTGAATCTTTACCAGTTAGTTATCGTCACATTGTACTTAATCAGATCCGCAATATGGGCGGAACACGTTTCTTTGTCTCATTTAATAAGCAGAAGCTGACGGTTGAGCCTATCAAAGATAATGCATTAAAGCGGGCGTCTGTCGGGGCGATTGAAGGCGTATTGCAACAAAAATTACCTCGAGTAAATTCTATTGATGTTGACTTCTCTTTAAGACAAAACTTACGTTTACTCAAAAACGATCTTTATTTAGTCGACCTGCCCAAATCTTGGGTACAGCATACCCTTACTCTGGCACCAATTGATCCTCCTGTACTGGTTGTACAGATAGAACTTGCTGCAAATCAATGGCTTTATATAGCAGCGATTTTGCCCGCCCCCTACATGAATTTAGACGACAGTATTTTTAGCCAAGAGCAGTGGTGGTTTTTGGCCATTTCAACATCATTGCTACTAGGGCTGACTTTTTTGCTGATGCGTCAGCAAATTAAACCCTTAAAACGTTTAGCAAAAGCGGCGAATGAGATGAGTTTAAATGTTGAGCAACCAGCGATAAAAGAAGAGGGAGCCAGTGAATTAATCACTGCGACACGTGCATTTAATCGTATGCAGCGCCGCATACAGCG
Source organism: Vibrio fluminensis (assembly GCF_015278125.1). Classification (GTDB taxonomy): domain Bacteria; phylum Pseudomonadota; class Gammaproteobacteria; order Enterobacterales; family Vibrionaceae; genus Vibrio; species Vibrio fluminensis. The sequence continues at coordinate 48,905 of NZ_JADILO010000026.1, forward strand.
ATATATTGCCGATCGTGAGCAGCTGTTTTCTTCTATCTCTCACGATCTAAAAACTCCCATTACACGCTTAAGACTGCGCAGTGAATTGCTTGAAGACGACAACAAGCGAGACAAATTTAATAAAGATCTCGATGAACTAGAGATCCTAGTGAAAGGCGCTTTACAGTGCGTTAAAGACACGGATCTGCACGAGAATAATGCGGAGATTGATATCACTGCTTTGTTGCATTCAATCGCAGAGCCGTTCAATCAAACCCAATTGAAGATAACGATTGATGCTCAACCGGCTTTGCTGGTGATGGCAAAGCCGTTAGCGCTCAAAAGAGTGTTCAGCAATTTGCTGGATAACGCAGTTAAATATGGCAATCAGGCGCATGTGGTGGCAAAGCCACTCGATAAAGGGGTGATGGTGACGATTTTAGATGAGGGTCCCGGCGTTCCCGATCATTTACTTGAAGCAGTATTTGAACCTTATTGCCGTCTTAAGCCAGATTTAGAGGGGCATGGGTTAGGGCTGGGAATCTGTCGTAATATTGTTCATGGGCATGGTGGAGATCTCATTTTAAGCAATCGCCCTCAAGGTGGGCTGCATGTCGAACTCTTTGTTCCATCAGGCTTAGATGGTTAATGTAACAGGAATGTTACTGTGTTTTTACGATTTGTTTCAAACGGCTTGTTTTCAATTGGTTAGACTCAATGTCGAACATAACAAACGAGCTCCAAGTGTAAGAAAACGCGCAAAATACCGCGCAGGGAGGTGTTTTCACACTGGCGTTTAAAGTCTAGTCCTGACAAGGAAGATAACGATGAAACTGAACAAAACCCTACTGACTCTTTCTCTTTTAACTGCCTCTTCTGTGGTAAATGCCGGTGAAGTAGAAGTACTCCACTGGTGGACTTCCGGTGGTGAGGCGAAAGCACTCAATGAACTAAAAGATATGCTTGAAGAGCAAGGTCACGATTGGAAAGATTTCGCTGTAGCAGGCGGGGGCGGTGAAAGCGCAATGACAGTTCTGAAAACGCGCGCGGTATCGGGCAATCCGCCATCGGCTGCACAAATTGTCGGTCATGATATTCAAGAATGGGGCGGATTGGGCTTTTTGACTAACTTGGATGATGTCGCCGAGCAAGGAGGTTGGGAAAAAGCAGTGCCGCCAATGGTGACTGATATCATGAAATACAACAATGGTTTTGTTGCCGTGCCAGTCAATGTCCACCGTGTAAACTGGTTATGGGCCAATCCAGTTGCCTTTGAAAAAGCTGGCGCCAAAGTACCAACCACTTTAGAAGAGTTCTTTGCCGCAGGCGATAAACTAAAAGCTGCTGGCATCATTCCACTTGCTCATGGTGGCCAACCTTGGCAAGACGCAACGGTGTTTGAAGCGGTGGCTCTCGATGTTTTGGGCAGTAGCGATTATAAGAAGGCGTTTGTTGAGTTAGATATGGATGTACTTTCTGGTGACAAGATGGTGCAAGTGTTCACTCAGTTTAAAAAGATGCGCGACTATATTGACGCAAACTCGCCAGGGCGTGACTGGAACGTCGCAACATCAATGGTGATCAATGGTGAAGCAGCAATGCAGATTATGGGTGACTGGGCGAAAGGCGAGTTTTCTGCCGCCGGCAAAGTGGCTGGTAAAGATTACGTCTGTGTCCCCGCGCCTGGTACGGCAGGGCAATTTACCCATAATGTTGATAGTTTCGCATTCTTTGAGTTAAGCGATGAAAAGAGCCGTAAAGCGCAGAAAGCGTTGGCGAAAACCATTTTAGATCCTAAGTTCCAAGAGGTATTCAACCTCAATAAAGGCTCGATTCCTGTCCGCCTCGATATGGATATGTCGAAGTTTGACTCCTGTGCTTTAGATTCAATGTCTGACTTTAAGTCGACCGCCAAAACCGGTGACTTAGTTCCAAGTATGGCGCACGGTATGGCGACTACTAGCTACGCGCAAGGGGCGATCTTTGATGTAGTAACCAACTTCTTCAATGATGATAACGCGGATCCGAAACAAGCGGCGAATCAGTTAGCAAAAGCGGTTAAAGCGGCGATCTAATTTCGCAAATTCCTCCTAATAGTTAGGCTTGAGAAAGTCTAACTATTCTCTCCTTGGCTTGCTTTATTTTCGCTAGGATTTTTTATGGAACAGACAATCAACCACTCGGTGACTCACCCAGTGGCTAGGCCGAGTTTTGCCGACCGTTTACAGCATTGGCTTCCAAAAATTGTACTCGCACCCACTATGCTGATTACGGTGGTGTGCATCTATGGGTACATCTTTTGGACGGCAATACTCTCTATGACCAATTCTCGGTTTTTACCCAGTTTTAATTTTGTAGGTTTTGCTCAGTATGAAAAGCTGATGGACAACGATCGCTGGCTCACATCGATTGCTAATTTGGGTATATTTGGTGTGCTATTCATCGTTATTTCGATTGCGCTTGGCGTTATGTTAGCGATTTTACTGGACCAGAATATTCGTCAAGAAGGCGCGATTCGCACCATCTATCTCTATCCAATGGCGTTGTCATTTATCGTTACAGGCACCGCTTGGAAATGGATATTGAATCCAGGCTTAGGGTTAGAAAAGTTGTTCCATGACTGGGGATTTGAGTCATTCAAATTTGACTGGCTAGTCGATTCAGAAATGTCCGTTTACACCTTAGTGATAGCCGCAGTATGGCAATCCTCGGGGTTTGTCATGGCGATGTTTTTGGCTGGGCTTCGTGGCATTGATGCGTCAATTATCAAAGCCGCACAAATTGATGGTGCCAGCTTACCGACGATTTATTGGCGTATTATCTTGCCTTGCTTACGCCCGGTATTTTTAAGTGCGGTGATTATTACCTCCCATATTGCGATTAAGAGTTTTGACTTAGTGACGGTCATGACCGCTGGTGGACCTGGTTATTCATCGGACTTACCAGCACTGTTTATGTATGCGCATTCCTTTACCCGCGGTCAAATCGGTTTGGGGGCCGCCAGTGCCATGATGATGTTAGCCGGCATCTTGGCGATTTTGGTGCCATACCTTTATTCCGAGCTTAGGGAGAAAAAGTCATGAATAACGTTCAATTCTCGCGACTGTTCCTCTACTGCTTGTTGATTGCGTTTTGCTTAGTGTATTTGATGCCATTATTTGTCATGGTGATCACTTCACTTAAAACCTTACCAGATATTAAATCGGGCAACTTAATGAGTTTACCTACCGAGTGGGTTTTTGATGCTTGGTATAAAGCGTGGGGCGGGGCATGTACCGGCATTACTTGTGAAGGAGTAAAAGGTTACTTTTGGAACTCATTTCAAATGGTGGTTCCAGCGGTGATTGTTTCGACCTTAATTGGCGCATTTAATGGTTACGTTGTGACCAAATGGCAGTTTCGCGGCTCAAACCTATTCTTCAGTCTGCTGCTTTTTGGTTGCTTTATTCCTTTTCAAGTGATCTTGCTGCCAATGGCTGCTGTGCTGGGCAAGCTTGGCTTGGCCAATACCACTACCGGGCTTGCGATGGTGCATATCATTTATGGCGCTGCGTTTACGACTCTGTTTTTTAGAAACTTTTATGTCGGCATTCCAGATGAGTTGATCAAAGCGGCCAAGCTCGATGGCGCAGGCTTTTTTACCATTTTCTTTAAGATTTTGCTGCCACTCTCGACGCCGATCATCATGGTGACCGTGATCTGGCAGTTTACATCGATTTGGAATGATTTTTTGTTCGGTGTGGTCTATTCCGGCTCGGATACTCAGCCAATCACGGTTGCATTAAACAACTTGGTCAACACCAGTACTGGCGTGAAAGAGTATAACGTTGATATGGCTGCAGCGATTATCGCCGGTCTGCCCACTTTAGTGGTGTACGTTTTAGCAGGAAAGTATTTTGTACGCGGATTAACAGCAGGTTCAGTGAAGGGATAACACATGGCAACTTTAGATTTAAAACAGATACGTAAAACTTATCCGAAAGCCGCTCAAGAGACCTTGAAAGGTATCGATATTAGTATTGAGTCCGGTGAGTTTTTGATTTTAGTTGGTCCATCTGGATGTGGTAAATCGACCCTAATGAACACCATTGCGGGGCTGGAGGATATCAGCTCAGGGCATATTGTGATTGATGGGCGCGAAGTGTCTCAAGTGGAGCCGAAAGATCGTGATATCGCGATGGTGTTTCAGTCGTATGCGCTTTATCCCAACATGACGGTCTATGGCAATATCGCTTTTGGTTTGAAGATCCGCAAGATGGCAGACAAAGAGATCAATGCTGAAGTACAGCGGGTTGCCAAGATGCTGCAGATTGATCATTTACTTGATCGCAAGCCTTCACAACTGTCTGGTGGACAGCGACAGCGCGTCGCCATGGGGCGCGCACTTGCCCGTAGGCCCAAACTCTATTTGTTCGATGAGCCATTGTCTAACCTTGACGCAAAACTTAGGGTAGAAATGCGTCATCAAATAAAGCGTCTGCATCAGCAACTGAATACCACGATAGTGTACGTGACACATGATCAAATTGAAGCGATGACCCTTGCAGACCGTATTGCGGTGATGAAAGATGGGGAAGTGCAGCAATTAGGTACACCTAATGAAATCTACGCAACCCCTAATAATATGTTTGTTGCCAGTTTTATGGGCTCTCCATCGATGAACTTTATCCGAGAGGTTGTGTGTTTAAGTGCGGAGAAACAACCATTTATTGAGGTGCACGACCATGCAGGTGCTAAGCAGCGATTGATGTTACCCAGCTGGCTAGCTGAACATGCTAATCGGGAGATCGTGATTGGCTTGCGACCTGAGCATATCACTTGTGAGCTCAATCATTTAGATAATGAATCTGCGATAGAGCCAAGTATTTCGCTATCGCTTGATGTGTTGGAGCCTACGGGCCCTGATACCATTGCGATGTTTAGCCTCAACGGAGAAGAAGTGGCCTGTCGCTTAGCTCCGGATTTTGTCGCTCAAACAGGGCAGGTGGTACCACTAAAATTTGATATGACGAAAGCGGTGTTTTTTGATGCGAGTAGTGAGCTTAGGTTGAGCGCCGGTTAATTGCTGACTCCAAGTAAGATTGATGCTGTAAGGCTTCATTCTAAAAAATATTCTTGAGTTTGATATCTTTCGCAACGTGGTGGGACTTTCACCCATTTGTTATTTTTAATGGGTGAAAATCTACCCATTTATTTTGCATCCCTAAGAACGATCGCTAGCAATCGTACAAATACAATAAGTTAACTATTTGTTAAATAATGATTTAACATTTAGTTAACTAAGTTGGCTTAGTTATTGCCCTTAGTTAAGCATCAACACCCAGTGATGGGGTTGTCCACTTAACAAGGAGAATAATAATGTTTAAGCCTTTGACCCTACTATCCGTATCTGTACTGGCAGCGACAAGTTTTAATGCGATGGCCGCTTGTGACCCTGGCGAGACAGTGATTAAGTTCAGCCATGTAACCAATACAGATAAGCACCCTAAAGGCATAGCCGCTTCACTACTGGAACAGCGTGTAAACGATGAGATGAATGGCAAACTGTGTATGCAGGTTTTTCCAAACTCAACGCTATACGATGATAACAAAGTACTCGAAGCGCTACTAAACGGTGATGTGCAACTTGCTGCCCCTTCTCTCTCTAAGTTTGAAAAGTTCACGAAAAAGTACCGTATCTTTGACCTTCCATTCCTGTTTGAAGATGTGGATGCGGTTGACCGTTTCCAAAACTCGGAATCAGGTGAGAAGCTGAAAAATGCGATGAACCGTCGCGGTCTGCAAGGCCTTGCGTTTTGGCATAACGGCATGAAGCAGATGTCGGCGAATAAGCCACTACTGACTCCTCAAGATGCGGAAGGATTGAAGTTCCGTGTACAAGCATCCGATGTATTGGTCGCACAGTTTGAACAGCTAGGCGCAAACCCACAGAAGATGTCATTTAAAGAAGTGTACGGCGGTCTGCAAACTAAAGTTATCGACGGTCAAGAGAACACTTGGTCAAACATCTACGGTAAGAAGTTTTTCGAAGTTCAAGACGGTATTACTGAAACCAACCACGGTATTCTTGATTACCTAGTCGTGACTTCTACGGATTTCTGGAAAGGTCTACCAGCGGATCAGCGTGAACAGCTAAACACGATTATTCAAGAAGTGACAGCAACACGTAATGCTGAGTCTACCAAGGTAAATAACCAGAACAAAGCCAACATCATTGAAGCGGGTGGTGTAGTGCGTACGCTTACTCCAGAACAGCGCCAACAGTGGGTAACAGCTTTACAACCTGTTTGGAATAAGTTCGAGAAAGATATCGGCACTGATCTAATCCAAGCCGCTCTAGATTCTAATAATTAATCTTCAAATATAATTTTAGGTCCTTTTTATACCCGAGTGATTTTAGCTGCTTGGGTATATTCCAATCGCCTCTTTGCCCCCTTTGAGGTGATGTGAGTTTTCGGGATAAGGGCCTGTTTTTCTTTTTCTCTTTTAGGGAAACAATTTAGAAGCGAATAACTATGGAACAGTCATTTTTTACCAAAGTCGGACGGGTAACTGACGCCATTGAAGAGTCTCTTATCGCCTTTTTTCTTGGCGCAATGACTCTATTGACGTTTGCCAACGTCATCTCTCGTTATGTGTTTAACGACAACATACTTTGGGCATTAGAGCTCACGGTATTTATGTTTGCTTGGATGGTGCTTGTTGGTGCCTCTTATGGCGTTAAAAAGCATTTTCACATTGGTGTTGATGTGATCATTAATATGGCGCCGGATAATCTGCGTAAAGTTTACGCTTTGCTGGCAGCGGCGTGCTGTTTGGCGTTTTCTATCTTGCTACTCATTGGTTCATGGAACTACTGGTTCCCATTTGTTACCGACCGCGCTTGGTACGAAACCGATGACATTCCAATGCCAGAGATGCTGCAATTTCTAGCCGATTGGCTTAATGAAGGCGAGCGTTATGAAAAAATGCCGCGCTTTATTCCTTATATGGCTCTGCCAATTGGCATGGCACTGCTGACTTTCCGTTTTGCTCAAGTGACTTGGTACATTGCAACCAACAAACAAGATCGTTTGATTGCCGGTCATGAAGCTGAGGAAGATTTGGAAGCGCTGAAAGCGGAGCTTGCAGATGCAGGCGATGCAATGGATACAAAAAATAATAAAAGCGACAAGGAGAGCTAGATAATGGATATTTTGTTGCTATTCGTTATGGTGATTGGCTTCATGCTGATAGGTGTGCCAATCGCTGTCTCGCTGGGCTTGTCCAGTATGCTATTTTTGATGATGCATTCAGATGCGTCATTGGCATCGGTCGCGCAAACACTCTTTAATGCCTTTGCTGGGCACTACACTCTACTTGCGATCCCGTTCTTTATTTTAGCTTCAAGCTTTATGTCGACCGGTGGTGTAGCAAAACGAATCATTCGTTTTGCAATCGCTATGGTGGGTTGGTTCCGCGGTGGACTTGCAATGGCTTCTGTTGTGGCGTGTATGATGTTTGCCGCGCTTTCAGGTTCATCACCAGCCACCGTGGTTGCGATTGGTAGTATCGTTATCGCAGGTATGGTTCGCAATGGTTACTCGAAAGAGTTTGCATCCGGGGTTATTTGTAACGCCGGTACGTTGGGGATTTTGATCCCGCCATCAATCGTAATGGTGGTGTACGCCGCTGCAACCGACGTATCGGTTGGTCGCATGTTCCTAGGTGGCGTGATTCCAGGCTTACTTGCTGGTGTGATGTTAATGATTGCCATCTACATCGCAGCACGTGTGAAGAACCTACCTAAGCAGCCTTTTGTCGGTTGGGGCGAAATGTTTGCCTCCGCAAAAGATGCGAGTTGGGGTTTGCTGCTGGTGGTCATCATCCTTGGTGGTATTTACGGTGGCGTATTTACGCCGACTGAGGCGGCAGCCGTTGCGGCAGTTTACTCGTTCTTTATTGCTAACTTTGTCTATAAAGACATGGGGCCGTTTGCGGATAAGCAAAATACCAAACCTGCGATTGTGAAAATCTTCCAAGCCTTTGTACACAAAGATACTAAACATACTTTGTATGAAGCGGGTAAGCTGACGATTATGCTGCTGTTTATCATTGCTAATGCTCTGATTCTAAAGCATGTGCTTACCGAGGAGCGCATTCCGCAAATGATTACTGAATCGATGCTATCTGCGGGTTTAGGGCCAATTACCTTCCTGATTGTGGTTAACGTATTGCTGCTAATCGGTGGTCAGTTTATGGAGCCATCAGGGCTGCTGATCATTGTCGCACCACTGGTTTTCCCTATTGCAATCGCACTTGGTATCGACCCAATTCACTTAGGTATCATGATGGTGGTGAATATGGAGATAGGGATGATAACGCCGCCGGTTGGTCTCAACTTGTTTGTGACTGCTGGGGTCGCGAAGATGTCGATGATGCAGGTAGTAAAAGCGGCGCTGCCGTGGGTTGGTGTGATGTTCCTCTTCCTCATCATAGTTACTTACGTGCCTTGGGTATCCACTTGGTTACCAACGACCTTGATGGGGCCAGAAATCATAACCAAGTAATTGGTAGTAAGTAATCCGGGATAGATGAGTGAGCTAGATCTCCTCATCTATCTTTTTTACTTGAGAGTTACGAGGATCTTGTCCGATTCGCCTTTCATAAAATCGCCATTTCACATGGCGATTTTTTCTTCGATCTTTTCCCGAGCGATAATCGGTTTGGTAGACACCATCTATCAGTGTGGTGTCAGTAATCGCTTTTATTTTGGTTTTCTCGCCCATAACTTTTCACTCCCTGAAAGTTATCTATTACTTAATAGTATGGGAAAGATGCGAAAATTCGCCAATATACTCAGAGTGTTAATCTTACGAAAACTCAAACACGAGAAAATTTGTGGCGGTTAAGTAAAAAGGTTTGCTGATAAAAAAACAGCAAACCTTTCCGCTAGTTGAGCACTTAACAGGGGATCACAAGAGGGTGTCCAAGCTCTGGGTGGGGGATAATGGATACCTTGTGCTGATAAACATCTTCGATAATATCAGGTTGCAATGCGATGGTCGGTATCGCATCGACGGCGATCGAACCTTGATTGAGAATGACCATTCGATCCGCGTATTGCGCTGCTAGATTGAGATCGTGTAACACGGCTACGACGGTTGCGCCTTTGTCTGCTAGTGATTTGGCAAGTGAGAGCGTTGTATGTTGATGGTGTAGGTCTAACGCTGATGTCGGTTCATCCAATAAAATAATCGTATTATCTTGGCTTTGTTCTAATTGAGTGAGAACTCGAGCCAGATGTACTCGTTGTTTCTCGCCGCCAGATAGCGTGGGGTAGTTGCGGTTTGCCAAATGATCCACGTCAGTTTGACGCATGTTGTTGATGATCAGATGCTTAATATCGTCATTAGTTGCGGTCAAGCCTATGGCGCCAAGTTCCACCACTTCCTGTGCAGTAAAATTAAACGACAAACTGCTGCTTTGTGGCAATACACCTAGATGGCGCGCAAGATCTTGATTTGCCCAATAATCACGGTGTTGGCCATAGATTTTAACCGAACCGCCGTGTGTCACTTCATTCGTGATTGCTTTTAGCAGGGTACTTTTACCGGTACCATTTGGTCCCAGTAATGCGGTAAATTCACCGCGGTGAAGTGATAGATTTACGTTGCTGAGAATCTTACGTTTGGCAAGGCTTACCGATATTTGCTCTAGCTCGATTGTGGTTGTACCGGTGTACTTTGAAATCATCTCACCGTTGGTTGATTTATAAGCTGAAATGGCAGAGAGCATCACTATATTCTCCCTTTTTGTTTTATCAGCAGCCAGAGGAAAAATGGTGTGCCAATTAATGCGGTGACAATGCCCACTGGCATATCGAGTGGTGCAACGGCGGTTCTTGCCAGCATATCGGCAAACAGGAGCAGTAAAGCGCCGAGTAACATGCTCACAGGCAATAGCGATTTGTAGTTTGGGCCAATCATCATGCGGGCAAGATGAGGGACGATCAGGCCAACAAAACTAATGATGCCTGCTAAAGCAACCGTGACACCTACGCCTGCGGCGGCCAGTACGATTAAACGCCTTTTTACTGATTGCACGTCGATTCCCATATGACGCGCTTCTGACTCACCAAGTAACATTGCGTTGAGCTTGTCCGCGTCACGACGGTAGCAATAAAACAAAACAATCAATGTGGCGAATGAGAGGTAGATACTCTGTTTATTCGCACCAGCTAAAGACCCCATCGTCCATAGAGAAAGGTCACGCAGCGCTTGATCATCGGCAAAATAGTTGAGCAACCCCAGCCCTGCATTTGCCGCAGCAGAGATAGCAATGCCGGCAAGCAGCATCATAGTGACCGACGTTCCGGTTTGACTGGTTCCTAACCTGTACACGATGAACGTTACAATAATACCGCCAAGACACGCGAATAGTGGAACGGTGCCGAGAAGCATTAACATTGGGTAGTTGGCAGCAATGCCCCCAAAAGCGACGATGGCAATTGCTGCTCCTAGAGATGCACCTGATGAGACACCAATAATGCCAGGGTCAGCCAGTGGGTTTCGAAATAGCCCTTGTAATACCGCACCACAGATCGCCAATATTGCGCCAACAGCAATGGCTAATAGTGTGCGCGGGATGCGAACTTGCTGGATGATCATAGTGACATGAGCAGGTATATCCGCATGGTCTGTTGGGAGCAATGAATAGAGGCTATCGGCCAAGCTGATATTCATCGGTCCTACAGTAATGGATACCACAGTCGCAAGGTATAGTAGAAAAGCAGAAGCGATACAAAGCGCTCTAGCTGAAAGCATTCTAGAAGAGTTCATTGTTATTACTGTACGTTAGTTCGCTTGGCTGAATGTCTGATATAAATCATCTGCAAGTTCTAGGCTCTCAATGCCAAGACCGCCAACAATTGCGCTACCATTCACAGGGATAATGTGATTGTTTGCTGCCGCAGGGGTTGCGACGAGCAATGGATACTCTTGCATGATGCCTTTTTTCCCACCGAGCTTATTCCAATCGCGATGCGACACCAGAATGTATTCAGGTTGCATTTCTACAATGGCTTCTTGAGACAGAGGCTTGTATGAATCCAACTCGGTTTTGGCTGGGTTGAATCCTCCGGCAAGATCAATAATCACATCAATGGTTGTCTTGTTACCTGCTATCGTGGCAGGCCTGCCTTTACTGAGGAGCGCAAATACCACCTTTGGCGCTCGATCGATATCGCGTTTTGCCATCGAGTCTAATTTCGTTTTTAAATCGCTTTTTAGCTCTTCGGCTTTGGTTTGCGTTCCAGTAATTTTTGCAATCGCATCAATTCGGCTAAAAAGATCTTGTTCAGTGTCTCCTGCAGCGACCGTCTCTACTGAAACACCGCCACTTTTGAGTAAGGAAAGTGTTGTCTCAGGGCCCATTTCGTGAGAACCAATTAAGTGAGTAGGGGAAAGCGCCATTAAGCCTTCAGGAGATAATCTACGGTGATAGCCGACCACAGGTAAATCGCCCTCAGTATTAAAGTGCTTACTGGTTAGATCAATTGCCACCAACTGGTCTTTCGCCCCTAATGCAACAAGCAGTTCTGTAATGCTAGAACCGGCACTAATAATCCTATTTTCGGTTGCTTGTGCTTGAGTAAACGTTGCGCTGACGGTAATCAACATCGTTAACAAGAGAGTGAGGTTTTTCATAGTTGTTGTTCCATAAACAAGATTGATCGCTGCATATCTTTGCTAGAGATAGTTAACGAGCGAGCTGCATTCCAATTGGTTCTGTTGTTCACAAAAGCTGCGCGCAATGAGGTGAGCGTTTGTGATTGCTTGACATGATTTAAAACCTGCTGAGGCAAACATAACGATTTGCGCTAGCTGTACGCGTCCGATATTTCGAATGTTTCATATTTACAATAAGATAACGTTAAAAACCACGCAAATAATAATGATATCAAATATCATTTGCATTATCATATCTTTTGTATAACATAATTTCCACCATTACTATTTACAAAAATATGATTCTAAGTTGCGAATAACAGGAAGAATTTCAATTAGGAAAATGCTTGATAGCGGCGATCAGCAAACTCGGCCGCATTTGCTACAGTTGAATTAAACCCTTGTTGGTTGTCTTTCTCGAGTTCTAGCGGAATTCTAAATAAAACAAAAAAACAGGAGAGAGTATGTATACCTCTTGCTCTGAAAGCGAAGTAAAAACGCGAGTCGACGCGGCTTTGGCGAAGGATGATTCGGTGCCTATTTCTGAAATGGCCAAGCAACTGCAGCTTAGTGAGGGAGCAATCACATTTGCTTTGCCTGAGGTTATGCTTACTCGTATTGATGGAGCGCATGCGCAACAGATTCTTGAGCAGTTACCTGAGTGGGGAAATGTTACGACTATCGTTCACTCATGCGGTTCAATCTTTGAGACTAAGGCTCCTTTCCCTCGAGGTAAGGCAGCGCATGGATATTACAACTTGATGGGGCGAGAGGGTGAACTGCATGGTCATTTACGTCTAGATACCATTGTCCAAATAGCGTTGGTAAGTAAGCCTTTTAGAGGCAATGAAAGTCATTACATCGGCTTTTTTGCTCAAGATGGAACGTGTGCATTTAAAATTTACTTAGGACGTGACAAGCAGCGCCAGCTTATCCCTCAACAAATTGAAGCATTTAAGCAAATGAAACAGGAGTTTTCCGCATGAACTTAGAAAGTCAGTCGACTGAAATCGATGAGCAACAAAGAGAGGATGTTCGTCGTGAACGGTTACAGAACCGTTTGGAGCCAGAGATCCAAGAATTTCGCGATAGTAGAAAAACGTTACAGCTAGCAACGATCAGTGAGCAAGGTATACCTAATGCTACCTACGCACCTTTTGCGTTTGATAAGCGAGGCTATTACATCCTTGTGAGTGACATTGCCGCACACGGGAAGAACTTAAAAACAAACCGTAACGTGTCGATTCTGATGATCGAAGATGAGAATGAAAGTAAGCAGATTTATGCGCGTAAACGACTGACTTTTGACACCAAAGCTGAGCTAGTAGAAAAGCAGACTGATGATTGGTACGAAGGGGTTCATGCACTGAGAGAGCGTTTTGGCGAAATCATTGACAACCTCAGTCAGCTTGGGGATTTCAATCTATATCGCTTGGTTCCAGATTCAGGCCGCTATGTAAAGGGCTTTGGTCAAGCGTTTGAAGTCTCAGGTAATGATCTTCTGGATTTTGTTCACTTAACCGAAGGGCATATTCAGCCAGAAAAATAAAAAAGTAATGTCTAGAGCAATGGAAGCCTCAAAAGACCTGAAAACACAAATATAAGACTAATTCAGGTCATTCAACCTTTAAATGGAATAAAAAATGTTAAAGCAAACGCCTTTAGCTCTAGCTATTGCTGGGCTTTTGTCTGCGCCAATTTATGCAGATGACTCTTCATTGCAAGAAACTGTTGTTGTTACCGCCACTCGCACCAATACTCAAGTGATTGATACCGCTGCTTCAGTAACGGTCATTGATGACGAGACGATAGAGCGAGATATGATCACCAGTTTGGATGATCTATTTAAATATACCCCAGGTGTGACGGTCGAAAGTAATGGTCGTCATGGGGTACAAAACATCAATATTCGCGGAATTGATGGTAATCGAATTAAAGTGCTAGTGGATGGCGTTGCCCAAGGCAACCAGTTTGAATCAGGCGGCACTTTTGTTAATTCATCACGAGTAGAAGTGGATACTGACTTACTTAAATCCGTGGAAATTGTTAAAGGGGCGGCATCATCTTTACAAGGTTCTGATGCGATAGGTGGCATTGTCGCATTCGAAACCAAAGATCCTGCTGACTTTTTACAAGGAAAAGATTTCGGCGGCCATGCCAAGTTCAATTACTCATCGAAAGACAATACCTTCAGTGAATCTGTTGCGTTGGCAAATCAGATTGGTGATCTTGAAACGCTAGTTGCGTATACCCGTCGTGATGGCAGTGAGCTGGAGAATTTTGGTGATTTGGATCAACAGGATACAGAGGCCAATAACTTATTAGTGAAGTTGCAGTACCAACTCAACGATGCTCATCGTGTAGAATTTAACGGTAATTATCTAAAAAATACCGATAAAGCGGATCAATCTTATTCTGGATACAGCAACGGGACGTCTGAGGATGTCACGGAACAATATCAAGTTGGCATTAAACACATTTGGGATGTTCATGCCTCTTTAGCTGATTCGGTGGTGTGGCAATTAGATTATTTGAGCAAAGATGAAAATGGGGTGACTCATCGCACTAAAGATAGTGACTCTAATCGTCAACGCAAAGACTATATCTACAACGATGAAGGTTATCAGTTTGACCTACAGATTGATAAGCACTTTAGTCTAGGTAATACCGAGCACTACGTAGTTTATGGTGGTTCTTTCCAAGACAAAGATATTGAAAACATCAATAAAGAGTACAATAGTGTTGGAGCGGATAAGGAAATCTTCTATATCCCTAGCGCATCTGAGCGTCGTTATGGCGTGTTTCTTCAAGACCAAATTTCAATCGGTAACCTGACAGTCACGCCAGGTGTTCGTTACGATTGGTTTGAAACCGATCCTGGCGATACAAGTGATAACCCGAGTAACAATGATGCAAGCGAATATAAGAAATTTAGTGATTCAGCCTTTACCGCTCGTCTCGGTGCTGTGTATCGTTTAAGTCAAGAACATCGACTGTTTGCTCAAGTGAGCCAAGGCTTCCGTGCTCCAGATTTCAAAGAGTTGTTCTACTCTTATGGAAATCCAATAATGAGCTATTACAGTAAGCCCAATCCAGATTTGAAAGCTGAAGAAAGTATCTCCTATGAGTTGGGTTGGCGCCATAATACGGATCGTTCTGATACTGAAATTGCGGTTTTCTATAGTGATTACGACAACTTCATTACTAGCGAAACCACTGGGCAATTCATGAACCCGATGAATCCAGCGATTGTGCAGTATAACAATATTGAATCTGCCAAGATTAAAGGCATCGAGTTTTCCAACCAATTGTCATGGGATGGCTTTATGCCCATCGAAGGCTTTAGCTCTCGATTTGCAGCCGCTTATACAGAAGGTGAAGATGGTGATGGCGAACCACTCAATGATGTGAATCCGTGGAACGCGATTGTTGGAGTAAACTTTGACTCGACAGATAATTGGGGCACATCGTTGAACTTAAGCTATACCGCAGCTAAGAAGCAAGATGACATCGCCGAGGGTGAGCGAGGCGCGCAAATTCAACCAATTTCAAGCGCAACGGTGGTCGATTTAACCGCCTACTACAAACCAATTAAAGATCTAACGCTTCGAGCTGGTGTCTTTAACCTCACGGATAAAGAATACTACAACTGGAACGACGTTAAAGGCGAAACGGTTGAGAATAAAGATCTGACTCAAGCTGGTCGTAACTGGGCGGTTACAGTGAAATACGATTTCTAGCGGTACGTTTGTCGTAAACAAATTAAGGGCACTTAATTGTGCCCTTAATTGTTTCTAATCTTTGAAGTCTTGTTTATCTAACCCATGCTTTTGCATTTTGTCGTAGAGGGTTTTTCTCGCCACTTGCAACTGTTGCATCGTTTCGTTGATTCGTCCTTCATTTGCCGTTAAAGCCTGCTCAATCAGCATTTTTTCAAACTCAGCCACTTGCTCAGACAGAGGTTGAATCGTCTTATCGTGTCGCGGTGGATTAGAAAATTCCCCCAACTTTCCCAACAAAACAAAACGTTCAGCACAATTTCGCAGTTCGCGCACGTTGCCCGGCCAGTCATGACTTATTAAGCTTTGTAAATCGGCTTTAGGGATAGAAGCCGCATCTTTACCATAACGAGCAGCGGCAACCAGCAAGAAATGGTGAAATAGCGCGGGTATGTCTTCTTTACGGTGACGCAATGCAGGTAGAACGAGGGTGACAACGTTGAGGCGATAGTAGAGATCTTGCCGGAAATCTCCATTAACCGAAGCCTGGTTTAAGTCTACTTTGGTTGCTGCGATCACGCGGATATCGATTGGGATGAGTTGATTTGATCCCACTCGCTCAATGACGCGTTCTTGTAGCACACGTAGCAATCGAATTTGTGCCTGCATTGGCATCGACTCGATTTCATCTAAAAAAAGCGTCCCCCCATTGGCATGCTCGAATTTACCAATTCGTTTACTATCTGCGCCGGTGAATGCCCCTTTTTCATGCCCATATAACTCACTTTCTATTAAGTTTTCAGGCACTGCTCCACAGTTAATCGCGACAAAGTTGCTGTCGCGCCGAGAGCTTTGTTCGTGTATCGAACGAGCGACCAGTTCTTTACCTGTACCTGTTTCGCCAAATAACAAAATGTCAGCGTTGGTATCAGCAATATGTGAAATGGTTTCACGGAGCTGTTGGATTTGGTTGGTTTCGCCAATAATCCGTGGACCAAGGGTTTGACTGGCTTTTAAACTGCGTTTTAGCGCTTGGTTTTCTGCAGTTAGGTTACGTTTTTCTATGGCTCGTCTGGTGGTATCAATAAGACGATCAATGGCAAAAGGCTTTTCGATAAAATCGTAAGCACCATTTTGTAATGCGTTGACCGCCATCTCTATATCACCATGGCCAGTAATCAAGATCACCGGTATGTCGGCATCTTGATGTAAGACGCTAGTGAGCAAGTTCTCGCCAGACAACCCAGGTAAACAGATGTCGCTAACCACCACTTTGGGTAAGCCAGATTGCTTGATTGCAATCAAAGCCTCTTCGGCGTCAGCAAAAAAACGCGCAGAGATATCTTCTAGTTCAAAGCTTTGTTCAATAGCAATACGAATATCGCTTTCGTCATCGATGAAGAATACGTCTTCCATTACTTGTCCTTATACTGCAAGGTGATAGTGAACCGTGCTCCGCCAAGGGGTGATTCACTTATGCTCAACTGCCCATCCATCGCTTGGAGTATTTGTTGTGAGATAGAGAGGCCTAAACCAAGTCCATTTTTCTTGGTGGTATAGAAAGGTTCGAATAACTTTTCTCTTTGCGCGATTGGGATACCTTCACCACTGTCATCAACATGAATTAAAACGCTTGATGGCAGAGATTCAACCGTGAGATGAATCTCTCGCGTTGGCTGCTCGCCGACAGCTTGGATAGCATTGCTAAGTAGATTCACCATTACTTGTTCGAGTTGAATTGGGTTGACGGTGACATGAATTGGCGCCTCTGACATTGAGATTGTCAGCGTCGCTTGCTGTGATTTTATCTGCGGCGCGATGAGCTCTTTTACGGAGGTAATCATTGGGGCGAGGGCGAGTTTTTGCTTCTCTTGTGTGTCGGACTTGCGAGTGAACGACTTTAGTTGATCACTGATTTTTGCCATACGTTCTGTCAGTGCTGAAATACGGGCCAGATTTTCATCTACTCGCGTTGTTTGCTGTTTCGCCAGAAAGCGTCTGCCGTTGTCAGCAAAGCTTCGTATCGCCGCGAGCGGATTGTTGAGCTCGTGACTAATGCTTGCCGACATCTGGCCAAGTACCGCCAGTTTCGCAGCCTGTATTAGCTCGTTTTGTGTCTGCCTTAGCGCTTGTTCTGCTTTGCTTCGTTCGTTTATTTCTGCGTGCAGTTCAGCGGTACGCTCCATAACGAGAAACTCTAGCTTTTGTTTGGCTTCCGATTGAATTTGCGCCAGTTGTCTTTGTTTTACTTGGGTTTGATGAACCAATTGAATGGAAAGGAATAGAATGGCAAACAACAAGCTCAGTACCAATAAAAAGCTAAATGTTGACCACAATATGGTGTGCTTTGGCGTCAAAATACGAATGGTTAATTGTAAATCCTCTAGATGCCGAGAAGTCACAATAAAGTCACCTTGTCCGCCCACTTTACGCAAATTAGTCAGTTCAGATTGATCGCTATCTAGATCGCCATACAGGCCAAGCGAACGTATTTCGGTATTTAAGAACTGCCGGCTGCGGAGTACTTGTTGACGAACTTCTGATGACAGGTCGGCGAGACTGTGAAACAACCACTTATGATTACTCGACATAAAAATGATGTTGTTTGGGTCTGTAGCAACAAAGAAGTTAGTCTCGCTTTGCCAATTGTCTTCGATCGCCGAAAGGTCCATTTTGATGACGATTACGCCAATAATTTCCGCGGCGTAGACGACAGGATAACTGTAATAATAACCCCGCTGACCAGAGGTTGAACCGAGTGCAAAATACTGACTTTTTTCTCCTTGAACTGCTTGAGAAAAATAAGGACGCCACGCGAAGTTTCTTCCGACAAAACTGCGTTGAATGTTCCAGTTACTGGCAGCAATCGTGGTGCCTTGTGCATCGAGCAGGTAAGTATCTGCGGCATTGATGACTTGGTTGACGTCTTCAAGGTAGCGGTTGGTAATGTCTATTTGCGCCGAGTTATTAGGGCTGAGAACTGCAGAGATGACTTCACTGTCTTGGGCGAGGAGGCGGGGCAAATGGTCATATTTATCAAGCTTTGTGATGATATGACTCGAGAAGCGTTCTAACTGCGATTGATGTTGTTCAAGTTGGCTCTGGTAGCTGCTGTTCCATACCCAACGCCCGCCAAGAATTGCGCACAGCATAAACAACACCAGCAAATACAGAAAAGTGCGTCGGTTGAGCAGCATAGGGCATCCTTGTCAAAAAAAGAGTCTTCTAGCCTAGCGTTTTTTGTTACTAAGGTGTTGTGGCAGGTTATCAAATTGGGTGGTAAAACCGGACTTAGATCTCCTTTTATTACTTGAATTAAAAAAAACGCTAGTTTCTCTTGAAAAACACATTAATGTCCCCATTTCTGACACGGTTAGAGATGATGAATGCTCAAATATGTAGCATTCAGTTGAGAATTTAGGATATTGAGGGATGTAAGCAGGGGTTCGGCTCGACAGTGCTAGTCAAGGTCGTTAGAATGCTGCATCTAAATCTATGTCCTGAGACTAATCGGAGATACCTTTAGTCAATTGGTTAAGCCAATGGGTAAAAGATATCGCTAATTAGTTCGATTGCCTCAACGCAGGCTGTCGATGCTCGAAATTAATAGGTGCTCTTAGAGTACAAACAAGGATGCAGTTACCAAGCCAAGCTTAGGTAACTCATACGCTCAGCCATACTGAGCCAGTATTGAGGTTAATGAATAATGCAAGTTACTGTTGAAACGCTAGAAGGCCTAGAGCGCCGTCTAAACATTACTGTTCCAGCTGCAAACATCGAAGACGCTGTTACTGCTGAACTACGCAACATCGCTAAAAACCGTCGTTTCGATGGTTTCCGTAAAGGTAAAGCACCTCTAAAAATGGTTGCGCAGATGTACGGTAAAGCAGTACGTCAAGACGTGATGGGTGAAGTTATGCAACGTCACTTCATCGAAGCGATCGTTAAAGAAAAAATCAACCCAGCAGGCGCACCTACTTTTGCTCCAGTAGCAACTAAAGAAGGTGAAGACCTAGTATTCACTGCAACTTTCGAAGTGTACCCAGAGATCGAACTAAAAGGTCTTGAGAACATCACTGTAGAAAAACCACAAGCAGAAGTGAAAGACGCTGACGTTGAAGAGATGATCGACACTCTACGTAAGCAACAAGCAACTTGGACTGAAGTTGAAGAAGCTGCAGAAGCTGGTAAGCGCGCAACGATCGATTTCGTTGGCTCTATCGACGGTGAAGAGTTCGAAGGCGGTAAAGCTGAGAACTTCCCACTAGAAATGGGTGCAGGTCGCATGATCCCAGGTTTCGAAGACGGTATCGAAGGTAAAACTAAAGGTATGGAATTCGAAATCGACGTAACTTTCCCAGAAGATTACCACGCTGAGAACCTAAAAGGTAAAGCAGCTAAGTTCTCTATCAAAGTGAACAAAGTTGAAGCTCGTGAACTTCCAGAACTAAACGATGAGTTCGTTGCTAAATTCGGCGTTGTTGAAGGTGGGGTTGACGCACTTAAAGCTGAAGTTCGTAAGAACATGGAACGCGAACTTAAGCAAGCAGTTAAGAACCGCATCAAAGAGCAAGCTATCGACGGCCTAGTGAAAGAAAATGACACTGACGTACCAGCTGCACTAATCGACCAAGAAATCAATGTTCTTCGTCAACAAGCGGCTCAACGTTTCGGTGGCAACCCAGAAGCTGCTGCTCAGCTTCCACGTGAGCTATTCGAAGAGCAAGCGAAACGTCGCGTAGTTGTTGGTCTTCTTCTAGGTGAAGTAATCAAGTCTGAAGAGCTAAAAGCTGACGATGCTAAAGTTAAGTCTCTAATCGAAGAGATGGCGACTGCTTACGAAGATCCATCAGAAGTTGTTGCTTACTACGAGCAAAACGAGCAAATGATGAACAACATGCGCAACATCGCTCTAGAAGAGCAAGCAATTGACGCAATCATCGCTAAAGCTCAGGTTTCTGAAAAAGAAGTTGGCTTCAGCGAGCTAATGAACCAACCTGCTTAATAAGCAATATCTTGCGTAGAAAAGTTGACTAAGCGTTAACTATTCTGCTAACAATGGTCCGTATGATTTAAATCATCCGGGCCATTTATTTTAGGGACATCAGAATATGAGCTACCAAGACCAAAATACTATTATGAACGCACTCGTGCCAATGGTGGTTGAACAAACTTCCCGCGGTGAACGTTCTTACGATATTTACTCGCGCTTGCTTAAAGAACGCATCATCTTCTTGACCGGTCAAGTTGAAGACAACATGGCAAACCTGATTGTTGCTCAGTTGCTTTTCCTTGAATCTGAAAACCCAGACAAAGACATTTACCTATACATCAACTCACCAGGCGGCAGCGTAACAGCAGGTATGGCTATTTACGATACCATGCAGTTTATCAAGCCAAACGTTGCGACATTGTGTACAGGTCAAGCATGTTCAATGGGTGCATTCCTGCTTGCTGGTGGTGCACCAGGTAAGCGTTTTGCACTACCAAATGCACGTGTCATGATTCACCAACCGCTAGGTGGGTTCCAAGGTCAGGCTTCTGACATCCAAATTCACGCACAAGAAATCCTTTCAATTAAGCAAAAACTGAATACTTTGCTTGCTGAGCATACTGGTCAGCCAATGGAAGTGATCGAGCGTGATACTGATCGTGATAACTTTATGTCAGCAGCACAAGCCGCTGAGTACGGTATCATTGACCAGGTATTGACTCACCGTAGTTAATAGAATTTGGCTTTGAGTGCAATTTAGTCGAGTTGAGGCAAGGTTTTGCTTAATTCGCGGGGGCAATTTGCCCAAAATTGATATACACTCAAAGCGTATAGATTTAAGGCTAAGAGGTTAGCGAATGACAGATAAAAGCAAAGAGGGTGGTAGTAGTAAGCTGCTGTACTGCTCTTTCTGCGGTAAGAGCCAGCACGAAGTTCGCAAGCTGATCGCCGGTCCGTCAGTCTACATTTGTGACGAGTGTGTCGACTTATGTAACGACATTATTCGCGAAGAAATCAAAGATGTGCTTCCTAAGAAACAGTCTGAAGCGCTGCCTACGCCGCGCGAGATTCGTGAGCATCTTGATGATTATGTGATTGGCCAAGATTACGCTAAAAAAGTGCTAGCCGTAGCCGTTTACAACCATTACAAGCGTTTACGCAATGGTGACACTACGAGCGAAGGTGTTGAGCTAGGTAAAAGTAACATCCTGCTAATCGGTCCAACCGGTAGTGGTAAAACTTTGCTAGCCGAAACGTTAGCGCGTTTCTTGGATGTACCATTTACAATGGCTGACGCAACGACCCTGACAGAAGCAGGTTATGTTGGTGAAGACGTTGAAAATATCATCCAAAAACTGCTGCAGAAATGTGACTATGACGTAGCGAAAGCTGAACGTGGTATTGTTTACATTGATGAAATCGACAAGATTTCACGCAAAGCAGAAAACCCATCAATCACTCGTGATGTTTCAGGTGAAGGTGTTCAACAAGCACTACTGAAATTGATTGAAGGTACGGTAGCTTCGGTTCCACCACAAGGTGGTCGTAAGCACCCTCAACAAGAGTTCTTGCAAGTTGATACTTCGAAGATCCTATTTATCTGTGGTGGTGCATTTGCAGGCCTAGATAAAGTCATTGATCAGCGTGTAGCAACGGGTGCAGGTATCGGCTTTGGCGCAGAAGTGCGTTCAAAAGACGAGAATAAGACAGTTGGTGAACTGTTTACTCAAGTTGAACCAGAAGACTTAGTGAAATACGGTCTGATTCCAGAGTTCATTGGTCGTTTACCTGTAACGACGACGTTGACTGAGCTGGATGAAGAAGCGCTAATTCAAATTCTTTGTGAACCAAAGAATGCGCTTACTAAGCAATATGCAGCGCTATTTGAACTAGAAGACTCAGAACTTGAGTTCCGCGAAGATGCACTACGTGCGATTGCTAAGAAAGCAATGGAACGTAAAACTGGTGCTCGTGGTCTACGTTCAATTCTAGAAGCTGTACTGCTAGAAACCATGTATGAGCTACCATCAATGGACAACGTAAGCAAAGTTGTGATTGATGAGTCAGTGATTAATGGTGAGTCTGAGCCACTGCTAATCTATAGCAATTCAGATAACCAAGCAGCAGGCGCTGAATCGTAATTCGCCAAATGACAATCGTTATCAAAAAAGGAGGCTTTAAGTCCTCCTTTTTTTTATTCCTCCATTGATTCCAACCAATTAGCCCCCATATACTGCTCATAAGACTAAGCGGAAGAGAGAATAATATGAACTTGGAACGTTCCGAACGTATCGAGATCCCCGTACTACCTCTACGAGACGTAGTAGTTTACCCGCATATGGTAATTCCACTGTTTGTTGGTCGTGAAAAATCGATTGCATGCTTAGAAGCCGCAATGGATGCGAACAAGCAAGTACTGTTGGTGGCGCAAAAAGAAGCGGAAACTGACGAGCCGACAAAAGAAGACCTATTCGACGTTGGTACCATTGCGACTATTCTACAGTTGTTAAAACTTCCAGACGGCACTGTGAAAGTGTTAGTAGAAGGCCAGCAGCGTGCAAAAATCCACCAGTTTATTGACAATGAATTCTTCGTTGCCGACGCTGAGTATCTAGTGACAAATGATCTAGATGAGCGCGAGCAAGAAGTGATTGTACGTAGTGCAATCAACCAATTCGAAGGCTTTATCAAGCTAAATAACAAGATTCCACCAGAAGTACTAACTTCACTCAATGGTATCGATGAAGCTGCGCGCCTTGCGGATACAATTGCTGCGCACATGCCGCTGAAATTAGTCGATAAGCAAAAAGTACTAGAAATTCTTGATATTTCAGAGCGCCTAGAGTTCCTAATGGGACAAATGGAATCTGAAATCGATATTCTTCAAGTGGAAAAACGCATCCGCACCCGCGTGAAGAAACAGATGGAAAAATCACAGCGCGAGTACTATCTGAATGAGCAAATGAAAGCGATTCAGAAAGAGCTTGGCGAAGGTGAAGACGGCGTAGACGAATTTGAGACTCTTAAGCAAAAAATTGCTGAGTCTAAAATGCCGCAAGAAGCGCGTGAAAAGACGGAACAAGAGCTGCAAAAGCTGAAGATGATGTCACCAATGTCTGCGGAAGCAACCGTAGTCCGTGGTTACATTGATTGGATGCTGGGCGTGCCTTGGAGTAAGCGTAGCAAGGTTAAGAAAAACCTAGCGAAAGCGGAAGAGATCTTAAATGAAGATCACTACGGCCTAGAGCGTGTTAAAGAACGAATTCTAGAGTACTTAGCGGTACAAAACCGTATCAACAAGCTCAAAGGCCCAATTCTTTGTCTAGTTGGTCCTCCTGGCGTGGGTAAAACGTCACTTGGTCGTTCGATTGCATCGGCTACTGGTCGCCAATACACGCGCATGGCGCTAGGTGGCGTGCGTGATGAAGCAGAAATTCGTGGTCACCGCCGTACTTACATTGGCTCAATGCCAGGTAAGCTGATTCAGAAAATGTCGAAAGTTGGGGTTAAAAACCCGCTGTTCCTTCTGGATGAGATCGACAAGATGTCTTCGGACATGCGTGGTGACCCGTCATCAGCACTTCTTGAGGTGTTAGACCCAGAGCAAAACAACGCATTTAACGACCATTATCTAGAAGTAGATTACGATCTGTCTGATGTCATGTTTGTAGCGACATCAAACTCGATGAATATTCCGGGTCCACTATTGGACCGTATGGAAGTGATTCGTCTATCAGGCTACACCGAAGATGAGAAGCTGAATATCGCCAAACGTCACCTTGTTGAAAAACAAGTGCAGCGTAATGGTTTGAAACCAAATGAAATCGTTATTGAAGATTCAGCAATCGTCGGCATTATTCGTTACTACACGCGTGAAGCGGGTGTACGTAGCCTTGAGCGCGAGATTTCTAAGATCTGTCGTAAAGCAGTGAAAAATATTCTGCTGAACAAAGATTTGAAGTCGGTGACTGTGTCGATGGATAACCTAAAAGAATACTTAGGTGTGCAACGATTTGATTACGGTAAAGCTGATGACCGAAATCGTATTGGTCAAGTGACCGGCTTAGCATGGACAGAAGTTGGGGGCGATCTGCTAACGATTGAAACCGAATCAATGCTAGGTAAAGGTAAACTTGTTCAAACCGGTTCGCTAGGCGACGTAATGCAAGAGTCGATTCAAGCGGCTATGACCGTGGTTCGTACTCGTGCAGAGAAACTAGGTATTAACCCTGATTTCTATGAGAAGCGTGATATCCATGTGCACGTTCCTGAAGGCGCGACGCCAAAAGATGGTCCGAGTGCGGGTATCGCAATGTGTACGGCTCTCGTTTCAAGCCTAACAGGTAACCCAGTGAAAGCTGAGGTGGCGATGACCGGTGAAATTACCCTACGTGGTGAAGTTCTACCTATCGGTGGTCTGAAGGAAAAACTGTTGGCTGCACACCGCGGTGGCATCAAAACTGTCCTGATTCCTAAAGACAATGAACGTGATCTTGAAGAAATTCCTGAGAACGTGATCGCAGACTTAAAGGTTATTCCAGTACAGTGGATCGATGAAGTTCTGAGCGTCGCATTGGAAAGAGACCCGTCAGGCGTAGAGTTTGCTGTAGAAAAATAGTGATGTGCAGCAAAAATAAGTAAAAGATTACGCTGATAAGCTTAAAAGTGCTTGTCAGCGTTTTTTTTGGACGCTAACGTTAGCCACTGTAGCTTGAAGCCTTGCCATACAAGGGTTTGGGCTGAATTTTAAATGAAATGGAACGAAAGGTCGTCTCACAAAATAATAACAGACGACGTAAAGGGGAATCACCGTGAACAAAACTCAACTAGTAGAAAAAATCGCTGAGAATTCAGACCTATCTAAAGCAGCAGCTGGCCGTGCGTTAGACGCATTCATTGAAGCTGTAAGCGGTACGCTTCAGTCTGGCGACCAAGTAGCACTTGTTGGCTTTGGTACTTTCAGCGTGCGCACTCGTGCAGCTCGTACTGGCCGTAACCCAAAAACTGGCGATGAAATCCAAATCGCTGAAGCTAAAGTACCATCTTTCAAAGCTGGTAAAGCGCTAAAAGACGCTTGCAACTAATCAAACTTTCTACTTTTTTTAAGTAGTTTGTTAGAACCTTTTTAATTTATGCGCATCATACTGATGCGCATTTCTTTTTCTGATATTATCGCGCTACTGAATTTTAATTTATTAATGAACATCGTAGTACCTCAGTTTGAGGTGATTGCGTGTCATACGCGGAGAGTAACAAAAGTATGATGGATCGATTGCGCGAAGGCGTAAATAGCATCGCGGTTAAAATTATCCTTGGCCTGATTATTCTATCTTTCGTATTCGCAGGTGTAGGTAGCTACATCGTTGGCGGTAGTAACAATGTTGCAGCGAAAGTAGGTAATGTCGAAATCAGTCGTGGTGAATTCGAGCAGGCATACCAAAACGAACGTAATCGTATGCAAGCTCAGCTTGGCGACTACTTCTCGAATTTACTAGCTGACCCTAGTTATGTTGCATCTTTCCGCCAGTCGGTTTTAGACCGTATGATCAACGATGCGCTACTTGAGCAACACGCAAAAACGTTAGGCTTACGTGTCAGTGACGTGCAAGTTCGTGAGTTGCTATTGGCTATGCCGCAATTCCAAGTAGATGGTAAGTTCGACTCAGATGTGTACCAATCAGCGCTTCGCCGTGCTGGCTACAGCCCTGAAAGTTTTGCGGAATACTTACGCCGTGATCTAGTACGTAACCAACTACTGACGGCTGTTCAAGCAAGTGATTTCGCACTACCGGGTGAAGTCTCAGCACAAAGCAAGCTGATCATGCAAACGCGTGAAGTGAAGACAATCGATCTTGCTTTGGCTGATTTTGCTGAAAAAGTACAGCTAACAGATGAGGAGATTGCTGAGTACTACAAGCAAAATCCAGATCGTTACACTCGTCCTGAGCAAGCAAAAGTCGCTTACATTGAGCTTTCTGCTGAGGCATTGAAAAACTCAATCACCATCAATGATGAGCAAGCGAAGCAATACTACCAAGAGCACTTAGACAAATACTCTTCTGAAGAGCAGCGCAAAGTGAGTCATATCCTTGTTCAAGGTGATGACCAAGCAAAAGCGCAAGCGATTCTGGATGAACTGAATGCTGGTGCAGACTTTGCAACACTTGCTGAAGAAAAGTCAGAAGACATTGGCAGTGCAGAAGAGGGTGGTTCTCTAGGTTGGATTGAACGTGGTGTAATGGATCCAGCGTTTGAAGAAGCTGCATTCGCTCTACAAACTCCAGGCGACGTGACTGGCTTAGTAAAATCTGACTTTGGTTACCACATCATTAAACTTGATGAGCTAAAAGATTCGGTAGCTAAGCCTTATGCGGAAGTTGCGGAAACGATCAAGCAAGAACTTCGTGATCAAAAAGCAGTCGATGAGTTCTACGAGCTGCAAAGCGAACTTGAACGTGTTGCGTTTGAATACCCAGATTCACTGGATGATGCAGCAGAAGCCGTTAACGCGAAAATCGTTACTACTGACTTTATCTCTCAAGCTGATGCGCCTGAGCTATTGAAAACACCAGCTGTGATGCAGGCAATCCTTAGCCCAGAAGTTCGCGAAGATGGTCTGAACTCAGAAGTGATCGAAGTGGCTCCTGAGCATGTTGTGGTTGTTCGTGTAGAAGATATGCGTGATGAAACCGTGCTACCTTTGGAAGACGTGCGTGAGCAAGTTATTGCGCAACTGTCTCGAGTTAAAGGTGAGCAAAACGCGATTGCATTAGCAACGAAAGTTGTTGATGAGCTAAAAGCAGGCAACACAGCGATTCTAGCTGAAAACGGCCTAGCGTTCGGTGAGACTCAAACCATTGACCGCAGCTCTCCACTGGCTCAAGTGGTATTTGCAATGCCTAAACCAGTAGAAGGCAACGTAGGTTACGCACAATCGAAGTCATTTAACGGTGACATCGTTGTGGTTGAACTAGATGCAGTATCGGACGTATTCAATACTCAGTACAATGAGCAAATTGAAAGTCAAATGACGCAGATGAATGCTCAGCAAGACTTGCAAGGTTTGATTAGTATCTTACGCAAAACGACGGATATTGAGTACTTCGCTGTGACTCAATAACCGATAGAGATGTAAGTTACACTCTTATCAAAACGGGCTGCTTCGGCAGCCCGTTTTATTTCTAATTATTGCGAATAACAAAGGCTTTTTGTCCGTTGTATGGTGGCTGTCCACTTCCCTTTTACAAAGGAACCGCAATGAAAATGAAATCTTTACTAATAACATTATTGCTTGTACTCACCTCTACTTTCGCTGTTGCATCGGATCAAGAAGTTAAAGACCCGAAATACGATGGGATTGAGATCGTCGTTAACGTTAATCAAGCCTCTGCTCAAGAAATAGCTGATATGCTCAAAGGCATCGGTTTGAAAAAAGCCCAGGCGATTGTCGATTATCGTCAGCAGCAAGGCCCTTTTAAGCAGATAGAAGACCTTGCCAAGGTACAGGGTATCGGTGAAGCGACCGTGGCAAAAAATATCGCAAGAATAAAACTGTAGTTTTTTGCCCAGGGGCTCATCTCGAGCCCTTGAATCAATTCGTCATGCCGCAGAATTTCTTTTCATCTCTGTTAGTTTTAGCTTCATACCTAGGTAAGCGATGTTATCTGTTCTGACAGAGGATTTATTTGCAAACTTCCCTAGAACCTTACCGCATTTAGCTCTATAATTTCACGCCGAAAAAGTCGGAGCCGTTTGCTCTGACGGCAAGCAACTTGGAGTATTTCATGTCCTCTCATACGCCGGTAATTACCGTAGATGGACCAAGTGGTGCGGGTAAAGGCACGCTTTGTATGCAACTCGCTAATAAGCTGGGTTTTCATTTGCTTGACTCGGGCGCTATCTATCGCGTACTTGCATTAGCAGCGATTCATCATGGTGTTGATCTTGAGTCAGAAGATGCATTAGTGGCTCTAGCAACTCACTTAGATGTTCAGTTCATCGCGGAAGGTGACTTGGTAAAAGTTATTCTTGAAGGCGAAGATGTCTCAGGTGAACTGCGTAAAGAGCAAACCGGTATGGCAGCGTCGAAAGTGGCAGCACTACCTCGAGTGCGCGAAGCGCTCTTGCGTCGTCAACGTGCATTTGCTGAAGGCGTTGGCTTAGTTGCAGATGGCCGTGATATGGGTACAGTTGTATTCCCGCAAGCTGAAGTGAAAATATTCCTAGATGCTAGCGCAGAAGAACGTGCCGAGAGACGCCTTAAACAGTTGCAAGATAAAGGGTTAGATGTTAAATTTGCTGACCTTTTGAGCGAGATCCAAGAGCGAGACGACCGAGATCGTAATCGCCCAGTGGCGCCACTACGCCCTGCAGAGGATGCGCTGTTGCTTGACTCTACGTTGATGAGTATCGACGAAGTAGTCGAAAAAGCACTACAATATATTGAATCTAAACTGACTGCGTAATTATACGGGGTCGGCTCAGAGCGTTGGTCGCAAGGATGATGACCGGCGAATTTAATAACCCCATGAGGTAGGATACCCGTGGACGTTTAATTTATTGAAGATTAAATAAATGACTGAATCTTTTGCTCAACTCTTTGAAGAGTTTCTAAACGAGACTGAATTCCAACAAGGTACTATCGTTAAAGGTACTGTAGTAGCTATCGAGAACGGTTACGTTCTTGTTGACGCTGGTCTTAAGTCTGAGTCTGCAATCCCTGCTGAACAGTTCAAGAACGCTGCTGGCGAACTTGAAGTTGAAGTTGGTTCTGAAGTTGATGTTGCTCTAGACGCAGTAGAAGACGGTTTCGGTGAAACTCAACTTTCTCGTGAGAAAGCGAAGCGTCACGAAGCTTGGATCGTTCTTGAGAAAGCTTACGAAGAAGCTGAAACTGTTGTTGGTATCATCAACGGTAAAGTTAAAGGCGGTTTCACTGTTGAACTTAACGGTATCCGTGCGTTCCTACCAGGTTCACTAGTAGACGTACGTCCTATCCGTGATACAGCTCACCTAGAAAACAAAGAACTTGAGTTCAAAGTTATCAAGCTTGACCAGAAGCGTAACAACGTAGTTGTTTCTCGTCGCGCAGTTATCGAATCTGAAAACAGCGTAGAGCGTGATGAGCTACTAGAAAACCTACAAGAAGGCGCAGAAGTTAAAGGTATCGTTAAGAACCTTACTGACTACGGTGCATTCGTTGATCTAGGTGGTGTTGACGGTCTTCTACATATCACTGATATGGCATGGAAACGCGTTAAGCACCCATCAGAAATCGTTAACGTAGGTGACGAAATCCTAGTTAAAGTTCTTAAGTTCGATCGTGAGCGTACTCGCGTATCACTAGGTCTTAAGCAACTAGGCGAAGATCCATGGGTAGCAATCGCTAAGCGTTACCCAGAAGGTCACAAGCTTTCTGGTCGTGTAACTAACCTAACTGATTACGGCTGCTTCGTTGAAATCGAAGAAGGCGTTGAAGGTCTAGTTCACGTTTCTGAAATGGATTGGACTAACAAGAACATCCACCCATCTAAAGTTGTTAATGTTGGCGACGAAGTTGAGGTTATGGTTCTTGAGATCGACGAAGAACGTCGTCGTATCTCTCTAGGTCTAAAACAGTGTAAAGCTAACCCTTGGCAGTCTTTCGCTGAAGCGCAAGCTAAAGGCGACAAAGTTACTGGTAAGATCAAGTCAATCACTGACTTCGGTATCTTCATCGGTCTAGAAGGCGGCATCGACGGTCTAGTTCACCTATCTGACATTTCTTGGAATGTTGCTGGCGAAGAAGCTGTACGTGAGTACAAGAAAGGCGACGAGATCTCTGCAGTTGTTCTAGCAGTAGACGCAGAGCGTGAGCGCATCTCTCTAGGCGTTAAGCAAATGGAAAATGACCCATTCAATGCTTACGTTGCAGAGAAGAAGAAAGGCGTTCTAGTTAACGGTACTGTAACTGCAGTAGACGCTAAAGGCGCAACTGTTGAGCTAGAAGAAGGCGTTGAAGGCTACATCCGTGCATCTGAAGTTGCACGTGACCGCGTAGAAGACGCAACTCTAATCCTAAGCGTTGGTGACAGCGTTGAAGCGAAATTTACTGGCGTTGACCGTAAAAACCGCGTAATCAACCTATCTATCAAAGCTAAAGACGAAGCTGAAGAGCAAGAAGCAATGGCATCTATCAACAAACAAGATGACGGCGCATTCGGTAACGCTATGGCAGACGCTTTCAAAGCAGCTAAAGGCGAATAATTTAATTCCCTTATAGCAAAAAGGAGCCGAAAGGCTCCTTTTTTATTTTTGTGGGCTAATACCAATTTCTACAACTGATTATTAAGAAAGCGATTCATAGTTGCACAAACTGTGCAAAAAATGATTAAATTTTTTAGCAAGTGTTTGTTGGAATTGGTATTAGTTACTATAATAAATGACAAATCACTCTACGAGGGAAACTATGACTAAGTCTGAATTGATTGAAAGACTTTGCGCTGAGCAAACTCATCTTTCAGCTAAAGAAGTCGAAGATGCGGTAAAAGACATTCTTGAGCATATGGCATCAACACTTGAGAACGGTGATCGTATCGAAATTCGTGGTTTTGGTAGCTTCTCATTACACTACCGCGAGCCTCGTGTCGGTCGTAACCCGAAAACGGGCGACAAGGTTGAACTTGAGGGTAAACATGTTCCTCATTTCAAACCAGGCAAAGAATTACGCGAACGTGTAAATCTTGGCTAACATTGTGTAATTATATTGACAGAAATTATAATTTCGCATCTGTATCGACAAACGGCACTCCATATGAGTGCCGTTTTTTTATGCAAAATAAACCTCAAAAAAGCAATAATTGCGCACATATCGTTCAAAAGCGTTAATTAAGATTTCACCCACTTTCGACAAAATTTATTGATGAATTTGACAATTTATATTGAGTTGTTATGATTTTTCGCGCTTAAATTCGGAATTAATCTTAAATTCCATCGATAAAGTCCTGCATTTCTGTATTTAAATAGTCATTTAACTTATTCGCTAAATTTCATAAGCGCAGCGAGCAGAAAGCGGTGCTTTGTCTTATTTCCGTGTACATTGCACGTCTAAATCTTTATTTCATCTTGGACCGATTTGGTCTTACTCAACATCATAATCCAGAGGTTTAATTTGGAAGTAGTTAACTTTTGTCTGGAAAACTGGGAGATCATTGTAACTAGGACTGTAGAGCACCTTTCTTTGGTTAGCTTAGCAGTCGGTTTAGCCATTTTGACAGGCGTACCTATTGGTATTGCAATCACCCAGAACCAGCGCGCGGCAAACATTGTGTTATACCTCGCCTCTATTGTTATCACTATTCCGTCGATCGCTTTGTTCGGCATCATGATTCCAGCGCTGTCCTTAATTGGTCAGGGTATTGGTTATCTTCCCGCGGTCATTGCGGTATTGCTTTACTCGCAACTGCCAATTATCCGTAACACCTACACGGCCATTAATAATGTCGATCCATCGCTGCGCGAAGCGGCGCGAGGTATTGGGCTGACCAGTATGCAGCGTTTACGTTTAGTGGAAATTCCCTTGGCGATTCCGGTCATCATGGCAGGTGTCCGAATGGCAGTGGTGATGAATATCGGTGTCATGGCAATCGCGACCTACATTGGTGCGGGGGGACTTGGCTCTTTCATTGCGCGGGGCATTAGTCAATCTGACCCACGCCAACTTATCGTAGGGGCACTGGCAGTAAGTTTACTCGCCATTATTGCCGATTTAGGGCTAGCGAAGATCCAAAAGAAATTAACACCAAACGGTGTTGTAGTTTGCAGCTAACCCTGTGTAAGACGACTATTCGAAGAGACAGACTTTATGATCCAACTTGATAATTTGACCAAGATTTTCGAAACGCCTCAGGGTGTAATTACTGCGGCAGACCGCATCAGTATGGAAGTACCTACTGGAGAAATTTGCGTTTTACTTGGTCCTTCAGGCTGCGGAAAAACCACGACACTTAAAATGATTAATCGTCTGGTGACACCAACGTCAGGACGCGTGCTCATCAATGGTGAAGATACTACGGATATCGATACCGTGACATTGCGTCGCAACATAGGCTATGTGATCCAGCAAACTGGCTTATTCCCCAATATGACCATAGAAGAGAACATCTCTTTAGTACCTAAGCTCATGGGCTGGGATGTACAACGCTGCAAACAGCGAGCTAAAGATCTGTTAGATATGGTTGCGCTTGATCCCAACACCTTTATGAAACGCTACCCGAACGAATTGTCCGGAGGACAGCAGCAGCGAGTGGGGGTGATTCGTGCTCTAGCGGCTGACGCACCAGTGCTGTTAATGGATGAGCCTTTCGGCGCGATTGACCCCATCAATCGCGATGCGATTCAAGAAGAGTTCCTCAAGATGAATCGCGAGCTCAATAAAACCATTATGTTCGTTTCGCATGATATTGATGAAGCAGTGAAGATGGCTGACAAAATCGCTATCTTCCGTGATGGTAAATTGGAGCAATTCTCTAGCCCTGACCGCCTGTTAGCGAAACCCGAAACGGATTTCGTTGCCGATTTTGTTGGTAATGATCGCACGCTTAAACGCCTTCAATTAGCCACAGCGGCAGATGTGATGGAAACCCATGTTCCCGTTGTCACTGCTGGCGAGACATTGCAACAAGCGGCGAAGAAAATGGAAGAGTATGGTCATGGCATGATTGTTAAGGTGAACAAACAACATCAGCCCGTGGGCATTATTACCCGTGAAATGTCGCTCTCTTATCGAGGTCTTTGCGGCGAACATTATGCAGGGATTCAACTGGTGATTCAGCAAGACGAAGATTTGCGCGCTGTGGTATCCAAAATGTTTGCCTATGACTTGTCTTGGTTGCCAGTAGTCGATGCTCAAGGTCGATTATGTGGCGAGGTGTCTCAGCGCGGCATTACTCACCACTTGGGCGCGAAATATCAGACTAAGGGGTAAGTTGTGAAACAAGAACAAATTCGCAACGCCTTGTTGTTTGCCTTAGTCCTGAGTGCCTTTTTGCTTGGTGCGACGCTTCAAGCGAATGGCTTTATTGAAGACTTCATGTATTACAGTGAAGACATTGTTTATCTCGCTGGTGAGCACATAAAGTTGACCCTGATTTCAGGAACAATCGCGATTGTGATTGCGATTCCAGCCGGGATTTTAATCAGCCGTCCGTCAATGCGCCGTTACTCAGAGCCAGCGATGCAAGTGTTTAATATAGGCACCACAGTGCCAACACTCGCGGTATTGGCATTGTCGATGACATTGCTGGGCATTGGTAATGTACCAGCGATCTTTGCTCTCGCCATTGCGACGATTTTACCGATTGTGCGCAACACCTATACCGGATTAATAGCGGTACCCGAGTACTTAAAAGAAGCCGCAACCGGTATGGGGTTAACACCCACTCAGCAGCTTTTTCGTGTTGAGTTACCCAATGCCATGTTTGTCATCATGGCGGGAATACGAACCGCATTCGCCATCAACATTGGTACTGTACCACTGGCATTTTTAATCGGTGGAACTGGCTTAGGAGAGCTGATTTTTACCGGGATTGATTTAGATGAGCTAAGCATGATGCTGGCGGGCGCATTGCCAACGGCCGGCTTGGCGGTCTTGGTAGATATGTTGCTGGGCATGCTGACTTTTGGGGTTGTCAGTAAAGGGGTTAACCCTCTACGAAACTAGGTCGAATGCTGCCACGAATTACATAAAAACTCGAAAATTACTACAGATAGGAATGGAATAGAATGTCTAAATTCACGACTTTATTTGGTGCAACGATGCTTGCCTTGACCTCAACTTTCTCTCACGCTGCGGACTTAGTCGTTGGGGGCAAAGGTTTTACTGAGCAACTGATAGTTGCATCGATGACCGAGCAATACTTAACGAATCAAGGCTACGATGTGGATAAACGCGATGGCATGGGGTCGACAGTACTGCGCAAAGCACAACAGAACGGACAAATTGACCTTTACTGGGAGTATACCGGTACGTCATTGATCACTTTTAATAAGATCAAACAACCGATGTCCGCAGACCAAGCTTACGCCAAAGTTAAACAGCTCGATGGGGAAAAAGGGTTGGTTTGGCTTGAACCATCAAAGGCAAATAATACTTATGCGCTCGCGATGCGAGCAAAAGATGCCGCGGCCAAAAACATCGTGACCATCTCTGACTTTGCTGACTACGTAAAAACAGATGGTGATGATCTTTTGTTTGCTTCAAACGTGGAATTTGCTGCTCGTCCTGATGGCCTAAAACCTTTACAAAAGCAATACCAGTTTAAATTGGCACGTAAAAATCTGAAGAAGATGGATTCGGGCTTAACTTATCAAGCACTAAAAAGCGGCAATGCCGATGTGGCGTTAGTTTTTGCTACCGACGGTCGAATTAAGGCGTTTGATTTCGTGGTACTTAAAGACGACAAAGGCTTTTTCCCGAATTACGCGTTAGCACCGGTTGTGCGTCAGGAAACGCTCGACAACAACCCTAAGCTTGCCGCTCAACTCAATACACTTTCGGCTCTGTTGAATGATGAAGTTATGGCGACGTTAAATGCCAAAGTGGATGTTGATGGTCAAAGCATTGAGAAAGTCGCCAAGCGATTTTTAATCGACAACAAACTTATCTGATTCCGCCCGTGATTCTGCATATCACTGTTTAATGTAAGAGGGCAACGCACGCGTTGCCCTTGTCGATTGAAAGGTTCTCAATAACATGAAACAACAGCTAAAAGTTGCGATCGCACAAATTGCTCCGCTGCTTGGCGATGTTACGTCTAACACCGTTAAACATATTGAATTCATTAACCAAGCAAAGCAGCAGGGCGTTGACGTGTTGCTTTTTCCAGAGCTTTCTCTCACCGGCTACAGTCTTTTTGCCAAAGTTCCGCAAGTGGCTTTGCCACGTGTGAACGAGATATTTGAACGTCTATCGGACGTAGCTCCGAACATGGTGATTGGTGTTGGCTTTGTTGAACAGGCTGCACCGGGTGAGTTTTACAATGCTCAAGCTTTACTGACCCAAGGGAAAGTGATTCATGTGCATCGTAAGCTTAATCTACCGACTTACGGAGGGTTGGAAGAAGGCAAATGGTATGGGCAAGGAGAGAGGTTGGCAATGTGTGAGCATATTGACGGCTGGCCTATTCATACTTTGATTTGCGCTGACCTATGGAATCCAGCTCTCCCTCATTTGGCGATGCTTGATAGGCCATCACTATTGCTTGCCCCAGTTAATTCTGCGGCAGATATCGTTTCTGATGAATTCTCAAATCCAAATGGGTGGAAAACCAACACCGACTTTATTGCTATGACCTATGGCGTGCCGTTGTTGATGGCAAACAGCTGTGCAGTAGAAGGAAACAGTCGATTTTGGGGTGGTTCGCGTATATTGGATGCGTTTGGTCAAACACTGGTCGAGGCTGGCCAAGAAGAGCAGTTGCTTGTTGCACAGTTACAACTAGAGGATATCAATAGCGCCAGATTTCAACTGCCCACTATTAGAGACGCGAATAATTCACTCGTGGCGAAATTACTTACTGAGCGATTATAGAGTAAAAGGTCTAAAACTTGCGAATCACTAGCGATATTCACTAGAAGGGTTGAGTAATGTACTTTGGTTAACTTGGATATAAGATAGCCACAATGCACTGAAATTTGAGAATATCGCTAATATCCGTGGTCTGAATGGTGATTTTGCTGCATAATCTTACCAGTCGATTTTAAGATGGGTAATGGAATATGAAAATTATAAAAATCGTTATCGTACTGGCTTTGTTCCTTGTAGCTTTAGCGTTAGGTTCTCAAAATCAAGCAGTTGTCACTTTTAACTATCTGCTGGCTCAGGGCGATTTCCACTTATCTACATTGTTAGGTGTAGTGTTTGTGACAGGCTTCGTTATTGCATGGATCATATTCGGTAGCCTACACATGAAATCAAAACTGCAAGTTCGAAAACTTAATAAGCAACTTAAAAAGCTAACTCCCGCTACCTCGACTGAGGTCGAACAAAGTAAAGCATAATCGAGTTAGGTAGGCCTTTTTCTCAATGCTAGAAATACTCTTCTTGTTATTGCCGATCGCTGCAGCCTATGGCTGGTACATGGGTAATCGTAGCGCGCAGCAAGACAAGCAGAAGCACTCAAATCAGATCTCTCGTCAATATGTGACGGGCCTAAACCTGTTGCTTTCAGATCAGTCTGATAAAGCGGTGGATCACTTTATTGAGTTGCTTCAAGTTGACAATGACACGATAGATACGCATCTAGCATTAGGTAACTTATTCCGATCGCGTGGCGAAGTCGATCGCGCAATTCGTATCCACCAAAACCTCATTTCCCGCTCTGGTCTCACCATTGATCAGAAAAATATCGCTTTGCAGCAACTGGCCAAAGACTATATGGCGTCGGGATTTTTAGACCGCGCAGAAAAGATTTTTGAGCAGTTAGTTGAAGAGCCAGATCATCGAGAAGCCGCTCTACAGCAATTGGTTGCTATTTATCAGCAAACACGAGAGTGGCAAAAAGCCATCTACTATGCCAGCCAGCTGTTTAAGCTAGGCCGTAAGCGTATGCGAGTGAGTATTGCCCACTTCTATTGTGAAATGGCGATGCAAGATCAAGCCGATGGCGACCGTAAGCAAGCAATCGCGCATTTCAAGCGCGCTCTGAGTGAAGACCCAAAATGCGTGCGTGCGAGTATTGCACTGGGTAAGTTGTATCTCGAGAGTGAGGACTATCTTCACACTATTAAATACATGACGATGGTGCTGGAACAAGATTCAGACTTTGTCGCGGAAGTTTTACCAACGCTTGCGGATTGTTATCACCATCTTGGTCAAGAAGACGAGTTGTTGGATTTCCTGCGTCAGTGTATTGCGAGCAAGGCCGGCGTATCAGCGGAATTGATGTTGGCGCAACTGGTCGCTCAACATGATGGCTCAGAAGCGGCACAAGAATTATTGACGCGACAACTGGTTAAAAACCCAACTATGAAAGGATTCTTCCGCTTGATGGATTACCATCTGATGAATGCTGAAGAAGGTCGAGCGAAAGAAAGTTTGGCGACCTTGCAAAAATTGGTTGGTGAACAGTTGAAAGTAAAACCTCATTACCGTTGCCGTAAGTGTGGCTTCTCCACACACTCTATGTATTGGCATTGTCCTTCATGTAAAGGGTGGGGAACAATTAAGCCGATCCGCGGTTTGGACGGCGAATAGACTATTTTTTCAATGCAGCTAATTTTTTAGCTGCATTTTTTTAAGCACAACAAAATTGATAGACATAAGTTAATTAGGAGATGAGATGATCGACCAAAAAGTCATCGTAGCACTGGATTATGACAATAAAGCGGATGCCTTAGCTTTTGTTGACCGCATTGACCCTGCGTCATGCCGTCTTAAAGTAGGTAAAGAGATGTTCACGCTGTTTGGTCCTGATTTCGTCAAAGAACTTCACCAACGTGGTTTCTCTGTATTCCTAGATCTAAAATTCCACGATATTCCAAATACTTGCTCTAAAGCGGTTCGCGCAGCGGCTGAAATGGGTGTTTGGATGGTAAACGTTCACGCTAGTGGTGGTGAGCGTATGATGGCGGCATCTCGTGAGATTCTAGAACCTTACGGTAAAGACCGCCCATTATTGATTGGTGTAACAGTGCTAACCAGCATGGAACAGCCAGATCTAGCAGGTATCGGTTTGGATATGGCACCAAAAGATCAAGTAATTCGTCTAGCAAACTTAACTAAGAATGCAGGTCTTGACGGCGTAGTGTGTTCAGCACATGAGTCTTCAATGCTAAAAGCTGAATTAGGTCAAGAGTTCAAGTTGATCACGCCAGGAATTCGTCCAGCAGGTGCTGATCAAGGTGACCAAAAGCGCATAATGACACCAGTAGAAGCGATTCAAGCAGGTTCGGATTACCTTGTTATCGGTCGTCCAATTACTCAAGCGGCAGATCCTGCTGCTGTTCTAGCGGCAATTAACGCAACACTGGCGTAATTGATTGCTTAAGAATGCAAAAGGTCAGCAAATGCTGACCTTTTTCGTTTCGTGCGCCGAGCATGGCGTTGATCTAGGAGGTGAAAGTCCTCTACGGGCTCAGTCGAGCGAGAACCGTTAGCCTATGCAAGGGTGTTCACCGTGAGGTGAAATCTGAAGGAAGCAAATGGTAAAACTTGG
>NZ_JADILO010000027.1 GCF_015278125.1 Vibrio fluminensis
ATGCGGGATGCGGGATGCGGGATGCGGGATGCGGGATGCGGGATGCGGGATGCGGGATGCGGGATGCGGGATGCGGGATGCGGGATGCGGGATGCGGGATGCGGGATGCGGGATGCGGGATGCGGGATATTTTGTTTTTTTGGGGACAAGCATTGTCAACTGTTGAATCAACTTCCAAACTCTCATCCTATTTTCCCACTAGATTGCAATGCCCTTCGGCAAAACTAGCGTTTTCGCAAACGGGGGAACACCGCCATGAAATACCAGAACTTAGACGTATGGAAATTAAGCTTTGCATTGTGTAAAGAAACCTACCTGCAATTTCGATTCACCAATGACTACGCTTTTCGCGATCAAATTCGCCGGTCAGCATTATCCATTCCCAGCAATATCGCGGAGGGTGTTGAAAGGTATAGCGATAAAGAAACCGCGTATTTTTTTAACGTTGCGAAAGGTTCAACTGGAGAACTTAAAACACAGTTGATGATGGCAAAAGAGCTCAATTACATACCTCAATCAGATTGTGACTTACTTTGCGAGCAATGTGAGCGAATAAGTAAAATGCTGTTTAGCCTAATCCGCAAACATCGTAGGTTTACAGCTTAAGTCCAAAGCTTAACAACAAACATCCATTGCTCCGTAGCGCTAGCGTCCTGTAAGCGAAGCGTCCGTAAGCGAAGCGTCCGTAAGCGAAGCGTCCGTAAGCGAAGCGTCCGTAAGCGAAGCGTCCGTAAGCGAAGCGTCCGTAAGCGAAGCGTCCGTAAGCGAAGCGCTCCAAAAAAACGCCCCGTCGAGAGACGAGGCGTTTTTTGCAATCTAAAAGATTACTTCGCAACCATCACCATTGCTGGGCGGATCACGCGACCGTTAAGCTCGTAACCTTTCTGCATTACAAACATAACTGTGTTTGACTCATGGTCAGCGCTTTCTTGAATCGACATCGCTTGGTGGAATTCAGGGTTGAATGCTTCACCTTCAGGATTAATTTCTTTCAAGCCGAACTTCGCTACTGCGTCTGCGAAAGTTTTGTGCGTCAGTTCTACGCCTTCAAGTAGTGGCTTAACTGCTTCGTTTTCACCATCAGCGGCTGCGATAGCGCGCTCTAGGTTATCGATTACTGGCAGTAGCTCTTCAGCAAACTTATTAAGCGCGTATTTACGCGCTTTGTCGATTTCAGTTTCAGTACGACGACGCATATTTTCTACTTCTGCTTTCGCACGTAGAACGCCATCTTGCTGATCTTTAATTTTTGCTTCGCTAGAAAGTAGAGCTGCTTCTAGTTGAGCGATCTTCGCTTCTTGCACGTCTAGCTCAGTCTCTTCGTTCCATTCGATATCAGCGTCTGTACCAACTGCTTCTACGTCAGACTCAACCGCTGTCTCTTGCTGTTGAAGCTCTTCTTCTTGGATCTTTTTCTCTTCGTTGCTCATGATATCTCCAGAATTCACGTATTTGTGCTGCCCGCGTGTCACGAATACACGCTATAAATACACAAAAATTCGCATATTTAGCTAACTTGCCATTATTATGGGGATGAAGATTATCGAATCAAGCCTAATTGTGCCGGAAAAGCCATGAAAAAAACTTTTGAAGTGATCGCCATCATCGGTAAACCTCGAGATCAACAAGCAATTCAAACTCATAGAGAGTTGTTTGATTGGTTAACTGCCGAGGGTTACAGCGTATATATTGACGATCGCTTAAACGACATTCTTAGTGATATCCCACAAGAACATTTTGCGAGCCTTATCCAACTTGGAAAAATTGCCGATTTAGCAATTGTCGTCGGTGGTGATGGCAACATGCTGGGCGCTGCGCGCGTGCTTTCACGATTCGATATCTCCGTTATTGGTGTAAATCGTGGCAACCTTGGGTTTCTCACCGATCTAAACCCAGAAGATTTCCAGACAGCACTTAAAGCGGTGTTGGACGGCGAATTTATCGAAGAAGAACGCTTCTTACTTGAAGCGGAAATTCATCGCCATAAACAAATCAAAAGCCACAATGCAGCACTAAACGAAGCGGTGCTCCACCCAGGACAAGTGGCACACATGATTGAATTTGAAGTTTATATCGATGATAGCTTCGCGTTTTCTCAACGCTCTGATGGTTTGATCATTTCAACCCCAACTGGTTCAACCGCTTATTCACTCTCTGGGGGCGGTCCAATTTTATCCCCAAGCTTAAACGCCATTTCGCTGGTACCAATGTTCCCGCATACGCTATCAAGCCGCCCACTGGTGGTTGATAGCAAACGCCGCATTAAACTCGTGGTCTCACCAGACAACCGTGGCACGCAAGAGGTTAGCTGTGACGGACAAGTTTCACTGCCGGTGTCACCGGGTGATGAGATCCATATTTACCAAAGCCCAAATGTGCTAAAGCTGATCCACCCGAAAGACTACAGCTACTACCATGTACTGCGTAATAAGCTGGGTTGGTCGAGTAAGCTGTTCTGATAACGGAACGCCAAGACAAGCTTGGCTACGGATTACGGATTACGGATTACGGATTACGGATTACGGAACGTAAAGCTTGCGCTTTACTTACGGACAAGAGCGAAGCTTTGGGCTTCGCTTTTTTGATTTATATATCCGAATACATATCTTTCCATGAAGGATTCACTTGTTCGATCAAATTGTTCTTCCATGCACGCTTCCAGTTTTTTATTTGCTTTTCACGAGCTATAGCATCTCTTATATCACTGAAAAGTTCGAAATATACCAATCTGTTAATTCGATAGCGCTTGGTAAACCCTTCACAAACACCGCTCTTATGCTGCCATACTCGCGCTTTTAAATTTGTCGTTACCCCAACGTATATTGCTCGTTTTGTATGATTAGATAGGATGTAAACCGCTGGTTGTTTCATCGATATTTTAATGGCATAGAATTTAAGACTTAATCTGCCACGGTAAGCTAATACAGTCGCATTGAAATAGTATGAAGCCCGAGGAATTCTTTCACACTTCAGCGTTGTCATTCTCGAGAGGGAAGAACAACCGAGTTAGGAATCTCGCTTTTAAACGAAAAACACTAGATTCCTTGCTCGCGCTTAGGCGCTCCATGGAATAACAAAAATAAAAGTTAGTCATTCCCGAGAGGGAGGAACGACCGAATTGGGAATCTCGCTTTTAAACCACAAAAACAAGATTCCCTGCTCGCGCTGCGCACTCCATGGAATGACAAAAATAAAAGTTAGTCATTCCCGAGAGGGAGGAACGACCGAATTGGGAATCTCGCTTTTAAACCACAAAAACAAGATTCCCTGCTCGCGCTGCGCACTCCATGGAATGACAAAAGTAAAAGTTAGTCATTCCCGAGAGGGAGGAACGACCGAGTTGGGAATCTCGCTTTTAAAACAACAAAAACAAGATTCCCTGCTCGCGCTGCGCACTCCATGGAATGACAAAAGTAAAAGTTAGTCATTCCCGAGAGGGAGGAACGACCGAGTTGGGAATCTCGCTTTTAAACCACAAAAACAAGATTCCCTGCTCGCGCTGCGCACTCCATGGAATGACAAAAATAAAAGTTAGTCATTCCCAAGAGGGAGGAACGACCGAGTTGGGAATCTCGCTTTTAAGCCACAAAAATAAGCTCCCCTGCTCACGCTTGCGCGCTCCATGGAATGACAAAAATAAAAGTTAGTCATTCCCGAGAGGGAGGAACGACCGAATTGGGAATCTCGCTTTTAAACCACAAAAACAAGATTCCCTGCTCGCGCTGCGCGCTCCATGGAATGACAAAAATAAAAGTTAGTCATTCCCGAGAGGGAGGAACGACCGAGTTGGGAATCTCGCTTTTAAACCACAAAAGTAAGCTACCCTGCTCACGCTTGCGCGCTCCATGGAATGACATCAACAAAGCAACGATTAACGTTCACCCAAGACTTCAAAGTCATCGCTGGCTAGACGGGCTTTGCCGTCGGCTTCTAGTTGCCATACTTCTTTGTGCACCACTCCGAAGGCTTGGTTCATGGTCCACTTAGCAGACAGAATAAATGCATCGTCACCATGAGGTTGCCACTCTACTTCGGTGTAATCGACATCTTTAAATCCTTTATCCATGATGCCTTGCCAAAAAGCTTGGATCGCTTCGCGCCCAGTAAACTCACCAAATGGTCGAGCGTGCATAGTGCAACTCTCTTGATACTGAGCCGCGCAGCCTTTTGCATCTTGTTGATTAAACGCTGTTTGCCACGCTTTAATGCCTTGTTTGCACGCCGCTAACACTACATTTTGCTCGGTAGTATTCACTGTCATATCCATTTCTCATTAATAATTTTGATACCCCAAGTGTAGGCAGATTAATTACAATGAAATACAAAGGTAATAGAAAACACTGTTTAGAAAAAGAGAACAATAATGACTAGACTGAGACAAATGTCGATCTTCGCTCATATAGTGGAACAAGGTTCCGTTTCCGCTGCAGCAGATAAACTCGAACTCTCCAAATCAGTCGTCAGTCAGCATCTCAAAGCCCTTGAACATGAACTCGGCGTAACGTTATTAAAGCGCACGACACGCCGCCAAGCTCTGACTGAACTGGGTGAACAGTTCTACCTGAGTTGTAAAAACATCAACACCATTGCCGATCAAGCGTGGGATAGCACACGCCAACACCAAGCCGAACCAGCGGGAAGAATCCGCATTACCGCACCACACGCACTCATGGATACACTCGTCGCTCCGGTGATCGCAGAGCTCATCAAACAGTACCCGAAACTGCGCCCTGAACTGATTAACGACGATCAACGACTCGACTTCATGCAGCACGACATCGACCTTGCTATTCGAGTTGGTAACTCACCCGACAGCACGCTCAAACAAAAACGTCTTGGACAGTTTCGTGATGTGTTATGTGGCAACGCCACTTTGATCGGCAAACCGTTGGAAGATTTGGCTTATATCGCCAACTCTTGGCAAGGACAACAATACAAACACCAATTTCAAGCCACTTCGGGTGATGTACCTCCATTTACTAGCAACGCGACCTGCATGACAAATTCGTTTCATAGCTGCCTTGCGCTGATCCGTGCAGGTGCTGGCATTGGCCTAATTCCTGACTTTTATCTCGTACACACATCGACAGAAATCGTCAATCTCACCCCACAATGGACACTGCCGACCAACACAGTATTCGCCCTCACCGCATTCAACGCACACCCACCGATAGCGGTGCAAAAAAGCATAGAAATGTTAGCAAAACGTTTATCAAACTAAGTCAGTCAAACTGAGCCGCTGCATTATTTTTGCCATACATAGCAATCACTTAGATCACGGCCCTTTGCTTATTTCCTCTACAAAACAGCCAAGAAATAAGCAACGCATGTAAATTAACTTTGATTTTCCTCCACTTTCCTCACAATTTTTTGGTTACCTGTATTTACTGTATAAAGAAACAGTATATACTGAGTCTATATACAGTATTGTTCATTTAAACAGGTAATAAAAATGCTGGCTCATTTAAGTGTTAATAATTTCGCTATTGTTAAATCTTTGCAGCTAGAACTTTCTAAAGGCATGACCACCATTACAGGTGAAACTGGTGCAGGTAAATCCATTGCGATTGACGCGTTAGGGTTGTGTTTAGGCGGCCGCGCTGAAGCTTCAATGGTGCGTCAAGGTGAGGAAAAAACCGAAGTAAGTGCGGCTTTTTCACTGGAGAATAACCTCCACGCCACCCGCTGGTTAGAAGATAATGAACTGTTAGATAGCAATGACTGCATCTTGCGTCGCACCATCACCAAAGATGGCCGCTCACGCGCCTTTATTAACGGTAGCCCTGTTCCCCTTTCTCAACTTAAATCTTTAGGGCAACTGCTGATTAATATCCACGGTCAACACGCTCATCATCAGTTGATGAAAAGTGAATACCAACTGGCGATGCTCGATCAATACGCCGGACACCTAAACTTGCTAAAAAGTACCCGCAACGCTTACCAAACATGGCGTCAAGCGGACAACAACCTAAAACAGCTACGCGAAAATAGCGCACAAAATCAAGCTCAGAAACAGCTGTTGGAATACCAAATCAAAGAACTTAATGAACTTTCACTTGGTGAGGAAGAGTATGAAGAACTCGAACAAGAGCACAAACGCTTGTCCAATAGCGGAGAACTTGCCTCAACTTGCCAACAAGCCATCGAGCTTATTTATGAAGGTGAAGAAGTTAATGCGCTTGGTATTTTGCAATCAGCCAATCACTCCTTAATTCAGCTTGCTGAACTGGATGAAAAACTGGCTGAACTGCCAAATATGCTGGCAGAAGCCATCATTCAAGTGGAAGAAGCCAACAGTGAGCTGCGTAACTACCTTGATAACATCGATGTTGATCCTGCACGCATGTCCTTTGTGGAAGAGCGTTTCTCAAAAGTAATGTCGATGTCGCGT
Source organism: Vibrio fluminensis (assembly GCF_015278125.1). Taxonomy (GTDB): domain Bacteria; phylum Pseudomonadota; class Gammaproteobacteria; order Enterobacterales; family Vibrionaceae; genus Vibrio; species Vibrio fluminensis. The sequence goes on from NZ_JADILO010000027.1 coordinate 6,392, forward strand.
AAACACCACGTGTTGCCAGAAGAGCTATACCAACACCATCAAGACTTATTAGCGCAAATTGAACAGCTTGATTGCTCAGATGAAAAGCTTGATGAGCTTGCCCAAGACGTCGAAACCAAATACCAAGCATTTTTATCTAGCGCGGAAAAACTGCATAAATCTCGTTGTCGTTACGCCAAAGAGCTCAACAAGCTCATCACCGAAAGCATGCATGAGCTGAGCATGGAAAAAGCGCAGTTTAGTATCGAGGTAAGTAACCAAGGTACGCATCCATCGCCACTAGGTTTGGACAGCGTATGTTTTGTGGTTTCAACCAACCCTGGCCAACCAATGCAGCCAATCGCCAAAGTGGCTTCTGGTGGTGAGCTATCCCGTATTTCACTGGCGATCCAAGTGATCACCGCACAGAAAGTTGATACCCCTAGCCTGATCTTCGATGAGGTGGACGTAGGTATCAGTGGCCCAACAGCGGCGGTAGTTGGAAAAATGCTGCGTAAACTTGGCGAGTCTACCCAAGTGCTGTGTGTAACGCATCTACCTCAAGTAGCAGGTTGTGGGCACCAACAGTTATTTGTCGCTAAGCAAACCAAAGCAGGCAAAACAGAAACGCAGATGAATCAACTGGCAGAAGAACAACGCGTAGCGGAGCTGGCACGCCTACTAGGGGGTAGTCAAATCACGGAATCGACTCTAGCAAATGCTCGCGAACTGCTTATCGCTGCGTAACCACAAATTTTTGCCCGATTTGTGTCGTGACTTTGCAACCTAATTCAAAAATCATGGTCTGAAGTAATTCAAAACAAGATGAGCTTTTTACATTAGGGGCAAGCTTGTTTATTATCAGCCCAGATAAACAAATGGATAGTTACAAGAATTTGAGTATGCAATTTAAAAAGTGGCTAATCGCACTACCACTCGCTATGACAATGCTAACGGGTTGCTCACTGTTGGAAAAATTGGTGTATCGCATTGATATTAACCAAGGCAACTACATCGAGCAGAAAGCGGTAGATAAGTTAAAGTTTGGTATGAGCAAGGAGCAAGTGCGCTTTGTAATGGGCTCACCAATGCTAGTTGAAAATGGGTTCCCAAATACTTGGTATTACATCTACTCCCATACTGAAGGTCATAAACCGTCGATTCAACGTGACCTGATCGTGAGCTTTGATGATCAAGATCGCCTAGTAGAAGTCACTGGTGATTACCCAATCAGTGAATCTTTCTACGAAAGCATTAATTAATACCAATCAGAATTCAAAACATTAAAAAGGCTCGCAACTGCGAGCCTTTGTTTTTCTCTGCGCCTAATCGTGCTTAATCGGTTTTACGCTGAGGGCTTGGTTTACCACCGGTTACCGGATCAGCTGCGCCAGCGGCTTTTGCTTGCTCGGCACGTTTACGACGAATCTCTTTTGGATCGGCCAATAGCGGGCGATAAATTTCAATGCGATCGCCGTCGCGCACTGTGGCGTCTAAACGCACATTACGGCTATATACGCCAACTTTGTTCTCTTTCAGGTCAATCTCTGGGTACAACTCAAGTACACCCGATTGTGCAATGATCTCTTCAACCGTCATCGCTTTATTTACTACTAGAGTAAACACACGTTGCTCGTGTGGCAGTGCGAACACTACCTCAACATGAATCATATCCGACTCAATACTCATAACACTCGTACACCTGTTTCGCACGCTTAGTGAAAGCATTCACCATATTACCGGTCAGCTCATTAAAAATTTTGCCGAAAGCCATTTCAATCATCTTGCTGGAAAACTCAAATTCCAGTTTTAGCTCAACTTTACACGCTTGTTCATCAAGGGCAGTAAAGAACCAGCCACCTTTAAGGGTTTTAAATGGGCCATCCACTAGGCTCATCAAAATAGCCTCACCAGCCACAAGCTCATTGGAGGTTGTGAAAGTTTTGCTGATCCCTGCTTTAGAGACATCTACCGAAGCAACCATACCCGACGCGCTCGCTTCAAGGACGCGTGAACCTGAACAACCAGGCAAGAACTCTGGGTAACTGGCTACATCATTAACTAGATCAAACATCTGCTCGGCACTAAATGACACCAACGCAGAACGAGTGACTTGCTTCATATATTCTCCTACTTCAGAACGATCTAAGCGTTAAGCTCTATGCAATTTTACTTTTATTTGCCTTCAGCGCAAATAAAGGGATTTGCTAACCCATCAGTGCACCGTATAATGTCGCCATTATGGCAAAGAAAAATTCAAAACAAAAAGCGGGTAGCAATACTATCGCGCTTAACAAGAAAGCTCGCCACGAATACTTCATTGACGATGAAATAGAAGCTGGCTTGGAGCTACAAGGCTGGGAAGTGAAAGCCCTACGCCAAGGCAAAGCCAATATCGCAGAAAGCTATGTGTTTATGCGTGACGGAGAAGCCTTTATCAGCGGCATGACGATCACTCCTCTTAATCAAGCATCGACCCACGTTGTCGCAAACCCGACACGCGTGCGTAAACTACTAATGAGCCGTCGCGAACTCGACAACTTGTTTGGTCGAATTAACCGCGAAGGTATGACACTAGCTGCGCTATCACTATACTGGTCTCGCTCATGGGTGAAGATTAAGATTGGTGTAGCGAAAGGTAAGAAACTGCACGATAAACGTACTGATCTTAAAGAAAAAGATTGGGCTCGTGAAAAAGCGCGCGTAATGAAGAGCGGATTGCGCTAATCTTGACCACTTAAGAGGTAGAGTACTAGACAGGCCTAGCTTTTCTGGTACTATGCTTCCAACACTTGGGGCTGATTTAGGATTCGACGGGAATTCAGAAGTCTGAGGTGCATGCCGAGGTGCGGTAGGCCTCGTTAACAAACCGCAAAAAAATAGTCGCAAACGACGAAAACTACGCACTAGCAGCTTAATAACCTGCTCAGAGCTCTCTCGCCCTAGCTTCCGCACGTAAGACGGGGACCAACGAGGGATCAAACCCAAACGCGCTAGTCCGGATTCTCCCGCCTGAGAGATGAACGACGAATTATAATTCAGGATAGCCATCAGCTAGCGTGTCGGTTCGCAGGTCGGTGGTGAAATTAAAGATCGACTAAGCATGTAGTACCAATGATGAAAGGTTTTCGGACGCGGGTTCAACTCCCGCCAGCTCCACCAAACGTTTGGAAAGGGCCAACTCGAAAGAGTTGGCCCTTTTTGTATTTGTCGTAATTTCAAGTAGATAACGACTAACTAATGTATATCCATCTACGACCCTATACAGGGTTTACCACCTACCCAAATCCCTTAGTAACACGTTTGGTAACACGCCTTAAAGAAATACACTCGTGTTACCAATACATTTATCGCCTATCCATCCCCCCTCTAATCACGGCTAAATTTTTTTGTTTAAACGACCAGAAATTTGCGTCATGGAAATAATCAAAAGAAGACATAACCACTTGTTGCATATTTTAGTTCCATGCCACACTGCTATCAAAGTTTGTTTGAATAACAAAAAGTTAGCGGTACTGACAAGCATGAGCACACATACTATTGAACAGCTAGAAATAGGCGATAAATTAACCAATCAACAACTCTGCGATATCTTTGGCTGTAGCCCTCAAGGTGGTATGCGCAAATCCAACTCTACGAACACATTAGTTCTAGTATCTAATCACATTGAATCTATCTATGAAGACAGATGGGATAATGATGTTCTTCATTACACTGGAATGGGAACAACTGGCCATCAAAGCCTAAATTTCGCGCAGAATAAAACTTTACATCAATCGAATAGCAATGGTGTGGGGCTTCACTTATTTGAAGTCTTTAAAGACAAGCAATATACCTATGCTGGACAAGTCATTTTGTGCTCTGAACCGTACACTGAAATCCAACCGGATCGCGAAGGACAAGAGCGTACAGTCTATGTTTTTCCCTTAACATTAAAATCCTCACGCCGGTATATAACAGCAGAAGACCGACAACACACTTACCAAGTAAAAGAAAACAAAGCTAAAAAGCTCAATGATCAAGAGATTGCGCTTCGAGTTGAACACTCAACAAGAAAGCCAAGTAAAACCAGAGTGAAAACCAACGTATATGAAAGAAACGTCTGGGTCGCTGAGTTTGCCAAAAGGCTAGCAAAAGGAAATTGCCAATTATGCTTACAGCCAGCACCTTTCAATGACAAAAAAGGCACGGCGTATCTAGAAACACATCATATTATTTGGCTATCTCAAGGTGGTGAAGATACGCCTGAAAATACTGTTGCCTTATGCCCTAACTGCCATCGAAAAATGCATATCGTCGATGACAACAGAGATATCGAGCTTCTAACTCAGCGCGCTAAACATCAAATCGAAACGTTTTTTAATCAAGAAAAGGCGCAGTAATACTTCATCTACCTCAACTCATAACATTAGAATCTGTGGCAAAATCAGCTTTGATTAGTAATCTCTGCGATTACGCTATTTTATACGTTCAGAGGAAATTCACATGACAGTGGTATGTGAAACAGAAAGGCTGATTGTCCGTCATTTTGAGTTGAGCGACGCCGAGTTTATTGTGCGCTTACTGAATCAAGATTCGTTTATTCGCTACATCGCGGATAAGAATGTGCGCACAGAAGAAGACGCAATCAATTACCTAAAACAAGGTCCGATGGCGAGCTACGCCAAGTATGGCTTTGGTCTTAGCTTGGTGGTACTCAAGCTGTGCCAGACGCCAATTGGTATGTGTGGCGTGCTAAAAAGAGATGAGTTGGAACACCCTGATTTGGGCTATGCGTTTTTAGATGAGTTTGCAGGCAAAGGCTACGCCAGTGAAGCGGCTAAACAAGTATTGACGAGCACGATGAGCGCGTGTCAATTGGATACCGTGCTTGCGGTTACCCTGCCAGACAATTTGAGATCGAATAAACTGCTTAAAGCGGTTGGGTTCGAGTTCAAACAGCCCATGGAACTCTATGACATGCTCAATAACTTGTACCAATACCAACGTTAAGTGGTGAGTTATCTATTCTGCCAAGTCCTGAGTAAATACTTGGCAGATTATATTGCTGATCCTAAATCAGATACCTTGGGTTTGCCCGCAACCACTCAATTACCGCTTGATTAAACTTCACCAACTTTGAGGGCGTGATTCGACGCTGGGCGTAAATCAAACTGAGCTTATGAGATTTCACCGACCACTCTGGCAACACCTCCACCAGCTCGCCTCGATTGATCATATTCTCTGCGTGCATAAACGGCACGCAAGCAAGCCCCATCCCTTGCTGCGCTAAAGACAAAATCGCCGTATAGGTATTGGCGCGAATATTACCAATCACCTGCTTGAATAGCGTTTCATCCTCCCGCACCAATTGCAGATGATTCCAGCGCTCGTTTTGGCTATTGAGAATAAATCGCTGCTGTTCGAGATTGTCTATCGTAATTTCCGCGACAGAATCTAAGTAGGCAGGCGCCGCCACCAACACATTGCGCATATAGCCGAGATCTTTCGCCACCACATCATCTGGCAGCGCGTCAAAGGCACGAATCGCCACATCAAACTCACCTAGCTCAATACGCTTTTTTCCGGGACCGAAATCGCAAATCACCTCGACTTTGGGGTTTTGTTGGCAATAGTTGGGAATCACCCTTTGGCACAGTGAACGACCAAATTCTAATGGTGCAGTAATACGTAGCTCGCCGCTGATCTCCTGCGCCATATCTCGCACACGCATTTCCGCCTCGGTGGCTAATAGCTGGATCTGTTGCGCGCGGGTCAGTAAATCACGCCCTGACTCCGTCAAACTAATCGAGCGCGTGGTGCGATGGAACAGCTTACTGTTTAGTGAGCTTTCTAATCGCTGAATATGGCGCGACACCAAACCTTTGGAAACATCCAGTTCCTCTGCGGCCTTGGTAAAGCTGCCTTCTTGCGCCACGGTCAAAAAAGTTTGTAGATAGGTGAGATTCATGATTAACACCATTTAGTAAACAGTGCGCTCATTTTGTGTGGTTTTTCCGCAACACTCAAGGGAATAAGATACAAAACGTAAACACAACGGAGAGAAATTATGAAAATTTTAGTTATTGGCGCAGCAGGTACTATCGGTTCAGAAATCACTAAGGCTCTTACCCACAACCACCAAGTGATCACCGCAGGGAAAAACAGTGGTGATGTGCAAATCGATATCGCGGATGCCAATTCGGTCCAAGCGACGTTAGATAAAATTGGCAAAGTAGATGGCATCATTTGTGCGGCTGGCGATGTGGCTTTCAATACCTTTGAACAAATCAGTCGTGAAGAGTGGGACGCCGGTATTAATAGCCGCCTGATGGGACAAGTTAACCTCAGCCAGATTGCACTTCACTACTTAAATGACAACGGCAGTATTACTTTGACCAGTGGCATCATCGCCGATTACCCAATTGCTTATGGCGTCAGCGCAGCGACACTTAATGGCGCCCTTGAGCATTTTGTTACCGCAGTATCCCACGAACTGCCGCGTGGTATTCGCATTAATGCCGTTAGCCCAACCGTGGTCACTGAATCGCTGTCTATCTATGGTGACTATTTCCCTGGCTTTCACTCAATCGATGCCAAAGACGTGGCGCAGTTTTACCTTCGCAGTGCTCTTGGCATCGAGAATGGTAAAACCTTTAAAGCCTTTGCTGGCAACTAACCACATCGTAAACACTTACGATAGAACATCAATGCCAGTCACAGACTGGCATTGCTCTTTATTGGGGGGGATCTCTTTGCCCCCATGTCCTCTACTGAGTAACTTGTGTTCCCTAATGAGCGACTTGGCTTAGTTGACGATGTGAGGCTTTGCTCTGCCACTTAGAAAATGCCAATGCGGCAATAAACAGTGCAGATTGAATTAAGATAATGCATGAACTGGTGGCACCATCAATGTGGTAACTCACCACTACCCCAGCGAAAGTGCTGAGCAGCGAAACAATACACGCGGTAAACATCATCCAACCAAACTGCTTGGTCAGCATCATGGCAATGATGCCCGGCCCTATCAGCATCGCCACAACCATGATCACACCAACAATCTGAATTGAGGCCACAATCGCCAATGCCATCAACGTGAGTAAACCATAATGCAGCAGTTTTACGTTTAACCCTGCAACTTTAGCGTGGCTTTTATCAAAGCAATACAGCATAAAATCTTTGTATTTTACCGTCAGCACCAAAGTCACGATGACTGAAGTGATGATGATTTGCCACATATCGGCGCTCGATACACCAAGCATGTTGCCAAACAGAATATGAGTCAGGTGATGCTCGGTTTCAATTTTGGCAAACAGCACGATGCCAAGAGCGAAAAGCGCTGAGAATACAATTCCCATCACCGTATCTTCCTTAATACGACTATTATCTTTGACGTAACCGGTTAGCAAGGCACAGCCGAGCCCGGAGACAAATGCCCCTACACCTAAGGGCAGAGCCAGCACGTAGGCGAGAATCACCCCCGGCAACACCGCATGAGAAACCGCATCGCCCATCAGTGCCCAGCCTTTGAGAACTAAATAGCAAGAGAGTACCGCACATACAATCGCTACCGCTGCGCCAGCGAACAGCGCATTTTGCATAAAGCTAAAGCTCAGTGGCTCAATGAAATATTCAAACATCACGCTCTCTCCATTGCTTGGTTTGTGCAGTTCTCAACTGAATGGAATAGCGCGTCTTGAGCAAGCCATATTTAGGCGCAAATAGAAACGCGACAATAAACAGCGCGGCTTGGGTAAGAACAATCAAACCACCGGTTACGCCATCGAGGTAGTAGCTCAAATAGGTACCAAATAGTGCTGAGACCACACCGATAACCGTCGCAAGGGTTAACATCATCCCAAACCGATCGGTCAATAGATAAGCGGTCGCGCCCGGAATAATCACTAAAGCAATCACCAATACCGCACCCACTAGTTGCAATGAGGCGACCGTGCAAGCGCTGAGCAGAGCGAAAAACAGTACTTTGAGTTTACCGGCCGATAGTCCAACTGAGGCGGCTTGGTTTTCATCAAAAAACAGCAGCATTAGGTCTTTCCAGATGAACAGCAAAATGGTTAACGAGACACAACCAATGATCAGCATCTGTTGTAAGTCACTACTATCAACAGCGAGGATGTTACCGAAGATAATGGTTTGCACATCCACAGAAGTCGGGTTAAGCGAAATCATCAACATACCCGCAGCAAAGAAGGTGGTAAAAACAAAACCTATGATGGCGTCTTCACGCAGTGAAGAGAGAGACTTAATAAAAAAAATACTGCCCGCAGCAAGAAAACCAGAAAAGAATGCGCCAACTGAAAATGGTAAGCCGAGTGCATACGCCCCCGCCACACCGGGCACCACGGCATGAGACAAGGCGTCGCCCATCAAAGACCAGCCTTTAAGCACTAAAAAAGCGGATAAAAACGCGCAGACGCCCCCCACCAGCGCGGCGGCGATCAGCGCATTGGTCATATACTGGTAGCCAAAAGGCTCGAGAAGCAAATCAAACATGATGAGAGCTCCCCGAATTTTTATCGCTCACTATCACCGCCTCTGACTTGGATTTTCCGTAGAACACGGCGGGTTTATCATGATCAGAGATGATCAACATATTGCGTTCGTCATCGTCTTTGTGCAGCGTTTTACCCGCAATATCAACTTGTTTTAGCACCCCACCAAAGGTGGCATGCAAGTTCTCTTGATTGAAAGTGGTTTCAATTGAGCCCGCGGCAATAATGGTGCGATTGATAAACAGTACTTGATTACAATAATCAGGCACGCTGCCTAAGTTATGCGTGGAAACGAGAATCAAATGCCCCTGCTCTTGTAGTTCTTTGAGCAAGGCCATGATTACGTTCTCGGTATTGAAATCCACGCCGGTAAAAGGTTCATCAAGCAGGATGATTTTGCTTTTTTGCGCCAAAGCACGAGCAAGAAAGACACGCTTTTTCTGCCCGCCAGACAATTCACCAATTTGACGACTGGCAAGATGAGCGATACCCATTTTCTCCATCGCTCCATCGACGGCATGATGGTCAGCTTTGCTTGGAATGCGTAAAAATCCCATGTAGCCATAGCGACCTTGCATCACCACATCACGGGTGAGTATCGGAAAATTCCAATCGATATCTTCGGTTTGGGGAACATACGCCACCAAGTTTTGTTTAAGCGCTTGTTTGACGTTTAAACCGGCTAATTGAATCGAACCGGAAGTTAAATCAACCAACCCCATAATGCCTTTAAACAGTGTCGATTTACCGCCACCATTGATTCCAACTAGGGCACAAATCGTGCCTTGTTCGAGTGAGAACGAGACATCATTAATTGCACTGTGTCCATTGCTATACACAACACCAACACCGTTTGCCACGATGCTCACTTGATTACTCATAAAGCAAATCCTTCAGCGATCGTTTCAGTTGTCACGCGGAGCAAGTCAAGGTAAGTCGGTACTGCACCATCAGCGGTCGTCAGTGAATCCACATATAAGACACCACCATAATTTGCATTGGTCTCTTTCGCGACTTGCTTAGCCGGTTTTGGCGAAATGGTACTTTCACTGAAAACCACTGGGATTTGATTATCACGAACTTTGTCGATCAGAGATTTTACTTGCTGAGGGGTACCTTGTTGATCAGCATTCATTGGCCATAAGAATGCCTCTTTAAAGCCGTAATCATGAGCTAAGTAACTAAACGCACCTTCGCTGGTCACAAGCCACTTACTGTCCACCGCGATATCAGAGAATGCCGCGCGATTTTTGGCATCCAGAGCCAAGATTTGCGACTTATATTGTTTGGCATTAGCGCGATAGACATCGGCGTTTTCCGGATCATGTTTAACCAATGCATCACGAATGTTGTCGACATAAATTAGCGCGTTGGAGGCTGACATCCATGCGTGTGGATTCGGCTTTCCTGTATAAGGCCCCGAATAGATAGAAATCGGTTTGATCCCCTCTGTCACTACAACAGATGGAACATCTTTGACGTTCTGAAAAAATTTCTCAAACCACAATTCGAGGTTCATGCCATTCCACACCACCAAGTCTGCTTTTTGTGCTTTGACTATGTCTTTGGGGGTGGGTTGATAACCATGGATCTCCGCGCCGGGTTTGGTAATAGACACAACTTCCGCAGCGTCACCCGCCACATTTTGTGCGATATCTTGAATCACAGTAAAAGTAGTCACTACCTTAAACTTCGCTAATGCTGGAAGACTAAAACTGCATAATGCGATGGCGGTAAAAAGCGAAGCTCTAAAATTCATTTTCATTTCATTCCCTGTGGTAAAAGTATCGATGACCACTTAATGATAATGGTTATCATTTACAAGTAAAGCGATATTTTACTTTGTTTTGCGACTTCTTTACTTAGTATCATCTCGAGATCAAACTTCTCTCTCCATGCATTTCCTCTCACGTACTGATAACATGCTGATTAAAAAGCGCGAATAAAATCAAATCGCCCTTGCCAAATGGCAGCTACAATTTCAAAAACGATTCAGAATTCACTTTCTGGGTACGATTAAGAACCTCATAAACTATAAAAACAGAGGATGATATTTTGCTGGAACATCATGTACGTAATTACATTGCAGCCAAACTCGCTGATGTAGGAATCAACAGTGATCCTTATGGCATTGAACTAACCAGCGTATTTGTTTTGTCCGTGTTGGCGATTGCTGTCATAAGCTACCTAATTGTCCACCACGTCATTGTTCGCTCGGTGAAAAACGTACTGCAAAAAACCAATAAACCGCTCAGTGAGAGCCTAGCCAAATACGACCTACTCGGGAAAATCTCTTTATTAATCCCTGTGATGATTCTCGATGTACTGATCCCAATCGCGGTTGGGCATTACAGCTTGCTGGCAGGTATTCTCGATCGCCTATTGGGTATATTGATTGTGCTGATGGTCACTTGGGTGGTGTTTGCTCTACTCGACGCCCTTAACGACATTGCCACCTTTAAAGGCATCACGCGTAAGATGCCAATCAAGAGCTTTGTCCAGCTGACGAAGCTGTTTACCTTCTTTGTCGGCCTGATAATCGCAGTTTCCATCCTTGCGAATGAATCACCGGTAATTTTCCTCTCTGGTTTAGGTGTCGCGACTGGCTTTGTAATGCTGGTGTTTAAAGACACAATTCTGGGTTTTGTCGCCGGTATTCAGCTCTCGGCTAACCAAATGATCAGCCTCAATGATTGGATTCAAATGGATGCTTACGGTGCCAATGGTACGGTAGAGGAGATCTCGTTAACCACCGTTAAAGTGAGAAACTTCGATAACACCATCAGCATGTTGCCAGCATACGCACTGGTGCAAAACGCCTTCATCAACTGGCAAGGGATGTCAGATTCAGGCGGCCGACGCATTAAACGTGCGGTGAATATTGATGTAACCTCGATTCGTTTTATGGACGATGAGGAAATTGAATCACTGAAGAAAATCCGCATTTTACGTCAGTATATCTATGAGAAATCTCGTGATATTGACGAGTACAATCAAGGTCTAGAAGTAGAAGATAGAGAGACAGGCAACCTGCGCCAAATGACCAATCTGGGGCTGTTCCGCGCTTACCTTAATGCTTATCTGCGCGCCAATAACGATATTCATCAATATATGTTGATTATGGTTCGACAGCTTGAGCCGACTCCTGAAGGTATTCCTCTACAGGTGTATGCGTTTTGTAATGATGTCGATTGGGCTACGTATGAAGGGGTTCAAGCGGATTTGTTCGATCATATCTACTCCGCGATGCCGATGTTTGGACTGCGTCCTTATCAAACCTTAACCAGTCACGATGCTCAACACATCAAGTTAAGCTAACCCCTCGCGAGTAAAAAGGGCCAATCATCTGATTGGCCCTTAGCATTCTGAGTCGTTGTTTTAGTCACAAGTACTAGCTTTTCAATTCAAAGCGTAAAAACTCACTGTCTTCGTAAAGCACATTATGGCTAAATTGCTCAAACTTATACACAGAGCTTAACACTGCAGAGCGTTCATAGACACTTGCTCTGACCAAAAACGTAATCGGAGCCACCATGTTGCCTTCAGCAGAGAAGTGATTATTGAGATCCGCGGCGAGAACACAAACAAAGTCCTTACCCTGTTGAAAGTTAAGATCAACGTCGTGCGGAGAGGAAAGTAGCACAGTCAAACCCAGATCTTTCTCGATTGAGCGCACTAATAACAAATACTCTTCAAGTTGAGTCAGAGAGTCGCCCTCACTGAAATTAATCAACTCAAGGAACATCTTCTCAAGGTTATAGTTATTACCTTGTGAATGCTGAATCAATACTTTAATTTTCTTCTTCAACAGCTTATAGCGTTGCGAAGCCGCTTGCTTTTTTAGCCAAAGGCGAAACAGCGAGTTCTTGTCAGCGACATTGAGGCGACGCCCTTTATCGAGCTGATGAAATTCAATGTGTAACAAAGCACTTAGAGCCAATTCTCTAAGTAATAAATGAATGCGTTCTTGTGGTGATAAAAGAGGTTTCAAAACTACTTATTAACTAGGGTAACGAGAGAAAGACTCATGCCTATTGTGCAGGCGCTGGTTGTTGCTAACCAGATAACCATCTACTGTCTCAATGCAGCGATGTTGAGTAACCTTTTTGGGCTTGTTAGCTCAAGAGGCAAGAGAATAACCAAATATAAAATGCTTGTACAGTGGGATGAAAAACCAACAGTGCTTCCATGCCACAATTTGACTCAATTTATTAAATATTCATCGACCTTGCGGTGGATCAAGCTTCATGTTTATTTCATGCAAGCTTCAAGTTGAGTTGACTAGACTCAATAATGAGTATGCCAAAGCAAGGAGGCAGCCATGATTGCAACCCATAGAAAATACTGTTTATCCAACCGCCCTAACTTACATGCCCACTTTGAAGTTAACCCGATAGGAAAACTAGACGTGGAGATCATCGAACTTCAGGAGCATCACACTACCGAGTTTGACGATCTGACTTTCAAATCAAAAGGCAATTGTATCGAGGTGAGTGGTAAAGAACATTCCGTGCCTTGGCAATGTAATTTAGCGGTGTCTGACGCATTGGAACTCTCCACTCTTATTGAAGAAGCTAACGAAGAATACGAAGTGTTAATGCGGGATTTGATGTAGTGTCCTAAACCGATAAAGAACACTGTTGCCGTTAAACCTCCATTTTGGAGGTTTTTTATTCGCCTAAACCGACAAAATAAAATTCTTTGTCGTCTCCAATGAAAACCTTTACCGTAACGTATAGAAACTGTGAGTTCTTAATATGTTTGCCATACTTAAACTCTGGCATTCTGATCCATAACTATACCCAAGTGGCTTTGACGGTTGAGAACTGAGGTTTGAGAGCCGAGAAGCGAGAAAGGCTACTTGGGTATATTTAATGGAAGAAAAGAAAAAAGGACAGGCAGAATATATGGATGGCAACACTCCCAAGCTTTCTCTGCGCACAATTGAACCCACAGATTACCCTGAACTCGCCACACTAATGGACCTCGTTTTTCATGATGTGGGTGGATCTTGGCCACGTTTAACCATCATGGATCTGATCCATCAGTTTCCCGATGGGCAAATTTGTATTGAGGACAATGGTAAAATAGTCGGTGCTGCGCTCACCATCAAGGTCAACTACAACCGCTTCTCTTTGCCTCACCTTTACACTGATATCATCAATGAAAACAATGTGATTCAAAACCAAGTAACTGGCGATGCGATGTATGGCTTGGATGTATTTGTTCACCCTGACTATCGTGGTTTACGTTTAGGCCGCCGCTTGTACGATGCGCGCAAAGAGCTCTGTCGCAGTAAAAACTATAAGGCGATTTTAGCCGGTGGACGTATCCCCAATTACCACCAGCACGCCGATGAACTGAGCGTGACCGAGTACATCGAGAAAGTACAACGCCGAGAGTTACACGACCCGATCCTCTCATTCCAGCTTGCGAACGGCTTTGATGTTAAACGCATCATGCGTGGTTACTTGCCAGAAGATGACGCCTCACAGGGTTATGCCACCCTACTAGAATGGGACAATTTCTTTTATGAAGAAGACATTGAATCTATCCATGATGTCGAGAAAACGTTAGTCCGCATTGGTGTGGTACAGTGGCAAATGCGTGCGATGCACGATTTGAATGACCTAATCGACCAAGCCGAATTCTTTATCTCGTCACTTGCTAATTACAAGGCCGACTTTGCACTGTTTCCTGAGTTTTTCAACGCGCCACTCATGGGGCTGCAAAAAGGGCAAAATTCGGTAGAAGCAATCCGCTTTTTAGCCGAGTTTACCGAAGAGATCAAAAATCGTTTCTCTCAAATGGCGGTGACCTACAACATCAACATCATTGCCGGTAGCATGCCGGAGATCCGTGATGGTAAATTGTATAACGTTGCTTACTTATTGCAACGTGATGGTCAAATCAACGCCCAAGATAAGATCCACATTACCCCGCATGAAGAGAAAGACTGGGTCATCGATGGCGGTGACAAGGTGCATGTATTTGAAACCGATGCGGGTAAAGTGGGTATTTTGATCTGTTACGACAGTGAGTTCCCTGAACTGGGGCGCATGATGGCAGAAGAAGGGGTGCAGATCCTATTTGTACCATTTTGGACTGACACTAAAAACGGCTATCAACGGGTTCGACTCTGCTCACAAGCACGTGCGATTGAAAACGAGTGCTATGTCGCGATTGGCGGCAGCGTAGGTAACTTGCCAAGAGTGGATAACGTTGATATTCAGTACGCACAATCTGCGGTGTTCTCGCCATCGGATATCTACTTCCCACATGATGCGACGTTAACCGAAGCCAATGCCAATACTGAAATGATCATCTTTGCCGATGTCGATCTCACCAAACTCAAGCAGCTCAATACCGAGGGTTCAGTGACGAACCTCCGTCACCGTCGACTTGATCTCTATGGCGGCTTTACTTGCGCCAAAGAGGGACCAAACGAAGAGTAACCCGACCCGACAGCCAGCCGCGAGCCCAGCCTCGCGGCTTTCTCTACTCGCAACCTGTTAGCAAATAACCTTTCGCTTCGTAAAAAGGCCCACTCGGCTTACAACAAAAAGCATCAATAACCGTTACTTCCTCACAGTTAATTCGACTACGGTTGAGTAAAGTAGAACGAGAAAACTATTCTGGATGATCAAGTGCAACGCGCTAACGCTGCTTTGGAGGTCGATATGGAATTAGTGCATCATGGTGGTAAACATACGGTGACGGGTTCATGCCATGAACTCAGCTCTGATGGTCAATCTATCTTAGTTGATTGCGGTTTGTTTCAAGGCGCAGATGAGCGGCCACTAGAAATCGACTTTGCTATCGAACACATCTCTGCCCTACTGCTTACTCATGCTCATATCGATCATATTGGTCGAGTTCCTTGGTTAGTCGGACATGGTTTTTATCAACCTATCTACTGCACGGAAGCGACCGCAGAACTGATTCCACTGATGCTTGAAGATGGTCTAAAACTTCAACTTGGACTCAACAATAAAGAAGTCCAATACGTCCTCAATCAAATCGACTGTCTACTACGCCCACAACCTTATAACCAATGGTTTAGCATCGACCCAGAAGGCAAATTGCCACTTAAAGCGCGTTTTCAGCCCGCGGGGCACATACTCGGCTCCTCCTACATCGAAGTGCAGCTAGGTAATGGCGAAATCGTGCTGTTTTCCGGTGATTTAGGCCCAAGTAATACACCACTACTGCCCGACCCAATCTCACCCGAACGAGCGGATTATCTGCTGATTGAAACCACCTACGGAAATAAGCGTCACGATGAAATAGAGAGCCGCGCCGAACGGTTGAAGGCGATCATCGATCGCTCCTTAGCTGATGGCGGTGCGATACTGATCCCCGCTTTCAGTGTTGGTCGGACTCAAGAGCTATTATTCGATATCGAGCAGCTGATCTATGAGCACAAAATCGATATCAATATACCGATTATTCTCGACTCACCCATGGCGCAAAAAGTCACTGAGTCATATCGAAGCTTTAAAAAGCTCTGGGGAGAAGAAGCCAAAGACCGCCTGGCGGCTTCACGTCACCCACTGGCATTTGAGCAATGCATCACTGTCGATGACCACCGATACCATCTCAAACTGGTGAATCGACTGAAATCAACTGGCGAAGCATCGATTGTCGTGGCTGCATCTGGAATGTGTCAAGGCGGACGGATCATGGATTATCTTAAGGCGCTACTACCAGATGAACGCACGGATGTTTTGCTGGCGGGTTATCAAGCTCAAGGAACCCTTGGTCGTGCAATTCAAAGTGGTGAGATGTTAGTCGACATTGATCAAGAAGAAGTGGAAATTAACGCTCAAGTACACACGATGTCTGGCTATTCAGCCCATGCAGACCAAGCTGATTTGCTCAAATTTATTCAAGGCATTGAGCCCAAGCCTAAAATCATCCACTTAATTCATGGCGAAGACGAAAGTAAACGAGAGTTTGCTACGCAACTGCGTAATTTAGGCTATCAAGTGGTTGAGTAACTGAATAACCTCAATATGACCGATAAGAAAAGAGCTCCATCTAATACAAGAATGGAGCTCTATTGCTAAAGGGGAGTGCTAATTGACTAAATTAAGCGTGCTTACCTTTAAGCGGTAACAGGTTGATGACCACTGGCTCCACTATTCATGGCATCAGCAACAAACTGCGCCCTTGCGCCTAGAATCACTTGCACACCGTGCTTACCGACTTTGATTACGCCCATAGCACCAAGATCATTAATACCATCTTCATCAATTAATGACTGATCTTTCACTTCAAGACGCAAACGAGTGATACAGGCGCCAACAGTAGTGATGTTGCCACGTCCGCCAAGCAGTTTAGTAATTTCTGCTGCTAGCTCATCATTTTCAAGCGTGATTTCTTTACGCTCAGTATCTTCTCGACCGACCGTTTTGAAATCAAACTTACGAATCGCAAAGCGGAATACTGAGTAGTAAATCGCGAACATGCACGAGCCCCACAATAGAACGTTCACCCAGTTGGTTTTAAAGCCATCCATCGCTGGTAATACACCAAATGAAACGAAATCGATAATACCTGCAGAGAAGGTTTTACCAATATGAACATCAAGTGCATAAGTCACCGCGTAAGAGACCCCCGCCATAATGGCTGAGAACACGTACAGCAGCGGCGCAACGAAGATAAAGGCAAACTCAACTGGCTCAGTAATACCAGTGACAAACGAGGTTAATGCAGCTGAACCTAAGATGCCTGCGGCAATCTTTTTGTTCTTGTCATTGGCTTCGTGGTACATCGCTAAACACGCTGCTGGGAAAGCAAACATGTAGATAGCAAAGTTACCTGATAGGAATTTACCCGCATCAACATACTCTTCAGTTGAGAATGTTTTCACGCCATCTTCAAGCATCTTGAACCAAATCGTGTGGTCACCATTAACCACTGTACCTGCCGCGGTAGTGTACTCACCGAACGAGAACCAATAAGGGCTGTAGAAAATATGGTGCAGACCAACCGGGATCAGGGCACGCTCCATAAAGCCATAAATAAAGGTAGAGATGTACATATTACCGCTATTCGCCATATGCGAGAGCGCGTCGATACCTGATTGGATGTAAGACCAAATGTAAGGCAGGATCAAACCAATCAGGAACGCCGAAAATGCAGTAACAATAGGAACAAAGCGTTTACCCGCAAAGAAGCCAAGGAAGTCTGGTAGTTTGGTATCAAAGAACTTTTGATACATGAATGCGGCGAGTATACCGGCAATCAAACCACCAAAAACACCGGTTTGCAGGGTTGGAATGCCCATCACCATCGCATAGCGGCCACCCGCCATTGCCATTTCAGGCGTAATACCTAATGCGACGCCCATCGTGGCATTCATCACCGCCATCGCCACAATCGCCGCAAGTGCTGCAATACCAGATTCTTTGGTTAAGCCGACCGCTGCACCAACCGCAAACAGCAAAGCGAGGTTATCAAAAATAACCCCACCAGCGCGCATCATTAGCGGCATGTCGAGTTTTGCGCCGAAAGCCAATAATAGACCTGCGGCAGGGAGAATAGAGATTGGTAACATCAAAGCTTTCCCGATGGAGGAAAGCTTGGATAGACCACCTTTTAGACCTTCTATCATAGTTATAATCCATTTGTTGTTATACACGTTGCCAACAACAATTCTATCGATTGATATCCAGTCTAAGGTTGCAATTTGCTATAGGTTTGTAAGTCTGCTCTTACAATCAGTTAGCGCACGATTTCGCGCTCTACAAGTATTTGGATCATGATGATCCAAATACTCTATTTACTTGGTTTCACCCGCTGGTACAGACTAATGACCGCCAGAATAATGTAGCCGCTGATAAGACCCACAATGCCATTACCGATCACCGAATACGTTGCGGATACGTAAGGCACACTCGGTAATATGCTCAATACACCTTCTAAGCCATGATGAACGAACGGCAAGCTGTGCACTACGATTCCCCCCCCCACAAGAAACATCGCGATAGTGCCCACCACCGTCAATATTTTCATCAATTTAGGCGCAGTGGCAACTAAGCCGTCACCGAGCGAACCCATTACGCCTTTGCCTGCACTCTTACGCTGAAGATAAAAGCCAAGGTCATCCATTTTAACAATGCCCGCCACTAAGCCATACACACCGATAGTCATTAGGATGGCGATTAAACTCATCACTAACACCTGCGTAATAAACGGGTGTCCTTGCACGGTGCCAAGCGCAATCACAATAATCTCTGCCGAGAGAATAAAGTCGGTTCGGATCGCACCTTTGATTTTTCGCTGCTCATAGTCGGCTAAATCCGCTTCACTTTGTTCAATCTGTTGATCTTCCTCTGAGCCGTGAGATTCTGCATCATGGTGATGAAAAAACTTTTCATGGATTTTTTCTGCCCCTTCAAAGCAAAGAAACAAACCACCAATCAACAGCAGTGGTGTGATTAACCACGGCGCTATCGAGCTAATCAATAATGCTGCGGGAACCAATATCAGCTTATTTTTAAACGAACCTTTCGCCACTCCCCATACCACCGGAATTTCACGCTCTGCTCGTACACCTGATACTTGCTGCGCGTTAAGCGCTAAATCATCTCCTAACACGCCAGCGGTCTTTCGAGCCGCCACTTTTGACATCAATGCCACATCATCAAGCACCGTTGCAATGTCATCTAAAAGCGTCAGTAAACTAAGTCCTGCCATTGGTTACCCTTACTCATCTGCAATGCCTATCTTGCGCACGACACGCGCAAAAAATAGCTTTTAGATCATCATAAGCCAAAAACCCCGACTTGGTACGCGCATTGTTGGATGGCAAGATGTCCATGAAACAGAAAAGGCGCCATTTATGGCGCCTTTTTAAACAAATTCAGACTGTTAAAACTTAGTTTTCAGTTTTTACTATGCCTTCAATGCTTGGTCGAGATCTTGCAGAATATCTTCAATATGTTCGATACCGACAGATAAGCGGATCATCTCAGGCGATACTCCCGCTTGACGCTGCTCAGCTTCATCCAGTTGTCGGTGCGTGGTAGACGCTGGGTGACAAGCCAGTGATTTTGCATCGCCAATATTCACCAAACGTTTGAATATCTGCAGCGCATCGTAAAAACGCACCCCTGCTTGATAACCATCTTTCAGACCAAATGACAAAATGGCCGACGGTTTACCTTGCATGTACTTTTCTGCCAACGGATAGAATGGAGAGTCTGGCAAGCCAGCATAGCTCACCCAACTGACTTTCTCATGCTGCTTCAAAAACTCAGCCACTTTTAGTGCGTTTTCAGTATGACGCTCCATTCGCAGTGACAATGTTTCCAGACCTTGCATCAACATAAAGGCATTCATCGGTGACATGGCTGAGCCGGTATTACGCAGAGGTACGGTACGTGCACGACCAATAAAGGCTGCGGGACCAAATGCTTCGGTATACACCACACCATGGTAAGAAGGCTCTGGTTGGTTAAATACCGGGAAACGTTCCTTGTGCTCTGCCCAAGGGAATTTACCTGAATCAACAATAATACCGCCAAGAGTCGTCCCATGCCCACCGACATATTTTGTCAACGAGTGAACCACAATATCAGCACCAAATTCGATTGGCTTGCACAGCGCTGGCGTAGCAACGGTATTATCGACAATCACAGGAACACCTTGCGCGTGGGCAAGATCGGCTACGCGCTCGAGATCAATAATGTTTCCAGCAGGGTTGCCGATACTCTCGCAGTAAACCGCTTTGGTTTTTTCATCAATCAGTTCCGCTAAGCTCTCTGGTTTATCATCTTTAGCAAAACGAACCTCAATACCCTGCTTTGGCAGCATGTGCGCGAACAAAGTATAAGTACCACCATATAACTGTGGTGTAGAAACGATATTGTCCCCAGCCTCAGCTAAGGTAAGAATCGCGTAGTTAATCGCCGCACTACCTGCACTCACCACCAAACCTGCAATCCCCCCTTCTAGCGCCGCCATGCGCTTCTCAAGGACATCATTGGTCGGGTTCATAATGCGTGTGTAGATATTACCCGGTACTTCCAAGTTAAAAAGATCCGCACCATGTTGTGCGCTGTCAAACTCATAAGCCACGGTCTGGTAAATCGGTGTTGCAACCGATTTGGTGGTTGGATCGGTTTCGTAACCAAAGTGAATCGCTAACGTTTCGTCTTTCATAATTCATCCATGAGAGTTGCTGTGAAAGTTCGATAATGCGCCTTTCTCACTGGTGAATAAAGCAGCAAAAAAAAGAGTTTTGATATCGGTCGTTAAAAACAACTTTATCAATAGCATGATCTTGTCGCTTTTAAGGAGTAGGGATTTGCCGATGAGGAGGCCTTAAAATGCCTCATTTAGATTTCACAATCCAACTAGTATTTATCACTAGTTACTTACCCGCCAATAGATATGTTTGCCAATTCTTAGTGCAACCAATACCCATTCATATAACTGCATAACAAATCATAACAAATTCAATATTACGGATAATTCTTTAAGTTGGAGATTAATCCCCTAAATGAACTAACCATTTAGATTTTTGTGCTATTCATCACTAAGTTCACAAATATAGACTTTTTAATTTAACATTGGCGTTACATAAAGGTTAACATCCAAACCAAATCTAATTACAACAAACACAACATCTCGATTACAACCATCACTAACAGGGAAAATGCTTATGCAGTCTTTAGTTGATTTTCTGAATGGAATCATTTGGAGCCCCGCGCTGATTTACTTGTGCTTGGGCGCCGGCTTGTTTTATTCGGTCATTACACGCTTTGTTCAAATCCGTCATTTCTTTGAAATGTGGCGACTACTCTTTTCAGGTAAAAGCTCACAGAAAGGTATTTCATCTTTCCAAGCACTTGCCGTCTCACTTTCAGGTCGCGTAGGTACAGGTAACATTGCTGGTGTAGCTGCCGCTATCGGTTTTGGTGGCCCAGGAGCGGTATTTTGGATGTGGATGGTTGCCTTCTTTGGTGCTGCCACCGCTTATGCAGAATCAACACTTGCTCAAATCTATAAAGAAGATGACGATGGCCAATTCCGTGGCGGTCCTGCTTACTACATCGAAAAAGCGATGGGACAGAAGTGGTACGCGTGGATCTTTGCCATCGCGACCATCTTTGCCTGTGGTGTGCTGCTACCGGGCGTGCAATCAAATAGTATCGGGAACGCAGTCGAAGCAGCGTTTGGTTCCGGTCAAATGATCGAAACTGCAGTCGGTACTTTTAGCTTTGCTAAAATTTTCACTGGTACAGTCATCTCTATCATTCTAGCGTTCATCATTTTTGGCGGTGTAAAGCGTATTGCTCATTTCACACAGATCGTCGTGCCATTTATGGCACTGGCGTACATAGTGACGGCATTCGTCATCATCCTACTTAACATCAGTGCGGTTCCTGTCATTTTCGCCATGATTATCGAAGATGCTTTCTCGCCAATGGCTGGCTTTGGTGCAGCAATTGGTTGGGGTGTGAAACGCGGTGTTTACTCAAATGAAGCGGGCCAAGGTACAGGTCCTCACGCTGCCGCTGCCGCTAACGTTGATCACCCTGCGCAACAAGGCTTAGTACAGTCGTTCTCAATCTATATTGATACGCTATTAGTTTGTTCCGCAACTGCGTTTATGATCCTAATCACTGGTGCTTACAACGTACACGGTGCTGGTGAAGCATTCTTGATTCAAAACGTTGCCGCTGAAATCAGTGCTAATGGCCCAGTATTTACTCAAATGGCGATTGAAAGCGCTTTACCAGGCGTTGGTAAGCCGTTTATTGCTGTGGCTCTATTCTTCTTCGCCTTCACCACAATCTTGGCTTACTACTACATTGCAGAAACCAACATCGCTTATATCCGCCGTACTTTCAAAGTGAGCGGCCTGATGTTTATTCTAAAGCTGGTATTAATTTCAGCGGTCTTCTACGGTACGGTCAAAACTGCCAACCTTGCGTGGGCAATGGGTGATGTGGGTGTCGGCTTAATGGCATGGCTTAACATTGTCGGTATCTTGATTATTTTCTTCTTGTCAAAACCAGCGATCAAAGCACTAAAAGATTACGAAGAACAACAAAAAGCAGGTGTAACAGAGTACACATTTAACCCTGTAAAACTGGGGATCAAAGGTGCTGACTACTGGGAAGATCGCTACCGCCGAGAGCATGGTGATCCAAAAGCCCCAGTAGATAAAGAAGTCGACGTAGAAGTGCTCAATAACACTTCATCATAATAAACCATCCCAATATGATGGGCATGGTATAAGAAAAATCAGTGGTATATAGCTGTACTACTCTATGGCATCACTCGATGCCTAGATCTAAAAAAGGGGCTAACCAAATGGTTAGCCCCTTTCTTTTCAAAACGACTCGCGTTAATTACGCAGTTGCTTGCTCTGCTGCAACGATAGGCTTAATGCGTTTCTCACCGATTGGTAGAACTACGCGACCGAATTCGTTGTTTAGTACTTGAGCCATTGCAAAGTAAATTGCGCTTGCGCCACAGAAGATACCTTCAATACCAGCGATAGTGCCGATTACTGTGCTACCAGTGAAATCGCGAGCTGCTAGTAGGAAGAATAGGATGGTTAGAGAACCAAACACTACTTGCTTCGCTGTTGGGTAGCATAGTGAGCCAATGAACATGAAGCCAGTGAAGATACCCCATAGAGTTAGGTACCAACCCATGAAGCTGTGTGGGCTTGCTGCTAGGCCCATTTCAGGCATTACTAGTAGACCAACTAATGTCAGCCAGAATAGACCGTAAGATGTGAACGCTGTTGTACCAAACGTGTCACCACGCTTAAAGCACATCATACCTACAAGTACTTGACCTAGGCCACCGTAGAAGATGCCCATAGCCAGAATCATAGAGTCAATTGGGAAAAAGCCTGCGTTATGGATGTTTAGCAGGATGGTTGTCATACCGAAACCCATCAGACCTAATGGTGCTGGGTTAGCCAGTTTTGTAGACATGGGGGCGTACCTTTCAAAAAATGTGATAAAAATTACGCGCAGATTTTAAATGTGCTTAGAACAAACACAACAGCAATAGACTGAAAACTTATATTACACAAATAAACAATTCATCATATTTCAATGAAAACACCACCATTTTTCACGAAAAACCAGAAAATACACGACAAAATGCCGCTAAATTTTCAATCATCCCCGCCAATATTTGAGTGAAAAATCAGCAATTTTCATGCTAATTGCTAACAAAATATACAAAAAAACCAGCCCGAAGGCTGGTTTTACTGTTTTGATCTTTACATCAAATACGCAAACTCATTACCAAATAGTTGGAGCAGTCAACAAGGTTACTACTGCAAATATAACGGCAATATTATTCCCATTCGATTGTCGCTGGTGGCTTACCAGAGATATCGTAAACAACGCGAGAAATGCCATCTACTTCGTTAATGATACGGTTAGAAACCTTACCTAGGAAGTCGTATGGTAAGTGTGCCCAATGCGCAGTCATAAAGTCGATGGTTTCTACTGCACGTAGTGACACTACCCAGTCGTATTTACGACCATCGCCCATTACACCTACAGAGCGTACTGGTAGGAATACGGTGAACGCTTGCGATACTTTATTGTATAGGTCTGCGTTGTGTAGCTCTTCAATAAAGATAGCGTCAGCACGACGTAGCAAGTCACAGTACTCTTTCTTGATCTCGCCAAGAACGCGTACACCTAGACCAGGGCCTGGGAATGGGTGGCGGTATAGCATGTTGTACGGTAGACCTAGCTCAAGACCAATCTTACGTACTTCATCTTTAAATAGCTCACGTAGTGGCTCAACAAGACCCATCGCCATATCTTCTGGCAGGCCGCCCACGTTGTGGTGTGATTTGATCACGTGCGCTTTACCCGTTTTAGAAGCCGCTGATTCGATTACGTCAGGGTAGATAGTACCTTGCGCCAACCATTTAGCGTTTTTCAGCTTCTTAGATTCTTCATCGAATACGTCTACGAAAACGTGACCGATAGTCTTACGTTTCTCTTCTGGATCCGATTTGCCTTTTAGGGCTTCTAGGAAACGCTCTTCGGCATCAACTTTAATGATGTTTAGGCCAAACTTATCGCCAAACATATCCATTACTTGCTGACCTTCGTTTAGACGAAGTAGGCCGTTATCAACGAATACACATGTTAGTTTGTCGCCGATTGCACGGTGAACCAGCATCGCTACTACTGAAGAGTCAACACCACCAGATAGACCAAGGATAACTTCGTCGTCACCTACTTGCTCTTTGATACGTGCAACTGCATCTTCAATGATAGATTCAGAAGTCCACAGACGCTCACAACTACATACGCCAAGAACAAAGTTCTCTAGCATTTGCAGGCCGCCTTTGGTGTGCGTTACTTCTGGGTGAAATTGTACGCCGTAGTATTTCTTCTCTTCGTTCGCCATCGCAGCGTAAGGACAAGTGTCCGTTTCGCCAACTTTTACGAAGTCTGCAGGGATTTCTACTACTTTGTCGCCGTGGCTCATCCATACGTCTTGAGTAAGCTCAAGATCTTTAAAGATTGCAGATTCACCAGAAACTTTAACTTGTGCGTAGCCGAATTCACGTTCAGTAGAACCCGCTACCTTACCACCTAGTTGCTCCGCCATAGTCTGCATGCCGTAACATACACCTAGTACTGGCACGCCAGAGTCAAATACGTATTGTGGAGCGCGTGGAGAGTTTTCTTCTGTTACGCTTTCAGGACCACCAGATAGGATGATGCCATCTGGGTTGAATTCACGAATATCCGCTTCTTCTACATCCCAGCTCCATAGTTCACAGTAAACACCGATTTCACGAACACGGCGTGCAACAAGCTGAGTGTATTGAGAACCGAAGTCCAGGATCAGAATACGTTGGTCATGGATATTTTTAGTCATTTTGAGCAGTCTTATAAGCTAGGTTATGAAAACGAGGCGAGTTTACCCGCCTCTTATCAATGCTTCAAGGAAAAAAGCAAACGTTTACGTCAGATATATAGATTTTATTTTTACTTCAGTATTTCAGCTAAGAGCAAAGAGAAAGCGCGCCGTTTATAAGCATAAATGAGCACTTTCGATGCCGCTATTAAGTGAAATAATCAGTAAAAAATTAACCGCGACGGTAGTTTGGTGCTTCCTTAGTAATTTGAACGTCGTGTACGTGCGATTCAGCCATGCCCGCACCTGAGATGCGAACGAATTCCGCTTTAGTACGCATGTCTTCGATCGTTGCTGAGCCAGTAAGACCCATGCTTGAACGTAGACCACCCATTTGTTGGTGAACGATCTCTTTAAGTAGACCTTTGTATGCGATACGACCTTCAATACCTTCTGGTACTAGCTTGTCTGCTGCGTTGTCAGACTGGAAGTAACGGTCAGAAGAACCTTGCGACATTGCACCTAGTGAACCCATGCCACGGTATGCTTTGTAAGAACGACCATTGTAAAGAATCACTTCACCTGGAGCTTCTTCAGTACCTGCAAACATAGAGCCAACCATCACACATGATGCACCCGCTACGATTGCTTTACAGATGTCGCCAGAGAAACGGATACCGCCGTCAGCGATAACTGGGATACCGAATTCGTTTGCTACTTCTGCTGCATCTGCGATAGCCGTTACTTGAGGAACGCCAACACCAGTTACGATACGAGTCGTACAGATAGAGCCAGGGCCGATACCCACTTTAACTGCGCTTACGCCAGCTTCGATCAATGCACGAGCGCCAGCACCTGTTGCTACGTTACCACCAATGATGTCTAGATTTGGATGCGCAGCGCGAGTTTCGCGAATACGGTTTAGAACACCTTCAGAGTGACCATGTGAAGAGTCAATAAGTAGTACGTCAACACCAGCATCAACTAGCGCTTGAACACGCTCTTCGTTACCAGCACCAGCACCAACTGCTGCGCCGACACGTAGGCGACCTTGCGCATCTTTACATGCGTTTGGTTTGGTTTCTGCTTTATGGAAGTCTTTTGCGGTGATCATACCGGTTAGCTGGAACTCATCGTTCACTACCAATACTTTTTCAACACGCGCTTCATGCATTTTCTCTTGAACTTCAGCACGCTCTGCACCTTCTTTAACCGCTGCAAGGCGCTCTTTAGGTGTCATTACTACTGATACTTTCTTAGAAAGGTCTGTTACAAAGCGAACGTCACGACCAGTGATGATACCCACTAGTTCGTTGCTTTCAGTTACGACAGGGAAGCCTGCAAAACCGTGCTTCTCAGTTAACGCAACTACGTCTGCAATCGTTGCATCTGGACTTACTGTGACCGGATCGGTAACCACACCTGATTCGTACTTCTTAACCGCACGAACCTCAGCAGCTTGCTGCTCAATTGACATGTTTTTGTGGATAAAGCCAATGCCACCCTCTTGCGCTAGCGCGATTGCTAGACGAGCTTCAGTAACGGTGTCCATAGACGCCGAAATCATTGGGATGTTTAGGGTGATGTTCTTAGTTAACTGAGTGCGAAGATCAGCTGTGTTTGGGAGAACAGTGGAGTGAGCTGGCACGAGTAGTACGTCATCGAATGTCAGCGCTTCTTTGGCAATTCTTAGCATTTGCAATATCTCACAATAGATAGGTAGAAAGAAAATCCAATCTCATCGTTTCGCATAATGAGTACAGAAAGTAAGGAAACTTTGCTGCATTTGGATTAGATATTGCGGAGGGATTATACGGTGAAGATTGTCGCTTGACCACAAATTTATTTAATTTTTTTCTTGCATTTACCCCCTTGCTATGTATTATATTGCCGCTAATTTCCATACTCACGCCTACGAGATTAGCTGTGTCATCTCTGACCAATCAAAATATCTTTACCGTATCGAGACTTAACGCAGAAGTGCGCCTTTTGCTTGAGAATGAAATGGGGATCGTTTGGTTAGTTGGTGAGATATCTAACTTCTCCGCACCAGTCTCTGGTCACTGGTACTTCACCCTTAAAGATGCTCGCGCCCAAGTCAAATGTGCCATGTTCCGTGGTAACAATCGACATGTCTCTTTCAAGCCAACCAATGGCAATCAAGTCTTAGTTAAAGCCCGTCTGTCTCTCTATGAGCCACGTGGTGACTATCAATTGATCATCGAAAGTATGCAGCCTGAAGGTGATGGTCGTCTGCAACAGCAATTTGAAGAACTCAAAATGAAGCTGGCAGCGGAAGGTCTATTTGCTCAAACCAGTAAACAGCCTTTACCAGAACATCCTAAATGCGTGGGTATTGTTACCTCAAAAACCGGCGCTGCACTGTTTGATATTCTTGATGTATTAAAACGTCGTGACCCTTCATTACCTATCATCATTTATCCAACCATGGTGCAAGGTGAAGAAGCGGCGATTCAAATTGCTCAAGCGATTGGTTGCGCTAATAGCCGCAATGAATGTGATGTATTGATTGTCGGTCGTGGCGGCGGCTCATTGGAAGATCTGTGGTGTTTCAACAATGAAATATTGGCGCGCACCATTGCGGCCAGCCAAATTCCGATCATCAGTGCGGTAGGTCATGAAGTTGATGTCACCATCGCTGACTTTGTTGCGGACATGCGTGCACCAACACCTTCTGCCGCAGCTGAACTCGTTAGCCGAGATAACAGCCACAAAGCACAAGGTTTAGCGACTCGTGAGCAGAAACTTTTTGCCGCGATGCGATACTACTTTGCCGAGCAGAAACAGAGCTTGCGTCAACTAGAGCACCGCTTAGATAGACAACATCCAAAGCAGCAGTTGCAGCGTCAAAGCCAACAGCTTGATGAACTGGACGGTCGTCTTCAACGTGCGATGCAGCGATTTATTGCTCAGTATCAACAGAAAATCGAGCGCCAGCTACACCGTATTCAGCTGCACTCGCCCGCTAAACGTCTTAGTGCACAACAGGCAGCACTCGCTCGCGTTGAACAAAAGCTTTTAGATGCAATGGACAGAAAGTTACTCAAATCTCGTCATCAACTTGCGCTAGCGGCTGAAAAACTCGATACGGTAAGCCCACTGGCAACACTTAAGCGCGGTTACTCGATCACCCAAACAGAACACGGCGATGTGGTTCACTCAGCGCAAGATGTAAAAACGGGCGATACACTGATCACCCGTTTAGCTGATGGCAAACTACGTTCAACCGTCAATTAATCTACTTTTTTCTCAAACTCGAACCGTACTCGCGACTTCGATTTAAGCTCATTGCAGCTATTGCAAAAGTAGTTCGCGGCACCGCATGCCTGCAACTTTTCCAGTTGTGCCTGACAATCAGGGCAATAACCGACCTTTAGAAATGACTCTGTACAGTTGTTACAGTGGTAGTACCCTTGCCAATCAAGTTCTTGCTGGCATTGCGGGCACACATTCTCACACATTATTTTTCCCTCATGGTTCCACTGGATCCTATTGTGACGGCATGTCGCACATCGCTCTATGATCTTTGTCACGTCAACATAGCCGTCACATTGCGAGCATCGATTAATTGACTAAAAAGCACTCTATCTGTCAAGATGATCTTCATAAGATCATCTGCTAAATCCATTTTGATCAGCGATCTACCCCAAAAAGAATATTTATATAACCACATACCGAAAGCATAAGTTACATATCCTGTTTTTGGATTTTAATCGATATTAAAATCTTAAATATGAATTATAAAGCCACATTTAAAGAATTTAATAAAAAGATCGCATTATACTGTTGCTGCAATTACATCGGTCTGCATTTCAATGTAATTTGGACTCGTTTCGCGCAGGTTCACTCTAATACTCGCGTATTCTTTTAAGCTGTGAACATGGGTACCGCCGCAAGGAATCTCGGCAAGGTTGCCGTTACCTAAATCACAACGCCAGTAGCGTGAGTCGGTTAAAGCTTCACCATCACAGTGCATAACCACCTCGCTTCCCTTCGACAACCAACCACTAACCATCTGATTTACATGATCTTCTATCGATTTAAGTTGCTCGGAAACATCCGAACTATTAAGGCCGCGTTTACGTAGGGTTTTACCTAAACGGTAACTATCTAAACATTTGTCAGCGGATACAAAGCTGGTCTCTTGCGCGTAGTTATTAAAGTCATAACTGCCGAGCGTATCTTTGCGATCGGCGTCTTTACGCCAGTAACCTTGTTCGGTTAGCACTTTGTTTAGAGCCAAAAAGGCAAGATGACCTGCACTGTGGCCTCGACTTAATGCTTGTTGATACGCCTTATCAACCGTTAAAGCCAGACTATCTCCAGTAGAAAATACTGCATTTGTATTTTCTACCACGTGAACCACTACAAATGCCCAGCCTGCCTCATCACGTTTTACAGGAATGGCTTTATCAACGTAGAGAGTATTACTCGCAAGTTCTACTGCCCCCACTAAACAATCGACTAACGGGTATTCGGTACCATTCAATGCTAGCGTGCCTCTATCCGCTGGGTGATCAGGCCAAATATGGCTAACTGGATGAAACGGCGTTTTATCGGTGACGATATAAATGACATCATCCGTAATTTGGGCAAATTGGATTTGCGCGGTAAGTTGCCAAGTTTGATGGCAGAACTGGATAATAGTTGGCGTTACATTCATTGTAATTTCGATTTCGTTATTCTGTAGAGATAAAAAAAGCGCCTACATTGTAGGCGCTTTTCAAGTAAATCGTTAGTCGTTACTTTTTACGGTTTTTAACCATGCTCATTAGGCGTTTACGATTACGCTCTTGAGACAGTGTCATTTTGGTAGTCTTACCTTCAAATGGGTTTTCACTGTTTTGGAACTGGATACGAATTGGGGTACCCATGATCTCTAGCGACTTACGGTAATAGTTCATCAAGAAGCGCTTGTATGAATCTGGTAGTTCGCGTACTTGGTTACCGTGGATAACGATAATTGGTGGGTTGTAACCACCCGCGTGTGCGTATTTTAGTTTCACGCGGCGACCACGAACCATAGGTGGCTGGTGATCATCTGTTGCCATCTTCATGATACGAGTCAGAACTGAAGTACCTACACGTGTCGTTGCTGACTTGTATGCTTCTTGTACTGATTCAAATAGGTGACCAACACCTGTACCGTGCAGCGCTGAGATAAAGTGAATACGTGCGAAGTCTACAAAGCCTAGACGACGGTCTAGTTCTTTCTTCACGGATTCTTTTACATCGTTATCCAGACCATCCCACTTGTTCACAGCAAGCACAATCGAACGACCTGCGTTTAGTGCAAAGCCAAGTAGACTTAGATCTTGATCTGAAATGTTTTCACGTGCATCGATGATCAAAAGTACCACGTTGGCATCTTCAACCGCTTTTAGCGTTTTAACGACTGAGAATTTCTCAACTGTTTCGTTAATACGCGTACGACGACGTACACCCGCAGTATCAATCAGTACGTACTCACGACCATCACGCTCCATCGGAATGTAGATAGAGTCACGCGTGGTTCCTGGCATATCGTAAACAACCACACGTTCTTCACCTAGAATACGGTTAGTTAGGGTTGATTTACCTACGTTAGGACGACCGATAATCGCCAATTTAATTGGCTGATCTTGCAAGCGTTTGAATTCAGCTTCTGCTTCTTCTTCGCTGTAGTCCAATTGCTCTTGCTCTTCGTCTTCAAAGTCAGTTAGATCGGTGATCTCACCTTGAGTCTCTTCAGCAAATTTTTCTGCAAATGGGTTTAGCGCAAGATCGATAAGCGCCGCAACACCACGACCGTGAGCCGCCGCAATTTGGTACATATCTTCCATACCTAATTGCCAGAACTCAGCACTCGCTGCATCTGCGTCGATACCATCGATTTTGTTTACAACCAGCATCGCTGGCTTTTCAAGTTTGCGTAGGTGCTGTGCGATAGCTTCATCCGCAGCAGTTAGACCTGCACGGCCATCTACCATAAATAGCACTACATCAGCTTCGTCAATCGCCGCTAGCGACTGCTGAGCCATTTTAGTTTCTACGCCTTCTTCAGTGCCATCGATACCGCCGGTATCGATCACAATAAATTCATGCTCACCAAGCTTCGCTTGGCCATATTTACGGTCACGAGTTAAGCCAGGGAAGTCCGCCACTAGCGCATCACGCGTACGAGTTAAGCGGTTAAACAACGTAGACTTACCTACGTTCGGACGCCCTACAAGAGCAACAACAGGAACCATAACAACCTCTACAATATTCTATTCTTATGTAGTTATAGGTAACGACTGACAAGATTGCATCCCGCCAAATTGTTACCTATAGCAACACCAAATTTGGTTAATTCTTTGTTTTATATAAACAAAACGACTCCTAACTGTCACCAGCCAGGAGCCGAATGTGAATTATATCACGAAATTATTCGCTGAGCGTTAGTTTCTTTACATTGCCATTGCGGGTAGTAATTACGAAACCATCATCCAGCTGAACTGGCGCGACAGCAAAACCACCGCCACCTTCACTTTCCATCGCAACAAACTCACCTGTGCTGCGATCCACCCAGTATAGGTAGCCTTCGCTATCACCTACCACTAAGTAATCACCCATCACTTTAGGTGCAGTCAAAAGACGGTGCTCTAGCTGCTTATTCGTCCAAAGTTCAGTACCGCTGCGCGCATCGACAGCGACCAAGTGATCTTTGTCAGTCACAAGGAAAATACGACTACCGTCGTTTGCCATGTCGGTTGCAGAAGAGTACGTACGTTTCCAACCCGGCTGACCAGAGCGTAAGTCGATTGCGGTTAGTTGACCATTGTAACCCACCACAAATAAAGTGCTGCCCATCAACATAGGCGATGCATCAACATCGACGATACGATCAATTTCAGTCGCGCCTTTTGGCGTACCAATAGGTTGTTGCCAAATCAGTTGACCACGTTGAACGATAGCGGCTGCAAGTCGACCATTTGCCGTACCCCAAAATACACCACCGGAGATAGTCGTCGGTGCACTGGTGCCACGTAGTGTCAGCGTTGGAACTTCAGTGCTAATCGCCCACTTCTGTTTGCCATCTTGCTGATCTAAAGCAATCAACACACCTTCACTGGTATGTACCATAACGAGGTTGTCATCAGTCGCAGGTGCCGATAGCACCTCACCTTGCACTGAAGAACGCCATAGCAGCTCGCCAGTTTCTTGGTTAAGAGCAATGACTTCACCGTTTTCACTACCAATAAACAATTTATCGTACGCGGGTGTAATACCACCAGATAGGCGAGCTGGAACATCGTCTTCTAAATCAATCGCCCAAAGACCATCTCCCGTTTCCGGGTTCAGAGCTTTGACTTCACCATCGCGACTTGCCACAAATACTTTGTCATAAGCATACGCGGGTGCCAGTTTTGAGAAATACTGGTCAACACCACTACCAATTGACGCACTCCATACCGATGAGGTAGAAAATTCGTTATCTACTTGCGGTACAGGCGCCATGATAATGGTGTCTTCTTCACTTGCACAACCAGCCAACACGCCGATTACTGCAACAGTCGTCAATGCCTTATTCAGCAATTTCTTCATGCAACGTGCCCTTACTTGGCTAAATCATCCAATTTCATTTGTAGCGCTTCACTTGCATCACCCGCTTGTTGCGCTTCAGTGTATGCTGCGTATGCACCTGCTGCATCTCCTTTGCGTAGTAAGATGTCGCCTTTTAGCTCCTCAACACGACCAGCCCAACCTTCGTCGGTGATCTTGTCTAGTTGCGAGATTGCTGCTTCAAATTTACCTTGCTCTGATTGCAAACGCGCTAGACGGTAGTTAATTACCGCTAGTAAAGCTTGGTCTTTCGATGCGGTTGTTGCCCATTGAAGCTGCTCAATAGCGGCATCCAATTGGTTTTCTTCAACTTGAACTTTTGCTAGCTGAAGCGCAGCAAGAACCGCGTATTCAGTCTCACCATTCGCATCGATAAAGCTTTGTACTTGTTGCTCTGCGTCGCCACCTTGTGTCGCTAACGTTGAAATTACTTTTGAATAGCTTTCAGAAGCAGCTTCTTGAGCAGCAAGCGTTGAATCTTGGTAATAGCGCCAGCCAAATAAGCCGCCTAGACCGATTACCGCGCCAAAAATGACTGCTTTACCGTTCTCTTTCCACCAATCTTTGATCGCTTCAACTTGTTGTTCTTCAGTATCGTAGAGTTCCACTTCCTGTCCTCTTAACATCACAAAAAGTGGCGACTCTCATCGCCACTTTCTTAAACTTAAATTTAGTTAGATTAGCTCTGCTAGTTTCGCAATAGCGTCAGCTTGGCTGTAAGTTTCTTGCGTACCACCAACAAGGTCTTTCAATACAACGCTATTGTCAGCAACTTCATTCTCACCGAGAACAAGAGCAACCACTGCGCCAACTTTATCTGCACGCTTAAATTGCTTTTTGAAGTTACCACCACCGAAGTGGTTCATCACGCGTAAACCTGGTACTTGTTCGCGTAGCTGTTCAGCCAGCTTCATACCCGCCATCATAGTACCTTCGCCTGCAGTCACCATGTAAACATCGACACTGCGACGAACGTCAGTTAGTTCTAGCGTTTCTAGCATTAGCACTAGACGCTCAAGGCCCATAGCAAAGCCCACTGCTGGTGTCGCTTTACCACCTAGTTGTTCAACTAGACCATCGTAACGA
Organism: Vibrio fluminensis; assembly: GCF_015278125.1. Classification (GTDB taxonomy): domain Bacteria; phylum Pseudomonadota; class Gammaproteobacteria; order Enterobacterales; family Vibrionaceae; genus Vibrio; species Vibrio fluminensis. The sequence goes on from NZ_JADILO010000027.1 coordinate 40,423, forward strand.
CCACCACCACACACTGTACCTTGCGAGCCTAGGCTTTCAGTAATCCATTCAAATACTGTGCGGTTGTAGTAGTCAAGACCACGTACTAGACGCTCATTTACTGTGTATTCGATACCTGCAGCATCAAGAAGTTCACATAGACCCGCAAAATGTTGCTTAGATTCTTCATCTAGGTATTCAGATAGACGTGGTGCATCACCTAAGATCGCTTGTACGTCTGGGTTTTTAGTATCCAGAACACGCAGCGGGTTAGTATGCATACGACGTTTGCAATCTTCATCGAGTACATCCATATGTTGCTCTAAGAATGCAATCAGGGCTTCACGGTAGTTCGCGCGAGCTTCAAGCGAACCGATTGAGTTCAGCTCTAGGCGTACATGCTTATCAATGCCTAGCTCACGCCATAGACGCGCAGTCATCATGATAAGTTCTGCATCAACATCAGGACCGTTAAGACCAAATACTTCTACACCACATTGGTGGAATTGACGGTAACGACCTTTTTGTGGACGCTCGTGACGGAACATAGGACCCATGTACCATACACGTTGTTCTTGGTTGTACAGCAAGCCATTTTCAATGCCTGCACGAACACAACCCGCCGTGCCTTCTGGACGTAGTGTTAAGCTGTCACCATTGCGATCTTCAAAGGTGTACATCTCTTTTTCTACAACGTCAGTCACTTCACCAATTGCGCGACTAAATAGATGCGTCATCTCAACGATTGGCATGCGCATTTCGTTATAACCGTATGCGCTAATTACGTTCTTCACTGTGTTTTCTAGCTTTTGCCACAGTGGTGATTGAGTTGGGAGACAATCGTTCATGCCTCGAATTGCTTGAATTGGTTTTGCCACAATATTTACCGTAATTTTAATTACTTCGTTGAGATTTAGTTTTGCACTTTAATGTCGATACGATTGCTTTCATCCAGAACGGATGCTTTCGCACGAATTTTTGCTTCTAGCTGATTAACCAGATCGTCGTTATCAAAACGCTCTTTCTGACGTTTACCATCTTCGTAGAATGCGCTCTTCTTGTTGCTGCCAGCCAAACCAAGATGAGAAACCTCAGCTTCGCCAGGGCCATTTACAACACAACCGATGATAGATACATCCATTGGCGTAATAATGTCTTCAAGACGTTCTTCAAGCGCATTAACGGTACTGATCACATCAAACTCCTGACGAGAACAGCTAGGGCAGGCAATAAAGTTAATACCTCGCGAGCGAATACGCAGTGATTTAAGAATATCAAAGCCAACTTTGATCTCTTCCACTGGGTTTGCTGCAAGGGAAATTCGCAGTGTATCACCGATACCTTCAGCAAGTAGCATGCCTAGACCTACTGATGATTTAACAGCACCAGCACGTGCACCACCCGCTTCAGTAATACCTAAATGAAGCGGTTGATCAATCTTCTTCGCTAATAGGCGATATGAATCGACTGCGAGAAACACATCGGATGCTTTTACGCTGACTTTGAACTGATCAAAGTTAAGGCGATCGAGAATATCGACGTGACGCATCGCGGATTCAACCAATGCTTCTGGTGTTGGTTCGCCATATTTCATCTGGATATCTTTTTCCAGAGAGCCACCATTTACACCAATGCGAATTGGGATGTTTTTGTCACGCGCACAATCAACAACTGAGCGGATACGCTCTTCGTTGCCAATATTACCAGGGTTAATACGCAAACAGTCGACGCCATATTCCGCCACTTTAAGCGCAATACGGTAGTCAAAGTGAATATCTGCCACGAGTGGGATGTTCACTTGCTGCTTAATTAACTTAAATGCCTCAGCGGCATCCATGGTTGGTACAGATACACGCACGATATCTGCACCGACATTTTCCAATGCTCGAATTTGTGCAACAGTCGCTTCCACGTCTGTTGTTCTGGTGTTCGTCATTGACTGCACCGCAATTGGTGCGCCATCACCAATAGGCACATCGCCCACATAGATTCGAGTCGATGGGCGACGTTTAATAGGAGATTCGTGTTGCATAATCTTTTCTAAGGTAAGGTGAATCTTGCTGCTTTGCCTGCAGTATACCCAGAAAGGTCGACAGTTTCACTCGCTAAGGTGATAGAAACGTTTTGTGGCGCACCTAAAATCACGTTGTAAGGCAGTTTTCCTTCAAGTTCTACTGCTTCACCACCACGTTTAATACCACTAATCAGCGTCTTACCTGTCGCATCTTTCACTTGTACCCAGCACTCACCATTAAAACTAATCTCTAAACGATTAGCGACGACTTCTGGTTTGGTCACTTCAGGCTCAATAGGTTCTGCTGCTTCTGTTGAAGGTGTTGCCTCGGCAACTGTTTCACTGTTGTCTGCTACGGGCTCTTGGCTGGTTGGTTGGCTTTGCTCAGCGGCTGCATCATTAGGTAAGGCAACCGGCTCACTTGGCTCAGCGGAAATTTGATCAATGGCAGTATCAAGCTCAGGCTGTTGTTCTGTCTCAGCAATTAACGCACTGTCTTCTTCGATACTAAGTTCTAGACCATCTTTTTGTTGATTTTGCCACCACCATACAGACGAGATAGCGACGATAACAACCACAATCCCCCAAGTTAGCGCCATGATACGGCTATCATGCTTTTCACGGTTCGTCTTACGCGAAAAACTCTTCATCTCTTGTTCTTGTGGCGCTTGTGTACCCACAGTCGCATCCAGCGCTGCTAGCACCTCAGCTTCATCGGCATTAACGACTTTGGCGTATGAGCGTAAATAGCCACGCGTAAATGTCGCGACCTGATCCGGTTCAAACTCATTTTTCTCAATCTGCTCAATGATAGCAACGCGCAAACGTAAACGGTCAGCGACCTGTTTTTTACTTAGCCCGGCTTCTTCACGTTTTAGCTTTAGAATCGTGCCCGGCTCAATGTGAAATTTCTCAGTATTCTCTTCTAAAATTGGAGTCGATTGCTCTGTATTCATAATAGTTGTGTCTCTCGTGTCACTCTTGGCCTGCCGCTCTTGGTTATTTATTGTTAGTCGTGGGCTAAACCTGAGTTATGTATGTTTGCTAACTAATTTATCAATTAAAAGCATCTTGCAGACAAGATAAAAGAATGTCACTGATAAAATTGTTACGACTCTTCCTTAAGAGGTTTGGTTAGAAGCTCAGTTCATCTACTTAAGGATGTAGTTATTAATTCTAATAGATATAAAGCACGAAACAACATAATCAGGTGATATAAATTACAGCAAGCTCAAGGTTTTTCTAAAAACTGACATTTTTAAATAAGATAAAACCAAAAAACTGCGAGAAAGCTATATTTTTGTAGAAATAAGTTGCAACAAAAAAGCCAGAGCATTGCTCTGGCTTTGGTCTAAATCGATTTAATTATAGCGCTTTAATGTCAATTTCTTCGCCTTTGGCAGCTTTTGCCATCGCTGTACGTTTGGTACGGTCGATAACATCGCCGACTAACTGGCCGCATGCCGCATCAATGTCGTCACCGCGAGTCTTACGAACGGTCACTGTATGCTCATATTGCATTAGTGTTTTCTGGAAGCGATCAATACGTGAATTGCTTGGTTTCTTATACGGCGAACCTGGATACGGGTTAAACGGAATCAAGTTAATTTTACATGGCGTATCTTTCATTAACTCCGCTAACTCGCGTGCATGGTCCATATCATCGTTAACATGGTCCAGCAGCACGTACTCTACGGTTACTTTACCACGGTTGGCGTTTGATGACGCGATGTAACGACGAACTGACGCAAGAAAATCTTGGATATCCCAACGATCATTAATTGGCATGATTTCGCTACGCAGTTTGTCATTTGGCGCGTGTAGTGAAATTGCTAGGGCAACGTCAATACGACCAGTCATTTGGTCAAGACCTGATACAACACCTGACGTTGATACCGTTACGCGGCGCTTAGACAGACCAAAACCTAAATCATCCAGCATAATTTCTAAGGCTGGAATTAGGTTTTTCATGTTTAGTAGTGGCTCACCCATGCCCATCATTACCACGTTGGTAATTGGGCGACGACCGGTTTCTTTCTGCAATCCGACTTCACGTGCAGCACGCCATACCTGACCGATAATTTCCGATACTTTCAGGTTGCGGTTAAAACCTTGCTGCGCAGTTGAACAGAATTTACATTCTAGAGCACAACCAACTTGTGAAGAAACACATAGCGTTGCACGATCATCTTCAGGGATGTAAACCGTTTCTACGTCTTGGTCACCTACACGCATTGCCCATTTGATGGTGCCATCAGAAGAGTGCTGAGCCTCTGAAACCACTGGAGCTTTAATCTCACAGCGTTGCTTTAGCTTTTCACGCAATTGCTTGTTGATGTTGTTCATGTTGTCGAAATCGTCAACACCAAAATGGTAGATCCACTTCATCACCTGTTCGGCGCGGAATGCTTTTTCGTTTAATTCTTCTGCAAAGAATTTACGCAATCCTTGGCGATCAAAATCAAGCAGGTTGATTTTTTCAGTAGTCATGAAGCCTCTCAACAACGGAACAATAAATAAGGGCGCGGATTTTACAGCCTTTAGCCAAGGACAACAAGTGTGACAAGACCCTGTTTTTGCTAAGACATTAAAAAAGCAGTGATTAAAAATTAACCAACACGCCATTTAACTATAAAAATCCCGCCAAAGCGCGGGATTCTAAAAAATTTAGCTACATTAAGCACTAAGCAGTTTGATCTGCTCAACAATCGCTTTTAAACCATTCCCACGGGAAGGACTTAGATGATCAATTAAGCCTAGCTGCGCAAAATAACCATCAATATCAAACTGTTGAATTTGCTCGCTGGTTTTATGATTGTAAGCCGCCATGACTAAGGCAATTAGCCCACGAACAATACGAGCATCGGAATCCGCGCAGAAAGACCAAGTCTCCCCAGCTAATTCACTGACCAGCCATACTTGGCTTTCGCAGCCAGAGACAGTAACTTGCTGCGACTTTAATTCTTCAGGCATCACTGGGAGTTTTTTACCCCATTGAATAACTTGGCGGTAACGATCTTCCCAACCACGCATCCCCTGCATCGTTTCGACAACGTCGTCTGCTGTGATTTGAGTACCAAATGGATTTAAAGGAAATGTCGACATTACGTCACCTTACTTCTTGTGCTTTTGAATCAGCTTTTCAACGATACGAGCAACAGCAACAAAACCAAACGTTGCTGTAACGACGGTTGCTGCACCAAAACCACTGGCACAATCCATACGCTTTGGACCTTCAGCGGTCGCTTTCACGCCACATACAGAACCGTCTGCTTGTGGGTATTTTAGCTGCTCAGTTGAGAACACGCAGTCGATACCAAATTTACGCTGAGGATTTTTCGGGAAGTTATGATGACGACGCAACGTATCTTTAATCTTCTTGGCCAGTGGATCTTGAATAGTTTTAGTCAAATCCGCCACTTGAATTTGCGTTGGGTCAACCTGACCACCAGCACCACCCGTGGTGATCACTTTGATTTTGTTGCTACGACAATAAGCCAGTAATGCCGCTTTCGCTTTTACGCTGTCGATAGCATCAAGTACATAGTCATAATCTTTTGATAAGTACTCGTGTTGATTATCTGGCGTAATAAAGTCGTCAATCAAATTAACCTTACATTCAGGGTTAATCAGTTTAACGCGCTCTGCCATCACTTCAATTTTACTTTGACCGACGGTACCACTCATCGCATGGATTTGACGGTTAATATTGGTCACACACACATCATCCATATCGATCAACGTTAGTTCACCAATACCAGTACGTGCTAACGCTTCAACTGCCCACGAACCTACACCACCAATACCAATCACACATACGTGTGCAGCACGGAGTATCTCCACTTCGCTATTACCATACAAACGGCGTGTACCACCAAAACGTTGGTTGTAATTATCTGAAGCAGGAGTGTCTAATTCACGCATAGTTTAAGCCCGTAAATCGGTTACAAAAAAGAAGAGTGCGATTTATACGCACTCTTTATGAAAATGTCTATACTCGCTCTCTGTGCCAACAAGTGGCCGCGTGCGAAACAATTAGTTTTGTTTCTCTGGTGGCATTGCCCAAGGCGCTTGAGTTGGTGAGTTTTCTAAGCCTAGCTTCCATACTCGACCAAAATGCTTGTAATGCCCCGCTTCTGTGCCGGCACGTGGTCCCATGCCGTGGTATAAATCAAGGTGGTTCTGTTTCACCGCACCACCGGTATCAAGCACAATAAGCAAACGCAATTGATGTGCACCACTCCAACTACCATCTGCATTGAGTAGCGGTACTTCAGCAAGGATTGGGGTTCCCATAGGCAAAATGCTTCGGTCACCCGCTACAGACGCCATCGGTAGCAGTGGAATACCTGCCGAGCCTGTTACTGGTGCATCCGCTCGTGGGGCGAAAAAGACAAATGATGGATTTTGTTCCAGCACTTCACGTACTGTCGCCTCATCATTGGCGAGTACCCAGTCTTTGATCGCTTTCATCGACATTTTTTCACGCGGCACTTCGCCACGTTCAATCAATACGCGACCGATACTAACGTACGCTTTGTTGTTTTTGCCACCATAAGCGAAATACTCAAGCGTATCGTCATCTTCAAAATGGACGAAACCACTACCTTGTACTTCCATCAAAAAGGGATCAATCATATTCGGAGCATAGCCAAGCTCTAGCCCTTGACCTTCTAATGCTCCAGCATAAATCTCCGCTCGAGTTGGGCAATTTTTACCGCAATCAGGTTTGGCATAAACTGGATATTTATAGATTTCATCGGCTTGATGACGAAGCTCCATAACTGGAGAAAAGTAACCGGTAAATAAAACATTCCCTTTCTTATCGCCACCACCTAGCTGCGCCGTTTGAATACCAAATTTACCTAGCTCACTTGGATCACCACTTTGCAGAACCCACTCATTGAGGGTTTCATACAGTGGTTGATAGACCTTAGCCATTGAAGGTGACCTATCGACCACCTTTTCTGCTTGTTTATGGAATTCGGTATAATCTCGTGTCACGTTTGATTGCACACTCTCAGTTTTATTGAGGGTTGTTTCAAACTCTTGATCGAAATATTGTTGCGCTCGGTCGTTTGGCTGAGCACAGCCAAACAGCAGCGTTACCGCAGCTAAAGGTAAGATCTTTTTCATTATTTGTAGAAATCCATTAACGAGATAGCTCGAGCATGACAAACTATCGCTATCATCGTCAATGTAGAAGAATCATTTTGAAGCAGTTTTGACAAATATGGGCTGGTAAGTGCTGTCTGTCAGTTGTTTCATTTCGTTCCAGTTGTGATTTTGAAACTTGAAACGGCGTTTTTGCGTGCCATGTTGATAAACTAAGAATTCACCATCGAACTCAAACTCTGTCGCGACAACTGCCCCATCAAACACAATACCAACTGCGTTTATCTCGAGCCTTTCTGCGCGATACGGTGCCACTTCAGACTCAATCCAAACACCGTAAATCAATGATTCAGGATACGAGATCTTTTGGTAACGCTCACTGAGGGTCACAGCAGCCTGAATAATAAAGTAAGTGCTCATGATGGCTACTAACCAAACAGAAGTGACGATCCACTTATTGTGGTATGACACAAATCCCTGTCTTTTTTCCTGTCCTGAGTTGTTTTTTATACTAACGTTCATTGAACTTTACCTTACAGAAAAAAGCTCTATATCACGCAGCAGTACAAGGCTCAATTTTAAGTCGTCTAAGTTGGATATCTATTCCAAAAAAACACTTGCTTAAATTGGAATAAATTTGCACTATAATTACATATAAATTCACCCAAGATGGACTTAATGTGAAAATACGTAGTACAGCGTTAGTAAAAGGATTTCGTCAATCTGCCCCTTATGTCAATGCCCACCGGGATAAAACCGTGGTCATCATGCTGGGTGGAGAAGCTGTCGCTGATGGTAATTTCAAAAATATAATCAGCGATTTAGCACTACTGCATAGTTTAGGTGTAAAAATCGTTCTGGTTCATGGGGCGAGACCACAAATCAATTCAATTCTCTCTACTAACTCGGTTAACAATGCTTACCATAAAGGCATTCGGGTTACTGATGAACATTCTCTACCATTAGTTATGCAAGCTGCTGGACAATTACAACTTGCCATTACCGCGCAGCTCTCTATGAGCTTAAACAATACTCCAATGGCAGGCACTCAACTCAATGTCGTCAGCGGTAACTTTGTCATCGCTCAACCACTTGGGGTCGATGACGGCGTTGATTACTGCCACAGTGGTAAAATTCGTCGTATTGATATCGCCGGCATTAACCGTATGTTAGAGCAAGGCTCGATTGTGTTACTTGGGCCTGTGGCCAGTTCAGTGACGGGCGAGTCTTTTAACCTCACCTCGGAGGAAGTCGCCACTCAAGTCGCTATTCGTCTTAATGCCGACAAATTAATTGGCTTCTGTTCAGAGCAAGGTATTTTGGATGAACAAGGAGATGTGATCGCTGAACTCGTCCCCCGAGAGGCCGAACAAATCTTAAATAAGCTAGAGCAAGATGTGGATCAGTCGAATGACAATGCTTCAGGATCTCTCCGTTTCTTACGCGCTGCGATTACCGCTTGTCGCGCCGGAGTACCCCGCAGCCATTTGGTGAGCTACAAAGTTGATGGCGCGCTGATTCAAGAGTTGTTCTCCCTTGATGGGATCGGTACGCAAATAGTCTACGCCAGTTCAGAGCGAGTTCGTTTAGCACAAATCGATGATATTGGTGGTATTTTGGACTTGATTCGTCCTTTGGAAGAACAAGGTATTTTAGTACGCCGCTCACGTGAGCAACTTGAACAAGAAATACACCAATTCACCATCATCGAAAAGGATGGGTTAATTATCGGCTGCGCTGCTCTTTACCCATACATCGAAGACTGCATGGCAGAAATGGCCTGTGTCGCGATTCACCCTGAATATCGTGATGGCAACCGTGGTTTAATTTTGCTCAATCACATGCGTCAGCAATGCAAACAGCAGGGTATTACTCAGTTATTTGTTCTTACGACACATAGTTTGCACTGGTTCAGAGAACAAGGTTTTTACGAAGTCGGTGTTGAGTCACTGCCATCGCAAAAGAAGAACCTTTATAACTATCAACGCAACTCGAAAATTCTCGCCATTGGCACCTCTCACACTGCTTAAAACTTAAGCAAACGGTTTCGCGAGCGTGCGCATAAATTAAAGCTCATAATATGTTTAAAATTCTCATTTATGAGCTTTATTTCACAATCTCTGTTGTATATTATTCGACCACCTCAAAACTGAGGTCGAATTGGACTCAACTAACCTAGCTCGACTAGACCGCATGGATTGCTTAAGTAGATAAAAACAACGTCAACTATGAGCAAACATCATGAAAACCGTTATTTGCAACTCGCTGCAAAGCTTCTGGGATATGGCTGAAAACGAACTGCTGACCGATCTCAGCGTACATTGTGTTTTCCCTGTCACTGATAGCTTAAAGAACTTCATTCTCAACTATCAACAACAATATCAAATCCGCAGTATCTCCTTTACTACGGTATTTAATTAAGCTTCACCTTCGCTTTGCTGGCGATAACCAAGGATGGTTTTTAATCTTCTTTATTACCTGCGTAAAACCTATGCGCATTAATTTTTAAGCCTCTCCACCAAACCACTCGCACGCTCAGTCATTACCTTAATACCTCGCTTAACCACATCAGGTTGAACGTACATCGCCAAACGTTTTTTCGCGCGAGTAATACCAGTGTATATCAGCTCCCGGGTTAAAATCGGACTAAACTCTTTTGGCAAAATCATCAAAGTGAATTCAAACTCACTACCCTGTGATTTGTGAATAGTCATCGCGTAAGCGGTCTCATGCTCCGGCACGCGACTTGGCAGTACCGATTTCACACTACCATCTGGCAACTCAAAGAAGACCTTTAAACGTGGCTCTTCCAGCGAGTCATCCCAAATACAGATACCGATATCACCGTTATACAAGCCTAAAGCGTGATCGTTACGGGTGATCATCACTGGTCGACCGTGATACCAAAGCTCATCTTGAGTTTGCACCAATTTGCGCGCCACTAACGCACGCTCAATACGCTGGTTTAAGCCCGTCACGCCAAAATCGCCTTCGCGTATCGCACACAGTAAACGGCAACCAGCAAACGCGTCTAAACCCGCCTTTGCCAAAGCTGTGACTGATTCAAGCTGTTCGGTTTGAGGATTCACTTCGCGCTTGGCAATGCGCTTAAGGTATACGCTGTATTCACTGACCATGGTTTGAATCAGCTGATTGTAGTGCTGCATATCAAGTGGATACTGGGCAATATCAGCAAAGTCGCGCTGCCACACGGCATCGTACTTAAAACCCGAGCCCGCATTGACGGCTTTAGCAAGCTGACCAATGCCTGAGCGAGCATCAAAACGATAGCTCTTTTGCAGCATACAAAGACTATCGCCGACTTGGCTGCCTTTTTGCTGACTTTGTGTAAGGGTATTAAAGCCAGTGAGCTGAGCAATCAATTCACCTTGGCTGCTGCTGTAACCATATTGATGGAATGAACAAATATCACCCAGTACTGCGCCAGCTTCTACCGAAGCGAGCTGATCTTTATCGCCCAGCAAGATCAAACGAGCATGCTTTGGCAGGGCGTCCACCAGCTTGTACATCATCGACAAATCAACCATCGACGCTTCATCGACCACCAAAATATCGAGGTGCAGCGGGTTGGTTTGGTTATGGCGAAACTCGACACTATTTGGCAATGCACCTAACAAGCGATGCAAGGTGCTCGATTCGGTCGGGATCGCCGCTTTTAGCTCTGGGCTAACCGGCAGCTCAGCTACCGCCTTACCAATCGATTCGGTCAAGCGTGCCGCGGCTTTACCCGTTGGAGCCACCAGCTTGATAGTAGGAACGACATTAGCACCACTCTCAGAGTTTTGCGCTTGTTCAATTAAGGCTGCCAGCAACTTAGTCACCGTAGTGGTTTTACCCGTACCAGGACCACCCGAAATCACCGCAAAACGTTTAGTCAACGCAATCGCAGCCGCAACTTTCTGCCAGTTGACACACACCGCTTGAGGGACAAGCTGATCCAATGGTGCCAATTGTTCGGCGCGTTTTACTTGCAGCAATACTTGATCAATTGCCGACCAATCCAGCGAGCCATCTTCAACCACATCTAAATGATCACACACCAACTGCTGGCGCTGCACTTGACTAAAGTTTGGATTTTTCGCCGCACGACTTAAGGAGGCAAACAAGTATTGGTAACTACGGGCGAACAAATGATCGAGCAAATTGGTCAGCTTTTGGATCTCGACAGGCTTTAAGATCATCGGTGTCCCAAAGCTATTTAATCGCTCGGCGAGTGTCACTTCATAATGCCAGTAACGGTGCAAATAAACTCGCTCACCGTCAAAGACTAACGGTAAAGCTGAAGCCTTGCTGTGACTCGGATTGGCAACCCAAATAGAGTGACTCAGCAGTTGCTGCCAATCAATCGAGATTAATACTTGGTTAAGCTCTAACGCCGCATCGCCAAACAGACCTAGCTTGCTAGCAAGATCGACCGGTTGTGATTGCGCATCGCGTAGCAGCAAGCAAATGTGTCCTTTGCCCAGCTCACTACTCACCACTCCAGCAATAAACGCTAATTGATCACTGTGAGATTTACTGAAAATAAAGCGCGCTAATTGGTAGTCCAACTGGCGCAGTGAACCTTTTTGTGCCAAACGTTGTAGCGTCGCCATTAGTGGGGCATTGCCTAGTGGCGCAGCAGATAACGGAGGGGTGATTACATTACTCATAGATCTAGCGCCATTTGTCCTGCGGAATTGCCACGTACTTCAATGGTCTCGCCATCAATCAGTTGGTCTAATTCAGTTAAAAACTGCAAACTTGGTTTGGCGGAAAAGATACCATGTTCCCCTTCCCCATCCATGCCACGTAAGAATAGATAGTAAACCCCACCAAAATGTTGCTGATAATCATAATTGGCTAGGCGACTACGCAGAAAACGATGTAAGGCGAGCGCGTAAATTTGATATTGCAGATCATAACGGTGGTCCGCCATCGCTTGACGCAGCGCATCACCGTGATAGTCGTGGATCTCATCACCAAGATGGTTCGACTTCCAGTCAAGTACATAGTATTTGCCTTGATGCTCAAACACTAAGTCGATGAAACCTTTCAACATGCCCTGCACCGTTTGAAAACCAAGATCGCCCGCTTTCGCCGAAAGGGTATCGTTACGCTGAATTACGCGATTCAGTTCTGCGGATGCCAATACTTCAATCGGCAGCAGAAACTCCATTTCAACTAAACGTTGGTTGGGTGATTTCTGATTTAAACGCAGCTCTTTACCATCCAATGGCGTGGCTAACACGGTATCCACCAGTTGTTGCAAAATTGGCAACCACTCAAGATCCAATTGCTCGCTTTCCATCAAAGCGATGATCGCTTGTTGGTTGGCTTCACTGTTGGCAGGTTCGGTGAACTCAACTTCTTCAAACAAGCTATGCAAAAACGTACCCGGACGCGCGCCACGTGGGAAAGTAAAAATTGAGCGCTCTGGCTCTAGCATTTCTTGCTCATCCTCTTCTTGAGAGGAGTCAACATCAAGCCGAAGTAAATCGTCATCGGCTGAATGATACGAACCTTGTTTAATTAGCCCTGAATAGCTGGTAATGCGCCAGCTGCGATCAATCTCTTGCGCCAACTCACGCGCATGCAAAGTCTCTTGCTGTTGCTGCTCGGCAACAAATGGCGCGTCATTACTATCAGGTAAGCCACTTAGCGTGACACACGCTAAAGCTTTCGCTTGCTGCTCAATCGATTGAGTAAGATCGCTAATGCCACCCGCTTGACCATTTTGCAGCAAGTAACCCATGGCACTATGGTGCACGCCCGTTGGCTCTTTGGTCGAACGACCATTTCTCAGTGGCGCAGCGCCAATGAAACAGCCATAAACCGCACGGGTTAAGGCTACATAGATCAGACGTAAGTCTTCCGCTAGACGTTCTTTGTCCGCCTGCGCCAGTGCCGCTTCATTTTTGGTGATATCCAAAATGGTCGAGTCAGTTTGCACATCGTAGTATTTCGCTTCACTTGCCTCACGGTAACTCAGCACAAATGGTAAAAACACCAAGTCATATTCGAGACCTTTCGATTTATGGATGGTGACGATCTGCACCAAATTGCGCTCTGATTCCAAACGCTGAATTTGATCCTCACTGCCGCCAAGACCATTTTGCGCGTCGCTGATCGCTTGCGCCAACCAACGCAACAAGCCATGGTCGCTATCGAGTTCGCCGCTCGCTTGTTGCAATAACTCACCAAGGTGCATCAAATCGGTTAAGTGGCGTTCACCACTCTCTTCTTCCAATAAACGTTCAGCAATATGACGCTTGCTCATCACCGCACGCAGCATAGGTAGCACGCCGCGTTGCAGCCACAGTTTGCGATACTCTTTAAACTCATTAACCGCGTTTTCCCACACGCTTTCGTCGTTATTGAGCGCATCAAGACTGCCTGCATCGAGTGCAAACAATTCCGAAGCCAAACTGGCACGCAGCGCGCGGTCATTTTCTGGGGTTAACACCGCTTGCAGTAAACGCTGCACATCTTGAGCAATAATGGCGCTAAATACGCTATCACGGTTAGAGAGATAAACACTGGCAATACCCTGTTTCGCCAGCGCTTTTTTGATCATTCGCCCTTCACTACCGGTACGCACCAGCACGGCAATGTCACCCGCTTGAATCGCGTGATCGACTTTACCAGTGTGAAAGCTCGCTTGCCCTTGTTGGGAAGCAGTCAATATGGTCTGGATCTGATCAGCGGTCGCTTGCGCCATCGCATCAAGGTATTCGCCTTTGGCGAGCGGTTTGTCTTCTGCCTCTTGCAACCAGTAAGTCAAGGCAGGTTGAACCTGACCGCCCAGTTGCCACTGACGCTTATCAGCATTTGGGCTGGCAGCGACAGGGATAAATGGAATATCTTGATCATAGATAAAGGCACTGTCAGGCAAAGCAAACACTTGGTTAACTGCCGCGACCATATCGGCGCTCGAACGCCAGTTAGTGCCGAGGGTAAAGTGAGACGAAACCTGATTACGCGCCTTGATATACGTAAAAATGTCCGCGCCACGGAAACCGTAAATCGCCTGTTTAGGATCGCCGATCATAAACAAACCACACTCAGGATGCGGAAGATAAATGCGGCTAAAAATGCTGTATTGCAGTGGGTCGGTATCTTGGAATTCGTCAATCATCGCCACTGGATAAAGCTCGCGAATACGCCCTGCCAATAAGCCATCATCATCGTTATCAAGCGCCGCCGATAAGTTGGTCAGCAGGTCATCAAAAGAGAGCCACTGCTTTTGCTGCTTGGCTTTGGCTAGCATAGTGCGGCAATGCTCAATTGCATGAGCGAGCAGCGGTGCTTTAAGGCTAATCGGCTCGGCGAGAAACGCTTCTATTGCTTTAAACACTGGATGCTGTGGCGCACTGCCTTTAGGCGTTTTCTCTAGAAGTACATTCTGAGCAAATTTTTCTAACTGCTCTGGGTAATCATAACCGGTGGTTTCAACACTCGCCCATTGATCAACAGCGGCAAGCCATGTCGGCAGTGATTTTTTACTGTAACTGCGCTTATTGATGTCCGAATTCGCAATCAGATCATGGTAGTCTTTTTGCTCACTGCGCCACTGCGCTTTAAGCTGGTCAATCTGTTCAAGGTTAGCTTGATGCAGCTCAGCCAAATCACCTTGCATCGCCGCAACCGAGAGTTTCAGTGGCGCGCCAGTTAAATAACCGGAAACATCACCAAGCAATGCGGCTGGCGAGCCCCAAATTGAGCGCACTTCGCCCGCCAGTTTTAATGGCAATGGGTAGAAGTTGCGACGCCAGTAATCCGCCACGATTTGCGCTTTAAGATGACTTTCGTCGGTGACAAATTCATTGTCAAAACGGCTACCAGATTCAAACGCGTTTTGCGTCAGCATACGCTGACAGAAACCGTGAATGGTGTAGACCGCCGCTTCATCCATCTGACGTTCAGCTTGCAGCAAAATCGCCGCCGCCTGTTGATGATCGCTAATTTCAGTTAATAAAGGTTGGATCACCGGATCGCTACTTTCGCCACGCGCAAAAGCAATGCGCGCATCATGAATTCGCGCCCGAATACGATCGCGCAACTCGGCGGTTGCCGCTTCGGTAAAAGTTACCACCAAAATTTGATCGACCGTCAAAGGAACTTGGTGGCGCGTTCCTTGGCTGCCATGCCCAAGTAAGAGACGTAAATATAAGCCAGCAATGGTAAAAGTTTTACCTGTACCTGCAGATGCTTCAATTAATCGTGCTCCATGTAAGGGGAACGTCATTGTTTCCAATGGTGTGACAACTGATGAAGATGTCATAACAATCAAACCTTTATGTAACTTTTGAATCAATTAATTCACACAGCTTGGTGTGATCTAATCGTGATATTGGTGGTTTAGCTGCTTGTTGCAGCCATCATTCCGGTTTAATGGGATCCGACTCACAGAAGATCCCGAAGTAAGGCTTTACTATCCGCGCCACGTGTTGAGTAATCGTCTTCGATACTACAACCAACCGAATCATGGTCCCTCTGACCTGTGGCCGTACAGCGAACGCCCTACACAAAATAATGATTTACTGGCGGCCACTTATTCCTTTGCTTTTCCCCGTTATACATCGTGTGCATCTCGCATCTGTAATCTCGGTGCTTGCATCACAAGCGCAGCCAACGTGCGCACCTCTTGCGCTAATTGCTCATTCCATTGCGGCCAAATGCGTGCAATATAAGTATCTTTTCCTTCACCGGGTGCGATAAAACTATCGTTAAACGCATCGGCCATTTTCTTCAGTGATTTTTCTTCATCATCCGCCCATTCGCCACCACGACTAAAGCCCGCTTCTATCGCAGCCAATGAGGTTTTCGGGAAATAAGCCAAAGGCTTAGTCATGCCTTGATAGAAAAGTCGCACCAACTCTGACAGCATGCTTTTTGCCTGCAGGGCGTCATCAAGCGCAGGATAAACTAAATGCACCACGCCTTCTTTACGATCGTAACCCAGCATGTGGGTGCGCTTAGCCACACCCATCGCCGACATCGCCAAGTGATCTATCCAAGCAGCGAGATAATCTTGCGGACGAATCTTACCACTACGGTAACGCACCAAACCTGCTTGGTAGTTTTGCGTCAGCCAACCTTGCAGATTGACCAGCTTGTCATCACCGAGCACATTGAGACTAAGATTAATTTCAATATCGTCACCTGGTGCATTTGAGACAAAACTGAGCGCTTCGAGCATCTGCTCCGCTTGCACGCGGTTGGTTTCAAATTCAATCTCACCAAACGCTGCCACTGGCAACTTACCCTGCGCTCTCTGCTCTACGACAAACTGTTCGATCACTTGATCGTTTGTGCCATGATGATCCAATAACTGGTGTAGCAGCCCATCACGCATCTGATAGCTTTCTAGACCATTTAACACAAACGGTTCATCGTCAGGTAAGATCGGCAGTGGCGGCTCAAACATCACTTTTAAACGGCGATTAAAGAAGTACTGCACTGGCAAGCGCCAAAAACGCTGCAACTCGACCATATCCAACTCAAGTGGATAGGTGACATCAAGCAGATAATCACTGAGCTCGCGGTTAAACTCGCCGCTGCGCTGACCGAGACGATTAGCCGCAGGTAGCCACTCTTTAGCATAACTAGCATAAGTTAGGCTGGCTTGATCATGACTAAACGCGGTTGGACTAAATGGCACCATCGTGTGGTGTTTATGCAGGTGTGCTAGAAGCTGATCACCCGAATCATCCACACTCTGCTCTTCGTCGCCAACCAGACAATAGTTTTGATGGCAGTATTCCATTAATTCCGACACCAATACCGACGGTACACGCTCGGTATTATCTTGAATCGAACGCCCTACGTAGCTGATATACAAAGTTTGCTGCGCGGAGAGAATCGCTTCTAAAAATAGGTAGCGGTCATCATCGCGACGGGAACGGTCACCAGCACGCGTGCGACCATTCATAAGATCAAACCCTTCAGGTGGCATCGAGCGCGGGTAGACACCATCATTCATGCCAAGCAGACAAACTGTCTTAAACGGGATCGAACGCATCGGCATCAAGGTACAGAAGTTGACTTGTCCAGCGAGGAAACGCTGACTCACGCGCGTACCAGAGAGTTTATTGTTGAGGTACTGCGCCATAATGCTTGGTGCCAGCGGTTGATTGAACGCAGCGTCATCTAACTGCTCTTTTAGCGCAGCTAAGGTATCGCGAATTGACTTAAGTGCCACTTCCCCTTCCAGCTCAACACTGAAAAAGTCATCGAGCATGCTGGTTAACAACTGTCGCCAATGATCAATGCCTTGAGTTTGTGTGAGCGCATGACGATAGTGACTAACGGTTTCGATAAAGTGCGCTAACTTACCAGCAAGTTCAGCGCCCATCCCCTGCACTTCATTATAAGGAGCTAGCGTTTGCTCACCATCATCAAACAGACCCGCCGATTCTGGCATTGCATAGCCGAGCAACATGCGCTCAATACCAAACTGCCAAGTATTTTGTAAAGTGGCTGGCAAATCAAACTCACTGCCTGTTGCGGAGTTTAAACCCCAACGAATACCAGACTCTTCCACCCAACGCTTCGCCTGTAAAAACTCATCTTCATTGAGTCCAAAGCGGTTCAAAATCGTCGGTGTTTCCAACAGCTCTAATAGCTCTGAAGCTAGGCAGCGAGTATTGGGCAGATTCACCAACTGCATAAACGCCGCAAGAATAGGGCTCTCTTGGTCAGCAGTACGGTCGGAAATTGAGTAAGGGATATAACGCTCACCCGGCGCATTACCAAACACCGCTTGAATAGCTGGGCTATAAGCATTGATGTCTGCCACCATGACAATAATATCGCGCGGTTTCAGGCTTGGATCAGCATCAAACATTGCTAAGAGCTGATCGTGCAGCACTTCGACTTCACGCATTGGACTGTGGCAGGCGTGTAACGTCAGCGAGTGATCGCCAAGCGTCACCGCTTGTTTGTGATGACTGGTGATCAACTGATGATCATCTTGATGCTCTTCAAGATTTAAGATGTCTGCTTGCAATTGATGCAGCAGTGAATCGCGTTCAATCTCAACAAAGGCTTCAATCTCATGGGACTCGAGTTGCGACAATAAGTACATATTATCACGTCCTAATTTGCCCATTGATGCCAGCAAACTGTTGCCCACCACATCGGTGTGCAGTTCATCGTCAGAACCGGCAAGATTATCTTCAATCGAACCTTTTAGCTGCTCGCTTTCCCCTTCATGATGCGATTGCTCATCACGCCATACCAAATGTTTACGCTGCTTGGCTGCCAGTTTGGCTAGGAATTTACGGTCTCGCACTTCGCCCCAATAGTAACGGCATGGGTTGGTAAACATCAGGTGGACATCAATATGTTCACCAAGGGCTTTAAGCGCATCCATGTAGCGTGGCGGCAAAGAAGAGATACCAAACACAAATAAACGTTTTGGCAACCCTTCCAGCGAACCTTGGTAGCTCTCTAGGCTATCGATGAAATGCTCATAAAGATTGGCGCGGTGATAAGGTGACTGCTCCAGCGCCACGGTATGATCGTAAAGCGCTTGCCATAAAATCGGCTGCCATGGGTGTTCTTCGCCAATTTCAGCCACCACTTGACCAGACTCCCAACTCGCGATCCATTCTGGGCGATAAACTAGGTAGCCATCAAAAATATCGGCAATTTTTTCCGCCAATTGATACAGCTTAGAACTGTCTTGATCATCTAACAGATAACGCTGCAGCGGTGCAAATTCAGGTAGGTCGAGCATGGTTGGCAGAATGTGCATCAATTTCCAGCTCATCGACTCTTTATTAAATGCACTACGCTTAGGTACGTCGGGTAGAACCTCGGTAAACATGTTCCAAATGAACGTCGCTGGCAGGGGAAATTCAATATTCGCTGCAACGCCAAACTCTTTTGCCAGAGCCATCTTCAACCACTGAGACATGCCCGGGCTTTGCACCAGAATTTGTTCTTTATCGAAAGGATTTTCCAACGGGTCAATTCTGACCAGTTCTACAAGTAGTGACTTTAATACATCAACTTGGTTGGAGTGATAAACAGTAAACAAAATGCGCGCTCAAATGGTTGACTCAATTGAGCTGAGATTAGCATAGCTGAGGGAGGTTTACTGAGGGAAAAACGAGAGTTTGCGCTAGGTTGCAGCTTCTTTATACAAAAAGTCAGACCTAAACTAGATCTGACTTTTTTCGTCTTAGTTACGCTGCAGACTCACTGCGAACAATCACGCGATGTGGTTGATAGAAGTGGAAGTAACGCGCTGCGACATAACCCACCACTAAGGTTGCAATCCAAAGCTCACCCACCGCTAGAGCGTGGACTTGTGCAATGTAATGGTCAGCAACGTTTAGGTGAACCATCCACGCACTAAGTTTAAATAGTGCGGTTGAACCAATCACCATAGGGAAGGTAAACGCTGCATAACCTGCACTAAATGGTAAGCGAAGCAATTTAATAAACGCTAAGTAAATCACCACTGTCATCAATACTGCGATACCAAATAGCACACCAACAATCACTGGTGATGGATCGGCTGTTACGCTGAAGTAACCGGCTAGCGAGAGACTTGCTGGCGCCGCCATAATGGCTAATGTTGGTTTAGCTGCATCAGGGATCTCACCGGCAAAAATCAAACGGTAGATCATCGCTGGAAGCATCACGGCGTAAGCCACTAGACCGAAGATCAGTGTTGCTTGAGCTATCCACGCTAAGTGTGGGTTACCTGAAAACGAAACATCCGCAACCACAATGCCCACTGGTGGCACGAACCAGCTTGGCACCATATGTGACAATTCAAAACTTTTTGCACGGTGATAAACAAAGCTTGCGAGGAAGCTAATGTGCAATGCCACGGCAATCAACCATAGCGTATCACCAGCTACAGGAGACCATTTACCAAGCGCATTGGAAACCACCATGGTTGCCATCGCAAAGGTAGGAACTACGCTACCAACCACAGGGTGAGCAAGGTCTTGCGCCAATAGGTGGCGATGAAAAAGGAATTTTACACTCAAGATAACCAGTAGCACTGAGGCGATCACTGCCCCTGTCATTTGTCCATAACCATTGAGTGCCGCACCGTTTTCCCAGCACCAGCCAAGGCTAGCAATACCAAGCGCTAAACCTGCCATTGGGGTTGGCGCGCCGAATACTTTTGCTTTAGTTGCGTTAATCATGGTTCACACTCTTTACTTTCTTTCTGTTCTGGCAAGGATTCTACGCTTGTATTTTGTTTAGTTATATCTAATTATTTAGAACAGTAGTTCAATTTAACTAAACATTACTTTATGGCTGTCAATATCTCGCTCAAACAACTCAAAGTTTTTGCCACCATCAACCACTACGACACGTTAACCGAAGCGGCAGAAGCGCTGTTTCTTTCTAAAGCAGCGGTGAGTATGGCGCTGTCTGAACTGGAAAAACAACTTGGACATTCGCTGTTTGACCGAGTGAATAAACGCTTGGTACTAAACCAAGAAGGCCAGAAACTACTGCCTTTAGTCGATGAACTTCTTCACCGAGTACAAGATATTGAGTTGCTATTAGATGATGATTCTATGCTCACGGGGCAATTACGCATTGGAGCCAGTGACACCATTGGCAATCAAGTTGCGCCATACTTATTGAGTGACTTTCGCCAAGACTCAGGGCATCACGATCAGAGTTTATTTATCTCAAATTCAGCATTAATCTGTCAGAAGTTGGTCGAATACGAACTCGATATCGCCTTAATAGAGGGAAAGACCCTACACCCAGAGCTTATTTCGACGCAATTTAGCCAAGATGAAATGTGCATTATTTGTAGCCCCTCATCACCACTTGCCCAGTTGGCAACGCCAACAGTCGGTGATTTAGAAAATAGTGAGTGGATTTTGCGCGAACCGGGGTCTGGCTCACGTGAGTTTTTCCTACGTGCCATCGCGCCCCGCATTGAACATTGGCATGAAGCGTTTCAGCTAAATACCACCGAGGCATTAATCAACTGCGTATCCGCCAATTTGGGGTTAGGCTGTTTATCACGCCTCGCTGCTGCACCTGCGCTTAAAGATGGCCGTGTCATTTCGGTTGAGTTGCCACTGGATATGAAACGTCGCTTTTGGCTGTTAGTGCACAAGGAAAAATATCAAAACCCACTACTGAAAGCCTTTATTGAGTTTTGCTATCGGTGGCGCCAATAAGTAGAATTATACTCAAGTAACCTCAATGTGCTTGGTTCAGCGAGAATTGCTTGGTTTGAAGACAAGGCAACGATTTGAAGATCTAGTGGCTCTAAATCAAAAATCGTTAACGCAGTATGCGAACCAAGCCCTTACTATTTGCAAATAGGGCTCTTCGGGAGCGAATCACTGACTCGATTCCTGCGTCAAACTACTTAGAAATAGTTCACTATTCCGCTTCGCAGTTTTCCTCGCACTCGAATCAGTGACAATGCTCTGAAACCTGCATCTTGAAGTCACTTGAGTATATACCCCTATGTTTAGCGCGTGTATTTAGCAAGCACGTGAGTCGCAGTTTTGCTGACTCTCCTAGACTTAGTTAACTAAAAACTGTATAAAAAGACAGTAATCAATCAACCATTCATTCGAGCTAGAGGAATAACCATGGCTGTAATCGTTAAGTACGTGGTAGAACGCAACGGAGAAGAGAAAATGACTTTTACCTCTAAAGCGGACGCTGACGCATACGATAAAATGCTGGATATGGCAGACGAGCTTTTCGGTCTGCTAGGTAAAAGCGAACTACTAGAAGACGAAGCGAAGCAAGAAGACTTGGCGATGTTCTTAGCGCAAAACAAAGAAGAAGTGCTTTACGCACTAGGTGCGAAACGCCGCCCTGCGCCAAAGAAAGCGAAGAAAGTTGCAGCCGTTGCTGACGCTGATGTTGATGCTGAAGAAGAGCAACAAGAAGACGCAGCGTAAGCAGTCGTCGTTGAACTTTTTACATCAAAATGGCGAATCTTAATAATCGAGTAGGAGGAGGCCTCACGGCCTCCGTCCTCTCACACCACCGTACAAGCGTGGGTCGCATACGGCGGTTCCGAATATACTTTTAGTGACTCATACCCATTTCGCAACGAGTACAGACCCAACTCCT
>NZ_JADILO010000028.1 GCF_015278125.1 Vibrio fluminensis
AGAAAAATGGTCGCTGAGTCAGTAGAAATCTATAATCAGATGAGGCCTCATACAGCGCTAAAATACAAAACGCCCGATGAAGTACACCGAGCGTTTTAACTAAAAAGTGTCAACCCATATCAGGACGGGTCAAGGGCTTACACGCTAAATGAAGCACCACAACCACATGTCGTTGTAGCGTTAGGGTTGTTGACGAAGAAACGTGAACCCTCTAGGCCTTCAGTGTAATCCACTTCGCCGCCGATTAGGTATTGTAAGCTCATAGGGTCAACAACCAGTGTTACACCACTATTTACGATCGTGGTGTCACCGTCGTTAACGCTTTCATCAAAAGTGAAACCGTATTGGAAACCACTACAACCGCCGCCTGTGATGTACACGCGCAGTTTTAAATTTGGGTTTTCTTCTTCGGCAATCAAAGTGTTAACGCGCTTTGCCGCCGCATCAGAAAAAGTTAGGGGGATATTGGCTTCGCTCACACCGACCTCTCTCACTTGTCGCTACTACTTACTCTACTGCCCATATTAAGCGGCATTTTCGCAGCAGTTATGTTTTATTGATTGTGTGATTATCTAATACCTGAGTGCAGCGTTCAAGTATTCACCACTAATTGAGTCATTTAATAATGCAACGATGTGTTATCAAAATGTTTAGCTCACAAGTTGAAACTTATTTTGTAGAGAATATTGTGGAAAACGTTTTTCATCGCCGTTAGGAGGGGTACAATGCCCGCCATATGTTGGTCCGAGCAATCAAAAGAGGATATATCAATGACCAAATCAGCAGACCTGTATGAAAAAGCGCAAAAAACCATCCCGGGTGGTGTGAACTCACCAGTTCGAGCTTTTAATGGCGTTGGTGGCGCACCGGTATTCGTTGAAAGTGCTGATGGCCCTCTAATTTTTGATGCTGACGGCAAAGCATACATTGATTACGTTGGATCGTGGGGTCCAATGATCCTTGGCCACAACCATGTTGCGATTCGTGAAGCGGTAATCAGTGCAGCTCAGCGTGGTCTAAGCTTTGGCGCACCAACAGAACTTGAAATTAATATGGCAGAGCTTGTGAGCGAGCTTGTTCCTTCAATGGAACAAGTGCGTATGGTTAGCTCAGGTACTGAAGCGACCATGAGTGCAATTCGCCTAGCTCGTGGTTTTACTGGTCGTGATAAAATTATCAAATTTGAAGGTTGTTACCACGGCCACGCAGACAGCCTACTAGTAAAAGCAGGTTCAGGTGCACTGACATTAGGTCAACCGAGCTCACCAGGTGTTCCTGCGGATTTTGCTAAACACACACTGACGGCAACGTTTAACGATTTAGATTCTGTGCGCGAGCTATTTACAGCGAATAAAGACCAAATCGCTTGTATCATCGTTGAACCAGTAGCGGGCAACATGAACTGTATTCCACCAGTAGATGGTTTCCACCAAGGTCTACGTGAAATCTGTGACCAAGAAGGTGCGCTACTGATTTTTGATGAAGTAATGACGGGGTTCCGCGTTGCTCTTGGCGGCGCACAAGCACACTACAACATCAAGCCAGATCTAACCACGCTAGGTAAAGTTATCGGCGGTGGTATGCCTGTGGGTGCTTTTGGTGGTCGCCGTGACGTAATGCAATACATTGCGCCAACAGGTCCTGTATACCAAGCAGGTACCTTATCAGGTAACCCAGTTGCAATGGCCGCAGGTTTTGCATGTTTGAATGTTCTTCGTGCAGAAGGCAATGAAGAGCGTCTAGCATACATCACTCAACAACTAGCAGATGGCTTCAAACAGCTTGCTGATAAACACGGTATTCCACTAGTGGTAAACCAAGTGGGTGGCATGTTTGGTTTCTTCTTCACTGAACAAGAGACCGTAACTTGCTACGAAGACGTAACGAAGTGTGATGTTGAACGCTTCAAGCGTTTCTTCCACTTAATGCTTGATCACGGCGTTTACTTGGCACCGTCAGCATTTGAAGCAAGCTTTACATCTCTTGCTCATGGCAGCAAAGAAATCGAAGCAACACTAAGCGCTGCAGATCGCTGTTTTGCGATCTTGGCTCAAGAAGCCTAATCGCTCATTTTCCTGTTAATTTGACAAAAAGGCTGCACAAGCAGCCTTTTTTATTGCCAGTTGAACAGCACTAATAACACCAAACCAATCGCTGTAATAGCAAACCAAGGAACACGCTTGCTCGTTTTCACGCTAGTTTCCGCGCTGCATTTATCATTGTTACAACAGCCCATCATTTAACTCCCCGTTGATAACACTCAGAATTCAAGCCATTATACTCTATATCTTGTTTATCTATTGGGCATAACCGTGACAGATAAAGTTAAAATTACGTCAGGGCATTGGGTTCTGATCGCGGCCTTACTTGGGGCAGGCTTCGCCTGTTTTCTTTTGGTTGAACCGTACATTAATTCCATTGTGATGGCGTTTATTCTGTCACTACTCATGTTCCCTATCCATGAGTGGCTTGAGAAAAAACTACCGAATCACGAAAACATCGTTTCACTGCTTTCTTGCGTGATCCTCACTTTTATTATTGTGATTCCATTATTGTTCGTGTTTGCCGCGATTGTGCAACAAGGCACCGTATTCTCACAAAACGTCTACTATTGGGTAACCCATGGCGGTATCCAAGAAGTCTTTGCTCACCCTTGGGTGGTGAAAGGACTTAAGTTGATTAATACCTACTTGCCGTTTGAAGAGATTAAACCGCAAGAGATCGCGCAGCGAGTCGCACAATTTGCCACTACATTTGGTTCTAATATTGTCGGTTTTAGCGCAAAAATATTAGGCGATGCGACCAATTTCCTAATGTCGTTTTTCCTTATGCTGTTTGTGCTTTTCTTCCTACTACGCGATCACGACAAAATCATTTCAGCGATGCGTCATATTTTGCCACTATCTCGCAGCCAAGAAGACAAGCTACTCAATGAAGTAGAGAAAGTCGCAAAATCAGCGGTAATGGGATCGTTTCTAACTGCGATAGCTCAAGGTATTGCTGGCGGTTTTGGTATGTGGCTAGCAGGTTTCCCTGGGCTATTCTGGGGAACGATGATGGGCTTTGCTTCCTTTATTCCTGTTGTTGGCACTGCTCTAATTTGGATACCTGCGACCCTTTATCTATTTATCATCGGCGATACCACTTGGGCGGTATTTTTACTGGTATGGAGTGTTGCAGTTGTAGGCTCAATTGATAACTTATTGCGCCCATTGTTAATGCAAGGCAGCGCAGGCATGAACACGCTAATGATTTTCTTCTCTCTACTCGGTGGTCTGCATCTGTTTGGTTTGATCGGTCTGATTTACGGCCCAATCATCTTTGCTGTCACTATGGTGCTTTTCTATATCTATGAAGAAGAGTTTTCCGACTTCTTAGACCAACAAGATAAGAGTTAACAACAGAGGGGGGATTATGAGAGAATCCCCCCTCTTTTTTATTCAGTCGAGCTACATCATGTCTGCCTACATCGCACCAAGCCAGATTGCCGAACGCCAACTTGCCTACTTCTCAGGTAAGCATGTTCTCGTTGCTGGCGAAGCCGAAGATTTGTTTCCAATTGAGTTAGCGAAACATTGTGAATCTGTCACAGTGTTCACCACTCACTATGGCTACTTCCGCCAATTACAAGCCTACTCAAATATTACTGCTGTATTTGGTGCTGAGTTTGATCACGATACAAATGCGGACATGGTATTGCTCTACTGGCCGAAAGCAAAAGCGGAAGCCGACTATTTGCTTGCGATGTTAATGGCGAAGCTGGGCAAAGATACCGAAATTGTTGTCGTAGGTGAAAACCGCTCTGGGGTGAAAAGCATTGAAAAAATGTTCAAACCTTACGGCATCATCAATAAATTTGACTCGGCACGCCGTTGCTCATTTTACTGGGGGCAATGCATGCAAAGCGTCAAGCCGTTTAACATGCAGGAATGGTTTAAAACCTATTCTGTTAACTACCAAGAGCACACATTAACCATCAAAAGCCTGCCTGGTGTATTTAGCCATGGTGAATTTGATATTGGCAGTAAACTACTGCTCGATACCTTACCAACCCTACAAGACAAAGTGCTTGATTTTGGCTGTGGCGCGGGTGTGATTGGCAGCGTAATGGCAACACTGAATCCAAGTATCGAATTAGAGATGTGTGACATCAGTGCTCTAGCGATAGAGTCCTCAAAAGCAACCCTTACGGCTAACAATCTGCAAGGCAAAGTATTTGCCTCGGACGTATATTCTGATTGTGCAGATGACTACCAATTTATCGTGAGCAATCCTCCTTTCCACTCAGGGCTTGATACCAGCTATAGTGCGACGGAAACCTTGCTAAAAGATGCGCCAAAACAGTTGAAATCGAACGGTGAATTGTTGATCGTGGCTAATAGCTTTTTGCAGTACCCACCAATTATCGAACAAGCGTTTGGTAAATGCGACACGCTAAATAAGACCAATAAATTCGCCATTTACTACGCGAAAAATTAATCCCTATTGCCCAGAAACTCCCCATTTTCTGGGCTATTTCCTCTCAAATAACGAAATTCTGCGTCGCCTAGCACGCTTTAGATTGGACTTACTTGTCAAAGTAAAAAAACTCGTTAATTTTGTCATTTTTAGATCACACGACCTAAATGCAGTTTTTGACGGACTGATTCATGCCATTCACTGCAAGTTAGAGCATCACTGTACGCATAATTTATATGGCCAACAAAACAGGCCCAGTTTTCATGGAAAGTCATACTCTTTATTATGTTTAAGTTGTATCGGAAACAACGTTTTAAACGTCTGCAAAATACCTTGATGGGTGCATTTTTAGCGTTAAGTATTACGCCTTTAACGCTGATCGCTCTCTTTTTTCTCCAATCTCATAGTCAAGATCTCCAAGAGCAAAGCACATCACACCTCATTTCTGTTCGCGATAGTAAACATCAGCAAATTACAGATTATCTTAACGCGCGTGAATCTGAGGTGATGGGTTTTGTTCGCTCTGAACTTGCCTATGCCAGTGGAGGAAGATTCTATGGTTTAGTCAATGCCTTTCAGAGCCTTGGGCTCGATATGACTCAGGCAAGGGAGTACGCACAAAAACGCTACATCCCGGGCTCAGGCAATCAAATCAAGACTTTTATATTACCTGAATCACCGGTTTACAATGGCACTGAGCGTTACCGCTTGCTTCATACTCGTTACCATCGTTCATTTCTGGAACTCCTTAAACGCTCTGATTTTGACGATATTCTGCTAGTCGATATTAATGGCAACGTGACTTATTCCATCTTTAAGTATGACTACTATGGTACCAATCTACTTGAAGGAGAGTTCAAGCAAGCCAATCTAGGGTTGGCATTTAAAAAGCTCCGCGATGAAATAAGTAGCAAACGCAAAGACAATCAAGACTATACACCTGTGGTGTTTTCTGACTTCATGCAAGAAGGTGACAAAAGTTTCGCTTGGATTGGCGCGCCTATAATTCAGCAAGGTTACCTGCATAGCTACGCGATGTTTAGGCTACCAAATAACAGCTTAACCAAACTTATTGCCGACAATAATAATATTTGGGAGCTAAAAACCTTATTAGTCGGCAAAGATAACAAGTTGCGCACTCTTTCGTTCGAGCAAGCGGATGTCGATAGCAGTCAGTCAATCATCGATACTGCTTTTACAAAACCACCTATGGTTGGCACTTTCACCAACGCTAACGGTGCTGAGATTATCGCCGCTCATAGTCACATCGAATCTAAAGGGTTGGACTGGGCACTAGTGGTAGAAGTACCTGAAGAAGAAGCATTTTCTCGGATTAAACAACTTGAAACCGTATTTGTAGTCGCGATGCTATTGGCGATAATTCTCGTTGTCATCGCTTCACACTACTTGTCCAATTTCATTACTGCCCCACTACTCAAACTCACTTGGTCGGCCGAAAAAGCATCTGCGGGCGACCTCAATGCAGAAATCAATACCGAGCGTAAAGATGAAATAGGCCGTCTTGCGATCGCGTTTGAGCGTATGCAACGCTCCATTCGTGAAAAAATGCAATTGATCAAAGAACAGAATCAAGAGCTTGAAAACAATATCAAACTGATTCAGCAAAAAAATGACGAACTACAAGTTGCGAACAAACTGAAAGATGAATTTCTCGCAACCACATCCCATGAACTGCGCACGCCTTTACATGGCATGATAGGAATTGCTGAAGCGCTGGTTTCTGGAGCCAATGGGCCGCTTCGTTCAGAACATAAATATCAATTGGATATCATTATTAGCAGTGGACAGCGCTTAGCAAACTTGGTCGACGATCTGCTTGATTACCACAAAATGCGCTACGGCAATATGGATATTAATACCAGTGCGGTCGATCTCTCCACCGCTACTCGTTTGGTGTTGGAGCTATCTTCACATTTGCTGGGCAACAAACAGATTCGGATTATTAATCAAGTTCCAACTGAACCAGTTTGGGTCGCCGCCGATCCACAACGTTTGGAACAAGTGCTGTATAACCTCGTGGGCAATGCGATCAAATATACCAACGAGGGTAAAATTGTCATATCAGCGAACATCGTTGATGCCAAAATGCGCATTCAAGTGGTTGACACAGGACAAGGCATACCTGCCGATCAACTTGAGCACATCTTTGAACCTTTAACTCAAGCCGGAAGTGATTCTAGCCGCTATCGTCAAGGTGCTGGGCTCGGTTTATCAATCAGTCGCCAATTAATTGATCTGATGGGTGGCGCTCTGTATGTAAGCAGCCAAACTATGGTTGGTACAACGTTTAGCTTTACCCTACCACTTGCAACTGAAGAACAAGTCGCTCTTGCAAGTCATAGTGATAGTATTCACTTCGTCGCTCCAGAGAACTTTGTTCTTGAAGATAACGAACAAGTAAATCTGCCTTCAAATCCAGATGGTGAATTACTGTTAGTCGTCGATGATGAACCGGTCAATGTAAAAGTACTCGAGAGCTTCTTGAGGTTGTCAGGCTACCGTGTTCACTGCGCCAAAGACGGTTATGAGGCACTACAATCCATTGAAGATGAAAAACCAGCATTGATTCTTCTCGACGTGATGATGCCAGGCTTAACAGGTTATCAAGTGTGTGAAACGATTCGCCAGCAATTTGATAGCATTGAACTGCCAGTCATCATGCTAACGGCACTGAATCAAGCAGACGACCGTATCAGAGGCTTCAACTCTGGCGCAAATGACTATCTATCAAAGCCATTCAACAAACAAGAATTAGCGGCGAGAATGCAAGTGCACTTAGCAGCAAGCCAAGCTGAACAACGTCGCTTAGAAAACCAAGCGCTGCAAGATGAACTGCGTCAGCGCTCTGCCGTTGAAGCAAGCCTTATCGAAACACAGAATCGCCTACTTGAGCAATTAGAGTCTGCGCCAGAAGCCATTCTCTGCACGCGCTCAGATGGTAAAGTGCGTTTTGCCAACGAAGCGGCGGCAAAACTGTTTAAACGCTCTGTCGAACAATTAAAACGAGCGAATGCTGAAGAACTTCTCTCACCTAAGTTCCTTGATATCACACAACCTCATTACTGCGGTAAAGTTGACATCTATATTGAAGATACGCGTCAGCATATTAACGGTGACATCCTTCGCCTACCCGATGCATCTGGCTTAAAGTCTATGTATATCTTCGATCATGGTGGGAGTGCAAATACTCAAAGAGTAAATAATTTAGAGACGGCCATTGAAGCACTATCGAGTTATGCATTTGATGGTGACAAAGCCAAACTACAACAACTTAAAGAACTCGGAGGCGAATTTACTCGCCTTGCTGATCGAGTATCAGGCGAACAAAAATCCAAACACGATCTAATGAGAGAAGTGCTTGTTGAGGCCATGACAACAGCGATTGAATATTGGGAAAGTTCAACGGGGAATAGCAAGTTTGTCTTTGCTGAGCAAAGTGGCTTATGGCGCGTCTATCTCGATAGGAGTACGCTGCAAACTCGAACGCTCGATAAGTACTTGCGCATAGAAACTTTACCAAAAACGCCTCGCTGGCGTACCGTGCTTAATTCGTTAGAGTACATTCTTGATAACTGTTCGGATTTAACTAAAGAACGTAGCAAGATAGAAGAGCTTCGCGATAAGCTGCAACATTTACTCACCACCTAAGCATCCGATAGCGCGAAAAAAAACTCACCCCGTTCGGTGAGTTTTTTTTGCCGGTAATTAAGGCAAAAAATCGTTTTTATTTGCTGCAAAACAACTCTAGCCATGTTGTTAAAAACGCTTCAACTAGATAGCAATCGCACACTTATTCAGCAAGAATTAGCTGATTGTGACAAAATATGAGCGTATTTGAGATGGCTATCACAACAATTCGGCAGATTTAATTTAGCAGTTAAAATTAACTACCAACCACATAAGTGACAAAGATCTCATGGAAATACACACTCAAACAAGACCATACTCATAAACCCATAGAAAGTAAGTAACCACTAACCGACACAAAGTTCGCACTGACATTTTGCGAGTGATATCAATGTTAAAAAACCATTAAAAAAACACACACCAATATCGATATTAACGTTATTGACGTAAGAATAGTAATTTTTGACGTTTTTTACGGGAATCGAAATTGCCAAACAACTAAATTCGGTGTTTTCTTAACCGTGCCTAAGGCCTACAGGCCACTCGAATGTTTAACACCCTCCGACGTTAAACAGACAACTGAGGTAGGCCTTAGAGAGTGTTCATCAATTGATAACATTCATATCCATTAGTGAAATGAAAGCAAATAGTAAGGAACAGCTATGCTTGCCAACATTAAAAAAACTGCACTAGCAACAGCGATTATCGCAACTGCAACTACTGGCTTTGCTTCAGTAGCAACTGCTGCAGAAAAAAATGAACTAACGATCCACCCTAAAGAGTTCACGACTTTTGTTCGTAACTTCAACCCATACCTAGGTGCAACAAACTTGCACACTACAACGGACTTCCTATACGAGCCGCTAGTAGTGTTCAATGAAATGCAAGGTAACACGCCAGTATTTCGTCTAGCAGAGAACTACACTATTGCTGACGACCTACTAAGTGTTGTATTTGATATCCGTAAAGGTGTGAAATGGTCTGACGGTGAGAAGTTTGACGCGGATGACGTTATCTACTCATTCAACCTAGTTAAAGAGAAGCCAGAACTAGACCAAAGCGGTATCAATTCATGGGTATCTAGCGTTGAGAAGCTGAACGACTACCAAGTTAAGTTCAACATCAAAGAAGCAAACTCAAACGCAGCTTACGAAATCGTAAAAGTTCCAGTAGTGCCTGAGCACGTATGGAGCAAGGTAGAAGATCCTTCAACCTTTACGAACGAAAACCCAGTTGGTAGCGGTCCGTTCACTGAAATTGCTACATTTACACCGCAACTTTATGTTCAGTGTGAAAACCCGAACTACTGGGATGCAGACAACCTAGACGTTGACTGTCTACGTGTTCCTCAAATCGCAAACAACGACCAATTCCTTGGTAAAGTTGTAAACGGTGAGATGGACTGGACTTCTTCATTCATTCCTGACATCGACCGCACTTACGCGGCTGCGAGCCCTAACCACCAGTACTGGTACCCGCCAGCAGGTACGCAAGCATTTGTGGTAAACTTCAAGCACCCAGATGCAGTGAAGAACGAAGCGCTAACTAACGTTGACTTCCGTCGTGCGTTCTCTATGGCTCTTGACCGTCAAACTATTATCGACATCGCATTCTACGGCGGCGGTACAGTGAATGACTTCGCATCAGGTCTAGGTTACGCATTTAAGACTTGGTCAGACGAAGAGACTCACAACAAGTACAAAGGTTACAACACGTACAACGTTGAAGGTGCTAAAGCGCTACTAGCGAAAGCGGGCTTTAAAGATGTAAACAAAGATGGTTTTGTTGACACTCCATCTGGTAAGTCTTTCGAGCTTCTAATTCAATCACCAAATGGTTGGACAGACTTCAACAACACAGTTCAACTTGCAGTTGAGCAACTAGCTGAAGTAGGCATCAAAGCAAAAGCACGTACTCCAGACTTCTCTGTGTACAACCAAGCTATGCTTGAAGCAACGTACGACGTAGCGTACACCAACTACTTCCACGGTGCAGATCCACACTTGTACTGGAACAGTGGTTACAACTCAAGCCTTCAGTCTGGCGACGGTATGCCACGTTTCGCACTGCACTACTACAAAAATGCAGAGCTAGACAAGCTACTGAACAGCTTCTACAAGACTGCTGATAAGAAAGAACAGCTAGATATCGCACACGGTATCCAAGCTATCATCGCAGCTGACCAAGTAACGATCCCTGTAATGTCTGGCGCATACATGTTCCAGTACAACACAACTCGCTTTACTGGTTGGTGGAACGAAGAAAATCCTCAAGGCCGTCCAAACATTTGGGCTGGTATCCCTGAGCGTCTACTACACGTACTGGACCTAAAACCAGTTAAGTAATAGGCAATCTTGCGGCGCACTTCCTGTGCGTCGCATATTCCCCCTCCCTTCCTACTAGCAAAGAAAGGTATGGCGCCAAGCGTCAGGGGATTATTACGCTCAAATTTGTAGTTTCGCGCTGAGCGACCTGACACCAGGAACAGGGAAAATCTGGGTGAGTAAGGTGTAAGTTATGGGTTATTTTTTAAGACGTTTGTCATTTTATTTTGTCGCTCTTTTGGTTGCGGCAACTTTGAACTTTATTATTCCGCGAGCAATGCCTGGTGACCCAGTTACCATGATGTTTGCTAACGCTTCTGTTCAGGTAACACCTGAACGTATCGCAGCAATGAAAGAGCTTTTAGGTTTCGTCGATGGCGGCCTGCTGGTTCAATATGTTGCTTACATGAAAAACATTCTTAGCTGGGAATTGGGTACATCAATCCAGTTCTATCCGCTATCTGTGAATACATTACTAGGTGGCGCATTTGGCTGGTCACTATTCCTAGCCGGTACCGCTGTAATTCTATCTTTCTCTTTAGGCTCAATTCTAGGTATCTATGCAGCTTGGAAACGCGGTAGTAAGTACGATGCGTTTATTACTCCAGGTATGCTAGTAATCCAAGCGGTACCGCAAGTAGTAATTGCGATGATCGCTCTATTTACGTTCGCTATCGGACTAAAGTGGTTCCCAACGGGTTACGCATATACTGCTGGTACTTCTCCAGATTGGACGAGTTGGGCATTCATTAAAGACGTTGCTTATCACGCTGTTCTTCCTCTTTTCTGTGCAACCGTTGTTCAGATCGGTGGCTTCCTAGTTAACATGCGTAACAACATGATTAACCTTCTTGCTGAAGACTACATCACTATGGCAAAAGGTAAGGGCCTCAACGAGAAACGTATCGTATTCAATTACGCAGCACGTAACGCGATGCTACCAAGCGTGACCGCCCTTTCAATGGCACTCGGTATGGCGATTGGTGGTCAGCTAATCATCGAAATTATCTTCAACTATCCAGGTCTTGGTTCTGTCCTATTTAACGCGATCAAAGCGCGTGATTACCAAGTTCTCCAAGGTCAGCTACTTATCATGACTCTGTTCATGCTGTTCTTTAACCTTCTAGCTGACATGCTTTATGTTGTTCTTGATCCTCGCCTACGCAAGGGAGGCAAATAATTATGAAAGGTTTCCTAAAACTCGTTGTCGGTAACCCGATGGCCCTGGTAGGTAGCATTATCCTAGCTTGCTTTTTATTTATCGCACTATTTGCACCTATGCTAGCTAAGCATGCGCCAGATAAACGCACGGGTAACCCCCATGAATACCCGTCTATCGTCGTAAAATCTGCGCAAGCTAATCCTGATGGCTGGATCGCACAAAACTTAGCTGATGATCGTCGCACGTTGATCATGTCTAAGAAAGCGGATCACGTTATGGGTACAAGCCGTATGGGTCGTGACATTTGGTCACAATTTGTCCACGGTGCTCGAGTGTCACTTGCGGTTGGTTTTGGTGCAGGTATTACGGTTTGTTTCCTAGCCACAGTGATCGGTATTTCTGCTGGTTACTTTGGAGGCCGCATCGATGACACGCTGACAGCTGCGATGAACATCATGTTGGTTATCCCTCAATATCCTCTGTTGTTTGTACTGGCCGCCTTTATCGGTGAGGCAGGCCCACTGACAATTGCCCTCATTATCGGTTTTACCGCCTGGGCATGGGGCGCTCGTGTAATACGCTCTCAAACCATGGCTTTGCGTGAAAAAGAGTTTGTTAAAGCAGCGGAAGTATTGGGTGAGTCTTCATGGCGCATTATCTTCGTTGAGATTCTACCGAACCTTATCCCTATCGTGGGCGCAAGCTTCATCGGTTCAGTCATGTACGCAATCATGATGGAAGCGACTATCTCGTTCCTAGGTCTAGGCGACCCGAATACCGTAAGTTGGGGCATCATGTTGTACAACGTTCAGACATCATCATCAATGCTCATTGGCGCTTGGTGGGAACTTCTGGCTCCATGTTCAGCATTAATCCTACTGATGACAGGTCTAGCACTACTCAACTTCGCGGTAGATGAAATTGCCAACCCGCAACTTCGTTCACACAAAGGCATGAAGCGTTGGAAGAAACTTGCAGCGCAAGAGAAGAAAGCACGCGAGCCTGAACTACCACCACAAAATGCACTTTGGAGCGGAGATAAATAACCATGACAGCACCACTAATTTCTATCCGCAACCTATGTGTTGACTACATTACAGCCTCGGGCGATGTCCGAGCTTGTAACAACGTTAGCTTTGACATTGCTCCAGGTGAGGTATTCGGCCTTGCTGGTGAGTCTGGATGTGGTAAATCAACCGTTGCTTTCTCACTAATGCGCCTTCATAAGCCGCCTGCGTTTATCACTGGTGGTGAGGTAATCTTCAATGGCGAGAATATCTTAGAGTACAGCGATGAGCGTATGCAGTCATTCCGTTGGAGTGAGATGTCGATGGTTTTCCAAAGTGCGATGAACGCGCTAAATCCAGTGCTAACCATGGAAGATCAGTTCTGTGACGTAATAATGCGCCACACCAACATGACTCGTGATCAAGCTCGTAAGCGTGCAGAAGGTTTACTGGAAATTGTTGATATTCACCCTAGTCGCCTCACTGACTACCCTCACCAGTTTTCTGGAGGCATGCGTCAGCGTCTTGTGATTGCAATTGCCTTAGCATTAAACCCGAAAATGATCATCATGGATGAACCAACGACAGCACTTGATGTAGTGGTTCAACGTGAAATTCTACAAAAGATTTATGCACTAAAAGAAGAGTTCGGTTTCTCAATTCTATTTATTACTCATGACTTATCTTTAATGGTCGAGTTCTCAGATCGAATTGGCATCATGTACTCAGGTGAATTGATCGAAGTTGCTCCATCGAAAGAAATTTTAACTAGCCCATACCACCCTTATACCAAAGGTTTGGGTAGCTCATTCCCTCCGCTAACCGGACCAAAAACGAAGCTAACTGGTATTCCTGGTAACCCATTGAACTTACTAGAAGTACCTCAAGGCTGTCGTTTCCAAGCCCGTTGTGACCGAGTGCATGATAAATGTACGCAGGTTGAAACTAAGCTGAGACAAATCGAGCCAAATCGCTTCTCTAACTGCCATCTTTACGGTGAGCCAATTGCCCAGACCAAGATCTAGCAATGTAAAAAAGCACAAAAATAAAATTTCTGGAGACAATTATGAGCAAAGAATTCGGTGAACTACTGGTAGAAGGAAGAAATCTCGTTAAAGATTTCCCTATCAGCAGTAATGCCCTAAAACAACCAATGATGCGTGCTATCAATGATGTGTCATTCAAAATGTACAAAAGTCGTGGTCTGGCTGTGGTAGGTGAATCTGGTTCAGGCAAATCCACTACGGCAAAAATGATCGCAAAAATGTACGCGCCAACCTCAGGTACGATCGAGTACAAAGGGCGCGATATTATGGACATCAAATCTCGCAGCGACCTAATGCACTACCGTGAAGGTGTGCAAATGGTGTGGCAAGACCCGTTTGGATCTCTAAATCCAACGCACAACATTTTCCATCATATTGCACGTCCTTTGTTGATCCATAAAAAAGTACAACCGGGCAACAAGAAAGAGCTAGAAGAGCGCGTATACGATCTACTAGAACAAGTGGGTTTGATCCCACCAAAAGCGACTGCTGAGAAGTTCCCTCATCAGTTATCAGGCGGTCAACGCCAGCGTGTTAACCTCGCTCGCAACATTGCTGTTGGTGCTGAGGTTGTACTCGCGGACGAACCAACTTCAATGCTAGATGTATCTATCCGAGCGGGTGTACTAAACCTGATGGAAGAGATGAAGTTTGAGAAACAGATGTCTCTACTTTACATCACGCATGATATTGCGACCGCTCGTTACATTGCTGAAGATTTGGCGGTTATGTATGTCGGCCATATGGTTGAGTGGGGAGATACTGAAGAGATCATTCACGATCCTCAACATCCATATACTCAGCTGCTCGTTTCTGCAGTACCAGATCCAAGTAAGTCCATTCACGAAAAATTGAAAGGGAACAAAGGGGAAATCCCGCTTTGGACACCGAATTCGGTTGGTTGTCCTTTTGCAGGTCGCTGTACACATGTGACGGATAAGTGTCGTGAGCGCCTTCCAAGCGTCACGCAATTATCAGAGAACCACTTTGTACGCTGTTACCTCTACGAAGATTAACCCTAATAGAGCCAAGAGCAAAGACTCTTGGCTTTCACTCTCTTGATAGATGTTATTACAAATTTTTTGCGGAGACAGCAATGCTGCTAGTTACTAACCACATTGGTTATGAATCCCTTGGGCCTAAACAGGCTGTATTGATGACGAGAAAGCCTCGCCTGTCTACTACCACTGCCTTACTGGTGTGTGCTGACAGTCATCAAACTGTTGCGTCCATAGAAGTCAATAAGGGCGGAAAAGTCGCACATTGGCACCAAGGGAATTTTTTTCGCATTGACTTCTCCGAGCATACAGAATTAGGGCGCTATTACTTGCGCTTTGACAATATTCGTTCTGAAACATTTGAAATCGGTTGCGGTGTGCTAATGCAACGTACTTTTTCTGATGTCTTACATTATTTTAAATCACAACGCTGTGGCGGTATTTTTGACAAACAAGATCAACAAGCACCTATTTTAGGCAGTGATCAAACGGCCGACGTACGTGGTGGTTGGTACGATGCATCTGGCGATGTGAGTAAATATCTCAGCCACCTATCCTACGCTAACTTTTTTAATCCTCAACAAACGCCAATGGTAGTTTGGAATATGTTGAAAGGCTTAGATCTCGTGGATGAAAACGAAAACTTCGCGAAGTTTTCCTCTGTCCGTTTAATTGAAGAAGCACTATTTGGCGCGGACTTCCTCGTTCGCATGTATAGCCAACAAGGTTTTTTCTACATGACCGTATTTGATAAATGGTCAAAAGATATCAAACAGCGTGAGATTTGTGCTTACGCAACCCAACAAGGTCATAAATCTGAAGATTACCAAGCAGGATTTAGACAAGGTGGTGGTATTTCAATCGCAGCATTAGCGAAAGCATCGAGTCTGAATCAAGATGGTGACTTCTCATCTGTTGACTATTTACGAGTGGCAGAAAGTGCGTATTGGCACCTAACAGAATTTAACACTCAATATATCAATGACGGTGAAGAAAACATCATTGATGAATACTGTGCACTACTTGCCGCTGTTGAACTCTATCGAGTGACCAACAACAATGACTATCTTGCTGAAAGTCGTCGATGGGCCAACCGCCTTGCTGCACGCCAACACTCAGATGAGACTCAAACGCATTACTGGTCTGCCAATCAAGATGGAACTCGTCCGTACTTTCACGCCGCAGAAGCAGGCTTACCTGTTATCGCATT
Organism: Vibrio fluminensis; assembly: GCF_015278125.1. Classification (GTDB taxonomy): domain Bacteria; phylum Pseudomonadota; class Gammaproteobacteria; order Enterobacterales; family Vibrionaceae; genus Vibrio; species Vibrio fluminensis. The sequence continues at coordinate 15,854 of NZ_JADILO010000028.1, forward strand.
GTGTGAGTATCTCTCAATTGAGCAAGACTCTGCCGCGATCGATACTATCACTCAAGTCGTTAACCAAGCGGTTGAATTTGAACTGACGATTACTCACCAAGTTGCAAATCCATTTGGCTACCCACGCCAATATGTCAAAGCGGTTAACGGAGAGAAACGAGATGCATTTTTCGTGGCTCACGAAAATGAAACTGGCTATTGGTGGCAAGGGGAAAATGCTCGCCTCGGCTCCCTAGCGAGCATGGCATTTATCGCTCAAGATTTCGTCTCCAATGAGGAGACAAAAAAACAACTTGTCACATTTGGACAAAACGCACTCAACTGGATTGTCGGTCACAATCCGTATGATATGTGCATGTTAGATGGCTTTGGTCATAACAATCCTGATTACCTACCTAATTTAGGCTTTTTCAATGCCAAAGGTGGCGTTTGCAACGGTATTACAGGCGGTTTTGAGGATGAAGAAGACATCGCATTTAATCCACCTGAGCAGAAAGATGATATGTTGCAAAACTGGCGATGGGGTGAGCAATGGATCCCTCATGGAGCTTGGTATTTGCTCGCTATCATCAGTCAATATCATCATTTTGACAGCATAAAGGATTAATCTAATGACTCTATACTACGTCGGTATCGATGGTGGCGGTACCTCTTGTCGTGCACGTATCCGCGATGAAAATAATCAGCTCGTTGGTGAAGCCAAAAGTGGTAGCGCTAATATTATGCTTGGTTCAGAAATCGCAATGGCGGCAATCATTGAAGCCATTAATGCGGCAGCGAAACAAGCCAACCTCAGTCAGCAAGATTTTGGCAAGATGCACGTAGGGCTCGCGTTAGCCGGAGCCGAACATAAAAACTCTTGGTTGGCTTTTATGGCACAACCGCACCCATTTGCCTCTATGGTACTCAATACTGATGCTTACGGTGCCTGTTTGGGCGCACACAACGGTGGCGACGGTGCGATTATGATTGGCGGAACGGGCTCCTGTGGCATCTTACTTCAAGATGGTAAACAGCATGTCGTTGGTGGTAGAGAGTTTCCTATCTCTGACCAAGGTGGTGGCGCTGTTATGGGTCTGCGTCTGATTCAACAAGTGCTGCTTGCTTACGATGGTATTGTTGAAAAAACACCGTTGGCACAGCATGTACTCAACCACTTTGATAACGATGTCGACGCAATCGTAGAGTGGTCAAAAGGGGCAATCCCTAAAGACTACGGTCAGTTTTCACCCGCAATTTTTGAGCTTGCCTATCAAGGTGATGCTCTCGCAATGTCGATGCTGCAGCAAACAGCACAAGATATCGAAATGTTTCTGATGGCTTTAAATCGCAAAGGAGCGACTCGAATTTGTTTGATGGGCAGCATTGCAGAACGTATTAAAGAGTGGCTTTCACCACCGGTTCAAAAATGGATTGTCGAGCCTCAGTATGACGCGATTGAAGGCGCGCTCATGATGGCTGGTAAAACAGAGCATAATCTGTATTAAGGATTTGTAAAATATGAGCTATCGCGTTGATCTCACGGTTTTATCAGAGCAGAAACAATTCTGCCGCTTTGGTGTGACGTTACATAACTTATCTGATCAACCTCTTGTAGATTGGGAACTGCAGTTTATTATCGATCGCTACATTCTTCCGGATAGTTTCACTAACGGCAAGATCAAGCAAATTGGTAGTTTCTGCACCGTAACACCTGAATTAAGTGAACTCAGCGCCAATGAGCACTATTACTGCGAATTCAGCATTAATACCGCCCCACTGCGCTATTACACCGATGGTTTTAAAGATGCGCTTGTCGTCGAGCGAGGTGCTAACCTTAAGCACCCTGTCGTTGTTACACCAATTGCGCTCGCATCACCATACAGAGAACGATCTGAACTTCCCCAAGTTGAGAGCAGTCCCCTCGCTTTAATTCCAAAACCAAATCAATGTGTAACGCAATCTGGGCATTATCTATTGTCACCAAGCAGCCAAATAACATTGCAATCGACGCGAGCTGAACGCGCGGCACAGTGGCTGCAAGTAGAACTAGAAACACTTTTCCAATTTAAGACCAGTCCGATTGGTCACAGTGATATTCTGTTTCGCGACAACCCAACCCTTGATGAAGGTGAATACAATCTATCTGTTACGAACCAAGGCATCCGTTTGGAGGCAGGTTCAAGCGCTGGTTTTGTTCATGCCAGCGCAACTTTACTTCAATTAATTGAAGGCACTGAGCAAGCCAATACCTTAAAAGTGCCATTTGTACAGATTTCTGATCAACCACGCTTTCGCTATCGAGGCATGATGCTCGACTGCGCGCGTCATTTTCATCCTGTTGAGCGTGTAAAAAGGCTTATTAACCAACTCGCCCACTATAAATTTAACCATTTCCATTGGCATATTACTGATGATGAAGGCTGGCGCGTAGAAATAAAAGCCTACCCTCAACTGACCGATATTGGTTCAACACGAGGGGCCGGTACTCTACTCGAACCGCAATTCAGTACCTTGAACGATGTTCATCAGGGCTTCTACTCTCAAGAAGATATTCGTGATGTTGTTAATTATGCTGAAGAGCGAGGAATTACCGTCATTCCAGAGATCGATATTCCTGGTCATTGTCGAGCAGCGATCAAAGCGCTACCGCATCTATTAGTCGACAATGACGATCATTCTCAATATCGCAGCATTCAGCACTACAACGACAACGTTTTATCCCCGGCTTTGGCTGGCACGTATGAATTTTTGGATACAGTTTTAGCTGAAATTGTAGAGCTCTTCCCATCACCATGGGTACACATTGGTGCAGACGAAGTGCCTGATGGCGTATGGGTCAACAGTCCACTCTGCCAAGCGCTAATGGAGGAAAACGGTTACCACAGCGCCAAAGAGCTACAAGGCCATTTACTCCGCTATGCAGAAAAACGCCTCAAAGCGCTTGGTAAACGCATGGTCGGATGGGAAGAAGCTCAGCACGGCAATAAAGTCAGTAAAGATACCATTATCTACTCTTGGTTGAGCGAAGAAGCGGCCCTGAACTGCGCGAGTCAAGGCTTCGATGTGATCTTACAGCCAGCACAATATACCTATCTGGATATGGCTCAAGATTATTCTCCTGATGAACCGGGTGTGGATTGGGCAAGCACTATCCCTTTAGAAAAGGCCTACCGATACGAGCCATTAAAAGAAGTACCAGATACAGACCCAATTCGTAAAAGAATCCTCGGTATTCAATGCGCGCTATGGTGTGAAATCGTTACTCACCAACAACGCATGGATTATATGGTTTTCCCACGCTTAACTGCCCTAGCAGAAGCATGCTGGACGGATAAACCACACCGAGATTGGCAAGATTATCTAACCCGGTTGAAAGGGCATTTACCAATGCTAGGCAAACAAGGCATTAGTTACCGTCATCCGTGGAAAAATAAATAACAACTAGCAATAGCCCATATTGTTAGACGTTTTCACTAGCTTAAATTTTTAGCCACCTTGAAGTGGCTTGGTAAAAAGGAAATTAAGATGAAATACGGCTATTTCGATAATGACAATCGTGAATATGTCATCACACGCCCAGATGTGCCTGCGCCATGGACCAACTACCTAGGCACTGAAAAATTCTGTACCGTTATTTCGCACAATGCTGGCGGCTACTCTTTCTATAACTCACCAGAGTACAACCGTGTGACGAAATTCCGTCCGAATGCGACATTCGACCGTCCGGGACACTATGTTTACCTGCGTGACGACGAGACTGGTGACTACTGGTCAATCTCATGGCAACCTGTAGCTAAGAGCCTAGATGAAGCGAGCTACGAGGTTCGTCATGGTTTGTCATACTCTAAGTTTAAGTGTGACTATAATGGCATTGAAGCAACCAAAACGTTATTTGTACCAAAAGGCGAAGATGCTGAAGTTTGGGATGTAGTGATCAAGAACACCTCAGACAAACCACGTACAATCAGCGCATTCTCATTTGTTGAATTCTCATTCAGCCATATTCAGTCAGACAACCAAAACCACCAGATGTCTCTCTACTCTGCGGGCACGTCTTACAATGACGGTGTGATTGAATACGATCTGTACTATAACACTAACGATTTCGAAGGTTTCTACTACCTAGCTTCAACGTTTGATCCAGATTCATACGACGGTCAACGTGACAGCTTCCTAGGTCTATACCGTGATGAAGCTAACCCATTAGCGGTAGAACAAGGTAAGTGTTTCAACACCGCGCAAACTTGTTACAACCACTGTGGCTCTCTACATAAACAATTCACGATTCAACCGGGTGAAGAGGTTCGCTTTGCTTACATCCTAGGTATTGGTAAAGGCAACGGTGAGCGTTTACGTGCTAAGTACCAAGATCTCGCTGAAGTCGACAACGCATTCGCGGGTATCAAAGCACACTGGGACGAGCGCTGTGGCAAGTTCCAAGTGAAATCACCAAACCAAGGTCTCGACACCATGATCAACGCTTGGACACTATACCAAGCAGAAACTTGTGTGGTGTGGTCTCGTTTTGCTTCATTTATCGAAGTGGGTGGTCGTACTGGTCTTGGTTACCGCGATACAGCGCAAGATGCTATTTCAGTCCCTCACGCTAACCCAGCAATGACGCGTAAACGTATCGTTGATCTACTGCGTGGCCAAGTGAAAGCAGGTTACGGTCTACACCTATTTGATCCAGATTGGTTCGATCCAGAAAAAGCAGACGTTAAGCCATCTAAATCTCCAACCGTTGTTCCAACGCCATCAGATGAAGACAAGATCCACGGCATTGAAGACACGTGTTCTGATGACCATCTATGGCTAGTCCCAACCATCTGCAAATACGTGATGGAAACGGGCGAGCACAGCTTCTTTGACGAAGTGATCCCTTACGCTGATGGCGGCGATGCGACAGTATATGACCACATGAAAGCAGCGCTCGATTTCTCGGCAGAGTACGTAGGTCAAACCGGTATTTGTAAAGGTCTGCGTGCAGACTGGAACGACTGTCTAAACCTAGGTGGTGGTGAATCATCAATGGTTTCGTTCCTACACTTCTGGGCACTGCAAGAATTCATCGATCTCGCAAAATACCTAGGTAAAGATGCAGACGTTGAAAAGTACACCATTATGGCAGCCAATGTTCGCGAAGCGTGTGAAACGCACCTTTGGGACGACGAAGGCGGTTGGTACATCCGTGGTCTAACCAAGAATGGCGACAAAATCGGTACAGCACAACAAGCAGAAGGCCGTGTACACCTAGAGTCAAACACGCTAGCGGTACTTTCTGGCGCGGTATCTCAAGAGCGCGGTGAAAAAGCGATGGACGCTGTCGACGAGAACCTATTCTCTGAATACGGCCTGCACCTAAACTCACCATCATTCGCAACACCAAACGATGACATCGGCTTTGTGACTCGCGTTTACCAAGGCGTAAAAGAGAACGGCGCAATCTTCTCGCATCCAAACCCATGGGCATGGGTAGCTGAAGCAAAACTTGGCCGTGGCGACCGTGCAATGAAGTTCTACGATGCACTAAACCCATACAACCAAAACGACATCATCGAAAAACGTATTGCAGAACCATACTCGTACGTGCAGTTCATCATGGGTCGCGATCACCAAGATCACGGTCGTGCGAACCACCCTTGGCTAACGGGTACATCTGGCTGGGCTTACTTCGCAGTCACCAACTTTATTCTTGGGGTGCGCACAGGCTTTGATGGTCTAACTATCGATCCATGTATCCCAACTAACTGGCCAGGTTTCGAAGTCACTCGCCAATGGCTGGGTGCAACTTACAACATCAAAGTAGTAAACCCTGAATCAGTAAGTAAAGGCGTTAAGTCAATTACAGTGAACGGTGAAGCGGTAAATGGTGCATCTGTACCAGTTCAAGCGGAAGGTTCTGTAAACGAAGTTATCGTAACTCTAGGTTAAACCCTGTGGGCAGCCCACTCGCGGCTGCCCTCTTTTTCTAAGGAAGATCCCATGATCCAATTTGGTACAGGTGGCTGGCGCGCCTTTATTGGTGAAGAGTTTACCAAGGATAATGTTCGCCTCGTCGCTCAAGCTATCGCCAATATCATTAATGATGAGCAAGTGGCCGATCGTGGCTTTGTGATTGGTTATGACCGCCGTTTTCTTTCCGATAAAGCGGGATGCTGGTTCGCAGAAGTGTTAGCCGCAAACAACATTAAAGTGAGCTTTATCGACAAGTTCGTTCCTACGCCAATCGTGATGTTTAAAGCAAAGGAAATGAACTGTGCCTATTCGGCGTGCATCACTGCTTCGCATAACCCTGCCGATTACAACGGTATCAAAGTGTTTATCGAAGGTGGCCGAGATGCTGATGAAATCATCACGCAGAAGATCGAGCAACAAGTTTCGGTATTAACTTCAAAGCAAGTAAAGAGCGTTGAGTTTGAGCAAGCTGTTGATGACAAGCTAATTGAAATCATCAACCCGATGAACGAATTCGTTGATTCAATCATTAACTTCATCGACATCGAAGCGATCAAGAAATCTAACTTACGCGTGTTGATCGATCCTATGTTTGGTGTGGCAAAAAACGCCTTACAAACCGTTCTAATCAATGGTCGCTGTGAAGTTGATGTGATTCACGATGGAAAAAACCCTGACTTCGGCGGTTTGATGCCATCACCAAGCGCAGCTACCTTGTATCGTTTGATGCATTTAGTTGCGCACGAAGGTTACGATATTGGCATCGGTACCGATGGCGATGCAGACCGTCTTGGCATCATCGACGAAAAAGGCAACTTCATCCATCCGAACGAAGTATTAATCTTACTCTACTACTACTTGCTTGAGTATAAAGGCTGGAAAGGCTCTGTGGTACGTAACATTGCCACCACCCACCTACTCGACAAAATCGCAGCAGATCACGGCGAAAAGAGCTTTGAGGTTCCAGTAGGCTTTAAGCATATTAGCTCGCAAATGGAAGCTGACGATTCACTGATCGGTGGCGAAAGTTCGGGTGGTTTAACCATTCGTGGTCACATCAAAGGTAAGGATGGCGTATTCGCTTCAAGCCTGTTGGTTGAAATGATCTCAGTGACCGGTAAAAAGCTATCTGAATTGCTCGATGAAATCTACGCTAAGTATGGTTATGCCTACACAGCGGAAGGTGATTGCAAGTTCAAAGCAGCCGCTAAACAGTCTCTATACGACAAGGTTTATGTTGATAAACAATTGCCTGAATTCGAGTTTGAAATTGAAAAAGTTAGCTATGAAGATGGCGCTAAAGTCTACTTCAAAAATGGCGGCTGGGTGATAGCACGTTTCTCAGGAACAGAACCACTACTGCGTATTTTTGCCGAAATGGCAGATAAGCCAACAGCAGAGAGAGTCGTTCAACAAATGAAAGACTTCCTTCAGCTTTAACGTCATCAAACGTTTAAAACCGCGAGATGGTACTAATATATGCCCGGCACTTTAGCTGGGCATTTTGTTTTGTAGTAATCGGTTATTACCATTACATGTAAAATAATTGTTAATTTACTTTCTCCAATGAAGAGAGGAGATAAACAATGGCTAAAGTACTGATCATCGCAGGCGATTTTGTTGAAGACTACGAGTTAATGGTGCCGTTTCAAGCATTAACGATGCTAGGCCATAAGGTTAGTGTGGTCTGCCCTGACAAGCAAAAGGGTGAACAAATTAAAACCGCTATTCATGACTTTGAAGGTGACCAAACTTATACCGAGAAAGTCGGTCATAACTTTACCCTTAATGAAAATTTTGATTCTATTCATTCTACCCAATTCGATGCTTTACTTATCCCTGGTGGGCGTGCACCTGAATATCTCAGACTTAACGATCAAGTGATTGGTCTAGTACAAGCTTTCTATCATGATGCTAAACCTATCGCAGCCATTTGTCATGGTGCCCAACTATTAACCGCAGCCAAGATCATCGAAGGTGAAAACATTTCGGCTTACCCAGCATGTGCGCCAGAAGTCACGCTCGCTGGTGCTCACTATGTCGATCTCGATATGGATCAAGCGCTCACCTCTGGACAGTTTGTTACAGCCCCAGCTTGGCCTGCTCATCCTGCTTGGTTGGCTCAGTTCAATCAAAAACTTACAAAATAACACTCAATGTCCAAGCTAGACTAAAGGCGTAATGCGTTTTCTATATAAACCAGTATTCTGAATAGAGAGTGTTAAACGGTATGGAAAAGCAAGATGTGTGAAATCTATTCTGGAGCCGAAGTAGAACTATTCGAGCTCAAATCGAAGTCTGTTCGTATTGATGGTGTTGTCACCAGCGTACGGTTGGAAGCGGTATTTTGGAAAGTGATTGAAGACATTGCGTCGGAAGCAGAAATCAGCGTAGCGGAATTTCTTACCCGCATTTACCGAGAAGTGATCGAAAAACGAGGTGAAGTGGGTAACTTCACCTCGTTATTACGCGTAGCCTGCACAACTTATCTCAATGGCGGGCAGCGAATTTCGCTTAGCAATCTGGGGGCTACTTAAAAAGCTAGCACGCCTTGTGTTTCCACTTTTACTGAAACCATTTGATCGATGTCCAGCGCCTCAGCAGAGCTAGCAAACAATTTATGGCCATTGGCATTAATCACGTATCGACAGTGATCACCCATAAACTGCTGTTCTGTCACTTTCACGCCACTCTCCTCAGAAGCACTAATTTGTACATGCTGAGGTCTTAGCAGCAACTCACATTCGGCATCTAACTCAATTGGCTGCTGCGCAGTCGCTTCAATAATCCCTAGTTCAGTATCAAACTCTGTTTCTGAAAGACGCTTGGCACTCAAGTAGCTGCCACCACCTAAGAAATCAGCAACGAACTTACTTGATGGTTGGTAATAGAGCTCACTGGCAGTGCCATATTGCTCAATTACACCGTGATTCATTACTGCCATCTTGTCAGCAAACGCAAAAGCCTCTTCTCGACTGTGCGTTACGAAAATTGCGGTCACGCCTTGTTGTTTGAAAATCTTACGAATTTCACCAATAAGCTCATGACGAACCTGAGTATCGATATTAGAGAAAGGCTCGTCCAAAAGGAGCAAATCTGGCTTATAAGCCAGCGAGCGAGCAATCGCAACACGCTGCTGCTGACCACCCGACAGCTGATGAGGATAACGCTCACCATACTGCTCTAAATGCACCAACTCCAGCATCTCTTTTACTTTCGCTTTCTGCTCCGTAGCACTCAACTCTCGCAAGCCAAAAGCCACGTTTTGCTCGACGGTCAAATGAGGAAATAGCGCATAATCTTGAAAGATCATGCCGATATTGCGCTGCTCTGGCGGCATCCAGTGCTCACCATCATCAATGGTCATACAATTGAGCGTCATGGAGCCTGAGCTTAGCGGCAATAAGCCCGCGATCGCTTTAAGTAATGTTGTTTTACCACAACCACTCGCCCCCAACAGACAAATGATCTCACCTTGCTCTACTTGCAAGGAAAGCTCTTTTAAAATGGTCGTCTGATCATCATATTTGCAGGTCAGATTTTTTATAGAAAGTGCACAGCTCATCAATGTACCTGCTCTAAAGAACGGTTGACCAACACCAATGGAACTAGGCCGACTAGGACTAGTAACACTGCGGGCATTGCCGCAAGTTCAAGGTGCTCATCAGAAGCAAAATTGTAAACGTAGGTCGCCAGTGTCTCAAAGTTGAATGGACGCAGCAATAAAGAAGCATTGAGCTCCTTCATAGACTCAATAAATACCAACAATCCAGCAATCAATGCCCCACGACGGATCAAAGGTAAATGAACGCGACGTAGCATTTGATTGGCATTGCATCCCATAGTACGAGAAGCCATATCCAATGAAGGTGAAACTTTGCTCAGACTACTTTCGATACTGCCAATCGCCACCGCAGAAAAACGCACTACGAGAGCAAAAATAATCGCGAACATGGAGCCTGAGAAAATCAATCCCGGCCGTCCCCATTCCATCGCTTTAGCAATATCATTGACCAAATGATCCATAAACAGCACAGGCACCATCACGCCGATTGCCAAAACAGTGCCCGGAACAGCATAACCCAGCGATGAAAAACGCATAAATGCAACCGCAGTACGTTTAGCAGAAAGGCGTTGATAGAAGTTCACCACCAAAGCAATCAATACCGCAATCACGGCGGCGCTTAATGACACATACAAGCTATTAATGGCATATTGCTGGAACTCAGTAGTCCAACTTTGGGCGAAATACTTATAGGCATAGATAAGCAGTTGTCCCAGCGGGAAGATAAAGGCCACCGAGACCAAGCCCCAACACCATACTAATGCGAGCCATTTTTTCCATCCCGTTAACTCATAACGAAAATCTTCACGGCTACTAAACTGGTTTTGAAATAGTTTCTGTTTACGGCGGCTATAGCGTTCGGTTGAGAGCAACAAGATAACAAAAACTAACATAATTGCAGAGATCTTAGCGGCTGCTGTCAAACTCGAATAGCCAAGCCAAGTATCATAAACCGCGGTAGTTAATGTATTGACGGCAAAGTAGCTCACTGTACCAAAGTCACCGATGGTTTCCATTGCTACCAAAGACAGTCCAACAGCAATGGCAGGACGCACTAATGGTAGAGAAATACGATAAAAACTTTCCCAAGGGGAACACTTCAACAGGCGCGCCGATTGTAGCAAAGAGACGTTTTGCTCCATAAATGCAGCGCGGCATAAAAGATACACGTAAGGGTACAGTACCAACGCCAAGACAACGATCGCGCCGCCTAACGTTCGAATATCAGGGAACCAATAGTCGCCCGCTTGCCACCCCATTAAATCACGTAAAGCAATCTGTATTGGACCGGCGAAGTCAAACCAATCTGTGAAGATATAACCGACAATATAGGCAGGCATAGCTAGCGGCAGCACTAGCGCCCATTGCAAAATGCGCTCACTCGGTAAACGGCACATTGCCATCAACCAAGCAGAAGGAATACCGAACACCAGTGACAACAACATCACCCCAACCGCTAACGCTATGGTATTAAACGTGTAAGTCGGAAGTACTGTCGACATTAAATGAGAAAACAGCTGATCGGTTTCACCGATAGCTGTAAAAAATATCGCAAAAATAGGCAAAACCAGTAGCAGGGCTAATGTCCCACTACTGGCTTTCCAAATAGAGTTTTTTTCTTTCATCGCCTAATCGTTTCAGGCGGAAAGAGATGTAAAGGTTTCCTTTTACATCTCATATTCCATTTTCAATTATTGAGTATTTTATACCCTTAACGATGATTAAAGGTCAAACTTCACTTCATCTAGTAGCTTGATTGCTGCTTCGTGTTGGTCTGCAATCTTATCTAGAGAAATCTTGTCTGCCTTGAATTCACCCCATGAAGCTACTAGCTCAGATGGTTTTACGTCTGCTTTTACTGGGTACTCGTAGTTCACTTCAGCGTACATGCTTTGCGCTGTATCGCCTGCTAGGAACTCCATCAGTTTCACTGCGTTTTCTTTGTTTGGCGAGTACTTGGCCAGAGCCATACCAGAGATATTTACGTGTGTACCTGTGGTGTTCTGGTTAGGGAAGTTGATGTAAACCGCATCAGCCCAAGCTTTTTGCTCTTTGTCGTTTACCATCTTACCTAAGTAGTAACTGTTACCTAGAGAAACGTCACAAAGACCTTCTTTAATCGCTTTAACTTGCGCGCGATCGTTACCTTGAGGCTTACGAGCTAGGTTCGCTTTTACGCCTTCTAGCCACTCTTTAGTCGCCGCTTCACCATTTTCTGCAATCATCGCTGATACAAGAGAAACGTTGTAAGGGTGCTTACCGCTACGAGTACAGATTTTGCCTTTGAATTCAGGCTTAGCTAGGTCAGCGTAAGTGAAATCATCACCTAATTTGCCGACACGGTCGCGTGATGAATAAACACTACGAGTACGAGTTGTTAGTGCAAACCACTCGTTATCAGTATCTTGGTATTGTGCTGGGATATTCTTTTCTAGAATGTCGCTGTTAACTGGTTGAACCAAACCTTTCTCTGTTAGGTCAGAAAGACGGCTGATGTCTACAGTCAGAATCACGTCTGCTGGGCTGTATTCACCTTCTTGTTGCAGTTTTTCTGCTAAGCCTTTTTTGGCAAACTTTACGTTTACTTTAATACCAGTTTCTTTAGTGAACTCGTTGAACATAGGCTCAACTAGGAAAGGTTGACGGTAAGAGTATACGTTCACTTCTTCAGCAGCCATTGCTGTTGGGGCTAGAGTTGCACAAGCTAGTGCAGAAAGAGTTAACAGCTTTTTCATTATCGAAATCCTTTGCTTATAGTAATGATAATGTTTATCAGTTGCGTTATTATATTCATGTCTGTTTGGATTTCAATCACTAAAAACAAAAAACCCACTAAGGCATTAACCAAAGCGGGCTTTTTTAGTAATCTATTTGTAACGTTTTATTTCACCGAGACAAATTCTGGGTAGGCACCTACGCCGCAATCATGCATGTCCATGCCCTCTAGCTCTTCATCCTCAGAAACTCGGATACCGATCGTCGCTTTGAGTACGCCCCACACCACTAGGCTTGCGCCAAATACCCAAGCAAAGATAACTGCAGCACCAAGAAGCTGAGCGCCAAATGTTGCATCACCATTACTGAGTGGCACTACCATTAGACCAAAGAAACCACACACACCGTGAACCGAGATAGCACCAACTGGGTCATCGATTTTCAGCTTATCTAGCGCAACGATACTAAACACCACTAGCGCACCAGACACCGCACCAATAGACAATGCATACACAGGCGAAGGAGACAGAGGGTCAGCGGTAATCGCAACCAAACCTGCCAATGCACCGTTTAGGATCATAGTAAGGTCTGCCTTACCCCAAGTCGTTTTACACACCAACAGTGCAGCAATGGCACCAGCCGCTGCGGCTGCATTCGTGTTCAAGAAAATCTGACCGACTGCAGTCGCGTTCTCAAAATCTGAAACCATTAGCTGCGAACCACCGTTGAAGCCGAACCAACCGAACCACAGAATAAAAGTACCCAGTGTTGCCAGCGGCATGTTTGAACCTGGGATTGGGTAGATTTCACCGTTTTTACCGTACTTACCTTTACGAGCACCCAATAGCAATACGCCTGCTAGTGCAGCTGATGCCCCCGCCATGTGTACAATGCCTGAACCGGCAAAGTCACTAAAGCCTGCTTCTGATAAGAAACCTCCACCCCATGTCCAGTAGCCTTCCATCGGGTAGATAAATGCGGTTAGTACTGCTGAGAAGATAAGGAATGACCAAAGCTTCATGCGCTCAGCTACGGCTCCTGAGACCACAGACATCGCCGTTGCGACAAACACTACTTGGAAGAAAAAATCAGATTCCAGCGAATGATCAGCCCCCTCTCCTTGCGTGCCAATCAGTGCACCAAATGAAGGTAACCAACCGCCTTCGCCATTATCGACATACATAATGTTGTAGCCGACGATTAGGTACATGGTACAAGCAATCGCATACAAACAGACGTTCTTAGTCAGGATTTCAGTGGTATTCTTAGATCGAACTAATCCAGCCTCTAGCATGGCAAAGCCTGCTGCCATCCACATCACAAGCGCGCCAGAAATGAGAAAGAAAAAGGTGTCGAGGGCGTAACGTAGTTCGCTTACAGTTAATGATAATTCCATGAGTATTCTCCAATCCTTGAGTCTTACAGAGCTTCTGCGTCCATTTCACCAGTACGAATTCGAACCGCCTGACTGAGGTCGTAAACAAAAATTTTACCGTCGCCGATTTTGCCGGTATGTGCCGCTTTGGTGACCGCTTCAATCACACGATCGACGTTCTCTGCTTGGGTGGCGATCTCTAGCTTTACTTTCGGTAGAAAATCCACTTGATACTCTGCACCACGGTATAATTCGGTATGACCTTTTTGGCGACCAAATCCTTTTACTTCTGATACCGTCATACCTTCGATGCCCACATCGGCTAGCGCTTCACGCACATCGTCCAATTTGAACGGTTTGATTATCGCGTTGATTAATTTCATTGCATCCTCTCTCAGATCGGTTGTCCTTTTCCAATAACAATCCAAGTGGCGTGCCAACTAATTAAGCTATTGATTAAAAAGTATTTATCGATTTATATTTATTTCACGCACAAAAAAGGCGCACCATCCTGGTGCGCCTTTTCACAAATATAAAGCATTCTCTGAGTATTTTATCAAAGCAAAGTGCTAACGCGTGGTGAGGAAGCTTTTCCAACGCTCAATCATGATTGAAAAATCCTCAATGCCACAACTGGCAGTGCTTTCACAATCATAAAAATCAAACTCGCTATCTGCATCCATCTCTTCACCATGTGCCAATACATTTTCTTGCACTAACACTTCATCGTCCTGAATAGAAACACTGATTTCAGTACCTTCAAAGAAGTGTTCTGTTTGAGGATTAGTCAAAGCTTGCTCGATAAGTTGCTCAACGCGTTCGATTTTCTGCCAATCTTTACCGATTTCGTCTTGTAGCCAACGACCTACGATTTCATGCCCCATACTGCACTTAACGTAGTATTCGCCCATTAGCGTATTGCGAATAAATTCAAATTCCATCGTCATAGTCCAGTAAATTGAAAACGCGAGAGTATAGCCACAAGCTAACAACAGAGCAAAGCGCTATCGCAATTATGTAAAATAGACCTGAGCGGTAAACTGCTTACCATCATCTTGGGTAGTAAACACCCAGTTCATACGTTCACAAATTCGCTCAACAATCACCAATCCACAGCCATAACCTGCATTATATGTTTCATTCCCTTCATGACGATTGGCTATCATCAAACACCCATCGATTAACGTAATTTCAATCTCACCCAAGCTATAGCTAAAAGCATTTTTAACGAGATTGTCGATCACTATAGTCACAAAGCTTGCAGGCGCATGTATGACTTGCTCGCCTTCGATATTCAGGGAGAATGTGGCATCTTGCTTGGCAAAAAGGGGCGACATCTCTTCTAAACGTTTTGTTAATTCTTGGTTTAAATCGCACTCACCAAAATGGTAATCATCAATAGTCTCTTTACCTAGCAGCAAAAATGTTTCGGTTAAGATCCGCATCTGTTCTGCGGCATGATCAAGACGAGCAATCGCTTTTTTAGCAACCGGAGGCGTATCAGGCACTTTGCCAAGTAAATCCGTTGAACCTCGTATTACCATGATTGGTGTGCGTAACTCATGAGAGGCAAAACGGCTAAACTCTTTTTCACGCTGAAAAAATCCAACAATATCCAGTTTGCTATCCAGCAAAGCTTGCTCAATTCGGCGAGTTTCTGCGTATTTCGTATCCACATCAAAAACGGGCTCGGAAGGCGGCATCTGACGAATCTTCTCTTCTAATCTGCTTAATGGCTTCGACAGAGAGCGCACCACACTAAAACCATAGAGAACAACCAATAAAGAGACAAAACCACCTAACAAAAAAGTGTAGTTATGTAGGCTTAATTCATAATCATCGAGATAATCATCAGCATCGTCTTGAAAGACGACATACATTAACCCTTTACCTGAAGGATGCGGAGTCACAAGAAAGTGCTTATCTTCTTTACCAAGTAAGTGTTCATAAAACCCCGGAGTATCATAGATTTTCAACCAAACAGGCAGCTCTTGCTCACTCCAATAAGTTGAGAACTCCGCTTCTTGCGGCAGGCGAGCTAACTCCCCTTCAATTTCGTAGTCTGCTTTATAACGTTCTGCTTCAGTGTCTAACCAATGGTGTAGACTTAACACCTCAATCTGGTTTTCAGCAAAATAGATCACGCCCCAGAAGATACTGAACATCAGTAAGGTCATTAAGCCAAAACTGCGGCGTATTTTGCGATAGATACTAGGGTGATGTTTATGCTTTAAGTCGGTAACCTTGGCCATGAATTGTCTCTAATCTTGATTGCTCAAACCCTTTATCTAAAGCGGTACGTAAACCATATATGTGACTGCGCAACGCATCGCTGCTTGGTTCATCGTCTCCCCAAACCGACTCAACTAATTCTTGTCGTGAAACAATCGCCGGTGCATGACGCACAAGCTCTTTAAGAATTCGTTTTTGAATTCTGCTCAATTTTATCGCTTTACCTGCTCGTTGTACTTCGCCAGTTTGACTATCAATTTCAATATCAGCGAAATGCAATGACCCGATGTCCTGTCTCGGTCCTCGACTGGCTAAAGCCCGCAAGCGCAAACTCAATTCCTGCATGGCAAATGGCTTAAGCAGATAGTCGTCTCCACCCGCTTCAAATGCTGCCACTTTGTCTTCTAAACTATCTTTGGCGGTTAAAAATAGGATTGGCGTGTTACAAAATAGCTCTTTGCGTAACCGTTTAACGGCGGAAACACCGTCAATTTTGGGCATCATAATGTCCATAATGATCACATCATAATGGTTCTGTGCCACTAAGTTTAAGGCAGCCTCTCCATGGTAGGCACAATCGATGGTCATGCCTTCCAATTCCAAATAATCAGCGATTGTCTCGGCCACATTGTGGCTGTCATCAACAATTAATATTTTCATTCTTTTCTCACGTTTCTTCACGAGTGCTTCACGTTTCACCGATTAGGATACACCCGTTTTCAGCATTCTAGTCAGGAAAAGTCGATAAATGAAAAAGTTAGTTCTTGTTAGTGTATTAGGCGCTCTACTTACAGGTTGTGGCGGCGGTGGCGGTGGCAGTGACAAAGACTCAAGTCACAGTGAACATCGTCCAAGTGCAGCGCAAGGCACCATCGAACGTGTGTCGGGTAATACAGTAACGGTTAATGGCCATCAGTATGATGTTGCTAGCGTGAGCTATTCCACTGTTGAACTTTCTCCTAAAGATTTAGAACCTGGAATGATTGTTTCTCTTTCTGCAAATAAAACACGTAGTTCTGGTAGTCGTTTGCAACTTGAACCAACAATGGCCGGCTTTATCACTATCACTGATGAGTCTCTAGGTAAGTTCACCGTAAATGGTGTTCCATTAGTATTTGAACAACTATCTACAATTATTGATCGAGAATTGATCATAGACGGTAATTGGGTAATGGTCTCTGCGCTACCAGCACCAAATTTAGATACTGGCTACAAAGTACTGTCTATAGTTAAATTTGATGATGCAGATCTATTGAACATGTTTGAAGTAGAGGGTATTGCCTCAAGCATCACTAACAGTACATTTAAGCTAGGTGCAGCACTTACGGTTGATTACACCAACTCTGTGGTCGAAGATGGGCCTCTTGAAGAGGGTGTATGGGTAGAGGTTGAAGGCAACTTCGATTCATTATCGAATTCAACAGTTATAGCTAATAAAGTAGAAGTTGAAAGCTATGACGAAGTTGAAAATGATACGGAAATTGAAGGTGTCATCACTCAAGTAGCACAAGATAAAAGCTCTTTCGTCCTAAATAGTCGAGGGCGTTTTCAAGTAACATCACAAACTCGCTTTGACGATGGTGACAAACGCAACTTAATTGAAGGAGCGATGGTTGAAGTGACAATCGGCCGTAATAATGTTGCTTTAGAAATCGAGTTTGAAGATAACGATAACGACTTAGGTGATTGGGACGACAATGAAATTGAATTCAAAGGCACTGTCACGCAAACCTCTGATGACGACACGCATTTTACGCTTAGCTTAGAAAGTACTGGGCAAAAACACACCGTTTACGTCAATAAGTTTACCGAGTATGACGATGGCTTAACATTTGATACGTTAACTAATGAAGAAATCGAAGTTGAAGCCTATCTGCTTGACGGTAAATACATCGCAAATGAGATTGAACAACGAGATTACGACTAACTTACCTCCTGCCTAGAATCTTTTAAGTACCTACTTTGCTAGGTGCTTTTTTATTTCAGATATTCCTCTAAAGCACACCTCCCAACTGTTAGCTTATTGTTCCGATAAACTGGCAATGCTATTGTGCCTTTTTACTCTCTCAATACTCACTGGCTATGCAGCTCAACGAAACCATCGCACGACAAATTGTCGAACGCACCATGAAAATTATTCCTTACTCGGTCAACGTGATGGATGAGTTTGGTCGGATCATTGGCTCTGGCGATCCAACTCGCCTACGTCAACGTCATGAAGGCTCAATTTTGGCTATCGCTGAGCAGCGTGTGGTAGCCATCGACCAAGCAACGGCTGAGCATCTTAAAGGGGTAAAACCGGGTATCAATCTACCGATTATTTTCCAAGATAAAGTGATTGGCGTAATTGGTATTTCTGGCGATCCCGACGCAGTGCACCAATATGGTGAACTGGTCAAAATGACCGCTGAACTGATCATCGAACAAGCCGCGTTGATGTCTCAAGTCGAGTGGCACAAACGTCACCGTGAAGAGTTGGTGATGCAGCTGATTCAAGGAGCTTCAACCGATGATGGTCAAATTCGCGTTATCGCTGAAAGACTCGAGCTCGACTTAACGAAACCACGTATCGCGGCCATAGTTCAAGTCATGCCCACTGACAGTGATGCGCCGTTATCGCTGGCACACCTGCAGCAGTTGGTGCACCTATTGGAATTTCCGGAACGTGACAATCTCGTCGGCATTTTGTCCGTTTCAACCAATGAAGTGGTGGTACTCAAACCCATTGAGCTAACCAAAACGGGTTGGTCACTCGACAATGAGCGAAAACGCGTCACTAAGTTACTTAAACGTGTTCGTCAGTTAGGCAAGTTTCAAATCCGCATCGCTCTGGGTGATTATTTCGCCGATAGCGACGGATTAAGCAAATCGTACCAAACCGCTAAACTGACTTTGAACGCTGTCGCAGACCAACAAGGGGAAGTGTTTTTCTACCAAAATCACCGCTTACCTGTTCTGCTGAGCAGCCTGTTCGAAGAGTCGTGGAAAGCCGATCAACTTAGAGAACCGTTCGATTTACTGGTGCAAAACGACAGCAAAGGCACGTTAGAGAAAACCCTCAAAGCATATTTTGCGCAGAATTGTGATGCTTATCAAACTTGCCAAATCCTGCATATTCACCGCAATACACTGCGTTATCGACTTGAGCGCATAGAAGAAATTACATCATTAAACATCAACAACTTAGATGACAAATTACATCTCTACCTAGCACTAAATCTATTTCGTCACTAAGTTAACTTTTGTGCAAACGCACAAAAATGTCGTTATTTCAGCCAGAATATTTGTTGTTCAATCCAAAGACGCTTTTAAGTAGCACGTCTATAGTGCCAACAAAATTATTCTTAAAACCTTTTTGGAAATCCCCATGGCTGAAGTCTCTACACTTGGTGCCTTAGCGGCACTTGTTGTTGCCATTGCACTTATTCTACGCAAAGTTCCACCAGCATACGGCATGATTATCGGTGCCTTAGTTGGTGGTGTGGTTGGCGGCGTTTCGCTGACTGACACTGTGTCGCTGATGATTGGCGGCGCTCAAGGTATTGTTACTGCGGTTCTGCGTATTCTCGCAGCTGGTGTACTTGCTGGCGTATTGATTGAATCAGGCGCAGCAACCTCTATTGCAGAAACGATTGTTAAGAAAGTCGGCGAAACTCGCGCCCTGCTTGCTCTTGCTCTTGCTACTCTTATTTTGACTGCGGTTGGCGTATTCGTTGACGTTGCGGTTATTACTGTTTCTCCTATCGCTCTGGCGATTGCCCAGCGCGCTAACATCTCTAAAACTGCCATTCTTCTTGCGATGGTCGGTGGCGGTAAAGCAGGTAACGTCATGTCACCAAACCCGAACGCTATTGCTGCAGCTGATGCGTTCAACGTACCACTGACTTCGGTCATGGCAGCGGGTGTTATCCCGGGTCTATTTGGTCTTGCACTGGCTTATATCATTGCTAAACGCCTAACCAACAAAGGCAGCATGGTACACGAAAGCGAAGTGGTTTCTGTCGATCACAGCAAACTGCCTACCTTTGGCGCTGCGATTGTTGCACCACTAGTTGCGATTGCACTATTAGCTCTACGCCCTATCGCGGGTATCAACGTTGATCCACTGATCGCGCTTCCGCTTGGCGGCTTTATTGGTGCGGTAGTCATGGGTCGCTTTAGCGATACTAACCACTTCGCCGTTTCTGGTCTAAGCCGCATGGCTCCGGTTGCAGTCATGCTTCTTGGTACGGGCACGCTGGCTGGCATTATTGCTAACTCAGGTTTGAAAGGTGGCTTAATTGAAATCCTGACGGCTTCAGGTTTGCCATCTTACCTACTAGCGCCAATCTCAGGTGCAATGATGTCGCTTGCAACCGCTTCGACAACAGCAGGTACTGCGGTTGCTGCCAGCGTATTTAGCCACACAATTTTGGAACTTGGCGTACCAGCTCTAGCTGGCGCGGCAATGATTCACTCAGGTGCAACCGTACTTGATCACATGCCTCACGGCAGCTTCTTCCACGCTACAGGTGGTGCAGTTCACATGGATATTCGTGAGCGTCTTAAGCTCATTCCTTACGAGTCAGCGGTTGGTCTAATGATCGCATTTGTCTCAACCATGATGTTCGGCGTATTTGGTTTATTTGTTTAAGGCGTTTAGGTATCACTATGAAAATTGTTATTGCTCCAGATTCTTACAAAGAAAGTCTTAGCGCGATGGATGTCGCCGTTGCCATTGAGCAGGGATTCAAACAAGTCCTGCCAAATGCTGAATACATCAAGTTGCCAATGGCTGATGGTGGCGAAGGTACGGTTCAATCATTGGTTGACGCAACCGGCGGTGAGATCATTGAACACACAGTAACAGGTCCACTGGGTCAATCAGTGACGGGCTTCTACGGTCTAATGGGTGATGGTAAAACGGCCATCATTGAAATGGCAGCGGCATCTGGCCTACACCTAGTCGAGCCTGAAAAGCGCAACCCAATGATCACCACCACGTTAGGTACTGGCGAGCTAATCAAAGCGGTACTTGATAAAGGTGTTGAGCACATCATCGTTGGCATTGGCGGCAGTGCGACTAACGACGGCGGTCTAGGTATGGCGCAAGCTCTTGGCATTCGCCTACTTGACGAGTCAGGCCAATCGCTTGGGTTTGGCGGCGGTGAACTGGCGAAACTGCACACCATCGATATGAGTGAGCTTGATCCTCGCCTAGCGAATATACGCTTAGAAGTTGCGTGTGATGTTGATAACCCATTGTGCGGCGAAAAAGGAGCATCACAAGTATTTGGTCCTCAGAAAGGCGCAACGCCAGAGATGGTCGCGCAACTAGACAGTAACCTTGCTCACTATGCGGCAGTGATTAAACAGCAATTGGGTCACGATGTGCTAAACCGTCCTGGCGCAGGTGCGGCTGGCGGTTTAGGCGCGGCATTAATGGGACTACTAAACGCAGAATTGCGCCCAGGTATCGAAATCGTTATGGATGCGGTCAACCTATCAGAAGTGGTTGCTGATGCTGATCTGGTCATCACTGGTGAAGGTCGTATCGATAGCCAAACTATCCATGGTAAAACGCCAATTGGTGTCGCGCGTACTGCGAAAAAACACAATGTGCCGGTTATCGGCATTGCTGGCTGTCTAACTCAAGATTGTGGTGTGGTACATGAACACGGTATTGATGCGGTATTTGCCGTGGTTAACCGCTCAGTGGACTTGCCAACCGCACTAGTCGAAGCGGCACAAAACATCGAGTTAACTGCGCGTAACGTTGCTGCGATGCTGCAAGTGAAACTGTAATTTACCGGCTTTCCCTTAATTGATAAAAACAAAAAACCGCTGAATTATCAGCGGTTTTTTACTAACTAAGCTTTATTCTAAAACAAGTTTATGCAGGCTCTTGGAAGATCACGTCATCCGCTTTCTTGGTGTACTGCTCCATCTTATGGAAGTTCAAGTAACGGTAAGTGTCCGCCGCAGTCGCATCAATTTGCTTAGCGTACTCTAGATATTCTTCCTTGGTTGGAATCTTACCTAGAATTGCACCCACGGCTGCTAGCTCTGCAGAAGATAGGTAAACGTTCGCACCTGTACCTAGACGGTTCGGGAAGTTACGCGTTGATGTCGAGATTACTGTTGCTTTGTCTGCGACGCGCGCTTGGTTACCCATACATAGTGAACACCCAGGCGTTTCAATACGAACCCCAGCACGACCATAAATGCCGTAGTAACCTTCTTCGGTAAGCTGGTCTTTATCCATCTTAGTCGGCGGCGCTACCCATAGACGAGTATCTAATTGACCACCAAACTGCTCAAGTAGCTTACCGGCGGCACGGAAGTGACCAATGTTGGTCATGCATGAACCGATAAACACTTCATCGATTTGTGTACCTTGTACTTCAGATAGCAAACGAGCATCATCCGGATCATTTGGCGCACATAAAATTGGCTCGCTGATCTCAGCAAGATCAATTTCGATAACGTGTGCGTATTCCGCATCCGCATCTGCTTCCATCAGTTCAGGATTTGCCACCCACTCTTCCATTGCGGTAATACGACGCTCGATAGTACGACGGTCACCGTAACCTTCAGAGATCATCCACTTAAGCATGGTAATGTTCGAGTTTAGGTACTCATCAACTGACGCCTGCGACAACTTGACTGTACAACCTGCAGCAGAACGCTCTGCTGACGCATCAGATAGCTCAAACGCCTGCTCAACGGTTAGGTGCTCAACCCCTTCAATCTCTAGCACACGACCAGAGAACTCGTTGATCTTACCTGCTTTCTCAACCGTCAGTAGGCCTTGCTGAATCGCATAGTAAGGAATGGCATGGACAAGATCACGTAGTGTGATACCTGGCTGCATTTCACCTTTAAAGCGCACCAGGATAGATTCAGGCATATCCAATGGCATGACGCCGGTTGCCGCTGCAAACGCAACGAGACCAGAACCTGCTGGGAATGAGATGCCTAGTGGGAAACGAGTATGTGAGTCACCACCTGTACCTACAGTATCAGGCAGTAGCATACGGTTTAGCCATGAGTGAATTACGCCATCACCCGGACGCAACGAAACGCCACCACGATTCATGATGAAATCAGGCAGAGTGTGGTGCGTGTTAACATCGACTGGTTTTGGATAAGCCGAAGTATGACAGAACGACTGCATCACTAAGTCAGCAGAGAAACCAAGACAGGCTAAGTCTTTCAGTTCGTCACGCGTCATTGGACCGGTGGTATCTTGCGAGCCTACAGTGGTCATCTTAGGTTCACAGTATTGACCTGCACGTACGCCTTCTACGCCACATGCTTTACCGACCATTTTCTGTGCTAGCGTGTAGCCTTTGGTTGACGCTGATGGGTCAACTGGCTTGGCAAAAAGATCCGTTTCTTCTAGACCTAGTGCAGCACGTGCACGACTGGTTAAGCCACGGCCGATGATAAGTGGGATACGACCGCCAGCGCGAACTTCATCCAGCAGGACTTTGCTCAGTTCAAACTTAGAAATTTCTTCGTTGTTCTTACGCACAACGCCTTCGTATGGGTAGATATCAATCACATCACCCATATTCATGTTCTGTACGTCTAATTCGATCGGTAGTGCACCCGAATCTTCCATTGTGTTGTAGAAGATTGGCGCAATCTTACCGCCTAGACAGATACCACCAGTGCGTTTGTTTGGCACGTATGGGATATCCTCACCCATAAACCAAAGCACGGAGTTAGTTGCAGATTTACGTGAAGACCCCGTACCGACTACATCGCCGACATACGCAAGAGGAATACCATCTTTTTGCAGATCTTCGATTTGAGTGATTGGACCAACGCTTCCTGGCTCATCAGGGTTGATGCCATCACGCTCCATTTTAAGCATCGCTTTCGCGTGCACTGGAATATCAGGACGAGACCATGCATCTGGTGCAGGCGATAGGTCATCGGTGTTGGTTTCACCCGTGACTTTAAATACTTTAACTGTGATTTTTTCAGCGACTTTATCTTTCGCCGTAAACCATTCCGCGTCAGCCCAAGACTGCATGACTTGCTGAGCGTTCTGATTGCCTGCTTTGGCTTTCTCTTCTACATCATAGAAAGCATCAAACATCAGCAGAGTATGGGACAGTGCAGTCACTGAGATAGGCGCAAGCGCTTCATCATCTAATAGCTCAACTAGTGGCGCAATGTTGTAACCGCCCTGCATTGTACCTAGCAACTGGGCAGCTTTTTCACGGCTGACGAGTGGAGAAGCAACTTCACCTTTAGCAACTGCGGTTAAAAAGCCAGCTTTAACATACGCGGCTTCATCAACACCAGGTGGAATGCGGTTTTCAAGTAGGTCAAGAATAAACGCTTCTTCACCTTGTGGTGGGGTCTTTAAAAGCTCAACAAGTCCAGCAACTTGCTCAGCATCCAAAGGCTTCGGAACAACTCCTTCAGCAGCACGCTCTTCGACGTGTTTACGGTAGGCTTCAAGCACGACTTTTTCCTCTCATTGCGGCTTCTCCTCGATTTCTGTTTGTTATAAACATGAGGAGTAAACATCCTTGGAAACTTGGCTCTCCATTGCCATATTGTCATTATTCATCGACTGATAAACAGCGCCAGAGAGGCCAAACTGTGGGCAGCATGATAGCAAATTTAACCATAAATTAAAATCTCATCATTTTGACCAACATAGCAACTTAAGACTAAAGTTCTATGATTTGTCCGCTATTTCTGCCAGCTACAAACGATTGTTTTGTGGTTTCTCATTTTTGTTCAATCTACTTAAATGATGTGCCAACAATTAAATAGATTGAATCGAAATTATCTTCCGTTCGCCCATAAGCAAACATAATTGGCCCGATGGGTGAATCGATCCCCGCAAACAGCGAGCCCGCCGTATACAGCGGTGCATCTGACAAACCGATATCAGGATCAGACCACACACCACCATATTCAAGCGATGCTCCCACATAGAATGGTGAAGTAAACAAACCGAAGTCGTTATCAAACCAGCGGTAACGATAAACAAGGCTACCGAATACTTTGTTTTTACCAATTAGGCTATTACGTGGGATACCGGATAGTTGTAAAAAACCACCAATACTTTCTGGATCGATGGGTAAAGTTGAGTTTTGGCTCTCAACAAACCCGCCTTCCAAATTTGCGACCAAAGTATGGCGAGAAAAACTCTTTGCAGCAGTAAAACTCGCGCCAAACTCATAAGAAACATCACTCTCTTCACCGGCAAAAACCGATGAAGGCTCTCCTACAGTTTTATCTTTTGAGACCAAATAGTGCAAATCGAGGTAAAGTCCTCGAGTCGGTAAATTATAGTTATCTAATGTATCGATACGATAATTGGCAAAGATACCTTGGCGAGTAAACTCAACATCCCCCAATGATGGCAAGGTAGAGAAAAGGCCATCTCCATTGGTATAGCGCACTCCAATAGTAAACTCTCGCCACAAAGCTTCCTGATAACCTAATGCCCACTGCGCAACCCACTCATTATAACTAACCGGTAAAAAGTCTTTGGTCGCCTCTAAACTGGTATCTTCAAAGCCAGCGACTGGTGCATTACGTTTTTGCTTACTGTATTCAACGCCAAATGTAGTAAAGAGTTTCTGATTTGATAGAAATGGACTGTAGAGCTCAGCCTCAACCAATTTATCCGTACCTACTTCAAGGTTGGTTCTTAGTTCAGCACCATTTTGATTGAGGTCTGTAAAGTTGGCTGACATACCGATTGAGTACTGGCTATCTGTATTGAAGTCATCTTCGAGAAAGAAACGGAAATTAAGGTAGTTCGGTCCCCACGCCTTCTCATTTACATCAAAAACCACCACATCTTGATCATCTTGCTGATCATAGCGATAAGTAATTAACTCAAAACGATCAAGGGCATAAAGGTCTTGAACGCTTTGCTCTAACTGCTTAGTAGTTAAGTGTTGATTGGGCTCAAGGTTGAGACGGCTCTCTAGAAGCTCATCGCTATAGTGGGTGTTATTGTTAATCACTATATCGCTGACAGGAATTTCATCGCCATACTTAAGTTGTTTACGTAACGCTTGTTTATGTTCAACATACTTCTGATAGTCAGCACTGCTGAGTGATAGTGCTTGTAAGCGCTCCTTTTGTGCCGTGGCAATACGAATACCTTCTTGGTACGCCTCAGGCATACGCTCAAACTCCGTGGTTTCCATATCACCCACTTGTGGTTGCAATAGGAAATCCTGCTCTGTCAGAGTTTCAGCCTGGCGGCTAGTACTGCGGCGCACCAGATAATTGGAAAGTTGATCGGCAACCGTAAATAGATCGGTAAAATCTTCTTCCTGCTTGTAATCGGTACTAATATCGACAGCAATGACAATATCTGCACCCAGCTCTCGCGCAACATCAACCGGCATGTTGTTGGTCACGCCACCATCAACGAGTAATTGCTCGCCAATACGATACGGTGGTAAAGCGCCCGGTACAGACATGCTCGCCATCATGGCGTCGACAAGGTAGCCATGATCAATCACTACCGACTCTAATTCGATAATATCAGTTGCAACGGAACGATATGGGATAGCTAAATCATCAAAAGAGGCGAACGCGGGCAAGTTACCTGTCGTTTCACGCAGGATACGCAACATTCCCTGACCTTGAACGACGCCGCGAGAACCTTTAATGCCGGTATGATCAAAGCCAAGATCCGTCGTTAGCTGGTAGCGGTCTTCATACTCTTTATCTCGCACACGACGCTGACTGCGATCGACCCGGTCTCGGTAACCACTGCTCCAATCAACACTGACGATAAACGCTTCAATTTCGTCGGCACTCATACCCGTCGCATAGAGGCCACCAACATAAGCGCCCATGCTGGTTCCGGTAATATAGTCCACTGGAATACGCATTTGCTCGAGCGCTTTTAATACGCCAATATGTGCCGCCCCTTTCGCCCCACCACCAGCAAGTACTAAGGCAATTTTCGGTCTGTGCTTGTGATCCGTGTTTTTTGGCTCGTTAAGATCTTGTGCCAACACTCCGGATGCAATAAACGTCACCATTGTCAGTAGTAGACTTAGCTTTTTCACCAGTGATGTTCCCTCATATACGCCCTAGTCGATACCTTACCAGGTAAAGATTTTCTTCAACCAATCAGCAGGTTGATTACTGCACTCTTGTTGCAACTTATCATGTTCATCCCAAACAGGCAGCTTAAAATTATTACCACAATCAAGGACTAAATCACCGTTAGCAGTTTTAGCAAAACCAAAGGTCGCAATATCCTTAGGCCAAGGTAACAGCAACTTAGTCGGTATTCGGTGTTGCAAGTACTCTGCATAAACGCGTAATGCACCGCTAGAGCCCGTTAACTTGGTCGTTTTATTATCATCTCGGCCAAGCCAAATTGTGGTTACTTCACGTCCGTCGATACCAACAAACCAACTATCTTTGGTGTCGTTACTGGTACCGGTTTTACCCGCGAGTGCCGCTGAGGAAAACTGACTATTTAAAAAGCGTCCGGTACCTTCCGCCACACCGCGCTTCATCGCATAGGTGGTTAGCCAAGCTGCACGTTGGTCAACCGTCTGCTTAGCTATCGGTAACGATTGAAACATCACTTTACCGTCCATATCCACCACTGAGCGCAGCGCTGATAACTTAGCCTGCTTGCCTGAGTTGGTTAACGTTTGATACATCTGCGCCACTTGGAATGGCGTCAAACTAAATGAACCTAAGAACATTGAAGGTACAGGGCGAATCTCTTGCTTATCGACGCCCAGTTTTCCAAATGTCTCCACGACTTGAGGAATACCTAACTGCATCCCCAGTTGTACCGTCGGCACATTAAGTGATTTAGCTAACGCTAAATAAAGTGGCACATCACCGCGATATTTACGGTCGTAGTTCCGTGGTGACCACACGTTACCTTTAGAACCTTTTAGACTTAATGGTTTGTCGTTTAGGGTCGTGGCGAGGTTATAACGCTCTGGTTGTTGTAGAGCCGTCAAATATACCGCAGGTTTTGCCAGTGAGCCTATTTGGCGACTAGCATTTAGGGCACGGTTAAATCCATCATAACCTGTGCGTTTCCCCCCCACCATCGCGCGGATCTCACCACTATGACGATCGACAGCAATCGCGGCACCTTCGAGCTCCTTACCTGCCACCTTAGCAAGTTGCGGGATCTTCTTTTCTATCGCTTTTTCTAATTCATGCTGCGACACCGGATCAAGAGATGTAAATACCTTCAACCCTTTGTCCGCTTCAAAAGCGCTACCCACTTTCTCTTTTAACTCTATTTTTAGTTGCTGAAAATAAGCAGGCTGACGACTGGCAATACGTGGGTTATCTTGAATATCGAGCGGACGACTGGCCGCATGGTCAAATTCACTCGCGGTCAAATAGCCTTGCTGCATCATCAAACGCAGCACCAAATCACGGCGCGTCTTAGCTCGCTCTGGATAACGCACCGGGTTGTAGTAAGACGGTCCTTTGACCATACCCACCAGCATAGCTAACTGATCAATACGCAACTCTTGAATAGGCTGACCAAAATAGAGCCGTGCAGCCAAACCAAAGCCATGTACCGCTTCACCGCCACTTTGACCTAGATAAACTTCGTTGAGATAAGCTTCAAGAATGCGATCTTTGTCATAGCGATAATCCAGAATGATCGCGATGTAGGCTTCACGGATCTTACGCCACAAGGTGCGATCGCTGGTTAAGAACAAGTTTTTAGCCAACTGCTGAGTTAAGGTACTTCCGCCTTGTACCGTACGCCCTGCTTTGATATTGACCACCATGGCACGCGCTATCGCCAATGGCGAAACACCATCATGTTTGTAGAAGTCACGATCTTCGGTGACCAATAAAGCATCCACCATCACTTCAGGGAACTGCTCGCGACGTAAAAATAAACGTTGTTCATCGCGGTTTTTCTCCAGCATGCCCAACATTTTTGGTTCGATACGTAAGTAACCTAGATCGCCTTTTTTCTCCAATGATTGAATACGTGTTAAACCACTGCTATCGAAGTGCAGCATCACATGGCGATCAGGCTCTGGCCCATCAGTAAATTCAAACGGACGACGGATCAACTCAATCTTGGTCGATGACGAAGAGTACTCGCCGGCATACTTCGGTTGACGGACTTTACGATAGTTCAATACATCCAGTTCATTGCGAACTTCTTTGAGGCTAATTTCATCGCCCGGCGCTAAATTAAGAATACGCGCATAAACAACGGTGGGTAGCTCAAATAACTGCCCTTCAAATTTTTGCTTAACTAAGCTGTCTAGGTAAATACCAATAAACAGTAAAATAGCCATACCCACCAACGCCAACTTCCAGCTAATCCCCCATAGGGTTTTCAACCATGACTTTTTACCATTTGCTGGTTTTTTCTTACGTGGACTCGGTTTACCACGTTTAGCTGGGGCTTTTTTCGCCGCTGGCTTACGCGGTGTTTTTGTTGTTTTCTCTGTCATGGTTACTGATTGAACTGTCTTTTAGTTTTGGTGGTTGCAATATGATTAGCAGGATCATCCGGCCAAACGTGCTTAGGATAACGACCTTTCATCTCTTTTTTAACTTCTTGGTACGCTCCTGACCAAAAACTTGCAAGGTTACTGGTTCTTTGCAGAGGTCGCTGTGCGGGAGATAGCAATTCGAGCACTACGGTTTTCTTACCTTGAGCAACCGTTGGTGAGCTGTGTTCACCAAACACCTCTTGCATGCGTACGGCCAACATAGGCTCTTGACCGACTTGGTAAACAATCTTTTTCTGACTGCCAGTAGGCAATTGAAAATGCGTCGGCAACCATTCGTCAATCTCTTGATTAAGCGGCCAGCCGAGGTAAGCAGAAAGCGCTTGCGTTAAATTCACTTGTTGCAGCGCTTTAGCTGAATTGATGCCAACCAAATACGGTTCTAACCACAGCTCTAAATTCACCAGCAGTGACTGTTCGTCAAATGCAGGCCAATCTCGCTCAGGCATCCATTCACAGCCACAACGAATACGCGCTAATAGCTCGTTAGCACTCTCTGTCCAATTCAACACCTGCAAGCCTTGACGACGAACATAGTTCAATAACGCTTCGGTGATCTTTTCTGCCGCTGGAGCAGGCAATTCTTTGCTTTCAACCACAAGTCCCTGCCAGCAGAGACGCGCTTCAGACACCAGCTTGCCACGCTTATCATCCCAATCGGCGACTTCTGACTGAATAAACTTCTCTGGCATCGCACTGCGAAGCTGAGTGATATCGAGCTCTATCGCTAAGTTGATTAGCGCCGACTCACCTTGGCTTCGCATCAAATCTATCGCCACAACATGGTCATCATCACCAAGTGGCTCATCATCACGAAATTGAGCACCGTGACCATTGGCCAGCAAAAATCGATTTCCTTGCACGCGGCGCTGCGCCACTCGATCAGGGAAAGCGATTGCAAGTAGCATAGGGGCGAGTCGTTCATCCACTTGAGATAAGTTAAAGCTCAGCTTCAGTTTGTTTGCCAAACTTTGAGCGCGTGTGACCACGACTTTTTGCTTGCTGTGTTTACTAGCTTGTAAACGTTGCACGCTATGAGAGAAATCGACTATGTTTCGCTCAGGCTCTTCCAATAAAGCGGCCAGTGCGAGCGCGGTGCTCTGCCAGTCATTGTCCGCAAGCGCATGAACTAGCATCGCGCCACTGCGAGGCTCGAGCCCCAGCTGCTGGACTTTCTTCCCTGCCGTGGTTAACTGATATTTTTCATCCATTAAACCAAGCGAACATAATAAACTTCGCGCCTGCGTAAGGGCGCTCACCGTTGGCACATCGAGCCATTTCAATTCGCTCGCTTCCGTGCACCCCCACTGCGCCAACTCCATTGCCAGAGGTGCAAGATCACTATGCAAAATTTCAGCGCTAGGCACATAAGGTTGCTGATTCAGTTGGCTTTCGCTGTAGAGACGTAAACAGATACCCGGCTCAATACGCCCAGCACGACCTGCTCGCTGCTCCGCGGATGACTGAGCAATTCGAACTTGCTCTAGCTTGGTAATCCCCGTTTTTAAATCAAACTTTGCCACCCGTTCTAAACCAGCATCGACCACTAAACGGATCCCTTCAATGGTCAATGAGGTTTCAGCAATATTGGTGGCTAACACCACTTTGCGTTTGCCTTGCGGTGCTGGCTGAATAGCAGCTTGCTGCTGACTAAAATTAAGCTGGCCATATAAA
Organism: Vibrio fluminensis; assembly: GCF_015278125.1. GTDB lineage: Bacteria > Pseudomonadota > Gammaproteobacteria > Enterobacterales > Vibrionaceae > Vibrio > Vibrio fluminensis. The sequence goes on from NZ_JADILO010000028.1 coordinate 46,863, forward strand.
GGAGAGACTTCGACGTCGGCAGCAAGCCCAGATAACCGTTCTTGCACTTGTAGAATACTGGCAACGCCAGGCAAAAAGGCCAATAACGAGCCTGTCTCATTGTGCATTAAGGTTTGAATCTGTTTTACCATCGCATCCACAAAGCGTTCATTGGCTTTCAACGGCTGATAACGAAACTCGACTGGAAAACTGCGTCCATGAGATTCAATATACTCAGCGTCTGGCATTAACTTCGCTAATGCTTGTCGCTCAAGCGTTGCCGACATCACTACTAACTTAAGATCATCACGCAGCGCTTCTTGAATCTCCAAACATAGCGCCAAGCCCATATCCGCATGAATACTGCGTTCATGAAATTCATCAAAAATAATAAGATCAATACCGGATAGTTCAGGATCACTCTGAATCATGCGAGTCATAATTCCTTCGGTGACAATCTCCAGCTGAGTTTCATCACTGACCTTGGTTTCACCACGCACTCGATAGCCCACTCGCTGTCCAACTCGATCACCTAATTGCTCAGCTAAGTAACGCGCGATATTGCGCGCAGCCAAGCGGCGTGGTTCCAGCATAATAATTTTGCCAGACACAATGCCATGCTTAAGCAGTTGCAGTGGAAAGTAAGTCGATTTACCAGCACCCGGTGCTGCTTTAAGAATAAGTTGAGAAGCGCTACGCACACCGGAGAGAAGTGCCGGCATCACGGCTTCAATGGGCAATTGTGACAATGGGAGAGCCTTATGGTGTAATGTTGCAAACATTGTACATAAAACCAGTCCTAAATGAAGTTTGAACCTTGCCTACAATCAGCTACTTTAATTAAACGCTATAAACGTTTTTTAGCCGACATTCAGTTAGAAGACAAAAGTGAACGTACCATCCACTGCGCGAATACAGGCGCAATGACTGGATGTGCCGAACCGGGAAACACAATTTGGTTTTCGACCTCGGATAACCCAAAACGTAAATACCCAAACAGTTGGGAGTTGAGCGAAACCCAAGCTGGACACCGTATATGTATTAATACTGCACGAGCTAACCAGCTGGCTGTAGAAGGCATAGAACAAGGCGTGATTGAGGAGTTAGCAGGCTATCAACATCTTCGCACCGAAGTGAAGTATGGTAATGAGAATAGCCGCATTGATGTCATGCTTAGCGACCCTAAGCGCTCAACCTGCTATATCGAGGTCAAAAGCGTAACGCTTTTGGATGAAAGCAAACCGGGTCAGGGATATTTTCCAGATGCAGTGACCACAAGAGGTCAAAAACATCTGCGTGAGCTAACAGAAATGGTCAAAAGTGGGAACCGTTCAGTACTTTTATTTATTGTTTTGCATTCAGGTATTGAAAAAGTTTCCCCGGCACACCATATAGACGCGGATTATTCACAATTACTGAAAATAGCAATTGAACAAGGAGTGGAAGTATTGTGCTACAAAGCCGATATTTCCCAACGTGAGATTAAGCTCGCAAAGGCTGTAGATTTCAGATATCTCGGCTGAAAAATGATGCAGTCTTCACATAGGCGTTAACTTTACTCAACAGTATTTGCCTCCTAAAGTTCTTTTTGCTATAGATACCCGCCTTAAATTAGCTGCTCAAGCAGTTGACTAGGTGTTAGTAGGAGATGCTGCATGCCAGAATCGAAGAAAAAAGCGCTAGGCATCCTAGCCATTGCAGGTGTTGAACCATATCAAGAAAAGCCAGGTGAAGAGTACATGTCACCTGAGCAAATGGATCACTTTAGAAAGATTTTATCAGCTTGGCGCAACCAGCTACGCGAAGAAGTAGACCGTACTGTGCACCACATGCAAGATGAAGCGGCAAACTTCCCGGATCCAGTTGACCGTGCTTCTCAGGAAGAAGAATTCAGCCTAGAACTGCGCAACCGTGACCGTGAACGTCGTCTAATCAAGAAAATCGAAAAAACATTAAACAAATTGGATGATGATGATTTCGGTTTTTGTGAGTCTTGCGGTGTTGAGATCGGCATTCGTCGCCTAGAAGCGCGTCCAACTGCCGATCTATGTATCGACTGTAAAACTCTTGCAGAGATCAAAGAGAGACAGATGCAAGGTTAATTCTTTGCTGATGACTATTGAAAAGGGAGCGTATATGCTCCCTTTTTGGTTTCCTTAATTCCACTTTACCCTCGGTTCAACTATGTACATCGGTCGTTTCGCTCCTTCACCTTCCGGTCCTTTACACTTTGGCTCTCTTATTGCCGCCTTGGGCAGTTATTTTCAAGCTAAGGCGAATCAAGGCCAATGGCTCGTTCGCATTGAAGATATTGACCCTCCGCGAGAAATGGAAGGCGCTGCCGATTTAATTCTGCGTACCTTAGAAGCGTATCAACTCGAGTGGGATGGTGAAGTGGTCTATCAAAGCCAGCGCCATCATCTCTACCAACAGCAAATTGATGCTTGGCTGGCGTCAGGACAAGCTTATTACTGTCAATGCACGCGTAAAGAGATCAAAGAAAGCGGTGGTTACTACTTAGGCACTTGTCGAGAAAAACAGCTTACTAATGACAACCCAAGCGCGACTCGGCTGCGTATGACAGAACCGGTCTACGAATTTATCGATCAAAAGCATGGGTTGTTAAAAATACCTCAAGCGCTGGCTGATGAAGATTTTATTATCAAACGTCGGGACGGCTTATTCGCTTATAACCTTGCAGTAGTATTAGACGATATCGACCAAGGTGTCACCGAAGTGGTCCGCGGTGCCGATCTCATTGAGCCGACAGGGCGTCAAATCAGTTTATACAAAATGATGGGTAAACAACCCATTAGCTACTTGCACCTCCCTTTAGCCATGGGAGACAACGGGCAGAAGCTCTCAAAGCAAAACCACGCTCCGACGATAGATAATCTCAACCCTAAACCTGCACTTTTAGAAGCGATGCATTTCTTAGGTTTTAAACTCAATCGTGATATTGAAGCGGCAAATTTGGCCGAAATCATCCATTGGGGCGTACAAAATTGGCAAATTTGCCAGCTACCAAACACTACCGAGATCACACCGAGATTCTCAAAACGCGCTCGGTAAGCTATCATTAGCCGCAAATTCGCCCTAAGGCCTCAGAATTTAGATGGAAGCATAGCTGGTTTAACCACCGCATTTTGCTAAAAGCACATGAATAGAAACGACAATACACCAAGCGAGCTAATTAGCTTTCCGGAGCTTTCGCTCAACATTCTAACTCGCCAAGAGCACAATATTTCGCGTAAACAGATCAGCGATAATGCGCTGAAGGTCCTTTACCGACTTCATGGTGCAGGCTTCGATGCCTATCTGGTAGGAGGCGGTGTACGCGATCTATTGCTAGGGCAAAACCCGAAAGATTTTGATATTGCGACTAACGCAACCCCAGAGCAGATTCGTCAGCTTTTTAAAAACTGTCGTCTAATTGGTCGTCGCTTCCGCTTAGCGCACATTATGTTTGGCCGCGATATCATCGAAGTGGCAACCTTCCGTGGTCATCACCAAGAGCCAAACAAAAACGTCTCTCAGCAATCGAAAGAAGGCATGCTGCTGCGTGATAACGTGTATGGCACGATTGATGAAGACGCGGAACGCCGTGATTTCACAATCAATGCGATGTACTACAACATCGGCAACTATGCGATTCACGATTACGCTGGCGGCGTTGAAGACCTTGAAGATAAGTTGATTCGTCTAATTGGCGATCCTGAGACTCGCTATCGCGAAGATCCTGTACGCATGCTGCGTGCGATTCGCTTTGCCGTCAAACTCGACTTTGATATCGAAGAAGACACCGCAGCACCAATTGAAGAGCTTTCTCATCTATTGAAAGAAATCCCTGCTGCGCGTCTGTACGAAGAATCACTAAAGATGCTACAAAGTGGCTATGGATTAGAAACTTACCATTTAATGCGTGAGTATAATCTCTTCCAACAGCTATTCCCGTCAGTCTCTGAGTTTTTCACTGACAGCTACGACTCAAAAGCGGAGCAGATGTTGGATCTTGTTTTGGATTCAACCGATCAGCGCGTTGAAGAAGGTAAACGTATTAACCCTGCGTTTATGTTCGCTGCAATGCTTTGGTATCCGCTACAAGCGAAAGCGGATGAGTTAATGGAATCTCGCAATCTATGTCATTACGATGCGGTAATGGAAGCGAGCAACGACATTCTTGATGATCAAGTGCGTACCATTGCTATTCCACGTCGCCACACAGCAACTATTCGCGAGATTTGGCAACTTCAAATGCGCCTACCTCGTCGTAATGGCAAACGCGCATTCCGTTTGATGGAGCTGAATAAGTTCCGTGCTGGTTTCGATTTCCTTGAAATGCGTGGTGAGATTGAAGGTGATGAGACGGAGCTATTGGCTAAATGGTGGCACACTTTCCAAAATGCGGGCCGCAACATGCGCCAAGCGATGGTTAATGATTTAGATGATGCGGCACCAAGCCGTCCAAATTCTCGTCGTCGCAAGCCAAATAATAAAAAGCGCAATTTCCGTAAGAGTAAAAGCGAATCATGATTACTGCCTACATTGCTGTCGGCAGCAATCTAGCTGATCCCGTTACTCAAGCGAATGCTGCCATTGACGCATTAAAGTTGCTACCGAGCTCTGAGTTTATGCAAGCGTCTCAGCTGTACAGTAGTACACCGATGGGACCACAAGATCAGCCGGACTACATTAATGCGGTCGTGGCGATCAAAACCGAATTAACGCCACTTGAACTGCTGGATTGCACTCAAGCCATTGAGCTAGAGCAAGGGCGTGTCCGTAAAGATGAGCGATGGGGCCCAAGAACCCTTGACTTAGATATTATTCTTTACGGCAATGAAGTGATCGATTCCGAGCGTTTAACGGTCCCACATTACGGGATGCGTGAAAGAGAATTTGTTCTCTATCCGCTGGCGGAAATCGCACCTAATTTAACTCTCCCTGATGGGACTGAGCTTACGCAGTTACTTAACCAAGTCGATCGCAATGGGCTCAGCGTGTGGCAGTCATAGCCAGATCCTAGTAAGGAAAAAAAATGAAAAAAATTACCATCAACGACCTAATGAAGTGGAAACAAGAAGGTCGTAAATTCGCTTCTTCTACTGCGTACGATGCAAGCTTTGCACAACTTTTTGAGCAACAAGAAATGCCGGTACTACTTGTTGGTGACTCGCTAGGCATGGTTTTGCAAGGCGAATCAAGCACGCTACCAGTAACCGTTGACGAAATCGCTTACCACACGCGCTGCGTGCGCGCAGGCAGCCCAAACTGTCTACTTATGGCTGACATGCCATTTATGAGCTACGCAACGCCTGAGCAAGCTTGTGAGAACGCAGGCAAGCTAATGCGCGCGGGTGCGAACATGGTAAAAATCGAAGGTGGCGACTGGCTAGTTGACACTGTGAAAATGCTCACCGAGCGTGCAGTACCTGTTTGTGCACACTTAGGCCTAACACCTCAGTCGGTTAACATTTTCGGTGGTTTCAAAGTTCAAGGTCGCGAGCAAGATAAAGCGGATCGTATGGTTCGTGACGCACTCGCTCTACAAGAAGCGGGCGCACAGATCGTATTGCTAGAGTGTGTACCAGCTGATCTTGCCGCGCGCATTACTGAAGTATTGGATGTGCCTGTTATTGGTATCGGTACGGGTAATGTGACTGATGGTCAAATCCTAGTAATGCACGATATGTTCGGTATTGCGGCGAACTACATGCCAAAATTCTCGAAAAATTTCCTTGCTGAAACGGGCGATATGCGCACAGCAGTGACTAAATACATTCAAGATGTGGAAACTGGCGCCTTCCCTGACGAAGCTCATACGATTGCCTAGAGGAGTTGAGCATGCAAACATTTACTGATATTTCAGCTCTCCGTGAGCAGATCAAACAGTACAAGCGCGACGGACGCAAAGTTGCTTTCGTACCAACTATGGGTAACCTTCATGAAGGTCACCTAACTTTAGTGCGTAAAGCTCGTGAACACGCGGATATCGTGGTGGTCAGCATCTTTGTTAACCCAATGCAGTTTGAACGTGCCGACGACCTAAATAACTACCCTCGTACTCTTGAAGATGATCTAAGCAAACTCAATGGCGAAGGTGTAGAGCTAGTCTTCACTCCAACTCCAGAAGTTATTTATCCTGAAGGTCTAGACAAGCAAACTTTTGTCGAAGTCCCAGGACTTTCAAGCATGCTTGAAGGTGCTTCGCGTCCTGGTCACTTCCGTGGTGTTTCGACCATAGTGACTAAGCTATTCAACATCGTACAGCCTGAAGTGGCATGCTTTGGTGAGAAAGACTTCCAACAGCTAGCAATCATCCGCAAGATGGTGGAAGACATGGCGATGGACATCGAAATCATTGGCGTACCGACAGTACGTGAAATGGATGGTCTTGCGATGAGCTCTCGCAACGGTTTATTGACTCTTGATGAGCGCCAACGTGCCCCAGTTTTAGCACGCACTATGCGTTGGATTAGCAGTACTATCCGCGGCGGTCGCGATGATTACGCATCTATCATTGAAGATGCGAGCGATCAGCTACGAGCAGCGGGCTTACAGCCAGATGAGATCTTTATTCGTGATGCGCGCACGCTACAAACCATTACCGCAGAAACGACACAAGCAGTGATCTTGATGTCGGCTTTCCTAGGTAAAGCACGTCTTATCGACAACCAAACCGTTGATATGACGACAGAGGCTGCAGAAGAAAGCTCGGAAGGTTAAGAGCGAAAAACGAGCGTTTAGAGCGCTTCGCTTAGAGAACAAAAAAGGTTGGCAGATGCCAACCTTTTTTTTCGAGAACGCTTCGCTACGGATAACGGATAACGGATAACGGATAAGATATTACTCTCACCTTCCGTCGTAAAACAAACTTGCTCAACGCTGCGTAAGCGCAGCGTTCCGTAACGAAGTGTTCCCACATCCGTAGCGCAGCGTTCCGCAACCCGCTACGAACGTAATCCTATCCCTTTGGTCACCAAATAGTGAGCAACCCCATACAGTGCCACAATAAATACCATCGGTACGGCAAATGACATACCGATGCCCACATCGGAAACCCCTAAGAAGCCATAACGGAAAGCATTGACCATATAGACGATTGGGTTGATTTTCGATACACCTTGCCAAAACTCTGGTAGCAAGCTGATCGAGTAGAACACCCCGCCTAGGTAAGTCAGTGGTGTTAAAACAAAGGTGGGAATAATCGAAATATCATCAAACGTGCGCGCAAACACCGCATTGATTAAACCGCCCAGCGAGAACACCACTGAAGTCATAAACACCGTGGCAATGATGATTCCCCAATGCTCAACTTGCAGGTCAACAAACAGCAACGAAACGAAAGTGACGATGGTACCAACCAGTAAGCCACGTACGACGCCGCCCATAACAAAACCTAAAATGATGACGTAGTTAGGCACTGGCGCGACCAATAGCTCTTCGATATTACGCTGGAACTTAGAGCTAAAAAATGACGAAGCGACGTTTGAATATGAGTTGGTGATCACCGACATCATGATCAAGCCCGGCACAATATATTCCATGTAGCTAAAGCCATTCATTTCACCAATTCGCGAGCCAATTAAGCTACCGAAAATAATGAAGTAGAGCGTCATGGTGATCGCGGGCGGAACTAGAGTTTGCACCCAAATACGAGTAAAGCGATTGACCTCTTTGGTCAATAGGCTGCAAAAGGCGGTCCAATATAGTTGATACATTAGCCTTCACCTCGCGTTTGTTGCTGAACAATGCTAACAAACAGCTCTTCCAAACGGTTCGCTTTGTTACGCATCGACATCACTTGAATACCACTTTGAGTTAGCTGACTGAACACCGGATTAAGACCTTGCGTCTTCTCTACTTCAATCTCTAGCGAGCCATTAACCAAACGTTGCGATACCACGCTTTCAAGTTGTGGTACGTCACCCTCGCCTTCAATATCAAGAATAAAAGTCTCAACATGCAGTTTTGCCAGTAACGACTTCATCGAGGTATTTTCAATTAGCTCACCACGGTTAATAATGCCGATATTGCGACACAACATTTCCGCTTCTTCTAGGTAATGAGTGGTCAAGATAATCGTGATCCCCTGCTCTTGGTTAATCTCTTTGAGAAACTCCCACATTGAGCGACGCAACTCGATATCGACCCCAGCTGTGGGTTCATCGAGAATCAATAACTGCGGCTCGTGCATCAGAGCACGTGCAATCATCAAGCGGCGCTTCATACCACCAGAAAGGTTACGTGCGCGCTCTTTGCGCTTTTCCCACAAATCGAGCTTGGTTAAGTACTTCTCAGCACGCTCTTTAGCCAGCGATTTTGACACACCATAATAGCCAGCTTGCTGCATTACGATCTGTTCAACCGTTTCAAACTGGTTGAAGTTAAACTCTTGTGGCACCAAACCTAGATTTTGCTTCGCGAGTTCAAGGTCGCTATCAATATCAAAGCCGAACACTTTGACCTTACCGGAAGTTTTGTTGACCAGCGATGAGATGACACCAATGGTGGTTGATTTACCTGCCCCGTTGGGTCCAAGTAGTGCGTAGAAGTCCCCTTTTTCAACATTGAGGCTGATTCCTTTTAGCGCCTCAAAACCGCCTGCATAAGTCTTACGCAGTTGATCTATTTCTAGTGCGTACATAGCTTCTCATTCTTTCTGCGTCGCAGTGTTTTGTACCGCGGCTGATTTTATCAATTGCATTAAGTCTATCGTCGAGTGACGATGATTACAATTAAACCTTTCGATTTTTTTCGAAATATTATCGTCGATGGTTGTGACTTAACGAAATAAACAAAAACGCCGTGAGCATAAACCCACGGCGTTCAACAGCATCGCTTTACTTAAATTGAATAAACGGGCTCATCACTTCCTTCAACCTGCTTGGTTGCAGCTCGCAACGCTTCATAACGGAATGAGTAGGTATTTTCTATCGGCACTAAATCGAGAATATGGAACTTCTCAAGTTGCTGCCATATCTGCTTGTTAGGACACAGCAAGTACACCGCACAATTAGCATCCAACGCATCGTTAATTGCGTTTTCCAACGCGATACCAACGGTGACATCAATCATAGGCACATCGGTCAAATCGAGGATCATCGCTTCGTAATCGGCAATACTGGTATGCTGACGAGAAATCGCCTTAGAGACACTAAATATCATTGGCCCAGATAAGTAGAAGAACAAAACCTTGCCATTCGCTTGATCAAGTAAAGCTCGCTCCACTTCCGTTAGGGGTACATCATCCTCATCCGCATCACTGATCGCTTTTACATGACGCGATTGCACGCGACTTAGTCGCTCAATAATAATGATATTGGAAATAAATACGCCAAGGCCAACCGCAGCAATCAAGTCAACAAACACCGTCAGCATCATAACGCCGTACATGATCGCCATACCTTGCATACTGACCTTATGTGCACGTTGGATAAAGCTCCAATCTAGAATATTGAAACCCACATACACTGCGATACCTGCTAACACGGCCATTGGGATCGGCTCAGTTAAGCCACCAGCCACCAATACCACTAACGCCAGCATTAACGCACGGATCACACCAGATAGTGGCGAGCGCGCTCCAACTTGAATATTCGTTACCGTTCCCATCGTCGCACCTGCCCCTGGCAATGCACCAAATAAACCGGAGATCATATTCGCTAATCCCTGACCACGCAGTTCTTTGTCAGAATCATGCTCTTTACGGGTCAGTGAGTCGCCAATCACCGCCGTTAGCAAAGTATCGATACAGCCTAAGGTACCCAGTACTAAGGCATCGATAATCATAGTGGTAAACATCTCAGGATTAATATGCGGCATAACCAGCGACGGTAAACCCGCTGGGATTTCACCAATACGACGGATAGCATCGGTATCAAATAAAATCACAGAGAGTAATGTCACCGCCACTAAAGCGACTAACTGAGCCGGAACGAATTTACGGTATTTTTGCGGAAAGAAGAACAGAATGCCAAGGGTAAGAGCACCAAGCAAAAGCTCTGAAAATTTGATATTAGCGAGCAACTCCGGCAGAGCCTTGAGTGTACCAATCACACCGCCAGAAGGAGCGGCATGACCAAGCAGTGGCGAGATCTGTAGAATAATCAGGATAACCCCAATCCCTGACATAAATCCGGATATCACGCTATACGGCATTAACGTAACGTATTTACCGAGTTTTAGTGTTCCCAGTAAAATCTGAAAAGCGCCGGCCATCATCACCACGGTAAAAGTCATGGCCATGCCCGTTTCCGGGTACTTCGCCATCATGCTAGTCAGGACCGCTGTCATGATCACGGTCATCGGGCCGGTTGGCTCTGAAATCAGCGTCGACGAACCACCAAATAGTGCGGCAAATAAGCCCACCATGATCGCGCCCCAAAGACCTGCTTCTGCTCCCGCTCCTGAGGCGACACCAAAGGCTAATGCCAAAGGTAACGAGATTATCGCGGTGGTAACTCCACCAAATAGATCGCCTTTGAAGTTGATGTCTTTAAAACGCTCTCCGAACAACATATTGCTCCCTGTAATATGCGAAAAGATTTTAGTCACTGTAACAAATGTTTAGATTCACTTAAATGTGTTAACTGGCGCAAAACTTAGAGGAAATCGAGCCAAATGCCTTTTTCCCCGCCAAGTCTATGCGTTTTGCTACGATAACAAGTCAGATGAGTGCCTAAGAACGTATATTTAACGGGATCGATTTTGTAACATTGTGTATATTATCGCCTAGAAACTTTAGGGATATATGCACAACCATGCCGAAAATCAAACAGCTCTTTGATAACAACTCTAAGTGGTCGGAAGAAATTAAATCTGAACGACCGGAATATTTTGCTAAGCTTGCCGAAGGACAAAAGCCCGATTTTCTTTGGATTGGTTGCTCTGATAGTCGAGTCCCGGCGGAAAGACTGACTGGGCTCTTTTCCGGGGAGCTCTTTGTCCATCGCAATGTAGCCAACCTTGTCATTCACACCGATCTAAATTGCCTTTCTGTTGTCCAATACGCTGTCGACGTTCTCAAAGTAAAACACATCATTATTTGTGGCCACTACGGCTGTGGTGGTGTTAATGCCGCGATCGAAAATCCAAAACTCGGTTTGATTAATAACTGGTTACTCCACATTCGCGATATCTACTTCAAACATCGTTCTTACCTAGATCAAATGCCGGAGCAAGATAAGGCCGATAAATTGGCTGAACTCAACGTAGCTGAACAAGTGTACAACCTTGGCAACTCAACCATTATGCAAAATGCTTGGGAACGCGATCAGGAAGTCGAAATTCATGGCGTGGTCTATGGTATTGAAGATGGGCGTTTAGAATATTTAGGTATTCGCTCTCACTCAATCGAAACTGTTGAAGCGTCTTATCAAACAGCAATGGATAAGATTCTTAACCCAGATTACAAACTGCTTTGTCGCTAAGCTAGTTCAAGATAGTAAAAAACCCATCACTCATGATGGGTTTTTTTATTCATATGGCCTGAAAATTATTCCTGAGGAACAACTTTACCAATGAATGGTAGATGGCGGTACTTCTGCGCGTAGTCAATACCGACACCCACAACAAACTCGTCAGGAATTTCAAAACCGACCCACTTAACAGGAACGTTAACTTCGCGACGTGATGGTTTATCAAGTAATGTACAAATCTCAATAGATTTAGGTTCACGAAGCGACAGGATCTCTTTTACTTTCGCTAGAGTGTTACCAGTATCGATAATATCTTCTACCAGCAAAACATCTTTACCTTTGATGTCATCATCAAGGTCTTTAAGAATACGTACGTCACGCGAACTCTCCATGGTATTACCGTAGCTAGAAGCAGTCATAAAGTCGACTTGGTGAGTCAATTCAATACTACGCGCTAAATCTGCCATAAATACAAATGAGCCGCGTAATAGCCCCACCATCACAAGATCTTCACTACCTTGATAGTGTTCAGTGATTTGCTTACCTAGTTCGCGTACACGTTCCTGAACTTCCTGCTCAGAAATCATTACTTCTATTGTGTGTTTCATACCATTCTCGTTTGTCGTTTCAGTATTTGGCTAATAGTAGTCCAAACACTGACAATTTTTCGAACGCGTAGTTTAGCACCGCCATCGAGTAAGGAAAGACCATTACGAAAGAGTTTACATTGAGCCCAGTAAACAATATGACCTCTCGCACGTTACTAACAAATGTGATTATAAAATGTACTGAAAACATTGACCACGCCCATATGCACCATTACACTCATAAACGCGATACACAATTAACAAAATAATTAATAGGGCAAAGCCCAAACTACCTAAAAATCATGGTTTTACTTCTGGTGAATTACGTACTTTCAACTGAGACAGTTAGAAGTAAGTGCTGAGATGTAACTAACACATGGAAGGTATCAACTCTATTGGCAAGGAATAACTTATGGACTCAATTGCAAAAAGACCTAGAACTCGTCTTTCGCCCAAAAAGCGAAAACAACAACTCATGGATATCTCACTCGAGGTATTTGCACGCCGTGGAATTGGCCGTGGGGGTCATGCAGACATCGCTGAAATTGCACAAGTTTCAGTAGCAACGGTATTTAACTACTTCCCTACCAGAGAAGACTTAGTTGATGATGTGCTTAACTATGTTGTTCGTCAGTTTTCTAATTTCCTATCAGACAATATCGACCTTGATCTGCACGCAAAGGAAAATTTGGAAAACATCACTGGCTCAATGCTCGATCTTATCGCTCAAGATTGCGATTGGTTGAAAGTATGGTTTGAGTGGAGTGCATCAACTCGTGATGAGGTTTGGCCGCTATTTGTGAGTACCAACCGCACTAACCAACTTCTAGTGAAGAATATGTTTATCAAGGCTCAGGAACGTGGTGAAGTTTGTGATGAACATGACTCAGAAGACCTAGCAACTTTATTCCACGGCATTTGCTACTCACTGTTTGTTCAGGCAAACCGTAGTCGTGAACATAGCGAACTCGTCAAGCTAGCTGATAGTTACCTAAATATGTTGTGCATCTACAAGACCGCAGAGTAACACTTATTGTAATGACGAAAGCTGATGTGAAAACATCAGCTTTTTTTATACCAATCAGGACAAGTAAGTGGTCAGAAAATTGCGCAAGAAAAATCGCTTAGAACTAGGCGCAGATTGCCGCTAACTAGTTATTCTAATTACAAAATCTGCAACAACGTTATCAGCGATTTTAATCAGCAAGAATGATCAAAGACTCTATATATACTCAAAATAATTGGAGTTGCAGCTAGGCAACAAGTAAATTCAGCCCTATGAACATAGGCGTACTATGTGACTAGGGCGGCCGGCGAACCGGTGAAATTACGCAGTTAACGACGCTGCGGCTTCAAGTATGAAGAGTATTTACTTTTTCTTCTTCACAGCTTTCTTATTTGGCAGGTCAGTAATTGAACCTTCAAATACTTCAGCCGCTAGACCAACAGACTCGTGTAGCGTTGGGTGAGCGTGGATAGTTAGTGCGATATCTTCCGCATCACAACCCATCTCGATCGCTAGACCGATTTCACCTAGTAGTTCACCACCGTTAGTACCAACGATAGCACCACCAATAACACGGTGAGTCTCTTTATCAAAGATAAGCTTAGTCATACCGTCAGCGCAGTCAGATGCGATTGCACGACCTGAAGCTGCCCATGGGAATGTTGCTACTTCGTAGTTAATGCCTTCCGCTTTTGCTTCTTTCTCAGTCTTACCAACCCATGCCACTTCTGGCTCAGTGTAAGCGATTGAAGGAATAACTTTAGGGTCAAAGTAGTGCTTCTTACCAGAAATAACTTCTGCAGCTACGTGACCTTCATGCACACCTTTGTGCGCAAGCATTGGTTGACCAACGATGTCACCGATTGCAAAGATATGCGGTACGTTAGTACGCATTTGCTTATCAACGTTGATAAAGCCGCGCTCGTCCACTTCAACACCCGCTTTCTCACCATCGATCAACAGACCGTTTGGCACACGACCGATCGCTACTAGAACTGCATCGTAACGCTCAGCTTCTGCTGGCGCTTTCTTGCCTTCCATTGAAACGTAGATACCATCTTCTTTCGCTTCAACTGCAGTTACTTTAGTTTCTAGCATCAAGTTGAATTTCTTCTCGATGCGCTTAGTGAATACTTTAACGATGTCTTTATCCGCGGCAGGGATAACTTGGTCGAACATCTCAACCACATCAACTTTCGAACCTAGCGAGTGGTAAACCGTACCCATCTCTAGACCGATGATACCACCACCCATGATAAGAAGTTTTTCTGGTACTTCTTTTAGCTCAAGCGCGTCAGTTGAATCCCAAATACGTGGGTCTTCATGTGGGATAAATGGTAGTTTAATTGGACGAGAACCCGCCGCAACGATCGCATTGTCGAAGTTAACTACTGTAGATTCACCTTCGCCCTCAACTAGGATTGAGTTAGGACCAGTGAATTTACCGTAACCGTTAACCACTGTTACGTTACGCATTTTCGCCATACCAGCTAGACCGCCAGTCAGCTGATTAACAACTTTTTCTTTCCAGATACGGATTTTGCTGATGTCAGTTTGTGGCTCACCAAACACAACACCATGCTCAGCCATCGCTTTTGCTTCTTCGATAACTTTAGATACGTGCAGTAGTGCTTTTGATGGGATACAACCTACGTTAAGACATACACCACCAAGAGTGCTGTAACGCTCAACTAGAACGGTCTCTAGACCTAAGTCTGCACAACGGAATGCAGCAGAGTAACCAGCAGGACCAGAACCAAGTACAACAACTTGGGCTTTAATTTCTTTGCTCATTTTGACCTCTTGTAGTCATTATCCCTAACAGGCTGAATGGGTATTGATGTTATGTGTTCAAACTTTTTGCTTGTTTTAAACAGCTTTTCAGACCGTCAATATTTTACAGAGATGTTAACGATGTGAAAAGTAAATCAATTTAGCCTGTGAGCTAGACAGCAATTCGACCTTACATACTCACAGTTTGAGTAGGTATTTAATCCAATTGTCAGGTAATAGTGTTAATGGAGGCAGCAATAATGCCGCCTCTCGTTCGTCTTGTCTAAATTAAAGAACTAGACGACGGATGTCTGATAGCGCACCGTTTAGGAAAGTGATGAAACGCGCACCTTCCGCACCATCGATCACACGGTGGTCGTATGATAGAGATAGTGGCAGTTGTAGGCGAGGTTCAAACTCTTTACCGTTCCAAACTGGCTTCATTTCAGACTTAGACACACCAAGGATACCAACTTCTGGTGCATTTACGATTGGCGTAAATGCAGTACCGCCGATACCACCTAGGCTAGAGATAGTGAAACAGCCACCTTGCATGTCAGCCGCAGTCAGTTTACCTGAACGTGCTTTCTTCGATACTTCAGCAAGCTCACGAGATAGCTCGTAGATACCTTTCTTGTTCACGTCTTTAAATACAGGAACAACTAGACCGTTTGGCGTATCAACCGCAATACCTACATTCACGTATTTCTTCAGGATGATGCTTTCGCCATCTTCAGAAAGTGATGAGTTAAATGCAGGGAATGCTTCTAGTGCTTTCGCAACTGCTTTCATGATGAACACAAGTGGCGTGATCTTCATACCAGTGTCGTTCTTCGCTTCAATCGCGTTTTGCTCTTTACGGAATGCTTCTAGCTCCGTGATATCAGCATTATCCCACTGTGTAACGTGCGGGATCATTACCCAGTTACGATGTAGGTTCGCGCCTGAAATCTTCTTGATCTTAGAAAGAGGCTTAACTTCTGTCTCACCAAACTTGCTGAAATCAACTTTTGGCCATGGTAGTAGACCAAGAGCACTGCCGTCGCCTTTACCAGATGCTGCCGCACCAGATTCAAGACGCTTAAGCGCTTCTTTCACGTAGTTTTGAACGTCTTCTTTCAGGATACGGCTCTTACGACCAGAACCTTTAACCTTAGAAAGATTAACGCCAAACTCACGCGCTAGACGGCGAACCACTGGAGAAGCGTGAGCGTACTCGTTGTTCTCTTGGAAGTCGTTTGATGCCGGAGCTGCTACCGGAGCTTCAGCTTTTGGCGCTACTGTTGCTGGAGCTGCAGCTTGTGCTACTGGAGCTGCTGCTACTGGAGCCGAAACTGGCGCTGCACCCGCAACCGGAGTGCCGGCCACTTCAAATACCATGATTAGTGAGCCAGTTGACACTTTGTCGCCAGCTGCAATCTTGATCTCTTTAACGGTACCAGCAAATGGTGCTGGTACTTCCATTGAAGCTTTGTCGCCTTCAACAGTGATTAGAGATTGCTCTTCTTCTACTGTATCGCCAACTGCAACCATGATTTCGGTTACTTCAACTTCGTCGCCGCCGATATCTGGAACGTTCACTTCTTTAGAAGACGCCGCTACTGGAGCCGCTGCAGGAGCTGCTTCTGCTGCAACAGGAGCCGCTACTGCGCCTGAACCTGCTGTTTCGCTACCACCTACAGAGAAAACCATGATTAGTGAACCAGTCGATACTTTATCGCCTGCCGCTACTTTGATCTCTTTTAGTACGCCAGCGAATGGGGCTGGAACTTCCATAGAAGCCTTGTCGCCTTCTACAGTGATTAGAGATTGTTCTTCTTCGATGCTGTCGCCGATCGCTACCATGATTTCAGTAACTTCAACTTCATCACCGCCGATATCTGGAACATGAACTTCTTTTAATTCAGCCGCTGCTGCCGCTGCAGGCGCTGCTACTGGAGCTGCCTCTGCTGCTGGAGCAGGTGCTGCAGCTGCAGCACCCTCGGCTTCGAAAATCATGATTAGAGAACCGGTAGAAACCTTGTCGCCTTCAGCAACTTTGATTTCTTTCACGATACCAGCTTGAGAAGCTGGAACTTCCATAGAAGCCTTGTCGCCTTCTACAGTGATTAGAGACTGTTCTTCTTCAACCTTGTCGCCAACGCTTACAAGAATCTCAGTAACTTCAACCTCATCCGCACCGATGTCTGGTACATTAATTTCGATTGCCATTGCTTATCTACCTTTTACTTAAGCGTTGTCTTATGCGTATAGCGGGTTAGTTTTTTCAGTGTCGATGTCGAATTTCTTAATCGCTTCAACAACGACTGATTTCTCAACTTCACCACGTTTCATTAGTTCAGTTAGGGCTGCAACTACGACGTAACCTGCATTCACTTCGAAGTGACGACGTAGGTTGTCGCGGCTGTCTGAGCGACCAAAACCGTCAGTACCCAGTACTTTGTAAGACTCAGCAGGAACGAACGCGCGTACTTGCTCTGCGTAGTTCTTCATGTAGTCAGTCGCTGCGATAGCTGGCTCGCTGCCAAGTACTGTTGTGATGTAAGGTACTTTCGCTTCCGCTTCAGGGTGAAGCATGTTGAAGCGCTCTGCATCTTGACCGTCACGAGTTAGTTCGTTGAATGATGTTACTGAGTAAACATCAGACGCTACGCCGTAATCTTCGCTTAGGATTTGAGCTGCTTTACGTACTTCGTTCATGATAGTACCAGAGCTCATTAGCTGCACTTTCGCATTTGAACCTGCGTAAGTTTCTAGCTTGTAAATACCTTTACGGATGCCTTCTTCAGCGCCTTCTGGCATTGCTGGCATTGCGTAGTTTTCGTTCATTAGCGTTAGGTAGTAGAACACGTTCTCTGGGTTCTCACCGTACATGCGACGGATACCGTCTTGCATGATAACTGCTAGTTCGTATGCGAACGTTGGGTCGTAAGAAATACAGTTAGGAACCGTACCCGCCATGATGTGCGAGTGGCCATCTTCGTGCTGTAAACCTTCACCGTTTAGTGTTGTACGACCTGCAGTAGCACCTAGTAGGAAACCACGAGCTTGTTGGTCACCTGCCATCCATGCCATATCACCTACTCGTTGGAAACCAAACATTGAGTAGTAGATGTAGAATGGAATCATTGGTAGGTTGTTGGTGCTGTAAGATGTTGCAGCCGCTACCCAAGATGCCATTGAGCCTAGCTCGTTGATACCTTCTTGTAGAACTTGACCAGAAGTCGCTTCTTTGTAGTAAGACACTACGCCGCGGTCTTCTGGAGTGTATTCTTGACCGTGTGGGTTGTAGATACCAATCTGACGGAACAGACCTTCCATACCAAATGTACGTGCTTCGTCACAGATGATAGGAACGATGTTCTTACCAATTTGTTTGTTCTTAAGCAGGATGTTTAGCGTACGAACGTATGCCATCGTGGTTGAGATTTCACGCTTTTGCTCTTCAAGCAATGGTGCAAACTCTTCCAATTCAGGAATTTGGAATTCGCCCGTGAAGTTTGGCAGACGCTTAGGCGTGTAACCTAGTAATGCTTGACGACGACCGTGTAGGTAGTTGTATTCAGGCGTACCTTCTTCCAATGTTAGGTATGGAAGTTTTTTCATTTCTTCGTCTGAAATTAGATCTTGTAGACCTAGGCGATCACGTAGGTGTTGAACATGAGTCATGTCCATTTTCTTAACACCGTGCGCAATGTTCTTACCTTCTGCTGCGTCACCCATGCCGTAACCTTTGATGGTTTTCGCTAGGATTACAGTTGGTTTGCCTTGAGTCTCTTTCGCGTTGTTGAATGCCGCGAATAGTTTAGATGAATCGTGACCACCACGCTTAAGTGCGAAGATCTCGTCATCTGTCATGTCTGCTACAAGTGCCGCTGTTTCTGGGTACTTGCCAAAGAAGTGTTCACGTACGTAAGCACCATCTTTAGATTTGAACGTTTGGTAGTCGCCATCGATAGTCTCGTTCATAAGCTGTAGTAGCTTACCAGAGGTATCTTTTGCTAGTAGTGAATCCCAGTTGTTACCCCAGATTACTTTCACTACGTTCCAACCAGCACCTTTGAATAGACCTTCAAGTTCTTGAATGATCTTACCGTTACCCATTACAGGACCGTCTAGACGCTGTAGGTTACAGTTGATTAGGAAACATAGGTTGTCTAGCTTTTCACGAGCTGCAAACGATAGTGCACCGCGTGATTCTGGCTCATCCATCTCACCGTCGCCAAGGAAAGCGTATACACGTTGAGCTGAAGTGTCTTTAAGACCACGACCTTCTAGGTATTTTAGGAAACGAGCTTGGTAGATCGCAGAGATAGGACCAAGACCCATAGATACCGTAGGGAACTGCCAGAATTCAGGAAGCAGTTTAGGGTGTGGGTATGAAGGAATACCTTTACCATCCACTTCTTGACGGAAGTTGTCTAGTTGCTCTTCAGTTAGACGACCTTCAACGAAAGCACGAGAGTAGATCCCTGGAGAGATGTGACCTTGGTAGTAAACCAAGTCGCCGCCGTCTACGTCGTTCGCTGCGCGGAAGAAGTGGTTGAAACACACTTCGTAAAACGCTGCTGCTGACTGGTAAGAAGCCATGTGACCACCTAGGTCTAGGTCTTTCTTAGAAGCACGTAGAACGATCATGATTGCGTTCCAACGGATAATTGAACGAATACGACGCTCGAGCGTGGTGTCACCTGGGTAAGCCGGCTCTTGAGCGGCTGGAATCGTGTTGATGTAGTTAGTATTGATACCTGTTGGCATATCTACACCATCAAGACGTGCTTTCTCTAGAACGGTTTCTAGTAGAAATTGTGCACGCTCAACACCTTCTTCACGTACCACTGACTCAAGTGCTTCTAGCCAATCTTGAGTTTCCAGTGCATCTACGTCATGCTTCATATCAGACATGGCGATCTATCCTTCTGTTGGTTGGATCTACTGATTTAAGCAACAACTCTTATGAGTTGTTACCTTGCTGAATTCGACGCAGAGAGCGCTCTCGTCGAGACTCTTCACGAGTCAAATCCAACAATGTTTCTTCAATATAAGCTAAGTGTGAGTGAGACATTTCACGCGCCTTTTCTGGCTGACCTGAAACAATCGCATCCACGATATTAGCTCGGTGCTTACTTACTTTCTCCACCACCTCTTCACGGCGGTGTAGTAATTTTAAATTCTGTAGAATGTTCTGCTCGAGCAGAGGAGCAAGGCTTCGCACGATATGCAGCAACACCACGTTATGGGCTGCTTCTGTCAATGCAATAAGAAACTGCATCACCGCGGCGGCTTCTGCTTCAACATCTTGCTTTGCTTGTTCTGCGCTAATGTTCTCTAGCGCGGCTTGAATACGAGCAAAATCTTCATCGGTACCACGCAGTGCTGCAAAGTAAGCTGAAATGCCTTCCATCGCATGGCGCGACTCCAGTAAATCCAGCTGAGTTTCAGAGTGGCTAGACAATAAATTTAGCAGAGGATCGGAAAAACTCGTCCAAATCTTCTCACTGACAAACGTACCGCCACCCTGACGACGGGTTAGCAGTCGTTTTGCTTCTAGTCTCTGAATGGCTTCACGAATCGAAGGACGGGAAACATCGAACTGTTTAGCCAGCTCGCGCTCTGGTGGCAACTGCTGCCCCGGAGACAATGTTCCTTCTACAATCAACCTTTCAAGCTCTTGTTCAATAACATCAGAAAGCTTCGGCTGACGAATCCTTTGATAAGCCATACTTTTTATAGTTTTCTCTTTGCAGGTAATTGGTAATACCAATTTTCAATGGCGTAGAAATTAACATATCCACGCGGCAAGTTCCAGCCAAAAATTGATGTAAATCATAGAACGGGGGTTGCCGTAACCAATAATTAACAATAGTTAATAGATAAGGCAATGAGATTGGTCTTACCAATTACAAAATATAAACAGGCGGGAATAAGGCGTGCTAGCGATCACGCTATAATTGGTAAGTTTTATGAAAAAATGAAGAAATGTTGAAATTTATATGCTTATTTTGAAAAGAAAAGTAATAGCACTTTTGCAACAAATAGAGGTTTACACCTCTGTTTACACTGTATTTTTATATAAAATTCAACGCTCTATATAAAATAGAGCGTTGATTTATTTTTATTACTTAGCTTCAATTGAATCGATGAGCAACTGGAGTGATTGATTACCTCGGAACTCATTAACATCCAGTTTATAAGCGAGATGCACCGTTTTGACCGACGCATCAGGCCAACGGCGTAAATCGACATTAAAGGCGATACCATCAATCATAATATTGGTTGGATGACCTTTAAATAACGGCTCCAACATCAACTTAAGATGCTTTTCACCGACCAGCTTCTGATGCAGCACTTTAAACTCACCATCAAAAACCGGTTCAGGAAAGGCTTGTCCCCATGGTCCACCCGCTCTAAGCATCTGTGCGACGTGCATAGAAAACTCTTCAGGCTTAAGCTCACCATCGGAGAGAATTACGCCTTTTAACGCCGCTTCATCAAGTTCACTTTCAACTGCCTGATCAAACAACTTGGCAAAGCGTTCAAAATTTTTCTCTTCAATCGATAAGCCCGCCGCCATCGCGTGCCCGCCAAATTTTAAGATCAATCCAGGGTTTTGCGTATCGATACGATCCAACGTATCGCGCATGTGCAAACCAGGGATTGAGCGGCAAGAACCTTTAATGATGCCATCACCACCATCGGCAAAAGCAATCACTGGGCGGTGGAACTTCTCTTTGATACGCGAGGCTAAAATACCAATCACACCTTGGTGCCAATCACGTTGGAACAGCACCAATCCAAACGGCAATTTGGCATTTTCACCAAACTGTAATCGTTCACAAAAAGCCATCGCTTCTTGCTTCATTCCTTCCTCAATCTCTTTACGAGTTTGATTGAGACCATCCAATTCACTTGCCATACGACGCGCGGCATGGATGTTATTACTCAGTAATAACTCCACCCCAAATGACATGTCATCTAAACGCCCTGCGGCATTAATTCGAGGACCAAGAGCAAAACCAAAATCAGAAGCGACTAAACGGCTAGCATCTTTTTTAGCCACTTCGATTAACGCTTGAATACCGGGACGAGCTAAGCCTGCACGAATGCGTTGTAAGCCTTGATGCACCAAAATACGGTTATTTTCATCGAGCGCAACTACGTCAGCTACGGTGCCCAACGCAACGAGATCGATCAACTCCATTAATTTAGGTTCTGGTTTTCCTTGTTGTTGGAACCAACCCAAATTTCGCATGTGTACGCACAATGCCATCATTAGATAAAAAGCAACGCCAACACCAGCAAGCGATTTAGAGGGGAAAGCACACTCTTGCAAGTTCGGGTTTACCATTGCGTCGGCAATAGGTAACTCTCCACCAGGTAAGTGGTGATCGGTCACTAAGACTTGTAACCCCTTCTCTTTGGCGTAACGCACCCCTTCAATCGAAGAGACACCGTTATCCACCGTCATGATCACTTGGGCGCCAATCTCAATGGCTTGATCGACCACCTCTGGGCTTAAACCATAACCATCTTCAAAGCGATTCGGCACTAGGTAGTCAACGTTACTACTGCCAAGCATGCGTAAAGCAAGCACCGATAACGCG
Organism: Vibrio fluminensis; assembly: GCF_015278125.1. Classification (GTDB taxonomy): domain Bacteria; phylum Pseudomonadota; class Gammaproteobacteria; order Enterobacterales; family Vibrionaceae; genus Vibrio; species Vibrio fluminensis. The sequence continues at coordinate 69,232 of NZ_JADILO010000028.1, forward strand.
GAACTGGTGGCGCCATCGGCATCAAAGTCGCCGACCACGATAATACGCTGATTGGTTTTTATCGCCGCAAACAGCAATTCCACCGCCAGTTGAATACCATGCAATTTCTGAAATGAGTGCAAACCGCGAGCGCCTGTTTCGAGTTGCTCGACAGAAGTAATACCACGCGACAAATAAATACGCTTGAGCAGGGGCGTAATGGTATCAGGCAGCAGTGATGTGTCTTGCTCAGGACGGCGTTGAATTTCTATCATATCAAAATAAAAAATAGGCTCTATCGAGCCTATTTCCTTAGGTTATTTCTGTTGTAGACGTTGCAGTAGTTTTTCTGGTGGCAAGTAACCACCGACCATCTCACCATTTGGTAGGAAGATTGCTGGCGTACCGCTAATGCCCAGTTCACGACCTAGCATGTAATGCTTTTGAATCGTCTCTTGGCACTGTTTAAAGTTCTCACCTTGTGCTGGGAATTTACGGTTTACTTTGCCATCATGCATCGCCGCTTGCTGATCGTCTGCACACCAAATCGACGCCATTTGATCCGCTACACTGCCAACCGCGCCTTGGCGTGGGAATGCCATGTAACGAACCGTGATGCCTAAGTCGTTGTAACCTTGCATCTCATTGTGCAGTTTCACACAGTAACCACAGGTAATATCTGTGAATACCGTCACCACATACTTTTCGTTATCCGCTTTAAACTCAATCATTGAGTCCTTCATCGCTTCAATTTTAGCGGCATTGATTGGTGCTTGACGCTCTGCCAATACATCTTTGTACTGACCATTGTTATCCAGTTTGTACAAAGTACCTGCCAAGAAGTATTGACCATCCGGAGAAGCAAACAGCACACCACCATTGGTTTGAATTTCGACTAAACCCTTAATGTCTGCCGGTACTACGTCATTTACTTGTAAGCCAAGCTGAGCAAAACGCTCTGCCAATTCAGCCTTATTAAATTCACTTTCGGTACTCGCGCTAGCAAAAGAAGACACTGCTAGAAGTGGCAGCGCAAGTAATGTCATTCGGCGTAATACGCTCATTGTTTTCACCTTAAATAGTTTCCAAAGCAAGGGGTTATGCCCTTGGGTGGTGTTCGCTATGCAACTGCTTCAATCGCTCGGTTGCGACGTGAGTATAGATTTGTGTCGTCGACAAGTCACTATGTCCAAGTAACATCTGTACAACACGGAGATCTGCGCCATAGTTTAGTAAATGCGTTGCAAAGGCATGACGCAATACATGGGGTGACAATAGCTCAGTATCAATCCCGGCAATTACAGCATAGTGCTTTATACGATGCCAAAACGTTTGACGAGTCATCTGTCTCGCGCGTTTACTCGGAAAAACCACATCAGAGGTTTGTTCTCCAAGTAACTCAGACCGCCCTTGCTGGATAAAAGTTTCAATCCATTCGACAGCATTTTCACCCATCGGCACTAGGCGCTCTTTCCCCCCTTTACCCGTTACTCGCACAACCCCTTGACGCAGGCTGACATTTTCCATGGTCAGGCTGACTAATTCCGTTACACGTAAACCCGTTGCATACAGTAGCTCCAACATCGCTTTGTCACGCAGTTCCATGGCATCGTTAGGATCTGGTGCATTCAGTAGCGCATCCACCTGCGCCTCACTCAAATCTTTCGGCAGACGCTTAGGCAATTTAGGGCTGACTAATAGTGCACTAGGATCATCACTGCGCACTTTTTCGCGGTGCAAGTACTGAAACAAGCGGCGAATCGCCGAAAGCATACGCGCACGGGAAGTCTGTTTATAATCTTGATCCACCAGCCAGGTTTGATACTCCTGTAAACCGGAAAGACTAATAAAATCGAGTCGATAATTGTGCTCTTGCATCCATGCCAGCAGCTTGACTAAATCCGTACGATAAGAAGACAGGGTATTCTCTGAAAGCCCACGCTCCATCCACATCGCATCAAGGAACTGCTCAACAATACCATGATCAGGCGAGATAATTTCTGACACAACAACTCTCTAAATTTCGTTGTAACAATTGGCTTTACTGTAAATGCGTACAGCTAATAAAGCCATAAAAAATCGAATTAACCGCCGATATTCGCTGCAAAGCTCGCCATTTTATGGTTAGAATTCGCCAACCGCTCAACAACAAAGATACACAATGATGAAAATCGGTCTATTTTATGGTTCAACCACTTGCTACACCGAAATGGCAGCAGAGAAGATGCGCGCTATCATTGGTGAAGAGTTGGTCGACATTCACAATGTAAAGCAAACGCCACTAGACATGATGGCAGATTACGACTTACTTTTACTTGGCATTTCAACTTGGGATTTCGGTGAAATCCAAGAAGACTGGCAAGCAATTTGGGACACTATTGGCGGTGTATCTCTACAAGGCAAGACTGTAGCTCTATTTGGTTTAGGTGACCAAGAGGGTTATGGCGAATGGTACCTCGATGCGATGGGACTACTGCACGATGAAGTCAAAAAAGCCGGCGCAACGGTGATTGGCTACTGGCCAAACGACGAGAAATATGAATTTGAAGCCTCAAAAGCATTGACTGAAGACGGCAGCATGTTTGTTGGCTTAGCGCTGGATGAAGATTCGCAATACGACCTCAGTGACGATCGCATTGCCACTTGGATTGAGCAAGTGCTAACGGAATATCACGAATCGTTATAAAATTTGAGAACGCTTCGCTGCGAGAATTGGGAACGCTTGCGTTTTTAACGCAAGCTTCGAGAATTGATATGTACTAGCTTGTGAGTTCCATACTCCGTAACGAAGTGTTCCCGAAGCGAAGCGTTCCGTTGTCCGTAAGCCCGACTCGGGCGTTCCTAAGCGTTGAGCGATCCGCGAAACCTTGTCCAATCAAACACTAAGCCGGGGTCGGTCTTTCTCAGCGGCGCAATGTATTGGTGCCCGGTAATTCGCGCAGGCGTGATCTGCGGATAGTGAATCATTAAGTCTTGAGTCAACGTGGTGAGCGCTTGATATTGCTCGTCGGTATAAGCCACATAGTCACTGCCTTCCATCTCAATTCCAATCGAATAATCATTGCAACGCTCGCGCCCCGCAAAACTGGAGGCGCCTGCGTGCCAAGCCCGATCAAGAAACGACACAAACTGCACCACTTCACCATCACGGCGGATCAAGCAGTGGGCTGACACGCCCATCTTGTGAATCACCTGAAAAAATGGATGCTCAGCGGGATCCAATTGACCAAGAAAAAACTGCTCAATATAAGGGCCACCAAACTGCCCCGGTGGCAAGCTGATGTTGTGGATCACCAATAGCGAAACATCTTGGCTATCGCTACGTTGGTCAAAAAACGGCGAAGGTACGTGACGAGCTGACTTGTACCAACCTTGAGAATCAATCATCAGGCTATTTCTCACTCTCCATAATGGTCACTAATTTTAACTTTTTGCCATTAAAATGCGAGATTAATGGCTGAATTTCACTCGCAGTCAGCGTATCATGCCTTCCTCTGTTCAACTGCGTATTAGATTTGCGATGAAAAACACACACAACAGCCAAGAGCGTCTTGAATATTTGAAGCAGCAACTGCCACTAGAAATTTCACGAGCAGTCAGCGAAACGCTAAAAGAAGATTTAGGTGGCACACTTGATGCAGCCAACGACATTACCGCAAGTCTAATTCCTGCTGATGGGCACAACGTGGCGACCATCATCACCCGCGAGCACGGTGTATTCTGTGGTCAAGCTTGGGCTGACGAAGTATTTAAACAGCTAGGTGGTGAAGTAACGATTGAGTGGCATGTTCAAGATGGCGACAAAGTCGAGCCAAACCAAGTGCTATGCACGCTTTCTGGCCCTGCTCGCGCGCTGTTAACTGGTGAGCGTAACGCGATGAACTTCATCCAAACGCTATCAGGCTGTGCAACAATGACGGCGCAATACGCAAAACAACTTGAAGGCACAGATTGTCGCTTACTTGATACGCGTAAAACGATTCCTGGTCTGCGCAGCGCGCTGAAATACGCGGTAGCGTGTGGTGGCGGTTTCAACCACCGTATTGGCGTATTCGATGCCTACCTAATTAAAGAAAACCACATCATTGCCTGTGGTGGTATTTCTCAAGCAATCAAAACCGCTCAAGAGCTTAACCCAGGTAAGCCCGTTGAAGTGGAAACAGAAAGCCTCGATGAGTTGAAACAAGCGATTGAAGCGGGTGCAGACATCATCATGTTAGACAACTTCACTACCGATATGATGCGTGAAGCCGTTGCCATTAATGCAGGCCGTGCTGCATTAGAAAACTCAGGCAATGTAACGCTAGAAACTATTCGTGAGTACGCTGAAACGGGCGTAGATTACATCTCGGTTGGTGCTTTAACGAAACACCTTAAAGCAATGGATCTGTCGATGCGTTTTAAATAACGTATCTGCAATCGTCGTGCATTAAATCAATATTGTTAAGGCCACTCTGCAGTGGCCTTTGTTTTATATTTACATTAGCTATATGGTTTCCGATAAAGGGGCCAAAGACTTTTTGTAGTAAGGAGTTAACTATGAAGAAATACCTAGCGGTAGTTCTCACTTTTCTTGCCTTATCTGGGTGTGCCACGTTTGATGAAGGGGTGAAATCAGTCGCTGACGATCTCAATCGCAAAGTACACGGTGACTTTGATTAGTTCTCCCGCCTTCAAATGACAGATAACAAAACGCCCTCAGTTGAGGGCGTTTTCAATTTAGAGCTTACGTCTGAGTAGCATGATCGCTATGGTTAAGAACACCATACTCGGCATAACCGCTCCGATAACAGGAGGAATATTGTATACCAAACTCAATGGGCCAAAGAATTCGCTGGAAATATAGAAACTAAAGCCCGCAACCACACCTGAGAGAATCCTAGCCCCCATAGTCACACTACGTAATGGGCCAAAGATAAACGACAGAGCCATCAACATCATTACCGCAATCGAAATAGGCTGCGTCACCTTACGCCAAAAGGCCAATTCATAGCGCGATGCATCTTGCTCTGACGCCTTTAGATAATCGACATAGTCATACAAACCACTGAGCGACAACTCTTCAGGTTTAACCGTCACGACAGCCAGCTTATCGGGCTCCAATGAGGTTTCCCATCGATACTCTGGCAAGGTTGTTTTAGATAGCTGAACGTCATTTTCCATTTGGGTCACTTGGACATCTTTCATCACCCAAACATGGTCTTTAGAATATTCAACTTCCTTAGCAAAATAGACGTTTTTTAGGTGCTTTTGATCATCAAAGCGCCACATGTTCAGTCCGTACAACTTGTCGTCTTCGATTTTACCGATAAAGATGAAATCGTTGGCATCTCGCGCCCAAACTCCCGTTCTTACCGACATAATCGCGCCATTGGTCGTGGCAAATGCACGTAAGTCACGCGCCATTTTTTGCGCCTGTGGTGCGCCCCATTGACCAAGTAACGTCACGATAATCATCAGTGGAATGGCGGTTTTAAGCACTGACAAACCAATATCTAGTTTAGAAAAGCCTGCCGCTTGCATAACCACTAGCTCAGAACTTGAGGCTAGCATGCCCAAACCAATCAGTGCACCGAGTAACGCCGCCATAGGGAAGAACATTTCGATATCACGCGGAACACTCAACACGACAAATAACAGCGCATCAATCATGTCATAAGTGCCACGTCCCACTTTACGTAACTGCTCCACATACTTAATGATGGCAGAAAGACCGACAAAGGTTGCCAACACAAGAGAAGAGGTTGTAATGATGGTTCGACCAATATAGAGATCTAAAATCTTAAACACGACTTAGGCTGCCTTCTTTTTTTGTCTAAGTTTGTCTTTAAAACGTCGCACAGGAATACTATCCATTAAGTTGATCGCAACAGCGGTAATCAACAAGGCGATGTTAATTGGCCACATACCGATAAACGCCGGTATTGCGCCCTCTTCTAACGCTGACTTAGTGGCACTGATTGCTAAGAAGTAGGCTAGATAGATCAATATCGCAGGGCCCATTTTAGCAAAACGTCCCTGACGTGGGTTCACAGCAGACAATGGCACCACAAGCATTGTTAGTAGCGGAATACATACCACCAATGAAATACGCCATTGCAACTCAGCTTGCGCTTCTGGATCCGGATTACTAAACAAGTCCATCGTTGGAATCGCTTCCCAATCACGCCCCTTACGCTTCACTTCACTTTGACCAATAACACCTTGGTACTGGTCAAACTGCGTCACCATATAATCAATACGTGTTGGCACACCTTCGTAACGCGTACCATCGTACATACGAATCACTTGGCGACCATCACTGAGCTCTTTAACATCGCCAGATTGCGAAAATGCCACACTCGGTAAGATAGAATCACGCGGACGCATCTGCGCCACGAATACGTTTTTCATCTCGCCATCTTTAATGTCATCAATAAACACCACCGATGAACCATCTGGCGTGCCTTGGAAATGGCCTTTTTTCAGCAAATCGACGCTGTTCTCAGCCTGCATTTTCTCTTCAAGCTGAATAATTTTTTCTTGGCTATACGGCGACAGTACGAAAGCATTGAATCCTGCTGCCACACCGGTGATCACCGCTAAATATAACGCTGCACGGATCAGGAATTTATTACCAATCCCAGTCGCATTCATCACGGTAATCTCACTTTCGGCGTACAAGCGGCCGAAGGTAAGTAGAATACCCAAGAATAAACTCAATGGCAGCATTAGCAGACCCATCGATGGCATACTTAAACCAACGTAGTTCATGACTAAACTCGCTGGAATTTCTCCATCGGAAGCATCTGCCAATACACTGATCAGCTTTTGGCTCAAAAACACTAAAAACAGGATAAAAAATATCGCAAATTGGCTCTTGAGTGTCTCGCGGATCAAATATCTAACAATAATCACGCTGAAATTACCTATACAAAACTTGTTTTTTTAATTGAATCACTATAATTTCCCGTTGAACCCTTTATTTTTTAAAATATCTAACTAACTGTTAGCGTGCTTAATTTAAAGGTAGTTCCGATTATGGAATCAACAAGTAAGCAGGCATTATCTAACATTTAGTTCTATTTGTCTTCAGGATGTAGGAGTACGCATGGAGTTCAGTGTAAAAAGTGGTAGCCCTGAGAAACAACGCAGCGCTTGTATCGTCGTGGGTGTATTCGAGCCACGTCGCCTTTCTCCAGTTGCCGAACAACTAGATAAGATTAGCGATGGCTATATCAGCTCACTGCTTCGTCGTGGTGATTTAGAAGGTAAACCAGGTCAAATGCTGTTATTGCATCAAGTACCAGGCGTGCTATCTGAGCGCGTATTATTGGTTGGTTGCGGTAAAGAGCGTGAGCTTGGCGAACGTCAATACAAAGAAATCATTCAAAAAACCATCAACACGCTCAACGAAACAGGCTCAATGGAAGCAGTGTGTTTCCTAACTGAGCTGCACGTTAAAGGCCGCGATACTTACTGGAAAGTACGTCAAGCGGTTGAAGCAACCAAAGATGGCCTGTACACGTTCGACCAATTTAAAACGGTTAAACCAGAAACTCGTCGACCACTGCGCAAACTAGTGTTCAACGTACCAACTCGTCGTGAACTAAACCTTGGTGAACGCGCTATCGCCCACGGTCTAGCTATTGCTTCTGGCGTTAAAGCCTCAAAAGACCTTGGCAATATGCCACCAAACGTTGCAAACCCAGCATACCTTGCTTCTCAAGCTCGTCGTCTAGCGGATGACTATGAATCAGTGACCTCTAAGATCATTGGTGAACAAGAGATGGAAAAACTGGGCATGACCTCATACCTAGCGGTAGGTCGCGGCTCAAAAAATGAATCGATGATGTCGATCATTGAGTACAAAGGCAACCCAGATCCAGATGCAAAACCAATCGTACTTGTAGGTAAAGGTCTAACCTTCGATTCAGGCGGTATTTCTATCAAGCCAAGCGAAGCGATGGATGAGATGAAGTACGACATGTGTGGTGCAGCTTCTGTTTTCGGCGCAATGAAAGCACTGGCTAAGCTAAACCTACCACTAAACGTGATCGGTGTATTGGCAGGTTGTGAAAACATGCCGGGCAGCAATGCTTACCGCCCTGGTGATATTCTCACCACCATGTCTGGTCAAACGGTTGAAGTGCTGAACACCGACGCAGAAGGTCGTCTAGTTCTATGTGACGCATTAACTTACGTTGAGCGTTTTGAACCAGACTGTGTTATTGATGTTGCCACGCTGACGGGTGCATGTGTGATTGCACTAGGTCACCACATCAGTGGTGTGCTTTCAAACCACAATCCTCTATCTCACGAGTTAGTGAATGCCTCTGAGCAAGCGAGCGATCGCGCATGGCGTCTACCTATGGCTGACGAATACCATGAACAGCTAAAGAGCCCGTTTGCTGATATGGCGAACATTGGTGGTCGTGCCGCTGGTACTATTACAGCAGGTTGTTTCCTATCTAAGTTTACTAAGAAGTACAACTGGGCACACATTGATATCGCAGGTACTGCATGGAAATCAGGTGCAGCAAAAGGCTCGACAGGTCGTCCGGTCTCAATGCTAGTCCAATTCCTTTTGAACCGCAGCGGCCAAGAGACAGAAGAATAATTTCTGTACAATAGCAAGAAGGGCCGCAAGGCCCTTTTTTAATACGGCAAGCGAGAGCGTGATGCAAACAGCCACTTTCTACATCGTAAAAACCGACAGCCCGCAGGCAACAGAAATAGGTTTCGCTGAGTATGCAGTATTTCTCAGCCAACATTTTGCCCGCCAAGGCGCTAAGGTATACTTAAACTGCCAAAATAAGAGTCACGCTGAAGCAATGGCCGAACTTTTCTGGCAAGTCGATGCAGATAAGTTTATTGCGCATAACCTCGTTGGTGAAGGACCACGATATGCCACCAATATTGAAATCGGTCATCAAGGGGTTAAACCCTCTTGGAATCGTCAATTGGTAATTAATTTGGCGGAAAATGAGACAACCTTTGCGAACAAGTTTGCTCAAGTGGTAGACTTCGTCCCTTGCGAAGAAAAAGCTAAACAGCTCGCACGAGAAAGGTATAAAATCTACCGTCAAGCTGGCTACCAGCTGCAAACGATCGAGATCGAACATCCGTAACGGTCAATCCTTATAGTTAAGCTCTCCTTCCAGAGAGTTCACTTATAAGAATTGACCATGATTAACCAGAACCAGTCCTCGAAATAGTTGGGCTTAGAGCAAGGCAACCAGTGAGTAAACTCATGAATGTGATTGAGCTTTATGAATGCAGTTAACGCCGCTATCAGCCCAAATATGATGAGGAGAAAGAGCGCTATGGAAAAAACATACAACCCAACTTCAATCGAACAAGCTCTGTATCAGACTTGGGAAGAGAAAGGCTACTTTAAGCCACACGGTGACACGACTAAAGAAGCTTACAGCATCATGATCCCGCCACCGAACGTCACTGGTAGCCTGCATATGGGCCACGCGTTCCAAGATACGATCATGGATACTCTTATCCGTTGTGAGCGTATGAAGGGCAAAAACACCCTTTGGCAAGTGGGTACTGACCACGCTGGTATCGCAACTCAAATGGTTGTTGAGCGTAAGATTGCGGCTGAAGAAGGCAAAACAAAACACGATTACGGTCGTGACGCTTTCATCGACAAAATCTGGGAATGGAAAGGCGAGTCTGGCGGCACTATCACTAAGCAGCTACGTCGCCTTGGTGCATCTGTAGACTGGGATCGTGAGCGCTTTACGATGGATGACGGTCTATCAAACGCGGTGCAAGAAGTTTTCGTACGTCTTTACGAAGATGATCTTATCTACCGTGGTAAGCGCCTAGTTAACTGGGACCCTAAGCTGCATACGGCTATCTCTGATCTTGAAGTTGAGAACAAAGATACTAAAGGCAACATGTGGCACTTCCGTTACCCACTAGCAGACGGCGTTAAAACGGCTGACGGCAAAGACTACATCGTTGTTGCGACGACTCGTCCTGAAACCATGCTAGGCGATACTGGTGTTGCGGTTAACCCTGAAGACCCTCGCTACAAAGACCTAATTGGTAAAGAAATCATTCTTCCTATCGTTGATCGTCGCATCCTTATCGTGGGCGATGAGCACGCGGATATGGAGAAAGGTACTGGCTGTGTGAAAATCACACCTGCGCACGACTTCAACGACTACGAAGTTGGTAAGCGCCACCAGCTACCAATGATCAACATTCTGACTTTCGATGCAAACATTCGTGATGCGGCTGAAGTATTCAATACTAACGGCGAAGCGTCTGATGTTTACGGTACTGAACTACCTGCGAAATACCACGGTATGGAGCGTTTTGCTGCGCGTAAAGCTATCGTGGCTGAATTCGACGAGCTAGGTCTACTTGAAGAAGTGAAAGATCACGATCTACAAGTCCCTTACGGCGACCGTGGCGGCGTGGTTATTGAACCAATGCTTACTGACCAATGGTACGTACGCACTGCACCGCTAGCGAAAACTGCCGTTGAAGCAGTTGAAAATGGCGACATCCAATTCGTTCCTAAGCAATACGAAAACATGTATTTCTCTTGGATGCGTGACGTTCAAGACTGGTGTATTTCTCGTCAGCTATGGTGGGGTCACCGCATCCCAGCGTGGTACGACAACCAAGGTAATGTTTACGTAGGTCGTAGTGAAGACGAAGTTCGTCAAAACAACAACCTAGAGTCTGTTATCGAACTACACCAAGATGAAGACGTACTAGATACATGGTTCTCTTCTGCACTTTGGACGTTTGGTACACAAGGCTGGCCAGAGCAAACTGACGATCTGAAAGTATTCCACCCTTCAGACGTGCTAGTAACGGGCTTTGACATCATCTTCTTCTGGGTTGCGCGCATGATCATGATGACCATGCACTTCGTTAAAGACGAAAACGGCAAACCACAAGTACCATTCAAAACGGTTTACGTTACTGGTCTGATCCGTGACGAAAACGGCGACAAGATGTCTAAGTCGAAAGGTAACGTACTTGACCCTATCGATATGATCGATGGTATTGACCTTGAGTCTCTAGTTGAGAAGCGCTGTGGCAACATGATGCAGCCTCAACTAGCAGCGAAGATCGAGAAGAACACACGTAAGACGTTTGAAAACGGTATCGAAGCATACGGTACTGACGCGCTACGCTTTACGCTGGCTGCAATGGCATCAACGGGTCGTGATATCAACTGGGATATGAAGCGCCTAGAAGGTTACCGCAACTTCTGTAACAAATTATGGAACGCTAGCCGTTACGTAATGATGAACACAGAAGAGCAGGATTGTGGCTTCAACGGTGGTGAGATTGAATACTCACTAGCGGACAAATGGATCGAGTCTCAGTTTGAACTCGCGGCGAAATCGTTCAACAACCATATCGACAACTTCCGTCTAGATATGGCTGCAAACACGCTATACGAGTTCATCTGGAACCAATTCTGTGACTGGTACCTAGAGCTAACTAAACCGGTTCTATGGAAAGGTACTGAAGCACAACAACGTGGTACACGTCGCACGCTAATCACGGTACTTGAGAAGACGCTGCGTCTAGCTCACCCAGTGCTTCCTTACATCACTGAAACAATTTGGCAAAGCATTAAGCCACTGGTTGACGGTGTTGAAGGCGACACGATTATGCTACAAGCGCTACCTCAATTCGACGAAGCAAACTTCAACCAAGAAGCGCTAGACGATATCGAGTGGGTGAAAGCGTTCATCACTAGCATCCGTAACCTACGTGCAGAGTACGACATCAACCCAGGCAAACCTTTGGAAGTAATGCTGAAAGCTGATGAGAAAGATGCAGCGCGCCTTGAAGCGAACAAGCAAGTGCTGATGTCTCTAGCGAAGCTGGAATCGGTACGTGTACTGGCGGCAGGTGAAGAAACACCAGCATGTGCAACCGCACTAGTGGCTAAATCTGAACTGATGATCCCAATGGCGGGTCTAATCGACAAAGATGCTGAACTTGCTCGTCTAGATGGCGAAATCAAGAAGACACACGGTGAGATCAAACGTCTAGAAGGTAAACTAGGCAACGAAGGTTTCGTTGCTAAAGCACCTGAAGCGGTTGTTGCCCAAGAGCGTGAAAAACTCGTTGGTTACCAAGAGACACTAGCGAAACTTGAAGAGCAAAAAGCGACTATCGCAGCACTTTAATTTCTCGTTAACGCACAATCGAAAAGACCGGTCAAATGACCGGTCTCAGACTGCTGACAAAGGTCTAGCTTTCGAGCTAGACCTTTGATCTAATAGGGGTATCGAAATATGGATACTCCGATATGCTTCAAGAACCGACTCCGCAACAATACGAACTGGAAATGGTAACGATGGAAC
>NZ_JADILO010000029.1 GCF_015278125.1 Vibrio fluminensis
ATCGCCAGGCTTTAATTTTGAACACTTGTCAGCGACGACAAGTATTCCACTGCGGAGTGGTAGTTCAGTTGGTTAGAATACCGGCCTGTCACGCCGGGGGTCGCGGGTTCGAGTCCCGTCCACTCCGCCACTTTTTCGAAAGCCCAGTCTATGACTGGGCTTTTGTCGTTTCTGGCAAAACGAAAAAGAAGAATGCACGATATCAAGATATCGTGCTTCGTGAACACGCCGTATCTGCGATACGTCGTTTCGAGATGCGGGAGCGTTCAGCCTCTTTGATGCTTCACTTCGGGAAAAGAGAAATTAAGAGTTTCATATCTATGCAGATCTCTTTACGATGTTTCTCACTTCTCACTTCTCACTTCTCACTTCTCACTTCTCACTTCTGCCTTTCCTTCTTGCTCTGTTCGGTAATTCAATCGTTGGAATAGCCATCCTAATGCGATGAGTGATCCGCCAAGGCCTAAGAAACTAATTGCTCGCCAAATCCCTTCTAGTGTCGCTGTATCGAGCAGAAATACTTTACATATCGCAACACCTAAAGTGATTAAACCAACCTTTTGAATCAAGTTGTGAGTTCTTCTGACACCGATGTACGTGGTTGCAGCACCCGCTAAGATCAATGCGACCGAATAGCTGAACATTTCTGCCATGCCGGTTGGTTGATCAAGCATCATACTCCCCTGTTGCCAGAACTGACGGATGGATAAGGTTACCCATAGGCCAAAAGCGATAGCTGCAAACGTGTTGAGGTAGAGGCTTTTCATTGGTTGGGTGTAGAGCCTGTAATGACTAATGGCCAAGGTAGCGAGTACTGGCAATAACCATCCAGGAGCAAGCCAGTTAATGAGCGGTAGATCAGCGCCGGTGACATAGCTATTAAGCAGCGGTTGATAAATCGTATTGAGAACAAAAAACAGCACCGCAACGATAGAGAGCAAAAGATAACAATAACCTTGGTAGAAGATCCTTAGTTTTACCGCATGTTTTAACTTGTACTGGTAGACAGCGAATAGAGCGATTGCTTGAGTGATAAATAGTGATGTTGAATAGAAGCTAAAATCAGAAATGAAATTAAAGCTGCCCAGAAGCCAGTAGTTGGTTTGAGCAAATATAAGTACCACTGCTAGATGTAAGATTGATCCTTCCAACCACTCTGCTAGAAGTCTTAGTTTATGCTTTGTTAGTAAGTGACGAGCAATCCAAAGTGCTCCGATTGCTGGAACATAGCTTTCAGCTACCGAGCTCCATGTGCCGATGAGTGAAATTTGTAACGCGGGAACAAAGGGAATGGCACTAACGAGTAGGATTAGTGTCGTCGTCATTGCTTTGATGGAGAGAGTGCCCGGTGAATAAAGCTTTCGCGTATGTTGCCAAACTGCGATAACGACTTGCAGTGAGATTGAGAGCGCTAACCACTCACTATTTAAGAAGCAGTAACTCAGAGCTAAAGCGATAAGATGGAGCGAGCTTGACGCCTCTTTCACTAACTGCCCAACTCTTACCGCGATCACAAGTGCAAATAGACTCGATATTACGCTAAACACTGCCCAAAACTGAATGAAGGGCGATTGGATTACCTCCAGATAAAGCAAATTGATAAGCAGCATGCCTGGCAACACAATAACGGCCATCCAATAGGCGACAATGCCTCTATCGCCGAGCAGATACTGACTGGTACTTCTCGTTACGGCGATTACGGTAGCAGCGGCGACGACAATCCATAACAGAGTGCTTGTGGTTACGTCATCAATTGCGATAGCGCCCAATTGGATGCAAAGGAGGGCGAGTGCCGTAACCGGATAGTAGCTTCTGAGTGCAAAGTTGCCTCGCAGCATTGGTAGAGCTAATAGTAGTACCGGATAAAGGAAAAACCACAGTGCGCCACTCTCGCGATATAGAGTCTGCTCTAGGTAAGCCAAGCTTACTAAAGTGAGACCTAATGCAGGAATCGTCGGGAGTGAGTATTTCCACTTACTGATTTGGCGATAGCGGAGCTTAAGGCTGATCCCCATGTAAGGTATGAATACAAGCAATAAGCTACTTAAGGAAATGGTACTAACATACCACCGCGTGATGATCTCATTGGGTATGTTGAATATTAGCAGTAACAGCCAACAGCAATGAGCTACCGTAACCGCCAGTGGTAGCCAGACTAGTTTGCTACGAGTATGTGTGAGTAAGCCTGCGATGGTGATAGTGGTGATGTAGCAGGTAAGAAGAATGTAGCTTGGGTCATTTCCTCCTATCCAAAATGGTGCGCTGTAGCCGCCAAACAGCCCAAGTGCGGCCATCAGAGGTCCCAATCTCAGCGTGAGCGTAAGACAAATTAACGCCAACACGGCCATTGCAATAAGAGCAATACTTGGGGTAAAGAATTGATAAACAACGGTTGAGAATAATACGGTAGCGTATAGCCCACTCATTCCTGCAGCATACAGAGCTGCGGGTATATAGGTATCGGCATTTTGGCTAAGAAAGGTCGTTGATATGGCACTTATCTTACGATGCGTTATTTCACCTAAGGAGATCACGCCAATGGAAAATAGCGTAGCGGCGAGCACTCTTACCATTGGAGAAAAAGTAAAGCTGCTACCGACTACTTGAACCAAATAACCTGCGCCGACCACTAGGGCAAGCCCACCTATCCATACTAACCAATTGTCACGCATATGCTCGAACGTTTTATCGAGCCAGTTTGAAATAGGATCACTTGGGAGGTTGTGTTGGTTTGTAATAGCGTGAGGTTGCTCGTCGGCGGCAGAGCGAACAGTGGGTTCTGTCTCAGGTTCAGTTACAGGCTGTATTGAAGGCGTATTAAACGATTTATTTTCAGATGATGGTGACAGGCATGCGAGTTCAAAGTCCCCATCCAATTCCGCTATTGATGTTGGTGGCTTTGATGGTTCCTTTTCACCACTAAGCTGACTCAACTCGCGTTTAAGTTGTCTAATTTGTATTTCTAATTGATTCGCTTTTTGATACGCCAAAAATGCGATGATAGGTGTGCCGATGACGGCTATTGCCACCAATAACCCGATCACAATCATCCATTCCATTTCTTATATTCCATGTTTAGTTCATCGACAGTTAACATCAATGCTCGTTCTGACTCTCAATATTCTAGAACTAAACGCAGTGTAAGAAATTAGACTGAGAGTGTTTGTGCTTATGTTGCATTTAACTCTCGACAATAATCGGGCTGAGATCGCTATTTTTCTTGGTTTATGTGTTCGATATAAGCAAAGATTTCTCGAACCTGTTGCTGGTTAAGTACACTTCCCCAAGCTGGCATCTCTTCATTGCCATTGAGTACGGTCTCAATTAATTCTGCTTCTGACTCAAACCAAGAGTTGAGTTCTTGATAAATGTTCGACGGTTGCTCATTTAGTGCTTGCGCAGCTATGCCATCACCATGTCCCATTTCACCGTGACAGGCTAAGCAAAGTGTGCGGTAGTGTTGTTGGCCATTCTCTATTGCGCTTGGTGTAATAGTGTTAGCTAAAACCAGCGAAGGCAGAATAATCAGCGTGGCAGCGATAAGAACAGTAGCAATCTTTTGCATGATAAGAATCCATAAAATCTTAAAGTCATGTCATATAAGGTATGCTATCTGTTATGAACGGGATCTGAATGGTTTGTTTAGATACAAAAAAGCCGACGTTAAGCCGGCTTTAAAATCGTAAAGTGTCTTACTTAAACTATTTGCTACTGACTAAAGTTAACGCTTTCTTTGATACTTCATGTGCAGCCTTATTGAAGTTTTGTTTCTCCAACGCATCGGCTAAGTAAGCGTAATCAGACACATTTGAGCGTTGCGCAAGGGCTTTCTCAAAATGTTCCTGAGCTTCTGACCATTTCTGACTGCGTAGATGGAACTGAGCCAGTGCGCTGTGCGCTTCAGCATTGTTGCCATCTTTACGTAGTGTATCTTCAAGAAAGACCACCGCTGGGTGGCTATCAAGCAAGTTCAATTCAGGCAGAAGTTTGTATAGATCGGCATTAGGGTGCTTCTTCAATGTCTCTTTGATAATCGTAAACGCATTATCATCTGCTTTGCGAGAGATCAGTTGTTTGGTAAAGCATTCCACTAGGTGTAAGTCGCCCTTAACCTTGCGTGGCAGCGAATTCCAATGTTGAGTCAGCCCCTCACTGCCTTGTTGTTCCGCAATTTCAGCTAACAGACCACACTGCGCATGTTGCTCAAGTTGTAATTGCTCTTCTTTAGTGATGAGTTTTGTTTTAGTGAGCTTCGGTAGTAGGTCTAATAGCGGCTGCCAAAGCTTAAGTTCCATGTAAACCGTTTTAAGCAGGTTTAGCACAATCGCATTATTTGGAAATTCGCCCTTCAGATCAGATAGCGTCACAAAGGCATCATCAAAACGCGTTTCACGCAGTTGCTGCTTTGCTCGAGTTAGTTCTACCGCTAGGCGTGAATCTTTTTGCTCTGCTGCTAGTTTGAGGTAGTGATCGCGCTTCGCACTATCACCCTGTCCTTGTGCTGCCTCTGATGCAACCAAATAACACAGCAAAGGCATATCGTGGTGATTTGCCCAGCGAGTCACTTTCTTTTCTGCGTCTTTAAAATCACCTTCTAACAGTTTGATGATCCCTTCGTTAGTATAACGACGGGAGCGACGCATTTTACGTACACTGAAGTAATTCCAAGTTGCTGAGCTTGCATAGAAGACTTTCTTGATCAGAAACTCAAGTGCAAACAGAGCCGCCAATGCAGCAATAACAAAAATCACTAACGTGGTGACACTCATCTCGATGGTTTGGTTTGCCACAGAGATCAATACATAGCCTTGCTGGCCAGAGTATTGGCTACCGAGAAATAGACCAGCGCCTAGTATGGCGAAGAGAAATATCAGTCGAAACATTATTTTTCCTCCGTCACTAGCGTTGTTACCTCACGGCGTAAGCGCTCACGAATGACATCAGATAGGATCTGTTGGGTTTCGAGTTTAACCGGGTAATCAACTTCTACCGTTTGCTTGCTTAATAGCTCTAGTGCTTTATCGAACTCTTTTACAGCATTGCTATTTTGGTCGTAGAAGGCTTGTGACCATTGCTCTGCCGTACTTAGAGCTGCGGTGTAAATCTCTTGTTGCTCTACGTAGACTGCTTTGATTGCGGTCTCCAATTTTGCCTTCATATTCTCTTTGAGGTAGAAGTGCTGCTGTGGGGAAAGCAATGGGATGATATTGCCATCGCGAGTACGGAAGGTGATGAAGTTTTCCGAAAAGTCTTTGAGCGATGTTTTTAGATTCTGCTGCCAGTCGTTGATATCTTGCGATACTTTTTCGTCTTCTTGCACTTTTTCTTCAGGAAGAATAGCGTTGGCGAGCGGTAACTGATCGACTTGCTGCTGCAGTGCCGTTAAACGCAGTACTAAACCATCTCGGTCAATAAGAGGGATCGTTTTTAATTTAGTGATGTCATTAGCCATCGATTTACGCAGTGGGACCAAGCTTGGATCGTTCAGCGCAGCAATGCGTTGGTCAGCGCTCTCCATGAGTAGAGTGGCGCTCTCTGCATCATGCTCAAGGAACAGTTTGCGTCCAGCCAGTTTCACTAGGTAGTCAGCTTCCGCTAACAACCAATCGTTCGGGCGACGTCCTTTCACATCTGCGACAGCCAGTTGTAGGCTTTCAATACTCTTTTGTTGCTGAGCTAATACGGTTTCTGCGCGGTGGGCAATTTCAGTCGCTTTAGCAATTGTTGCCTCTTCAGTCGCTTTGACTTCACTGGTCAGCGATGATTGGGTTTGTTGAAGTTGCGCGGTTAGAGCATCAATTTTTGCTTGGTACTGAGCGTCTTTTTGCTGCATGTGGTAAGTTAATCCACCACCAAACAGGATGGAAAGCACAATCGCAATTGCGCCCAGTTTAACGCCTCGCTTACCATGCTTCTCTTCTGCTTGAGGTGCTGGTTGGTTAGCGGGTTCATTTTGAGTTGTTTCGGGCTTTGATTCAGCTTGTGTTTCAGTTGGAGAGGTAGTGTCGACGCCTGGCTCTTGAGCTAGTTCGGTTTTGTTCTCTGATTCAACCTGATCGTTATTCTTTTTACTTGTCATTGTTTTCGTCCTGTTTCCTTGGCCAGAGAGATGCCAATAAATCTTTGTTTGAAGCACTTCCTGTATTGACGACGGTTTGGAAGCCAACGCGCCGCGCTTCAATCGCTATGCGTTCACTCGGAACGAAGAGCACCAACTGGAAAATCCAATCTCTATACTGTGGTGCAATTTGTTCTATGAAGAAGCTAAGTTGTCCCGAGCTGGTAATAATAAGTTGTTTAATCTGACTATCTTGCCAGAAAGGTACTGCAATTTCTGAGTGGAAAACGAGATTTTCACGTTTATACACCTCGCAATACTCGACGATCGCCCCTCTTCCTTGCAAAGTTTCATAAATAAGCTCGCGACCACCATTACCTCTTAAAATGACGATTCGCTTGCCTGAGACTTGTTGCAACGGAGAGAGGTTCAGTAAGTTCTCACTATCACTAACTTCAGGGTAGTGTACTTTCTGATTCACCGCTTTGCTTAAAAACTGTGCGGATTTTTGACCGACGGCAAGGTAGGTTGCTGTTTTCGGCCAGTTAAGATTGGCATTAGTGAGAGCTTGGTGGGTGAATTCCACGGTATGCTGGCTGACAGCAATAATGATATCAGCCAGAGGTAGCTGTTGTTTTAAGCTGGAGAGTTGCTCCCCAGCTAGGATGGTAATCAAGGGGTGGTGGATTGCTTTGACGCCAAGCTCTTCAAGTTGGCGACAAAGTGCAAGCCCTTGTTTACCTGGTCGCGTAACGAGCACGCTCATAGCAATTACTCGTGATCAGCGTACAGTCGCGCAAGGATGTCACGAGCCCCGTTCTCTAGCAGTTGATTTGCTAGTTTGACGCCCATTGCTTCTGCTTGTGCGCGAGGTCCACGAATTTCACCACGAACTATCTCACTACCATCAGGTTCGCCTACCAGTGCGCGTAACCAAAGTTCATCACCATCGAGCAGTGAATAGCTGCCGATTGGCACTTGGCAGCCACCCTCGAGAGTTAGGTTCATTGCGCGCTCACACTTAACACGATCCGCAGTATCGATGTGGTTAAGAGGTTCAAGTAGTTTGATAAGGCGCTTGTCATCGAGACGACACTCAATACCGACCGCACCTTGTCCTACCGCTGGCAGCGACTGCTCTGGTTCGATAAAGCTCGCTATGCGTTCTTCAAGCTTAAGACGTTTCAAGCCTGCAGCTGCAAGAACAATCGCATCGTATTCACCAGCATCCAGTTTACCTAAGCGAGTACCTACATTGCCGCGTAGTTCTTTGATCACAAGATCTGGGCGATATTCTTTCAACTGGCATTGACGGCGTAGGCTACAAGTGCCCACAACCGCACCTTGAGGCAGATCGTCAACATTTTTGTAGGTGTTCGAAACGAAAGCATCACGCGGGTCTTCACGCTCACAAATCGTCACAAGCCCCAAACCTTCAGGGAAGTCGACTGGCACGTCCTTCATTGAGTGCACCGCTAGGTCAGCGCGTCCTTCGATCATCGCCACTTCAAGTTCTTTAACGAACAGGCCTTTACCGCCAACTTTAGCTAGAGGCGTATCCAAAATGATGTCGCCTTTAGTTACCATAGTCACGAGTTCAACTTCGAGACCTGGATGGGCAGCTTGCAAAGCATCTTTAACATAGTGAGCCTGCCATAGAGCAAGAGGGCTTTTACGCGTCGCAATTCGAATTGGAGCCGTGTTTGTCATATTCGCCTGTTTTGAAATTATGGTAGATAAGCTAATCCTACCACTGAGAGGGCAAAAAATTTACTGATCAATGCATTGAATGCAGAAATGGACTCGCGTTAGCACATTTTGGTCAAAATATTGTGATTAAAGTCCCGTTTGTTAACTAGGTTATTATTAGAAAAGGCGGTTACAGACCAAACTAGGGAAAGGAAATCCAAGGATGTTGAAAGACAAAACAATGTAGAATCGATCGTACAAATCTTTACCAATCAAAATAAAAATGATAGATTGATCACGTTTTGTTGGCGCTTTAGCCTATTTATTAAGCAAGGCGTATAATAGGAAATAACCAAGGAATCTCCCTTGCAGGCTTACACTGAGAAGTTAATTCAACGACTAGATAGTTTGAACCAGCAGCGTATCGAACGCGCGCTGGCGCTTATGGATTTGCAAGCTCAGCGAGTCTTTCACTTGATTCCCGCTCTTCTGCATTACAACCATCCAGTTTTCCCAGGTTATTACGATGCGCATGTGCCACATGGTATTTATGACTTCGACCTAAACCACGAACAACAGCAGTTTGTGGAAGATACTGAACTGACTATTGGTCAACCTCTGACTAAGAACCTCACTCCCGATATTCTCGCGCTTTACACGATGGGCAGTACTTCATCGATAGGTCAAAGTACGTCTAGTGACTTAGATATCTGGGTTTGTGTGGCTCCAACAATGGGGCATGATGAACGCGAACGTCTCAATAACAAATGTTTGTTAATTACCGATTGGGCGCAGAGTCAAGGTGTAGAAGCCAACTTCTTCATTATGGACGCTGAGCGTTTTCGCTCAAATCATTCAGAAGAAATGACCGGAGATAACTGCGGCTCTTCGCAACATATGCTGTTGTTGGATGAATTTTACCGCAGCGCAGTGCGTCTCGCAGGCCAACGCCTGTTGTGGCAAATTGTTCCGCCAGAGATGGAAGAGTGCTACGACGAATACGTTCAAGAACTTTGTAATCGTGGCAGCATTGACTGCACTCGCTGGATAGATTTTGGTCAGTTGCACCGAATTCCAGCTGAAGAATATTTCGGTTCCAACTTGTGGCAACTGTACAAGAGTATCGACTCGCCATATAAATCGGTATTGAAAGCGATTTTGTTAGAGGCGTATTCGTGGGAGTACCCACATGCTCAGTTACTCAGCCTTGATACTAAGCGCCGCTTTTTTGCTGATGAGCAAGATCTCTATGGTATGGATGCGTATTATCTAATGCTTGAAAAGGTAACGCGTTACCTTGAGCGCATTGGTGATAGCACGCGCCTTGATCTTGTTCGTCGTTGCTTCTACCTAAAAACCCATGAAAAACTCTCTCGTGAGCCCGGTGCAGGTTCGGTTCCTTGGCGTCGTGAAGCGTTAGGGCAATTGGTGGCGAAATGGAACTGGCAACCAGAGGTGATCGAAGAGCTCGATAACCGTCGTCACTGGAAAGTGGAACAGGTTAAAGTAGTGCATCACTCTCTGCTTGATGCATTGATGCTGAGCTACCGTAACCTAATTCAGTTTGCACGCCGCAATGACATTACGTCGGCAATCAGCCCCCAAGATATCAGCATTCTAGCGCGAAAACTGTATGCCGCATTTGAGGTTCTGCCAGGTAAAGTGACCTTGCTTAACCCTCAGATATCGCCAGATTTGCACGAGCCTGAGTTAACTTTTATTGAAGTGCAATCAGGGCGAACGAATCAACCGGGTTGGTACCTCTATAAGCAACCTCTGCAACCACATCGTATTTTAGGCCAGCCTTACCTCGAGCATAATGAATACTTAAGTAAACTGGTGGCATGGGCGTTCTTTAATGGCCTAATCACTGAGTCAACGCACTTAAATGCGGTGATCCGCGATGCTCATTTGGATATTGATAAGTTCTACCAGATGGTGAGCGATCTACGTAACACCTTCTCGTTACGTAAGCGTCGTCCAAGTATGCAGGCTTTAGCAAGTCCTTGTGAGATTAGCCAGTTGGCAATGTTCATCAACTTCGAAGAAGACCCAACCGCTGAGTTAAGTGGTAAGGCACTCAAGGTTGATTTAAAGAATATTGATATTTTTAGCTATGGGCCTGAACAGAAATGTTTGGTCGGTAGTGTGGATTTGGTTTATCGAAATTCGTGGCATGAAGTGCGTACTTTGCATTTTAAAGGTGAAACCGCCATGTTGGACGCACTAAAAACCGTACTGGGCAAAATGCACCAAGACGCGTTGCCACCAGAATCGGTGGATGTGTTCTGCTACAGCAAAAACATGCGTGGTGTGATGCGTAACATGGTTTATCAGTTACTGGCGGAATGTATCGATTTACGCTTGAAACCTGTCGAGCAAGAAAAACGTCGTCGATTTAAAGCGTTGCGTATTGGTCAGCAGATGTATGGTTTGTTCTTTGAACGTCGTGGCGTGTCGATGCAGATGCTGGAAAACTCGGTGGATTTTTACCGCAGTATTTCGACCAATAAACTGAAAGGCTCACCGCTGTTGATGCTGGATCAAGAGCAAGATTATCAACTGCCAGAAATTGTGGACAATTGTGCCAGCGAAGGTCTAGTGCAGTTCTTCTTTGAAGATTCGGATAAAGGCTTCAATATTTATGTGCTTGATGAGGTCAACCGTGTTGAAGTTTATCATCAGTACAATGGCGAGAAAGATGAAATGATTGCCAGTGTAAATAGCTTCTATACCTCAATCCGTGATGACAATGCCGTTGCTTCTAAGTTTATTAACTTTAATTTGCCGCAATACTATCAAATTGTGTACTGCGAAGATGGTGGGGAGCCTTATATCGTACCATATCGTAACGACGGGGCGAGTTATGCAAAGCCTAATCGCGCGGTTAACGCCTAATAACAAAAAAGAGCACGCTTGTGCTCTTTTTACTTTTTGTAACTTTTCAGTGTTTACACCCAGTCGATTGTCTCACCAGCGTGTTTTTCACATTCTTGCTTCACCATCGCAATCAATTCTATGCCTGTTTTAGAACAGATCCACTGTTGGTCCACATAAGCGAAGTGGAAGCCACCAGAACGAGATGCTAACCAAATTTCTTTCATTGGTTCTTGGCGGTTGATAATGATTTGACTGCGATCTTCAAACTCTAAGGTCATCACATTACCAGACGTTTCATAGTCGATATCAGCGCCTGAATCATCAATCATTTCTTCGATGAATTGCATTTGCTGATCGGCAAGTTGATGAAATTCTGTCTCGTTCATCTTGTCTATCCTATTGCTTTTCCTGAGTGTGGTGCGATTATAGGGGGCATTGAAAGAATAATCACGGTTAGACCTATGAAAAAATCAATCTTAGCTTTATTTGTCATCTCGATGTTAGGTTTGGCTGGTTGTGGTCAAACAGGATCACTATATATGCCTGACGATGCTCAACAAAATGAGCAAACACAGCAATAATATCGCACTGAGCATGATGCTTTAGGCGATATACCCAAGCGTTGTCATTAACGCCTAGGTAGATACAACAAAATATAAAAGGGAAAGCACATTGGATTACTTCAACTATCAGGATGATGGCCAACTTTGGGCCGAAGATGTTCCTCTTACTGACTTAGCTGAGCAGTTTGGAACGCCACTCTATGTATATTCGCGCGCGACGATTGAGCGTCATTGGCATGCGTTTGATAAATCGGTTGGCGACCATCCTCATCTTGTCTGTTTCGCGGTAAAAGCGAACTCAAATATCGGTGTGCTTAACGCATTGGCTCGTTTAGGTTCTGGCTTTGATATTGTTTCTGGTGGTGAGCTTGAACGTGTCTTAGCGGCTGGTGGTGATCCAAGTAAAGTGGTTTTCTCTGGTTTGGGTAAAACTGAAGCCGAGATGAAGCGCGCATTGGAAGTCGGCATTAAATGTTTTAATGTGGAATCTGAGCCAGAGCTCGAGCGTTTAAATAAAGTGGCGAGCGAAATGGGCGTCAAAGCGCCAGTATCTTTGCGCATCAATCCAGATGTCGACGCGCAAACTCACCCTTATATTTCTACGGGTCTACGTGATAACAAATTTGGAATCGCTTTTGACCGTGCTCCTGTGGTGTATCAACTTGCTCACAGCTTAGAGAGTTTGGATGTTAAAGGTATTGATTGCCACATTGGCTCTCAGTTGACAGACATTGACCCTTTCATTGATGCCACCGATCGCTTACTTGCTCTGATTGATGAGCTAAAAGCGCAAGGCATTGTGATCCGTCATCTTGACGTTGGTGGTGGTCTTGGCGTGGTATACCGTGATGAACTACCACCACAACCTTCAGAATACGCCAAAGCGTTATTAGGTCGTTTAGGTAATCATCAAAATCTCGAGCTGATCTTTGAACCGGGGCGTGCAATTGTCGCCAATGCTGGGGTGTTGTTGACTAAGGTCGAATTCTTGAAACATACCGAGCATAAAAACTTTGCCATTATTGATGCGGCAATGAATGATCTGATGCGTCCAGCCCTTTACCAAGCTTGGCAAGACATCGTGCCAGTTAATCCACGTCAAGGCGAAGCGAAAACCTATGATGTAGTAGGCGCGATTTGTGAGACCAGTGATTTCCTAGGCAAAGATCGCGCTTTGGTTCTTGAAGCAAATGACTTACTTGCAGTACGTTCAGCAGGTGCTTATGGGTTTGTTATGGCGTCGAATTACAACACTCGCACCCGCGCAGCTGAAGTGATGATTGATGGCAATCGCGCGCATTTAGTACGTAAACGTGAAGAGTTGACCAGTTTGTGGGAACTTGAGAGCGTATTACCGGAGTAATTGAAACTGTATGCATTTCCATTTTTCTAAAATGCATGGTTTGGGTAACGACTTTATGGTGGTCGATTGTATTACCCAAAACATATTTTTTTCTCCAGAGTTGATCCGTCGTATGGCGGATCGTCATACTGGAGTTGGCTTTGACCAGCTTTTGGTGGTTGAGGCTCCCTATGATCCTGAAACGGACTTTCACTACCGTATTTTCAATGCAGATGGTAGTGAAGTTGAACAGTGCGGCAATGGTGCGCGCTGTTTTGCTCGCTTCGTTCGAATGAAAGGTTTGACCAATAAATACACCATCAGTGTCAGCACCAAAAAAGGTAAGATGCTGCTTAATATCGAAGAAGACGACCAAGTTACCGTTAACATGGGCGTGCCAGAGTTTGAGCCAAGCAAAATTCCTTTCAAAGCGAAGCAGATGGAAAAAACCTACATTATGCGTGCTGAAGACAAAACCTTGTTCTGCGGTGCCGTAAGTATGGGGAATCCCCATGTCGTCACGGTAGTTGATGATGTGAAGACTGCGGATGTAGAAACCTTAGGTCCAATGCTGGAATCGCATGAGCGTTTTCCTGAGCGCGTTAATGCAGGTTTTATGCAGGTGGTTAACCGTAATGAAATTAATCTACGCGTTT
Organism: Vibrio fluminensis; assembly: GCF_015278125.1. GTDB lineage: Bacteria > Pseudomonadota > Gammaproteobacteria > Enterobacterales > Vibrionaceae > Vibrio > Vibrio fluminensis. The sequence goes on from NZ_JADILO010000029.1 coordinate 13,189, forward strand.
ATGAGCGTGGAACTGGTGAAACCCAAGCCTGTGGTAGCGGTGCTTGTGGTGCGGTTGCTGTCGGGATTGTACAAGGCTTATTGGACGAAAATGTGAAAGTGCGCCTACCGGGTGGCGAGTTAAAAATTTGCTGGCAAGGTATGGGTAAACCGCTTTACATGACAGGCCCTGCAACTCACGTCTTTGACGGCCAAATTAACTGCTAACTAAGGAATCTCTGTGTCTCAGATTGAAGCGGATGCGTTAACTGCAGAAGTGGTGGCAGAGTATCTGCGTGATAATCCCGATTTCTTTATTCACCGACGTGACCTTGTTGATCGCCTCGCTTTGCCAACACAAGAGCAAGGCGCGGTATCCTTGGTGCATGTTCAACTCAATCGTCAGCGTCAGCGGATTGAAGAGTTGGAAGAAGAGATCACCACCTTGATGTCGCTGGCAGCAAACAATGACAAAACTTTCCATGAATTTATGGATCTGCAAGAACAGATTTTAAAGTGTGATTGTTTGTTAGATGCAATTAAGGCGATTGAGAGTAAAGCCAAAGCTTTAGGACTGTTGGCTTATGTACGTTTGTTCAATGCTCCATCCAAACATTATTTAACCAGTTTTGAGAGTTATCAGCGTTTTGCTACCAATAATCTCAATGGTAAATCAGCCTACCTAGGCCGTATGCGTAAAGCCGATCGTGAGCTTCTATTTGGCGAACTTAATCGTGCTCCAGAGCTTGGCTCTTACGTTGTGCTACCTTTAGTAAAAGGCAAAGCACAAGGGTTAATCGCGTTCTCAAGTGAGGATGGCGGTCATTTCCAACCCCATATGGATACCCTATTTTTACGTCATTTGGCATTAGTGCTCTCCCATGCGATAGCAATTCTGCCTTGGCAAATGGACACCAATGAGCGAATTAGTACAACCTCTGCCTAACGGCCTACAAAAGCCCTTGGAACGCTTCTATGAATATCTGAGAAGCGAAAAAGGGCTCAGTCTTCATACTCAACGTAACTACAAACAACAACTGGAAACCATGGCGCAGCATCTGCTGAGCATGGGGCTTAAAGATTGGACTCAAGTTGATGCGGCTTGGGTTCGTCAGTTGGCGAGTAAGGGCATGCGTGAAGGCATGAAAGCGAGCAGCTTAGCGACAAGACTCTCTTCACTGCGTAGTTTCTTTGATTTTTTGATCTTGCGTGGCGAGATCAGCGCGAATCCTGCCAAAGGTGTTTCTGCACCGCGCAAAAAACGACCATTACCTAAAAACTTGGATGTGGATGAAGTCGGGCAACTGCTTGAGGTGACCGATGACGACCCATTATCGATTCGTGATCGTGCCATGATGGAACTAATGTACGGCGCAGGGTTGCGTTTAGCGGAATTGGTCAGCATCAACGTCAAGGATGTGAGCCTGTTTAGTGGTGAATTACGCGTAGTCGGTAAAGGTGACAAAGAGCGTAAAGTGCCATTTTCAGGTCTCGCAAAAGAGTGGGTAGGGAAATGGCTTAAAGTGCGCAGCGGTTTAGCCAAACCGGATGAAAAAGGGCTGTTTGTCTCTAAACTAGGTGTACGCATCTCTCACCGTAACGTCCAAAAACGGATGGCAGAGTGGGGGCAAAAGCAGGCGGTTGCGAGTCATATCAGCCCGCATAAATTACGCCACTCATTTGCGACTCATATGTTGGAATCGAGTAACAACTTACGTGCGGTGCAAGAATTGCTTGGCCATGAAAATATCTCGACTACGCAAATCTATACTCACTTGGATTTTCAACACCTTGCACAAGTGTATGACCAAGCCCACCCAAGGGCGAAAAAGAAGTAATCGAAATAGGGTGAAGGAATGAAATACTACCGACAGTTAAAGCCAATCAAAGCGATGAGTTTTGATTTGGATGATACGCTTTATGACAACCGTCCCGTGATTGCTCGGCTGACGCGTGAGGCGAATGCTTGGTTTTTTCATCATCATCCTATTGCGACCACTCGTGATGAAGATTGGTGGTTAAAGCTAAAACTCGACTTAGCCAAACAAGACAATTGGCTATACAGCGATCTGACGCTATGGCGTCATCGCACTACCACTACCGGTTTGATTGAGTTGGGTTATTCGGCGGCGCAGGCCGAGCAAGCGGCAGATGATCTATTGCAGATAGTGACTGAGCTGCGAAGTGATTTTGTGGTTCCCAAGATTACTCACCAAGTGATGGCGCAATTAGCCGAAAAATACCCGCTGGTGGCAATAACCAACGGTAATGTGGATGTCGAACGTATTGGTTTAGCCGGCTATTTTTCACTGATCTTACGTGCTGGACGAAATGGTCATGCTAAGCCTCATGGTGATATGTTTCGTCAAACTCAGCAATTTCTTACTCTAGACAGTGAGTCTATTTTGCATGTGGGCGATCACTTGAAAACCGATGTGTTTGGTGCAAAACAAAACGGCTTTCAAGCGTGTTGGTATAACGACCAAGGCAGTTGCTTACGTGAGGCGAAACACGCTCGAGTATTACCTGATGTGGAAATCCACCAACTGGATTCGTTGCTGCTACTTTAAAGCGTGACCACTTTTATCGGCTTTAAACACTCGCATATAGTGATGAAAGAATGTATTCAGCGCTTGAGCTTGCCCGTTCAGACCAAGTTCTTTAATGATTTCACTGCCCACTTCTAGCGTGCATAAGTGCCCTTGTTGCTGGTTGCGCCTTAACTGGTAGTCCGACTGTTCACTTGGTTCAAGATGGACGCAGGGTAAATCACTTAGCCAGTCACTCTTTCTCAACATTTTTCCCGCTTCTTGCCATGTACCATCAAGAATAATCAATAATGGTATTTTTTCATTACTATCAGCATCTTGTTTAACCGTCTTTAGCGAAATGCTGCTATCAGCGGGATAAACCAAATAGGCCTGATAGTGATCATTTTTGATCAGTTTGATCAAGTCGGGGCAGGGAGATCGGCGCTGCCAGACATGCTGACTGGTGGATGGTATTGCTTGAAGTAACCATTTTCCGGTATTGGTATCGCGATTGAGCTCGTTTTCGTGCATCAGCAAAGCAATATGAACGGGTGCCTCAAAATGAGGCACCAAATGGCAAACACATTGATAGCATAGACCACAGCCTGGGCAAGGTGTTGCTTGGGGCATTACATTGTTACCCCTTCTTGATGAGGTGTCAGCCCATCGCTAAATAGCTGCACCGGACTAATATCGTCAAAACTGGCGACCGGAGCCATACTTGGATTAAGTGGGTAACTGCCATTGTCAAAACGTAGAACATGCTGATTTGGCACCGCACCACCGCCACGGACAAATAACACTAAATCTTGCCAACCTTGATGATTTTTGTGGCCCAAGTTGAGTGGTGTATTGACTAATGTCATACGGCTGTTAAACACCCACTTTCGTTGCTGGTTTTCAAAGATCAACAGTGTACAGCCACCAGAGCCACACCAATCTAATTGAGTAAGCAACTCATCTTGTCCATCGCCATTGAGGTCGTAGGTGAGCCAGCGGTAACGCGTACCTTCGGCATCAATATCGTTTTGGCTAAAGTAATCTCGTAGCGCACGATCCACTTTCGGGTTAAAAGTTGCCGATGAAGGAATGGCATTGGCACTGCCTTGGCTGTGTTGATTTGCGTTGTTTTGCTCGGCCTTAAATAACGTTAAACCGCCATCGGCAATGGGGTAGACGACATCACCGACTTTTTCTTTGTCTGCGGTTAACTGCTCGTCGCTGCGCACAAATAAACGTTCAGAGAGCAAAGGCTGCTGCTGGTGGTGTGTCATCACTACTTGTACTTGCTGCGGTGAGAGTTGTTGCCAGTAACCGCGCTCAACTAAGTCGCCGCTACCATCGAGGTAGCGATAAGTCGTTGTCGCGCCATGATCTGGTTGCATCTCGAGTATGACGCTAAACCCACTGCTCTGGGTTGAAGAAGCTTGGTATTTACCTGACCAGTCAAGACTGTTGTCTTGATTGCTTAATGTAGCACAGCCTTGATAAGTTTGGTTAGCCAGTTTTAGTGTGGAAGTCCAACCATAGAGACTGTCACTCATGCCATCTGAACAACTACGCTGAGTAAGCTCAAGTTGGCCCTCTGCAAATTGATAACGTTGGCGATCAGATTCAATTTTTGATGAGGTGATCGGCAAAACTTGCTTTTGGCCACCCATAGGCGAAAAGGTTAATTCGCTGCTTGAGACGGAGAGTGACCAAAATGGCTCATTACCAAAAGCGCGGGTAGGTTGGAGCGGACGATCACAGCGATTTGGTTTTTCGGCACTTAACACGTTGATCTTTGATACCACAAAGCGAGCATTGTAGTCGCCATCGAAGCCATCTTGGCTTGAGGTTTCTAAGTGACCAATTAGTTCACCATACATAGGTTGATACGGGGTGTTGATTAGGCGTAGCGCTTGATTAAACTTATCGTGATCGATTGATAGCCAATATTGCTGCTCACTACCGCAAGGTTGAATTGATTGAGCTTCATGGCCGAGGATTACTTCGCCGCGCAGAATAAAAGGCTGTGGCTTTATTGAATTAGGCTGGTCAAGATTGGCAAGTGGCAGACTGGGTTGAGATTCTGACTCACTTGATGAAAAATCTAATGTCGAGCACGCTTGCAAAGCCAAAAGGCTGACCAGCATCGCTGGGTTTCTTAATGCCTTCATGCTATATCTTCCTTATCCGAACTGATACTGAGGACATTATGGCATATTGGTTGTTCAAAACAGAACCAGACACCTTCTCTATTGACACTTTGCGAACACAAAACACCTCTTGTTGGGAAGGGGTGCGCAACTATCAAGCGCGGAATATGTTGCGCGATGAGGTGAAGCTGGGGGATTTAGTACTCATTTATCACTCTTCGTGCAAGCATGTTGGTGTTGCCGGAATAGCCAAAGTGACGAAAGAGTCTTACCCCGATCATTTTGCTTTTGATCTTGAGAGCGACTATTTCGATGCCAAATCAACATCAGAGAACCCACGTTGGTTTATGGTCGATATTGAATTTGTGCGCAAGACAGAGCGGGTGATCCCGTTATCGGTGTTGAAAGCGATGCCCGAGTTAGAAAATCTACCGCTAGTAAAGCGTGGGAATCGTTTGTCGGTAATGCCGGTCTCTGAGGCGGAGTGGCAAGCCATTTTAAGTAAAGAGCTGCTACCTTATAGCCAAAAATAAAGGCAGCGAGTGCTGCCTTATCAATCTTTAACTTAAGATTACAGTAGGTGATCTTGTAGATAGTGCGCCACGGCATCATTTGCATTACTGCCAATGATTTCATTGTTGGGTAGCGCGTTTTTCACGCGTTGGTGTGAGGTTTCCATCACCAAGCCACGACCCGCCATTTGCAGCATTTCAACGTCGTTCATTCCATCACCAAATGCGATGCAGTTTTCTAGCTTTAGTCCGAGTGATTCAGCGATCACTTTGAGTGCATCACCTTTTGACACATCAGCAGCCATCACTTCCAAACACCAAGGTGTAGAGAAGGCGATGTTTAGCTGGTCGCCAAATTTTTCATTGAGCTCATCTTCAAATTTCACCAGGTAATCATGGTCTTGATCTGGGTGAGTGAAAAACAGTTTAGCAATGCCATCTACCGGTGGATTATTCACATCATAGAGTGTGTAGCTAAAGCCTGATTCTTCATGATAGTTACGCAGAAACTCATCATCGCGGTTTAGCATCCAGTCATCATTTCGGTACAAATGGATAAAGATTTCCGGATCAACTTTGATCGTGTCGATCACTTGTTTGACTAAATCCATTGGAACGTTGTTGCTGTACATCAGCTTATTGTGCTGATCGTGCACGCGCGCCCCGTTTGATGTCACCATGTAAGCGGGAATACCCACATGCTCACGAATGCCCGCTACGTCGATGTGATGACGACCTGTCGCAAAGATAAAGGTAAAGCCTTTGTCGTGTAAATCTTTTAAAGTCTGCTTAGAGAATGCGCTTAGCTTATGGTCTGGCGCGAGAAGCGTACCATCAAGATCCGAGGCGACAAGTTGGAATGGAGTGTCTTTGCGTGCTGTGGTCATATTGCCCTCATGTGAACATAACGCTGCAATGCGAGAAGCCGAATTGCGAGAGGTTTAGTTTACTTCAATTGAGGAAAGAAAAAGAGGGTAAAAAAATACCGCTCTATTTCCTTATTTTTTCTCTTTTACTAACAGCAAGATAGCCGGGTGTTTAACCACTAGAATCAATGGTTAGAAAAGAATTCGAGTGTGTTATTCAGCGCTTGATTGCGCACTTCATCACATTCGAATAGGAGTTCATGTTTCGCTTGATATACAACGGTAAATTTACATTGGTCATTGGTTTTTGCCAGCTTTTTGATGAACTGGACCTGCGCTTCATTGGCGACCACTTTGTCATCGCTGGCTTGCAGTAATAGCAAAGGTATTTTGATTTGGCGCGTCATTAGTATTGCTTGTTTACAGGCGATTAAACCTTGCCATACCCAACGAGTACTTGCTCCGCCGACTTGCAATTCCGGTTGCTCATTATAGAGATTGCGGAACCAGTGATAGCGCACATTGCTTTGACTCAGCAGATTGTCATCAAATGGTTTGGCATAGTAAGGCTTCTGTCCCGGAGCGTAATTAGGTTCGGCATGTAACGCAGTCAAGATTTGCCCTACCCAACGAGCAATCGGTTTTAGGTACCAAGGCACATTGACCCCAAACATAGGAGCGCTCAGCGCCATGGCATCAAATGGGTGTGCAGGGTGAGTCTGAACGTAACGAGTGATCACATTGCCTCCCATTGAGTGTCCAAGAAGATAGCGTTTTTGATAGTGGTTTAAATTAAAGTGGTTCACCATTAAATCAAGGTCTTGCACATAGTCGTCGAATTCTTCGACATAGCCAATATCCCGATTTTTCACTAGACGGTCAGAGCGACCTTGGCCGCGGTGATCATAGGAGTAAATGTCGTAGCCTTGACGGAACAAATCATAGAAAAGCTCTTGGTACTTTTCAGTGCACTCGATGCGTCCGTTTACCACTACAATTACTTTAGTGTGATGTTCAGATGTAAGTGAGACCCAAGCTAGCTTGCGCTTGTCAGCAGTGCGTATAAATCCTTGCTTACGACTGTGCCAGAGCTCAGCAATTTCGTTATTGATGGCTTGCTCAAAATTGGACTCTTGAGTATAAGAAAGCGGATTGATTGCACTAATTGTGGTCATATTGAATGAGCCTGAACTACCTAGGGTTTATAACAAGTTTTAATTATGTTTGGCTAATGCCGTTTAGTCGAGAGGTATTACAGTATGGATTTGCATGTTTGGTTAGCTTATGTAGTAACCGCGATTGTTTTTAGCTTGGCTCCTGGGTCAGGTACCGTTAACTCTATTAGCAATGGTCTAAGTTACGGGACGCGCAAATCTTTAGGTGCCATTGTTGGTCTGCAAATTGGTTTGGCTTGCCACATTATTTTAGTTGGTGCGGGTATCGGTGCGCTGGTGGCACAGTCTGCTATGGCCTTTACGGTGATAAAATGGGTAGGAGCAGCTTACCTTGTATGGCTAGGTATTCAAAAGTGGCGCGATAAAGCCAGTTTGGTCACTCAAAGCGGGGAAGATAATCGTTCTGGATTGGCTTTGATGCGCAGTGCGGTGTTTATTAACCTTACCAATCCGAAATCGATCGTATTTTTGGTCGCACTTTTTCCTCAATTTATTAACCCAACCCAACCTCAGTTAATCCAATTTGTGCTTTTGGGTGTGACGACGGTTGTCATTGATGCCATCGTGATGTTGGGTTACACCACATTAGCTTCGCAGATGGGACGTTTTATCCGTTCTGAGAGCGTGATGGCGAAAATCAACAAAGTATTTGGTTCCATGTTTGTCGGTTGTGGGGCATTATTGGCTACAGCAAAGTCGTAAATAACTGATAATATTGATAATGTGTTAGCGAATGAAAGATACTTATGTGGCACGGCAACCTATACTTAATGCTCGGAGGCAAACTCTCGGGTATGAGCTGTTGTTTCGGGATGGGGAAAAAAATGCCTATCCTGCCCATGTTGAATCGAACAGAGCCACTTATCGTTTAATCGCTGAAAATTTTTTGAGCATTGGCACTAATCCTGTCATCGCTCATTCTCGCTGCTTTGTTAATTTTCCTTATCAGAGCCTTCTTCGCCGCCTTCCTCTTGCTTTACCCAAAGATAAGATAGTTATCGAAGTACTTGAGACTTGCCTACCAAGTGATGAATTGTTTTCAGCGATTAAAGAGCTTAAACAACATGGCTATCTCATTGCTTTGGACGATTTTGTCTATAGCTCAGAATGGGAGCGTTTTTTACCTTTAGCTCATATTGTTAAAATCGATATTGCTGCGATGGGGTTAGACAACGCTTGTCAATTTGTTAGGCAGCGTCTTGCGGGTGGGAGTAAACGCAAATATTTAGCAGAACGAGTGGAAACGGAAGCTGAATTTGCTCAGACACGAGATGCTGGCTTCCATTTTTTCCAAGGTTTCTTCTTTAGTAAGCCAGAAATGATTCGACAGCGTTATGTTAGCTCAGAGCAAATTATCGCATTGGAGTTGTTTCAAGAAGTATGTCGGCCTGAAGTCGATTTCGAAAAAGTTGAGCGTATAGTGGCGACAGATGTCACCTTGTCATACAAGTTGCTTCATTTCGTTAATAGTCTATCTGATCGCCTTGAGGTAAACATTTCCTCATTTAAACAAGCGTTGATTTATTTAGGTCAGGAGCGACTGAAAATGTTTGTTTCACTGACGGTCGCTTCGTTTATTTCAAATAAAAAGCCGCGTGAATTATTTTGCCTTTCCTTACAGCGCGCTCAGTTCTTCTCCTTAATGTCCTCGCATAATTTACTGCAGCAACACAAAGATCAAGCTTTCTTAATCGGCTTATTTTCGATTATCGATGCTATGTTTGATCAATCCATTGAATACTTATTAGAGCAACTACCTCTGAATCAAGCGATCAAACTCGCATTGTTGGAGCGGCAGGGACCCTACGGCACGCTGTTGATTATTGAAGAGTGCTATGAACAAGCCGATTGGGTAGGTATGCAGCAAGCCTGTGAACGACTCAATTTATCGATGGATGATGTAATGCTGAAAATTTCTGAAGCGCAGCGTTGGAGTGAATCTATCCACTCTTAATCCCCATTTGTAATTTTGGTTCAAGCATGAATCTTTTATGACAATGATGATTCTGTGCTTGATCGACAGATAAAAATAGATAAAGATATGCGCATATCCATATATGAGTATATTTATGTTACCACATCAATTTTTCAAGTTACTTTCCGATGAGACCCGCGTGCGTTGTCTAATGTTAATCATGCGCGAAGAGTGTTTGTGTGTTGGTGACTTAACTCAGGCTCTTAACGAAAGCCAACCCAAGATTTCCCGTCATCTAGCTCAACTTCGTTCGAGTGGCATCTTAGTGGATGTGCGCCAAGGGCAATGGGTGTTTTATCGCCGCGCCCCTTCTTTACCTGGTTGGATGAATAAATTGATTGATGATCTTGTTGCATCAAACTGCTTAAAAACAGAGTACCAACAAGATATCGAAAGACTTAATGCAATACAGGGCCGTCCTGTTTGCTGCCAATAAATGTAGAAAGAGACACGATTATGACGATTAAAGTAGGTATTAACGGATTTGGTCGCATCGGCCGCCTAGCACTTCGCGCTGCGTTTGACTGGCCGGAGTTAGAGTTTGTTTTGATTAATGATGTTGCAGGTGACTGTAACACACTGGCCCATTTGCTTGAGTTTGACTCGGTACAAGGACGTTGGAATCACGCAGTGACTACTGACGGTGATGAGATGATTGTTGCTGGTCAGCGTATTAAAACCACTCGCGAGAAAGAGATTGATGCGGTTGACTGGTCAGGTTGTGATGTCGTGATTGAAGCAACAGGTGTACATCGTAAAACCGAGTTTCTTAATAAGTATCTTGAGCAAGGCGTTAAGCGCGTCGTGGTTTCAGCGCCAGTGAAAGAAGAAGGCATTGCGAACATCGTGGTGGGTGTGAATGATGAAATCTTTAACCCAGATATCCACCGAATTGTTACTGCGGCTTCTTGTACTACCAACTGTATTGCTCCTGTGGTTAAAGTGATCCATGAGAAGTTAGGTATCGAGCAATCGTCGTTTACCACGATTCATGATTTAACCAACACGCAAACCATTTTAGATGCGCCACACAAAGATCTACGTCGCGCCCGTGCATGTGGCATGAGTTTAATCCCGACTACGACAGGTTCTGCAACGGCAATCGTCGAAATCTTCCCAGAGCTTGCCGGTAAGATTAATGGTCATGCGGTACGTGTCCCTCTTGCTAACGCATCTCTAACTGACATCATTTTCGATGTTAAGCGCGATACGACAGCTGAAGAAGTGAATGCACTACTTAAAGAGGCGTCAGAGGGTGAGCTAAAAGGCATCCTAGGTTTTGAGGAACGCCCACTAGTTTCAATCGATTACAAAGGTGACCAACGTTCTACCATAGTGGACGCTCTATCGACTATGGTTGTAGGTACACGCATGGTGAAAATCTACGCTTGGTACGATAACGAAATGGGTTATGCAACTCGCACCGCAGAGTTAGTTCGTAAAGTAGGTTTGGTGTAAGGAGAATGATGATGACACACCCAACATGGCAACTTGATGTTGAACAAGGCGCGTTGATTTTAACGCCATGTCCAGGCACGAAAGATGCTTCTCTTTACGAGAGCCTAGAGCAACTTAAGCAACAAGGTGTGCAAGCAATTGTTACAGCTTTGGACGATCGCGAACTGGCGGAAAAAAACGTTTCTCAACTTGGCTCACTGACGAAAGAGTTAGGTATGCAGTGGTTTCAATTAGAGATTGAAGATGACTGCGCTCCAGATGGTAAATTTGCCGCTAAATGGGCAGAAGTAGCACCAACACTGCATCAAATTGTGGAGCAAGGTGGCAAAGTCGCGATGCACTGCATGGGCGGTTCTGGTCGCACTGGTCTACTCGCAGCACATTTACTACTTGAGCGTGATTGGGCTTTGGCTGACATCGTCTCTCAAGTACAGGCACTTCGTCCTGGCGCATTCACTAAGCCAGTGCAAGTGGAATACATTGAGCAAGTGGCTCAAGGTTAATCATACCCCAATGAGCTTTTGGATCATGGGTGTCCAAAAGCTCTTATTGCTGTTCATATAGGGTGGCTTATGTTTGCCAATTTGAGCAAAAGTGTTCGTCAATATATGTTGGTGACCTTTAACTATTGGAATTTTACCGTCACGGATGGCGCACTGCGCATGCTGGTGGTGCTGTACTTTCATGATTTGGGCTACAGTACACTAGAAATTGCCTCACTTTTCCTTTTCTATGAATTCTTTGGTGTAGTGACCAACTTAATTGGTGGTTGGTTAGGCGCAAGACTAGGTTTGAATAAAACCATGAATCTTGGTCTCGCGATGCAAATTGTCGCTCTCACGATGTTAGCGGTACCAGCCGCGTGGTTGACCATTCCTTGGGTGATGTTGGCTCAAGCGATGTCAGGTATCGCGAAAGATCTTAATAAGATGAGCGCCAAGAGCTCGATTAAGACACTCGTACCAGACGATCAACAAGGTGCGCTCTATAAGTGGGTGGCGATCTTAACTGGCTCTAAAAACGCTCTGAAAGGTGTAGGCTTCTTTGTTGGTGGTTTACTGCTCTCGCTGGTGGGCTTTAAGGCTGCGGTGCTGTTAATGGCGGGCGTATTAACCCTGGTGTTGATTGGCAGCTTACTTGGTCTTGAAAGTGATATGGGTAAAGCCAAGGTAAAACCGAAGTTCAGCCAAATTTTTTCTAAGTCTGAATCGATCAATATTCTCTCTGCAGCGCGCATGTTCTTGTTTGGCGCTCGCGATGTATGGTTTGTGATTGCTTTACCCATCTATTTGGGCAGCACGTTTGGTTGGCCACACTTGTGGGTCGGAGGGTTCCTTGCTCTGTGGGTGATCGCTTACGGATTTGTGCAGGGGTTGGCGCCTAAGATTACTGGTAAGGCTCAAGGTCGTGTGCCGGATGGCAGTGCGGCATTATTCTGGGCGGGTCTGCTAGCAATCATTACTGCGGGGATTGCTTATGCCGTTCAGATTGGGTGGCAGCCGCAGCTGGTTATTATCGTTGGCTTGCTTATTTTTGGTGCCGTGTTTGCGGTTAACTCATCGCTGCATTCTTACTTGATAGTCAGTTATGCCAAAGGCGATGGGGTATCGCTTGATGTGGGTTTCTACTATATGGCGAACGCGATGGGGCGCTTAATTGGTACGGTATTGTCAGGCTGGGTGTTCCAAATGGCAGGCTTATCTGCTTGTTTATGGGTGTCTTTTGCTTTCCTAGCAATCACGACTATCATCTCAATTAAGCTGCCTAAGTTGGAGCAAGCTACGACTTAAGCGCGGATTGGTTTTTAACTTGGCTTACTAAAAGCTGACTAAACCGTTACTTGTTATTGGTTTAGTCAGCTTTTTTATTGCTATATTCAATACAATTCTTAATTTTAGTTGGCTGAGTATGAGAGAACGAGTTCGCTTTTTCGACTTATTGCGTTGTGTCGCCGCTATTGCGGTTATTGCTATTCATGTACTCGCTCCTTATCGGCATGAGTTAGGTTCGATATCTTTTGAACAGTGGGCGACGGCGGTTTCTATTAACAGTATTAGCCGTTGGGCGGTGCCAGTCTTTATTTTGATTACTGGTGCTTTAATGCTTAGTGATAAGCGTGATTTTGAGCTTGGGTATTACGTCAAACGTCGCTTAGGTAAGGTGCTGGTGCCGTTTTTAATTTGGTCGTTGTTTTATGCCTATTTATCAGGATGGACGGCGCAAGGGTTTGACGGGCAGACGGCAAAAGAGGTTTTACTCGATAGTCCTCACCACGCCACTTATTACCACCTTGGTTTCTTCTACTACTTTATTCCACTCTATTTCGTCATTCCGTTTTTCCAGTGGGTAGTGAAACAAGACAATGATTCGGCCTTGTATGCTTTTGTTGCCTTATGGTTGGTGACGACAACACTTTATTTGTTTGGCATTAATGGTCCATGGAGTGCCGAACTTTGGCTCTATAGTGGTTATTTGCCTTTGGGGTATTTGCTCTACCAAAAGCTCCCTTTAAGTCGTTCTGCGGTCATCAGTTTTACTTGGCTGGGTGTTGTTGCGTTGTTGGTGACAGTGTTTATGGTGCTTACCAATAGTGTCGAAGCAGGAAAATATACGGTTGGGCGTTGGTTATCTTATAAGACCTTGAATGTCGTTATGGCGGCGAGCATGGTGTTTGTCGTATGTCGCTATTTGAGTGATTTCCTTTCAGAGAATGCACATAAAGTGGTTGCGTTAATCAGTCAGCACAGTTTGGGGATTTACCTTCTTCATCCGATATTTTTATGGCCGATGAAAGCATTTGGTTGGTATCAAGGTCATCCTGGTTGGGTCATACCACTATGGATCATCATCAGTGGTGGTGGAGCGCTAGCATTGAGTTGTTTGCTAGCGCGCAGTAAAAAGACAGCATGGTTACTGCCGTAAGTATTATGGACGTTTGATCGCGAAATGAAGGAACTTATCGCCTTGATAGGTAAGGGTTCCTTTGTCTCCCGGATTTAATGCATGGAAGTAGTGGATGCCCACCTGAAACTCTCGCTTTGGTCCAATTCGTCCACGTTGTACATAAATCCAATATTCTTGGTCTTCCTGACCTGGTTGTGCATCTTCAATTTCGATTGCTTGCTTGTCGAGTACCGTCACATCAACGGATTGCTCAGGTGCGTTTTCACCTTGCATATGACGACGATAGAAATTGCTAAACACCCATCCAGCTAAAATACACAGCAAAGCAATGGCGATAAATATTGAAATAGGCATCAGTTCCTCCCCGATGAACTTAAGGGAGCATTCTAGCTACTTTTTAGTGATGATGTTGACTATGCTCTGAGATATAAAGCACAGAATGGTGATATCGAAAATAGATCTTCGATCTACATCACAAGCTATTGACGATTAACTCGGTAATCTAGAGCTGTAGACAGAATTCATTTGTAAGATGACCCTTGTAACTTGTTAAATAACAAAGACAATAGAGACGGAGATTGTAGTATCAAACAGGGAGAGAAATTATGTCCGATATCGATAGCGTAATTACTCGCACTCGTAAAATAGAGCACTTGCTGCGAACCCAATACCATGCAGAAGGTAAAGGTCTTCATCAGCTTATCACTAGCTGTGAAGAGCGTTTACCCCATAATGTGGTAGGTAAGCTGCGTTATATCGCTACGATTCGCAATAAAATTGTGCATGAGTACGACTATGAGTTAGAGAATCGTCGCGAGTTTCTTTCGGTTTGCGATGAGTGCGAGAAAGAGCTAACTCCAAGAAGCAGTCGCTTTATTTGGCGCGTAGCAATATCCCTCATGACCTTGATTACGTTAGCCGCGATGCTGTTTTATTACGCGCATTGGGATATTTTATCGAAACACTTCTAACTTAGGTGGTGAAGTGCTTAAAAGTATTGGTTTTTATTCTTGGTTTAAAACTAGACGAATGTTTAATAGTTGAACATTTCTTGATTGATACTGAGGCATAAAGCAAAAAAGGGACGCCATTGGCGTCCCTTTCTTTTTTAATTTGACTAGTACATCATCATCGGCAGAGTCATCAAGCCTACGATGACTGCGATCATTACAAGTCCTTGTTTTTGTGAAGAAGTAATCATAACTCTGCTCCTTTTATTCGATGATTTATTCTATGTATATAAGAATAGCAGAATTTTAAGTGGTTGATCAAGGATCAAGCTCAAAAGAGTCATAAAAAACAAATTAATGGTCTCGATTATTGGCGTTAATCGCTTGCCTAAGTGATGAAATTGTGGTTTTTTTCACGAGGTAATATTGTGATTTTGATTGCTTTTTATTTTTAAGTTATTGATTTTAATTGATTAAAAAGTAGCTCAAATAGTGTTCTATTAGGTTGTATTGAATTTTGCGACATTCATTTTGCAAAGCTTGTTTTTGCCCTATTTGTCACGGTTTTTTGTTTTTGATCTCTATGAGCATGACATGGATTCTCATTTGTTGAGATTTTTCTGACATAAAATTTGCGAAATTTTAAATATGACTTAGAGGACAAAAAGTATAAAGGTTAAGTTTTTATTGTTTTTATTGGATTATCTGTTTGTATTTTAAAGGTATTTTTCTTTATTTTAATTGTAATGAGTCTAGTCTTTCTAAGGGTGGATAAGGTTTGTGTATTGAAATGATGGCTAGCGCTTAGTTCTGGTCGAAATGATCAAAAACTGGCTGACTGGAGGCAAGTCGACGTGATGTGAGCAATATCGGATTGAAGAGAATCGAATCGCAACCAAGATCCAAGTTTTGTTTGTCATATATAGACAATTCAGGACTCAAGCCTAAACTGGCGGTTCGAATTTCTAGAGGTAATGTTATGTGGAGCTGGCTCGCGATCGCACTCTCAGGGTTTATTAGCAGCTCTGCTTGTGAAAATAACCAACCTAAACAAGCAATCTTTTTCTCTTGCTTCTCCCTATTCTTATTGTTGGTCATGCTTTGGAGCAAAGAGAGTTTAGTCGGGCGTTTAGAGTGGTGGGTGTCTCTCGGGTTAGTGATTTCGATGTTTGCCGATAGCCTTTATATCACTAAGCGGATAAAGCGGATTTGTTTTGCTTGTTTTATCGCGGCGCAACTTTGCTATAGCACTTCGTTTTGGTTACAGCTTTCTGGTGAGGTAGTGTGGTGGTTGGCTGCGATGCTACTGGCAATGGGCATCATGGCATTTTTCCTCTTGCTACCTAAAATCGACCGTCTTATCTTTCCCGTTGTCATCATGGGAATGGTGTTACTGCAATTGAATTGGGTTACCGGAGAACTATGGCTGTTGCAGCATAGCCAAGCCGCTCTGCTGGCGTTTGTTGGTAGCCTATCTTTGACCACTTCTGCCGCATTGTTAGCGATTCATGATTATCGTCACTCCTTGCCGTTGGGACGTTACTTAATTTCTGGTACTTATCTGCTGGCTCATTGCTTGATAACCGCTTCCTTCATTATTTGATATCAAAGAAAGGTTGTTGCTTTCTCATCTATCCTATTTGGGTTTCAAATCCACAGGAGTTATTCATATGAGTGAAATTCATGCTCACAAAGTGTTAAACCTACTACGTGAAAAGCCGATGAGTGAAGAGGCGTTGCGCCAAGTTGTACATAATGAGTTTGGTGCAGATGCTCAGTTTCGTACGTGTAAGCTGTCAGGTTTTAACTTTGATCAGTTGTTTAGCTTCTTTATTGAACGTCAAAAGATCACACAACAAGATGAACTTTGGACGGTGAATCAAGAGCGAGTTTGCAGTCACTAAGAAAGGTATGCTTGTAAAGCCCAGTCTGTTTTACAAATTGGGCAATATCTTCGAGATGGGGTTATACTTCGCCGCAAAGTCTTGGAGGTAATTAATGGACATTCTTTCTGCGGCGACGCTGCTGTTTTTGATCATGGACCCGCTGGGCAATCTACCGATTGTTCTGTCGATCTTAAAGCATTTAGAACCGAAACGACGTCGTATCGTACTGATTCGAGAGCTCTTCTTTGCACTGGGTATTTTGCTGTTGTTCCTGTTTGCAGGTAAAAGCATTATGGCTTTTCTGCATGTACAACCAGAAACGTTGAGTATCTCCGGCGGTATTATCTTATTTATCATCGCGATAAAGATGATCTTCCCTTCAGCTGGCAGTGTGACAGGATTGGCGGCAGGTGAAGAGCCATTCATTGTGCCTATGGCTATCCCAATGCTCGCAGGCCCTTCGGTTATAGCGACCATCCTATTACTCTCAAGCCAGAATCCGAATAACTTGCTAGAACTTTCAGGTGCTGTGGTGCTGGCGTGGACGGCAACGTTTGTGATCTTGATGTTCTCTGGCATTTTACATCGTCTATTGGGTGAGCGAGGCCTGAAAGCGGTAGAGCGTTTGATGGGGTTGTTGTTGGTAATGATCTCAACACAGATGTTCTTGGATGGCATGAAAAGCTATATGGGCATGTAACCCAAGCCCACTAAAATAAAAATGCCGCTCGAGAGAGCGGCATTTTTTTACATCATATGTTTACGACGAATATCAAGCAGGGCAAAAATACCAAAGATTAAGATTGACCACTTTTCCCATCGACTCATGTTGATCTTGTCGCCAAAGGCTCCAATGAAAATCAACATTTGCAGGCCATGCATCATAAACAGGAAGGCCGTCAAAATATAAAGAGCAATGGCTGCATTACCTGGAAATGGCACAAAAAAGTTTAATAGCAGAATAAACCAAACAAACCCGATGCCGGTTTTGGCTAACAAAATCAGTGCTTTCATTTAATTTCCTTATGCTGATTCTCGTTGGTAGAGACGGAAGTTGACTTGACCTGCCGTTTTATCACGGTGTAGCTGCCAGTTTTCCGGTAGACCTTCAATGGTCAGTTCTTTTTCTGTTTCAATGTAAATCATGGCATCTTCTGCCAGCCAGCCATTTTGCTCGAGTAAAGCGATGGTTTCACTTAACAAACCTTTGCGAAATGGTGGATCGATAAAGACGATGTGATGCGGTGTACCTGGTTGGGCTAAAAAGCTTAATGCATCGGTGTTTCTTACCACAATGTTATCCGCTTTCAGTGACGCGATATTCTGCTCTAATTGCTTATATGCTGCAGGATTGAGCTCAATCAACGTAACCATTTCAGCTTGGCGTGAAGCTGCTTCAAAACCTAAGCCGCCAGAGCCGGCAAAGAGGTCTAAGCACTTCGCTTGTGGTACATCTTGTGCTAACCAGTTAAATACCGTTTCTTTAACGCGGTCAGTTGTTGGGCGTAGCCCTTCAGCGTCATGAACGGGTAATTTTCGTCCACGCCATAAGCCACTAATAATTCGGACAAAGCCGGTTGAAGGTTTTTTTTGTGATGTGTTTTGCTGGCGACGTCTTACCATAGATTTTTTGACCGCTAATAAAGTGATACTATACCCAGTCGCTCAGCGTTTACGCTCTGAGTACAGCCAAATTTCATTGATGACAAAGTGTAACCTTAAATTGCCTTTAGAGTGGTAACTTTTCACTTTGTTGTCATTTTCTTTTTCAATTTGCGTAAGCTTAACGAGAAAGACTTAGAATTAATTAAGACAATCTAGGATATCCCCAGATGACGGAAAAAAAGAAGCGCGGATTGCTCTCTTGGCTTGGTTTTGGTGATGATGACCAAGCGAAACAACCAGAACAAGAGCAAAAGGTAGAATCAACTCAACCAGAAGTGTTACCAGAAGAGGTCATTGAGCAGGTTGAAGAGCAAGAAACCGTTGCCGAACCAGAACAAGAACAGCAAGCTGCCAAAGCAGAAGCAGAAGCAGAAGCAGAAGCAGAAGCAGAAGCAGAAGCACCAGTCGTTGCTCCAGTAGAGCCACGTGTGCAAGAGCAAGAAAAACCAACCGAGAGCTTTTTTGCTCGCCTAAAGCGTAGCCTTGCGCGCACGAAAGCAAACATCGGTGCTGGTTTCTTCGGTTTGTTCAAAGGCAAGCAGATTGATGACGAGCTGTTTGAAGAATTGGAAGAGCAACTTCTGATCGCTGATGTTGGTATGGATACCACGCTTAAAATTATTGAGAACCTAACTGAAAAAGCGTCTCGTGCCGATCTTAAAGATGGTGAAGCACTCTATGGTCTTCTGAAAGAAGAAATGGCAGAGATTCTGTCTAACGTAGATCAGCCTCTAGAAGTCGACACCAGCAAAACGCCTTACGTGATCTTAATGGTCGGCGTAAACGGTGTAGGTAAGACAACGACCATTGGCAAACTCGCGAAGCAATTCCAATCGCAAGGTAAGAAAGTCATGCTAGCGGCTGGTGATACCTTCCGTGCTGCTGCGGTGGAGCAGTTACAAGTATGGGGTGAGCGTAATGATGTTCCGGTCATTGCTCAGCATACTGGTGCTGACAGTGCATCGGTTATCTACGATGCTATTGAAGCCGCGAAAGCACGCGGTTTTGACGTAGTGATCGCAGATACAGCGGGCCGCTTGCAAAACAAAGCTAACCTAATGGAAGAGTTACGTAAGATTGTTCGTGTGATGAAGAAGATTGATGATTCTGCACCACATGAAGTGATGTTGACGCTAGATGCTGGTACGGGTCAAAACGCGATTAGCCAAGCGAAACTATTTAGCGATATTGCTCCGATTACGGGTATTACTCTGACTAAGCTAGATGGTACGGCGAAAGGTGGTGTGATCTTCGCGCTTGCCGATCAATTCCAGATCCCAATTCGCTTTATTGGCGTGGGTGAAGGTATCGATGACTTGCGTCCGTTTGAAACAAAAGAGTTTATTGACGCACTGTTTAGCCGCGAAGATTGATCGGTTTGTGAGTAAGAGGAACAACGGGTGATTAAGTTTCAGCAAGTAAGTAAAGCTTACCGAGGTGGTCGACAGGCTCTGCAGAAAGTCGATTTTCATCTGCGTCGAGGTGAAATGGCATTTTTAGGCGGTCATTCTGGGGCTGGTAAAAGTACCTTGCTCAAGTTGATATGTGCGATAGAGCGCCCTACCGATGGCAAGATTAGCTTTAACGGGCACGATATCACTCGTATTCCTAACAAAGACATCCCTTTGTTGCGTCGCAATATCGGGATTGTCTTTCAAGATCATCGCTTGCTGATGGATCGTTCGGTATACGACAACGTTGCTTTGCCAATGCGTATTGAGTCTATCTCCGAACATGAGATCAAACGTCGAGTTTCTGCGGCGTTAGATAAAACAGGGTTATTGGATAAAGCGCGTTGTTTGCCAAGTCAACTTTCAGGTGGTGAACAACAGCGAGTGGGGATTGCTCGTGCCGTAGTCAATCGTCCGACCTTGCTGTTAGCTGATGAGCCAACTGGTAACCTGGATCAAGAGCTATCTGCTCGAGTGTTGCGATTGTTGGAAGAGTTTAATCGTGCTGGGGTAACCATACTGCTTGCCACCCATGACGTTAACCTCGTTAACTCGCGACCTCAGTATCGTCACTTGGAATTAAACCAAGGTTTTTTGAGTGAGGTCGAAGATTATGGCCGTTAATAAGCGCAACAACAAGGCGGCGAAAAAAAGCGAACGCGCTCAGCGTGATGGCTATTTTGCTATCCACTTTAAGCAGGCGAAAGCCTCATTTATGAGTTTATGGTCGCGTCCTCTAGGTAACATTCTTACCTTGGCCGTGATTTCAATGGCGCTAACTCTACCCGCAACCTTGTATTTACTAGGCAAAAACGTAGCCGTGGCGACAACCAATGTTGCCGGCCCCTCTCAAGTGAGTGGTTATATTAAAGAACAGACACCAGAACCACGTATCATGGTGTTGAAAGATGAGCTGGAAAGTTTATCTGAAGTTGCCAAAGTTGAATATATTTCCCCTCAACAAGGTTTAGCTGACTTAAGCCAATATTCCGGCTTTGATCAGGCTATCTCATTGCTTGAAGATTATTCGCTGCCGGGTGTGTTGGTGATAACACCGGCAAGCGACGACAAACAAGCCGTAAAAGCTTTGGCAAAACGCATTCAAGCGGAAGACGAAATCACAGATGTTCGTCTTGATGAAGACTGGTTTAGCCGCCTTGATGCTATTAAGAATCTAGTGACAGGCATTGTAGTGACCTTGTCTGTTTTAATGTTGGGCTCTGTGTTTCTCATTGTGGGGAATACACTGCGATTTAATGTCCAGGCCAATAAGCACGAAATTCAAACCATGAAGTTGATTGGAGCAACAGATAGCTTCATTTTGCGACCGTATTTATATTCTGGAATGTGGTTTGGCTTAATTGGGGCGCTAACTGCGTGGATTCTTACAGCGTTAATCACAGTTCTGCTTAATAGCAGTGTTGAACAGTTGGCGCTTCTGTATGATAGCCGCTTCCGATTAATCGGGCTAAGTTGGGATGAAACCTTACTGCTATTGATGTTAGGCACTTTCCTAGGGTGTTTAGCGGCGAAAGTGTCTGCCCAGCGCCATCTCAATGAGATAGAGCCTGTATGATCAAGTGATCAAAAAATTATCACTATTTATCTTGAAAAAAGTATACGCTACCGTATACTTTTTCTTTCTTTGTACTATTAGTTAAAACTTTTGTTTCAACTATTTTAGTTTTGACTGCTTGAATCCTGTTCATTTTGGGTTCAGTATTGATGGGCTAAAACATACTCCAGATCATAGTTTGATGAGGACTTGAATGACTAACCAAGCGTATTCGATAGCTGTAGTTTCACAAGATAGCTTAGATAGCTACATTCGTTCAGTGAATGGCTACCCAATGCTAACAGCTGATGAAGAGCGTGAACTAGCTGAGCGTTTACATTACGACGGTGAGATCGATGCCGCTAAAGGCTTGATCCTTTCGCATCTGCGTTTCGTTGTCCATGTGGCACGTGGCTACTCTGGTTACGGTTTGCCTATGGCTGACCTAATTCAGGAAGGCAACATTGGCTTAATGAAAGCAGTAAAACGCTTTAACCCAGAAGTGGGTGTTCGCTTGGTGTCATTTGCGGTGCACTGGATTAAAGCAGAGATCCATGAATATGTACTGCGCAACTGGCGTATCGTTAAAGTTGCGACGACTAAAGCGCAACGTAAGCTGTTCTTCAACCTACGTAAGTCGAAGAAACGCCTTGGTTGGTTTAACAATGGTGAAGTTGAAACGGTCGCGCGTGAGTTAGGTGTTGAGCCAGCAGAAGTTCGAGAGATGGAATCACGTCTCGCGGCACAAGATGCGACTTTTGAATTGACTGTTGACGATGATGATAACGGCAGTATCAGTGCTGCACCTGTCCTGTATTTAGAAGATAAGTCTTCTGATGTAGCAGAAAATGTCGAGGCAGCCAATTGGGAAGCGCATACAAATAATCGCTTAAGCTTGGCGCTTGCGAGTCTGGATGAGCGTAGTCAGCATATTGTTCGCTCACGTTGGTTGGTCGATGATAAAGCAACGTTACAAGATTTGGCGGATAAGTATGGCGTTTCTGCTGAGCGCATTCGTCAGTTAGAGAAGAATGCGATGAAAAAGCTTAAGCTAGCAGTGGGCGAGATGTAACCCAAGATTCAATTAGAATTGCGAAAAACCGAGATCAAATGATCTCGGTTTTTTTATGCCTGATCGCTAGAGGTGATCTGTTTTGGTTCAACAGCCTGTGGGTAACTCTGTGAGAAGTTTCTTGGTTAGATGTCAGAAAGCAGGGTAAATAAAGGCTTTGAAGAAGGAATTAGATTGGGGATATAGTTCTAATTACTCACAAAAAAATAAGGATCATCACAACATCTAGTGGATCGAAAGTTGTTTAGACACTTTATCAACGCAATCCACAGAGTTATCCACAAATGGCTAAGAAGTGATCGCAAGTGGATAACCTTATAGCCATCGTGTACTTGTTGAGCACTGGATAGGTTACAATGGGGATAACAAAAAAAGACCAACAGAGAAAGTAAATGGACCAGTTTCAACATATTGATGTACAAAAAGCTCACGAACTTATGCAACGCGACCAAGCGCACATGCTTGATATCCGTGACCCGCAGTCATTTGCAGTGGCTCATGCCTCTCAGGCATTTCATTTAACGAACGACTCGATTAACCAATTTATGCAAGATGCAGATTTTGAAGAGCCAATTTTAGTGATGTGTTATCACGGTATTAGTAGCCAAGGTGCGGCACAGTATTTGGTTAACCAAGGCTTTGAGCAGGTGTATAGTGTTGATGGTGGTTTTGAAGCTTGGCATCGCGCCAACTTACCCGTAGAAACTGACTAGGTAGCATTATGATCAAATTGATTACTCTTACCCACCCAAGAATGGCTCAGGCATTCATTGACTATATGGCGTCACGTCATGTCGATATTAAGATGATGCCGGAGGGAGGAGGTCAGTTTGCTCTATGGCTGGTGGATGCTCAGCATCAGGTTGAAGCCGAAGCCGAGCTTAAGATGTTTCTTGATAATCCTAATCAACCTAAATACCAAGCGGCATCTTGGGATATGGCTGAATCACGTCAGAACAACTTTCGTTACAACTCGCCAAGTATGCTTGCAATGGTGAAAGCCAAGGCTGGCCCATTTAGCTTATTAATCATGGCAACCTGTATCCTGATCTTTGTCTTGCAGCAGTTTGGCGCAGGTCGACCGGTTTTTGATGCATTGCATTTTCCAGCCTTTGCTGGACAAGAGTGGCAAATCTGGCGTTGGTTTAGTCATGCCTTTTTGCATTTTTCGGTCATGCATATCGCTTTTAACTTGCTATGGTGGTGGCAACTTGGTGGTGATATTGAGCAACGCTTGGGCAGTGGCAAACTCATTAAAGTATTTCTACTCTCTGCTGCGCTTTCTGGCTTTGCTCAATATTGGGTTGAGGGGGCTAATTTTGGTGGCCTATCGGGTGTCGTTTATGCACTGGTTGGGTATATATGGATGTTTGGCTATCGTGCACCAAGCCAAGGCCTGATCATGCCAAAAACCATTCTTGGTTTTATGCTTGTCTTTTTGGTGCTTGGTTTTGTGCAGCCATTTATGGCGATTGCCAATACCGCGCATTTGATCGGATTAGTTTCCGGTATCGCTATTGGTTTATGGGATACCCGAAAATAGAAAAAGCGGCCAAGGCCGCTTTTTTTGTATTGGATGCTGACTTGCTGTTATTGATACAGGTACTTAGTGAACAGAAGATCCGCGATAACGGTTTTTCCTGTTTCAGGTAATAGAATCTCATTGAGTTCCTTTACTAAGCTCTTACGCATATCTTCACGACCGGCTAGCGACTTAACCGTTGCTTCGGTTTGTTTACCTAGCATCTCGATTACCGCATCACGAATTAACGGTTGATGTCTTTCAATGATTGGCAAATCGCTTTGGCTAGCAACCATGATATCAATTCGAACTTGAATATAGCCAAGTTGCTTGCCTTGAGTGTAGAAGTTTGTCGTTAAGTCAGGCTCCAACGTAAAGTAAGCGAGTTGAGTTGCGCTTGTATCTTTATTTGCCATGCTAGGTGTTGCGAAAATCAATGCAACAACCGCAAATATTTGGACTAGGTAACGTTTAAACATATTTCTAACTTTTCTTTCTTCTGATCAAGATACTCGAATCGCCGTAGTCTTGTTACAATAGAGCATCTATTTGTAAGGAATCATGGTGAATTGCCGACTGAGCACTTCGCCCATAAATTGTAGCTTTATTGTACGCGATAGAGCGACTGATTGAATACTGTATGAATCAAATGATTGCGCTTTATTTGTCTTCACTGCGCCAAGTAGAATGGCAACAGCCTGAAAAGTTTAACTTTCCTTCTGAGATAGCGAAGGAATGGTTGCAAGAACAGGGCTCGTTGTCACGCTTACTCGAAACTTATTGCCAACAATTGAATGTAGATCTATTCCATAACGATATTGTTGCACCGACTCAACTTGATCAACAGGAATTGAGTCTATTAGCCGCTGAGCAATGCTTGCTGCGTAAAGTGGTCCTTAAAGGCGATGGTGAGCCTTGGGTTTTAGGTCGAACCTTGATCCCTGAATCCTCATTAATTGATCAACCACATGATTTGACTCAGCAAGGTGAAATTCCGCTGGGTTTGACGGTGTTTAGTTCTAACAGCGTAAAACGTGATGCCTTACAGGTGGCTTGGGTCGATACACCAAGCGGTTTATGTTTAGCGAGACGTTCTCGTCTATGGATGAACGATAAACCGATGCTGGTGGCGGAGTTGTTTTTACCGAGTGCACCGATTTATTCTAAGGAGAGAGCATAAATGACTGCCACAAAAGCGCGCGCTTATTGGCAACTAATGCGCATGGATAAGCCGATAGGTACGCTGTTATTACTTTGGCCGACTATGTGGGCATTGATCATTGCCGCTCAGGGAGTCCCGAGTTTAGAAGTGCTGCTGGTATTTACTCTTGGTGTGGTTCTGATGCGAGCAGCAGGCTGTGTCATTAACGATTTTGCTGACCGTAAAGTTGATGGGCATGTAAAGCGGACCCAGCATCGTCCGTTACCCTCAGGTCTAGTTAGTAGTCGTGAAGCGGTGACATTGTTTATTGTGTTAGCGGTAATGTCGTTTGTTTTAGTGCTGACAATGAATCCGTTGACCATCAAGCTGTCGTTTGTCGGCATCTTTCTCGCGTTTATCTATCCATTCATGAAACGCTATACACATTTGCCTCAATTGTTTTTGGGTTTAGCTTTCAGTTGGGCGATCCCAATGGCTTGGGCTGCGCAAGCGAATGAGTTGCCGCCGATGGTGTGGTTTTTGTTTGTCATGAATGCACTATGGACGATTGCCTACGATACACAGTATGCGATGGTTGATCGTGATGATGATTTGAAAATCGGCATTAAATCGACCGCTATTTTATTTGGCCGCTTCGACAAAATGGTGATTGGTATATTACAACTGATTACCTTGATGATGCTGATTGCTTTGGGGATGTGGTATTCGCTAGGCACCAGCTTTTATTGGAGTGCTCTGGTGGTCGGTGCGCTGTTTGTTTTTCAGCAGCACCTAATTCGTCATCGTCAGCGAGAGTTATGTTTCCAAGCATTTCTCAACAACAACTATGTTGGGATGGCAGTAACACTTGGGCTGTTGGTGGCATTTTGGTAAATCGACTAAGTCAAAGTTTATTGTGAGCGACAACGAGAAATAGAGAAGGGCATCGAATGATGCCCTTTTTCGTTGTTGAGAACTTACTCTTCCGTCAGTTGCTCTAACTCGCAATGCTCTGCTGCTTGGCAGACGCTTTCACGAATGGTTAGACGAACTTCTGGGTAAAGCATAGTGTAGAGCAGTTCAGCGAATTGACGCGTTTTCTCTAAGTCACAGTTACCATCAACATCAAGGTAGTTTTGCTCTTTCAACGTGGTAAACAACGCAGCGAAAACGCCTTTATCGAAGAACTCTGGAGCATTGATACCATGTAGGCGACCCAAACGCTGAGCAATATCTTGGCTCTTAATCTCGAGATCAGATTTACCGAGTTCTGGCATTGCGACTAATAAGTTCAGCGCGATTGAGTAACGTTGCAAAGTTTCAGAGATAGTGCGGCCGAGCAGAACCAGTACCTGAGTATTGTTTTGCTTAATTTCCACCAACTCTTGCTCGATGCTGATCAGTCCTTGGTTAGCCAGCTCATTGACATACGCCTCTACTGCCTGATCAAGGTTTGCTTCATCAATACTCAAGAATAGTTCTTGCTTTAGAAACGGGTAAACCTGAGCTACATTCGCTTGGATTTGCGTTAAGGTGAGCTTTTGACGACGCACCAGCATCTGAGAAATTAATGCAGGGATAGCGAACAAGTGAATAATATTGTTGCGGTAGTAAGTCATTAGGATGGATTGGTTGCGATCAAGCGACACAATCTCACCCATAGTGTCCGTTTCTAGCACAAATTTATCTAGAGATTCAGCGTGTTTTACTAGCGTCTCTGCGTCTTCATTAGGCATAGTGCAAGTTGAAGAGTAAGGCACGTTTTTCAGTAACGATAAGTAGCAGTCGATTTGCTGTACTAAGCTATCACGTGAAAGTGCGCGCTGGCGTGATGCAAGTAGAGCGGTCGCACATAACGTTAAAGCGTTTGCTGCAGCCGCATCGTTAATATGCGTCATCATCTTGGTGGCTAGACCATTAACAACTGGCGTTAACCATTGTGGTTTCGAACCGCCCATAGGATCGATATCTTTGGTCCACTCAGGAGCGTGCTCGTTGAGGTATTGGTTGACCGGGATCGGCTCACCAAAGTTCACATAGCCTTGACCAAAGTTGCGCAGTTTACGGATAGTACGTAGCACAAGGCCCGCATTCTCTTTTTCTTTGCGGCTACCACGTAATTCTTTGGCGTAGGTGCCCACTTCCATTACATGCTCATAACCAATATAAACCGGTACGAGCGTCACCGGGCGGTTTAGACCTCGCAGCATTGCTTGGACCGTCATTGCTAGCATGCCTGTTTTCGCTTGTAG
This sequence comes from Vibrio fluminensis, assembly GCF_015278125.1. GTDB lineage: Bacteria > Pseudomonadota > Gammaproteobacteria > Enterobacterales > Vibrionaceae > Vibrio > Vibrio fluminensis. Next base: position 40,223 of record NZ_JADILO010000029.1, read on the forward strand.
CAAACGACCAGTGCGCGAGCGGCCACCTTCACTGAAGTATTCTACCGAGTAACCTTTAGCAAACAGCTCTGCGAGATACTCACGGAAAATCGTCGAGTAAAGCTTGTTGCCTTTAAAGCTGCGGCGAATAAAGAACGCACCACCGCGGCGGAAAATTGGACCAGCAGGGAAGAAGTTTAGGTTGATACCGGCAGCAATATGCGGTGGAACCATGCCCTCATGGTAGAGCACATAAGAAAGCAACAAGTAGTCCATGTGGCTGCGGTGACATGGTACATAGACTATTTCGTGGCCATCTTGTGCTAAACGACGCACAGTGGCGGCATTATTGATGTTGAGTCCTTGGTAGATGCGATTCCATAGCCAACCCAAGATGCGATCGCCATTACGTACAAGGGAATAAGAGAAGTCAGCCGCAATTTCATCCATAATGTCATGAGCTTCTTTGCGTGCTTTTTCTAATGAAATACCTTTACTATTTGCTTCATCTTCAATTGCTTTTTCAATCGCCTTTGATTTCATTAGACGATTAAACAGTGCTTGGCGACTTGGTAGGTTTGGACCCGAAGCGGCCAATTTTTGGCGAGAGAAGTGAATACGTGCAACGCGGGCAAGTTTGTGGGCAATGGAGGCATCGGTGCCATGAGAGCTCGCCATATAGCGTAATGAAACCACCGGGCTGATGCGAACTAAGCAATCACGTCCTGATAGTAGTACGGCTTTCGCTTTTTGTGGTCCGTTGAGCGATTGTAGATAAGTTGCGTGCTTACCTTCTTTACCTGGCTTACGTCCCCAAAGAACGGTGACGGGAATGACCTGAACATCCAACTCGCTGTCTTCTTTATGAAGTGCTAGTAGTTCAGAGAAGAGAGCGATAGACTCTGCGGGCACATCGCTGTCGTTGCCGATAACGGTTTGGCGCGAAGAGGTAAATACGTAGCGGTTAAAGCTTTTTCCATTAATCTCAAGAGGCGCTAACGGATCAGGTAGACCCAGTGACTTCACCTGCTTTTGCAGGCTAAGTAAGTCCACTGCAGAACGGTAAGGTAGTGCGTAAACAATGGGCTTGTTAATATCAATGCTATGATCTTCAATCGGATTAGAAGGTATAGCCGTTCCCTTTACCAGCACCGAAAGCGGCAGCTTTAAAAGCGAGCGTGATAGTGAACGTCCAGAAGACATAAAGGTTCTTTGCCTCGATTAGATAATAAGCATATTTCCAGTTCTTTGAGTCTAGAACTCGAAATATGCCCAAGCGATTTTTTTAGGCAGCAAGGATACCAGAAACTGGTCGAACCTTTTAATTATTATTGAATGGAAAACCAGCAATTCTGGTGATGATTGCGCTTAGTGAATACATTTTTGAGAGATTATTGTGAAACCAAATTCTACACATGGTTTAAAACGCGTCATGAATGCGACTCGCTATTCATGGCAAGGATTAGTGGCGGCGTTTAAAAATGAAGCGGCTTTTCGAGAAGAGATCGTGCTGGCCGCAATTATGTTACCGGTGGCATTATGGCTTGATGTCACGCAGGTAGAACGTGTTCTGCTTGTTGCGACAGTTGTGTTGGTTTTGATTGTTGAGTTGATCAACAGCGCGATTGAAGCCGTGGTCGATCGAATTGGTTCAGAGCGTCATGAGCTCTCAGGCAGAGCAAAAGATATTGGTTCTGCCGCTGTGTTATTAGCCATGTTATTAACGGCTTATACTTGGGCGACGATCCTATTTTTCTAACCTTCTAAACATAAAATCAATCAAGTTAGACTCCACTTAAATGGTTGTCGATTCGAGATTTGTGTAGAAGAGTAAGTATTCAAGAGCACGTCGGACAAAGCTCTTTATCCCACTTATATAAGCTTTGAAAATCAAAGTGGAGTTCTTCAAATTTTCCATCGCGGCACAGGAGGATAATAAAGCATATCATGCTGTTATTTTCCTTTGTATCAAGGTACTTCGTAAGTATTATTGGTTTAGTTTATTAGCACTTAAGTTTATATCGGATGGCAGCGCTAAAGTGAATCAAAAAACTTAAAGCTCATATTAAATACACAGAGCAATAGCCGAGATTAAAATGCCCACAGCTATAGAGATGCCAACTTTTACCAAACTCTATGTGAATTGACTTCTTTACCTAGTCAAACACTGCATAGACAAATATTTTCGGAAGTTAATAATGTTAAAACCAGTAACATTAATTGGTGAGCAGAAGAAAGTGCTCACGTTAAATCCTGAAGGACCAATTCAGATCAAGGGCTCAGCAGGAAGCGGAAAAACAACAGTAGCGCTCTATCGTGCTTGCCATATGATGGATACTCACACTGATATGTTTGAACCAACAAAGGTTGCTATTTTTACGTTCAATAAATCTCTATCAGGCTACTTGTCCTCACTAACGCACAACCTGAATGAACGCAGTTATAACGGTTTAAACGTTGTTAATTTTCATAAATGGGCTTTCGCATTTCTCAAACAGCATGGGATACAACTTTATAACACAGTGATTTTTGAGTCTGATATCAAGAATCTTGTGTCGAATATTGTTCTCAGATTGCGTCATCAACATCCAAATGAGCAGCGAATTCTTACTAAAGAAATGGACTTTTATGTTGATGAAATATGTTGGATCAAAGGAAAAAATATTCGCTCAGAGCAGGAGTATATTGAGACAAAGCGAGTCGGTCGGGGTACAAGCGATCGTGTTACAGCGCAAGATAAATTAATAGTTTGGAAAGTTTTTACTAGCTATCAGGAAGAAAAAAGGCGCATAGGAAAGTGTGACTTTGATGATTTTGCATTATTTTGTCTTGATGTATTGGATAGGCTTGGCAGAGATTTTGTACCACCATTTACTCACATCGTTATCGATGAGGCTCAAGACCTTAGTAAGGCTCAGATGATGGTATTATCTAGGCTGATTTCACCTACCACTAATAGCTTAACGATAATTGCAGATGCTGCCCAGCGAATCTACAAGAGTGGTTTTACCTGGAAAGAGGTGGGAATTAACGTGGTGGGTGGTCGAACGATTGAGTTTAAGAAAAATTATCGAAATACAGAAGAGATTGCAAAAGCGGCGATATCGTTGCTTGAACATGATGACGATAACGGTGAGTTTACAGCGGTCGAAATTGGTCAGCGAAAGGGTACGAAGCCTAGACTTGTGTGCGCTAATGAATCCTATAAAGAGCAAAATTATATCATTAGTAAAATTAACGATATTCGCAATAATTCAAATACAGAATCGATCTGCTTATTACATAGAACCAATCATGGGATGAATCACATTCGTCAGTTGTTGCAGCGCAATGGAATTGTCTCTCAAGATATAAGCAGGACAGGCCAAATTAGTTTTGCTGATAATCGAATCAATATTGCAACGATGCAAACCGTTAAGGGGCTAGAGTTTGATCATGTATTTATTTGTGATTTGACGGATGAAAACCTACCAGTGTTAGCAGGATTTAGTGAGCCTAATGATGACTTGCATATCAGTACAGAACGACGACTTCTGTATACGTGTATGACTCGAGCAATTCATAGCTTGACCATGAGCTATAGTGGGAACCCTTCTCGTTACTTTGCAGAGATTGAACCAACAGCTCTAGAGGTGGTTACGTTATGACGGTGCGAGAAATTATTGAGCAAAGATGTCTGACCTCTCTGTACCATTTCACTACTATTGAGAATTATATGAGTATTCTTGAGAGAGGGTTCATTTATTCTCGTTCTAAAGTTGAAGAGCTTAGTTTATTGAATGATGGTTTCTATACGGCTGACTTTGTTGACAGTATGGATCAACAGCGCTTAGATGGATTGAGAGACTACATTAACCTTAGCCTCTCCCGACCAAATTGGTACTTATTAGAGCAGTACAAAAAACGAGCAGAGCTAAGTCATTTTGATTGGTGTATTTTAGAGATTGATTTAGTCCCTATGTTAAATGAAAAGACGCTTTATTCGGTTTGTAATGCTGCTTCAACCGCGGCTAGTAAATATGGGGTAAAGACTGGTGCTGTGGGTTTGGAGGACCTTTTTCGTTCGGAAGTATGTACTCCTCGTAATACTTATACACGTAGAGGTACTCCAGAAAACTTTACAACGGATATTCAAGCTGAGGTACTAGTCTTGGGGCAGATATCGATTGAGCATATTCGTCATGCTTACTTACCAAGTAAAGCTAAATTGGCACAATACCAATCGGGTTTTCGTTTGATGGGCTTATCCAACAATCGATTTGAATTAAACTCACAACTATTCGAAGGGGCTATTCTTAGATAAGCGACTGCTGTACCGGCTTATTATTCTGCGTTGATGTGTTTTTTCCCTCACTCATGAGTTTGTGATAGTAGGAAGAGTCAGCGAGAACTTGTTTTAATTCTCCATTTTTTGCCAATGCGACATAGAGTGCCACAGAGTGGGCCTGGCAATTAAAGCTTTTGATCGGATTGAATTCAATATCAGTAAAACTATCAAACGCCATCACAGCTTCAGCGAGATCTGGATGTTTATGAAGTGTATTTATATACAGCCAATCATAAAATAGAGTTTTAGGTTCCAAAGGCCAGATACCGTCTTTGCCTTGAAAACCGATCATATCGCCGGACTCTTTTAGCCGAGGGTCTCGCTTTGCTTCAAGTGGTGTTACTTGAAGTAGGTCTTTATAAGGGCCGCCATGCTTAAAGATTTTTGACGCTTGGAATATATTTTCTAGTGCTACTTGTTTGCCACTACGCAGTGTTACTTTTAAGTTAAAAGCACTTAAAGACACTCCTAGTGAGTCCTCACTCTTGGAAGATATCTCTAAAGGTTTATTCCCTATATTGTTAGATAGAATAGTTTGATGAAGCTCAAAAATTGACTTTTGCTTTTGAGATACAGCAAAACCAGAATGCCATTTGAAATCAAGTGTGTTTTCACAAACAAATGGTTGTGCTTCTAGCGGTGTGAAAACTGGTCGTGATGCCATTTTTTATCCTTTGTTGGGCTGGGTTCAACAGCGATGCTTTAGGTGAAAATGCACTTCTTTATCATTATGCAAATTGCTTCGAGACAAAAGCCATTCAGGTTAAATGCACATGCATTAGCTGTGTTCCCGTAAAGGTCGAATAAACAAAGACTGCAAATGCAGCCTTTTCAATGTCACTATATGTAGAGCGAGTGTTATTTTTAGTTTCGTTTTAAAAGCTTAGCTCTAGCCTCGTTAAACTCTTCTTCTGAGATGTAACCATCTTCTTTAAGTTTAGCCCACTTCGTTAATTCATCCGCTACAGAATATTGCTTTAACTTCTCACCTTTGATTATGTCTACCTCTGACAGAACTCTCGAGCTCGCGCTCGCTTTAGCTTTTGTTGAAAAGATTCCATTACTCACTATCCACTCTCTGTGCCTCTTCATAGGGGAGTAAAACAGAAAATGTATAGCAACCAAGTAAGTGAAAGCAATACAAGTGAATATTAGTGAAGCAAATAATTGAACATCATAAGAATACCAACTATTTTCTTCATTAAAATACATATAACCCCAATAGATGGAACTGAGAACGAAAATAATGAGTACTAGGTATGTATAACCCTTAAAGTTTTTGACCGCAGTCTCAATGCTGGAGAAATCTTGATTCCTCTTCATCATATAGATACCGAAAGCTAAAAATATGGCAGGGATTATGCCAACCATAAAAACTATTGATGGAGCAAAAAGAAGTGCAAAAATTAGCAGTTTGCTTTGATCATTGCTACTCATTGGTTGATTTTGCAATTTACTTTCCTTTTATAAGTGTCAAGCGACCAGAGTGATTTTTACCGGATTGTACTCGATAAAAAGCTGAAATGAATAGAACCGCAATCTAATCGTTTTATTTAGAATACTGTTACGTTGACTGAATTTAAGACGAGTACTGATTTCGTGAGTTTGGTGGCTATACTTTTCGCAACCTAGCGATTGAGTTAACAGGTCGGCCTCATGGAATATAACGGTTGATTGGCTGTAATGTGAAAGTATTGTATTCGCGAGAGTAATTTCGTGTGCCAATTGCTACGCCGCAGGAAGTGCCAGACTGATAATGTTCAAGAGACAATCAAGCTTATTTTTGACCAAGTTGAGATACGCGCTGACGACTGGTATAACCAATTAGAAAGGGGGGGGGATACATCGCCTATTTTTATCCTATTTTAACGAACAAACAACTTAATATTACGCATATAGAAATTATTCAGGTGGTGATTTGTTCATATAAGTTCAAACCAAACTGGAAAATGCCCAAAACCTTCTCAAGTTAAGGTGTCTGCAGGTGGTGCGTTGGTAGATTTTAGTTTTGTGAATATTACCTTATGATAGTTCGCTTAACTAAGTACAGATAGACGCTTTGTCTCAAGCTTCTGACTCTAAAAAATTACATTTGATTGCATAATATTTCACTGTACGTAAAAAATACAAATTTGCTTTTCATTTGTTCAGTTACTGGATATACTCACAGTTAACTGTATAAAAAGACAGGTGACTTATGAAGCCGTTAACGCCCCGCCAGCAACAAGTTTTTGATTTAATCAAAAGTAAAATTGATGTGACCGGCATGCCGCCAACGCGTGCTGAAATCGCAAAAGAACTCGGTTTTCGTTCTGCGAACGCCGCGGAAGAACATCTGAAAGCACTTGCTCGTAAGCAAGCGATTGAAATTATTCCTGGTGCCTCTCGTGGTATCCGTATTCTGCTCACAGATGATGCGGCAAACGATGCTCAGGGTTTGCCTCTTATCGGTCAAGTAGCTGCTGGTGAGCCGATTTTGGCACAAGAGCATGTCGAAGCTCACTATCAAGTGGATCCAAGCATGTTTAAGCCACAAGCAGACTTTTTACTGCGAGTTAACGGCGAATCGATGAAAGACATCGGTATTATGGATGGTGATCTTCTTGCTGTTCATAAGACTCAAGACGTACGTGACGGACAAGTTGTGGTTGCTCGTGTAGACGACGATGTGACGGTCAAGCGCTTAGAGCGTAAAGGTTCTACAGTGCTACTACATGCTGAGAACCAAGAGTTTGAACCAATTAAAGTCGACCTCACAAGTCAGCACTTAGCGATAGAAGGCATTGCGGTTGGTATTATTCGTAATACGGACTGGATGTAATCCTATACGACAAGCTAATGAGAAAGATTATCATTAGCTTGTTTTTCTAATTGATGTTCATTATCATCTAAATTATTGCTAATTAAGGACGATGATAATGGCTGGCCCGCAACGATCCCCTAAAACGCGCTATCAGATCCCTGCAAATTTGCTGCAGCCATTATGGTTTCGTAGCCGAGAAAGTTTAGCGGATGATGGTTTGGTTTACGACCCGATCGCCGCAAGTGCTTGCCATCGTTGTAAGTTAGCACCTGAATGTTTTGCTGGTGATATTGCTCAAAAGCAATTACTTCATGCGACACTCACACAACTGTGTGATGACCAAGTTAACGCCTTCCTTAAACAAAACCCCGATGGCTGGATTATTAATGTTGGAGCAGGGCTCGATACGCGATTTTACCGTGTTGATAATGGTCTTTGCCATTGGATAGAGCTTGATGTGACAGAAAACTTATTGTGGCGTCAGAAGCTATTCCACAATAGTGAGCGTTACCACCATCATTGTGGAAGCGTAACAGACCTTTCATGGCTAGATGAGCTTAATATTCCTGAAAAAGCGCCAGTAATGTTGGTATGCGAACACGCATTGCTTGATATTCAGCAGCCTCAAGTAGCCAGTTTTGTTCAAGCGCTTGGGCGTCATTTTGATGATGCCAGGGCTTGTCTCGTTCTCGCAGGGGATTTAAGTCAAACTAAGCTCGGGCAAGGAATGGGGTCTGGGCAATATGCTCACGGTTATGAGTCTGCTCGAGATGCGATGCTGCAATACCTACCTTGGCTGCGTCGTGTGCGGATCTTTTCTCCTCTCGATAAACATTGTAATCGCTGGAAGTGGTGGCAGCGTCTGCTTACCAACTTTTCATCGATTAAACGTCGTCTCACACCAGTAGTAGTTCTGCTTCGCTGGTGATCCAGTTACACTTTGCGCATCTTGAGTGCAAAGTAGTAATTTCGTGGATATTTTTCAAACTCTCTCTAATCGAGCGATGCATAAGCAAGTGCTTTCGCTCGCGATTCCTATGGTGCTATCTAATGTGACAGTTCCGCTGCTCGGTCTGGTCGATGCTGCGGTGATTGGTCATTTGGAGCATGCTTGGTATTTAGGCGGTGTGGCGTTAGGTGGCATGGTAATCAGTGTGACTTTCTGGCTGCTCGGTTTTTTACGCATGTCGACGACAGGGTTAGCCGCCCAAGCATGTGGTGCAAGTGAGCGTCATCAACTTGGTCTTGTCTTTGTTCAGGGCCTAATGATGGCATTGGGTTTTGCCTGCTTTATCTTAGCGTTACACCCTTGGCTTAGCGATTTCATCTTCACTTACAGTGACGCCAGTGCGGAAGTAAAACACTATGCTGAGCAATATTTCACTGTTCGTATTTGGAGTGCGCCTGCTGCATTGGCAAACTTTGTATTACTAGGCTGGTTGCTTGGTACACAGAACGCCAAAGCACCGATGTGGATGGTAATCATTACTAACCTAACCAACATCGTGCTCGATATCCTATTTGTTATTGGGTTTGGTTGGAAAGTGGAAGGGGCAGCGCTTGCTTCAGTTATTGCGGATTATTCAGGAGCAAGTTTTGGTCTTTTATGTGTCGCTCACACGTGGCGAAAACAGCAACTGCCAGCATTTTTATCACTGCTGAAAGAGACGTCTAATGGCATCATGCGTTTTGTGAAGCTCAATCGGGATATCTTTCTTCGGTCTTTGTGCTTACAGGCAACGTTTACCTTTATGACGTTTCAAGGAGCGAGCTTCGGTGATGAAATCGTTGCCGCTAATGCCGTCTTGATGAGTTTTCTGATGTTGATTTCCTATGGCATGGATGGGTTTGCCTATGCAATGGAGGCGATGGTGGGCAAGGCGATTGGCGCGAAAGATCGACAGCAGTTATCCCAGTCATTAATAGGAACGTTTTTCTGGAGTTTCATTATTTGTACAACGTTGACGTTGGTTTTTGCTGTGGCAGGATCGGGGTTGATCAATTTGATCACCGACATTGATTCGGTTCATGAGACTGCTCTGAATTACTTGCCTTGGTTGGTGGCAATGCCGCTTGTCTCCATGTGGTGCTTTCTATTGGATGGTATTTTTATTGGCGCGACAAAAGGGCGAGAGATGCGAAATGGTATGTTCGTTGCCACGAGTTGCTTCTTCGCTATTTTTTACTTGTTCTCTGGTTTGGAGAATCACGCATTATGGTTAGCAATGCTCAGTTTCATGGCGATGCGGGGTATTACCTTAGCGATAGTACTGGCCTACCAATGGCATAACGACCGTTTTCTTGCTTAAACTTATACTGAAAAGCCGCTGATTAAAGCGGCTTTTTACTGACTAAATTCGACGATTAAAACAGTCGATTTAAGCCATTTAATGCGGCCACGCGATAAGCTTCGGCCATGGTTGGGTAGTTGAACGTGGTGTTAACGAAATACTCGATGGTATTTGCTTCGCCTTTTTGTTCCATAATGGCTTGCCCGATATGAATGATTTCGGCGGCACGCTCACCAAAACAATGGATACCTAGGATTTCTTTCGTCTCGCGATGGAAGAGAATCTTTAAGCTACCAATATCTTTACCCGCAATTTGAGCACGAGCAAGGTGTTTGAAAGACGAGCGGCCAACCTCATAAGGCACTTTAGCTGCTGTGAGTTCTTGCTCTGTTTTGCCCACAGAGCTGATTTCAGGAATGGTATAAATCCCGGTTGGAATATCATCAATCAGGTAGTTATCCGCTTGTCCTTTAGTGATCGCCTGTGCAACGAATCGGCCTTGGTCATAGGCGGCACTTGCTAAGCTTGGGTAACCAATCACATCGCCAACCGCAAACACATGCTCGACTTCAGTTTGGTAATTACTGTTGACCTTTAACTGACCGCGTGAATCGGCGGCAAGCCCTAGTGCAGAAAGATTGAGTTTTTCTGTATTACCTGTGCGGCCATTGGCGTAAAGGATACAGTCAGCTTTCATCTTCTTACCTGATTGTAGATGGACAATCACACCATCTTCAGTACCTTCAATTTGCTCGTAGGTTTCGTCATTACGAATCACTACGCCACTATTCCAGAAGTGATAGGAGAGAGCATCAGAGACTTCATTATCCAAGAAGCTTAGCAGACGGTCTCGTGTATTGATTAGATCGGTTTTTACCCCAAGTCCGCGGAAGATAGAGGCATACTCACAACCAATTACGCCCGCCCCATAAATAATAATATGGCGAGGATCGTGTTTGAGGCTAAGGATTGAATCGCTATCGTAGATACGCTCATGGTTAAAGTCGACATTGTCAGGACGGTATGGACGAGAGCCAGTAGCAATCACAAACTTGTCGGCGGTATAGATTTCTTCACTACCGTCACTTTGCATGACGGCGACAGTGTTGCCGTCCGTGAAGCGAGCAGCACCAAATAAAAGCGTACACTCGTTGCGATCATAGAAGCCTTGGCGTAGTCGAGTTTGTTTATCTATTACAGTTTTAGCGTGGCTAAGAATATTGGAGAAGGTGGAGTGTAAGCTGGTATTATTTTTACAAAATAGAGGGTTGTTATTGAACTCAATGATACGACTTACCGCGTGACGGAGTGCTTTCGATGGGATGGTTCCCCAGTGCGTGCAACCACCACCAACACTACTTTCTTTTTCTATAATGGCGACGTTAAGACCGGCTTTAGTCAGCCCCATAGCGGCCCCTTCGCCACCCGGCCCGCTTCCTATTACAATGACATCAAAATGATTGCTTACGGCCATAACTAATTCCTTGTTATACTGTTTTAACATTGCTTTAGCGTGATTTTAACGATTTCTCGCTGTGGGTAAATGTTTGTCACACTAGAGAGTCGATGTGATCACGTGGAACAGATGAAATTTGTCTTTTTTACTCTGTGTGAGATCTCTAATTTGAGGTGAAAGGATTGTATTTGATACTCAACTGGGGTTTATTTCACCCTAGAAAGGAAAGGCTTAAGTCGTAAGGAGAATCATTGTATATTAGGGAATCCCTTGTCAGGAAAAGTAGAAATTAAAGAATGAAAACCATGGGAATTCGCGCGCAGCAGAAAGAGAAAACGCGTCGTTCATTAATTGATGCTGCATTTAATCAGTTGAGTGCAGATCGAAGTTTTTCAAATCTGAGTCTGCGTGAAGTCGCGCGTGAAGCGGGAATCGCTCCTACCTCATTTTATCGTCACTTTAAGGATATGGATGAGTTAGGATTAACCATGGTAGATGAAGGAGGCTTGTTGCTGCGTCAACTGATGCGTCAAGCTCGTCAACGGATTGTCAAAGAGGGCAGTGTTATTCGCACCTCTGTGGAAACCTTCATGGAGTTCATCGAGAGTAGTCCAAACGTTTTTCGCCTATTATTGCGTGAACGTTCAGGCACTTCCTTCGCTTTCCGAACTGCTGTAGCGCGAGAGATTCAGCATTTTGCTGCTGAGTTGACAGAGTTCCTTATTAGTACGGGAATGAGCCGCGACGAAGCCTTCACCCAAGCAGAAGCGTCAGTCACATTAGTATTCAGTTCAGGCGCAGAAGCTCTAGATCTCGATCGACGTGAGCGTGAAATTTTAGCTGAACGTTTGATCATGCAGTTGCGAATGATAGCCAAAGGGGCTTATTGGTATCGCAAAGAACGTGAACGTAACCGACTAAAAGGCGGGATAGATTAATGTCTAATGAAAATAATCCAATTAATCATGGTTCGGAAAAGAAAACACTGGTTCTTGCTCTAATCGCAGGTATGTGTGGTGACTCATTGCTTTCATGGCTAACAATGAGTGAGGTTAGCTTCTCAATTTTCCCAATCATTGCGCTGGTATTGGCAGTTCAAGCGCTTTACAAAGAGTATCTGACTAACCCTGTTTCGGAGGATATTCCTCTAGTAGGTTTAGCGTGTTTCTTTGTTGGCGCATTTGGCCACTCAGCTTTCTTGAAAGCTCAATATCCAGATGCAGGTTCTAACTTCTTCGCCATTATGGTATCAATGCTACTGATGCTATGGATTGGTAAGAAACTTGGCTATATGTCCAAGAAAGAAGAAAAAGTCGCTGAATAAGCACAACAAAAAACGAGCCTAAGGGCTCGTTTTTTTATCGCTATAATTGAACGTTGTAAGGATATTCGTTACTTACGTTCAAGCATTACACCCGCTTCCATATGGTGGGTGTATGGGAATTGATCAAATAGAGCGAAACGTGTCACGTTATGCGTTTCACTTAGCACGTCTAAATTCTCTTTCAATGTCTCTGGGTTGCAAGAGATGTAAAGTACACGCTCGTAACCTTGCACCATTTTACAGGTATCAATATCCATACCCGAACGCGGCGGATCGACAAAGATGGTGTTGCAGTTGTAACTGTTTAAATCGATGCCTGCATCTTTTAGGCGGCGGAACTCACGTTGACCTTCAATTGCTTGGGTAAACTCTTCCGCAGATAGGCGAATAATTTGTACGTTATCAATCTTGTTAGCTGCGATGTTGTACTGTGCAGATTCAACCGATGGCTTCGCCAGTTCTGTCGCCAGTACGCGGTTAAAGTTTTGTGCCAACGCCAAAGAGAAGTTACCGTTACCACAGTAAAGCTCCAGTAAGTCACCTTCGCTGTCTTGTGTACAGTCTACCGCCCACTCCAGCATTTTGGTTGCAACTTTAGCATTCGGTTGGGTAAAGCTGTTTTCTACTTGTTGGTAGATATATGGCTTACCATTAACATCCAGCTTTTCTACTACGAAGTCTTGGTCGAGAACGATCTTCATTTTACGTGCGCGACCAATCAGATTTAGGTTGAAACCTTCATCATTTAGGCGTTGTTTGAGTGCTTTTGCTTCTGCAATCCACGCATCATCCAGTTGACGATGGTAAAGCAGAGAAACCAGAACTTCGCCGCTTAGTGTCGATAGAAAATCAACTTGGAACAGTTTGCGACGTAAAGACTCGTTGTCTTTCATTGCATCCATGAGTAATGGCATTAAATCATTGATGAGGCGACTTGCTGCCGGGAATTGATCAACACGATACTTTTCACGAGTTTCTTGGTTAAACATGATGTAGTACATGTCTTCACCTTCATGCCACACGCGAAACTCTGCACGCATACGGTAGTGCTGCTCTGGTGATTCAAACACTTCTAACTCTGGCACATTGTATTGAGCAAACATCTCATTGAGACGTTCAACTTTCTCAGCCAATTGTTGCTGATAGTGCTGTGGATTTACATCAAGACTCGCCATAGTAATAACCTTTGTATGGTGCATTTTAGTTAAGAGCGCAGATTTTATTCGATATCAACCATATGTCCAGTTTTGCGAAGGCGTAGGGCAAACTTTCGCGTAAGAAAATGAGATATCAATTCTATCAATTGTTACTAAATTATAGCGCCATCAGATATTTGCTGGACAAATAACCAACGGTTCAATACCATCTCTGCGAAGCTGGTGCTATCTAGAAGTATAGATGGCTGAAAAGGGAATCTGGTGAGAAACCAGAACTGACGCGCAGCGGTAATAGAGAACGAACCCTCATAAGACACTGCACCTAGCATGGTGTGGGAAGTCGAGTTAGTAGATTACGATGTAAAGCTCTTAAGTCCGAATACCTGCCAGCAACTGAGCACACAATTGGAAGCAAACCTTCAGCTCAGTAGGATTTACGCGATTTAGGATAAAAAAATGAACCGTTCTATTCTAGCTGTGACTGTTGGGTCACTGCTTTCTTACGCCCCTTATTCTCTAGCCGAAACAGCCGACGAAACGGTTGTTGTCACGGCGAACCGTTTTGAGCAGCCTATTCAAGATGTAACGGCATCGATAACAGTAATCGACAGACATGAAATCGAAGATATTCAAGCCAAATCTATCGTTGATATATTAAAGCGAGTTCCAGGCATTGAAATAACACAAAACGGTGGTCGTGGTCAGAATGCTTCAATTTACATGCGAGGCTATAATAGTGACCAAGTACTAGTTCTGGTCGATGGCGTTAGAATACAAGGCGCATCTGGTGGTGTCTCTTTTAATTACATACCTGTCAATCTGATCGAACAAGTAGAGGTTATCCGCGGTGCTAGTTCTGCCTTGTATGGTTCAGATGCTATTGCTGGTGTAATTAATATCATCACAAAATCTACAGTTGCAAAGAATGGAGCGCAAGCTTCTATTGGAGCAGGTAGTGACAGCCAAAGAGAAGGAAGCTTCGTTGCTGAAAAAGTTTTTGAGAACGAAGGTAGCTTGAAGTTCGCTGGTGGTTATGAGTCTACAGATGGCTTTGATATCATTGAATCAGGTACAGGAATGGATTTTGGTTATGAAAACCAAAACCTATATGCAGCGTATTCAAACAACTTTACAGGAAACTTTTTTGGCAATTTATCTGTAATGTGGATTGATAGCTTGTCCCAATATAATCAAGGTGGCAAGTACTACAATTCAACAAAGAATCTAAGCATTACCGGAGATATAGAGTATCGAGGTGAAAACCTTAGTTCAGTTTTTCGTTTAAATCAGCAGGCGATAGAATCTATTGAGTACTCACAGGCTCAAGGGCCAGATAATGCGGGTACTGTGCGGGATATCGACTTGACGACAGTCCAGTTTTTTAATCTCTACGATTTAAACGAGAGCGTTAATTTTGGCGCTGGTGCTGACTGGCGAAGAGAAGAGCTTTCGAAAGACTCTATGGGTTGGGGGCTTGATAGCTTGGCTGGCGATCATAGAGATACGATGGGGGCGTACTTGTCTTCAGATGCGACATTTGGTGGCGTGCAGCTAACTGGCGCAGTACGACACGATAAGCATGATGAATATGATAGCTACAATACATGGTCACTGGGTGGTGCATATCATTTTAATGAAAATCATCAAGTAAGAGTAAATATTGGCACTTCATTTAAAGCTCCAAGCTATGCTGACCTATCGAATAATCCAGATCTTGACGCTGAAGAAGGGCTAAATAGAGAAATTGGTTACCTTGGCGAATATGAGCTCTTTAGTTTAGAGCTATCAGTATACGACAACGATGTTGATAATCTGATTATTTGGTATGAAGGCTCACCATGGTATCCACTCAATGTGGATGCAGAATTAAGAGGTGTAGAGGTTATTGTTGGATTTGATACCGCAATGTTAAGTCATACATTAATCGCGGAGTTCAAGGATCATCAAGACTCCAGTGGTACCAAGTTAGCGAAGAGAGCAGATGAAAACTTTAAGTGGTTGGTTGATGGCTCATATGGTGATTTTGATTTCAATGTCACTTATACCTACACAGGAGAGCGTCTTGGTAGCCCGAAGGAAAGCTATGACCCAGAAAACATTATGTCTTCACTGAGTTTGTGGGATGTTTCTGTTGGTTACTGGATTAGTTCAGATCTTGTGGTTCGAGGTCGAGTGGACAATTTAATGGATAAAGAATACCAAACGTCTCCTGGGTACAATGCTCCAGAAAGACGATTTTTTGTTAATGCAACAATGCAGTTCTAATCCCAAAACCGCCTTCGGGCGGTTTTTTCCTATCAGAGATAAAAATGAAAAAAAACGTCATCGTTAGTTGGTCTTCTGGTAAAGATTCAACGCTTACCCTAGAGCGCTTAATGGACAGTGACCAATATCATGTTGTTGGCCTGTTCACCACTTACCTAGAAGACGAAGTTCCCTTCCAAGCGACACCGATCGAAGTGGTAGAGATGCAAGCGGACCTGCTTGGTTTACCGTTAGTGAAAATTGCTCTGCCGGAAGTCTTTCCGAGTAATGAGGTCTATCAATCGCTAGTTGTCGAAGGCTTAAGAGGTTCAACGCTGGAGTTTAGTTGTGTGGCATTTGGTGACATGTTTTGTAATGGTATCGCCGACTATCGACGTAGCTATATAGAACCTGCTGGGTGGGAGTGCGTGTTCCCATTGCTGGGACAAGAGCCACAGAAGCTAGCCGTTGAGATAATCGCAAGAGGTATCCAAACGATGCTGGTTACGGCAGACAGTTCGCGAATCTCAAGAGAGTTATGCGGTCGTTGGTATGATCAAACTCTACTGGCTGAATTACCAAGCGATGTTGACCCTTGTGGAGAAAATGGTGAGTTCCATACCTTAGTGACTGAAACAGCGAGCTTCAATGGTGTATTAGAGCTGCAATTAAATCAGGTAGAGCATGGAGAGCGTTTCTCTCACCAAAGATATACCGCCAAGATATTGCGAAAAGTAAATCCAAGGGTATGATCGCGTCATCTTCATTACTGGAAATACTCTGTGACTCAGCAACCCAAGGTTCTTATCTTTGATTCCGGCGTCGGTGGCTTATCTGTATATAAAGAGATAGTTGCCCGCTTACCGCAGCTTGATTACTACTATTTGTTTGATAATGCGGCTTATCCATATGGAGAGTTAGAGCGTCAAACCTTGATTGAGCGAGTGGAGCGACTAGTTTCAGCCATGGTTGCTAAGCTAAAAATTGATCTCGTGGTTATTGCGTGCAATACCGCAAGCACTATTGTGCTACCAAAACTACGTGCAATTCTTTCTATCCCAGTTGTTGGTGTCGTGCCCGCGATCAAACCGGCATCAAGTCTCGCGAATAAAGCGGTAGGTTTAATCGCGACACCTGCCACCGTCCAGCGTGAGTACACCCATGACCTAATTCGTGACTTTTCTCAAAATAAGCCAGTAGAGATGCTTGGTTTAACCCGCTTAGTTGATATAGCTGAGGAAAAACTGAGGGGTAAGTCGGTCTGCATTGAGGAAATGACTCAATTACTCGAACCACTCATTGGTAAGGTAGACGTGGCGGTATTAGGTTGCACACATTTTCCTTTGATAAAAGAAGAAATACAAAGTGTCTTAACTGAGCAGGTAATGTTAGTTGACTCCGGGTTGGCAATAGCACGTCGAGTACAAGAATTGCTAGCGGTAGAGTTTGGACAAGGTGAGCGAGGAAAGAGAGAAATTTATTCCAGCGCAACTCCTTGGCAAGAAGATGCGCTGAATAGTGCGTTAAGTAAGTTAGGGTTTAGTCCAGTTCGTCCCTTTCCTCTTGAGATTTAGGCTCATTGGCAATGCGTACTTTTAATGTCCGCTGCATATAATCCTTTTCATTTAATCCTGCAATGGCTGTTTCCGCATCAGTGGCAGCCATAACAACAAAACCAAACCCTCTTCTTTTACCTGTGCGTTTGTCTTTCATTAGTCGAACCGCAAACACTTCACCATGTTTGGCGAATAACTCTTTAACGTGTGACTCGTTGGCTTTGTAAGGTAAATTGCCGACATATAAAGTCTTGGTCGCAGGGTCATTAAGAGGCGTGCTCATTTCAATCGTTGTTGCGTTTGAGAATTTAAGTACAAAAGCGGAAGCAACAACACCAATAACAAAGCTAATAGCAGGAGAGATATTTATCTGAGAAAAGATAATACCGCCAAGCACTGCTATAGCGACTATCAATACTATCGATTTATTTGAACTCATAATCAGAATACTACTTCTAGGTCAGAGAAAATTAACTGTCTACTCTTAACAAAATAGACACATGGATCTTACGTATATGGTTGGCCTTTTTCCATTGTGATGATGTGACATGACTCAAATGTTGAAATTTTATCCTATTTTTAAAGATTTGCTTAGTTTTTATGCGAACAGAATTTATTTTTGAAAAAAGCCTTGTCATGTTTTCAAACCTCCCTATAATGCCGCCTCACCGACACGGAGTGCGACGCAAGTCACGGTCTGTGAAGGAAAAGAAGAGAAAAGAAAGTTTAAAAAAACGCTTGACTCTCAAATTGGGAAGCGTAAGATACGCACCCCTAACGACGAGATACTGAGTATCACGAAAGTTAGAAAAAGCTCTTTAAAAATAAGAACCTATCAATCTGTGTGGGCACTCGTTGATGATAATCCAATTAGAAATTCTCTCTTATAAAGAGGGGTTTCAAATTCGATTTCAATGAACTGAGTGACCAATTGATACTTCGGTATCAGCACAGTCAATTCA
>NZ_JADILO010000030.1 GCF_015278125.1 Vibrio fluminensis
CCAAAGGGTTGGTTCTATATAAGTCATGATAATCATCCTTGTGATTGCTTAGATGATCAGATCATGAAATTTAAAATTAGTTCAAAAAAATCCCCAAACCGTGGCTTGGGGATTTGTGTATAAGAGACAGGGCCTCTGGTCATCCTTTTTTCATTTTGTACTCACATACGAACTCGCTTACTTAAGAACCATTAATCCTCATGCTACTATCTCTCTAAACTTTCCAAGAACAACCCCTTTCAAATTGGCAGAAAAACAGATGTTACCCATCATAATTACCGGCGGTCCGGGTGCAGGTAAAACCAGTTTAATTAATCAGTTGGCGCAGCAGGGCTATCAGACTTTTGCTGAAGTCTCTCGCGACTTGATTGAACAGCAGGCGCAGTTAGAAAATGGCATTTTGCCTTGGCATGATCTGCCGGGGTTTGCGGATTTATGTTTGACTCATATGGGGGAGCAAAAGCAACAAGCGGCGCAGCATTCAGTGGCTTTTTTAGATCGTGCGATCCCAGATATTTGTGGTTATTTAGCTGAGGCTAAGCTGGATATCGATGCGCGCTATATTGAAGCGAGTGCTGGCTATAATCCGCAGGTGTTTTTCTGTCGACCACATCAGGCTATCTATGTGCAAGATGAGGTGCGTCCCTACCCATTTGCTGGCGCATTAGCGATTCACAATGCGCTGGTGGCAATCTATCAGCAGTTGGGCTATCAGGTGGTGGAAGTGCCTTGGGGCAGCTTAGATGAGCGCGTGGCGTTTATCGAGAGCGCGATTGCGCTCCCGATCGAGTAGTAATTATACCAATCAGCATAAGTCTTTTATCATTCTTGCTGATTAAAATCGCTGATAACGTTGTTGCAGATTTTGTAATTAGAATAACTAGTTATCTGCAATCTGCGCCTAGTTCTAAGCGATTTTCCTTGCGCAATTTTCTGACCACTTACTTATCCTGATTGGTATTATTTCGCTTGCAGTTTGTTGAGGAACTTGTCTGATTCGTTGATCGCTTGGTTCATCTGACTGATCGCTTGTTCAATCTCTTTCTCTAAGCTAACAAATTCACCTTGTAGCGAGCCAATCGCGCTGGCGTTAAGGTTGTGCTTAAGATATAGCGTATTGTCACGTAGCGCATTGAGCACCGGTGTCATGCGTTGCTCAGCGCGCTGCATCGCTTTAATCATCGTATTGTATGAGGTGCGCGTTTCACGCAGCTTTTGCTCGCTGGCGCGACGTAGAGAGGCGCTAGTATAAAGGTCGAGTTCGTCTTGCCACTCTGCAAATAACGCTTCTGAGACATCTTCAATTGCGGCAATGCGATCACTCACATCTTGCGCTGCGCTCTCACTCGCCTCATATTTATCATTGATTTGGTTGTAAACAGTCTCCAGTTCACCGCCATCAAAATTGGTTAAAGCTGACAGAGCTTCCAAAGCACTGGTAAACTCTTGTTGCGCTTCTTGTTGTGACTGCTTAGCATCTTCAACGCGATCGACCATAATATCGCGTTTATGCACGCCGACTTGCTCCATTGCAGCATAGTAGGTGGACTGACAGCCCGAGAGGGTGGTGATGGCAATAAGCATCGCAATCAAATAAGGCATCTTTAGGTCCCTTTAATAATCAAGAATATGTATAACCAAGTCATTCTCGCTGGATTTAACACCTTGATGTCACTTGGGTATAATTAGGATGAATCAGATGATAGGGAGATACAAGTTGAAAATGACTTCTATCATTCAGCATGTTAATCAATTTGTGCGTTATCTCTTAGCGCGGATGCTGCATGACCGTGTCAATGTCAATGCGGGCTATTTAGCTTACATTACCTTGCTCTCAATTGTACCTATGTTGACGGTACTGCTTTCGGTTCTCTCATCGTTTTCGGTGTTCGCCAACGTTGGTACCGTGATCCAAGATTTTGTCATTACCCATTTTGTACCGACCGCTGGTGATGCAGTAAAATCTGCACTGTTAGAGTTTATTCAAAATACCGGCAAGATGACCGCTGTAGGTGGTGCTTTCTTGTTTGTCGCCGCTTTAATGTTGATATCTAACATCGATAAGAACCTTAACTACATTTGGCGTGTGAAGCATAAGCGCCGTGCCGTGTTCTCTTTCTCAATGTATTGGATGATTTTGACCCTCGGACCGATTCTGGTTGGGG
Organism: Vibrio fluminensis; assembly: GCF_015278125.1. Taxonomy (GTDB): domain Bacteria; phylum Pseudomonadota; class Gammaproteobacteria; order Enterobacterales; family Vibrionaceae; genus Vibrio; species Vibrio fluminensis. The sequence goes on from NZ_JADILO010000030.1 coordinate 2,166, forward strand.
CAAGTATCGCAGTGACGTCTTATGTCACCTCTCTGACGGTGATGGATAACCAAGTCGTCTCAACTGCTTACCAATTGATGTTGCGTTGGTTACCGTTAATCCTCTCTTTCTTGGCGTTTGTTGGCTTATATATGTTGGTACCCAACAAAAAAGTGCAACTTTCGCATGCTATGGTTGGAGCGATAGTTGCGGCATTGTTGTTTGAATTGAGTAAGAAAGGCTTTGCCGCTTATATCACGCAATTTCCGTCGTATCAGTTGATTTATGGTGCGTTGGCGACGATTCCGATCTTGTTTATTTGGGTTTATTTGTGTTGGCTGATCGTACTGGTTGGTGCGGAGGTTACCGCGGCGCTTGGTGAGCAAGAGCACTGGAGTGAGGATGCAGAAATGGTACACTCTGCGCCAAGACATTTGCTAGATAAACAAAAAGGAAGTCAAAGTGATAGCCCTGATCCAGAGAGTGAGTGAAGCCGCAGTACGCGTTGATGGTGAAGTCGTGGGTGAAATTGATCGTGGTCTTTTGGTGCTACTAGGCGTAGAAAAAGATGACGATGAAGCGAAAGCCAAACGCTTAATGGAGCGAGTCACGACTTACCGCGTGTTTGAAGATCAAGATGGCAAGATGAACCTCAACGTTAAGCAAGTCGAAGGTAAGGTGCTGGTGGTCTCGCAATTTACGCTGCCAGCTGATACTAAAAAAGGCACGCGCGCTGGCTTCTCTCGCGGTGCCCACCCAGTGGATGCAGAGCGTTTGTATGACTACTTTGCTGACCAGTGTGAGCAAGTACTGCCGACTGAACGTGGACGTTTTGCCGCAGACATGAAAGTGTCGCTGGTTAACGATGGTCCAGTGACGTTCTGGCTGCAAGTATAGTTAGCCCATCTCCGAGCACAGTCACTTGGGGAACCATAGCAACGTTTCGTTGCCTAAACTTATTGATGAGCAGCAATAAAAGGGATTTTTATGTTTAAGCTGATCACGCCTAAAACAGATAACCAACTTAATAAATACTACCAATTTCGCTGGCAGATGCTGCGTGAACCTTGGCGTATGCCGCAAGGTTCCGAGCGTGACGAGTTTGATGCCATGAGCCATCATCGGATGATTGTCGATGGCCGTGGCCGTCCGATGGCGATTGGTCGTCTCTATATGACGCCAGATAGCGAAGGTCAGATCCGTTTTATGGCAGTGAAAAGTAATCGCCGTAGCAAAGGTATGGGCTCGTTGATTTTGGTGGCACTAGAGTCGCTAGCTCGCCAAGAAGGGGCCAAGCGCTTGGTGTGTAATGCGCGAGAAGAAGCGATCAGTTTTTATGAGCGCAATGGTTTTGAGCGCCGTGGTGAATTAAACGATCAACGTGGTCCAACGCGTCACCAGCAAATGGTTAAGTTGCTCGATCCAATGGCGAATGTGCTGCGCAGGCCGGAGTGGTGTGCGGAGTTGCAAGAGCGCTGGGAACACCATATCCCTATTAGCGATAAAATGGGTATTAAGATAAATCAGTACACTGGTTATCAATTTGAATGTAGCGCCCAACTTAACCCTAATCTCAATCCACATAATACCATGTTTGCCGGTTCGGCCTTTACCCTTGCCACGTTAACGGGTTGGGGCATGACTTGGTTGTTACTCAAAGAGCGCGGCCTGCATGGCGATATCGTCTTAGCTGATAGCCAGATTCGTTATCGTCACCCTGTTGAGCAGAATCCGGTCGCGCAAAGTTCATTAGATGGCATCAGCGGGGATTTAGACCGTCTTGCAAGCGGGCGCAAAGCGCGCATCATTATTCGCGTTACTATCTACAGTGGTGATAAAGCCGCGGTTGAATTTGTGGGTACTTATATGTTGCTGCCAAACTACAATGAGTTACTTGATTCCCGACTTGACTGCTGAGCATTAAGCTCAGGGCATATATCGCTGATGTGATACGCTTTACTCGTCAGATCCGCTTGTAGGCGCTGGCATTTATCTTCCACTTGCAACAATATGGTGGCGAGTTCAGGTCTCGCCAGATCGATATTGCCTGCGAGTTGCGTACCGCGACTTGCCTCCTGAGAGCTCAGTGCAATTCTTCCGCGATCTGCGGTGATCATGAGCTTACCTACATGGAAATTGCGACTAAATTGGCTATTTTCTTGAATTTTCGACGACTTTTTTCGGCTTTCCACTTTTGTCATTTCAGTGTTAGCAATCTCTATGTGGCTATCGCGCAGTGTGGCGGTGATATCTCCGGTAAGAGAATGAGCGAGCATTGAGTAGTCACCAGCCAAGCCATTGATCTGAGCATGTAGATCGACGATACCCTCTACCTCTAGTGGTGGTTGAGCACCGCGAAATTGGTGCTGAAGAGGCATACCATCAACGGTCAGCTCCATTTGCCAAGGTGCACTAAGTTGCTGGCGATCCCATTTTCCCGTCGCTTCAATATAGCCGCTTTCTAGTGGCAAGAATAAACGCTCAAGTCGCCAGACTTTCTCTTGGTTGCTCATTTCTACAATGGCTTGCGTGCTGAGATATTGCGCGTAACTGGCACTGTTTGCTGAGATTTGCAGTGAACCTTGCCATAAACCGAAGTTATTGTTCTGCTTAAGCCTTAGCTTTTCTCCTTCGATGTTTAGCCCGGACACTTGCCAAAATGGCTTATTAGCAATTTGAATCAATTGTGCGTTGTTTATTTCGAGCTGTTCAACACTGACCTCGTCAATATTGTCGAACCAATGGCTTAACGCCGCCAGTTTAGTGCCATTAACATCGAGCCATTTTGTGCCCGAAATGGCGAGGTTTTTCAGGCTCACTTCATTTGGTCGAAATTGACCCTGGAGCTGGACTCGCCCCTGTTGCCAGTTGGTATCGAGTTCGGCGATTTCAATGGAGTGAGGGGTAAAATAGAGTGTTGCACTTGGCTCAACAAATTGTTCACCTTGGTAGTTTAAGGTGTCAGCATTAAATGAAAGGTATCCCTCTTTTTGCTGCCAGATCGACACAGATGGTCGAACGTTCTCGACAGATAGATCTAAGTTCAGCCACTCCATCCCACGATAATTAAGATTGCTTTTGAGAATATCGAGACTATTAATGTCGCGAATCCAGCCACTTGATGTGATCTGCTTAAGCCAATTTAATTCGTTATCAGATGATTTGATATTCAAACCTTCAAGGGTGATGTTGATCAGCGACCAGCCTTGCGGATATTGCTCCGCTTGCCCTGATATTTTGGCGCCATTCCATTCAAATGATGCGCCGTACACCGTGCTATCTTGAGCTTGGTAATTAAGGTCGATCAGGAAATGATTGAATGCTTGTCCTTGGTAGTAAAGTTGTTCCGAGGCAAATTGAATTGCGCCGTAAGGTAGCGTCTTTCCTTTTGCCCAAACTGGCTGCTCAATTTGTACATCAACGTTACGTGCGGAGAAATCACCCCAAGCGAGGTCACTATGTTTGATCGATAATTGTTTGGTGGTGAATTGCTTGGTTAGCGAGAGTAAAGTCGTCAAATCTTTAGCTTGATGCTGGGAAAGGTTAGCACCTTCAATTACCAATGTATCAAGCTTTAGACTTGTGGTGTTCGGTAGGGCTCTGGAAAACCATAACTCTGCTTTCGGTAGATATAGCGTTTCATCGCTGGCAAAAGTTATTCCCTCAAGAGTAAGTTGCAGAGGTGGCGTATAGCTTACTTGCTTGACTTGGATATCACTGTGACGGCTATTCAGCAGGTAATTGACTACAGATGTCGCGTATTGGCTGCGCATCGTTGCATACAGCGCGACGATTGCGCCGATACAGAGTACCGCCAATAGCAAAAAGAGATAGCCCAGTCGTTTAATCAATGTCTTGTCCCAACAGAAGTCCTAGCTATGATTCTGTGCGCAATTTTATTCAGCTGCAACAAAAAAGCCCCTCAAAAGAGGGGCTAGTAGTTAGAATCAAGCCGTTGTCACTAATCGAGCTGAGGACCAGCCGCCACTAGTGATTTGCCTTCTGCATTGTCAGTGTATTTATCGAAGTTGTTGATAAAGCGCTGCGCCAGATCGTGCGCTTTGCTTTCCCATTGCAGTGGATCAACGTAAGTGTCACGTGGATCAAGGATGCTAGGATCCACACCGGGTAGTGATGTTGGCACCGATAGGTTGAAAATCGGAATATGCTTGGTTTCCGCATGCTCAATCGATCCATCCAAGATCGCATCGATGATGCCGCGCGTATCTTGAATTGAGATGCGCTTACCGCTGCCATTCCAGCCGGTGTTAACAAGGTAAGCTTCTGCACCCGCCGCTTCCATACGTTTTACCAGTACTTCAGCGTACTTAGTTGGGTGTAGAGTTAGGAACGCTGCGCCGAAACACGCTGAGAAGGTTGGTGTTGGTTCAGTGATACCGCGCTCAGTACCTGCCAATTTAGCGGTAAAGCCAGATAGGAAGTGGTACTTAGTTTGTTCTGGCGTTAGTTTTGATACTGGTGGTAGTACGCCAAATGCATCAGCAGAAAGGAAGATCACCTTATTCGCGTGACCACCTTTTGAAACAGGTTTAACGATGTTGTCGATATGGTGCAGTGGGTAAGAAACACGAGTGTTTTCAGTTTTTGAACCATCATCAAAATCGATCGAACCGTCGTTGCGAACGGTTACGTTCTCCAACAGTGCATCACGGCGAATCGCGTTGTAGATGTCTGGCTCTGCTTCTTTCGATAGTTTGATAGTTTTCGCGTAACAACCACCCTCGAAGTTGAATACGCCGTCGTCATCCCAACCGTGCTCGTCATCGCCGATTAAGGCACGTTTAGGATCGGTGGATAGAGTAGTTTTACCAGTGCCTGATAGACCAAAGAAGATTGCGACATCGCCATCTTGGCCCATGTTGGCACTACAGTGCATTGACGCGATATCTTTTAGCGGTAAGAAGTAGTTCATCATTGCGAACATACCTTTTTTCATCTCGCCGCCGTACCAAGTACCGCCGATTAACTGAGTGCGTTCAGTTAGGTTAAATACGGTGAAGTTTTCAGAATTTAAACCATGCTCTTCCCATTTCTGGTTAGTGCATTTTGCGCCATTCATTACGACGAAGTCAGGCTCAAATGTAGCCAATTCTTCTTCGCTAGGACGAATAAACATGTTTTTTACAAAGTGAGCTTGCCATGCAACTTCTGTGATGACGCGGATACTCAAACGAGTGTCAGGGTTAGCGCCACAGTAACCGTCAATAACAAAAAGGCGTTTACCAGAAAGTTGAGAAGTGACCAATTGCTTAAGATCATTCCAAACTTCTTGGTTGATAGCTTTGTTATCGTTTTTCACCGCGTCCGATGTCCACCACATATGTTCTTCTGTCGTAGCATCTTTGACGATGTATTTATCTTTTGGTGAGCGACCAGTGAAGATACCAGTATCTACTGCTACCGCGCCAAGCTCGGTGACAACACCGCGCTCGTAGCCTTGCAGATCGGCACGAGTTTCTTCCTCGAAAAGCATTTCATAGCTTGGGTTTCTAACCACTTCTTTTACGTCATGTAGCCCATGCTTCGAAAGATCAATTGTTGCAGCCTTTGTATGTTCCATAACGGTCATAGGTGCTCCTTATGATAAGTTTTTGTAGGGATTTTGTAAGAATGTTTTAATTTTTATATGTTAACCATGCTAGCAACGGACCTTCGACAAAACAGGGGTATAGCTCAAAATTTGCCCATAATTTTTCTAAGGTTTTAGGTGACTCGTCACATATTGGCAGGACTATTTTATCGTGTGCGCAAACAGTTGCGCTAGATCAAAAAGATTATTAATGTGTAGAAATTAAGTATAGCGTGCGGTGCTCAAAAAGCCTGTGATGGTGGGGTTTTAGCGATAAAAAAAGCCAGCTAAGTGCTGGCTATAGAATTATTTTATCGACTTGATAATCAATGCAAATTAATGAATTGTTTTGTTACCACTTTCTGCATCGATGAATAGTTCAGATACCTGAGCTTCATCGAACGAATATGTTGTGCCACAGTAATCACAATGTAAAGATACTGTGCCGGACTCGGCTAAAATGTCATTAATTTCAGCACGATCAACGGTAATGATTGCTGCGCCACTACGCTCGCGTGAACAGCCACAATGGAATTCAACGGGTTGCGGTTCAAATAGGCGAACTTTATCTTGGTTGTATAGGCGGTAAAGAAGCTCTTCAGCGCTCAGCCCGAATAATTCTTCGTTTTTCACTGTGTTAGTCAGTTGCTCTAGATGCTCGAAGTCATCTGGCGTACCCGTACCGTCTGGCATTACTTGAATTAGCATACCTGCAGCGTGCGCTTTACCTTCAAATTCGCCAGTGCGAATCCATAGGCGCGTTTTTAGCTGCTCAGAGTTTGCGAAGTAGTTTTCGATTACTTGAGTTAGGTTTTCACCTTCAAGACCAACGACACCTTGATAGCGTTCGCCTTTCTTCGGTTCAATAGTGATCACTAGGTAACCTTTACCCATCATCTCGTGCAGTGTCGCGTCATCAGCGATGTCGCCATCCCAGCGAGCCACGCCACGGATCTTTTGATCGTGGTCGCCGTTGATTACGGCTAGAGATACTGGGCCGTCACCTTGAAGTTGAATAGTAATTGAACCTTCAAACTTCAGTGTTGCTGTGAGTAGCGTGGTTGAAACCAGTAGCTCACCAAGTAGCTTTTGCAGTGCTACTGGGTATTCCTTGCTAGCGATAATTCGTTGGTATGCTTCATCCAGTTGCACCATTTCGCCACGTACTGATAGTTCTTCAAATAGGTAGCGGTTTAAAACATTGTTCTTGATTACAGTATCAGTCATTTGGAGAGTCCAACTTATTGATGTTTAAACTTGATAATATCGCGGCGCTGTTTCTTATCAGGGCGGCGATCTGGGCTAGGGTTATGCGCATTAAGTTTGCGTTGTAGCGCATATTCTTCACGCTTGGCAATACTGGCAGCGGTTTCAGTGTAGAGGGTTTGAGCTTCAGGTGCGCCACGGCGCTGACCAGAGATCTTCTCAATAGTCACTGTTTTTTCTTCATTACCTTGTCGCAAGGTAATCATGGCACCTAGCTCAACAATTTTACTTGGTTTGCTTCGTTGTCCATTATAATGGACTTTGCCGCCGTCAACCATATTTCGCGCGATTGAACGTGTTTTGTAGAAACGGGCAGCCCATAGCCATTTGTCCAAGCGTATTGCTTCTGTTGGGGAACTCATTTTGTTCTCGACCCTCTAACTAGCTCGAATATCGCTCATACAATGGTGATACCTAGTCCATTTTTCAACTTTAGAGTAAAAAAAAATAGTTAACATTCTATTTTGTAGGAATCTTTTTTATATAGCCGCAATCTATAGTTTGTTAGAATTGCTGGTTACTGGTCTTTATTGCACTGAAAGCGCATGACCAAGTTAAACATCCAGTTATCAAGGAAATCCAGTGAAGCTCAGCTCTAGTTCTCCAGTTTTACAAAAGCTAATTGCCAATCAAGCGCGCGTCAGTGCTTTATTGACGATCACCTTACTGTTGCTTACCGCATGGATTTTAGGTCGTTTGATTTGGTTTCCTTACCAGCAAACTCAAATTACCCCATGGAAAGCGAGCACTTCTGCAAGTCAAACGACAGATGCACGTTTAGATACCGCGAATTTGTACAACAGTCATTTATTTGGTGAATACAAAGCGGCGGTGAAGCCCGTGGTAAAACAGAAACTGGAAGATGCACCAAAGAGTCGCCTTAATGTCGTGCTGGTGGGAGTGGTAACCAGTACGAATTCGCAAAAGAGTTTGGCAGTAGTCGCGAAAGGTGGCACGCAAGCGACTTACGGTGTCAATGAAACCATTGAAGGTACGCGAGCCAAATTGGTGCAAGTACAATCAGACCGCATCATTGTTGATAACGCTGGCCGTAACGAGACGGTGATGCTGGAAGGTCTAAAATACTCCGCGCCAGTGCAAAAAACTCAGCGAAAGGCTACAAATAACTTAGGTAAAGGTAAGCTTGATCAGATCCGTGCTGAAATTACCAGTAACCCACAACAAATTTTTCAATATGTTCGTATGTCACAACTTAAACGTGATGGTGAAGTCGCTGGTTATCGACTTAGCCCAGGCAAGAGCCGCGAACTGTTTGACTCGGTAGGCTTAAAAGAGGGCGATGTCGCTACTCATTTAAATGGACAGGACTTACGCAACGCTGCTGCGATGGGTGAGATCTTTAAAAATCTATCGGAATTAACTGAACTGAATTTGACCGTAGAGCGTGATGGACAACCCTACGATATCTATATCGAATTGTAATACGCGCAGAGAATTATCCTTTGAGGAGTAAAAAGTGAAGCATTGGCTTAAAAAAAGCGCATGGTTATTGGCAGCAACTTTAGCTGCCTCTCCGATGGCAACCGCGAGTGAATACAGTGCCAGTTTTAAAGGTACCGATATTCAAGAATTCATCAATATCGTTGGTCGCAATCTAGAGAAAACCATCATTGTTGATCCATCTGTGCGTGGCAAAATTGACGTTCGCAGCTACGACACGCTCACAGAAGAACAATATTACAGCTTCTTCCTCAATGTCTTAGAAGTGTATGGCTATGCCGTAGTGGAAATGGACAACGGCGTCATTAAAGTCATCAAATCGAAAGATGCAAAAACGTCTGCCATTCCAGTCGTGGGTGACGGCAACGTCAAAGGTGATGAAGTCGTCACGCGCGTGGTTGCGGTGCGTAACGTATCAGTACGTGAGTTGTCACCATTGCTGCGTCAGCTTAACGACAACGCTGGTGCGGGTAACGTGGTGCATTATGACCCTGCCAACATTATTCTGATCACAGGTCGCGCAGCGGTAGTTAACCGTCTGGCTGATATCATTAAACGCGTAGACCAAGCGGGTGACAAAGAGATTGAGCTGGTGGAGTTAAATAACGCTTCGGCAGCTGAAATGGTGCGTATTGTTGATGCGCTGAATAAAACTGATAACAAGAATACTCCAGAATTTCTGCAGCCTAAGCTGGTTGCCGATGACCGCACGAATTCCGTATTAATTTCAGGTGATCCACAGGTGCGTAAGCGTCTGCGTAAGCTTATCCAACAGCTAGATGTTGAGATGGCGACCAAAGGTAACAACCAAGTGGTGTACCTGAAATACGCCAAAGCAGAAGAGTTGGTGGATGTGCTGAAAGGTGTATCAGACAACCTGCAAGCTGAGAAATCTGCAGGCTCAAAGAATAGTCGTTCATCGAATGATGAAGTGGTGATTGCGGCGCACGCGGCAACCAATGCGTTAGTCATCACTGCGCCTCCATCGATCATGAGTGCGCTACAGAATGTGATTGCACAGTTGGATATTCGCCGTGCACAAGTATTGATTGAAGCGCTGATTGTTGAAATGGCAGAAGGTGACGGCATCAACCTAGGTGTGCAGTGGGGCTCGCTAGAGACCGGTGCGGTTGTGCAGTACAGCAATACTCAAGCGCCAATTGGTAATGTGCTGATTGGTTTAGAGGAAGCTGGCGACCAAACTCGTACTGAGTTCTATACGGATGCAAACGGCGTACGCCAGCCTCAGTCTGTTACTGAATCTGGAGACTACAGTACGTTGGCTTCAGCGTTAGCTGGTGTTAACGGTGCCGCAGTAAGTTTAGTGATGGGTGACTGGACGGCATTGTTAACCGCAGTTTCAACCGATTCAAATTCGAACATTCTTTCTTCACCAAGCATTACCGTGATGGATAACGGCGAAGCGTCATTTATCGTTGGTGAAGAAGTGCCGGTATTAACCGGTTCAACGGCTGGTTCAAACAACGATAACCCATTCCAAACCGTTGATCGTAAAGAAGTGGGTATCAAGCTTAAAGTGGTACCACAGATCAACGAAGGTAACTCTGTTCAACTGAACATTGAACAAGAAGTGTCGAATGTGCTGGGCGCAAATGGCGCAGTGGACGTACGTTTTGCTAAGCGCCAATTGAACACTTCGGTGATTGTTGAAGATGGTCAAATGATTGTGCTTGGTGGTTTGATTGATGAGCGCGCACTCGAGAGTGAGTCGAAAGTGCCGCTGCTGGGTGATATTCCGGTACTGGGTCACCTATTTAAGTCAACCAGCACTCAAGTTGAGAAGAAAAACCTGATGGTGTTCATCAAGCCAACCATTATTCGTGATGGTGTGACGGCAGATGGTATCACCCAGCGTAAATACAACTTTATCCGTGCTGAACAGCTGTACAAGTCTGAGCAAGGCTTAAAGCTGATGGATGACAGCCACATTCCAGTGCTGCCTGAGTTTGGTCATGAGCGTAAGCACCCGGCTGAAATTCAAGCCTTTATCGATCAGATGGAAAGCAAGTAATGATAGATATGCCGCTCGCTACCGTGCAGCGTCGTCTGCCATTCAGTTTTGCAAAGCGCTTTAACTTGGTGCTCGAGTATGAAGCGCAAGGTGCGACGTTGTTTTACGTTGCCCCTTTAGCGATTGAAGCGCTACTGGAAGTTAAACGTGCGATTTCTGCTGATTTTGCCCTGCAGGCAGTCGCGCAGGATGAGTTTGAGAAAAAACTCACCCAAGCTTACCAACGTGATTCATCGGAAGCGCGTCAGTTAATGGAAGATATCGGCGCTGACAGCGACGATTTCTTCTCGCTGGCGGAAGATTTACCGCAAGATGCAGACTTGCTGGAATCAGAAGACGATGCGCCCATCATCAAGTTGATCAATGCCATGTTGGGCGAAGCGATCAAAGAAGGTGCATCGGACATTCATATCGAAACCTTTGAGAAGAGCTTGTCGATTCGTTTCCGAGTCGATGGTGTGTTACGCGATGTGCTTTCGCCAAGTCGTAAGCTCGCGCCACTACTGGTATCTCGTGTGAAGGTTATGGCGCGTTTGGATATCGCCGAGAAGCGCGTACCACAAGATGGTCGTATCTCGCTGCGTATTGGTGGACGAGCGGTGGACGTGCGTGTTTCAACCATGCCATCGTCACACGGTGAGCGCGTGGTAATGCGTCTATTAGATAAGAACGCGACGCGCCTTGATCTGCATAGTTTGGGCATGAAGCCACATACCTATCAGCAGTTCCGCACCATGATTGAGCGCCCACACGGCATCATCTTGGTAACCGGTCCGACCGGCTCAGGTAAATCAACCACGCTATACGCTGGCCTGCAAGAGCTAAATAGCAACGAGCGCAATATTCTCACCGTTGAAGACCCAATCGAATTTGATATCGACGGTATCGGTCAAACCCAAGTGAACCCGAAGGTGGACATGACTTTTGCCCGTGGCTTACGAGCGATTTTGCGTCAAGACCCGGATGTGGTGATGGTGGGTGAGATCCGTGACTTAGAGACCGCACAAATTGCGGTACAAGCCTCGCTGACTGGTCACTTGGTGATGTCGACACTGCACACTAACACCGCGATTGGTGCCATCACTCGTTTGCGTGATATGGGCATCGAGCCGTTCTTGATCTCCTCATCACTGCTAGGCGTATTGGCGCAGCGTCTAGTGCGCACGCTATGTTCATGTAAGCAGCCATACTTAGCGGATGCGGCGCAAAAAGCGCTGTTTGGTCTTAGCACTGAGCAAGAGCTGACCCTTTACAAGCCAAATGGCTGTGACAAGTGTAGTGGTAAAGGTTACCGCGGTCGTTCAGGTATTTATGAACTGCTGGTGGTCGATGAACAAGTGCAAGAGCTGATCCACAATGAAGCGGGTGAGCAGGCGATTGAAAAAGCGATTCGCGGTAAGACTCCAGCGATCCGCGATGATGGTCTAGAGAAAGTTCGCCAAGGCATTACCTCACTAGAGGAAGTGATGCGAGTGACGAAGGAAGGCTAATGGCGGCGTTTGAATATAAAGCGCTCAATGCGAAGGGCAAATCGCAAAAAGGGGTTATCGAAGGCGATAATGCTCGCCAAGTGCGTGCGCGACTGAAAGAGCAAGGTTTGGTGCCAGTTGAAGTGGTACCGACTCAAGCCAAACAGTCAGCCAACGCTGGTAAGCAAAACACGCAAGAGATCATCACTTTTAAACGAGGATTAAGTACTCCAGATTTAGCGCTCATCACTCGTCAACTATCGACTTTAGTGCAGTCGGGTATGCCGTTGGAAGAGTGTTTGCGTGCGGTATCGGAGCAGTCAGAAAAGCCGCGTATTCGTACTATGCTATTGGCAGTTCGTGCCAAAGTAGTCGAAGGGCATACCTTGGCTGATGGCTTTGGTGACTACCCGCATATCTTTGATGAGCTGTTTCGTTCTATGGTGGCCGCTGGCGAAAAGTCCGGGCACCTAGATAGCGTCCTTGAGCGTTTGGCTGACTACGCAGAAAACCGCCAAAAGATGCGCAGTAAACTGCAACAGGCTTTGATTTACCCAGTGGTACTGGTGGTGTTTGCCATCAGTATCGTGGCGTTTTTATTGGCTTCTGTGGTGCCGAAAATTGTCGGCCAGTTTATTCAAATGGGGCAGGAACTGCCGTTCTCGACTCAGGTATTGATTACAGCAAGTGATTTTGTGCAGAACTGGTGGATACATTTAGCGCTGGGCTTTATTGCTATCGCTTATTTGTGCCGTTTTGCTTTGTCGAAAAAGAGTATTCGCCTAAGTTGGGATCGTAAAGTCATCGGTATGCCTGTGATTGGTAAAATTGCGCGCGGTTTAAATACTGCCCGCTTTGCTCGCACCCTATCGATTTGTACCTCAAGCTCAATCCCTATTCTAGAAGGGATGCGCGTGGCGGTGGATGTGATGTCCAATCAGTATGTTAAGCAGCAAGTGCTGATAGCAGCTGATCACGTACGCGAAGGCGCCAGTTTGCGTAAATCCCTTGAGCAAACCAAACTATTTCCACCAATGATGCTACATATGATCGCATCCGGAGAACAGAGCGGTGAATTGGAGGGGATGTTAACTCGTGCTGCAGATAACCAAGATGCCAATTTTGAATCTATGGTCAATATTTCACTTGGTATCTTCACCCCTTTAATGATTGCTGTGATGGCTGGTTTAGTTCTGTTTATTGTTATGGCAACCATGATGCCAATTTTGGAAATGAATAACTTGATGAGCGGTTAATCCGTCAATCTGTTGTGTTATTGGAGAGAATAATGAAACACCAACACAAGAAAAAACAATCTGGCTTTACCTTGCTAGAACTGATGGTTGTGGTTGTAATCCTTGGCATTTTGGCGAGTGTGGTTGCGCCAAATTTACTGGGTAGCAAAGATACGGCTTCACAAAAGAAAGCGGCAGTAGATATTAAAGCGCTAGAAACCGCGCTAGATACTTACCGTTTGAATCACAATGTTTACCCAACCACCGATCAAGGTTTGGAAGCGTTGGTGACAGAGCCAAGCAACCCAACGCCACGAAACTATCCAAAAGATGGTTACATTAAGCGTTTGCCACAAGACCCGTGGGGCAATGACTACCAATACCTAAGCCCAGGAGACAAAGGTACGATTGATATTTTTACCCTTGGTGCTGACGGCGAAGAAGGCGGCGAAGGTGTCAATGCCGATATCGGTAACTGGAATCTAGAAGACTTCCAGTAACCCTAATAGTCCCAGTGGCGACCATAGGTCGCCACTTCTAGCTTAATCTAGCCTGCTAGATCTCTGAGTAGAATGTTTAAGAGCCAAATGCCCAAGAGTAAAGGTTTTACCTTATTAGAAGTGTTGTTGGTGGTCGCGTTGTTGGCTGTCACCGTTACCACGGTGGTATTTGCTCTGCCTGATAATCAGCGCGATGAAGCGAAGCAACAAGCCAGTGCGTTGTGGCATCGTCTGCAACTGCTGAATGAAGAAGCTTTGCTCAGTGGTCGCGACTTTGGGTTACGCGTTGATGAGAAGAAAGCGACCTACTATTTGCAGCAGCTAGAGGAAAAAGGCTGGCAGAAGCTATCACTGGATCGCATCCCTTATGAAAGCAAGCTTCAAGAGGGCGTAGCGGTTAAGTTCACTTTAGGTGGCTCAGTATGGCAAGACCAAGAACGACTGTTTGAGCCAACGTCCCTATTTGATGAGGATATGTTTGCTGAGTTCGAAGAGAAGAAGCAACTGCCTCAACCACAAGTGTTTTTTATGTCGAGTGGCGAAATTACCCCATTTTCTATTGCTATTTATCCAAGTGATGCCGATATCGAACAGTCGGCGTGGCAAGTAGTAGCAAAAGAAAATGGTCAAATCATCTTACTCGCTCCGGGAGAGCAAGATGAAGCGCAATGAACGCGGGTTAACCCTGCTTGAAGTGCTGGTAGCATTAGCAATTTTTGCCATGTCTGCGATGGCGTTAATCCGTTCAGTTGGGCAGCACATCAACACCTTAACCCTAATGGAAGAGAAAACCTTTGCGGCGATGGTTGCGGATAACCAGATGGCAAAAGTGATGCTCAATCCTAAAGGTTTGCGTAAGCAGTCAGGTAAGGAAAAGTTGGCAGACCGCGAATGGTTTTGGACCATTTCTCCGGTTTCGACCCAACAAGGTTTGCTGCGCGCTTTTGATGTGGAAGTGGCGCGAGAAGCCAAAGGTGAAGCGATTATTTCGGTGAGAAGTTATGTGCCTAAATAAAACGCTGTTGCGCACCACAGTGGCGAGTCGCCGCAAAGGCTTTACCTTAATTGAAGTACTGATCGCAATGGCTATTTTTGCTTTTATGGCGATTGGCGCACAGCAGGTTCTGAGCCAAGTTTATCGCAGTAACGATATTTCTCAGCAGCGCAGCGAGCGGCTCAAAACCTTGCAGCGCACCCTAGTGTTTCTCGACAACGATTTTCGTCAAATGGCGCTGCGTCAGATGCGCACCAATGGTGAAGAGCCGAGTGACAAACTGATTGAATGGCGCGATTACTTATTGGATTCCGATGCGAAAGGCGTGATGTTTGCGCGCAGTGGTTGGCATAACCCTGCCCAGCAATTTCCGCGTGGTGAAGTGACCAAAATCGGTTACCGAGTCAAAGATGGCGTGTTGGAGCGTATCTGGTGGTATTACACCGATACACCAGCAGGTCAACAGGGCGCTGAAATGCCATTGATTGATCAGGTTGAGAAGTTTGATTTGCGCTTTTTCGATGGTCAGCAGTGGAGTAATACTTGGGATAAAACCTTTATGCTGCCTCAGGCGGTGGAAGTGGCTTTAACTTTTAAAGACTATGGCGAAATCAAGCGTATCTATCTCACCGGTGGCGGTAAGATAGCCGTGGAGAGCAGCGATGAAGAGTAATCAGCGCGGCGTCGCGTTACTGATTGTGCTGCTGATACTGGCAATGATGACAGCGGTGGCTGCCACTATGTCAGAGCGTCTGTTTGGTCAATTTAAGCGTTCAGCGAACCAAGTGAATTACCAGCAAGCCTATTGGTATGCCATCGGGGCTGAAGCGCTGGCCGTCGAGGGTATTGAGCAAAGTTATAAAGACAGCGACACCATTAATCTCTCTCAACCTTGGGCGATAGAAGAGCAAAACTTTCCGCTCGATTATGGCAGCTTAACCGGGCGATTGATTGACCGCCAAGCGTGTTACAACCTCAATAGCTTGGTTGATACGCAAGCACCGAGTGATTCTCAGCAGGCTCCGTATGTGGTTAATGTACTGCAAGACTTGCTAAGCGAGCTGGAAGTTGACGAGTATGTAGCTGAAATCGTTGCCCATTCGGCGTGGGAGTTTGTTGATCGTAATAACAACATCAACTCCGTTACTGGCGTTGAAGATAGCACCTACGAGGCAATGTCGCCGAGTTATATGGCAGCTAATGGCGTGTTGGCGGATGAAAGCGAATTTCGCGCTATCAATCAAGTTTCCGGCGAAGTGATGGAGAAGGTGCGTCCCTATATTTGCGCGCTACCAACTTCGGAGTTTCGCCTCAACGTCAACACTCTAATGCCAGAAAAATCGGCACTGCTGGTGGCGATGTTTGCCAAACAACTTAGTGAAAGTGATGCCAAAAGCGTATTAGAAAATCGCCCATTTGATGGCTGGGGAAGTGTTGATGACTTCCTTGCCGAAACACAAATTGCCGCGTTAAGCGATGCGGTAAAAAATGCAGCAAAAGGCTACCTCACAGTAGATAGCCGCTATTTTGAATTGGATGCACAAGTCGTAGTGAATGAATCGCGAGTGCGTATTCGCAGCTTACTATTTAGTGCCAATCGAGAAACTGCGACGGTGATAAGTCGTCGCTTTGGAGGAATCGGTGAGCGAGTATCTAATCGTTCGACTGAGCAATAATCAACAAGCTAACCAGCAATGGTTGGTTTGGTCAGAGAGCCAGCAAGAAGTCATCGCCAGTGGCGAGCTAGCCGCTGAGCAGTCGCTGACAGAGATTGAAAGTTACGCCCAGCAGCGCCCAACTATTGTGCTGCTTAATAGCGCCGATGTGTTACTCAAGCAGGTTGAGATCCCTGCGGGTGGCGCGAGACAGTTCGATAGCATGTTGCCTTATCTGATTGAAGATGATGTGGCGCAAGATGTGGAAGAGCTGCACATTACGACGTTAGCTAAACAAGGTGATCAAGCTTTCATCGCCGCGGTGGATAAAGCGTGGCTATCACAAAAGCTGACTGAGCTTGCTGACGCTGGCTTTGTGGTTAATCGAGTGCTGCCGGATGCGCTGGCTTTGCCGGAGTTTAGCGGCATTAGCGCGGTAGAAATTGAAGGGCAGTGGCTACTGAAAAAGTCCGCTTACCAGGCGATGACCGTGGATGCGGACTGGCTGGCTATGGTGGCGCAGTCTGAGTGGGTGAAAAGCGACGATGAGTGGCTGGAGCTGCAAGCGTTTAGTCCATTGCCGCCGCTAAGCTTAGCCGCAGAGCAAAACTGGCATCAGGCAGAGCCTCAATTGGTGATGCAGATGCTGGCAACTCAAGCCTTACGCAGCAAAATCAATTTGTTGACCGGCAGCTTCAAACCGAAATCTTCTTTGGTTAAACATCTTAAGGTTTGGCGCAAAGTAGCCATCGCGGCGGGTGTGTTAGTCGCGGTGTTGTTGGCGCAAAGTTTGATTCAAGCGCAACAAGCGCAGCAACAGGCAGACGCGTATCGCGCTGAGAGTGAGCGCATTTTCCGTGCGGTATTGGCGAAGAATAAGATCCCAACCACCAGTTATCTTAAGCGTGAATTGGATAATGAAGTGAAGCGTCTGTCCGGTGGTAGCTCTGAAGAGTCGATCATGCATTGGCTGGTCAAACTGCCGAATGCGCTGAAGAACATCCCAGGCTTTGAAATGAGCGGTTTTACCTTTGATAGTAATCGCGAAGAGGTCAAGCTTGAAGCGCGTAGTAAAGATTTCCAAGCCTTTGAGCAAGCTCGCACGCAACTCGAACAAGCGTTTGTGGTAGAGCAAGGGCAACTGAGCAAATCCGGTGAGTTTGTCACCGGCAGCTTTGTACTGAAGCAGCAGTGAGGAGAATACGATGAGAGCTATTTTAAACTCGCTGCAAGTTTGGTGGTATCGCATTACCCCGCGTGAGCAGCGTTTAGTGATGATTGGTGGTGTAGCTTTAGGTTTTGGGGTGCTCTATTGGGGGCTTTACCAGCCGGTAGCACAACGAGCAGAACAAGCTCAGCTTAATCTGAACAGTGAAAAACAGTTACTGAGTTGGGTGCAAGACAAAGCCGATCAAATCGTTGATTTACGTGGCAGTGGAGTGAAAGCGATTTCGCCATTGCCGCTTAACCAAGCGGTATCTTCATCGGCGCGTCGTTTTAATGTTGAAATGGTGCGCGTGCAACCTCGTGGTGAAGAGATGCAAGTTTGGGTGCAACCATTGCCATTTAATCAGCTGATGAGCTGGATTGAGTACATGAAAGCTAACCATGCGATTGATGTGCTGTTTTTGGATATCGATAAGAGCAGCCAAGCGGGTATGGTTGAGGTAAAACGCCTGCAGTTAACAAAGGGATAGTGGAGTGAAGGGAAAACTACTATTGGTTTTGGCACTCTTGGTGACCTTTTTCGCCAGTGCCATTGTCCATTTGCCGATTCAAGCGGTACTTACGTACGCGCCATTGCCTAAGCAACTGCGTATCTCTGGTGCCAGTGGCACCTTATGGCAAGGACAAGTGCAGCAACTGCAGTGGCAGCGCTACAACCTCGGTCAGGTGTCATGGCAACTGCAACCGAGTAAGCTGCTAACCGGCAAGGTGCAGGCGAATGTGCGTTTAGGTCGTGGTAACCCTTGGCAACTGCGCGCGCGCGGTGTGGTGGGCTATGGTTTACAAGGCGCTTACGCTGAGAATGTGATTGCCTCACTGCCTGCTAGCGAAGTGATTAAGTTTGCTCCGCCGATGCCTGTGCCGTTGGATATCAATGGTCAGCTGGAACTAAGCATTCAGTCTCTTGCTTACGCCGCGCCTTATTGCCGAGCAGGTAAAGGTAAGTTGGTGTGGAATACCGATAAGATCGGCACGCCACTCGTGGATCTGCTAGTCGGTCCTGTGGTCGCAGATTTAAGCTGTCAGGACAGCGCTATCAAGATTGCGGGTAACCAGCAAAGCGACCAAGTGAGAAGTGAATTCAGTCTCGATCTACAAGCCAATCGTCAGTACAACGCGAAAGCATGGTTTAGCCCACAAGCAGAGATGCCAGAAGCGCTGAGCCAACAATTGAAATGGCTTCCACAACCAGACAGCCAAGGCCGTTATCAATTTACCTATCGCGGCCGCATTTAGTCAGTGATAAAAAAGCCCCAAGCTCGAAAAAGCGTGGGGCTTTTTGCTATTTGAATCGGTGATAAATCATCACTTGATTACCGGGAAGCTCACTTGCACTTTCAAGCCGCCTTCACCACGGTTATTGACCACCACCGAGCCGTTATGTTGGCTTACGATACGTTTAACAATCGCCAGTCCTAACCCCGTTCCTTCACTGCCGCGTGCGGTATCGCCACGGGTGAAGGGTTCAAACAGTTTCGCGACCTGATCGCTTGCAATGCCCGGACCATTATCTTCAATGCACACCCAACAAAGTTTGTTGTCTGCGGTCATGCCAGTGGAGATTTTTATCCAGCCATTACCATAGCGCACAGCGTTAACTACTAAGTTACTCACTGCACGTTTCATCGCAATTGGGCTACCGAATGCAGGCTTAACATTATTCAGTTCGGTGACCATCTCGATATGCTCGCCACTGCCTTCTGAGTTAGCTAAGTCTTGGGCGATCTCATTGAGGTCAACTTCGGTGAACGACTGCTTATTTACAGGTTTCAGATAATCCATAAACTGACTGATGATTTCGTTACACTCTTCGGTATCGCTGATAATGCCTTCTGCCAAATAGCTATCTTCTGGCGACATCATTTCAGTGGCAAGACGAATGCGTGTGAGCGGTGTACGCAAGTCGTGGCTGATGCCTGCCATCAATAGTGCGCGGTCTTCTTCCAGTGCCTGAATCCCTTTCGACATTTGGTTAAAAGCGCGCGTTACTGAGCGAATTTCAGTGGAGCCTTTTTCTGGGATTGGCGGCGGAATGGCACCGCGACCGACACCTTTCGCGGCTTTTTCCAACGCCAATAAAGGTCGATTCTGCAAGCGCATAAATAGCCAGCCACCGGCGATGATCAGCAGCGCCATCAGTAAACTGTTGCGAAATAGCGGGGTGAAATCCTCTTCTTGCAGTTCAGAGAGTGGAATGCGGATCAGCGAATCTGGCAGCGCTTGAATATTGATCCATAACACATAGCTATCTTCACCTTGCGCCATGCGCACGTCGGTTGGCGTACCAAGCTCATGGCTCATCTCTTCACTCATTAAATCAATGCTGATCGCATGGTGATACTGATTGGCGATTTCACTGTCTTTGGCATGGACGGTTACACCAAGACGTTCGAGCACCTGACGGCGCATAGGGGCATCCATCGCTAGAGCGTTTTCCGTGGTATCGGAGTCGTCCAGCATCAGGTTGATTTCATAGCTGAGGATTTTGTTGAACTGTTGCAAGCTTGGCAGCAAAGCGTAGTTAAAAACGGCGTAGTAAGAGTAGACTTGGCTGGCAATCAGTAGCGTGATGAACAGTAACAAAGACTGAGTAAAGGAACTGCGAAAACGCATAAACTTAACCTATTAGATGATAGGAACGAAAAAGTGCGAGTCTGAACTCGCACTTGTTGGGATAAGTTGGCTTACGCTTCTTTGCCATCTGGCACGAAAACATAGCCTAAGCCCCACACGGTTTGGATATAACGTGGTTTACTTGGGTCCACTTCTAACATGCGACGTAGACGTGAAATTTGTACGTCGATTGAACGCTCCATCGCTGAGTATTCACGACCACGCGCCATGTTCATCAGCTTATCGCGAGACAGTGGTTCACGAGCGTTGGTGACCAGCGCTTTCAGTACTGCAAATTCACCCGATGTCAGCGGCATCGCTTCATCACCACGGTACATTTCACGTGTACCAAGGTTCAAACGGAAATCACCAAACTCGACTACCGACTCTTCTGCGCTTGGTGCGCCCGGCAATTCAATGGTTTGACGACGCAATACGGCTTTGATGCGCGCAAGGAGTTCACGTGGGTTAAACGGTTTTGGTAGGTAATCATCCGCGCCTACTTCTAACCCAACGATACGATCAATTTCGTCCCCTTTTGCGGTTAGCATCAGGATCGGTAATTCATTGTTGGCATTACGCAAGCGGCGACAGATCGATAGACCATCTTCGCCCGGTAGCATTAAGTCGAGTACCATCAAATGAAAGTTTTCGCGCGTTAGTAAACGGTCCATTTGTTCGCCATTAGCAACACTGCGCACTTGGAAGCCTTGCTCCGATAGGTATCGCTCCAACAGCGCACGTAATCGAGCATCGTCATCTACTACGAGGATTTTATGATTTTCTTGCATTGAAACACCTTATTCAAAAGCAAAGCATAGTGATAAAAATGTATCACTGTTTGTAAAAGCGTGCTTGCTCAAATTGTTACTCTTTTTATCTTAAGCAATATTTTGCGGTCAAGAATGGTAGTTGCGGCGCAATTTATTCCCACCAATCGTGAGTTATTTAGCTGTTATTGCTGCTGTTAGCGCTGACATTATCGGCAAAGTGTAAGTTTTGCATCAACTCTCATTATGCGCACTTTTACCGTCGGCTTTTTTATGTCAATGTGTCGCCATTGCGAATTGGGTAACTACAATTACACCTGTTATGAAAACTAACCTAATTACACGTGAAGGCTACGATCGCCTGAAACAAGAACTCGATTTTCTGTGGCGAGAAGAGCGTCCTGAAGTGACAAAAAAGGTCACTTGGGCTGCCAGTCTTGGCGACCGCAGTGAAAATGCGGATTACCAATACAATAAGAAACGTCTGCGCGAAATTGACCGTCGCGTACGTTATCTGCGTAAACGCCTTGAACAAGTCAAAGTGGTTGATTACGCCCCGCAACAAGAAGGCAAGGTTTTCTTTGGTGCTTGGGTCGAAATTGAAAACGAACAAGGTGATATCAAGTCGTTTCGTATCGTTGGTCCAGATGAAATCTATGGGGATGCTAAGAATTACATCTCGATTGATTCGCCAATGGCGCGTGCGTTACTGAAAAAAGAAGTCGATGATGAGTTTTGTGTAAGAACTCCCGATGGCGATAAAGAATGGTTTATTAACCAGATTCGCTATCAAGATACGCTTTAACCCCTTTTATTAGGGTGAGAGTAAAGAATTGCCTCACCCTCACATAGATACCAAATAAAGAGATTGCACGGATGAGCCAAGCTATCTGCAAACTAATCGCTCAGGAACTCAATGTACGTTCTGAGCAGGTCATTGCTGCTGTTAACCTGATTGATGACGGTAACACAGTGCCATTTATTGCTCGTTACCGTAAAGAGGTGACGGGCGGTCTAGACGACACTCAACTGCGTAACCTAGATAGTCGCTTGGCTTACTTGCGTGAATTGGAAGATCGCCGTCAAACCATTCTTAAATCGATTCAAGATCAAGGCAAACTAACGGCTGAGCTTGAGCAAGAGATCAATCAAGCTGACAGCAAGACGCGATTGGAAGATCTGTATTTACCATACAAGCCGAAGCGCCGAACCAAAGGGCAAATTGCGATTGAAGCGGGGCTTGAGCCTTTAGCGGATACGCTATGGAATCAGCCACAAACTGAGCCAGAGAGTGAAGCGGCGAAATACCACAATGCAGAACATGGTATTACGGATAACAAAGCGGCTTTAGATGGTGCGCGCGCCATCATCATGGAGCGTATTGCCGAAGATGCTAACTTGCTTGAGAAGATCCGTAATCACCTTAATCGCAATGCCGAGCTAGTGGCTCGCGTGGTCGCAGGGCAAGAGCAAGCGGGTGAGAAGTTTAAAGACTACTTTGAGCACAACGAAGCACTAAACAAAGTGCCATCACACCGCGCGCTGGCGATGCTGCGTGGTCGCAACGAGGGCTTCTTAACCCTAGCGATGAATGCCGATCCTGAGCAAGAAGAGGGCGTGCGCCAATCTTACTGCGAAACTCTGATTGCTGATCATTACGGCATTTCACTGAGCCAAGCGCCAGCAGATGTGTGGCGTAAACAGGTGATCAGTTGGGCATGGCGCATCAAAGTATCGATGCACATGGAAACTGAGCTGATGGGCGCGATGAAAGAGCGCGCAGAGATCGAAGCGATTGAAGTGTTCGCCACCAACCTTAAAGATCTGTTGATGGCAGCGCCAGCCGGTCCGCGTGCAACGCTGGGTCTCGATCCGGGTCTGCGTACGGGCTCGAAAATCGCGATTGTCGACTCAACCGGTAAGCTATTGGCAACAGAGACCATCTACCCGCATCCACCACAGAACCAATACGACAAATCAGCGCAAATCGTTGAGCAGTTAGTGCGTAAGTACAACGTTGATCTGATTGCGATTGGTAACGGCACCGCTTCGCGCGAAACAGACAGCTTTGTGGCGGACGTGATTAAACGCGGCAACCTTAAAGCGCAGAAAATTATGGTCAGCGAAGCGGGCGCGTCAGTTTACTCAGCGTCAGAGCTAGCAGCGAAAGAGTTCCCGAATCTCGATGTATCCATTCGTGGTGCCGTTTCAATCGCGCGTCGCTTGCAAGATCCATTGGCAGAGTTGGTGAAAATCGATCCGAAATCTATCGGTGTGGGCCAATACCAGCATGATGTCAGCCAATCTATGCTGGCAAAACGCCTTGATGCGGTCGTGGAAGACTGTGTAAACGCGGTCGGTGTAGATGTGAACACCGCTTCGGCAGCACTGCTTAACCGTGTTGCGGGCTTGTCGACGACATTGGCACAAAACATTGTCGATTACCGTGATGAGAATGGTCGCTTTGAAAGCCGCACCACACTGAAGAAAGTGGCGCGTCTTGGACCTAAAGCGTTCGAGCAGTGTGCGGGCTTCCTACGTATTATGGATGGTAAAAACCCGCTGGATGCTTCATCGGTGCACCCAGAGGCTTACCCTGTAGTAAAAACCATTGCTGAGAAAAACGGAAAGCAGGTAAAAGCACTAATTGGTGACTCAAGCTTCCTGAAAGGGTTACATGCGGTGGATTACACCAATGAAAGCTTTGGTTTGCCAACGGTGACTGACATCATTAAAGAGCTGGATAAGCCGGGTCGTGACCCGCGTCCTGAATTCAAGACCGCGACGTTTGCGGATGGCGTAAATTCAGTGTCAGACCTTGAAGTCGGCATGGTATTGGAAGGCGTGGTATCTAACGTGGCGAACTTCGGTGCGTTTGTTGATATCGGCGTGCACCAAGATGGTTTAGTGCATATTTCTGCTCTGACCGATCGCTTTGTTTCTGATCCGCGTGAAGTGGTAAAAGCCGGCGATATCGTGAAAGTCAAAGTGATGGAAGTGGATGTGCAGCGCAAGCGTATTGCTCTTTCGATGCGTCTAAACGATGAGCCGGGTCAAGATAACCGCACTCAACGTAGTGCCGCTCCTCGTGGTGGTAACAACCAGCGAGCGCAAGGGCAACGTCGTCGTGAAGAACCTGCCAGCAATGGTGCTATGGGTGGTGCGTTTGCAGCTGCTTTTGCTAAAGCGAAACGCTAAGCGCTAATTGTCGAGATAAATAAAAAGCCCCGCTCAATGAGTGGGGCTTTGTTTTATCTAGGTATTCACTCTACTTCTTGTTGGAAGTAAGAGCGACTACAACACCGCAATGACCTCTGAAGGCGTATGTGGCGCAACCGCATGACCGTAACGAAATTTAATCACGACCCGACGCTTCGCCATTCGACCTTCGGTTATCGCTGCATCGATAACGCGCTTGGGTAAACGAAACCGCATTGCGTAGCCTGTACCTTGCTGATTGCTATAACTCGACAGCGCGAGCAATTCAAACAAACGATCCAATGGATTCTGTGGCGGGTCATGTTGAGAAGCATCAGTAACTTGCTCGTCATCGGTGCCATAGTTTGGATGTTCGGCCGGGTCCCACGCAGACTCACGTCGGCGTTTATCTTCCCCGCTGATTTTGCGTTCAGCATTACTTTTGGCTAGTGCAACAGTAGGGACAATGGGCTGACGTATGCGATTATCTCGCGCCGTTTGTTCCGTATGCACATTCACCGATGGGGCGATAAGTGGCACGCTCACGTTAGTGGGTGACACGATCATAACCGAGACCTCCTCAGTTTCGCCCGCTGACATTGGCTAATGTCAGCTCCTAGTATTATCGGCGGTGATGGTCAAATATTTAGCGCCTAATTCAAATTTCTGTCGCGATAATATGTAAGTGTATGTATATCACTGGGTTAAGTGAGCAAATTCGCTGACCTGTTGACAAAATAATTCAAATTCGGTCATAAATGGTGCGTGAGATGACTGGGTAAAGACATAGCTTTGGCTATTGGGCATCAGTTGTGATACGTCTTCGGCCACCTGCACAGGTACTAAGCCATCTAAGCGACCATAAAGACGTAAGGTTGGCACGCTGACTTGGTTTAGTAGATGGCGATGGTCGATATCACCCAGCAGGTTTAAGCCTGCCAGTAGGGCTTGCTGATTGGGTACTGGGCGCGATAGCACCGCTTGCTTAAGGTTTTTTAGATCTTGTCTGGCCGATGGGCTACCCATTGCTTGTAGGGCGATAAAGCGTTCAATCGTGAGCTGAAAGTCATCCATTAATTGCGCCGTGAAGGCTTTGAGGACTTTGGTTTGAATTCCGCGCCAAGGTTTCTGCTCAGAAAAACAAGGAGAGCTGGCCACCGTGATGAGAGCGTTAATCCGTTCAGGATGGTGCAAAGCAATATGGGAAGCAACTAAACCGCCGAGTGACCAACCAAGCCAAATCGCTTTTTCTGGGGCATCTTGCAATACTTGCTCGGTGAGATTGTCCAGCGTATCAAAACTGGATTGGTGGCTGTGACCAAAGCCAGGTAAATCAACCACATGAACACGAAAGTTCTGGCTTAATACTTCGGCTGTTTGCTGCCATACCGCCCCATTCATGCCCCAGCCATGCAGTAGTACTAGATCCTTGCCTTCACCAATACTTTGCCAATGTAACTCTACTGACTTTGTCTCAACTTTTACCACTTAAACCATCCTTTCAAGCTGACCGCTGTTGCACTATGAAATAAATCCTTAGCCTTGGGTGGACTATGTTAACGCAATGGTGGCAGAAAAACAGGCAGCGTTTGATTGCGCATTATTGCCAGCACTGTGGCTTGCCGATAGAAAAGCGCGATGTATCGGCGAGTTATATTTGGTTGCTGTGTCGACGCTGCCAAGACTCCTTGCAAGTGCCACGTTGTCGCTGCTGTGGTCTCGCTTGTCAGCGGGTCGTGGATTATTGCGGTCAATGCTTAACGTTGCCTCCGTTATGGCGACATTTGTATTGTGTTGGAGATTATACGCCACCGCTCTCGCACTATGTGCAGCGGCTCAAGTTTAATCACCAACTGCATCAAGCCGATATTCTGGCGCAGATGTTGGCGCAGCAAATTACCCCTGATGTTGATGCAATTACTTTTGTGCCTTTACACTGGCGGCGTCAGTTATGGCGCGGGTTTAATCAGAGTGAGTTGATCGCAAAAGCTTTAGCAAAGCGACTTGGCTTGCCATGTGTCACGCTATTTAAACGTACTCGCGCCACCAAAGCGCAACTGGGGATGAGCCGTAAACAGAGACAACAAAATCTTACAAATGCGTTTGAGTTGATCGAAATTAACCATTATTCCTCGTTGGCGATTGTCGATGATGTGGTGACAACCGGCAGTACCGTTCAGCAATTATGCAAATTACTGCTTGATGCCGGAGCCAAAAGCGTTGATATTTATTGTATCTGCCGTACTCCTGAGCCACATAGTGAGCGATAAGTTTACGATTTCGCCTTAAAGGACTAGATCTGAAAATTTTCAGGAGTAAAATGGTCAACAAATATCCTACAAATTTACTCAGGTATTCGTCGTGTCAAATCCAATTACTATTAGCCAAAGCGCTCAAGAACACTTTGCTAAACTGCTAGCTCAGCAGCCAGAAGGTACTAACATTCGCGTGTTCGTGGTAAATCCAGGTACGCAAAACGCTGAATGTGGTGTTTCTTACTGCCCACCAGAAGCGGTGGAAGCTACAGATACAGAGTTAGAGTTTGAGGTTCTTTCTGCGTATGTGGATGAACTCAGCCTGCCTTTCCTAGAAGACGCAGAGATTGACTACGTGACTGACAAGATGGGTTCTCAGTTAACTTTGAAAGCACCTAACGCGAAAATGCGTAAAGTGTCTGATGATGCGCCACTTGTTGAGCGTGTAGAGTATGTGATCCAAACCCAAGTGAACCCGCAACTGGCTGGTCACGGTGGTCATGTGAGCTTAGTGGAAATTACCAATGAAGGTATTGCGATCGTTGCATTTGGTGGCGGTTGTAATGGCTGTTCAATGGTTGATGTCACACTTAAAGAAGGCATCGAGAAAGAGCTACTTCAACAGTTTGAAGGTGAACTTACTGCTGTGCGTGATGCAACGGAGCATGACCGCGGTGAGCACTCTTACTACTAACTGCTGTTGAATATGATGAAAAAAGGCGCTTACGAGCGCCTTTTTTGTAACTGACTACCTCAAAATTTTGAAATAGCAGCTCCAAGTAGAAAGGGGACGCTAGATCTAAGCTTGCGGAATTAAGTGCTTGAGAAACTGGTTTAAACTATTGTCTTCTCATATATTAAGAATGTTAGTAAGAGCCTAGCATAAGGAGAGATCTTGTGAGTAGAAAGACGCTGCCAGAGATTCTGGATAAACAAGCGGTAGCTCAATCTCGCTTGTTTACCATTGAAGCGTTGGACTTACGTTTTAGCAACGGTGAAGAGCGAACTTATGAGCGTATGCGCCCAAGTGGTCGTAATGCGGTGATGATTGTGCCTGTGACCGCACAAGGTGATTTACTTTTGGTGCGAGAGTACGCCGCGGGTACTGAGCGTTACGAGTTGGGTTTTCCTAAAGGGTTAATTGACCCTGGTGAGAGTGCGACAGAGGCTGCCAACCGTGAGCTTAAAGAAGAGATTGGTTTTGGTGCCAATCAGATCGTGCCATTAAAAGAAGTGGTGCTAGCGCCTTCTTATTTTTCTAGCAAGATGACGTTGTTTGTCGCGCAAGATCTTTACCCTGAAAAATTGGAAGGCGATGAGCCTGAGCCACTAGAGTTGGTGCGCTGGCCATTGGCTCAAGCAGAAGAATTATTAACGCACCTCGACTTTAGCGAGGCGCGCAGTATTACCGCACTGATGCTCGCTTTGAGATACCTAAAACCATAATAGAGTACGTGCCAAGGATTTATTTATGCCAATAACCCAAGACTTATCGCATCACTTACCAGCCGTGATTGATGTGGCGCGCGCAGCAGGCCAGCTGATTTTAGATATCTATCAGAAAAAGCAGTACGAAGAATTTATCAAAGCCGATGAGACGCCTGTGACTAGCGCCGATCTCGCTGCGCACAAGTTTATCGTCGAAAAACTGTCTGAGCTAACCCCTGATATCCCGGTACTTTCTGAAGAAGCGGCTGACATCAGTTTAGAGCAACGCTCGCAGTGGGATCGCTACTGGCTAGTTGACCCATTAGATGGCACACAAGAGTTTATTGCTCGTAGTGGTGACTTTGCCACTATCATTGCCCTGATCGAGAACCACAAGCCGGTGATGGGCGTGGTGTATGGTCCGGTGTCTGGTGTGACTTACTATGCCTACCAAGGCAAGGGCGCATGGAAAATTCCTGATATGAATGAGAGCGTGCGTATTACTACGCATCAGCATCAAGGTCCTCTGCACCCAATCGCGATTGCGATTAGCCGTCGTCAAGATATCAACCGCATTACCAGTCGCATGAGCACTGCATGGAATTATGATTTAGTGCCATTAGGTTCAGCTGCACTCAAAGCATGCTTGGTTGCTGAAGGTGCGGTGGATTGTTATCTGCGCCTTGGTCCAACCGGTGAGTGGGATACCGCCGCAACGCAATGTATCGTCGAAGAGGCTGGTGGACGCATTCTTAGCACCCAACTCGAACCGCTCTCCTACAATGAACGTGACACGTTAGAGAACCCGAACTTTATCGTCCTCGGTGATGAGAACTTACCTTGGAGTGAGATCTTGTTGGTTAAAGACTAGAAGAGCGGAACGCCCAGCGTTGCTGGGCTTACGGATTTTGGAACGGTAATTGGAATGCTTTGCTACGGAACATTCCATTCCGGGAACGTGCCGTAAACGGCACTTACGGAGAGTGGTTCGTTGCGTTTTCGCACTCATGATATCGATTTTTTCATCCTCGAGAGGCGTAAGCCGAACGTCTCGCATCCGTGAGCGTAGCGTTCCCGATTCCTTATCCCCGCATCCGTGAGCGCAGCGTTCCCATTTCCGTATCCCCGCTCCACTTATTCCCCGCCGTGGAAAAACCGTCAAAATCCGCCTTGTTGAGTAAAATTGACGTGTCACAAAGTGGGACTTGAAGCACATTTCTTATCACGAAAATTCAACAACTATCCTTTTTATTAATATGAAACAGTGAGTTCCTACTCGTAAGTTATTGATGTTCTCATCACTAAACGTGACGTTGAGCCCACAATTTTCGTCAAAATAATTTTTGTGATTTTAACGGAGTTATTAAGTATATGATTTTATTGTTTTTATATTTTTATCTCGAGGCGTAATTTGAATCAGATCACTCTATTAACACGATTAATTTTACGCTGAAAAATAACTACTTATATTGCCTGTCATTGGATTTTCTTTTTTGGTAAGTGCAGCTGTTTGGCTGCGTGTTATGTGTTTGAAAGGTAAGTAAGATGTTGAAACCAACTTTGATTGCAGCTTCGGTGTTAGCAACTTTGAGCGGCTGCTCGTCTCTGCAAAACTCACAACAAGTAGTCGATTTGCTCGCAGACAACTTAGATATTCACTACCAAGTTGTTACTAACCACGGAGCCAATGATGGCTTAGCGTGTGAAAACTTAGGTGCGGAATGGGCATCATGTAATCAAGTGATCATGACGCTAGAAAATCAAGGTGAAGCGGTTAATGGTAAAGGTTGGGCGATTTACTTCCACAGCATTCGCTTAATTCTCGATGTGGATAGTGACCAATTTAAAATCACTCGTGTCACTGGTGATCTACATAAACTAGAGCCAACCGATAAATTTGATGGTTTTGCTGCAGGTGAAAAAATCGAATTGGGCTTGATTGGTGAATATTGGCAGTTATTTGCGACTGACTTTATGCCGGGCGCGTTTATCACTGCACCAGATGCACAGCCAAAAATGATTGCTTCACTCAATACAGAAGATGTGGCGAGTTTTGTGTCGGGCTTAGAGGGCGATAACCTAAAACGTACACCGGATGACAACAATGTGTTCGCCACCGCTGTTACCCGTTTTGAAAAGAACGCCGATCTTGCCAAGCAAGATGTATCGACAACACTATTGCCAACCCCACTGATTGTCGAAGAAGGGCAAGGCGTGGTGAGTATCGCTAAGGGCATTAAGCTCAACAATGCTGATTTCTCATCAGAGCAGTACGCGGCACTGCAAGCGCGCGCCAATCTACTTGAAGTGAACCTTGCCGGTGAGTTAGCCATCAATGCTGCAATTGTACCGAGTGAGTTTCCTGAAGATTTAGCGAAATCTGGTGCTTATGAGTTAGTGATCGCTGAAGATGGCATCAAGATCGTAGCATTTGACCAAGCTGGTTTGTTCTATGCTGTGCAATCAATTTTTGCCTTAACGGGTGAGCAAGAGACACTACCAGTATTACGTATTATTGATGCGCCGCGTTTTGATTACCGTGGCGTGATGGTGGATGTCGCGCGTAACTTCCACAGCAAACAAGCGATTCTGGCGACGCTAGACCAAATGGCGGCGTACAAGATGAACAAATTACACCTTCATCTGACCGATGATGAAGGTTGGCGTTTAGAAATACCAGGCCTTCCTGAGCTAACCGACATCGGCGGCCAGCGTTGTTTTGATTTGGATGAACAACAATGTTTGTTACCGCAGTTAGGCTCTGGTCCTTCTTCTGATAATTTTGGTTCGGGCTACTTCAGCAAAGCTGACTACATTGAGATCTTGAAGTACGCGGGCGCACGTAACATCGAGGTGATTCCTGAAATCGATATGCCAGCTCACGCACGCTCTGCAGTTGTTTCAATGGAGGCGCGTTACGATCGCTTAATGGCGCAAGGCAAAGAGCAGCAAGCCAATGAATATCGTTTGATGGACCCACAAGACACATCGAATGTTACGACGGTACAGTTTTACGATAAACACAGTTTCATAAACCCATGCTTGGACTCATCGACTCGTTTTGTCGACAAGGTAATTTCTGAAGTCGCAGCGATGCACAATGAGGCAGGCATGCCACTGACGACCTGGCATTTCGGTGGTGATGAAGCGAAGAACATTAAGCTGGGCGCAGGTTTCCAAGATATCAACGCGCAAGACAAAGTGACGTGGAAAGGCTCAATTGACCTGTCTCAACAAGACAAGCCATTTGCTAAATCGCCACAGTGTCAGGCGCTGATCAACGACGGTACCGTGAGTGACTTTGCTCATCTACCAAGTTACTTCGCTGAAGAAGTGTCGAAGATTGTTGCGCAAAAAGGCATTGCTAACTTCCAAGCGTGGCAAGATGGATTGAAGTACAGCGAAGGTGGTGAGAAAGCCTTTGCCACTGAAAATACCCGCGTAAACTTCTGGGATGTTCTGTACTGGGGCGGCACTTCTTCGGTGTATGAGTGGTCAGCGAAGGGCTATGACGTGATTGTGTCAAACCCAGATTACGTTTACATGGATATGCCTTACGAAGTTGACCCACAAGAGCGTGGTTACTACTGGGCAACGCGTGCGACAGATACTCGTAAGATGTTCGGCTTTGCACCAGAGAACATGCCACAAAACGCTGAAACTTCGGTTGACCGCGATGGCAATGGTTTTACGGGTAAAGGCACCATCGAAGCGAAACCTTTCTACGGTTTGTCTGCCCAGCTTTGGTCAGAGACAGTACGTAACGATGAACAGTATGAATACATGGTGTTCCCACGTGTTCTAGCCGCAGCAGAGCGCGCATGGCACAAAGCGGATTGGGAAAATGAGTACCAAGTGGGTGTAGAGTATTCGCAAAACACCAACTTAGTGGATAAAGCAGCACGTAACCAAGATTACAACCGCTTTGCTAACGTACTTGGTCAACGTGAGTTGGCGAAGCTAGAGAAAGCAGGCATCGATTACCGTCTTCCAGTACCAGGGGCGAAAATTGAGAACGGTAAGTTAGCGATGAACAGTGCATTCCCAGGTATTGAGTTACAGTACTCAATCGATGGTCAAAACTGGCTAACCTATGCTGATGATGCGCGCCCAAGTGTAAGCGGAGAAGTGTGGATTCGTTCAGTCTCAGCCAGCGGTGAGAAAGCGAGTCGCGTAACCACGCTGAAGTAATTAAACAGTTAGTTAATCATTAAATGGATTTAAGTTGTTGGTAAGCCAAAGCGCCCTGCAGATGCAGGGCCTTTTTTTGTAATGGATAACGGAACGCTCAGCTTTGCTGAGCTACGGATTTGGGAACGCTATGCTTACGGAACACTTCGTTCCGGGAACGTGCCGTAAACGGCACTTACGGATGTCTCCCGAAGAGAGGCGTAAGCCGAACGTCCCACATCCGTGAGCAACGCGTTCCCGCATCCGCTAGGCTTTAGAATAAATATCACGCTCACCCAGCCAGCGATCGATGATCGCTAAAGCATTTTGAGGGTAATTGTCGTGAATATGACGCGCTATGCGCTGAACTTCTGGAACTAGGCGTTTATCTCGAACTAAATCAGCGATCTTAAAGTTAGCCATGCCGGTTTGCTTAGTGCCAAGCAGTTCACCTGGGCCGCGGATTTCTAAGTCTTTCTGTGCAATCACGAAACCATCGTTACTTTCACGCAGTACACCAAGGCGCTTTTGAGCCGTCTTGGATAGTGGGGCGTGGTAGAGCAGCACACAGTGACTGGCGACAGAGCCTCGACCAACACGGCCACGCAACTGGTGTAATTGAGCGAGACCAAGACGCTCGGGGTTTTCGATGATCATTAAGCTCGAATTTGGCACATCCACGCCCACTTCAATCACTGTGGTTGCCACCAGTAAGTGCAGCTTGTTGTCTTTGAAGTCTTGCATGACCGCTTGTTTTTCTGCAGGCTTCATACGACCGTGGACTAAGCCAATTTTTACATCCGACAAAATGCGTTGCAGCTCTTCTGCGGTATCAGCTGCCGCTTGTGCTTCTAAGACTTCCGACTCATCAATCAAAGTACACACCCAATACGCTTGCTTGCCTTCGTTTAGACAGGCATGACGCACGCGCTCAATAATGTCATTACGCTTGGTATCAGGGATCGCGACAGTTTGTATTGGCGTTCGACCCGGTGGCAGCTCATCAATCACCGACGTTTCCAAGTCGGCGTACGCTGTCATCGCCAGAGTGCGGGGGATCGGCGTAGCGGTCATGATCAATTGATGCGGGAAACTGCCTTGCTTCTCACCTTTGGCGCGCAGCTCTAGGCGCTGGTGGACACCGAAACGGTGCTGCTCATCGATGATGACTAAGGCTAAGTTGTGAAACTCAACATGCTCTTGGAAGAGGGCATGTGTGCCGACTACCATTTGTGCTTCACCGCTGGCAATACGTGCCAACTCAGCTTCTTTCGCTTTGCCTTTGAGCTTACCAGCCAGCCAACCGACTTGAATGCCCATGCTTTCAAACCAATTGGCAAAGTTGAGTGCGTGCTGCTCGGCAAGCAGTTCGGTCGGTGCCATAAGCGCCACTTGATAACCGTGCTCAATTGCACGAACTGCGGCAAGGGCAGCCACTAAGGTTTTGCCTGAGCCTACGTCACCTTGCACCAAACGCATCATAGGGTGAGGTTTGGCAAGATCTTGTTCAATCTCACCGACTACGCGTGCTTGGGCATTGGTTGGCGAGAACGGCAATTGGCTTAGCAATTGTTGTTTGAGCTTTTCCACCGCAGGTAAAGGTATCGCTACATCTTGTTGACCTTTACTACGGACTGCGAGCATAGAGAGGTTCTGCGCCAGCAACTCTTCTATGATCAAACGCACTTGTGCTGGGTGCTTGCCTTCATCAAATTGCGCCAAATCGATATCCGGAGGCGGTCGATGAATGGTGTGCAGCGCTTGCGCGAGGGTGATCTGATGTGGGTACAAGCCACTAGGCAATAGCTCTTGTACAGCAGCTTTATCGAGTAGCGCTAATGCTTGGTCAGTTAAATTGCGCAGGGTAATTTGGCGCAGCCCATCGGTGGTTGGATAGACAGGCGTTAAGCTTGGTTCTGTTTCGGCAACTTGGTTTGGCGCATAGAACTTGTAATCGGGATGAACGATTTCCAAGCCATAGTTGCCACGCTTTATCTCACCATAAGCATGCACGGTTTTGCCTTCACTGAAGTTGTTTTTCATTCCCGCAGTGAAGTTGAAAAAGCGTAAGGTGAGCGTGCCGTTACCGTCGCTGATCTTTACCGTCAGCATTTTACGCTTACCAAATAAGGTATCCACGCTCATGACTTTGCCTTGCACCGCCGCCCATAGACCAGCATGCAATTTGACGATAGGGTAGACACGGGTACGGTCTTCATAACGCAGCGGCAAATGGAACAACAGATCCTGCACACTACACAAACCAACCTTCTCTAATTTTTCCGCTACTTTAGCGCCGACGCCACTTAAAGACGTCAGAGGGATAGCAGACAGAAGTTGCGACATAACACCAAGCTCATTAACTAAGATGCAGATAGTTAACCATTTGGCTGTGTTTTTGTACAGGAAAAGTGAGCGTAAAGCGTGGAACGCTTTATGGGAACACTTCGTTTACGGAATACGGATTACGGAACGTTCGGCTTGCGCCTCACTGCGGGAGGAGATCGCTTTTCTGTAGCAACGCGTTCCCGCATCAGGAAGTGCAGTTCGCTACACGTTCCTGAAACGCTTCGCTCACGGATTACGGAACGTTCGGCTTGCGCCTCACTGCGGGAGGAGATCGCTTTTCTGTAGCAACGCATTCCCGCATCAGGAAGTGCAGTTCGCTGCACGTTCCCGAAACACTTCGCTCACGGATTACGGAACGTTCGGCTTACGCCTCACTGCTGTAGGAGGTCGCTTTTCTTTAGCAACGCGTTCCCGCATCTGGAAGTGCAGTTCGCTGCATGTTCCCGAAACGCTTCGCTCACGGATTACGGCACGTTCGGCTTGCGCCTCACTGCTGTAGGAGGTCGCTTTTCTGCAGCAACGCGTTCCCGCATCTGGAAGTGCAGTTCGCTGCAAGTTCCCGAAACACTTCGCTCACGGATTGGGGAACGTTCGGCTTGCGCCTCACTGCGGGAGGTGGTTGCTTTTCCGTTGCAACGCGGTCCCATATCCGTAAGTGGAGTTCGCTGCACGCTCCCGAAACGCTTCGCTCACGGAATCGGAACGTTCGGCTTGCGCCTCACTGCGGGAGGAGATCGCTTTTCCGTAGCAACGCGTTCCCGCATCCGTAAGTGCAGTTCGCTGCATGTTCCCGAAACGCAGTGTTCCGTAACGCGCTGCGTTCCTCGCTCTATTTGGCTTGCATCTCCGCCCACCAAGCTTCGTCTGCGACGATCTGACCTTCGTCATCCAGTGGCGGGTATGGGAGTTTTTTGCGTTTGGCGACTTTCGCCAGCACAGGGTGACCGCGTTCAAATAGAGTGCGGTGAATCACTTCTTCTGGCAGAGCGCTTTGCTCGTTGTCGTACATGCCCGCTTCTTGACGCTGACGCTGTGCTTCGTAAAGAATAATCGCGCTGGCGACTGAAACGTTAAGTGACTGCACCATGCCCATCATTGGAATGATAATGTCTTGATCGGCCAGTTTTTTTGCTTGCTCTGATGCGCCGACTTTCTCACTGCCAAGAATAATTGCGGTCGGTTTGGTGTAATCGATTTGACGAAAATCGACAGCGGTATCAGAGAGGTTAGTCACTAAGACCTGCATTCCTTGCGCTTTGAATTCGGCGACTGCCTCTTCAATGGTGCGATGGTTGTCTACTTCTACCCAGTTACGTGCGCCAGCTGACGTGTGAGTCAGGGTACGCATTCTGTCTGGCCAGATGGCGTGGACTTTATGTAATCCGGTTGCGTCTGCGGTGCGGACTACCGCAGAAACGTTGTTAGGTTTATGCACTTCTTCCATACAGACGGTGAGGTCGGTTTGGCGAGCTTTAAGGACTTGTTGGATACGTTGGTAGCGTTCTAGGTTCATAACAGTGATCGTAAAAATAAGGCCCTTGAAAGCAAAGCTTCAAGGGCCTGAAGTGACGTTAATTAGTGCTTACGGCGACGAACGCGCAGTGTCTGTGGCATGGCCTTAATGCGACGCATAATGCCAGCCAGATGCACACGATCTTTGGTGGTCAGCAATACCGTGACGGTATAGAGGCGGCCATCGCGCTCTTTGGTTGATAAACCATGAATGTTCGAGCCCGTTTTTGAGATAACATTAGTTAACTCGGCCAATGCACCTTGACGGTTTTGCACCTCAACACGCAGTTCAGCGGTAAACTCTTGGTCGTAGTCTTCTGACCAAGCCACAGCCATGTACTTATCAGGTTCACGTTGGTAACCACGTACGTTTGGACACGTCTCGCGGTGTACCACTAAGCCTCGGCCAGGTGAGACGTGTGCAATGATGTGGTCATCCGGAATAGGGTGACAACAGTTAGCAAACGTCAACAAAATACCTTCAGCACCGCGGATCGGCAGTTTCTTCGTACTATCGCTAGGGATTGAGCTGGTGGTGGTCAGTTCATCGGTATCACCCAACAGGCGACGCGCGATGACGATACTCATTAGCTCTCCGAGCCCGATCGCTGCCAAAAGATCATCGACGCTTTCTAAGCGCAGATCAGTCAGTACTTCCTGAATGTTTTCAGGGTAGATAGAGTCGATATTGTGACGACCTAAAGCGTGGTTCAGCAGGCGACGACCTAAGATGATCGACTCTTCACGACGCATGGTTTTCAGCACTTGACGAATCTTAGTGCGAGCACGTGAAGTCACTACGTAGTTGAGCCATGCTGCATTTGGTCGTGCACCCGGCGCGCTGATGATTTCAACCGTTTGGCCGTTCTTCAGTGCTTTGCTGAGTGGGTAAGGGTTGCGATCAACTCGTGCACCAACACAGGCATTACCGACATCTGTGTGTACTGCATAAGCAAAATCCACTGCGGTTGCGCCCAGTGGCAATTCAACGATACGACCTTTTGGCGTAAAGACGTAAATCTCATCTGGGAAGAGGTCTGATTTTACGTTTTCGATAAATTCAAATGAGTTACCCGCACTTTGTTGCAGCTCAAGTAGGCTCTGCATCCAACGCTGTGCTTTAACTTGCGCCGTGGTACCTGTGCGCTCACCATTGCCTTTGTAAGACCAGTGCGCCGCGACACCTTTATCCGCCATTTGATCCATATCTTCAGTACGGATCTGCACTTCTACTGGTACGCCGTGAGGGCCGACCATTGAAGTATGGATAGATTGGTAGCCGTTCGCTTTCGGTACCGCGATGTAATCTTTTACGCGACCAGGACGTGGTTTGTACAAGCTATGTACCTGACCCAGCACGCGATAACAGGTGTCGGCACTGTCCACAATCACACGGAATGCATAGATATCCATGATGGTGTGGAAACGCTGCTCTTTGGTTTTCATCTTGTTATAGATGGAGAACAGGTTTTTCTCACGACCTACGACGCGTGCTTTAAGCCCCACATCTTCTAGGCGACCTTCGATTTCGCCGTGGATGCGTTGAATCATCTCTTTACGGTTACCACGTGCCGCTTTGACCACTTCTTTTAGAACGCGGTAGCGGTTTGGATAGAGGGCTTCAAAGCCAAGCTCTTCCAATTCAGTTTTGATGTTGTGGATACCAAGGCGGTGTGCCAAAGGAGAGTAGATCTCAAGAGTTTCGCGGGCAATACGACGCTTTTTATCTGGGCGCAGAGCACCGAGCGTACGCATATTGTGTGTGCGGTCAGCCAGTTTGATCAGAATAACGCGGATGTCTTGCACCATGGCAAGCACCATTTTGCGGAAGTTTTCTGCTTGGGCTTCTTTGCGATCACGAAATTTAAGCTTATCCAGCTTAGAGACACCGTCCACCAGTTCAGCAACTGAAGTGCCAAATTGTTCTTCAAGAT
Organism: Vibrio fluminensis; assembly: GCF_015278125.1. Lineage (GTDB taxonomy): Bacteria > Pseudomonadota > Gammaproteobacteria > Enterobacterales > Vibrionaceae > Vibrio > Vibrio fluminensis. The sequence goes on from NZ_JADILO010000030.1 coordinate 39,803, forward strand.
CTTCTTTGGTGACATCGCAATCTTCGATTACGTCGTGCAGGAGAGCAGCTTGAAGGGTTTCAAGGTCAAGGCGCATTTCGGCCAAGATGCGAGAAACAGCAACAGGGTGGATGATATAAGGTTCCCCGCTTGAACGGGTTTGCCCTTCATGGGCATTTTTCGCTACCACATAAGATTGACGCAGAGCCTCAATTTGAGGCTCTGTTAGGTATTCTTGGGCAACGTCTTTGAGGCTATCGAATAGATACAAACTTTAGGCCCGGAAGATAGTTGTAGAGAAAGTCTATTAGCGACCGTGAGCGATGCTGCTAACTGCTGCCAGTTCAGCTGCTTCTTGCTCTTGCTGCTCTTGACGCTCACGAGCATCAAGGATTTCTTTAGTGATTAGACCTTCTTCGATTTCGCGTAGAGCGATAACCGTTGGTTTATCGTTCTCTTCTGGCACTAGTGAATCTTTACCGCCAGTTTGCATTTGACGAGCGCGGCGTGCCGCAATCAGTACTAGGTCGAAACGGTTGCCAACTTTTTCAACAGCGTCTTGAACAGTTACGCGTGCCATGAGGACTCCAAATAGTTAACTAAAATTTTGAATGACGAGAAATTATACAGCCTAAAGCCAGTATATTCTAGCCAAAGCGTTTTCTCGTCGGTGATATGGCTTTTGGGAGACCCTTACTCAGCCAGTAGCGCTTCAAGCATGCCTTTATATTTAGCAGCTTGTTTATCTTGCTTCAATCTTTCTGCACGAATGATTGATTTGAAATCAACCAGTGCATTATCAAAGTCATCGTTCACAATAACGTAGTCATACTCGTCATAGTGAGAAATCTCTGATTTCGCTTCTGCCATGCGTTTTGCAATCACAGCTTCGCTATCTTGACCACGAGCATTAAGACGACGCTCTAGCTCACCGTTTGATGGTGGCAGAATGAAAATGCTTTTTGCTAGTGGCATTTGTTCGCGGATCTGACGAGCACCTTGCCAGTCGATATCAAGAAATACGTCGATACCTTTATCAAGGTTGTCTTCAATCCATACACGAGAAGTGCCGTAGTAGTTACCGAATACTTCTGCGTATTCTAGGAACTGGCCTTTTTCGATAAGTTCTTCAAACAGCTCTTTTTGCACAAAGTGGTAGTGCACACCATCTTGCTCACCCGGGCGCATACCGCGCGTTGTGTGAGACACAGATACTTTCATCGCGTATGTTGGATTGGTTTCCAGCATCGCATTGATCAAGCTAGATTTACCAGCGCCGCTCGGTGCCGAGACGATATATAGAGTACCTTTGCCCATATGTAACGTTCCACATTTGGTTGGATGGTGTCGAGAAGAGTCGACAGTTTAAAGATAGCACTGACCAAGAAGTATCACTTGAGTGGTGAAAAATAGGTCAGAAAAATGGAGGCGAAGAGTAGCACGATCTTAAGGATCTCCACAAGGAAAACAAGCAATCCATAGCGTTAAAGTCGATCTTGATGATTTTCTTGTTTTGGGATTCTTTGTCGAGGATTTAAGCAATACACTATATGCGTCATGTTGGTTAATAAAGTGGTATTTACTGGCACTCTTAAAGCAAACGTTTGCTTATTTTGTCGGTTTTGGGCAAAAACAGTTGAATATTCACTCTAGATCAATACAATTCGCGCAAACGTTTACGTGCTGTATATATCTAGTGAATTGGACTGGATGTTTCTACCACCGAGCCTATCTTGGTGACTACAGTAAGTCTTGGCTACTTGCCAAGATTTTCTCTATCAGCATGTGTATCCCTCTACTTATTTTACAGTTGCAAAGGTTACATAGTGAGTCTCGAATCTACCCTTAAAGAGCAAAAATCTGGCAGTGTTCTTGAGTCGATCTTTAAGATCTCAGAGCGCAAAACCACCATCAGTACCGAGTTATATGCGGGTTTTATTACTTTCCTTGCAATGACTTATATCTTGGCCGTGAACCCAGCTATTTTGGGTGGCATTCCGGGTATGGATAAAGGTGCGGTATTTACTGCAACGGCATTGTCAGCAGCGATTGCAACGCTGATCATGGGCATTTGGGGGAACTACCCAGTAATGCTTGCACCAGGCATGAGTATGAATGGCTTTTTTAAAGGCATGCTACTCAGTGGCTCAGTGGCTTTGGTGTGGAACGAAGCGCTGTTTGGTATCTTTCTATCTGGTATTGTTTATTTGATTCTATCAATGACCAATATTCGCAAGACTTTAATTGAGTCAATTCCAGAAGATCTTAAGCTAGCGATCACCGTTTCTCTGGGTATGTTTATCGCGTTTTTGGGTCTTAAGAATGCCGGGATTATCGTTTCAAACCCAATCATTTTGGTGAGCATGGGCGATATCTCCAACCCGCAAGTGCTGATTGCTTACATCAGTATCTTTATCGCTCTCGGTTGTATGATTCGCGACATCAAGTTAGCAACGTTTATTTCGTTTGTGTCAGCGATTCTGCTAACCGTGATTGCTGACGTTGTTATGGGCACCAACAATGCGCCTATTCCTGATCAGGTATTTTCAATGCCACCAAGTATTGATAGCACCTTTGGCGCAGTCTTTGATATTTCCGGTTTAACGGCAGACAAATGGTTCGATTTGCTGTTTATCGTGGTGATTTTTCTGATTGTCGACTTCTTTGATGGCTTAAGCACCATCGTAGGGGTGGGGCGCGATGCGGGGATTATCGATGATGACGGTAAAGTGCCAAATGCGCGATCAGCACTAGTTGCGGATGCTGGTGGTACGGTTATCGGTTCAATTCTTGGTACCACATCAATCACTGCGTTCTCTGAGTCAGGTATTGCTTCTTCACAAGGTGCCAAAACTGGTCTAGCTGCGGTGATGGTGGCAGGTCTGTTTGCGCTATCCCTGTTTATGTACCCAATTTTCTCAATTTTCTCAGCCGCGATGGTGGCGCCAGCGATGGTGGTTGTGGGCATCTACATGATTGGTCGTTTGGGGCAAATCAGTTGGGATCAGAAAGAGTCTCGCATAGCGACTTTCTTTACCATTATGTTCACCGTACTGAGCTTCTCGCCAGCTAACGGTATGGCAATGGGCTTTATCAGCTACAGCTTCTCAATGCTAGTTGCGGGTCGTGGTAAAGAAGTTCACCCAGTGATTTACGTATTGTCACTGGTATTTTTGACTTACCTCGTGCTGCTTTAAGTTTTGAAGGTGGCTGGTCCGTTGGGTTAGCCACCGATTTTGAATGCGTGATTGATACTGATAGGAAGTTGGTTAATGACAAGTGCCATCTTCAATGAAATCAACGTAAATCAGACTGTTAGATATGCCTAGCGGGCCTCTAATCTTATCTATATCTAAATCCTCATATGAGTAAATCAACGAGTAAACGCCATGGCTAGCAAGTTTCTGTGCGTTTCCCATACTTTGACTGTCTGACTCTAAATGGTCGCCTCGGTAGGTGACTGCTTTGATATTGTTACTGATAATGAAATCGATATCTTCACTTTTATCTATGTCGATATTGAATGCGACATTATTGAAACCATACCTTATAGCTTGGTTATATCCATAAATATCAAAAGCTTCCACTATTACTCTGTCTTTGTAGCTGACATTTTCTGAGAGTAGTTGGATATCTCGAATTTTGTCGGTAACTAAAGCTAAGTAATTGTTATTATTAAAGATCTCATTGATGTCGCTGATGTCTATAGTCGTAAACTGCGATAGATATTTTTGCTTTTTGAACTGCTCGTGATCTGGTCGTTCATTGATTTCAGTATTGTTGATGAACGACTCCCAATCATGGGCTGCAACGATGATGTTATCGGAAGAGGTTCGTAAATCTAGCTCAATTAACTTATACCCTTTGGATATCGAATTTAAAACGGCTTCTTTCGAGTTTGTATACTTGGCGCCATTAATCTCGCCACCAGCATGGGCAATAAAGGAACAGCTTTGTAATAGTTCACTGATGTTCGATTCAGTATTATCGCTCACAAGGTTGATGCCAATTTTATATGCTTCATTGACTATCTTTTCATGAATATAGTCTTTTTTGATTATCGAAGTGATGCATAATGCTATGGCTGCAATTCCAACGATATGTTTTGATGTTATCTTCATTTAGATGGCTAAGTCCTGAAATGAGAGAGGCATTGAAGCCAAAATATTTCCCTAAAATGATTAGGCTTTGGAGTTTATACCCAGTTTACTTAAGCAAATATAGGTAAGTGCTGCCGGGGTGATTTTTTGTAGCTTATTTCTCAAACTTGATCGTACTTGTTTGGTTTTATTTGAACTAGACGTTCATCACTCAATGCATGATTTGATGTTATCATTAACAACAAATTAATAAAAAATAGAGCGGAATTGTCATAATGCCTTCCCATTTACCTCCTTCGTTTAGTCGCCCATTTCTGAAGATTTTCCATATTCTCGAAGCTGTACTACTCGTTGCCATTACCATGGCGACTGTGTGGGCAATGGTGGAAGAGTTTGTGCATATTTATGTGCAGCGACGTGTATTGCTTGAAGATATTCTGCTGATGTTCATCTATCTGGAAGTGCTCGCTATGGTCGGGCAGTTTGTGATGAACGGTAAGATCCCGGTGCGCTACCCAATTTATATTGCGATGATGGCGATAGCTCGCTATATCACACTGGGTATGAAAGAGCTCGATTCGGTGATGATAGTCTGGTTATCACTGGCGGCATTTGTACTAGCGGCCGCGACTTTACTGATTCGCGTTGGTCACCATTACTGGCCATATATCGATGGAAAAACAGCAGAGAAAGACGAATAGTTTTTGTGACAGATGTTTAAAAGCCCCGCGATGCGGGGCTTTTGCATTATTAGATAGGTTTACTTAGTAAAGAATGCGCGTTTTAGCGCAAGCTCTAGGCCGCGAACTTCAGCTAGACCTTTCAAGCGACCAATCGCAGAGTAACCTGGGTTGGTTTTCTTCTTCAGGTCATCCAACATTTGGTGACCGTGGTCAGGACGCATTGGGATCTTACGTAGATCGCCTGTTTCTTCACGGCGTTGTTCTTCTTCAAGAATCGCCATTACTACGCCGTACATATCCACATCACCTTCTAGGTGTGCAGCTTCGTGGAAAGTCATTGGGTTATGCTCTTCACGCTTAGTTGAACGTAGGTGAGTAAAGTAAACGCGATCGCCGTGCTTTTTGATCATGTTCACTAGGTCATTGTCGCCGCGTACGCCGTAAGAACCCGTACACATAGTGATACCGTTATTTTGGCTAGGCACTTGCTCGGTTAACCAATCGATATCTTCGATAGTTGAAACGATACGTGGCAAGCCTAGGATAGGGCGCGGTGGATCGTCTGGGTGAACGGCCATCTTAATGTTTTCTTCGTCACACACAGGCATTAGTTCTGCTAGGAAGTGACGCATGTGTTCACGTAGCTTGTCTTTGTTGATACCTGCGTAACGATCTAGTTGCGCTTGGAATGCTTCTAGTGTGTAGCCTTCTTCTGCGCCTGGTAGGCCAGCAATAATGTTGCTTGTTAGCTGCTTAACTTGCTCTTCAGACATGTTGTTGAAGTATTCAAGTGCTTGAGCTTGTTCTGCTTCAGTGTAGTCAGCGTTTGCACCAGGACGTTTTAAAATGTGAAGTTCAAAAGCGGCAAACGCAATCTGGTCAAAACGTAGCGCTTTCGAGCCATCTGCCATTTCGTATTCAAGATCAGTACGAGTCCAATCTAGAACAGGCATAAAGTTGTAGCAAACAGTGTCGATACCACATTGCGCTAGGTTACGCAGAGTTTGCTTGTAGTTTTCAATCCATTGTTGGTAGTTGCCAGTTTGAGTTTTGATCTCTTCGTGTACAGGCACGCTTTCAACTACTGACCAAGTTAGACCTTTTGCTTCGATGATTGCTTTACGAGCTAAGATTTCTTCTTTAGTCCACACTTCACCATTTGGGATGTGGTGCAGTGCGTTAACGATACCAGTTGCGCCAGCTTGGCGAATATCGTCTAGTGATACTAGGTCATTAGGACCGTACCAACGCCACGTTTGTTCCATGACAAATTACCTTTCAATGGGCAGACTTGACCTGCTCAGCTCAGTGAGTGGCTAAGTTGCGAATTATAAATATAACGACTTATGTAGGTTGCTAGCAAAGCTTCCTGTAGGGGCGAATTATTTTCCGCCGCCTAGTAAGACGACTGGGTTGGAGCTAAATAAGTAGCCATCAAAGTCCGGGTCGTCTATATCGGATAGTTCGAGAAGTCGTTGCTTTACGTTTTCAAGGTGCTGCCACATGGCGTTTTTCGCGGCAATTGGATCTTTACGCTGCATTGCAGCTAAGATTTTTGCATGATCTTCCATCCATTCTTGGCGGTAGTCATGGCCGCTAATGCGCGAGTGAAGCTTTTGCCACATAGGGCTTTGCTCACGACGTTCCCATGATTGTTTGAGCATGTCGACTAACACAGAGTTATGTGTTGCTTCAGCAATGCTCATATGGAATCGTTCGTCTCCCACACATTGTTCGCTTTGTGCTGCTAACTCTTGACGCTCTAATTTGAGCGCCGAGCGCATTTTGGCGATGTCCCCAGGCGTGACTTGGATTGCAGCAAACTCTGCAATGTTACTTTCTAGTAACTGTCTCGCCTGTAACATTTCGAAAGGTCCCGCATCATCACTGATGATGCGTTCGCGATGAGGTGATTGGTCAGGAATATTCGTGACATACACACCAGAGCCTTTTTTTACTTCAACAAGGTTTTCCAACTCAAGCATGATGATTGCTTCACGTACAACCGTACGGCTGACATCAAGTCGTTCAGCAATATCGCGCTCAGGCGGTAGACGGTCACCAACTTTGTAGTGTCCTTCTATTAACTCTTTTCGTAAAACCAAACCCAACTCTTGGTAAGGACGCTTGGGTTCAAAAGGCATCATGATGATGTTATCGCTTATTTCCATTACTACTCACGCCATCATAACCAATCAGAATAATTGGTCAACCTATCTCAATAGTTATGTGGCAATACCTTTACTTCTCTAACAAAAATACTTTAGTTAATTACTTAACTGCTTGAATACGTTCGATCAGTGTTGACAACTCAGGGTTGTTTTTCTTCACGTCGTCGTACATTGGTTGTACCGCTTGAGCAAATGATGCTTTGTCTACATTGACAAACGTTACGCCCATATCTTCTGCTTTCTTACGTTCTTCAGCTTCTGATTCAGCCCACAATTTCTTCATCAATTGCATTGAGTTCAGTGCTGCCGTCTTCACTGCTTGTTGGTGCTCTGCTGATAGACCATCAAAGGCATCTGTCGACATTACTAGTACGTCAGGAACCATAGTGTGCTCATCAAGCGAGAAGTACTTTGATACTTCGCTATGGCGGCTCATGCCGTATGAAGGAATGTTGTTTTCCGCTGCATCTACAACGCCTTGTTGTAGTGCCGTGTATAGCTCACCGTAAGCTAGAGGCGTTGGGCTACCACCTAGAGCTTCAACCATCGCGATCGCTGATGGGCTTGGCTGCACGCGAACTTTCATGCCTTTTAGATCTTCTGGAGAGTTGATTGGCTTGTTGGTGTAGAAGCTACGTGCGCCTGCATCGTAGTAAGTCAGACCAATGAAGCCGCTTTCACGAGATGACGCTAGAATTTCCTCACCGATTTGACCTTCTTGAGTTGCGTAAAAGTGTGCTTGGTCACGGAATAGGTAAGGCATGTTGAATGCAGAGTAAGCAGGTGCAAACGCTTCTAGTTCTGCTGCGTTGGTTTTAACCATGTGCAGCGCACCATTTTGCATTAGTTCCATCGATTCACGCTGAGAACCCAGCTGTGCATCAGGGTAAATACGAATACGTACTTCGCCATCAGTGGTTTTACGCACTTCTTTCGCCATTGCATCCATTGCTTTATGCACGGCGTGGTCACGAGTGTGGTTGTGGCTCAGTTTTAGAGTAGTAGCAGCAAACGCTTGTGCACTTACACCGAATGTTAGCGCCGCACCAATCACAGCTGTTAGGACACTTTTACGTGTTTTCATTATTGTTTCTCCGTGAGATGGAATCCGTAAATTTTTTGTAGGGGGTTACAGGTTTCGGAGCCAATCTTGCGACCAATTCTGACAACCGTCAAAACAAAAAACACAATTGGTTGAGCAATATCACAGATAAAACGCTTAAATTGGTCAACCAATCCAAATGTGAAGATGGTCACAGTCATCAAAGTGATACTGCCTATAATGCCCGCAGAAAAAGAAATGTTATTGGTCGGGTAATATGAGCTTGAGTTTATATTGGTTAACCAGTGGCGAGACGCGGTTCGTTATATGAGATAGCGACGTTGTTAAGGAAACAATAATGAAAAAATTGGTTGAGTACATCAATAAAGGCTTGGCGACATTTACCGTCTCGCTGTCTTCTTTCCTAGTGCTTTGTGTGGTTTGGCAAGTTCTATCACGCTACATCATTGGTAAACCAAGTACCGTTACTGACGAACTTGCACGTTACTTGTTTATGTGGGTGGCACTGATCGGTGCGGCTTACACTACTGGCCTAAAACGCCATCTTGCGATTGACCTTCTGACCATGAAGCTGAAAGGTAAACGCAAAATTATCAACGAAATTATTATTCAGTTTGCGATTGCGGTTTTCGCTTCTGTTGTACTGGTTTATGGCGGCTCAAACCTAGCAATTAAAACTCTAGCAACAGGTCAGTTGACGCCTGCGCTAGGTTGGGAAATGGGTTACATCTATTTCTGTCTACCAATTAGTGGTGCGTTGATGATTTTCTATTCTGTGGTTTATGGCATTGAAAAGATTCAACAATTGATTTCTGGCGACGTGGCAGTTAGCGACGTACAACAAAACTAATTTTTAGAGGAATTCCACAATGGAATGGCAATTAATTCTTACCCTATTTGGTACTTTTGCAGTCTTATTGACGCTGGGTATTCCAGTTTCATTTGCAATCGGTCTTTCGTCGCTTGCAACCATCATGATGAGCCTACCGCTAGAGCCTGCAATCGCTGTAGTAGCGCAGCGTATGGCCGCTGGTCTAGATAACTTTGCTCTACTGGCTATCCCGTTCTTTATTCTAGCGGGTAACATCATGAACCAAGGTGGTATCGCACTACGTCTGATCAACTTTGCTAAAGTGTTAGGCGGTCGTCTACCTGGTTCACTGGCGCACGTAAACGTACTAGCAAACATGATGTTTGGTTCTATCTCTGGCTCTGCAGTAGCATCTGCAGCGGCAGTAGGTGGCACGATGGCACCACTACAAAAGAAAGATGGTTACGATGAAGCGTACAGCGCAGCGGTAAACATCACTTCTTGTCCTACTGGTCTTTTGATCCCGCCAAGTAATACCCTAATCGTTTTCTCTCTTGTATCTGGCGGCACATCAATTGCAGCACTATTCCTAGCAGGTTACCTACCAGGTATCTTGATGGGTCTAAGCTTGATGGTAGTTGCAGGTATTATTGCTAAGCGTCGTGGTTACCCAGTGGCAAAGCGTCCAACACTTGCAGCAGTATGGGATACATTCATCAAAGCAGCACCATCACTACTACTTATTGTAGTAATTATGGGCGGTATCATCGGCGGTATCTTTACGGCAACAGAAGCTTCAGCTATCGCGGTGGTATACACGCTAGTGTTAGCGGTTGGTGTTTACCGTGAAGTAAAAGTAGGCGATCTACCAAAAATCGTTCTTGAGTCAGCGGTAACCACTTCTATCGTGTTGCTACTTGTTGGCGCATCAATGGGTATGTCATGGGCGATGGCGAACGCTGACATCCCTTACATGATTGCTGATGCACTACTAGCGGTTTCTGAGAACCCATTGATCATTCTACTGATCATCAACATCATTCTTCTGATTGTTGGTATCTTCATGGATATGACGCCAGCGGTACTTATCTTTACACCAATCTTCCTACCAATCGTGTTGGACCTAGGTGTTGACCCAGTTCACTTCGGCATCATGATGACGTTCAACCTAGCAATCGGTCTATGTACACCACCAGTAGGTAGTGCGCTATTCGTAGGTTGTTCTGTTGCGAACATCAGTATCGATAAAGTAATTAAACCTTTGTTGCCTTTCTATGCAGCACTGTTCCTAGCACTACTAGCAGTAACGTTCATTCCACAAATCAGTCTACTGCTACCACAACTGTTCCTAGGTTACTAATCTCCCAAATTTCGGATTTGCCTCCCAACAAAATACCTTACCGCTACGGCGGTAAGGTTTAGGAAAAAACAATGAAAACAATCGCAAATACCTCTCTGAATGCTCAAGTTGTTCGACCAAATTACGATCGCTCTGCTCTGAAAAGCCGTATTGTGCACCTAGGTTTTGGTGCGTTCCACCGCGCACACCAAGCGCTATTTACTAACGAAATGTTAGAAAAAACCGGCAGTGATTGGGGCATCTGCGAAGTTAACTTGTTCGGTGGCGAAGAACTGATTGAACAACTTCGCGCGCAAGACCACCTTTACACAGTGGCAGAGAAGGGCGCAGAAGCAACAGAAGTAAAACTGATTGGTTCGGTAACAGAATCATTGCACCCAACGCTAGATGGCAAAGCGGCTGTACTAGCAAAAATGACCGAAGAACAAGTCGCGATTGTTTCTATGACAATCACGGAAAAAGGCTACTGTGCTGACCCTGCAACAGGCCGTTTAGACAAAAACAATGCACTGATTGTGAGCGATCTGGCTAATCCGCAAGATCCGAGTTCAGCGATTGGCTACATTGTGGAAGCACTGCGTCAACGCCGTGACAAAGGCATTGCGCCGTTTACGGTAATGTCTTGCGACAACGTGCAAGAAAACGGTCACGTTGCGCGCGCAGCGGTACTGGATTTCGCTAACTTGGTGGATGCAGAGCTAGCGGCATGGATTGAAGCAAATGTGACTTTCCCATGCACCATGGTTGACCGCATCGTACCGGCGGCAACAGAAGAAACACTGAACGAAATTGCAGAGCTTGTTGGCGTTGCAGACTCTTGTGGCATCGCTTGTGAGCCATTCCGTCAATGGGTTATCGAAGATAACTTCGTTGCAGGTCGCCCTGACTGGAACGTAGCTGGCGCTGAGTTTGTTGCTGACGTAGTACCATTTGAAGAAATGAAACTGCGCATGCTAAACGGCAGCCACTCTTTCCTAGCCTACCTAGGTTTCCTAGGTGGTTACGCGCATATCTCAGATACCATGACTAACGAAGATTACCGTCAAGCGGCATTCGACATGATGATGAAAGCGCAAGCACCAACGCTAAATATGCCTGAAGGCACAGATCTAGAAGCGTACGCGAAGCTACTGATTGAGCGCTTTACTAACCCAAGCCTGAAGCACCAAACATGGCAAATTGCGATGGATGGTAGCCAGAAGATCCCGCAACGTATGGGGGGGTCACTACGTCATCACCTAGCGCAAGGTACAGACTTTAAATGGCTTGCAATGGGTATTGCTGGCTGGATGCGTTATGTTTCTGCACAAACTGAGCAAGGCGAAGCGATTGATGTTCGCGACCCAATGGTTGAGCAGTTCCAAGCGATTTACGCAGAACACGGCTTGAACGTAAGCGTAGTTAAAGCGCTACTCTCAATTGAAGCCATCTTTGGTACTGATTTAATCCAAAATGAAACCTTCGTAACTGCAGTGACGGACGCGTACCAGCGCCTACTGAGCGATGGTGCTCGCGGCGCAGTAGCCTCTCTTATCTAATTTAATATGCCCTCCTAAGTGAGGGCATTTCTATTTCTACCCGATCTTCGGTGTGGGCAATGCCGGCGCCAATGGAGTTACCAATGAAAAACTTTTTGTGTGAAGACTTTTTACTAGCAAATGATACTGCTCGCGAGCTATACCATGACTACGCGAAAGCAATGCCTATCTATGACTACCACTGCCACCTAAACCCTAAGGAAGTGGCGGAAAACCGTCAGTTCGACAACTTGGGTCAAATCTGGTTGGAAGGCGATCACTACAAATGGCGCGGTATGCGCTCAGCAGGAGTGCCAGAGTCACTGATCACAGGTAAAGAAACTTCAGATTACGAGAAGTTCCAGGCATGGGCGAGAACCGTTCCTCAAACACTGGGTAACCCTCTTTACCACTGGACTCACCTAGAACTGCGTCGCCCGTTTGGTGTAACAGGCAAGCTATTTGGCCCTGAAACTGCCGATGAAATTTGGCATGAGTGTAATGAGCTATTGGCAACGCCTGAGTTTTCAGCACGCGGCATCATGAAGCAGATGAATGTGGTGATGGCAGGGACAACGGATGACCCAATTCACACGCTTGAGTACCACAAAGCGATTGCTGAAGATGAAAGCTTTGACGTGGAAGTGGCACCAAGCTGGCGCCCTGACCGTGCATTTAAAATTGAGCTTGAAGGCTTTGCTGAATACATGACGTTGCTTGGTGAAGCGGCGGATGTGGAAATCATCCGTTTTGCTGATCTGCTTACTGCGTTAGAGCGTCGTCTTGAACACTTTAGTGCGCACGGTTGTCGCGCTGCTGACCACGGTATCGAAATTGTGCGTTATGCAGCAGTACCGGCTGAAAGTACGCTAGACAGCATTCTTGCGCGTCGCCTATCAGGTGAAACACTATCTGAGCTAGAAATTGACCAATTCTGCACTGCAGTACAAGTATGGATGGGCAAACAATACGCAAAACGCGGTTGGGTGATGCAGCTACACATTGGCGCACAGCGCAATAACAATACACGCATGTTCCGCCAGTTAGGTGTGGATTGCGGTTTTGACTCAATTGGTGACCGTCCATTCGCGCTGCAGCTTGCTTGCCTAATGGATGCAATGGATGTGACGAATGAATTGCCGAAGACTATTCTGTACTGCCTAAATCCACGTGATAACGAAATGATGGCAACCATGATTGGTAACTTCCAAGGTGGTGGTATCGCAGGCAAAATCCAATTTGGCTCAGGTTGGTGGTTTAATGACCAAAAAGACGGCATGGAACGTCAAATGCAGCAACTCTCTCAATTGGGATTATTGAGTCAATTTGTAGGAATGTTAACAGATTCTCGTAGTTTTCTTTCATATACTCGCCATGAGTATTTCCGTCGTATTCTTTGTAACATGATGGGACAGTGGGCAGAGAACGGTGAAGTGCCACGCGATATGCCAATGCTTGGCAAAATGGTGCAAGATATTTGCTATCACAACGCGAAAACGTACTTCACTCTACCAGGAGAGAAATAATGAAACGTATCGCCTTACTAGGTGAATGCATGATTGAGCTTAATGGCGCCCCTTTTGGTGCCATGGTTCAAGCTTACGGTGGTGATTCATTGAATACCGCTGTGTATCTTTCGCGATGCACCAAAGGTCAGGTCGGCGTGGAATATGTATCAGCGCTAGGTACTGATGCGATCAGCGATGGCATGATTTCGCGTTGGCAAGAAGAAGGCGTTGGCACCGAGTTGGTACTTCGCGACAGTACGCGTCAGCCAGGTCTATATCTAATCCAGCTTGATGAGCAAGGTGAACGTACCTTCCTTTACTGGCGCAACCAATCAGCAGCACGTTGCATGATGCAGCACGCTAATTTTTCCAAGGTGGAAGCCGCGCTTGCGAATGTTGATATGGTTTACCTTAGCGGCATCAGCTTAGCGATTCTGCCGGCAGAAGACCGCATACGCCTAGTTGATATGTTGGTGAAACTGAGCCAACAAGGCGTTGAGATCGCCTTTGATTCTAACTACCGCCCAGCGCTTTGGCAGAACGCAGATGAAGCGCGTGAGTGCTACCGTCAAATCCTCGCGCTGACCGATCTTGCTCTTGTGACGAATGATGATGAGCAGAACCTATGGGGCGATAGCGATGAAGAGCAAACGCTAGTCCGTTTGCAAGCGGCTGGCGTCAAAAAAGCGGTGGTGAAGATGGGCGCACAAGGCAACCATTACAATGATTTTGTCGCAGGTACGCGTCAAACCATCCCAACGACACCGGTTGAAACTGTGGTGGATACTACTTCAGCAGGCGACTCATTTAACGCCGGTTTCCTAGCGGGTTACCTACAAGGTAAAGGTGCAGAGCAATGTTCACGTCAAGGTCACCAGCTAGCGGGTATCGTGATCCAGCACAAAGGTGCGATCATCCCTAAACAAGCCACTGATGCGATTGATTTCGCGTAATAAAATAACATAATTGAAATTAAGGTACGAAAAATGACTACAATTGCACAGCAGCTTGCAGCGATTAAAGTAATCCCAGTTATCGCGATTGATCGCGCAGAAGACATCATTCCTCTAGGTAAAGCACTGGCAGAAAACGGTTTACCAGCGGCTGAAATTACTTTCCGCTCTGACGCTGCGGTTGAAGCGATTCGCCTACTGCGTGAAGCTCAACCTGAAATGTTGATCGGTGCGGGTACCGTACTAAACCGTGAGCAAGCACAAGCGGCAAAAGACGCGGGCGCAACCTTTGTGGTATCACCAGGCTTTAATCCAAATACAGTGATTGCATGTCGCGAAATCGGCATCGATATCGTACCGGGCGTGAACAACCCAAGTGCGGTAGAAGCGGCAATCGAAATGGGTCTAACAACGTTGAAGTTTTTCCCAGCAGAAGCGTCTGGCGGTATCAACATGGTGAAATCTCTGCTTGGTCCTTACACGCAGATCCAATTTATGCCAACTGGCGGTATCAGCCCAAGCAACGTAAAAGATTACTTAGCTATTGACCGCGTTATCGCATGTGGCGGTACTTGGATGGTTGATAAAGCGATGATTAACGAAGGTCGTTGGGACGAAATCGGTCGTCTAGCGCGCGAAGCGGCTGACTTAGTGAAATAAGCGACACGTGCCAAATTTGGTTCGGGAATAAAGTGAGTAGAGTAAGGCTTCCATCAGGAAGCCTTTTTTAAAGGAGCGCTCAGGATGAAAGTTGCGTTTTTACATACTTTAGCGGCTAATCAAACCTTGTTTGATGAATGTATACAAGGCAGTAAATTGGCTGAACTTGCGGATGTGGTGCATTATAGCGCACCGGATTTATTGCAGTATGCGAGTAATGTTGGTTTTGATGAACACTTGGCTAAATTGGTTGCTCAGCAAGTTCAGACTCTTGAGTCGTTAGGGGCAAATTGGGTTATTTGCACTTGTTCGAGTATCGGCCGTTTAGCCGAAAGCTGCGTCACTCAGCATGCAAAGGTGCTGCGTATTGATAGACCGATGGCGCAAGTGGCAAGCAAAGCTAAACAACTTACCGTTCTTGTGGCGCTTCCGACCACCATCGAACCAACCATGAATTTATTGGCAGAGTATCAAGCGAATATTGAAAACCGTGCTAGCGTGCGAGTAATTGATGGCGCTTGGCAGCATTATCTGGATGGTGACTTAACGGCATATCAGCAGACTATTGCCGATTACATCGAGCAATATTGTGCTCAGGATGAAACGATCTTATTAGCTCAAGCATCAATGGCTCCGGCTGTGAACTTACTGGTGAAGCCTTGTCAGGAAAAGGTACTAACCAGTCCAAGATCATGTATTGAATATTTAGTCGAGCAATTAGTGTTACAAGCTGAAAAGAGGGAAAGTTGATGGTGACTCTCCCGGAATGGAATCTCGCCCAAGCAATCGGTATGGTCGCATTTGCGATTGGAGCGACGGCATTTTTGCATAGTGATGGGCGTAGATTTCGCCTGCATTTGATGTTGTTTCAAATCGTACTTTGCAGCCACTTCATCATGATGGGGGCACTAGTGGCAGCGTTTGGTTGTGGTATCAGTGCGATTCGTAGTTACGCTTCGACCAAAACCCAGTCGACTGGGGTGATGCTATTTTTCATTGCAATGCTTTGGATTATGGGGCTTCCGCAGCTCGAGTATAGTTATGAATTATTAACTATCTTTGGCTCATCAGTGGCAACGTGGGCGTTGTTTAAAACTCAAGGGATTCAGATGCGTCTCTTGGTGATGTTTAACTCGTTTTGTTGGGTGACTAATAATTTGTTGCTCGGCTCGATTGGCGGCACGTTGATGGAGTTAACCTTTATCATCGTTAACAGTCTCACTATCGTTAGGATGTATCGCGCAGAGCGGCGCGCGGTAGTTTGATTCAGCACATTAAACAAAAACCGAGCCTACTGCTCGGTTTTGTCTTTCTATAGTTGTATCGCTTTATCTAATACCAATCGGGATAAGTAAGTGGTCAGAAAATTGCGCAAGGAAAATCGCTGAGAACTAGGCATGGATTGCCGTAACTAGTTATTCTAATTACAAAATCCGTAACGACGTTATCAGCGATTTTAATCAGCATGGCAGGAACCCAAGCTAGACGGTCGGTCGACATTTTGTTGCCACATGGCATTTTGATATGGTTAACCATCCAGATCACGCAGCCATTTTCTAAATTAAATAGCACGCGAACTTGCGAGTAGAGATCGCCATCATCATAAGCTTCTGATACCGGCATTGCCGCGCCTTGCCAAGCCTCAGAAAGTGTTTCTAGTGACCAATCAACACTTAAGCCAATCACTTCGGGTTCAATATCTTTGACGATACGCATTTCAATTCGTGCGTGCTGACCTTCGTTTTCCAAAGCGATTTGGTGCGGAATATTGCTATCATTCCAAGTTAGAGTATGCATGATTATGCCTCCAACCAGTCGTTGGCAACTTTGATGATCGCTTTACGCACAGGCATTGGCTGATCCATCGCTATCAATGGGCGATGTGGCTGAGTTACATTGAAAATAATAAAGTCATGTTGGGCCAGATCAGCAAACTGCTCGTCGACTAAATCTTCACTAAAGGCAATATCTTTGGCATCTAGTAAGTCTTCAGCAATGCTCTGGAATGGCTGTAAGCTGTAGCCGTAACGCTCTTCGCCTTCTAGAAGGATTTGTACATCAACATACTTGCGGTGACACTCAGAACGACGATCGCTCAACAGCTGAGTATTATCATCCACCACGAAGAAAAATACGTCATCGCCTTCAATTGAATAGCGGCCATTCTCAACAGAATCATAAATACGCTGTTTGACTTTTTCGATAACGCTTAACAGCTTAGTTGGCAGGTGCTGATAGTTGCTCAGCTCAGATAGGTTGCCTTTAAACACTTTATACCTCAATAACCACACAGGCGGCGGTGTTAGAAAGGCTAATTATAAAATGCTTAGTAGGTTTGGTTGACCAATTTAAGTTAGGAAGGAGAAGCGGATCAAAAATTAGGGTTAATCTTCAATCCGCTACCAAATAGGCCTTTACTTATGGATAAGAAAAGCCGAAATATCGAGATTACTCGATGTTTTGAATTTGCTCGCGCATCTGTTCGATAAGTACTTTAAGCTCAACGCCTGAAGCAGTGATATCGGTGCTGATTGATTTAGAGGCTAGCGTGTTCGACTCACGGTTGAACTCTTGCATCATAAAGTCAAGACGACGGCCTACCGCACCACCTTTCTTCAAAATATTAGTGGTTTCTTTTACGTGAGAGTCTAAGCGGTCTAGCTCTTCTGCCACGTCAGATTTTTGTGCCAGCATGATCAGCTCTTGCTCAACGCGCGCGGCATCAAGTTCAATTTTTGCTTCTTCAAACTTGCCAAGTAGACGTTCACGTTGCCAAGCAAGGATCTCTGGCATGCGAGCACGAACTTTGACTACTTCGTCAGTGATCGCGGTTAGGCGTTGTTCAATCAGCTCTTTCATGTTGTCGCCTTCACGACCACGAGCTTCAATAAATTCGCTTAGCGCTTCGTCAAAGCCTGCAAGTAGGTCTTTGTTTACCGTATCCATATCTTGCTCTGGAGTTTCCATCACACCAGGCCATTGCATAACTTGGAATGGGTTAATACGGCTCAGTTCGCCCGTCATGTGCATCACTTGCTCTGCCGCTTTGATGACTTGGTTAGCGAGTGTTTCATTAATAGTTAGTTCACCTTTTGCAGCAGGGTTTGCTTCAAAACGTAGGTGGCATTCTACTTTACCGCGTGCCAGACGCTTGCGGAAACGTTCGCGTAATACTGGCTCAAGACCGCGGAACTGTTCAGGTAGTCGGAAGTAGGTTTCTAGGTAACGTTGGTTAACGCTACGGATTTCCCATACGGCCGTGCCCCAATCGCCTTTTAACTCTTTACGAGAGTAAGCCGTCATACTGTAGATCATCGAATTTTCCTGTCTATAAATGCTGAAAATTAACTCTGAGATAGTAGCACAGTCGCCACTGGAATCCTTTTAATCCGACGATGTTTCTTGCTAAGTCATTGAAGCGTTGTTGACAGACTCGCCAGCGCAAACCTTTTCCGTTATAATCCTGCTCCAACCAAAACGTCTCCCCCTACAAATAAAGGTAGATGCCCATGCGTCCAAACGATCGCAAGGCGGATCAAGTTCGCCCAATTAAAATTACTCGTAACTACACAGCTTATGCTGAAGGCTCTGTTCTTGTTGAGTTTGGTAACACCAAGGTACTTTGCAACGCTTCAATTGAAGAAAACGTTCCTCGCTGGCTAAAAGGCCAAGGCAAAGGCTGGGTAACAGCAGAATACGGCATGTTGCCACGTGCGACGCACTCACGTACTCGTCGTGAAGCGACCAATGGTCAGCAGGGTGGACGTACGATGGAAATTCAACGTCTTATCGCGCGCAGCCTGCGTGCTGTTGTGGATCTAAAAGCGATGGGCGAGTTTATGATCACAGTAGACTGTGACGTAATCCAAGCCGACGGTGGTACTCGTACTGCTTCTATCTCTGGTGCGAGCGTAGCACTAGCCGATGCATTCCAACACCTAATTGATAGCGGTAAGCTAAAGAGCAATCCAATGAAAGGCCACGTTGCGGCTGTGTCTGTTGGTCTGCTTGGTGAAGACGTACTGTGTGATTTGGAATACGTTGAAGATTCAGCGGCTGATACCGATATGAACGTAGTAATGACTGAAGATGGTCGTATGATTGAAGTTCAAGGTACTGCCGAAGGCGAACCGTTTACTCATGCACAGTTGCTGGCGCTGTTGGAATCGGCGAGCAAAGGTATTGCGGAAATCGTCGCAGCGCAGAAGACGGCGTTAGCCAATTAGTTTTGAAAAATAGCTTCTTTATATAAGAAGCTATTTTTTTATTTTCGTTATAGGAAACTTCAATGCGTTGTTAGCTGCGCTTGCTCACCCTAATCACATACTTGTGTATGCTCATAGGGATGAGAAAGCTTGCTGCCTAGCTTTGAAGCTACCTATCTAGAAAATGTCATTTATATTTTGTTGATACTGAGTCTAGGGAAACTAGGCATTTAATTAGAGAGTGGATGATGAAAGCATACCAGCGTGAATTTATTGAATTTGCACTAGAGAAAGAAGTTTTAAAGTTTGGTGAGTTTACTTTGAAGTCAGGCCGTAAGAGCCCATATTTCTTTAACGCTGGCTTGTTCAATACTGGCCGTGATTTGGCACGCTTAGGTCGTTTTTATGCAGCGGCGTTGGCGGATTCAGGTATTGAATTTGATGTGTTGTTTGGCCCTGCGTACAAAGGTATTCCAATTGCGACCACGACGGCAGTAGCATTAGCGGACCACCATGACATCGATACCCCTTACTGCTTTAACCGTAAAGAAGCCAAAGATCACGGTGAAGGTGGCAACTTAGTCGGTAGCGCACTTGAAGGTCGTATTATGCTGGTGGACGACGTGATCACTGCCGGTACCGCGATTCGTGAATCAATGGAAATCATCCAAGCGAATGGCGCAGATTTGGCGGGCGTATTGGTTGCGATTGACCGTCAAGAGAAAGGTAAGGGCGAACTATCAGCAATTCAAGAAGTGGAACGTGACTTTGGTTGTGCGGTTATTTCTATCGTGAGCTTGACTGACCTGATCACTTTCCTAGAAGAGAAAGGCGACAACACCGAGCATCTTGAAGCGGTGAAAGCTTATCGCGCTGAGTACGGCATCTAATTGGGTCGTTAGTCTCTATTAATTGAGTAAGATACAAAAAGGGCTGTTGGGTTTTTCCATCAGCCCTTTGTTTTAGATATCAAAACTCGCTTATTTATATCGACAACTTTTCTTAGCGTCAGGGTTTGCCATGGTTTTAAAACGCTTATGCAACCACATCCATTGCGATGGTGCTCGTAGGATGACCATTTCCACATACTTGTTCATATAGGCAGCGGCAGCGACTTCGTCTTTCTGCGGGTAATCGCCTTCTATTGAAATATCAGCGATGACTTCATACTTGCCTTGAGCGTTTCTAAAGCCAGACCCCGGCACAATGGCACACTTGCTGGTGTAAGCCAGAATACTGGTGCCTGTGGTTGTACAGGCATCTTCTACCGCAAAGAAAGGCACGAATACCGACTTGTTTCGACCATAATCATGATCAGGCAAATAGAACAGGCGTTCACCTTGACGCAAGATGCGAATCATTTGCTTAAGGTCTTTGCGATCGATCAACTGATTACCGTTGTGGGTGCGTCCCCAGTATTGAATAAAGTTGTAAGCAGGGTTGTTGTGAGGCCTAAATGCCCCGTAACCGCCCACACCCATTACTGCGAAGGCTCGTGCAGTGATTTCGAGGTTGAGTGCATGCACACAGCAAAGGAGAACCCCTTTGTTGTTCTGTTTGTGCTCAAGCAATACATCGATATCTTTCACTGAAAGGAGGCGCTTGAAGCGCCAAGTTGGCCAGAACCAAGTAATACCCGTCTCAATTAATGCTAATCCGGTATTTTTGAAATTGTCTTCGACAATTGCTTGGCGCTCCTGTTCAGGCATGTCAGGAAATGCTAGCTCAAGATTTCTTGAGGTAACATGGACGCGACTCTCACCATATTTCATGCCGATCTTACCGAGTAAGCGGCCGAAGCGGTATAAAATCGCATAGGGTAATAGATTTACTAAGATGGCTAACAAGCCAAAGCCTAACCAGACGCCCCAGTTTTTTGGGTGCAGCAGCGATAAAGAAAAGGTCGGCTTCGCGTATTTTTCTATATTCATAGTTATAACTTTTACTAGTGAGCAAGTGAGTGATTAAGTTACTCGATTTGGTTTTTTAGTAATGCCCAGTACTCATCAAAATTTGCTGTTGGTTGATATTTAAAATCAGAACGAACGAAACGGTTTAAACTCCCTTCTACTTGCCCTAGCAATTGTGCTGCGAGAATACGTTCATCGACTGGGAATGATTTGCCTTCACGCAGTTTTCGTTCACGTAAGATTTGGCGCAAAGAGGTCTCGATGCGTTCGAACAGTTGATTAATGCGCTCGCGTAAACGTTCATTTTCAAACATTAGCGCGTGACCAGAAAGAATTCGAGTCAAACCTGGATTACGTTCTGCAAAAACGAGAATTAATTGTAGAACTAGGCGGATGCGTGTCAGGGTATCTTTCTCTTCATCTAAGATACGGTTGATACGTGACATTAAAGACTCTTCGATAAACTCAATTAAGCCTTCAAACATACGAGCTTTGCTTGGGAAGTGACGATAAAGAGCCGCCTCAGAGACACCAACTTGTTTTGCCAATTTGGCGGTCGTAATGCGTGAGGCTCCCTCGTTCGATTCCAGCATTTCTGCTAGTGCTTGTAAGATTTCTTCTCGGCGATTGGTTTTTCGGGTTCCAGCCATGAACGCTTCCTTTTTACCACGATATGTTCCCCGCCTTGAAAAAGGCAGGGGGAATTAGCTCAAAAATAAGAATCCAAGATTAAAGCTTGTCAGCAATAATCAGCAGAATTTGTTGTGCAATTTGTTGTTTTGATGCAAGTGTTAGTGATTGCTCACCATCTTGCCAGTATACGGTAATCGCATTATCGTTACTATTAAACCCTTGCCCCTGCACTGAGACGTCATTCGCACAGATCATGTCGAGGTTTTTACGGGTTAATTTGCTTAACGCATACTGTTTAACGTTTTGAGTCTCAGCGGCAAAGCCAACGGTAAATGGACGGTTTTCTGTCATTGCTGCAACCGATGCAACGATATCCGGATTTTTCACCATATTGACAGTCATAGAGTCGCTGTCATCCGTCTTCTTCAGCTTATTGTCAGCAACGGTTTCTGGGCGGTAATCTGCCACAGCGGCGCAGCTAATAAAGATATCGCTTTGACTCGCGTTATTCATTACCGCTTGGTGCATATCGAGCGCGCTTTCTACATTAATGCGCTCAGAGCCTTGTGGGGTCGGTAGGGATACAGGGCCGGCAACCAGTCTTACTTCAGCACCAAGCAATAAGGCGGCTTCGGCAAGGGCAAAGCCCATTTTGCCTGAACTGTGGTTGCTGATGTAACGGACAGGGTCGATTGCTTCGCGTGTCGGACCTGCACTAATTAAGATAGATTTGCCTTTTAACGGTTTATCAGCAAAAAATTGCTCACATAGCCCGACGAGCTGCATTGGCTCTAGCATACGGCCGGGGCCGACATCTCCACACGCTTGCTCACCAGCTGCAGGCCCCCAGATATGCATTCCACGACGCGCTAAGGTGGCAATATTTTCTTGAGTCGCTTGGTTGCGGTACATCTGCTGATTCATCGCTGGAGATACTGCAATTGGCGCGTCACTCGCGAGCACTAGTGTTGTGAGTAAGTCATTACCCATTCCAGCTGCCATACGTGCAATTAGATCGGCGGTTGCGGGTGCCAGCAAAACAAGGTCTGCCCATTTTGCCAACTCAATGTGACCCATCGAAGCTTCTGCCGCAGGGTCGAGTAGGCTGTCAGAGACTGGACGACCAGAAACTGCCTGCATGGTCAGTGGTGTGATGAATTCTTTGGCGGCGTTGGTCATGACGACTTGAACTTGAGCACCGCGTTCAATTAAACGGCGAGTTAATTCAGCGCATTTATAAGCGGCAATACCACCGCTAATGCCGAGTAAAATCTTTTTACCTGCGAGTGTTTGCATTGTTGAATCTCCAAAATATTGCCGCTGATAGTACCACAACCATGCCACTACTGGAGCGGTCAGATTATGAATCTCAATCAAAGAAATAGAGGATAGTTACACCAAACCCGTCAGGTATCGAGGGGAGTATTCCGGCGATGCGTTCCTTATATAAGTTAGAGGAAGCTAACGAGAACGATGTTTTCTGATACTTAGAGTTGTCTAAAAATTGCATGAGAGTATTGATATGGGCGTATAAAAAGACGGTGATTTTGGTTTCTACTCCTTAATTTTGTTCAATAGACGCTGGTTTGTTTGGATATTGGACATAGCAATGGGAATAAAATCGCTGCCAACAGGCTCAATGCCTAGAGAAAAACTACTGTCACGTGGAGCCCAAGCACTCACTGATGCAGAGTTGTTGGCAATATTCCTGCGCACAGGCACGCAAGGAGTGAATGTTTTAGAGTTAGCGGATCACCTAATTTGTGAGTTCGGCTCACTGAGAAAGCTATTTGCTGCTACGCGGCAGGAATTTTGTACTCATAAAGGGTTGGGGGCAGCAAAGTATGTACAACTGCAAGCGTGTCTGGAGATGTCGCAGAGATATTTGCAAGAAACTTTGCAACGAGGTGATGCGCTAACCAGTCCACAACAAACGAAGCTCTATCTTTCTGGTTTACTGCGTGATCGCCAACGTGAAGCCTTCTATATATTGTTTTTAGACAATCAACATCGTGTAATTAGCTCTGAGGTTATGTTTGAGGGCACCATTGATTCCGCCTCGGTCTATCCTAGAGAAGTGGTCAAACGTTCGTTAGAGTTAAATGCAGCCGCACTCATACTTGCTCATAATCATCCTTCAGGTGTGGCAGAGCCCAGTCAGTCGGATCGACGCATTACCCGTCGTTTAGTTGATGCATTAGCCTTAGTTGAGATAAGAATTCTCGACCATTTTGTGGTGGGAGATGGCGAAGTCGTCTCTTTTGCGGAGCGCGGATGGATATGAGTCACAATTTTTGTTGTGACTTGAACCAAATGTAAGTACAATCCATCGACATTTTTTAGACTAAATTCAGCTCTGCTTAAAAAAAGATCACTGAAATCTGTAAAAAGGATCTGTTCGGGTCTTGAGCAATGCTGGTCAAGTTAGTATAATGCGCGACCTTTGATAGCCTTGTATAGACTTTCTATAGCGGATCTAAACCTCTATCCTTCTGTTTAGAAATAGAAGAGGTTCGGCCACCAAGGTTGATATCGAGCTGAAACGATTTTGGAGAAGACATTATATGTCACGAGTATGCCAAGTAACTGGTAAGCGTCCAGTAACGGGTAACAACCGTTCACACGCACGAAATGCTACTAAGCGTCGTTTTCTGCCGAACCTACAAACTCATCGTTTCTGGGTAGAGAGCGAAAAACGTTTTGTTAAACTACGCCTTACTGCAAAAGGTATGCGCATCATTGACAAGAAAGGCATCGATGCTGTTCTTGTTGACATCCGTGCGCGCGGCGAAAACGTTTAAGAGGAAATAGGCAATGGCAAAGAAAGGCGTTCGTGAGAAAATCCGTCTAGTATCAACTGCTGAGACTGGTCACTTCTACACAACTGACAAGAACAAACGTAACATGCCTGGCAAATTCGAGATCAAGAAATTTGATCCTGTAGTTCGCAAGCACGTTGTGTACAAAGAAGCTAAAATCAAGTAATTGATTTTTTCTTTGTAGCTTCTTAATTGAAGCGTATATTAAAAAAACCCAGCCTTCGAGTTGGGTTTTTTATTATCTAAAACTCTCATATACTGCAACTTATAACCTTTAAAGGATTGAAGTATGCAGTCTACATCTCAGCGCCGTCGTTGGAATAATCGCCTAATATTTGGAGTATTGGTGTTTATGGTGCTGCTAAATCTACCAACTTTGATCAAAACTTACTTGCTTGAAGCGCCAGTGGAAAGTGAATATCCCTACCTGCTTGATCCCAACCAAACGCTACAAGCCATTTATTCAAGTCAATGGTCTTTGACTCATGAAGATGATGACTGGGTATTAAGCGTTCCATCACCAGTTAAGGCGCAAGAGCTTGCTGCGCGTTGGCAGTCTCTGACGGGAACTCAGGTACCAGATGAAAACTATCAATCATTAAAATCACGTTTATCATCACCAAGTTCTATCGAGGTATGGTACGCAGATCAAGAAGAGCCGCAAAGGATCACCTTCTACCAATTGCCCCAGTTTTGGCTACTGAAAAATTGGCAAGGCGACTGGATTGCCGTCACTGTAGATAAAAACTATCTATTCCCGACAGACAGTCATTAAGAAGAAATTGGAGTAGAAAGTGCCTGAATTACCAGAAGTTGAAGTGAGCCGCATGGGGATCACTCCTCACTTAGTTGGACAAACAATCAAAACCCTTACTTTTCGTACCCCAAAATTACGTTGGGATATTCCGGTCGAGTTAAAACAATTAGAAGGCCAACAAATACGCAGTATTCGTCGCCGTGCAAAATATTTAGTCATAGAAACTGACGCAGGTTGTGCGATTGTACATTTGGGGATGTCAGGTTCACTGCGAGTATTGGATGCTGAGATTGAACCAAGTAAACATGATCATGTAGATTTAAAACTGACCAATGGCAAAGTGCTGCGCTACAACGATCCTCGCCGCTTTGGTGCTTGGCTGTATAGTGAAGATGGTCATCATCAAGTGCTTGGTCACATGGGGCCAGAGCCTTTGACTGATGAATTTAGTCCGCAATATATGCTGGAGAAAGCAGTCAATAAGCGCGTGACTATTAAGCAGTTTATTATGGATAACAAGGTGGTTGTCGGGGTTGGGAACATTTATGCCAGTGAATCTTTGTTTAGCTCTCGAATTCACCCGCAGCGTGCGGCGGGTAGCTTAACGCTAGAAGATTGGACCCGATTGGTTCAAGAGATCAAACAAGTATTAGAGACCTCGATAAAACAAGGTGGGACGACTCTAAAAGACTTTTCCCAAGCAGATGGTAAGCCAGGATATTTCGCTCAAGAGCTGCGTGTTTACGGCAAAGCGGGTGAACCCTGCCCAAGTTGTGGGGAAGAAATTGAAGAACTAAAAATAGGGCAGCGTAATACGTTTTTCTGTCCACATTGCCAAAAATAATGGAGGCATTTCGCCTCCATTGTTTAATGAGTTTGTTCAGACTGCTGGAAGTATTTTTCTGCCACCATCAGTGAGATAAGTTGCTCTCGTTGATGATCTTTGAATTGCGCGACCCAAGCTTGAGCATTGTAAATAATGGCTTGAGCTTCTTCTGGATTGGCGAGGTAGTAATCCATTTTCTCATCAAGATCCGAAAAGTCATCTTTTACTTCAACGAAATGCACACCAGCTTCGAGCTTTCCTTCCATAAACCATGTTTCGTAACGAAGCTTTGGCGTAAAGCAGAGTGAGTTTGACGACATAATCCACTTTAAGTTGGTTGCAACGTCCATGCCTTCTAAGCTGAGGATAAATTTATACTGCAACTGCTCAGCGATGGTCATCGATGGTGTGACGTAGTTTAACTGTTGTGGGTCTTCATCTTTTGTATCTACTCGACCGATATTACAGCGCGGATTGTCAAAGTGTTTGACCAGTAAGGTTCGACGATTGGGGCGAAATCCCGTGCCACGCCAGACTATCATGTCTTTTTTGTCTTCATAACGAATGTCATTGTCGACAAAAAAGTAATGTCTAACCGCATTTAGTTTCAATAATACTGAGTTTGCATTATCCCCATCGATGGGTCTGCTCTTGAGAAAGCTAGGCTCAGTTGGCACATCAATCACATCACCATTAACGTACTTGAATGCTGTGCTTGCTGGGAAGCATTTGATCACTTTAAGTAGATCATAGTAGTAAGCGCTGCCACCGGTTTTTTTGAAGTCACTAACTCGAGTGAGTGCTTCTTCGCTGAGGCTAAAGTGTGAGTTTAGCTTACAGTAATAGTCAACGCGATCAATTAGGTATGTTTCATCATACTGGCTGCGTGTTGCAAGCAGCGTTTTAGCATACCAGCGAAATGGTGGGGCAGGTAAGGCGGCGAGTAACCCATTAGATAAGTAGTACTTTAACTTTTTCATTGTTCAGCGAGCTTTTTTAAAATGGCGTTGTTAACTGGCTCAGGAACAAACTGCGCCACATCGCCTTGATGAATAGCGACCTCACGGACAATGGTCGAAGAAAGAAAAGCAAACTCTTCTGCTGGAGTTAGAAAGATACTTTCTAGACCCGGTAGCAGTTTGCGATACATGCTGGTTAGTCCAAACTCGTATTCAAAATCCATGGTAGTACGCAAACCGCGGATCAGTACATTCGCTTTCTGCTCTTTGGCAAAGTCGACCAATAAGCCACTGAATCCAACCACGGCAACGTTGGGCAAGTGAGCGCATGATAGCTCTACAAGCGCAACGCGCTCTTCTAAGCTAAACATGGTTTTCTTTGATGGACTGGTTGCCACAGCGATAGTGACATCGTTAAACATTTCTGCAGTTCGCTCAATCAGATTGAGATGCCCATTGGTTAAAGGGTCAAAAGTACCGGGATAGATGACTTTTTTACTCATCGCCTGTTCCTGATATAAATTGATCAACGCCATTCTCACAGCGCTTTAAATGCTGCTGAATTGTTTTTTCAAGAATCTCATCATTTTGCGCTAATGAGGCGCGTGAATTCTCATTGTGATACAAGTGGTAACCCACTCCGGCAAACTTAAGATAGAGGCGAGTTTTGCCAGCGTTAAGCATACGATGAACAAATTCGCTATCTTCACGACCCCAACCAACGAAGTCGTTATTAAATCCATTAATTTCGAGTATATCTTCTCTCCAGAATGACATGTTACAACTACGAGTTGATTTGTCTGTATTTGATATTTTGGAAAACACTGCGCTAAAAATTTCCGAACTAATCATGTTTTTGCGGTTTTTGATTCCTTTACTGAAAATTGAAGGAAGCTTGCCCTCTAAGATCAAATTATGTGTTAGTTTCTGGTTTAAAAGCACTCTTCCACCTTGGATAAATTGCTCTTTTTTAGCATTTTTTAGATGGTCAGCAATAAAGTTTTGAGGAAGTACAATATCACCATCAATGATAATGATGTAATCACCTGAAGATTTTGCAATGGCTCTGTTGCGACTTTGAGCTGCGCGGAAGCCATCATCTATCTGCCAACTGTGGATCAGTGCTACTGGGAAATTTTGTGCCATTTCTTCGATCAATAGCTTGGTATCTTCACGCGAACCATCATCCGCAACGATCACTTCATTAGGCAAAATTGTTTGGTGTTTAACGCTTTCTAGAACTACTTTTAGCGCTTCTTTCCAGTTATAAGTGGTAATAATTAAGGTGGTTTTCATTATTTTTTTGCCTGTTCGCGGAGGTAAAGATCGATGTATTTAACAAAAGTGGAATGCATACTAAGCCAAGCTAGGATGAAACCATGTTTACCATCAAGAAAGCCTCTTTTGATGATATACATCTTGCAAAAACAGGCTAGGGCGTGTGCGAGCGCTGTCGTTAGACCAGATTTCTTTTTCCCTTCACGCTCATCAGTCCAAGCTTTCAAGTAGCCAGTGGTTTTGTTGATGTAGTGATGCAGGTGTTCATAAGTATAGTGGTGTAAACGACCATCGAGCTTGATTGTTTCGTAATTGCCATCAATGACTTTTTCATGAACCAGTGCGTCGTTGTAGTGAGTGTATTCGGTTCGATATAAGCGCACAATCCAATCTGGAGACCAGCCGGAATGGTAGATAAATTTTCCGAATGCTGAGCTGAGACGATTGATTTTATACAGTACGTTAGGCTTGTCTGAAGCAACCGCAGCGAGAATACTGGTTTTTAACTCTGGGGTGACTTGTTCATCGGCATCTAGCCAGAGCACATAATCACTGGTGACATATTGCTGTGCGAGTTGGCGTTGCTTGCCAAATCCAGGCCACTCGGAGTTTGTGTAGAATTTGTCGGTGTATTGTCGAGCAATTTCTTCAGTGGCATCTGTGCTGCCGGAGTCGAGTAGGACGATCTCGTCAACCCAACCTTTAACGGTATCTAGGCATGCCTGTAAGTGCTTTGCTTCATTTTTAACGATCAATGCTACGGCTAAGGTTGGCTTAGACAATTGATTATTCCTTCTTTCTCTGTGCTACTGATGATTTTAACTGCTCGTTAGCTGAAAATCTGCTACTGCTTTATCAAACATGCTGATGACTTGTGCGCTCGTGATGCGCTGCATAGCATGGTTATCTTTGGCTCGAGTTCGCCAGTTGAGTTGTTCACTGTGTTTGCCCGTTTCAGCAAAGATGGTCTCTTCATAAACGGAGACGGCATAGTCTAGATATTGATAAGGACCAACGCGCAGCGGGTTATGGTGAGCATAGAGCCCAATAATTGGCGTTTGCATCGCATTCGCCATATGAGCAGGTCCAGTATCCGGCGCGATCACTAAATCGACCTGTTCGATAAGTGCTAACATTTGCAATAGACTGCTTTTACCCACCAAGTTGAGACAAGGTTTATTTAAGTGTTCTTGAACCGCATTGGCTAAATCAACTTCTACTTTGGCTGGGCTACCAGCCAGAATAATATTCCAACCGCGTTGCTGAGCATGCTCTATGAGTTCAGCATATCCTGTGGCGTGCCAGTTTTTGTAAGCCTTGCTCGCACCAGGGACAACCAGCAGATTGCGCGTTTCATGATTTAACTGTTGATTTGCCCACTGCAGGTCACTTGGTTGATAACGAAGAGACCAAATGGGTGTTGTATTAGCAGGAACGCCGAGTTTGTGTGCAAATGCCATGAGGCCATCAGCCACATGCAAAGATTGTGGTGATGGTACTTTGATGTTGGTAAACCAGGTTTGAAAATCTTGGCTGCGTGATGAGTCAAAGCCTAGTTTGTATTTCGCTTTGATTCCTAATGTTGCAATACTGGCTCTAATTGCGTACTGCATATGCAGTAGCGCATCAAACTCACGCCCGTTTAATTGTCGCCAAAGCTGTTTATAGCCTTTCCAGCCAGCGCTTTTATCAAACACGATGATTTCAATGTTCTCTACAGCAGCAAGAAGCTTAGCCTCCAGTTTACTCGTGATCCATGTGATGTGTGTATTTGGCCAATGCTTTTGAATCGCTTGTGCGGTTGCGATGGCATTGCAAACATCGCCGATGGCAGATAAGCGTAAGATACAAATGGACTCAGGAGCGGATTTAAATAGCGGCATGAAACGAACTCAACTTAATGGTTAGACAAGAATTATGCAGTTGGGGGTAGGCAATGTAAAATAAATCTACTTAACGAAGCAGGTGAATAGAATGCAAACGCTGAGAATTGATGATCAGGTGATTTGGTTTGATGAAACGCTGATTGATCAAGCAACCGTAAAACAGGCTTTTGATGCTGACTTTTGGCAGCAGCAAGACAAGATTATTGGCAGTGCCCAAGGGAGAGGAACGACTTGGTTTATTCAGCTCGACTCGCTGCAAGCGGCGCTACGTCATTATCGTCGTGGAGGCTTGTTTGGCAAATTGATTGCAGACAGTTACTGCTATCAAGGAGAAGAGAAAAGCAGAAGCCTGCAAGAGTTTCAGCTTTTGCAAACTTTGCGCTCATCAGGTGTTAATGTGCCACGTCCTATTGCCGCTCGCATCGTTAAGAAAGGCGTAGTATACCAAGCAGACTTATTGAGCGGAAAAGTACCGAATGCGCGCGATCTCGTGGCTATTTTGCAAGAAAAACCATTGTCAGCAGAGATATACCAAAAAATTGGTAATGAAATTCGCAAAATGCATGCGGCGCAGGTTAATCACACCGACCTCAATATTCACAACATTCTCATTGATGATCAACAGCAAGTATGGATTATCGATTTTGATAAGTGCTATCAGCAGGAAGGTGATAGCTGGAAACAAGCGAACTGGGATCGATTAAAGCGCTCATTTGAGAAGGAGTTAAAGAGAAAAAACATCCACTGGAAAGAATCTGATTGGTTGTTAAAGTAAATTCATATTTGTCGAAGGAAATAGGTTAAAGATCAAACTGAGAGACGTGATGCGGTACTTTGTCATTGATGCGGTGGGTCTTAAAGCCTACTATGAAGACCAATAGGAAGTCCCAAAAGCTCGTGTCAGACGGTAAGAGTATAGCTTATCCAACGCTACGCGTTTATGTGAATGCTACATAAACTGATGATATATTAGCAGCTTTTATTGAACCCCAAATAGTGGACGAAAATGACGCCATGATCAGAGTGTCGAATCAAGATACTGGGCTAGGCGCGATTGAGATTTTTTACATTGATAGGACAAGGAGGTTTATAAACAAATTGTCCTGTCAAAAGTGTATTTTTATTCAGAGAGTGATTATTGATGAGCAAGAGAATATTGGTAGATATGTCCGCTACCCTTATCCACCACGGGCATGTACGCCTGCTAAAGCAAGCGAGTGAGATGGGGTATGTTATTGTTGCACTAACAACTGATGATGAAATCAAAACAAAAAAAGGTTATACATCAGAACTTTCTTATGAGGAACGTAAAGAAATATTAGAAAGTATTCGTTACGTAGATGAAGTTGTTCCTTGCAATTGGCTTATAGATAACGATTTCTTAATTGAGCACAATATCGATTTGTTAGTTCATGGTTGTGATAATGTAAATCATATACCAGAAGAAAAACTAGCTATATTTCCGCGTACTGAAGGAGTTAGCAGTTCTGAGTTACGTGAGCGTGTGCTGGATAGTCTTGTTTCAATGAACCTTAATGGTAAGAAAGGACCATCTGATAAAGTTGCACGCATGTTGATAAATGTAATCAAAAGTGAATTTAAGTTGGATTAGATGAAAATAAAACTACTTACTGTATTCCTTTCTGTTTTGAGTTTTTCAGTCTTAGCAAAAACAGAATTAACGGTTTACACTTCGATAGAAAATGACCGCTTATCGGATTATAAATCAGCTTTTGAAGAACAATACCCAGATATTGGCATTAATTGGGTACGAGACTCAACGGGTGTAATTACAGCCAAACTTTTAGCTGAAAAAGATGCGCCCAAAGCAGATGTTATTTTTGGCGTTGGAGCTAGTAGTCTGCTTTTGTTAAAAGATCATGACATGCTAACTAGTTATAAACCGCAAGGTTATGAACTGCTCTCAGAAAAAATGCGAGACAATAATATCCCTCCGTATTGGGTAGGCATGGACGCTTGGGCAACTGGTTTATGTATTAATAAGTTTGTTATGAAAAAGCATGATTTGCCTTATCCTAAGACATGGCAAGACTTGACCAAGCCTGTATACAAAGGACTAGTTGCAATGCCTAACCCGGCATCATCTGGCTCTGGTTTTATGAATGTAACAGCATGGATTCAAATGTGGGGTGAGCAAAAGGCTTGGGAGTATATGGATGCTCTCAATAACAATATAAAGTTATATACTCACTCAGGAACAAAGCCTTGTAGTATGGCGGCGCAAGGTGAAGTTGCTATAGGCATAGCATCCTCGTCTTTTGCTCATGGTTTGATTAAGCGCCGTGCGCCAATTGATGTCGTCTTACCTGAAGATGGTATTGGTTGGGAAATGGAGGCGGCGGCTATTGTGAAAGGAACCAAACATAAGCAAGCCGCAGAGAAATTGCTTGATTGGGTTAGTTCAGACGAAGTGGCTAAATTAGGCGTGAAATTCTCGGGAATTACTGCTCGTGAAGAATTTATGACAGTTGAAGGAAAAGCTAGCTATCAGAAAATGATCAATAATAATTTAGTCTGGGCTGCACAGAATCGCGCTGTATTAATTCAGAAATGGAGAGATAAATACGAGCTAAACTAACTTGTAATTTATTGAATGTTTCACTAAATATTTAAATTAGTATAATTAAGAGAATGGTGTGTGAGCTTTTTATCCATTGAACACGTGATCAAAGATTATGAAGAATACCGTGCTTTGCATGGTATTTCTTTATCTATTGAACGTGGTGAGTTTGTTTGTTTTCTTGGTCCATCTGGCTGTGGAAAAACAACGTTATTGAATATAGTTGCTGGACTGCATTTTCCAGAGCAGGGAAAAGTGTGTTGCCTTGATGAAGATATTACTTATTTATCTCCGGCAAAAAGAAAATTTGGTATTGTCTTTCAAAATTATGCATTGTTTCCTAATTTGACGGTAGCCGATAATATTACTTATGGTCTACGAGGTAAAGAATGGAGCAAAGCGCGCCGCAATGAGCGGGTTGATGAACTATTAACATTAATAGGCTTGCCTCATATTGCCTTCCGTTATCCTGTAGAGCTTTCTGGAGGTCAGCAGCAGCGCGTCGCATTGGCGCGTGCGATAGCTAATAACCCCCGACTACTTCTATTAGATGAACCTTTATCTGCGCTAGATGCAAAAGTACGTGTAACACTGCGTGATGAGCTTAAAGTCTTACAGCGAAAGTTGGGAATCACAGTGATTATGGTCACGCACGATCAAGAAGAAGCGATGGCATTAGCCGATAGGATTGTGGTGATGAATGAAGGACGTATCGAGCAAGTAGGCACCCCTGAATCTTTATACCTCAAACCTAGTAATCGTTTCGTCGGTGAGTTTATCGGTAGCATGAATATGCTAACGATACCGCAATGGGCGCAGGGACAAACTATTGGCGTGCGTTATGAGCAGGTTCTAGTGCGTCCTGCGACGGAGGAGGTACTAGTATTGCCTTATACTTTAGTCGTTCGAATTGTAGCATGGCACTTAATGGGGGCTTTTTATCGTGTTGAGTTGTTAATGAGTGATCAAAGTACTCAGCTTTACGCGGATATTCCTTATCAACATTTTTTGGATCAAAAACTAGCAGAACATAGCTTGGTTGCAATTACAATTGCGCCTGAGTCTTGGTGTGTTTTCCCATGATACATTCTTATCATTTACAACGTGCTGGTCGTAATATCCCTAACCTATTGTTATTGCTGCTTCCTTGTGCTTTTTTATGGTTAGGGGTTGGAGAGCCAATAAAGCAACTAATCATCCGCAGTGTTAGTGATAATCAAGGGTATTTTATCGGCCTAAAAAACTTTATCGATTATTTCTCAAATACGGGTCTTGTCGACGCGCTGCTACATTCGTTAATCGTTAGTATGATGGTTATGCTGCTTAGTGTCAGTTTGGCTTTTGCTATCGCATTAGGTATAGTTCGCAGTCAGTTGTGGGGGAAAACAATGTTATATTCCTTTATTCAACTACCGTTATTTGTACCCTCTATTTTTCCTTGTTTAGGCTTAATTTACCTCTTTGGTGGACAAGGTCTGCTTACACCTTATTTACCAAGTTTTGAATTATATGGGCCAGTGGGTGTTATTATGGGCGGGGTGATCTTTACTCTGCCACACGCAGTACTCATGCTGGTAACGACATTGCGAGGAATAGATGCACGTTTATATCAAGCTGCAAGTAGTTTGGGGGCTAACCCTTGGCGGCAATTTACATCGGTAACACTTGCGAATAGTCGTTATGGCTTAATCAGTGCAGGATTTGTAGTGTTTACGCTAACCATGACGGATTTTGGTATTGCTAAGGTGTTGGCTGGTCAGTATTCAATGTTGGCTACTGAAATATATAAGCAAGTAATTGGACAGCAAAATTTTTCAATGGGCGCTACTATTAGCTTACTTTTAGTTGTGCCTACTTGTATTGCATTTTTTGTGGATGGTTGGGCACGCAAACAACAGGCTCGTTTAGCTAATAATCAAACAGTGCATGAGGTTAAACCCATCTTAACTCGAGATTTGCTATCCACTTTGATTTGCTGGACTCCATGTTTAGGACTATTTAGCGTAATTGGAGTGGTGGTATGGGGGTCATTGATAGCCTATTGGCCTTATGACTTTAGCTTTACTTACGCCAATTATGATTTCGATGCCCTTGGTTATGGTTGGCAGCCTTATTGGAACTCATTGATACTGGCGATACTAGTTGCTGTGCTTGGTGTTGTAATTACTTTTTGTACCAGCTATCTAACTTTACGTATAAATGCCCCTTTAATATTAATAAATGCAGTACGTTTTTTCGCGCTATTACCATTAAGTATCCCAGGGACAGTCTTAGGCTTAGCATATATTTTTGCTTTTAATCATCCCGATTCATTGCTAAACGTCTGGCAAGGAAGCTTTGTAATATTAGCCTTTAATACTATTGTTCATCTATTTTCTGTGTCTTTTCTTACCTTTAACAATACTATTGGTCGATTGGACTCAAGCTATGAGCGTGTAGGGGCATCTCTGTCCATACCGCAATGGCTCACTTTTTTCCGAGTAATTGTGCCGTTATCTAGATATACATTGCTTGATGTTTTCTTTTATCTATTTGTTAATGCGCTAACAACGGTATCAGCAGTAGTCTTCTTATACAGTCACGATACTCTGTTGGCATCAATTGTTATCTTAAATATGGATGATTCTGGCAACCTAGCCGGAGCCTCTGCAATGGGAACTTTATTGCTGATTACTGCACTAATTGTAAAACTATTACATATATTGGCTGTTCGTCTAATTCGTTAAATAAAGTTCATATGTGATGCTACATTGATTTTTATGGCATGTTGCCTGGTTTTTTATCAGAGATAAGCGCCTCATAAATTCTTGGGCGCTTAAATTACTTTAATGTAAGCGCACCATAAACCCCGCATTCTAATCGCCTAGCACAAATAATAAGATCAGGTCTCCAACCAAGAGGAGATTTGAAATGAGAAAACGTCGCACCAATCAAGAATGGCAAATGCTAATTAAGCAATCTGA
>NZ_JADILO010000004.1 GCF_015278125.1 Vibrio fluminensis
AGAAAAATGGTCGCTGAGTCAGTAGAAATCTATAATCAGATGAGGCCTCATACAGCGCTAAAATACAAAACGCCCGATGAAGTACACCGAGCGTTTTAACTAAAAAGTGTCAACCCATATCAGGACGGGTCAGATTAGCAGGGTTAATTACTCTGCAGTTTTCTCTTTCGCTACTGTAACCGCAATTGCTAGCTCTTCAAGAGCTGCTGGGTTAGCAAGGCTTGGTGCGTCTGTTAGTAGACACGCAGCAGCCGTTGTTTTAGGGAATGCGATTACGTCACGAATGTTATCAGTACCACAAAGAAGCATCACTAGGCGGTCTAGACCGAATGCAAGACCTGCGTGTGGAGGTGTACCGAATTTCAGTGCGTCTAGTAGGAAGCCAAACTTCAGCTTTTGCTCATCTGCATCGATACCTAGGATATCAAATACGGCTGCTTGCATTTCTGCATTATGGATACGCACAGAACCACCGCCCACTTCGTAGCCGTTGATAACCATGTCGTATGCGTTTGAGTTAGCTGATGCTGGGTTCGCTTTCAACTCTTCAGCGGTTAGACCTAGAGGCGATGTGAATGGGTGGTGCATCGCGTGTAGGTTACCTTCGTCGTCTTCTTCAAACATTGGGAAGTCAACAACCCATAGCGGTTTCCAAGCTGACTTGTCAGTTAGCTCAAGGTCAGTACCTAGTTTAAGACGTAGTGCGCCCATCGCTTCTGTTACAACGCGTTTGCTGTCTGCACCAAATAGGATGATATCGCCAGTTTCAGCTTGAGTGCGATCAAGTAGTTGTGCCACAACTTCTTCATTTAGGAACTTAGCCACTGGAGACTGTACGCCTTCAAAGCCTGCTGCACGGTCGTTTACTTTCATCCATGCTAGACCCTTCGCACCGTAAATACCTACGAAGTTAGTGTACTCGTCGATTTGCTTACGAGATAGCGCAGCGCCACCTGGTACACGAATCACTGCCACACGACCTTTCTCGTCATTAGCAGGACCAGAGAATACTTTGAAGTCGACATCTTTTAGGATGTCTGCAACGTCAACAAGCTCAAGAGGGTTACGTAGATCTGGCTTATCAGAACCAAAACGACGTGCCGCTTCTTCAAATGACATTACAGGGAACTGGCCTAGATCTACGTTCAGTAGCTCTTGCCACATTTGACGAATCATCTCTTCCGTTTTTTCACGTACTTGATCAGCCGTCATGAATGACGTTTCGATATCGATCTGAGTGAATTCTGGTTGACGGTCAGCACGTAGGTCTTCATCACGGAAACATTTAACGATTTGGTAGTAACGGTCAAAGCCTGACATCATTAGCAGCTGTTTGAATAGCTGTGGTGATTGAGGTAGCGCGTAGAAGCTGCCTTTGTGTACGCGGCTTGGTACTAGGTAATCACGTGCACCTTCTGGTGTCGCTTTAGTTAGTACTGGCGTTTCGATGTCTAGGAAACCGTTGTCATCTAGGAAACGACGTACGAAGCTTGATGCTTTAGCACGTAGTTTGATGCGGTCGCTCATTTCTGGACGACGTAGGTCTAGGTAACGGTACTTTAGACGTTGCTCTTCAGAGTTCTTTTGGTTGAAGTCTAGTGGCAGCGCATCGCTGCGGTTGATGATTTCAAGACCTGTAGCCAGAATCTCAACTTCACCTGTTGCCATACCAGCGTTAACTTGGCTTTCTGGACGAACGCGAACTTCGCCAGTTAGTTTGATACAGAATTCATTACGTAGTTGCTCTGCTACTTTGTAAGCATCCGCCATATCTGGATCGACAACTACCTGAACAACGCCTTCACGATCTCGCATATCGATAAAAATCAGACCGCCTAAATCACGACGACGGTTAACCCAGCCGCATAGTTCTACAGTTTGTCCTGCAAGGGACTTGTTCAGGTGACCACAGTAATGGGTACGCATAATGAAATTCCCAATCTCTCTAATATTGTTAATACTGTCCGCAGAGCACGATATTGCCAAC
Source organism: Vibrio fluminensis (assembly GCF_015278125.1). Classification (GTDB taxonomy): domain Bacteria; phylum Pseudomonadota; class Gammaproteobacteria; order Enterobacterales; family Vibrionaceae; genus Vibrio; species Vibrio fluminensis. Next base: position 1,988 of record NZ_JADILO010000004.1, read on the forward strand.
GGACCAAAGTTCCATTTATACGCTGAAAGCCAGATAAAATCGACCACTCAGCATACAATTTATTGCGATTTACTCTCTATTGATGCTTTTTAAACCAGCAAAAGGGCAAAACCACATCAATAGCAAAAATTGGCAGAGATTATATACCCAACTCACCTCAAGATGCTAGGTTCTGCGAGAGCGGTGAGCATGACTAATTGGCGCCAACGGTTGTCTAGGATCACTGCACTCAGGTAAAGTATCTTTAATAAGGAATTACGTAACTATCATTATGACAGCATTACCTTTGCGTCTCGGCTTAACCATGTGGTCGCACAATCAATGGCAACAGAGCTTTTACGGCAGTGGCACCAAGCCTGCTGAAAGGCTAGAAAAGTACGCCAGTGTGTTTCATACCGTTGAGGGCAACACCACTTTTTACGCCACGCCAACCCTCACGACTGTCCGCAATTGGCACGCTGCCACTCATGATGATTTCAAGTTTACCTTTAAGCTACCTAAAGCAATTACCCACCAGCAAATGCTAAAGGGCTCCCAAGCACAGCTTAAAGATTTTATGCAGATTATGGCCCCGCTACACGAGCGTATTGGTCAATGGACAATTCAATTACCGGCGGCTTTTACACCGGCTGATTTACCGACGTTACAAAAGTTCTGCGCGCTATTTCCACCTAATTTTCCCCTTGGTATTGAAGTACGCCATCTGGGCTATTTTACCAAAAATGATGATGAAAAACGCTTTAACCAATGGTTAATCGAAGCGGGCATTGACCGCATTATTATGGACAGTCGTCCAGTATTTGCTGCCGAGCCAATTAATGAAGTGATCATTGATGCCCAGCAAAAGAAACCGCGAGTTCCTGTACATGCGCTCGCAACGGCTCATCACCCAATGATCCGTTTTATTGGACATCCTGATCTCGACGCCAATCTGGACTTTTTTAAGCCATGGCTGAGCAAACTTCCACAATGGATAGCTGATGGAAAGCAGCCCTATCTGATGATCCACACTCCAGACAATGTATTGGCTCCTGAATTGGCGCTTAAACTTTATCAAAAGCTGGCCAACCACGTTGCGTTACCAGACCTTGCACCCTTCCCTGCCATTGATGGCCAATCGCAAATCAGCATGTTTTAATCACTACTCACTATTGGCTTGACGCAAAACATGACATGGGCGCGAATTTTTCATAAAATACGCGCCCTTTTAGTGCTGACTGTAAGTAGCAAGAGATAAATCTATGAACCCAAAGAGCAACCCAGATACCATTTTTTCGGCGCCAATCGACAAAATTGGTGACTTCACGTTTGATGAGCGTGTCGCGGAAGTCTTCCCTGATATGATTCAGCGCTCTGTACCGGGCTATAGCAATATTATCTCGGCAATCGGCATGTTGGCAGAACGCTTTGTAAAACCACACAGCAATATTTACGACCTTGGTTGTTCATTGGGTGCGGCTACGCTGTCGATGCGCCGTCACATTCAGCAAGAAGGGTGTAAAATCATCGCGGTTGATAACTCTTCGGCAATGGTTGAACGCTGTAAACTGCACGTGAATGCTTACCGCAGTGATACGCCAGTAGAGGTGGTAGAAGCGGACATTCGCGATATCGAGATCGTTGATGCTTCGGTTGTGGTACTGAACTTCACCCTGCAATTCCTATCACCTGCGGATCGTTACGCTCTGCTGGAAAAGATCTATGCGGGTCTGCGCCCTGGCGGTATTTTGATCTTGTCAGAAAAGTACGTGTTTGAAGATGCCGTTTCTAATGAGCTGTTGATTGATCTGCACCACGACTTTAAACGCGCTAACGGTTACAGCGAACTTGAAATCAGCCAAAAACGCAGCGCAATTGAAAACGTGATGCGCCCGAATTCAAAGAAAGAGCACAAAGAGCGCTTTGCTGAAATCGGCTTTAGCAGCTATGACGTGTGGTTCCAATGCTTTAACTTTGGTTCAATGTTCGCGATTAAGTAGCGAGAAGCGAGAAGCGAGAAGTTTCTCGTTGCCAGTACTTTATGTCAATTTTTTAACCTATTACTCTGTGAAAAACTATGTTTAATTTTGCCAATTTCTACCAACTTATCGCCCAAGATACGCGTCTGCAGCCATGGCTAAATGTATTGCCACAGCAACTGACCGACTGGCAAAACGCAGAGCACGGTGACTTTGATCGCTGGCTACGTGCGCTAAATAAAATTCCTGCTGGCACACCAGATAACATCGATATCAAAGAGTCGGTAACCATCACAAACAACGAGCCAATGCATACTGGCGAGTTGAAAAAACTTGAGAACCTATTGCGCACCTTCCACCCATGGCGCAAAGGTCCTTACCACGTACACGGTATCCACATTGACACCGAGTGGCGCAGTGACTGGAAATGGGATCGCGTATTACCGCACATCACACCACTGAAAGATCGCAGTGTACTCGATGTGGGTTGTGGTAACGGCTACCACATGTGGCGCATGCTAGGTGAAGGTGCTCGCCTTACGGTAGGTATCGATCCATCGCACCTATTCTTAATCCAGTTTGAAGCGATTCGTAAAATGATGGGCGACGATCAACGCGCTCATCTATTACCACTTGGTATTGAACAGTTGCCGAAATTGGAAGCGTTCGACACCGTATTTAGTATGGGTGTGCTTTACCACCGTCGCTCACCATTAGATCATCTGATTCAGCTAAAAGATCAACTCGTATCGGGTGGTGAATTGGTGCTAGAGACGCTAGTTATCGAAGGTGACGAGACTTCTGTACTTGTACCAGTCGACCGCTACGCGCAAATGCGTAACGTTTACTTCTTCCCTTCAGCCAAAGCACTGAAAGTGTGGCTTGAACAGGTTGGCTTTGTCGACGTGCGTATCGTTGATGAAAATGTCACATCAACCGATGAGCAACGTACGACTGACTGGATGACACATAACTCACTGCCTGATTATTTGGATCCTAATGACCCAAGCAAGACAGCTGAAGGGCATCCTGCGCCGCGTCGCGCTGTATTGGTAGCAACTAAGCCATAATCCAATTGAATAAATCTGGTTGAGTCTTATCAATTCTTGACATGGATTTAACTCAATTTAATTTCTATATCAGTAACCTAGCGAGGATGCATATTGCATCCTCGTTTTTTATCTGGCGAAAGTCTAAAGTGCTATCACTGAGTTGTTGATGAATCGGCTCCAGATCACATTTTAATCCTTTGCAGATATAGACTTAGGTTATTCCTTCTTCACTCAACACAACTTTTTTAAGTTCTTCTATGAGGTTTTGTGCACCTTAGTCTAAAATTAAAAACGTTAATTAACTCATACCATTATCACAGGGCGTTTCAAGATCAACACCTGTTGTAATGCAACAAAAAGAAAACGTAGGCATTTTAATGTTCATCCGATTAACACCTGTAGTAGCGCTTACTCTGTTATCTGGCTGTACCCTTACTAACAGCACACAAAATCATCAAGAGACTTTGGCCGCCATTCAAGCGGTTGAAACGAATCTCAACGCACAAATCACCACGTTGGGTACTCAAGTGGACGCCCAGTCTGAGTACATATCAACGCTCGAGAAAAAAATCCAACATCTGCAAGATAAAACCATCGACATGCAAACTGTGACGTTGGCAAAAATTGCTGAGCAAGAGAAGAAGGTGGCTGCCCCTGTCATTATTCCGCCAGCACCACAACCTGTTGCGCATGGCGTAGTATTAGGTGCAATCGAGAAAGTGACGATTGACTCAATCAAGCAAACCTTCGATGCACGTGTGGATACAGGTGCCGCGACCTCATCACTCAATGCTGTCGATGTTGAAGAATTTGAACGCAATGGCAAAAAATGGGTTCGCTTCCATCTATCTGATGAAAATACCCCGTCTGATGAAAGTAACTGGATCGAAGCGCCAATCGTCAAGTTCGTAAAAATTCGTCAATCAACCAATTCCGATGTCGAACGTCGTGCGGTAGTCGAGCTTTGGGTTCAAGTTGGCAAAATTCATGAAAAAGCGCAATTTACCTTGGCAGACCGTTCTCAAATGAGCCACCCTGTACTGCTAGGACGTGAATTTATCCAAGATATTGCGGTAGTAGACGTAAGCAAAAAGTACGTTCAGTCTGAACAAGAATAAAACCAATAAGGCTTGCTATGACTTCTAAGGTTCCTTTATATATATTCGTTGCGCTGCTTATCGGCGTTGGGGCTGCCCTAAGTATTTTCCGTCACGAGAGTTACGGTGTGCCATGGACACCAGGTGAAACTCGACAAGTGTGGGATATAGAGGCTCGAGTACAATTCGATGCCGAAGGTAAACCAGTGAAAGCGTCACTGGCAGTGCCTGATACCCAAACTGGTTTTACCAAAATCAGTGAAAACTCCTCTTCGGCTGGTTACGGCGTTGCGTATGCCAGTAACGAACAAGGGCGTCGTGCAGAATGGTCAATCCGCCAAGCGACTGGCCCACAAACCATCTACTACAAAGCACAATTTCTCGTCGATCCTCAAGCGAATGTGACGCCGATTCCACCGATGGATGAGATCATCGCACCCACTTTTGATGGGCCAACTGAAGCCGCAGTGGTTGCCCTATCTGAGCGAGCAAGTAAGCGTTCAGCAGATGATATCACCTTTACCCGCGAGCTAATCAAACAGCTGAATGATGGCGACAGTCAGAATGCTGCGCTCATTCTTAATGGCATGTCTCGTGTACAAGCCATCGATAAGATGCTGGCTTACAACAAGATCCCAAGCAAAATTGCTGGGGTGATTGAGTTAGAAGATGGTCGCCGTCGTCAAACTATTCAACAAATGAACCAAGTTTGGGATGGTAAGCAGTGGCAACTGTTCAACCCAAGAACCGCTGATCAAGCGATCTCACCAAACATTCTGGTTTGGGATGAATCAAACATCTCACTGCTTGACCTAATGGGCGGTCAAAATAGCCAAGTGCATTTCTCAATGCTGGCGCAAGAAATTTCCCCACAACAAGCGACCCGCGACAAAGTAGAGGCGGACGCGCTACTTAACCTCTCAATTCACAGTTTACCACTGGAAGAGCAAGCGATGTTTAAGACCATCATGCTTATTCCTATCGGTGCTCTGATCGTGGTATTCCTGCGTGTCATTATCGGCCTTAAAACCTCTGGTACGTTTATGCCCGTGCTTATCGCCGTGGCTTTCGTACAAACTCAGTTGTTAACCGGTATTGTTGGCTTCCTACTCATTGTTGGTACGGGTCTGGTAATTCGAAGTTACCTGTCGAGGTTAAACCTATTGCTTGTTGCGCGTATTTCCGCGGTAATCATTACGGTTATTATGATTATCTCTGTCTTTACTGTAGTGGCATTTAAGATTGGTCTAACTGAAGGTCTGTCGATTACGTTCTTCCCAATGATCATTCTGTCTTGGACTATCGAACGTATGTCAATTCTATGGGAAGAGGAAGGTCCGAAAGAAGTCGTTCTTCAAGGTGGCGGCTCTTTGATGACCTCTGTACTGGTTTATCTTGCGATGACCAATGAGTATGTGCAGCATCTGACCTTTAACTTTATCGGTCTTCAGCTGATTGTACTGGCATGTATTCTTTTACTTGGTACATACACGGGTTACCGCTTGACTGAGCTGCGTCGCTTTAAGCCATTAGTTGACGGGGAGTAAGCCATGTTTCTATCTCGACTTAGAGAACGTTACACCTCCCCTTTTAAGCTAAAGCATAAGGGTATTATGGGCATGAACCAACGTAACCACAGTTACATTGGTCGCTACAATGACCGCTCAAAATACCCTTTAGTGGATGACAAGCTTAAAACCAAAATTATCGCCGAAGCGGCTGGCGCAACCGTACCAAAACTGATTGGTGTGATCAGTAGCCAAGCCGATGTACCAAAGATCCATGACATGGTCAAAGATTGGCCGGGCTTTGTGATTAAGCCTGCCCAAGGCAGTGGGGGTAAGGGTATCCTAGTTATCACCTCTCACAAGGATGGTACTTACACTAAACCTTCTGGCTCAAGCATCAACAAAGAAGATGTTGAGCGCCACATCAGTAACGCGTTAGCGGGGCTATTTTCGCTCGGCGGAAAAAACGACGTTGCGGTAGTCGAGAACCTAATTAAGTTCGATAACTGCTTCGATGGCTTTAGTTACGAAGGCGTGCCAGATGTGCGCATTATCGTATTTAAAGGCTACCCAGTAATGGCGATGATGCGCTGCTCAACTGCTGCTTCTGATGGTAAGGCAAACTTGCACCAAGGTGCGGTTGGCGTAGGGCTTGATATCGCCACAGGTAGAGCGATTCGTGCGGTGCAATTTGACCGCCCAATTAGCCATCACCCAGATACAGGCAAAGACCTGATGACCTTACAGGTACCGCACTGGGAGAAACTTTTGGTGCTCGCCTCTAGTGCGTGGGAGATGACCGGACTCGGTTACATGGGGACCGACATGGTACTCGATAAAGAAGAAGGCCCTATGGTACTAGAGCTGAATGCTCGACCTGGTTTAGCGATTCAAATCGCTAATGGCGCAGGTCTATTGCCACGCTTACGTCATATTGAAAGCTTGGGAACGCCGGGACGCTATCCTACGGCTGAAGAACGTGTTGCCTACTCGGCCAAACAGTTTGCCACACACTTCGAATAACCGACCATTCTGGTGATAAAAAGCTGCCTAAGGCAGCTTTTTTATTATCTAGCATTTTGATCAGCGCGTAATACCAATCAGCATAAGTCTTTGATCATTCTTGCTGATTAAAATCGCTGATAACGTTGTTGCAGATTTTGTAATTAGAATAACTAGTTAGCTGCAATCTGCGCCTAGTTCTAAGCGATTTTCCTTGCGCAATTTTCTGACCACTTACTTATCCTGATTGGTATAATTCGCGCACTCTCTGAGGTTTATCACTCGACTCAATTAAGAATAAGTAATAATCCTATCAACTAATTAACGCTAATTATTACTGATACACTCAAACATACTCATATCAACGATTTGGACAGCGAATGTCTCACCTGCCCCTCATTGCACTGACCATGCTTGCCTTTGCTGCAAATTCAATCTTGTGCCGGCTTGCTTTAGCTGAGGGGTTAATTGACCCTGCTAGTTTCACCATATTGCGTTTATGGTCAGGCGCTATCACGCTGGCACTTATCATGGTATGGAAAAATCATTGGCGGTTCGATTACCAGAGCGTGTCACTGCGTTTTACCCTTTACGCTGGACTTAGCTTATTTATTTATGCTGCGCTGTTCTCTTTCGCTTATCTTGAGCTGACCGCGGGTAGCGGTGCACTGCTTTTGTTTGGCGCGGTACAATTATCTTTATTGCTGCTGCATTGGTGCCAAGGCCAAAGGTTTAATCGTTTTGAGATACTAGGGATGACAATCTCACTGGTGGGTTTTGTCTGCTTGATGCTGCCTTCTGCCAGCCAACCCGACTTACTTTCTGCCCTACTGATGGTTGGTGCCGGTATTGCTTGGGCAATGTTTACCGCACTTGGTAAACAAGCCCCGACCGCAACAATTGGCACAACATGGGGTTTTATTGCCGCTGCTTTTATTGGCTTACTTTTACTGCCTATGTCTCAGATCGATAGCGCCAGTTTAACCGGGATCACACTCGCCATTTTGTCAGGCACAGTGACCTCCGCATTAGGTTATCTGCTGTGGTATCACGTGATGTCAAAGATAAGCTTACTGCAAGCCGCCGTTAGTCAACTCTCAGTGCCAGCGATTGCCTTAGTGTTAGGGGCACTGCTACTCGGTGAACCGCTAACATTACGTGATAGCTTGATAAGTAGCATAATCCTCGGTGGTATTGCGTTGGTGTTTTGGGCCAAAAACAGAACTAAGAGCGCTTAATACGCAAAAAGGCTACCCGAGGGTAGCCTTTGATTTATCTAACTAGCGAGACGCGATTAAAGCTCTTCAATCAACTCTTGAACTTCGCTCTTAGGTTTGTCTGTTTGACCAAAGCCGCGCAGACCCACAACGTGTACATGTTCGTGGTCTTTAAATACCTTACGAACCAGTTTGTACGTGGTACCTTTCTCCGGGCTGATGTTCTCTGGCGCAGCAATAAGAAGCTGCATATCGAGACGATCACACAGTTCGAACAGTGTCGAAATCGATTTGCCATCAAGACGAGCCGCTTCATCCAAGAACAGTAGACGACAAGGTACAATGTCTTTACTGCGAAGACGACGAGACTCTTCTTCCCAGCTTTGTACAACCATCAATAGAATTGACTGACCAGTACCGATCGCCTCACCAGTTGATAGAGCGCCCGATTCCGCTTGTAGCCAGCCATCAGAACCACGGTTTACTTCTACGCTTAGCTCTAGGTAGTTACGGTAATCCAGTAGCTCTTCACCCAGAACTTGCGGTGAACGTTGACCCATATCGATATGTGGGTTCACACGTTGGAACAGCTTCGCCATCGCTTCAGAGAAGGTGTAACGCGTCGTTTCAAACAAGTCTTTATGTTGCTCTTGCTGCGTCGCGAGACCGTTTAGAAGCACTTCGTGACTTTCGCGGATCTTCACGTTTAGACGCACGCCTTTCACCTGACCAAATGAGATGTTCGATAGGCCTTGGTTTAGCATACGAATGCGGTTTTGCTCGCGCTGAATCGTCTTCTTGATGATGCTTGCAACCGAATCAGAACTGATCGCGAGACGGTTTTCACGTTGCGTTAGCTCTTCAGTTAGACGTGCTAGCTCCACTTCCATCTCTTCGATCGCTTCTACCGGATCATCGGTACGGATGATATCTTGACGAATACGCTCACGTAAGTGTTGGTAAACGGCAATGTAGAACAGAACCTTACGCTCAGGACGTGCGGTATCTTCCGATAGGCGCAATGAATCACGTAGGTCGTCATTGTCCGCCACAGCAAGACGCAGCGCACCGAGTGATTTATCCGACATTGAACGCAGTTCAGCTGCTGACATGTAAGCCAGTTCACGCTTGTGTAGTCGACGCTCAACGTCGTTTTCACGCGCAAGACGCAATACTGAGCACCAGCCCGCTTTTGCTGCCACGACGAAAGTACGTAATTCGGTGTACTCTTTCTGAACTTTCTTCATGCGCTTAGCCAGCGCTTTCATTTCAAGCTCAGTTGAGGTGATGGTACGCTCGTATTCGCTCTTACGGCTACGTGAGGTGTGTAGACGCTCGTTCAGCTCATCACGACGACGTTGTGCACGTTCTGCCGCGCCTTCGTCAGCGGTTACACCGTACTCTTGTAGCTCTTGTTTAAACTCTTGAACCGTTTCCAGTTTCGCTTGGTGTGAACTCTTCAATGATGCCAATACTTGGTTGTATTGGTTCATTTGGTTTTGCAGCTGTTTTAGCTCATTACGGCTACGAGTACGAAGCTGTTCCGCTTGGACCAATTTCGCTTTTAGCTGTTCACTAAGCTCACTGCTCTTACTCAATAGATCCACTGAGTCAGAGTAAGCAAAGTAGTGACGACGCTCTACCAGATCAGACAAGGCAAAAATCTGGGTTTTCAGCGTTTGTAGCTGTTGGTCAGCCGCTTGGTATTCCGCTTCTAGCGCTTCAAATTGCTCAGGGTCAGCATCAAGAGCACCCGCCACTTTCTCTAGTGAATCTAGCGCTTTCGCGTGTTGCGTTAGGAAGGCTTTCGCTTGAGAGACTTGTGCTAACTTCTCTTCAACTTCAGCAAAACGCGCTTCTAGTGTTTCATCTTCGATAAAGCGCATAGTTGGTGCAAGTTTATCGAGTAGTGAAATAGCCTGTTTGCTACCCAGTAGCTGGGCACGCTGCTGCTGCTCTTTGCCATCTAGCTCGGCAAGCAGACGAACAAATTGGTTACGTTTATCACGTACTTTTTGCAGTGCTTGCTCAGGGTCCGCTTCAAACGCCACTTGAATGTGCTTGGCAACAAAGTTGTTGAACGCTTGGTATAGACGCTGCAGTTTCTGTGAATCGAATGCCGCTTTCGCGTGCTCTTCGACCACTTCTTCGCGCTCACTGCGTAGCAGTTCCAAACGTTGCTCGCGCGCTGCGCGGCCAAACAATGGAATTTCCGGCAAACGTGAGTAACGCATTTGGCGATCGTTCAAACGAACGCACACTGCACCTTCCAACTCTTCCGCATTAAATGAGCTGTCATCAAAGGCATCGATATCACCTTCAATGATGTACAAATCTTCTGGACAGTCATCCAGCTCAACCAGCTTCTCTTCGATGCCAGAAAGATCGGATACCACAATCGCGTGACGTGCTGGACCGTACATCGCACTGAAGTATGGCGCGTCATCAATCGTGATGTCGTCGTAAATTTCAGATAGCAGTACACCGCCTAGCGTGTCAGCCAAACCTTTTAGGCGTGAGTCATTTGAACCACCAGGTGAGGCTAGGCGTTCGATTTCACCGTCAAGGAAAGTGCGACGCTCAGCCAGCTTATCTTTAGCAATCGACTGTTGCTTCTCTTGTTCAAGCACTAGCTGCATTTGGCTCATAACCGCTTGGCTATCAACCAGCTCTGCCCCACTTTGCTCACGCAAGCTTTCTAGTGCATCGTTCGCAGCAATCCACGTTGGTGCAATGCCTTCAAGCTTAGCAATTTCTGCGGCTGAATCTTGCTCTAAACGACGCTGTTCACTGCGCTGCTCGCGCAGTTCTTCTTGCGCGTACTCAAGTGATTCGATCTGCGCACTGTGACGCTCACGCTCTTGCTCAAAGCTCAGTTCATCAGCCAGTTCAACATGGTGTTGCTTTTGATACTCTTGCACCAATTCACGCGCCTGACGCTGCTGGTTTAAGCTACGCTCAAGATCACGGTGCTGCGCACGCCATTGTGGCTCGTTGTCATTCAGTTGCTTCGCTTCACGACCTTGCGCAAGCGCACTTTTCGCTTGCCCAGCGGCTTGGCTGCGTTCAACCGTACCAACGATGCTCGTCACCAATTGTAGCGCGGTCTCAAACTGCTGCGCTGCCGCCGATGACATGTCTAGCTTATGCTTTAGAGCAAGCAGTGTGGTGGTGCTGTCTGCTTCACGCTGCTTGAGTTCGGCCACCAATGCTTGCGCCGATTCCGCGGTTAGACCGTCATTGCTTAGCAGTTGCTTCGCTTTATCTAACGCTTGAACCGCTTGTTGATATTGCAGTGCACGAGTTTGCTGCATATCCAACGCTTGTTGGTAATCAGCAAGCTGAGTTTTTAGGCTATCAACTTCTTCTTCTGCAACCGTCGATTGCTCTTCAGCCATCAGAACGCGCTCTTGCGCTTCTTCCACTACCATCAACTGCTCTTCTAGACGCTCGCTTAGCTGCTCTAGATCTTCTTGGTAGCGTTCGATCTTCTCTTGTTGGCGCAATGCGTTTTGCACAAGTTGCAAATGGTCAGATGCCGCTTGGTAATCTTGCTCAAGTGCCGCTTCACTTTCCACCAGCATTTCCAGCTCTTCGTGAACGCGGTTAAGTAGTGAGTTTTGTTCAATCAGGCTTTGACGCGAACCAAACAGTTCGCCACGCAGTGCCATCGTTTGATCAAGCTTGTTGCGGCGATCATTGGCGTGGCGCATATAGTCCGCCGCCACGTAGTTCGTTGACTCTGTGATCAAGTGCTTGAATAAATCACGGTCCGCCTGTGTGGTTTTGATCGCTTCTAGCGTCATGCGGTTTTCGCGCAATGCCGATTCCATATCTTGGAACGCTTTCTTTACCCCGCCATTTTGTGGCAGTAGGTAGTCACGCAGCGAGCGTGTAATTGCACTCGAGATACCACCGTAAAGCGATGCTTCGATCAAGCGGTAGAATTTAGAACGATCTGAAGAGTTACGCAGCTTCTTAGGGATCACGCCAAATTCAAACATTTGCGCGTGGTAATCCACCACTGAAGAAAACGCTTTAAATTGCACGCCTTCGTACTGAGCGATGCTCTCTTTGACTTCGTTGATTTGGCGTACACGTGCTTGAGTATCCGATACGCTTTCGATCAGCACGTCCGTTGGTTTAACGTGGCTCGGCAGACCTTGAATAACGAAAGGTTTGATGTCAACTTTCTTATCACGACCCGCCACTTGCTGCAGTTTTACCGCAAACAGTAGGCGTTGGTTACGTGAGTTGACTACGTCTAATGCGGCGTAACACGCACCTGGCTGCAGTTTACCGTACAGACCTTTATCGCGAGACGATTGGCTACTGCCCGCTTCTGTGGTGTTACGGAAGTGCAGTAGTGTTTGGTCAGGAATAAGCGCTGTGATAAACGCCGCCATGGTGGTCGATTTACCTGCGCCGTTACCACCAGATAGTGTGGTGACTAGACCATCGATATCAAAAGTACGTGCAAAGAAGCCGTTCCAGTTGATCATGGTCAGCGATTGATATTTACCGCGTTGAATCATGCTTCGCCCTCAATGTCTTGGTGCACGTGTTGATCGTGATCTGCGTCTTGGTGATCGATGTCTTGCTGCTCATCATCGTTTAGCAGGCTGCCTTGGCTCGGCTCTTTAGTATGCACAACCGCTTCACCATCACGGATCAGACGTAGCTGTGCTTCACGCATGTCGTCACCAACACGCACGTCTGCACCAAAGCGGAATACCGCTTCGCTAATACGGAATTTACCGGTTTCACCGATATTGATGATCATGCCAAGACGACGCAGGCGACGTAGCGAGGTACGAACTTTCTCAAACAGTTTTTCTTTATCAAGATCGGAACCCGTTGCGCGGTTGGTCACCAGCTTCATTAGCTTGGTTTCATCGGTCAACTGGATCAGTTCTTCATACAGTTCTTGGTTGGTAAAGATTCCTTCGTGAGCCAAACGCTCAGGGCTTAGGTATAGGAAACACAGCACCTTACCTACCAGCATATCAAGCTCAGATAGCACGCTACGGCTAATCAATGAGGTTGAACGTGGACGTAGGTAGAAAAAGCCTTCTGGTGCTTTTACCAGTTCGGTGTTGTAACGCTGGTAAAACAGCGCTAATTCAGTTTCAAAATCCGCCAATAGTGCATGGTTGTCCAAATCTTCACTTGAGATGTGGCGACCTGCACGCAACATGCTATCTAGCGCTGGGAACAGCGGATTTGAAATTGCTTTTGCCAGATTTTCTGACATGTATTCATTAGTATCTGTCGATGACATTTGCTTGTACCTTTGCACCAAATTCGTTGATCGCTTGCCAGTCTGGCTGAATCGCTTGGTAATCCGCTTCGGAGTAACCAAGTCTTACGGCTTGATCGACGACTATTCGGGCTAAATCAAAGTGATGAGTTCTTGGGTGAGCGGCTAAGTAGCCGCGTAGTACCGTACCAAGATCGATCGGCATGCCCTGCTCTTTATGAGCTCTAAGCATTTCGCCAATGCGCTCGGAAAGCTCATCATTGACTTGTTGAAACTCTTCGTATTCCACTTCCATTGGCACTTGACCTGTCACCTCGTCATCACGCAGCACTAGGGCTTCGTCACGTAGGTCGATCAAGCGTTCTGCATCGGCATAAGTTAAGTACCAAGGCATATCAAAGTAGTCTTTCAGTGATTGACGCAGACGCGTACTGAAAGCACGGTTCTTATCCATATCAATGGCGGTACGGATAAACTTGTGCACGTGACGGTCGTAACCAATCCATAGGTCAATCGCTTGCTGACCCCAACTGGTGATTCGGTCGAGCTTCATCTGCAAGCCAAACAGCGTCTCTTCGATAAACTCAAGCTCGTCATCACCATAGACAATTTCTTGAATATCGAGGATCTGAGTCTGCAGTTCATCACCCGCAGCTTGCAACGTATCTTGCAGCTCACGCAGGGTGGTCGACGTTTCCGACAACAATGCTTCACAGTTGTTGATCGCTTCGCGCCAATCTTTATTCAGCAGTTCTGCAATTTGCAGTTTTACTGACTGTTGCTGCTCATCCATCACGCGTTGGTTAAGGTCGATCTGATCGAAGATCTCGCCCACTGAATATTTCAGTACGCCGTATACGTTTTTCTTCCAGTGACCTGGCGTGCCACCTTTTTGTGCCGCTTCAATCGCTTTCGCCATCTCATCAGCGACCATCGAGAGCTGAATCGAAAGCTTAAGCTTTGAAAACTCACGGTGACGTACGTAGTAATCTGTAATACCAACTGCTAACGGTGATAAACGATAAATGCTTGCGCCATCAGTAATTTCACTAGTGAATCGACTAATAAGGCGCTGCTTAACCATTTCGTTGATGGCGTTGTTGGCACGAAATGCCGACGCCTCACCGGTGTCTTCAAATAATCGAGTGACGATCGTGAACGCATCATGGAGTTCACCTTCACCCAATTCTTCATCGAACCTTTCATTACTTAGTACTGCAATGGCGATAAGAAAAGCCAATCTTTCGCTGGTAAGGTTCAATGAGAAATCGTGCTGCTTGACCCAACCTACCAGTTCATCGATAGGCTGATCGGCAACATTGAGAGTCATCTCACTCATTGTTATTCCTGTTTATCTTTCTTTTGCGCCCATACATGAATGTATCGGCCTAATGAGAGGTACGGCTCTTGACGACAAAGTTTCTCTTCAAGCGCCAATACATCTTCAAACTGGTAATCGCCCATGTTCATTCGATTGCCAATGTAATCACTGAAGCAACGAATGCCGGACTTACCACAAATATTAAAACCTGCATCTTCAATCCACTGATACACGTCTTGTGGCACTAAGCCTTTTTGTGGTTGAAGCTTAAATCGCTTACGATGCGGCATACCTTCTAACACATGAGGAAGGTTGCCACAAACAACATTCTTATACACCAAACCGTGGTGGTTGTAGAACATGATGGAAGCAATACCACCAGGCTTAACCTGCTCCAGCACGGTTTCTAGTGCGGATTTAGGATCCACTAACCATTCCATCACCGCATGAAACATCACCAAATCAACTGGCGCTGACATGTGCTGCGCAATGTCTTGTACTGGAGAATGAATCAAACGATAGTTATCAAGCAAACCATTCGATTCAATGTCCTGCTTAGCTAACTGCAGCATTTCAGAAGATAAATCACATAGCGCCACTTGATGTCCGAGCTTGGCTATTTTTTGTGACATTTGTGCCAAACCACCCCCTGCGTCTAAGACTTGCAGGCGTTGTTGGTCACTCTGGAGCATGGCGAGAGCTTGTGCAAGATCTTGCCAAACAATTACTTGGCGAATCTCACCTTTGTCAGAACCATATATATTTTTTGCAAATTTGTGGGCAATATCGTCGAAATTGCGGTCTTCAGTCACAGCGGCTTGGGTTATCATGTTAAAGATCTACTGACCTTTTGTGGTAAATTTTGTTCGAAAAAAGTGTTTTAGTCGCGTTAAGAGGCTTATAGCCTAGTATTCTAAGCAAAACTCTTCTCAACAAACATAATACGTTGTTGATTCGAACCCTTTGGGCAGTGTTAATCACTCTTTTCGTCTACGGTATAGGTTGAGACCAAATAGTCAAACTACTGGTTAAAGCCTGTGCTTGCTCTTATCAAAATGAAGAGAAGTGACCAACAACTGTAAAAAATCATCTCAAAAGGTCAATGGACCCTTCGCGACGCTATTCTGTCACAAGAAAAGCAGATATAAAGAGCGATTCTCTTAATTTATAATCAACTGGTGTTTTTTCGGACTATTTTAGTATGTTTGAGCTGAAAAAAATCGTTTCTTCTTTGCTCATGCCACTGCCAGCGCTGCTGATCATTGGATTTTTGGGCCTAATGTTGATCATGTTTACTCGAAAACAGAAAACGGGCTGCTTGGTAGTCTTGTTCTCGTTTGTTGGTATCTTCCTGATCGCTTTCCAACCTGTATCTTCTCGTTTGTTAATGCCACTCGAACGCCAGTACACAGCCTTCTTACCTGTCGATAAATCGATAGACTATGTCATGGTGCTGGGCAATGGTCATGTGGTAGATGATCAAATTCCGCCAACATCGGAGCTCAGTCGTGCAGCTCTGATGCGCTTGTCTGAGGGTATTCGTATTCAACGAATTTACCCAGGTTCAAAACTTATCCTGTCTGGTTACTCAGGTGGTACTGAAGTAAGCAACGCACGTATGATGGCAAAAGTAGCATTAGCGCTTGGCGTATCCAAATCCGACATTATTTTGCTCGAAACAGCGAAAGATACGTGGGAAGAGGCGCGACAAGCCGCGGTATTTGTGAAACAAAAAGAACTCGTATTGGTAACTTCAGCAAGCCACATGAAACGTGCGCTTAATGAATTCCATTCTGCAGGGCTCAAGCCCTATCCTGCGCCAACCAACTACCTAGCACAAATGGAAGTTAATCAGTTCTGGAACAAGTACACGCCGAAAGCCGTGTATCTAGAACAAACTGAGCGTTATTGGCATGAAACGATGGGTAGATTGTGGCAGGCTTTACGCGACTGGGTTTCAAATACCGAACAAGCCGCAGTAGAACCGGCACAAAGTGAGCTCTAGCGAAAGCTGATAAACAAAAAACCGAAGCCAAGGCTTCGGTTTTTTATTGCTAATATTGACTATCGCTATTAGTCGCCGGCGAACATGTAACCTTCACCATGAACCGTCACAAAGATTTGCGGATTCTTTGGATCAAATTCCATCTTAGCGCGCATACGACGAATCAGTACATCAATCGTGCGGTCGTTTGGCGCATCCACACGATGACTAATCATATTCAAAATACGCTCGCGGCTTAATACTTGGTTCGGGTACGAAGAAAGCGCCACCAGAAGCTCGTATTCTGCTTTAGTCAGTTTCACTGGCTCACCGTTACGGCTTAGCGCACGACGCTGAATATCAAACATCCACTCGCCAAAGCGGACAATATTCGCATCGTTCTTCTGATCAACCATAGTGCCTGCGTTACGTGCTGCAGAAATACGCCACAACAGGTTTTTCACGCGCACTAACAATTCGCGAAGTTCGAACGGTTTTGTCACATAATCGTCTGCACCCATCTCTAGGCCAACGATTTTATCAATGCTATCCGTGCGTCCTGTTACCAGGATAATTCCAATGTCCGATTGACTACGCAGTTCGCGTGTTAACATCAGACCATCTTCACCAGGAAGGTTAATGTCTAACATAACTAAGTCGATCGAATGATTTTGTAGGGTGTCGCGCATCTGCTCGCCGCTTTCCGCTTCGCTGACTGTGTAACCTTCATTTTGAAAGTAGCCAACTAGCTTACTGCGAGTAACCGCATCGTCTTCTACTACTAATACGTGATAGCTCATCTAAACCACTTAATTTACATTGGGAATTAATTTCAAGTGTATTCTATTCATAAATCGTAACATTTCTAGTATTTGTTAAATTAAAATCTAGAAAGATGATTTTTTATTGATTCAAGACAAAACTAGCTCAGTTGTTAACATATTGCCATTTAATGACCCATTTAATCACAATATGTGTTATCGCTATTCATCTTTGTTCGCTAAAATATTAAAAGTACTGAAACTTGGAGCATTGTTAGATGCAAGAACTAAAAGCGTTTAATGAAAAACGCGCAGAGATTTACTGGTGGTTTTCTAGTCTGTTCGCAAAAGAGCTGACTGAAGCAGAACTTGAGCAATACCAAAGCCCAGCAATCCGTGGCTTTCTTGCTGGTCTTGGTGAAAACCCAACGCTAAAACCTGCGGTTGACCGCCTTGTTGATGCGCTGAATCGTCAGATTGACCGTGAAGATGGTCAGCTTGAGCTTGCCGCTGACTTCTGCGATCTATTTTTGAAGTCAGATAAAGAGTCAGCTCTACCTTATGCATCAATGTATGTCGGTACGACAGGTTTATTGCATGACGAGCCAGCCAATGAAATGGAAGCGCTTCTGACCAAACATGGGGTTGCCGTTAACCAAGACTTGAACGAACCTGCTGACCACATTGCAATCGAACTCGATTTACTTGGTAACATGATCATTCGTTCTAACGAACTTGAACAAGAACGCCATTTGAATGATGCGCTTCTTGAGCAAGAAGCGTTTATTCGTCAGCATATCTTGAACTGGGTACCGAAATTCACAGCGAAAAGCCAAGCATTAGATTCATTTGGCTTCTATTCTTCAGTGGCATCACTGCTGGTTGCTTTCTTAGAATTAGATTGCAACTACCTAGTGGGCGAAGAAAGCTAAAACACCCATCATCAAGAATGAATAGGTTTTTCGTTTGCTACTGGCGACAATGCGGTCTAGAATCGTAGCCGCAAACGATAAAAAAGACGAATCAAGTACAAACCGCTTTAAAAGCGGTTTTTGTATTTCTATTACTTTCTGCCAGTTTTATTCAAAAATGTGAATAGCCATGTGGCAGCTATAAATAGGATCATACCTTATGGCCACTATTAAAGATGTTGCTCGCCTCGCTGGCGTATCAACAACAACAGTCTCACACGTAATCAACAAAACACGTTTCGTTGCAGAAGCAACACAAGAGCGTGTAATGGAAGCCGTTACAGAACTAAACTATGCACCAAGTGCGGTTGCTCGTAGTTTAAAATGTAATACAACACGCACGATTGGTATGTTGGTGACTCAATCAACTAACCTATTCTTCTCTGAAGTAATCGATGGCGTAGAAAGCTACTGTTACCGCCAAGGTTATACGCTAATTCTTTGTAATACTGGTGGTATTTACGAGAAGCAACGTGACTACATTCGCATGCTTGCAGAAAAGCGTGTAGATGGCATTTTAGTGATGTGCTCTGATCTAACGGAAGAACTAAGCGAGATGCTAGATCGCCATAAAGACATTCCTAAAGTGGTGATGGATTGGGGCCCTGAAAGCTCACAAACAGACAAAATTATCGATAACGCAGAAGAAGGTGGCTACCTAGCGACTAAATTCCTTATCGACCATGGTCACAAAGATATCGCTTGTTTAAGTGGTCACTTTGAAAAAGCAGTCTGCCAAGAACGTATCCAAGGTTTCAAACGCGCAATGGGTGAAGCAAATCTAGCCGTTGATGAAGACTGGATTTTAGAGGGTAACTTCGAATGTGACACCGCGGTGTTAGCGGCTGACAAGATTGTTGCAATGGACAAGCGCCCAACGGCAATTTTCTGTTTCAACGATACGATGGCGCTAGGTTTGATGAGCCGTCTTCAGCAAAAAGGAATTCGCATTCCAGAAGATATGTCAGTGATTGGCTACGATAACATTGAGCTAGCTGAGTACTTCTCGCCGCCGCTAACGACTGTTCACCAGCCTAAGCGTCGTGTGGGTAAAAACGCATTTGAGATCTTACTTGAGCGCATTAAAGATAAAGAGCACGAAAAACGCGTGTTCGAAATGCACCCAGAGATCGTCGAACGCTCTACTGTTGCTAAAATTAATTAAATCGAGCACCTATCGATACACTGATAAATGTTTGAGTATAGTACTTTGAAGTAACTCGCATTTATATCAATAGCTGATGGTTAAACTGTCAGCTATTGTCTCTTCCATTCAACTTAATTCTTGCATTAGATTCACAATTATTTCATAGTAATAAGATACTTAGCTGCTAAGTAAACAATCTTTAGCAAAGCAAATTAAGTCACGCACAGGGCAAACCAGACTGAAAAGCTGGGACGCAAAGCCTCCGGCCTAAACAGAATTGTCATCGACAATATGTATGGTAGCGGGGTTGCCGATGGTAGAAATGCGCACGTTAACGGATTACTCTCCTATTTCCTGCACAACTGCTATAATCTCGGACCTGATTTGGTGGCGTATTGACATACACATACACCGAGAAAGTACTGAATGGATAAACCAATTCTTAAAGACTCAATGAGGCTATTTGAGCCGCTAGGTCGTATTAAATCTCGCTCTATGTTTGGTGGGTTTGGGATCTTTGCAGACGAAACAATGTTTGCACTAGTGGTACATAATAAGCTTCACATTCGCGCAGACAGCACTCTAGCGACACAGTTCAAATTACAAGGCTTTGAACCATACGTATACCAAAAGCGTGGCTTCCCAGTCGTCACCAAATACTTTGCACTTAGTGAAGAGTGGTATAACGACAGTGAGAAAACACTGCAAATTGGTCGCGAAGCTCATGCCCAAGCGCAGGAAGAAAAATCAGTACAGGCAGACACCAAACCTACTCGTATTAAGGATTTGCCGAACCTTCGCTTAGCCACAGAGCGCATGCTGAAAAAAGCAGGCATCGACAACGTAGAACAGCTGGAAGAAGCCGGCTCATTGGAAGCCTATAAAGCGATTCGCGATTCGCATAGTAGCGATGTCAGCTTGGAGCTACTCTGGTCTCTTGAGGGGGCGATAAAAGGCACTCACTGGTCTGTGGTTCCTCAAACTCGCCGAGAAGAACTGCTCTCTCGACTACAATAAAATACACTGAGCCAGCAATTGCTGGCTTTTTTTATGAAAGTTTTTCTTTGCTTTGAGGTTCTTATTAAACAATAGGAATAATTTACCCTGCAGATGAACTAAACTAACTCATGGTCGTAAAGCGGGTTGTAGGAGAGCAAAGATGAATAAGAAACTTATTATTGGCATTGCATTAATTGCACTTATTGCGCTGCTTATTACTCAGTTTGGCGATCAATTAACCTTAGAAAATGCCAAAGCACAACAAGCTGTACTCGGCAATTTTATTGAACAAAACTTCATTGTCGCAGCAGTTACATACTTTGCTGCTTATGTGGCAATCACTGCTTTTTCTATTCCTGGAGCGGCGGTCGTTACTTTGCTTGGTGCTGCTCTATTTGGTTTTTGGACGAGTTTACTGCTTGTTTCCTTCGCTAGCACTCTTGGCGCTACCCTAGCCTTCCTTAGTAGCCGTTTTCTACTCCGTGATTGGGTTCAAGGCAAGTTTGGCGATAAACTCAATGCGATTAACCAAGGTGTCGCCAAAGACGGGGCATTCTATCTGTTTTCGCTACGCCTAATCCCTGTCTTTCCGTTCTTTTTGATTAACTTGTTGATGGGGCTGACACCAATCACGACTGCTCGTTTCTATCTCGTGAGTCAAATCGGCATGCTGCCGGGGACTGCGGTGTATTTAAATGCAGGTACCCAATTAGCACAAATTGACAGCTTATCCGGTATTGTCTCACCGTCTGTGCTCGTCTCTTTCGCCTTGCTTGGCTTATTCCCTATCATCGCAAAATGGGCAATGAACAAATTTAGAGGCCAACCTCAGTCAACAACTCAGGCTTGAACCCGCTGAAGTACAGGAGAGCGAATTGAAAATTTACAGCGCTGCCAATCCCCCTCAAGCTCACATCGTCTGTGAGCTTTTGCGTTCGCACAATATCGCTTGTGAAGTGAGAGGAGAAGGTATCTTCGGTCTACAGGGCGAAATACCATTTGGTGAAGCGAGCGAGCCACATGTGTGGCTATTAGATGAGAACAGCATCGCCGAAGCAACACTATTAATTAAGCAATTTGAGCAGCCACATTCAGAAGCTTCTTGGTCATGTCCTCAGTGTGGCGAAATCAATGAGGGCCAGTTTGCCATATGCTGGCAATGTGGCGAATCAATGGTAGAGGCTTAACCTATCTGCTGCTGGATAAAACGGATTGAATGTTGATTAAACTCATCGGGTCTTTCGATATTACACACATGCCCGCAGTTAGCGATTTCTAGTAACTGGCTCTGTCTATGCACCGCAACCATCTCTTTAACCGGCTTAATGAACATATAGTCTCTATCACCCATCAAATACAGCGTTGGGATCGGCAGTTCGCGATCTTTGAAATACCGCATCAATGGGTTTACTTCAGACGCTAATCTGAACCAACGTTTAAACTCTTGCTGGCACAGTTTTTTGGCCTCTCGGATAAAGAGGTGTCGAGATTGCTTTTGCGTCTTCTGAGGCATCACGATATAAGCAAATAAGCTATACAGCCACATATAAGGCACTACATGCTTGAAAGCATTGCCTACCGTAACTAAAAACTGGGAACGAGTGTTTAAACGCGTTACAGCGCCGCCTAATACCATCGATTTAACACGGTCTGCCGCTAACTCCGCTAGATTGCGCACTATGATGGTCCCCAAAGACATTCCGACAAAATGTGCAGACTGAATTTTCAAATGATCCAGCACTTGCAGAATATCAAGTGTCACCTCTTTGAAGGTATAGCGATTCGAGATAAGTTCTTTTAATAACTGGCTCGACTTGCCGTGTCCACGCAAGTCAATCAACAGCAGGTTGAAATGCTGTTTGTACGCTTTTATCTGTTTGAACCAAATCGATGAGCTACCGCCGGCACCGTGGACAAACACAACCCATTCTGTACTTGTTGGGTGTAAATAGGTTTTATGAAATAGCAAACCAGTACTCATTAAGGTTAATAATTAAAATCGATATAGCCAGAGGAAGTGAAGCCTACCATAAGTTTGGAGCGGCTAAACTCAAGTTATATCACTTTATATGATTTTGAGACGAGAAAAGTGTAAAAAAAGGCATCAATTGATGCCTTTTTAACACTATCTGTTAATATTTTTCGTCAGTGTTTGCTCAATGTAACGCACTACGATAAAGCGCTAAGTACTCATCCGCCGCGCGCTTCCAGCAAAACTGTTTCTGCATCGCGTGGAGTTGCACTTGGGTCATTTCTTCTCGCTGTTGCAGATAGAATAGCAAAGCTCGCTGCATAATACTCAATAGCTCCACCGGTTCCGGGTTCAAGAATGCAAATCCAGTCGCGTTCTCCGGGTCACTGTCGTAGTCCACCACACTATCTTTCAGACCGCCAACCGCACGAACGATAGGCAAAGTGCCATACGCCATACTATAGATCTGGTTAAGGCCGCATGGCTCAAACTCTGAGGGCATCAAAAAGAAGTCAGAGCCCGCTTCTACCAAGTGAGCAAGTTCGTTGCTATACGCTTCTACGAACGCAAATTTATCACTATGGCGCGCAGAAATTTCAGCCAACTGGGTCGCTAAAATTGGATCACCAGTACCAACGATCACTAATTGTGCGTCCAACTTTAAGAAGCGCTCTAAGATCGGAAGAAGATAGTGGACACCTTTTTGATTAGTCAAACGACAAACCATACCGAATACAGCGACATCTTTATTTGGCAAATTCACTCGGCTTTGCATCGCCTGTTTGCAGATTAACTTACCCGCCAGCATACTCGAACGCTCAGCATGATATTGCGTAGGCAAGAACGCATCATTAGCCGGATTCCAATCACTATAATCGCAGCCATTGAGAATCCCCACTAAGTCATGCTCGCGCGCACGGAACTCTCGCGCCATGCCATGGCTACCAAGTTCCGTTTTTAACTCTTCTGCGTAAGTTGGGCTCACTGCATTGACTTTGTCTGCGGTCATTACCCCAGCCTTTAGCATCGTAATATGCGTTGGGCTCACCGCGGCATCAGGCGCATAGTGCCCTTGCATCTCAGCTAAGTTAGGGAGTTCTTCGTAGCTGAATACGCCTTTAAACACCGCGTTATGAATTGAAATCACGCTGCGGGTATGGCTAAAAAATGGATGTTCAGCATAACGATGCTTTAGCAGATAAGGGACAAAGCCTGTGTGCCAGTCATTGGCATGGATGATATTTGGCTGGAATTCAAGCTTAGGCAGCATGTCTAGACAAGCAGCGCTAAAAAACGCAAAACGCTCGCCATTGTCGGCATACGCTTGGTTGTATTCAGAATACATTTCATCACGAGAAAAGTATTTGTCACATTCAACCGCATACACAGTGACGTCACCAATCGCTAGTTGGCGAACTTGGTAGGGTGTATGCGGCCAATGATCAAGCTTAGTGCTCAAAACCAATTCAGCACTTTGTAAGGCTTCGATTTTACGATAACCCGGTAATGCAATACGTACATTTTGGTTTAACGCGTGCAGTGCTTGAGGCAGAGCCTTGGCGACATCCGCCAAGCCTCCACTTTTGATCAAACCTTCAACTTCAGACGCAACAAAGAGAATTGATAATTGATCAGTAACCAATGCGAGCTCCTTTCGGAATAACCACGATGCCTTCTTCAGATACATGGTAAAGCTTGCGGTCTTCTTTCAGATTGACACCAATTTGAGTACCTGGGGCGATATCCACGTCTTTGTCGATGATTACACGACGTAGTACACACCCTTCGCCAATTTTTACATCACCAAGTAAGATACTTTCGCTTATATCACACGCAGAAGCAATATTACTGCGGAAACCCAGTACCGATTTTTCGATACGCGAACCACGAACTAAACTGCCATTACATACCAAGCTATCGATGATCTGTACTCGTCCATTATCTGAATCGGTAAACGTTGCTGGCGGTAGCGGTGGATAGTATGTGTGTAGTGGCCACTTGCGGTTGTAAAGTGAGAATGGCGCATCTTTCTTAAGAAGGTCCATATGTGCCTCCCAGTATGCCCCGATGGTACCTACATCGCGCCAGTAGACTTCTTCTTTCTCACCGGTGATTTGATTACAGCTAAAGTCATAAACAAATACGTCACCACGTGGGAACATCTTCGGAATGATATCTTTGCCAAAATCGTGTGACGAATCAGGATTGTCAGCGTCTTCAATAAGCTCAGCAAATAGAGTGGCTGCCTCAAATACGTAGTTGCCCATAGAAACTAGAGCGTGTTCAGGATCGCCAGGGATCGCTTTCGGGTTAGTCGGTTTTTCTTCAAAACCAACCATTCGACCTTCAGTATCCACTTCAATAACGCCAAATTGCGAAGCTTGTGAAAGTGGCATGCGCAGCGCTGATACTGTCAGTGCCGCTTCTTTCTGCTTGTGAAAATCAAGCATCTGCTTGATGTCCATCTTGTAGATATGGTCCGAACCAAAAATACACACTTGATCAGGTTCAGCCAACTCCATAAAGCGAAGGTTTTGATAGATAGCGTCGGCAGTCCCCTCATACCAGCGCTTTCCTGTTCGCATTTGTGCTGGAATAGGATCGATAAAACGATCTGTTATTCCATTGATGTTCCAACCTTTTTTAAGGTGATGAAACAAAGATTGTGATTTAAATTGAGTCAACACATAAATGCGCATCAGATCAGCATTAACGAAATTGTTAAGCGCGAAATCAATTAGGCGATAGCTTCCTCCGAAAGGAACAGAAGGTTTACTGCGAGACTCGGTAAGTGGACGTAATCTCGAACCCTCTCCACCAGCAAGGATCATACCTAAAACACCAGCCATTGATTATTCTCCATATTATTTTTTATCATTTAGTGTCAATTGCTGACACCTTTTCCCTAGGTAGGCAAAGCCTTAACGGTTGGCGTTATTATTGGGAGTGACTCCACTATTATTTGCAAGCCGTCGGTTATAAATTATCCTATCTAATAAAGATTACAATTTTAATTAACTCATACTGCTGCATACTCATAGGTTGCTTCACAAGCACCTGATCCAAGTCACACCACGACTCAATATTGACACAATTCAATAACAGACAACGAACAAAAACATGACGTTCATCATAATTTTCGCTCAAAATTCGTTCAGGACGATTTTTTGATTTTGTGAGCTTTCCACATACAGAACACTTGCATTATAAAACCCTCTGTAAATAGGCAATTTGGCGCATAAAAAAAGCAGCGATAAATCGCTGCTTTTTTACTCAAACCAATTTGGCTTACTTTTTCTTACGCTTATCCGTAATTTCCCATTTACCGTCAACGTAGAGTGCCGTGTACCCTGATGGTTTGCCATCAATTTCAGTACGAACGTAGTTCTCTTTCGTCTTGCGGCTAAAGCGCACGACCATTGGCAGACCATCTGGATCTTTCTCTGGCGCATCCGCTAGGTAGTGGAACTTCGCTGAGATACGATCTTTAAAGCGTTTCAACTCTTCCACTAACGGCGCACGAGTTTCTCGTGATTTAGGGAAAGTGCTAGCGGCTAAGAATAGGCCTGACGCACCATCACGTAGTACAAAGTATGCATCTGAGTTTTCACAAGGCAATTCAGGGAAATGCACTGGATCTTCTTTCGGTGGCGCAACTTCGCCGTTCTTTAAGATCTTACGGGTGTTTTTACATGTTTCGCTGGTGCAATCCATGTACTTACCAAAACGACCGTTTTTCAGCACCATATCGCTGCCACACTTGTCACACTCAACAACTGGACCGTCATAGCCTTTGACTTTGTACTCACCAAATTCAACCACGTAACCTTCACAGTTCGGGTTATTACCACAAACATGCAGTTTACGTTTGTCATCGATTAGGTACGCGTCCATCGCGGTTTCACAGATAGGACAACGTTTCTTAGCGCGCAGTGCCGCCGTTTCTACATCTTCCTCTAGAACGTTGATGATGCCTTCTTCATCGCCGAGGTTGATGGTTGTCTTACAACGCTCTTTTGGCGGTAATGCATAACCAGAACAGCCTAGGAATACGCCTGTCGATGCCGTCCGGATACCCATAGGACGTGAACAGGTTGGACATTCGATATCGGTGTAGACGATGTGGTTTGGCTTCATACCACCTTGATCTTCTTCTTGCTCAGCTTTCTCAAGGTCACCTGAGAAATCACTAAAGAAGTTGTCTAGCACTGATTTCCATTTCGCTTCACCTTCAGCAATTTGGTCAAGCTTCTCTTCCATGCGCGAAGTGAACTCATAGTTCATTAGCTCATGGAAACTGCCATCAAGACGGTCAGTAACAATCTCACCCATCTTTTCTGCATAGAAACGACGTTGTTCAACTTTTACATAGCCACGATCTTGGATGGTTGAAATAATTGACGCGTAAGTCGATGGACGACCAATACCACGCTTCTCAAGCTCTTTAACCAATGCCGCTTCAGTAAAGCGTGCTGGCGGCTTGGTGAAGTGCTGCTTAGGATCAAGATCAACAAGATCAATTTTATCGCCTACTTGTACTGCTGGCAGGATTTGGTCTTCGTTTTTACCCAAAGGACGCTGAACGCGTGTCCAACCATCAAACTTCAAGATGCGACCTTTCGCTTTTAGCGTGTACTCAGCCGCTTTAACGCTCACTGTGGTTGAGTCGTATTGCGCAGGCGTCATTTGACAAGCTACGAATTGGTTCCAAATTAGGGCATACAGTTTATGCGCGTCAGCTTCCATACCTTGTAGGTCTTCCGCTTTAACGGTCACATCTGAAGGACGAATCGCTTCGTGCGCTTCTTGTGCTCCTTCTTTGCTGCCGTAGACATTCGCTTTAGCTGGCAAGTAGGCATCACCAAACTCGCTGCTGATGTAGCCACGAAGAGTTTCAACCGCTTCCGCACTCAAATTCGTCGAGTCAGTACGCATATAGGTGATGTAACCCGCTTCATACAAGCGCTGCGCAAGCATCATTGTCTTCTTAACACCGTAACCAAGACGCGTACTCGCGGCTTGCTGCAGTGTTGACGTGATAAATGGTGCCGACGGTTTGCTCGATGTCGGACGGTCTTCGCGCTTGCACACTTCGTATGCCGCTTTTTCCAGTACAGATACTGCCGCTTGGGTTTCTGCTTCGTTAACCGGTTTAAACGCTACACCATCTCTTTGTGAGACTTGCAGACGGAAGTCAGTTTTGTCTTGCGTTTTGGTATTTGCATGGATATCCCAAAACTCTTCTGGGATAAATGCTTTGATTTCGCGCTCACGCTCTACCAGTAGTTTTACCGCTACTGACTGTACGCGACCTGCAGACAGACCACGCGCAACTTTCTTCCATAGCAGTGGTGACACCATAAAGCCCACTACACGGTCCATGAAACGACGTGCTTGCTGTGCATTAACGCCATCCATACTCAACTCTCCAGGGCTCTGGAAAGCTTGTTGAATCGCGTTTTTAGTGATTTCGTTAAATACGACGCGTTTGTATCGCTCTTCATCGCCACCGATGATCTCACGAAGGTGCCAAGCGATGGCTTCTCCCTCGCGGTCCAAGTCGGTTGCGAGGTAAACGCAATCAGCGTCTTTCGCCAGTTTCTGTAACTCGGCAACTACTTTCTCTTTACCCGGAAGTACTTGGTAGTTAGCTTCCCAGCCGTTGAATGGGTCGATACCCATTTTTTTGATCAGCGATTTACGATCTTTTTCGTGTTTAATGCGCGCTTTTTCTTCAACGCTTAAACCTTTGGTCGATACCGCTGCTGCTTTCTGACCGGTGCTTTGACCTGCTGTTGGTAGATCACGCACGTGACCCACACTAGACTTTACTATAAAGTCCTTACCGAGATATTTATTGATGGTTTTCGCCTTTGCTGGCGACTCCACAATAACGAGTGACTTGCCCATAACTGACTCTGGTGTCCTTTAAAATGACTGATGCGAATTTTATCGCACAACATACTTAAAACATTGCTTCTTTTTTTACTATTGAGCGAGATTGCCAGAAGATCAATATCTTTTTTGAAAATCAACTTTGACTGCTCGACAAATCGTCGATCTTTGCGTTTACAAGGTACAGATCGTTTCAGAGCAACATGCAGACCGTATCCCTCCGATATATAAAAGAAATAGGTCTGTATATGAAGTGCCACATACTAAACGTGTGATTCATGGTTCCGCCAATGGATTAAACAGATTTATGTTGCTCGTCACAAAACATTTTCTCTCTTTAAATACAGTTGGATAGCCAGATTAATTCGATTTTTCTTGTGACAAGTCATTGGCATTTGTATTTTCTTCGCTTTAAAATCCTTGCCAATCTCGCCCTAAATCACAGCGTAAGGTACAAATCATGAGCGATAAAAAAGTAATTTCTACATTCGACCTGCTACTAATCGCGAACCAAATCATTCAAGCGCACGACGATTACATCGATGGTATGCGTGCGGACAGCGTTGAAGAAAAAGAAGGCGTATTGGTTTTCAAAGGCAACTATTTCCTAGACGACAACGGCCTACCAACTAGCCAAACGACTGCGGTATTTAATATGTTTAAGTACTTGGCGCATCACCTTTCGAAAGAATTCACGATCGAAAAATAATGAGCTGAGCTCATAATTTTTGGAACGCGAAGCTGAGCTTCGCTCCGAGAGTCGAGACCGCAAAGCTAAGCTTTGCTTCGGGAATCGGGAATCGGGAACGTAAAGCAAAAGCTTTACTCCGAGATGCGGGAACGCAGAGCATAGCTCTGCTTCGAGATGCGAGAAAAAGCAGATTCCCTACTCGCGCTTACGCGCTCTATGGAATGACAAAAATAACAAAGGCTGACGCCACGTCAGCCTTTTCTTTTGCGTTTCAGAACCCATTGCCTTAATCGGAACGTAAAGCAATAGCTTTACTCCGGGATGCGGGAACGCTGAACGCAGTTCTGCTACGGAAGACAGAGTGCAGAGCATAGCTCTGCTTCGAGATGCGAGAAAAACCAAATCCACTACTCGCGCTTACGCGCTCTATGGAATAACAGAAACAACAAAGCGAAGCTTCGCTCCGGGAATCGGGAACGCAGAGCATAGCTCTGCTTCGAGATGCGAGAAAAACCAGATTCCCTACTCGCACTTACGCGCTCTATGGAATGACAAAAATATCAGCCCGCAATAAAAGTCCGTTTTACGTTCCAGTATCCGTCGTCCGTAATTAAAACCCCGTTTTACGTTCCAGTATCCGTCGTCCGTAAGTAAAACCCCGTTTTACGCTCCCGCATCCGTCGTCCGTAAGTAAAACCCCGTTTTACGTTCCCACATCCGTCATCCGTAAGTAAAACCTCGTTTTACGCTCCCGCATCCGTCATCCGTAAGTAAAACCTCGTTTTACGTTCCCACATCCGTCATCCGTAAGTAAAACCTCGTTTTACGTTCCCACATCCGTAATCCGTAAGTAAAACCCCGTTTTACGTTCCCGAATCAGTCATCCGTAGCCGAAAGGCGTTCCTTCATTAAGCTACGCTTAATGATTCCAGCTTCTCAAAGTAATCTGGGAAGGTTTTTGAAGTGCATTTCGGATCGTTGATCGTCACTGGCGTATCGCTTAGCGCCACGAGTGAGAAGCACATTGCCATACGGTGATCGTCGTAAGTATCGATTGCTGCATGCTTAAGTTGCGCAGGTGGAGTAACGATAATGTAATCGTGCCCTTCTTCCACTTCAGCGCCCACTTTACGTAGTTCTGTCGCCATTGCCGCCAAACGATCGGTCTCTTTTACGCGCCAGTTATACACGTTGCGAATGGCGGTTGTACCTTCGGCAAATAGCGCGGTCGTTGCAATCGTCATAGCGGCATCGGGTATGTGGTTGAAATCCAAATCAACCGCTTTTAGCTCACCGACACGCGAGATAACGTAATCATCTCCCCACTCAATTTGTGCACCCATTTTTTCAAGCGCATCAGCAAATTGAATATCGCCTTGGATACTGTTTTTACCAATACCAGTCACTTTGATTGCACCGCCTTTAATTGCAGCAGCAGCGAGGAAATAAGAGGCCGATGAAGCATCACCTTCAACCAAGAAGTCACCCGGCGCCACGTATTGTTGACCCGCTTTAATCGCAAACTCTTGGTAATTGCGGTTTTCAACCTCAACACCGAACTGAGCCATAATGTGCAATGTAATATCGATATAAGGTTTCGAGACTAAATCACCGATGATTTTAATCGTCACATCATCTTGAGCCAGCGGCGCCGACATTAAAAATGCCGTCAAAAATTGGCTGGAAATTGAACCATCAATCTCGACAGTACCACCATTGAGACCGCTACCGACAATCTTAAGTGGTGGGTAGTTTTCATTCTCTAGGTACTCAATTTGCGCCCCCGCTTGACGAAGCGAATCCACCAAGTGGCCAATGGGACGCTCTTTCATGCGCGGTTCGCCCGTTAAGACAAACTCACCCTGACCTAAACACAGTGCAGCCGCTAAAGGACGCATCGCTGTACCTGCATTTCCTAAAAACAGTTCTAGTGCTTGAGGTGAGTGAAATGCACCGCCTAAGCCTTCTACTTCGCATACTGTTTTGTCGGCTGAAAGTGTATAGTTAACACCGAGTTTGGTGAGCGCATTAAGCATGTGACGAATATCATCACTATCAAGAAGGTTGGTTAGACGTGTCGTGCCTTTTGCCAACGCAGCCAAGAGCAGCGCGCGGTTTGAGACACTTTTAGAACCCGGTAAGTTGACCTCACCATCGACTTTATTGATTGGTTGTAACGTAAGGCTTTCCATTTGAAACTACTATTCCTTGCTCGCACTCTTCCATAGGCGCGATGAAAAATTCTTCATCGTTTCAGACTATCGAAAAAGCCCGAGTAAAACCAGACCTAATCTGGTTTTAACTCGAATTAGCATGCAAGCAAATTAAATCACGTTTTTGAAGCCCATATTAGTATTCTCTATCAACACGAACCCCATCATTAAAGTAGAGAATTCGTACCTGATCGCCACGCTGGAAGATCATGTTACTGTCTACATCCTGAATCACATTAATCAACCGCTTATCTTCGGTTTGAATCAGCAATTCAACCAGACGATATTCAACCCGATAACTCTGATTTGCACGGTTTCGCGCCACACTTGCACCAGCTACAGCACCTACAGCGGTCGCAACTTCACGACCTGTGCCACCACCAAATTGGTTACCGATAACGCCACCGACAACCGCACCTAAAAATGTTTCCCAGCCGTTACTTTCTGCTTTGACGATATCTTGCTGTGTCATGTAACGAACTGAATCAACCTTACCAAAAACCACTTCATTGACTGGGCGTGCAACATTACGTTGGTACGCCGCATTGGTAAACAGTGGAAAAATCAATAATATCCATACCCACTTCTTCAACATAAACTGACTCCTTTGATGGCTATATATCTGACAGAACTCGACAGTGAAAACTTAAGCTTTCCTTCCCCCTTTGAAGCCCTTGATGATCCCAATGGTCTTCTGGCTTTCGGAGGCGATCTGTCAGTTGCGCGCTTATTAACAGCTTATCACAATGGCATCTTCCCATGGTATGGGCCTGATGAACCAATTTTATGGTGGAGCCCATCGCCACGCGCAGTCTTTGATCCTAAGACCTTTAAACCGGCAAGAAGTGTCAAAAAATTTCAACGTAAACATCAATACCAAGTAAGCATCAACCAAGCATTTGACCAAGTCATTGACCAATGCGCAGCTATGCGCAGCGCCGAAGAAACGTGGTTGAGCTCTGATATGCGAAGCGCTTACAAACAACTCGCCGCGCTTGGACACGCGCACTCAGTCGAGGTATGGCATAATAACCAGCTAATTGGCGGGCTATACGGCATTTCGGTCGGACAACTGTTTTGCGGTGAATCGATGTTTAGTGTGCAAAGCAACGCCTCGAAAATCGCATTGTGGTATTTCTGCTCTCACTTCAAGCAACATGGCGGCCAGCTTATTGATTGCCAAGTACTTAATGATCACACGCAATCTTTAGGCGCATTTGAACTAGAGCGCGAAGAATTTATCAAAAGCCTGCTATCCTTAAGGCAACAAGTTGTAAGTAAATCGTGTTTTCAGCCGCAATGGTTGACACAACCTATTGAGGAGCAGTAATGAGCTCGGATATCCAACATATTCGTATTGGACTCACCGATAACCACCCTTGTAGCTACCTACCAGGTCGCCAAGAAAGGGTGGCCGTTGCGCTTGACCCTAGCTTACATTGTTCGTCAAACTATGAAGTGTTACTCGCCAATGGCTTTCGACGCAGTGGTGATACTATCTATCGCCCACTGTGCCAGCAATGCAACGCTTGTGAGCCAATTCGAGTCTCGGCGCATAGATTTAAAATGACCCGCAGCCAAAAACGACTACGTAACAAAGCGAGCGCCATCACTTGGCAGTACAAAGAGCAACTTGACGATGATTGGTACGAGTTATACGCACGTTACATCGAAGCTCGCCATCATTCCGGCTCGATGTACCCACCTAATCGTAAAAGTTTTGAGCAATTTACTCTCTGTAACTGGCTAAATACTCAATATTTACACCTATATGAAGATGACAAGTTAATTGGTATCGCTGTCACAGATATATTGTCTAACAGTGCCAGTGCTTTCTATACCTTTTACGAGCCTCATCACCCGTTATCCCTTGGTACTCTCGGTGTTTTATTGCAATTAGAGCATTGCCAAGAACAAGGGAAACAGTGGCTCTATCTCGGCTATCAAATAGATGAATGTCCGGCAATGAATTACAAAGTCCGCTTTCATCCTCATCAAAGGCTAGTAAATCAGTCTTGGCAAGGGTAGAATACGCCCCAACTTTGCTTAATTCATTTTTATCAGCTGATAAGACCTGATAAAAACGCCCATTTATTTAAAGAGGATTAGATGGCTAAAGAAGACGTTATTGAGATGCAAGGCACTGTCCTTGATACTCTTCCAAACACAATGTTCCGTGTTGAGCTTGAAAACGGTCACGTAGTTACTGCTCACATCTCTGGTAAAATGCGTAAGAACTACATCCGTATTCTTACTGGTGACAAAGTAACTGTTGAGATGACTCCATACGACCTATCAAAAGGCCGCATCGTCTTCCGTGCTCGTTAATCTCAGATTACCGAATACAACAAAAAACGGAGCCACTGGCTCCGTTTTTTGTATCTATAATATACCCAGAATTCTATAAGCTATCTGGGTATATTAGACGGTTACTTACCTAATGCTTCTTTGTAGTGTTGGCGGCATACGGAAACGTAGCGGTCATTACCACCAATCGCCACTTGATCACCTTCTTTAATGGCATTGCCATGCTCATCAGTGCGAATAACCATGTTCGCTTTGCGGCCGCAGTGACAGATAGTTTTCAATTCAACTAATTTGTCAGCCCAAGAAAGCAAGTATTTACTACCTTCAAATAGCTCACCTAAGAAGTCAGTACGCAAGCCATAACACAACACTGGAATATGCAGCTTATCGACCACTTCGGTTAGCTGATAAACCTGTTCTTTCGACAAGAACTGGCACTCATCAATCAAAATACAGTGACGCTTATCTTGTTCATTCAGCTCCGCAATTGCTTTAAACAGGTCGGTTTCTGCTTGGAACAAGTGCGCTTCAGATTGTAGACCAATTCGAGAACTCACTTTACCGACGCCATAACGGTTATCAAGAGCCGCAGTAAAGATAAGTGGATTCATACCACGTTCTTGGTAGTTAAATGACGACTGTAGAAGCGTAGTTGATTTCCCAGCATTCATCGCTGAGTAATAGAAGTACATCTGTGCCACAGAGAGATTCCCGTAAAAATAATAATTCTTGTAGAAAAAAGGGCTGACAACTCAGCCCTTAAAATTTGCTTTATCTGTTCACTGCTTGATGCTGCAAGCAACACCGCTCAATCTGATTGGTGTTATCTACTAACTTATTGACGTTGTAGCTAGGCGACCAAAGAGAAAAGCCTCTGAGCATAGGTTTACTATGTGATGAGGTTTTCGAGTGCAGTCAACAACGCTACAACATCAAGAAGGACGTAGATACTTATTTGCGACGCCAGGTTGTACCTTCAGCACCATCTTCCAGCTCAATACCCATCTCGTTAAGCTTGTCACGAGCCATGTCTGCATTCGCCCAATCTTTAGCTGCGCGTGAGTCGTTACGTAGTTTAATCAGTGCTTCAATTTCCGCCACTTCGTCGTCGCTGCCTGCATCGCCTTTTAGGAATGCTTCTGGATCTTGGTGCAGAATACCGATTACGTCTGCGAGTTCACGCATTAGTGCACCGAGTGCGCTCGCTTGCTCAAGGTTCTCTGTTTTAAGGCGGTTGATTTCACGCGCCATATCAAACAGTACTGAGTATGCTTCAGGTGTGTTGAAGTCATCGTTCATCGCTTCTGTAAAGCGAGTTAGGTACGCTTCGCCACCTGCTGGAGCTGCGGTTAGATCTAGGCCACGTAGAGACGTATATAGACGCTCTAGTGAAGCACGAGCTTGGTTTAGGTTTTCTTCACTGTAGTTAAGTTGGCTACGGTAGTGACCTGACATTAGGAAGTAACGAACCGTTTCTGCATCGTAGTGACCTAACACATCACGGATAGTAAAGAAGTTACCGAGCGATTTAGACATCTTCTCTTTGTCTACCATCACCATACCACTGTGCATCCACGTATTTACATACTGAGTATTGTGCGCGCAGCATGACTGAGCAATTTCGTTCTCGTGGTGAGGGAACTGAAGATCTGAACCACCGCCATGAATATCAAAATGGTTACCAAGAATTGATGAGTTCATTGCTGAACACTCGATGTGCCAACCCGGACGACCTGCACCCCATGGCGATTCCCATGTTGGTTCACCTGGTTTAGACATTTTCCACAGAACGAAATCTAGCGGGCTACGTTTAGCCGTTTCGATATCAACGCGGGCACCTGCTTGTAGTTGGTCAAGGTCTTGCTTAGACAGTTTGCCGTACTCGTCAAACTTGCCGACTTCAAACATTACGTCGCCGTTATCTGCTACGTATGCAAAGCCACGCTCGATAAGCTTTTCAACCAGTTCGATGATCTCTTGGATAAACTCTGTGGCGCGCGGTTCAACATCTGGACGCTTCATGTTTAGAGCATCGAAATCCGCGTGCATTTCACCGATGAGACGTTCAGTGAGTGAATCACAAGTTTCACCATTTTCGTTAGCACGCTTGATGATTTTATCATCGATATCTGTGATATTGCGTACAAACGTTAAGTCGTAACCCAAATAGCGCAGGTAACGAGACACAACGTCAAAAGATACGAAGGTACGACCGTGACCAATATGACAGAGATCGTAAATGGTTACCCCACAGACATACATGCCAACTTTGCCAGCATTGATTGGTTTGAATTCCTCTTTCTGTCTTGTGAGTGTGTTATATATCTTTAACATGATCTCTATACTTAATCTGGGTTAAATAAAATAGTGGTTCAGTATACCAACTCATGCTCCGTTAGGTAATCCCTCAATCGCTCAAAAAGCCAGCATTAGCACCTATACTGAAGTCTGATTCACAGCTTTTCGCGTATGAATGTCAGAAAAGTTAAGTTAGAATCCTAGACTCAAATCAAAAACATAGGTTAAGGACATAATCATGATCACCCTTCACACTAATTTTGGTGACATCAAAATTCAGCTAAATGAAGAAAAAGCACCTGAAACAAGTGCAAACTTCCTACAGTACTGCCGTGATGGTTTCTACGACAACACGCTATTTCACCGTGTTATCGATGGTTTCATGATTCAAGGTGGTGGTATGGAGTCTGGTCTTCGTGAGAAGGCTTCTCGTGCACCAATTAAGAACGAAGCGAACAACGGTCTAAGCAACAAAGTAGGCACCCTTGCAATGGCGCGTACTATGGAGCCGCATTCTGCTAGCTCTCAGTTCTTCATCAACGTAAACAACAACACTTTCCTAGATTTCCGTAGCGAAAGCCTAGATGGTTGGGGTTACTGTGTATTCGGTGAAGTAGTAGAAGGTATGGACATCGTTGAAAAGATCAAAGGTGTGAGCACTGGTTCTTACGGCATGCACCAAGATGTACCACTAGAAGACGTGGTAATCACTGGTACAACTATCGAACAATAATCGATTTAAGAAGGGTGTTTAACACCCTTCTTTTCTATTAAATTATGACCACACTATTTATTTCAGACTTACACCTTTCACCCGATACGTTAGAGATTAACGCCTGTTTTGAACGCTTTATGCGCGAAGAAGCCATCCATGCTGACGCACTGTTTGTTCTTGGCGATTTGTTTGATTTTTGGATCGGTGATGATGATAACTGCGATTTTGCCAAGCAAATACGCGAAGAGTTTAAACGCTTAACTGACAGCGGCGTTCCCTGCTTCTTTACCAAAGGTAATCGCGACTTTTTGGTAGGCAAAAGATTTGCAAAGCAAACTGGGGTTCAGTTGCTCGGCGATGAAACTGTCATTGATCTTTATGGCCGTAAAGCTGTGATTCTGCACGGGGACACGCTTTGTACAGAAGACGTTCAATATCTCGCATTTCGCGCCAAAGTAAATCAACCGTGGCTGCAATGGATTTTTAATCGCTTACCAATGGCAATAAAAACTCCTATTGTACGCAAGGTCCAATCTGGCGCGCGCGATACAAAGCAATCTAAATCATTATCGATTATGGATGTCACACAAAGTGAAGTAGAACGAGTGATGGCTGAACATAACGTTGACTTAATGATTCATGGCCACACACACAGGCCAAATATCCACAATTTTAATATTGAAAACAAAGAGTTGACCAGAATCGTGCTGGGCGACTGGTATGAGCAAGGTTCAATTTTGTGCTTTGACGCGAATAATTTTACGTTAGAGACTCGTTCGCTGGATACAGAACACCGTTAGTTTGAAGTCGTTCAAAAAAAATAATGCTATTCCGTCTATTATCGACCATAACAAAATAAGAGTTGATGTAGATTTTGAAGTATTCCTATTTCGCACGGCAACCGATCATGGACGTGGATAAAAAAACCATCGGTTATGAACTACTGTTTCGCGACGGCCCTAAAAATAGTTTTCCTGATATTGATGCCGATCTGGCAACCTTACGTTTGTTGTCAGATCACATACTCACCACCAAACAAGACACCCTTGGTGACCTAACAGGCTTTATCAATTTCCCTTACCAAAGCCTAATTAGTGATGTCGCAACGCTCTTCCCTCCTGAAAACCTAGTGATTGAGATATTGGAAGATTGTCCTCCCACAAGTGACCTTCTTCAAGTTGTAAAACAGTTACATACCGATGGTTATACGTTAGCACTTGATGACTTTATACCGAGTAAACAATGGCTCGCGTTTCTCCCATACATAGACATTATCAAGTTCGACATCCGTACATATTCCATTGAGAAAGCGAAAGATTTCATCGCACGTTTTGCCAATGGAAAAATACGCTTCCTTGCCGAAAAAGTCGAAACCATGGAGGAGTTTGAGCTCGCCAAGCAAGTCGGATTTGACTACTTTCAAGGCTATTTCTTCAGTAAACCCGAAGTGATACAGAAAAAAGCGCTCGAACCGTCGATGCTCTCTGTAATTCAGTTACTGACTGAAGTCGCAAAGCAGCCGATGGACTTTAATTCGCTAGAACAATTAATTTCTCGCGATGTCACTTTGTCTTTTAAACTGCTTAGTTACGTAAACTCTTCATCACTGGTAACCAATAAAATCCAGTCTTTCCGCCAAGCATTGGTCTATTTAGGTGAAGATCGCCTACGCAAATTTGTTTCCTTAGTCGCGCTTTCATCAAACGATGAGACAAAGCCTGACTATCTGTACACGCTTTCCATTCAACGAGCCAAGTTCTGCGAGATTCTTGCCAGTAAACTACCGACTAAACCCCACACAAGTGATGCTTTCCTTACAGGGATGTTTTCGCTCTTAGATTGTTTACTCGACAGGCCGCTTGATCAACTGATAACCGAGGTTCCGGTTAGTGAAGACGTCACGCAAGCGCTGTTAGAAAAGCGCGGATCGATAGCAGGGCTTTTGGTTCTATACAAAGCGATTGAACGAGCAGAGTGGCGCAAAGTGGAAGCGATTTGCACCAAGTTAAAACTCGAGCAAGATATTGCGTTTAAAGGATACGACGAAGCAACAGCTTGGACTGCAGAACTGATTAATGTACGTCAATAATCGAGCAATGCTATACCAGTAAATCTCTATATATAATAGAAACCCTTTACTGTCGTCGTTGGGCTACATACACTTAGGTTCCATTTAACCCAACGACATAAAACCTTATGAGTCAGTGCCCTTGCGGAAACGCATCCAACTACGAAACATGCTGCCAACCTATCCATCAAGAGCATGCCAATGCGCATACCCCAGAACAACTGATGCGCGCACGCTACAGTGCTCATACTTTAGGCTTGGTCGATTTCGTGATTAATACTTATCACTCAAGTTGCAATGCAGAGCAGCAACGTCAAGCGATTGCCGATTCGGTGCATAGTGATTGGGTGGCACTAGAGGTCTTAAATAGCAGTGATGGCAGCCACGATGACGAAGGCTTTGTGACCTTTAAAGCTTTCTTTAATGATGACGGTAAGCAGTATTGCTTAGAAGAGCGCTCGCGTTTTTTACGTGAAAACGGCCTTTGGTACTACATTGATGGTGAATATCCACAAACCGAAGACGAGCGACTATCACAACCGATCCAAAGTCTCAAAATTGGCCGTAATGACCCATGTATTTGCGGTAGCGGTAAAAAATTTAAGAAGTGTTGCGGATAATTCAACAAAA
Organism: Vibrio fluminensis; assembly: GCF_015278125.1. Classification (GTDB taxonomy): domain Bacteria; phylum Pseudomonadota; class Gammaproteobacteria; order Enterobacterales; family Vibrionaceae; genus Vibrio; species Vibrio fluminensis. The sequence continues at coordinate 41,054 of NZ_JADILO010000004.1, forward strand.
AAGGTAGATGTATAAGCATCTACCTTTTTATTATCGTAGCTTGCATAAGCTTCAAAATACCCAGAGAGGCAGCTTGAAGTTTTAGTACGATAAAGCTATTCGTTATTGTTAGGATTAACGCGCAAGATATCCGACTGCTGAGGCTGAAACTGTTTCTTAAGCTCAGCTTTGGATTTAAAACTCACTTCACCACCTTTGGCTACTGTCATATGCTGAGCATCTGCATTGTGCTTCGATTGATAAAGCATAACGGCTTGCATGCATGAATCGCGTTGTTGCTGTGAAAGTGCTGTTCCTTCGGGCCACTTGCCTGTTTCAACAGCGTAAAGCAGTCGTTGGTAGGCTTCTGGGGTGATTGCATTGACGAGTTGCTCAGCATCCATAGTTTATCCTTAACTTTTTTTGAGAAACATAACTGTCTCATACGGTGAGTCAAGAATAGTACTCAGAATAAGTGTAACTGATCACAAGCAGCGAGAATTATGAACAAAATTAAGTTGGCGGTAATTATTAGCCTGAGTGTCGTTCTGTCAGGGTGTTTTGAGACGAGAAAGAATACCGAACAATTGTGTGAATCCAATCCAGCATTGCAATGTGATCAGCTCAATGTCGATGACGGTCAATGTCGCGTACCTCGAACCGACCTCATCTGGCATCATCATGAAACACTCTCTAACCCAAGTGATGATAACAAGATCAAACAGTATCACTTACTGGCGGAATACGAGAAGTGCATGACCTTAGCCGCGCAGATACAAACTCTCACGCCTTCCGAACGTAAGTCCAAACGTGTGACCGCTGTTTTACATGCTCAAGAAGAAAAAGTGCGTATCGTTTCTGAATTAGAGGCATCTAACGCCCCGCAAACACTCTACTTTCTTTGGAGTCAAACCGGGAATGAAGAGGCTCGACGCCAATTTTTACAAATGGAAGGGAGCAAAATGCTAGATACTGCAGAGATGCAGTACGCGCTGGCGACTTTTTACACCAATCGCGATACAGAAAAGACTCTATACTTACTTAATCGCTCGCTGGAGCTCAGTGATGGAAAAAACACCAATATAGATGCAGTGAAAACTTTGGCAAGTCTCAACTTACAAGAAGACAAGCTGGAGCTCGCCTATGTATGGCAGCAAGTTGCGGCGATGTTTGACGTGCAAACCACGCATGAAAGTAACCATGCTTTATTGTATGGATTCACCCAAGACAAATATAAGCGGCTCGATATGGTTGCCGAACAGGTCCATGAAGACCTTGAATCAGGAAAGTTCAGAGCAAATGCCATTACCATTCCGAATATGTAATGTTTTTATTTTCCACTTACAAAACTGAAAGTTCAGCGATTCTTTTCATACTTCAGCAAGTTACAAAAATTGCGCCAATTGGCAAATGAAAGGATAAAACAAATTGCGGTGATTTAATCACCGCTTTTTTGTGGATTGTTGAAAATTAACGACACTGAGTTTACACAGAATCTCTCACCCGTCGTCGGTGGCCCGTCAGGAAAAACGTGACCTAAATGGCTATCACAGACTGCGCAGCGGATTTCTGTGCGCACCATTCCGTGACTTAGATCTTCAATATAGCGTATTGCTTGGTCATTGATTGCCGCATCAAAGCTCGGCCAGCCACAGCCTGAGTCATATTTGTTTGAGGATTGAAATAAATCCGCTTTACAGCAGGTGCATTGATAAAGTCCCGACTCCCGATTGTGAAGCAATTTACCACTAAATGGCGCTTCTGTTCCTTGTAAGCGACAGACTCTATACTCTTCATCTGACAACTGCTCACGCCAGTACTCATCAGGCTTCACTAGCTTTTTAGGCTCTTTATCCATTGACTTTTCTCTCCATTTTTTACGTTCTTCTTATCTAAATTTTCGTTAAAAACTTGCGTCGAACAGGCTTTGTAGCACATACTTTCACACCATGATAGAGTAGCAACAATTGGCTGGGTTCAGTTTGCCCTCGCCCCTATTTTACGACAATAATTGGGAATAAGATTTCAATATCCGCGCAAAAGATAGCCATTTGCGACTAATTGTGAAAAAAAGCGTCGCTTTTTTTTGACTTTAAACAATTTAAGTCGGATTATCACTTGCAGATTGTTACTGGATTCTGTAATTTTACTACCAGTTATCTTTAATCAGAAATTAAGTTGTGGAGCAACTATAATGACTATCAAAGTAGGTATTAACGGTTTTGGCCGTATCGGTCGTTTCGTATTCCGTGCAGCGCAAGAGCGCAACGACATCGAAGTTGTAGGTATTAACGACCTTATCGACGTAGATTACATGGCATACATGCTTAAGTACGACTCAACTCACGGCCGTTTCAACGGTACTGTTGAAGTTGAAGGCGGTAACCTAATCGTTAACGGTAAAACTGTACGTGTAACTGCTGAGCGTAACCCAGAAGATCTAAAATGGGATGCAATCGGTGTTGACGTAGTAGCTGAAGCAACTGGTCTATTCCTAGACGACGCTACAGCTCGTAAACACATCACAGCTGGTGCTAAGAAAGTTGTTCTAACTGGCCCATCTAAAGATGCGACTCCAATGTTCGTAATGGGCGTTAACCACGCTTCTTACGCTGGTCAAGACATCGTTTCTAACGCTTCTTGTACTACTAACTGTCTAGCGCCTATCGCTAAAGTTCTTAACGACAAGTTCGGTATCGAATCTGGTCTTATGACTACAGTTCACGCAACTACAGCTACTCAAAAAACTGTAGACGGTCCTTCTGCTAAAGACTGGCGCGGTGGTCGTGGTGCTTCTCAGAACATCATCCCATCTTCAACTGGTGCTGCTAAAGCTGTAGGCGTTGTTCTTCCAGAACTAAACGGCAAACTAACTGGTATGGCTTTCCGCGTACCAACAGCTAACGTTTCTGTAGTTGACCTAACAGTTAACCTTAAGAACGGCGCATCTTACGAAGCTATCTGTGCAGCAATGAAAGAAGCTTCTGAAGGCGAACTAAAAGGCGTTCTAGGTTACACTGAAGATGCAGTAGTTTCTCAAGACTTCATCGGTGAAGTTCAAACTTCTGTATTCGATGCTAAAGCTGGTATCGCTCTAACTGATAACTTCGTTAAAGTTGTATCTTGGTACGACAACGAAATCGGTTACTCAAACAAAGTTCTAGACCTAATCGCACACGTTTCTAAGTAATTTTTACTGAAACTATGATTAGCGAACTTATGTTTGAAACATAAGAAGTTAGACAAAAGGCGGCTCTCGAGTCGCCTTTTTAGTATCTGAAATTCCTGTAAAAGATTACATTAGATAATTGTCATCACACGTAAAACTTAAGGATTTGATAGATGGATTTACTCTCTCTACCTACTGTCGCAGTTCTCTCTGATAACGTGACTATCGTTGAGCAAGACCAAGTCAAAATTGTCCGTGTTATCCATGAAAAAGCGACTGCGGGTATCGCATTACACGGCGGCCACGTAGTTTCTTACCAGCCAACAGGCCAAGAAGATCTGATTTGGATGAGTGAAGCAGCGATTTTTGACGGCAAAGCCGCTCTGCGCGGTGGCATTCCTGTTTGCTGGCCTTGGTTTGGCCGAATAGCAGCACCAGCCCACGGCTTTGCACGCACGTCTGAATGGGAACTGGTCGAACACCGTGAAAACGACAACGGTGTGATCGTCGAGCTTGCGCTGTTCCCAACCGAAGAGATGCATGACATTTGGCCAAATATGTTTGATGCCCGCCTACTAGTCGAAGTGGGTGACGAGCTGAAAGTCACTTTGAAAGTCACCAACATTGATGATCATGAATGGACTTTCTCGGGTGCACTGCACACCTACTTAAACGTCGGTGATATTTTGCAAGCGGAAACCACTGGTATGGGTGGCGAGTACATCGATAGCCTACTTGAGGGTCAAGTATGCCAAGGCGGTGATACACTGGTTTTGAACGACACTATCGACCGCGTGTACACCAAACCTGAAGCGCAAATCAAAGTAGCAGATAAAGTACTGAACCGTACGTTGACTATCGAAAACGGCGGTCATAACTCTGCCGTACTTTGGAACCCTTGGTCACAAGGTGCACAAGGCATGACTGATATGGCTGATGATGGTTACCAAACCATGCTATGCGTTGAGTCAACCGTTCACGCACCATCGATTCAACAAGGTGTCACACTGCAACCTGATCAAAGCTACGAACTAAGCACAGTTATCTCTGCTTAATCTCGGATTCTGAGCCAGTGAATTACTGGCTCTTTTTGCTCGCCTCTTTTGCACTTGCCGCTTTCTTGCTAGACTCTGCCGCCTAAATTCATCTGTTGAGCTTGTTATGTCTTATCAATGCCCTCTTTGCCATCAATCGCTTTCATTCGCTGAGCGCACTTACCGCTGTAGCAACAACCACAGTTTTGACCTCGCCAAAGAAGGCTATGTCAATCTTATGCCAGTGCAACACAAGCGCTCGAAAGATCCAGGCGATAACAAAGAGATGATGCAAGCACGTCGTCGTTTCCTTGAAAAAGACTACTACCAGCCAATGAAGCAGACGGTGGCAACGCTGTGTGCCGAGTACCTAAAAGAGACCACCCATCAACTACTTGATATCGGCTGTGGCGAAGGTTACTACACTGACGAAGTCGCCGCACAATTAAAGCAACAAAACACGCAGGCTGAAATTTTTGGTCTCGACATTTCTAAAGTCGCGATTCGTTATGCGGCTAAGCGTTACCCAAATTGCCAGTTCACAGTTGCTTCTAGCCATCGCTTACCTTTCTCAGAGCAAAGCCTTGACGCAATTTTGCGTATCTACGCCCCTTGTAAAGCAGAAGAGCTAGCCCGCACCCTGAAAGATGGTGGCATCGTTATCACTGTCACGCCTGCTGGCCGTCACCTGTATCAACTACGTGAATACATCTATCAAGATGTGCGCTTACACAGTGAAGACGCTGAAGATCTATCAGGATTTACATTAGAACACGAGCAGAAACTTAATTACGTAATGGATCTTGCTAAGGGTGACGGTTTTGACTTGCTGCAAATGACGCCATTTGCTTGGAAGGCAACAGATGAACTGCGTGACATGCTGAAAACGGCCGAGCACTTTGCCTGTGAAGCTGACTTTATGATCCGTATTTATCGCAAAGCTCCGACTACTAACGCCGATCTCTAGCAATATATTTGCAACTTAACTGAGCCCTATTTAAGCTGATAGAGTATTAAGCAATTAGGTGTACCCAAGTAACCTTAAGGTATTTGGGTATATTAACTATCGAATTGCTCACTTCTGTTCATGGATAGGGCTTTATGCTAAAGAACTTACTACCGATACTTATTGCGCTGCCACTAGTAGGCTGCGCTAGTTCATCTCTCAACACCAATAATACCTCTCCTGTCACTAGCTATTACGACTACCAACTCTACTCATCTGACGCTCAGCCTCTTTCGCTGCAACAATTCAGCACTGAGGTGAAAAACGCGGATGTAGTATTAGTTGGAGAATGGCACACTCATTCTGCGGTGCATCGCTTCCAAACGGATTTACTCAAACAGCTTGTTCAAAGTGAGCGAAAAATCGCACTTTCCATGGAGCAGTTTGCTCGCGACAAGCAAACCATTGTTGATCAGTACTTAGCTGGCGAGATCGGGGAGCAACCATTAATTAAACAGGGTAATGCCTGGCCGAATTATGAAAGCGATTATCGCCCTTTAATCGAGTTTGCCAAAGCGAATCAGATCGATGTAATCGCAGCAAATGCGCCGCGGCCAATTGTTCGTTGTATTGGTCGAGAAGGAAAGCCGTACCTCGAAAAATTACCAGCAAATCAACGAGATTGGGTTGCGGCAGAGATAAACACTGACAACTCACCTTACAAAGCTAAATTTATGCAGTCGATGCACCACGGTGAGCCCGAACAAACGGAAAAGCACTTCGCCGCACAAATGACATGGGATGAGACCATGGCCGAGAGCATCGTCAACTACCTTGCCGAACACCCGAATCATCAACTCATGCACATTGCAGGCAAATTTCACATCGAGGATGGTTTAGGGACCAAAGCGAGTATTTTACGTCGCAACCCCAATCTAAATGTTGTTGTTATCTCTCCCGCCGTTGATTTGAATTCACTAAGCACGGATTACCAACTCAACGTTTTGCCACCACCAGCGCGCTATGTTCAACAAGAAAACCGTTTGAAAGCTTTTCAAGCCATGGGACACCAGCGTCGTGAACTAAAATGCGAATAACGAGAGCCTGATTTAAGCACTTTCAGCTTTCTATCGACACGAAAATTAATCCGTTTTGTCTCTTTAAACATATTGGCTCAATTTTTGCTGATAAAAAAACCATAAATTCTCGCTATATTTCACACAAGTTTTTCACGCTTCGGTCGATACTATGATTGAGGAATGTTAGAGGAGACAATTATGACACCAGTAGGAATGGGGCCAGCATCGCTGACACCAACCCAACAGGTTACGCCTCAAGCAAAACCTGCGGAGGCTAGCTCAAGCCAAGCGCCGCTAAAGGTTGAGCAAAATACAGTGACACTTTCTGAAGAAGGAAAAGCACTGCTTGCCGCACTGCAAGAGTTGGAAAAAGAATCTAAACCTGAAAAGTCAGTTGGAGATAAGGTAGAGTCTTTCGCTGCTGGCGCTCTCGGTATGGATCACCCAGATACCATCAAAGAGGAAGAAGACGATTCTTACTCTGCGGGGCAATTTGTTTCCGCTGCGGCAACGATTGGCGGCATACTACTCATGCTTGCCTGATCTTTTTGATCGGGCAAGTATTTAACTAAATTTCTTTTATCTTCACGGAAAAATCTGCTGTTTGTCCCAGTAAAGCTCATATGAACATAATGGTCTGACAATAGACTTTATGGATGAAGCTTACTATGAACGACTCTTTCTCTTTGATCGACAAGCCAACCTTCTTTGGCGCAATTGGCATGTTACTCTCCATCGTTTTGCCGCTGATGATCTTCCCCGAGCAAGGTGCAGAATGGATAGCAATCGCTAAAACCTTTATGACCGATAAGCTCGGTTTCCTTTACCTCGCACTCGGTTTAGGTGCATTTTTCTTTATGATCTATGTTGTCTTCAGCGATATGGGGCAAATCAAGCTTGGCGAAGCCAATGAAAAACCGGAATTCTCGACGGTATCATGGGCCGCTATGCTTTTCTGTGGTGGTATCGGCGCGAGTATCCTTTACTGGGGCTGTATCGAGTGGGCTTACTACTATCAATCGCCTCCTTTCCAACTCGAACCCGGCAGCGAAGAAGCGGTTCGCTGGGCAGCAACATACGGTATTTTCCATTGGGGCCCTATTGCTTGGTCAATTTACCTAATTCCTGCTCTACCTATCGCCTATTTCTACTACGTACGCAAACAACCGGTACTGAAAGTATCCAGTGCTCTAATGCCTGTTCTGGGCGAAGCTCGCAGCAAAGGCACTGCTGGTAAAATCGTCGATGTACTCTTCATTTTCGGGTTACTGGGTGGCGCTGCAACCAGTTTAGGTTTGGCCGCGCCTCTCATTGGTGAAGGTTTGCACTATCTATTTGGCATACCAAAAAACACCTTAAGCCAAGTGATGGTTCTGCTGCTGTGTACCGCGATTTTTGCTTACTCCTCTTATGCCGGACTAGAAAAAGGCATCAAGATCCTTAGCAACATTAACTTTTGGGGTGCAATGGGGCTGCTCGCCTTTATCTTAATCGCTGGCCCAACCATTTTCATGCTCGAAACTGGCTTAGATTCGATTGGCCGCATGTTGTCTAACTTCTTTGTCATGGCGACTTGGGCAGAACCTTTTGGTGGCTACGGCTCTTTTGAAGATACCCACTTCCCACAAGATTGGACCATTTTCTACTGGGCATGGTGGTTAGTATTTGCTCCTAGTATGGGCTTATTCGTTGCGCGTATCTCACGTGGTCGTACTATCAAACAGATGGTGTCGGGTTCGATTTTCTTTGGCTCTCTAGGCTGCTTCCTGTTCTTTATGGTACTTGGTAACTACGGCCTGTCGCTGCAGCTATCAGGAGAATTGGATGTAGTCGGTATTCTAAACGCAGAAGGGGCAACCAAAGCAATCTTCTCAATGTTAGAAGCGCTGCCAATGGGTACTCTAGTCATCGCCGTATTTACTGTGCTATGTATTATTTTTACCGCGACAACCTTTGACTCCATCTCCTACATTCTGGCTTCAGTTGTACAGAACAACGTCACTGAAGAGCCAATGCGTTGGAACCGTATGTTCTGGGCGTTTACCCTGTCATTCCTACCAACCGTATTAATGTTTATGGGTGGCCTAAGCACGTTGCAAACTGCTGCCATTGTTGGTGGCTTACCGCTACTTGGCATCTCTGTGATGTTAATGGTGTCAGCGGTACGTGCTACCTCACTCGATCTACGCCATCAAGAAGACTACGTTGAACCAACGATTAACATTGAAGAACTGCCTGATATCGATCCTTGGTCATCAGAAGGTATGGCATTAGCACGCTTTGAAAGAGCTCGTGATACTGCACAAGAAGCTGCGGAAGCAGAACGTTTGGCGATGAGCGAGTTGATGGCTGTACGCAAACAGATCCGCGCGTTTGCCCTAGAGCACAGCCTTGACGAGCATTTTAGTGACCATCACTTGCCGCAGGAGCTACAAGATGCACTTCAACAAGCACACGATAACGTAGCGAAAGCCAAAGAATATAAGCAGCAAGCATCTGAATTGTCACAACAGGCGCGAATGGATTTCAATGAATTGATTCCAAGCTAAAGAATTGATCCTTGGCAGTTCGCCATATTGCCAAGTATTGATATGGACTAATGGCTATTAGCTATTCTGTTCTTCTCCTTCCGTAAGTCAAAGCCCACTCTCTGTGGGCTTTTTTACAACTAACCAATAAAGAAACACAACCAACAATAAAAAACGCCTTAGACAAATGCTAAGGCGTTCAATCTCATCGGTTCATGGAATAGACACTTACCGACTAAGCATCTTGCTTCCCAACCATATGAAGATGGACATCTTGTTGTGGGAATGGAATTGAAATGCCTTCTCGGTCAAAACGCAGTTTCACTTCTTTAGTGACATCCCAGTAAACATCCCAGTAATCATCTGTTTTAACCCAAGGACGAACGATGAAATCGATAGAAGACGTGTTCAGAACATGCACTTTAATCATCGGCTCTGGTGCGCGCAGTACTGCCGGATGAGACGTGACAATATCCGTTAATACCGACTCTGCTTTCAGCAAGTCATCACCATAACCAATGCCAAATACCATGTCGACTCGGCGAATACGCTCATGAGTCACGTTTTTAATCACATCACCCCAAATCTTACTGTTTGGCACCATAATGATTTGGTTATCAAAAGTACGAATCGTGGTGTTAACTAAACTCATATGACTCACCTTGCCATCGACACCACCCGCGTAAACGAAATCACCCACATCAAATGGACGATAAATAAGTAACATCATGCCCGCAGCAAAGTTAGACAATGTATCTTGCAAGGCAAAACCGATGATGACACCGGCAATACCAAAACCGGTTAAGATTGGCGCAAGATTTAAGCCTATCTGCGACAAGCCAACCATAATCCCAATGACCCAGACCGCTTTACCTGACATCGAGATGAAGAAGTCTTGCATCAGTTGCGACATTTTGAGGTTCTTCGAGGACACGGTTTTGTTGACGATCTTACGTGTAATGCTGGCTAACCCCTTGGCGATCAGCAATATCAGAGCAAACACCATTAACTGGAACAGGTGCTGAGGCGCATTATCTACTAGCCAGTCAACCGCATTACTTGACCAATTAGAGATAATCGCCCAAATCACTTGAGTATTAAGCAAGTCATGAGTGATGTTGCCCGTGACTTCAAATGCTAGACGTTTATATTCTGACGTAGGCAAGCCCAGATGATCACCAATCGTAATCAAATCACGCAGACTTTTGGTAGCGATATCTAAGCGCTGTTTAATAATCAATTGGTTAAGTTGAATCGCCGCTTTCTCGGACTCAGGGCTCGTTGCTAGCTGACTTGTCGTAAATTCATGCTGTTGATTCAGATATTCAATTGAAGCCGATAACAAACGTAGACGCGTATTGGTGCCATCACGTAGTTTCTCCTCAAGCTTCGCATCCGGTTTATCGAGCTCTTTAAGCCACTTAATATTCTGCCAACTCGACTGATAGGTACTGTCCAAGTAGTACTGTAATTCGCGATAGTGATTAATCAATGAAAGCTTATCTTCTGACTTAGCATCATTTATTTGCTGATTAATCTGTTTGATTTTGTCATCTAAGTAACTTCTTGCTCCCTGAGAGTAGAGAATTTGTTGCTTTACTTGCTTTAGCAAAGTGGCCTCAGGAACACTTTTGTTATTGATAGCTAACGTTAGCTGACTTCGCAGATCTTCGTTTTTTTGAAAGAGCTGCAGTTGAATTGCATCACGCTGATCACCGGTTGCATTTTTAAGGTTATTGCCCAAATCGGCAATATCTTGATTGATTGAGGCCATCGCGAGCTCAGCCTTCGAAGGCTCGGGACTCGCTTGCTCTTGCTGCGCAAACCCTGTTACTGAAAAAAAGCTAATAAATAGCGCAAGAAAAAAATTCTTGCTAGAAATGAATGACATATACACCTCACATACAGAGCTAGTCGAAAAAGACTAACCGCATCCTTTCATTGCTGCATCAAATTGTGGTCAAAACTAAGTGTAGTGTTAATAAAGAATCGGAACTGTGAATTTACCTAGCAGAGCTTTAAATTATGTTTGAAGATTCAAATATTGCGGACACAAAAAAGGCTTACTAATGTAAGCCTTTTCAATCAATTAACGATTTGGGTGATTTAGGATATGGTCTTCCCAGTTCACCACTTCAATCTCGTAAACGACTTTATTACGCACACTTTCACCCGCTTTATGCATCGCAGATTTTGAGCCCGTGATGAGTGGGTGCCAATCAGGAAGTTGCTCACCGTTCGCCAATAGGCGATATGCACAAGTGTGCGGCAGCCACTGGAAGTCTTCGATATCTTCACGAGTCAACTTGGTGCAATCTTCATCAGAGGTAAAGCGGTTTTCGTAATCTTTACATGAACAAGTTTTGGTATTTAACCAGCTACACGCCACGTTGGTGTAGTAAATCTCGTCGGTATCTTCGTCCATGAGTTTATGTAGGCAGCACTTACCACAACCATCACAAAGTGCTTCCCACTCTTGATCGTTCATCTGCTCTAAGGTTTTAGTTTGCCAAAATTGTTCGCTCATAGACTCATACTTCGATTCCAAACAGGGTGCGATTTATACTCCTCCGAGCCAATAAGTTCAAGTCTAGCGCAACAATAAGCCTTCTGTTCTATCCTTAAAACGTCATTTCGACGTATTGAAAAAGGAGTCAGCATGGGGTTCATTTCATGGATTATTCTCGGCTTAATTGCCGGAGCCTTGGCAAAATGGCTAATGCCGGGTGATGACGGTGGCGGTTGGATTGCCACTATGGTGCTCGGTATTGCCGGTGCATTTGTGGGTGGCTTTGTCGGCGGTTTCTTCGGCTTTGGCGGTGCTGACGGCGTCAATATCGGCAGCATTGTTACCGCGACGCTCGGGGCTTTTATTCTGCTCTTTGTCTACAACCGTTTTATTCGTGGATAAAGCAGCTCGATAATACAAAGTTGCCACCGTACTCTAAGCCCCGCAAGGGGCTTTGTCAGTTAAGAGACTAGTAACCGAACCAACATTACTCTAGAATCCCCCCTCTTTATTATCCCCACTATTTTATTGCTAGAGGTGCAGCCATGACTATTTCAACTATCGATGTTTCTGATTGGTCACCATGCATCTCAGCTAAACTGAATCGAGGCTGCGGCGCTTGCTGTATTGCCCCTTCGATTAGTTCGCCTATTCCAGGCATGCCAAACGGCAAGCCAGCCGGAGTGCGATGCATTCAGTTAAATGAAAGCAATCTCTGTAAGATCTTCGGCCAACCGGATCGCCCTAAAGTTTGCTCAGCCTTTGATAGTGATGATGCCATCTGCGCTGGCGGCCCTGACAAAGCACTTGAGATTTTGCTCGATCTTGAAGGTGCAACCAACTAACTTGCTGAGATAAAAAAATCTCGCCGGGGGGGGGGCGAGATTTTGATTTAGGCGAGTGGATATGCGATGCGAACGCTTATTTAAGGTTCCACTTCGCTACAATGTCTTCAGCACGCTTCAGGAGTTCGATGCTTGAAGTTGATTGTACAAATGCCGCATTGTCACGTACTTGCTCTTGCGTGTACGCACCAGCGATAACCGGACCGACTTCCTCTTGAGCAACTAACCAGTGAATAGCAAGATGCGCAAGTGGGATGTTGGCTTCTTTGGCTAGCACTTTCAGCTCTTCAACACAGTTGAAGTATGGTTCAAATGCCTCACCGTTTAGTTTCGGGTTATTACGGCGGTCATCATTCTCATCCCAGTTGCCGCTACGCTTTAACGTACCCGTCAGCAAACCTTGCATTAGTGGTGAGTACGGCAAGTACTTCATATCGTGCTCTTTACAGAATGGCAGAGCTTCTTCACGCGCACGGTATTGCAGTGGAATATTGTGGTAATGCTCTGGATTCTGCTCAAGCAAATTGTACAAGCCTTGGAACGTCGCCACTTCCACACCAGCCATCATTTCACGCGTCATGTCCAGTGAGTAGTTAGAGACACCCACGTGGCGGATCTTACCTTGCTTTTTAAGCTCAGCTAGCGCTTCAGCCGTCTCGCTGATTGGCGTATTAGGATCTGGCCAGTGCACTTGATACAAGTCGATATAATCGGTTTGTAGACGAGTTAGTGAGTCATCGATCTCTTTAAAGATACTTTCTTTAGTTAGATCTTTACGCGTCTTCTTACGCTCATCTTGCGACCATGGCAAACCACATTTCGTCGCGATGATGATTGACTCACGCTTTTCATCTTTCAGTGCTTTACCTAGTACTGTTTCAGCGTGACCTTTGCCATAAACTGGCGCAACATCGAAGAAGTTAATCCCCGTATCTATCGCTGTTTTAATCGCGCGGATTGACTCATCATCCGTCACGTTGTTCCAAGTACCACCGATAGCCCAGCAGCCAAAGCCTACTGCTGATGCGTTCATATCTTTAATTTGTTTGAATTTCATAATTCTAAATTCCGTTATTTAAGCTCTGGCCAGTAACCTTGGTTCGCTTCGATCATTTCATCAAGGATCAGCTTAGCGACACGTGCAGAAGGAATGGTCTTGTTCAATGCAAATGCTTGTAGCGCTTTCTCGTATGAGCCTTCCAGAGCCGCGTCTACTAGACATTTTTCAGACATCAATTGTTGCATAAGCATACCTTGGTAGAAGTGTGGCACTTCGCCTACTTGAATTGGGTAAACTTTGTCGCGACCAAGCAGTGCTGGTACTTCTACCATTGCGTCATCCGGTAGACCTTTGATCAAACCATTGTTTGGAATGATCACTAGCCATTTTTGACGGAGATCGTAAGCCATAGACATGGCTACGTCAGCAATAAACTCGCCATGCACACCTACGTGGAATTTGCCTTCAACGTTACCGTCAGATGCTTTGATTTGCTCAATCGCTTCAAACATCTTCTTCTCACGACCTTCCATTACTTCGTTTGCACGAGTACGCTCTGGGTTAGATTGCTCAACAATCTCATCCGCCATGAGGTAGTACTGTAGGTAGGTGTTTGGTAAGTACTCTGGGAACATTTGTACCAGCGGCTTAGTGTTCTTAAATGTCTTGATCCAAGATGGCTCTGAGTGACAAGCGTTTTCCACTTCTTGCTCAGTGAGCATGCCGAACTTTTGAATATGTTCGCGTAGCGCCGGTAGCTTTTCTTCGCCATCCACTTTCACTGAAGTAAACCAACCGTAGTGGTTCAGGCCGAAGTACTCAACATCAAGCTCGTAACGGTTTACGCCAAGAATGTTAGATAGGTTACGCTCAATAGCCACAGGCATATCACAGATATTGAGTACGCGTGAGTTTGGACGTAAACGGTTAACTGCATCTGCTACGATTGCTGCTGGGTTTGAGTAGTTCAGCATCCAACACGTTGGCTTAGCAAAGCGCTCCATATGATCGATAAGTTCAATCATAGGGAAGATAGTACGCATACCATAAGCTAGGCCACCAGCACCACAGGTCTCTTGACCAACACAGCCATGACGTAGTGGGATCTTTTCATCTTGCTCGCGCATTTTGTATTGACCAACGCGGATTTGAGCGAAAACGAAATCTGCATGAGAGAACGCCACTTCAGGCTCTGTCGTGACAGTTAGATTCACGTGTGGAGCGTGCGTTTTTACTACGTAGTCTACTAGCACTGCGACATTGTCTTGACGCTCAGCATCGATGTCGTAAAGACGAATTTCTGCGATTGGGAAGTCATCGCCTTTCATCAATAGCGCTTTAACAATCCCGGCCGTGTAAGTAGAACCGCCGCCAGCAATAGCAATAATTTGTGGTTGTTTGTTCATAACCATCCTCGAGCAAATATCAGTAATTCATCATTCTTTAAAGGTTATACTTTGTATGACCTATTTCTTAATTGGTTCTATCCTATCTTTAAGATAATGCATGACAAATAATTAAACTGGATAATGTGATCTCAGCGCATTTATTTCGAGTATTGGTTATGGATATATTTAGTTTAAAATACCAATTTAGCGTGGCAAGTAAATCGCGAGTTTGTGTGCATCTGGATGGAACCATGCTTCGGTATAATCAAAGCGGCGGCCATCTTTGAGATTCGAGATCGAACGCAAATTCATTACCGGATGGCTCTTTTCCATATCCAAAAGTTTCATCAAGGCTTCATCAGGCTCAACCGCAGTAAACTCTTGACGACTGCCTTCAATTTGCATGCCTTTATCTCGCTCAACATAATCAAATTTTGATTTCTCTAAGGTTGAGATATTTAAGTCAGGAAACAGCGCTACCGGCATATAACTATCTTCAACAATTCTCGGAAAATCATCAACATACTTAACTCTTCTGATGTAATAAAGCGGCTCACCATCTTCGATGTCGAGCATTTTATGTATTGCGGGACTATCGGTAACCATACTGAATTGGAACACTTTGTAGCGCACCGCTTTATTACAACTGCCCAATATCTCACTAGTACCCGCTAAGCCTCTCAGCTCGTGGGAGTATTGTTTACCCAGCACATAAGTGCCTGAGCCTCGACGTTTCTCAACCAAATTTAACTTAACCAGTTCATCTACTGCTTTGCGAATGGTGATACGGCTAACGTCATAGTCCGCAATTAACTGCCTTTCTGTTGGCAGCGCGGTCCCCACTTCATACACACCGCTATTTATCTTTTGTTTAAGATCATTCAAGACCTTTTTGTATAACATTTTATTGATAACTCCAAATTAAAGGTTATATGAAATATAAGATAACATGACATATTAAATTATAGATAGGTCATATATCACAAATATCAACTCTCTAAGTTGTCATGACATTTTTAGATAATAAAGTACTCAGCAACCTACTAAGGAATGACACCTTGTCGTTTATTGCGCATTGGCTGTCATCTAGAAAAAATTACTAATAATTAATCGAGACAAAAACATGAACAAGGAAGCAATCACCACTTACCTCAGTGATTTATCACGGGCAATGTTGGCTCCTATTTACGTACTGCCGCTAGTCGGCTTTGTTATCGCGATTGGCGCTGCTGTGACTAACCCGGGAATTGTTGAACTATTGCCATTTTTAGATGCACCTTTTTTCAAAGGCATGGGTGAAGTACTGGTTTGGTCTACACTGAGCGTTCTGATCAACCTGCATATCATCTTTGCGGTTGGCATTTCTGTCGGTCTAGCTAAAAAAGATAAGCATCTAGCTGGCTTTAACGCCATGATCCTCTACTTCGTTTATCTCTACACCATGAACACCTATATGAAGTTCAATGGTCTGCTGATTGATGGCGATCTAGGAGGGACCGGTCAAGCCAGTATTATGGGCTTACAGGTTGTTGATACCGGTATTTTCGTGGGTATGCTGATTGGTATTATCAACGCCTACTTCCACAATAAATACAGCCAAAAGGTCTTAAATGGTGCGCTATCTCTTTACGGTGAATCTCGTTTAGTACTGATCATCATGCTGCCTATTACCATTGGTCTTGCTTTATTGTTTACCCATATCTGGCCACCAGTACAACAAGTGATTTTCCAATTTGGAGAGAACATTCGTGGCGCAGGCTCAATGGGTGTTGGTGTTTACGGTTTCCTTGAGCGCATTTTGATCCCAACCGGTCTGCATCATCTACTTTGGGTACCTATGCACTTCACCGATCTGGGTGGTTGCCAGGTGATTGCCGAGCAAACTTACTGTGGTGTAGAAAACATTTTCCTTGCTGAAATTGGTGATCCAGAGACCACTCGTCTATCTAGCTCAATCATTTTTGACTCACGCAGCCTAGTGAAGATCTTTGGTCTAACAGGTGCTGGTCTTGCGATGTACCACTGCGCTGATGCGGACAAACGTGAAAAAGTAAAAGCGATTGTTTTCCCTGCTATCGCGTCATCTATCTTAGTAGGCGTCACTGAACCGATTGAATTCTCGTTCCTGTTCGTTGCACCAATTTTGTTTGTTGTACACGCAATTCTAACCGGTCTGTTTATGTCTCTACTGGCGGTGTTCGATATCGTTGCAGTAGGTAAAGGCGGCCTAATTGACTTTATCGTTTACAACGTACCACTTGGTACAGAAAAAACTGATTGGCCATATTACCTCCTAATGGGTCTGGTTCAGTTAGCGGTTTACTACGTCGTGTTCCGCGCGCTTATCACTAAGCTAAACCTAAAAACGCTGGGGCGTGGTGAAGCAGAAATGAAGTTGCACAACAAAGCGGATTACAAAGCCAAGCAGCAAGGCCAAGCAATTGATGCGGCAGCGGGTCAATACAACTCAGCAGCGATTATTAAAGGTCTTGGTGGTAAAGAGAACATTGTTGATGTACAAAACTGCTACACTCGCCTTCGTGTTGAAGTGCGAGATCCAGAACTGGTCAATGAAGCCATTATTCGTGAATCAAACCCTATGGGCGTGGTACTCAAAGGCACCAATATTCAAATCATCTTCGGCAGCCACGTTGCATCAGTAAGACAAGAAGTGAATGAACACTTACAAGTGATGGCTTGATGATTCACACCTAAAAAGCTTAGAACGCTACGCTCTAAGATACTAGAGTCGAGAACATGAGAGTCGAGAGGAACTTCTTCTCGGCTCTTTTCTTTATCTACCATGCAGACTCTTTCTTTATCTCCACTATTCCAACTCTCTGTTCCTTCTCATTTAGCCTTTCTCAATTCTCCAGTAAGAAACAAACACCCAAATAAAAAACAGCATAAACACAAAGTCGTTAAGACCATAGATTGAGTAGAACAGCCCAGCGAACAAGTCTTGTTGGTAAACATCGGCGAGACTATTACTGCTTATCCAACGCAGCCAAGCGACCACATAGACCAATTTCTCTAGAGAAAAAGCAGCCGCTAACCAAGTTAAATTGGATGATATCGCTGACGCTCCCAAGTAGGCTAAACCCCAAACCATAATCATCAGCAAGCCAAAATTCGACATGACCACTGGATCAAATTGGTTGATCACTTGATTAGTCAAGCCACGTGAAAACAGCAATACGCCGCCAATATTCATCATTGCCGCGGCAATAAACCCCCATTTAACCTTGCTGCTATGCGTCATCTCATCGCTCCAAATTCTGTTCTATCCAAATCAGTTCGCCTTGAGTCTTCACTACAAAATATAGATAGCCACACCTCACCGCGCTACGATTCTTTTAAACTTGGGGGATACAGAATAGTAAGTTTGTCATGTTGCTATTGCAGCAGAATACGAAAAAAGCCAGAGGGTATCTGGCTTTGATGAGGGGGATATTTCATTGAGAAGCAAGAATAATGGCTAAGCTCTCACGGGAGAAGATTTCTTACTTCGTATTACATCGCGTATTTTGAGCAGTAAAATCATAGTAGCGAGCATCAGCGTAATCGCGTTAGCGACAATAATCGGCCAGTCTTGCATTGCAATGCCGTACACAAGCCAAAGAAACACACCAAAGACAAAGCAGCTGTACATCGCTAAAGAAATCGATTTGGTATCACCAGTTTTTAAGATGTGAAGTACTTGAGGAACAAAAGAACACGTCGTACAAAACGCGGCAACATAGCCAAGAATCGTAATATCTATCATCTAGTTATACCCAAGATAAATCATTCGACAGAAAAATGCCCCGCTTATTGCAGGGCATTATCTAGCGTTTAGGCTTATTTCATTTCAACCCAGAACTCTTTGTTGGCTTCTAAAAGGTCATCTAGAATCGCTTTTGCTACCGATGCACTTGGGATCGTTGCAGACAGAGTAAGCGCTTGCCATAGTCGTTGTTTTGACTGTTCTACGTGAGCTTGAACAACCAGTTTTTCTACCGATACTTGTTGGCTCATCATACCTTTTTGGAACTCAGGAATTTCGCCAATTTGTAGTGGTTTCGCACCCGTGTTATCAACGATACATGGGATTTCAACCATTGCTGTTGGGTCAAAGTTGCTGATCGCACCATTGTTAGGGACAATCAGTAGCATGCGCTCTTTGGTGTTGAATGCAATAGCTGTTGCAAGGTCAACAATGTAAGACGCGTGTTCTTCAACTTCAATCGTTGTATCTACCGCGGTACCTGCTGCGATAATACGATGACACTCAGTAAACACTTCTTTCTCACGACCTTCCATTACTTCGTTAGCACGAGTGAACTCTTTATTTGAGTGCTCTACTACATAGTCTGGGTACATGTAGTATTTTAGGTAAGTGTTTGGAATCGTTTCTGGGTCTAGTGCGTATACATCGCGAACCTTGATAAAGGTCTCTTTCCAAGACTCATCCGTATGCTGAGCACCATTCATCGCGCTTGGTGGTAGGTAACCAAACTCTTTGATGTACTCTTTGATGCGTGGCATCAGATCTTCACCCGTTTGCGCGTCTTTAAACTCTTTCCACCAACCGAAATGGTTTAGACCGTAGTACATGATGTCGAACTGTTTACGATCTTCGTAGCCCAAGATTTCTGCGATACGCGTTTCGATACCAATTGGCATGTCACAGATGTTCAGTACTTTTGAGTTTGGACGCATTACACGGCAAGCTTCAGCAACGATAGCGGCTGGGTTTGAGTAGTTCAGCATCCAAGCGTTTGGTGAGTATTTTTCCATGTAATCGATCATCTCGATTACCGCAGGGATCGAACGTAGACCGTAAGCCATACCACCAGCACCACAAGTTTCTTGACCTACACAGCCATGGCGTAGCGGGATCTTCTCATCTTGCTCACGCATTGCGTATAGACCAGCACGGATGTGTGCCATACAGAAGTCGATATCAGTGAACGCTTCTTCTGGATCAGTTGTGTAAGAGAACTCGATGTGTGGAGCTCGTTCTTTAAGTAGAATCTTACACGCTTCAGCAACGGTTTCCTGACGCGATGCAAAGTTATCGTAGAATTTCAGCTTACGGATCGGAAAACGATCTTGGTTTTCAAGCAACATCATCACGATGCCCGGAGTGAATGTTGAACCGCCGCCTGCAATAACTACTGAGAATTCTTTTTTCATGATATGCCTCTTTTGGATTGGGCGGCGTCTTAACCGCCCATTTGATAACTATTAAATTAATTACTGAGATTTTTTATTTTGGTTTTAACTAGCCGGACTGGGTGTTAGCTCATCCACTTTCTGTTCTGCTTTGTAAACACTAACTATCTTTTCGCACTCCTCGCGCAATTGTGGGACGCTTAGACCGATGATCACTTGTACCGCATTACCGTTTTTAACCAAGTTCACCGCGCCAGTGCTCATAAAATATTCTGCTGATTCAACCTTGGCTGGGTCTTTTACTGTCACGCGCAGTCTCGTTGCACAGTTACTTAGGTCCGCGATATTTTCTACCCCGCCCAAGCCTTGCATGGTTTCCACGGCTTGAACTTGTAGTGAGCTTGCACCTTGTGCACCTTTGCCTGTAATGCCATGTTTCTTGTTGAAATCATCTTTAGTATGTAGCTTCAGTTCGCCTTCGCCGCGCCCAGCAATAGGCACATTGAACTTAACGATGAGAAACTTGAACACGAAGTAGTAAATCACGGTGAAACATAGACCAATCGCGATTTGAGTTACTACCATGCTGGTGTGGTTGCCAAGCAGCGGAATCCAGTTACCCGTCGCAAATTCGATCAGACCGCCACCCATGTTGCCGACTACGCCGAAGCTGTACATCACCATAGCCATTGTGCCTGCAAGAATTGCGTGAACCGCAAATAGCCATGGCGCAATAAATAGGAAGGTAAACTCTAGTGGTTCAGTAATACCCACAAGCACTGCTGTTAGTGTTGCTGGGATTAATAGTGCAGCAACTTTCTTACGGTTTTCTGGTTTTGCGGTGTGGTACATCGCAAGAGCAATACCAGTACAACCAAAGATCTTAGAGTTACCGTGCAAGGCAAAGCCACCTGCAGGGAAAAGATCCACCATTGCTTGACTAGACTGAGTAAACATTTCTAGGTTCGTGAACCAGTCAACTGCAATGCCATTTGGAGTAGCAATGTTGCCGTAAACAAACGGAGCGTAAACGAAGTGATGCAGACCAGTTGGGATCAAGATTCGCTCTAGGAATGTATATAGCCACACACCAAATGAACCTGACTCAACCATGAAAGTTTGGAGACCTAAAATACCGTGTTGAATTGTTGGCCAGACGTAAAGGGTTAACCAAGCTGCTGGCAGCATGGCAAAGAATGAGATCATCGCGACAAAAGAAGCACCTTGGAAAATGCCTAAGTAAGAAGGTAGCTGTTTTTCGAACGTACGGTTATGAATCCAAGTCACCAGACCTGAGATGATAATGGCACCAAAAATACCGGTATCGATAGTCTTAATACCTGCAATTTCAGTTAGACCTGACGTGCCGCCAATTGGTTGTGAAAAGTCCACACCAAAGAATTCACCCCAGAACCCACCCATTGCACCAACAAAGTAGTTGAAGGTTAAGTAAGAAACCATCACCACCATAACTGCGCGAGCGTGAGCTGTTTTTGCTAAACCAATTGGCAAGCCAACTGCGAATAAAAGCGCCATATTACGGAAGATGGTCCAGCCACCCTCTTCAATGACTTGTAACACTTGATAATACAGACCGTTTTTATCCGCTAGATCGCCAACAAAAACCGGGTTTTTAAGAACAATGGTCAATCCGACTAGTATCCCAACAAACGGGAACAGCAAAACCGGGGTAAACATTGCTCCGCCTAAACGTTGTATCGCACTCAACATGGGCAGGGTCCTTAATTTGTTATATATCTTTTTCAGAGTGTTCCGTCTTTCGACAAGATTTAAGTTACTCCCCAGAAATAGATATGACAAATATAAGATATGTTAAACGTGATCAGTAACAAATAAGAGATGTATTTTGAGATTTCGCTCAATATTTAACATCAATGAATAACAATTAATCGCATTTTCACTTTAAGTCGCTAATTTAAATGTGTGATAGAGCTCAAAGGTTATTGATTTGTACTATTTAAATGTGCTAAATTCAGCCCTTAAGAGAGGTGCAATATGCTTTATAAGAAGGTGATGCAAGATCTACGTTCTCGCATCGATTCAGAAGAATTCTCAATTGGTGATACTTTACCAACTGAAAAAGAGTTAATCGCGCATTACTCTGTAAGCAGAATTACTATTCGTAAAGCTATCGACGAACTAGTGGCACTTGGCATGGTCGAAAAACGCCAAGGGGCTGGTACAACGATCATCGGTAAAACCATGGTTAGCTCGATGCTAGCTTTGAAGAGTACTAAAGAGTATGTCAATGATCCGGCCACTAAGCTGGAATACAAAATTTGTGAGTTCTCACTGATTGAAGCTGACGAAGATCTTGCCGAGATACTAAAGATTGGCTTAGATGAAAAAGTTTATTTCATCCGTCGATTTAAACTCGTTAACGGCGTGCCTTGTGTCTATGAAGACTCGTATATGCCCGCGGCGATGTATCCAAAAATGAACGTGATGTCTTTAGAGGACTCAAAATATCGCTATTTGGAGCAAGAGCTGGGTTTCGAAATTGATGGCGCATATCAAGACTTTGAAGCCATCATGCCCGATGAACATATGAGTAACACATTGCAAGTCGACGCGAATAAACCACTGATGTGTATTTTGTCGACAGGCATTCTTAAAGATGGTCGTATCTTCGAATACACCAAAATTACATCCAAACCCGGCTCAATGTCGTACAAGCATTATCTAAAACGCGGATAGCTATTTTTGAGAGCCTAACCATAAAGGTTTAGGCTCTCACTGCTCGCTGAATACTATCCCACAGAGACAAAAAATCGCCCCGAAGGGCGATCGTTTGTGCTTATTTTACCGATGTAAAATTCATCGGCTCAATGTGATACCCTCAAAGAGCAGTATCAATTGTTACCCAGTTCACGCAGGTAAAGGTAAATCGTATCTCGCGAAATACCTAATTGGTTAGCAACCATCAGCACCGCATCTTTAATTTTAAATACGCCCAAACCATGTAAGCGTGTGACGACCTCTCGATTACGCTTTGAAGGAGCTATCGCTTCATTCTGCCAAACCTCGGTTTGCACTGAATCGATGGTACTTTCAATCGTCTCATCAATGTTTCTGGCAAAAGTCTCAGGCGATGTCATCTCCAACTCGTTATCGGTACGAGGTGGCAATAACGTTTTTAGGAATGACTGAATAGGTGCATCCATATCAACGTTAATACACAACAAACCGATCGGCTTATTTTTCGGGTTTCTAACAATGGTTGTAATTGAGTGCAATGTCTTGCCGCACATCGTTTTAGTCAAGTACGAGTCAGAGACGTCTTTGCCCTCTTTTAGTTTCATTAAAGCTAAGTTAGTAATTGGCGCACCTTCGCCTCGTTCTGTGACATGGCCATTCGCGATTTTTATGATAGCCGGAGATTCGGCATCTAAGCTGTGGAGCACGACTTCGGTATGTTCGCCATACATGCGAGCAATTCCGTCAACCACGTTTTTCATCGAGTGAAGGATATCTAAATCACTTTTGGTCAGTTTTTTAATTTCCAATCTACTTACCTTAGCTAAAATAAATGGGGCTTGAAAACAGACTCCAGCAACCGGCTGTAATGAGTCATGTAGTCAAGCCCAAGCTCACCATAATATGTAACTCTTCGCTTACTATACCTTGATTTAATTACCAAGGTTATTGATTACTTTCACTTTCCTCTAGAAGTTGCAGCAAGCGCTATCTCATTCTCAATCCTTGAAAACTCAATAACTGATACATAGCGCGTATCTATGTACGAGGGAATCATTCTATTGCTGCCAAATTACCCTTTAGTGGACCGTGATTTCACCGAAGCGAATTGTGATTAACAATTATAGTTTGTGAGCAATCGCTTCAACTTCAATAAGAACGCCTAGTGGCAGATCTTTAACTGCGAAACAGCTACGTGCTGGGCAGTCAGTTTTAAAGAAATCTGCGTATACTTTGTTAAACTCAGCGAAGTCAGAAATGTTTGCTAGGTAACAAGTTGTTTTAAGAACTGTGTCGATGCTACCGCCGCCTGCTTCTAGAACAAGCTTAAGGTTAGTTAGTGATTGAACGCTCTGCTCAGTGATACCACCTTCAACTACTTTACCCGTTGCGCCATCTACAGGTAGCTGACCAGAAGTAAAGATCATATCGCCACAAGAAGTGCCGTGTGAGTATGGGCCAATCGCTGCTGGAGCTTGTTCCGCGCTGATCACTTTTTTCATGATTTTCCTCATATATATTTTATTTTTTTAATCAAATTGTTTTGAGAAACAACTTATCACGGGGCTATACTCTCAACAAAATATGATTAAAACAACCGAATTAGATCACATTTTGATGAAAATTCACGTTATAACCTAAAAATCCTCAAATATTTCTGATTTCATACCAATCAAAAAATTCAAATTAATACGAATTTTCAATTAACAATCGCTTGCGATAGCAAAATCCAGAAAAGCAAATTAGGCAAAAGTGACATTCTTTGACTATGTTCAGCAGGTACTCTCACAGAGGATCCTGTCACTATGAATAAACTTTTAGCAGAAACTTTTGGCACATTTTGGT
The DNA here is from genome assembly GCF_015278125.1 of Vibrio fluminensis. Lineage (GTDB taxonomy): Bacteria > Pseudomonadota > Gammaproteobacteria > Enterobacterales > Vibrionaceae > Vibrio > Vibrio fluminensis. Next base: position 65,251 of record NZ_JADILO010000004.1, read on the forward strand.
TGGTCTTAGGAGGCTGTGGTAGTGCAGTTCTTGCCGCCGGATTTCCCGACGTTGGCATCGGACTACTTGGCGTATCGCTCGCGTTTGGCTTAACCGTGGTGACCATGGCCTATGCGATTGGGCATATCTCGGGTTGTCATCTAAACCCTGCGATCACCGTTGGATTGTGGGTTGGTGGACGCTTTGATGCAAAAGATGTTTTCCCTTACATTATTGCTCAAGTTATCGGCGGGATTATTGCTGGTGGCGTGCTCTATATTATTGCCACAGGTCAAGCAGGATTTGATGTGCCCGCTTCTGGTTTTGCCGCAAATGGTTATGGCGAACATTCTCCTGGTCAATACTCACTTGTCGCCGCTTTGGTGTGCGAAATTGTCATGACAATGATGTTTCTGCTTGTGATTATGGGTGCAACTGACTCTCGTGCACCGCAAGGATTTGCACCGCTGGCGATCGGGCTCTGTTTAACCCTAATCCATCTCATCTCTATCCCAGTAACCAATACCTCGGTCAACCCAGCACGTAGTACAGGCGTGGCCGTATTTGTCGGCGATTGGGCTATCAGTCAACTATGGCTATTTTGGATCGCACCGATCATTGGCGCGGCTTTAGGGGCATTGGCTTACAAGATGCTTGCTGGCAAAGAAGGGTAAAGAGAACGCGTTGCTACGGAACGCTAGCGCTACGGATTTGGGAACGCTTCGCTACGGAAAGATAAGATAGAACGCTGACGCTACGTCTCGCATCCGTAAGTGAGGCGACAGCCGAACGTTCCCACATCTCGCATCCGTGAGTGAGGCGACAGCCGAACGTTCCCACATCTCGCATCCGTGAGTGAGGCGACAGCCGAACGTTCCCACATCCCGCATCTGTGAGCGAGGCGACAGCCGAACGTTCCCTCATCCCGCATCCGTAAGTGAGGCGACAGCCGAACGTTCCCATATCCCGCATCCGCTCTACAAAAAAACCGCCTCTCGGCGGTTTTTTTAAAGCTTGTGGCGTCCAAGTAGAGAATGGGACAGCGTGGTTCCATCGACTAGTTCGAGCTCTCCACCGACAGGGACACCATGCGCGATGCGACTTGCATCAACTTGGTGTTCGCGGCAGAGTTCCGCGATATAGTGAGCGGTCGCTTCACCTTCCACTGTTGGGTTGGTAGCAAGAATCACTTCTTGTATATCACTACGACGTAAGCGGAAATCTAGCAGATCCAAGCCAATATCACTTGGCCCGATACCGTCAAGCGGAGACAAATGCCCCATCAAAACAAAGTATCGTCCTGAGAACTGACCTGTCGCTTCCACCGCTGCGATATCAGCAGGGCTTTCTACCACACAGAGCTGACCATTTTCTTGGCGCTTAGGATTCGTACAGATATGACAAACGTCTTCTTCGGTAAAGGTACGACACTCGCTGCAGTGACCGATCTCTGTCATTGCTTGGCTTAGTGCATCAGCCAATTGAAGGCCGCCTTTTCTATCTCGCTGTAACAAATGAAAGGCCATACGTTGAGCCGACTTGGGGCCAACCCCAGGTAGACAACGTAAGGCCTCCATCAATTGCTCCAGCATATGACTGGTGCGCATTTACTAACCTTCAGTGATTAGAATGGCATTTTCATGCCTGGTGGTAGTTGCATACCGCCAGTCACTTGCGCCATTTTTTCTTTTTGCGTTTCTTCTACGCGACGCGCCGCATCGTTAAATGCCGCTGCGATTAGATCTTCAAGCATCTCTTTGTCGTCTTCCATTAGACTCTCGTCAATTTCTACACGACGTACGCTATGGCTACCAGTGATAGTCACTTTAACTAGGCCAGCACCTGACTCGCCAGTTACTTCCATATTTGCGATTTCTTCTTGAAGCTTTTGCATACGCTCTTGCATTTGCTGGGCTTGCTTCATCAGGTTGCCCATACCGCCTTTACCAAACATGTTTATCTCTCTGGTTATGCTTAGCAAAACCTTACTCGATTCGGGTTCTACTAACTGCTTGTGGTTTTAATACTAAATGGGGCCAAAAGGCTTACTTTCAACCCTAAACTGGTCTAACGCTATCTTTATCTAGCTCCGCAGCAAAGCGGCGCTCTATAAATTGTACATGAGGATCTTGTTCTAGACTGTCAAATGCCTGTTGTAATTTACCTTGGTAGAGCGCATCACGCAGCTCTAGCGGCGTTTGACCTTTAGTGCCAATTTCGACACTTAGGTGACATTCTTCACCCAGCTCACCATTCAATGCTTCTAGCAATTCGGCTTGCGCTCGGTCAGTATTTAAGTGCGCCTGTTCTGCTCGAAGGGTCAATGAAATGGTTGAACCATTCTTCTCATAAAACGAATTCAGAGCAAGCTGCTCAACTAATTTGGCTGTATTCAAACGAGTGATTAACGCTGCCCACTCATTTTGTTCTACTGATTCATCAGCCAATTTCTTGGCCATTTCAGGTGTCTTTTCGTGCTCTAGCGCCTGTTTAATTTGCGTTGGCGTGAGCTCGTTTTTCTCTTGCGTGACTTGTGGTGAAGTAGGCGTCCAACGATAGGCCTCGTCCTTTTTTTCCTCCGTTACTGGAACAGAAGGTAAGCCATGCTTTTGCAGCGACACCTGCGCAGAACCCGCGTGTTTTTGTGCTACACGATCGAGAACTGATTCTTTTTTAGCGGCAGATGTCGCATTAGCCTTTTTTGGCGTATTGCCACCAGCAGGCGCTTGACCTGTACGTTGCGAACGCAATTGGTGGCGCAAGCCCGCCATCGATGGGCGTGCTGGCGGAGTCGACTCATGCTGTGGTGTAGGCTGAACCGGTGCGCTTGGTACAGGGGCAGAGCCTTGGATTGGCGCTGAGTCATACTCTTCGTAGTAATCTTCTGGTGGTGGTGCTAAATCATACTCAGGCGCCATTGGGCGAGCAGTTTGCTGTCCAGTAATTTCGTGAACAGGAGCTTGCTGAGCAGGGGCTTGCTGCATCGGCTGAGGCGTCTGTTGAGCTACGCTTGGCTGCGATGTCACTTGCTGTGGCGCTACTTGTGGCGGCAATGATGGACGCGCTTGTGCTGCCATATTAGTAGGCGGCGGAGTCGCTGCTTGTGTTTGAGTCGGGGGCGATGTTACTGGAGCCGCGGTTACCGGAGCCGTTGACTGTGGCTCTACACTTTGCGTAGAAATAACATTCGCACTGGCAGGCGCAGGACGAAACGCCATCATGCGCAACACAACCATTTCTAAACCAACACGTTGAGATGGAGCAAACGGTAAGTCTTGGCGGCCTTTCAAAGCAATTTGGTAGTAAAGCTGCACGTCTTCAGGAGAAAGAGAACGGCTCAGCAATTCCACTTTTTCTGCGTCAGGCTGCGCTTTGTCTAGTGTTGACGGCAAAGCTTGGTACATAGCAATGCGGTGCAGTTGCGTCGCTAATTGGTTGAGTAGACCATCCCACTCGACGCCATTTTGCGCTAAACGCAAAATCGCATCCATTGCCGTTTGAGCTTGCTTAGACGCAATCGCTTCGAGTAGATGCAGCGCTTGGTCAGTATCCAAGGTGCCGAGCATATGGCTAACTAGCTCAGTTTGAACCTGACCATTACCTAGAGCAATCGCTTGGTCTGTCAGGCTCAAAGCATCACGCATACTGCCGTCAGCTGCATGAGAAATCATGCCTAGTGCACGCTGCTCAAAACCAACACCTTCATGATTTAATACATGCTCAAGTTGTTGATGAATATCATCAACACTGATTGGCTTAAGATGGAACTGCAAACAGCGCGATAAAATAGTGACCGGTAGCTTTTGCGGATCGGTCGTCGCTAGAAGGAATTTCACATACTCAGGCGGCTCTTCAAGCGTTTTCAACAACGCGTTGAAACTGTGGCGCGAAAGCATGTGCACTTCATCGATTAGATAAACTTTAAAGCGACCACGTGCAGGTTTGTACTGCACGTTATCTAACAGTTCACGAGTATCTTCCACTTTGGTGCGCGACGCCGCATCGATCTCTAGTAAGTCAACAAAGCGACCTTCATCAATCTCACGACAAGTATCACACTGACCACAAGGCGTCGAGGTTATCCCTGTTTCACAGTTCAAACCCTTGGCAAACAAACGACCAATGGTGGTTTTACCTACCCCTCGCGTACCACTGAACAGGTAAGCATGGTGTAAGCGGTTCTGCGCTAAAGCATTCTCTAGAGCAGTTAATACGTGGGTCTGACCAACCACTTCATTAAATTTGGTTGGTCGCCATTTTCGCGCTAAGGCAAGATAACTCATGAACTATTCCGATTAGTGACCGTCGAACTCGCAGATGCTGTAAACATTCAGACCTAGTTTCTCTAGGCGCTTGTCACCACCGATTTCTGGTAGGTTGATAACGAATGCTGCGTGTTCCACTTCACCACCAAGTTGGCGGATAAGTTTAGTTGTTGCTTCAATGGTACCGCCTGTTGCTAGTAGATCGTCGACTACTAGTACTTTGTCGCCTTCATTGATCGCATCAACGTGGATTTCTAGTGTGTCTGTGCCGTATTCAAGATCGTAAGTTTGTGCCACCGTTTCACGTGGCAACTTGCCTGGTTTACGCACAGGAACAAAGCCCACACCCAATTCTAGAGCCAGTGGTGCACCAAATAGGAAACCACGCGCTTCTGTACCAACAACTTTGGTAAAGCCCATCTCTTTGTATTTATCTACAAGTAGCTGGATAGTTGCTTGGTAAGCTTGTGCATCTTCTAGCAGGCTGGTCACATCACGGAAAAGGATGCCTGGTTTTGGGTAGTCAGCAATGCTTTTGATGCTTGCTTTGATCAATGAGATTGTTTCAGTCGTCATAATTCTTTCTTAAGATTGGCTACGCAGTCGTAATCACTCTTGCTCACGACTTGCGAATTAATTGTTTTCACCTATTCAAAGCATAAAAAGCTTATGGTGAAAAAACAAACGCCCACGAAAATATGTGGGCATACTTCTCGCCAATCTTAGTGATTTTCTTCTTGGTCAGCAAGTTGCTCTATCACAGGCAAACGAATAAACCAGCTCAGCAAGACCACCAACATCACTGCTAGCATAATCTTTAACCAATCATGCGGCACGATATAGATAGAAAATGAAAAACTTGCCACCATGACAATGGCGCCACGCAGTTTTACTTTTTGTGAAACAGCACGATGTTGATGCCAATTAGAGATGATAGGACCAAATGTTGGGTGTTCGCTCAGCCAACGATGAAAACGCGGGCTACTGCGCATGAAGCAAGCACTAGCGAGAAGGACAAATGGTGTTGTGGGTAATACAGGAAGAAAGATGCCAAGGACACCTAAACACAAGCTGAGACCACCTATCAGGTTATACAACAAACGACGAATAACGATGGCTCAGCTCCAATTCAGTTAAAAACCAGCGTAACCGTTAAAGACGCGAATCCATGTCAATGTTGCTGGTAAGGTTGGGATCAGTAGTACTGCGATAAACCCAAGGAAGTAAAAGACATTATAAGGCTCTTTAAAATCTTTGTCTGCCATTGCTCAATCTCAAATCTGTAAGGAAAAGATAAAAGTTTCAAATCGAAATAATTTTGTTATCGAATTGTGTTCTTTTTGTTGAACTTGGCACTATACCTTAATATAGTGCCGACAAACACGGAGAGGAAATAGGGTTATTAACGAGGAAGAGCAATCAGTTTTTAGAAACGTCACTAATATCGAGAGAGAAGCTACTGGTACCTAAACGGCTAGAATTGATTGTACAGCGTCGGCCTATCGTCACATCACTGAGTCGTTGATTGCGCAGTGCACGCTCACCAAGACGACGACCGGATTCAGGTCGAATCGCACTATCACTATTAGCGACTAAACTCACATCAAGCCCGGCAGGTAAAATACTCACCGTACCATCCGCCACATTGGCAATCCCAAATACCGCATCAATTGGGGCAGCGCACTCTGTGCACGCCATTCCTTTCTCGATGATATCAACTAAATCTCGCAAATTAGCATTTTGCGACTTCAACCCACGAACATAATCATGGAACAGGGCTCGCACCAACAAAGTCGTTGCTGCTCCATGGCCACTTTCCATATCTGAATCAATTAAATAGAAAACGAATTGACCATTCATTACCCAAGCGTAATCAAACACCAAAGGCATAACTTCAGTCGATTGCAATAAACGATAACTGCAGCGCCAACTGCCTTGAGAGGTATCTTTTTCTGGCAACAGGGCTAAAAGAAAATCTTTTGCCGCTATGGGATGGCTTTCAAGATAATCGAGATGCCAATGCAGCTCCTGTTCTTCAGGTAACTCTGCACCATCAACCCTAAACCATTGGGAAGAAAAATCACGCTGATCAATGAGATAATTGTCTGCATCTTCTAGCGTGCTCTCGATTGCGTCGACCAGATTATTCGGATTAGAGATTGGTTTAGTTAGGAAGTCTTTGATTCCGCATTTCACCACTTTCGCAACATCGGCAATGCTTTCTGTCGCCGACACAACAATCATTGGTAGAGAAGGATAAGCAACGCTCACCTCTTCTACAAACTCTACGCCATTTAACACCGGCATAGATAAATCACACAAAACAAGATCAGGCTCTAAGTCGCGAAGATATTTCAGGCCTTGCAACCCGTCTTCTGCTTCCACTACTTCAAATCCTTGTGCTTCTAGATAGGCACTCGTGATTCGGCGAAAAATAGGATCATCATCCACCAGCATAATACGTCTCTTTTGCGCAGAGACACTGCCTGCTGGCAACAGTCGCGCTTGTGAAATCTTATGCATGGTACAGCCTCACATATCTAAGTCATCGAAGACACTTTAACTATAGTTCGCCCCTTACCACTCTCCACCGCAACAGTTGCAGTTTGAGAGCCATCACACGAACTGAGTTATTTAAAAATAAAACTCTCATTACCTTAGTAGTGAAGACCTGTTTATACAAATTGAAGAAATTTATGCAAATTTGCATATTAGATATGCTAAAAATAACATAAGATCTCATTAGTTGTTGATGTGTCTCAATCTTTAACAGAGATGATCGATATAAATTAACCCGATTCGTAAAAAAATGTGTCCGAATGATGAAACTAGATGATTTAAACCTCTTTCGACTGGTTGTCGAAAATGGGAGCTACACTGCAACATCACGCAAAACAATGATTCCGGTTGCAACAATTACGCGACGTATTCAAGCACTAGAAGACTCTCTGAACCTGCGTTTGCTTAATCGTCACGCACGGAAGCTATCATTAACTGAAGCTGGGGAACGCTTTTTCAACGAATGCTCACCTTTATTGCAACGTCTTTCCAATGTTACCGAAGAAATTTCTGACGAATGCCGAGGTGCCGCAGGCAAGATTCGTATTTCATCGCCGTCGAATCTGACTAAGCGCATGATGATGCCAATGTTTAACGAGTTTATGCGTCAATTCCCTGACATCAGCATTGAGCTCACTACGAGCAATCACGCTGATCAACTTGATCCTACTGAGTGGGATGTGATCTTCCGTGTTGGCCCTCAACGTGACTCAAGCTTAATTGCACGTAAGATCAGCTCTGTGAAGGATATTTTGGTTGCAAGCCCTGACTATCTGCATCACCACCCTGCTCCTGTACACGCAGAAGAACTGCATAACCATCAACTGCTAAAAGGTCATCCACTATTAAAATGGCAACTGATCAATGAAAGTGGTGAAGCCGTCGTTAACAATGATAAGGGTCGCTTTCAAGCAAGCGCACTGAATGTGGTTCGCAGTGCATGTTCTGAAGGATTAGGCATTACACTAATGCCAGACGTAATGATTCGCGAGTTCATTGAAGATGGTAGCCTAGTACAAGTACTGGGGGATTGGAGTGCCAACCCACGCGATATTTACATGCTGTACAACCACAAAGATCACCTACCTGAAAAGGTACGCCTATTTATCGACTTTGTGATTGCCTACAACATTCACTAATCCTAAAAAAGCTTGGCCCCGCCAAGCTTTTTTCTTATCCCGTCAGTGAGGCGCTAGCCGAACGTTCCCGCATCCGTAGCGCAGCGTTCTATTCTCAATACTAAACAGTTGTCATCCTCAAGAGCGAGGCACGAGCGAGTTGGGGATCTCGGTTTTTGCTCAGTCTGTACTGAAAAAGCGAGATTCCCTATCACGCGCTACCGCGCTGTAGGGAATGACAAATGTTGGGTGACGATGCGCTCTCAACTCTAAACTCTCGATTTCTGCCTTTCCGTCAGTGAGGCGATAGCCGAACGTTCCCGCATCCGTATTCCGTATTCCGTATTCCGTATTCCGTATTCCGTATTCCGTAGCGCAGCGTTCCCGCTTCCGTTCCCTCCCCTACAGAAACTCAACAAACTTACTTAAATCACGCTCTGGCACTTTCATTGGCGTACAACCCGGCGTACCTAAATAGAGGAAACCGACAATCTGATCTTCCCCTTGTAGGTTAAATGCTTGGTGTACTTTTTCGTGAAACATCCATTTACCTGAGCGCCAAAAGCCTTGGAAGCCTTGTGCAACCGCCGCCATTTGCATCGCCTGCGCAGCGCATCCGGCTGACAAATGCTGCTCAAACGCAGGCACTTTTTCATGTTCGGTAACTTTAGCAATCACTGTGATCACCATAGGCGCACGAAACGGCGCGTTAGTGGCTTTATCTATTATCGCTTGCTCACTGTTTTCGGCTTTCGCAGCTTCAAGCAAGATGTCTGACAATTTTTGCAACCCCGCCCCTTGAGCAATCACAAAACGCCATGGCGTCAAACCACCATGATCGGGAGCACGAAGACCCGCTCGAATAATATTTTCCAATGCCTTACCTTCAGGCGCAGGCTCTGATAAACGCGCAATTGAGCGGCGATTGAGAAGTAAATCTAAAGCATCCATAACCATTCCTTACTAACTTTACTGCTTGTTTTTATTTATCTATTCATAATAACCAACGATTAACATATGGTGCAATTTTAGGCATAAAAAAAGCTGGCACAACACCAGCTTAGTTTAATCAACCATTCTCGTTTCCGAATAGAACCGGTCAGATGAGCGACTCAATGCCGTATTGCTTACCGTAGTTCTCGACCACGAAGTCGATATCTTTGTCACCGCGACCCGATAGATTAAGCAAAATTGAGCCTTTCACGCCCTGCTGCGCGAGTTTCAACGCATAAGCAACCGCATGTGAGGACTCAATTGCAGGAATAATTCCTTCTAAGCGCGAGAGTTCAAAGAATGCATCAATCGACTCTTTATCATCAGCCGTGCCGTACTGCACGCGCCCCAAATCTTTGAGGTAACTATGCTGAGGACCAACAGACGGGTAATCTAAACCACTGGCGACTGAATACACTTCCTGCGGCTCGCCAGCGTCATCTTTCAACATGTAGGATTTAAAACCATGCATGATGCCTGGTTCACCCAGCGTTAAAGTTGCTGCATGCTCGCCAACTTCCACCAATGAACGTCCTGCAGGCTCAACGCCATGAATCGCGACCTCTTGGTCATCAAGGAACGCGGTAAACAATCCCATTGCATTTGAGCCGCCACCGACACAAGCGACTAGGTTATCAGGCAATTTACCGGTCATTTCTTGGAACTGCTCACGCGCTTCATTACCGATGATTGATTGGAAATCACGCACCATCATTGGGAATGGGTGAGGACCAACCACAGAGCCAATCGCATACAGTTGGCTTATAGGGTCTTTTAAGTACGCTTCAAACGCAGAATCTACGGCTTCTTTTAAAGTTTTACGCCCGTGAGTCGCCGGAATAACGTTGGCGCCAAGAATACGCATGCGCACTACATTAGGATGCTCTTTGGCGATATCGACTTCACCCATATAGATATCACACTCTAAACCAACTAATGCCGCGGCGGTTGCCAGCGCTACGCCATGTTGACCAGCACCAGTTTCAGCAATGAGCTTTTTCTTACCCATTTTCTTAGCAAGCAACGCCTCACCAAGACAATGATTAATTTTATGGGCGCCAGTGTGGTTTAAGTCTTCACGCTTTAAATAAATATCTGCACCATATTTGTTCGACAAATTTTGTGCATGAAAAATTGGACTAGGACGGCCAACAAAGTGCTTATACAGACGTGCTAGTTCTTTTTGGAATTCAGGATCTTGTCGACACTCATCGTAAGCCGCAGTGATTTCATTCATTACCGTTTGCAACTCTTCAGGAATAAAGCTGCCGCCATATTCCCCAAAATAACCTTGAGCATCCGGTAGAGCGTGATTGAATGTATTTTTCATGGGACTCCTTGTCCTAATTAACTAGTACATGCAGTTATCTTATGGTTAAACCGTACAGCCGACAAACACCTCAATTGACATTAGTTAGCACACTCACATTTTTTAACAAAACTATAAACTTAACTAAATTTTATACAAAAAAAGTGGGCTCGAAAGCCCACCGATATTAGATGATGATAGTTATAAAACTACTCTGTCTTAAGAAGGCGTTGAGTAGAATGATTCACCAACGCTGGCGCGGGTCAACAAACCATCACACGGCGCAAAGCGGTCACCATACTTAGAAGCATGTTCATTCATCATTTCAACCAACTTAGCGATGCCAATCTGATCAATATAACGGAATGGGCCACCTAAGAATGGAGGGAATCCAATCCCAAAGATCGCGCCAATATCACCGTCGCGTGGGGAGCGGATAATCCCTTCATCGAGGCAGCGCACCGCTTCATTTAACATCGGTAATATACAGCGCATAGCAATTTCAGCTTCCGCTAATTTCGCTTCAGGCTTCAAATTCAGTAACTGATATACCGTCTTATCAACTTTCTTCTCTTTGCCTTTGTAGCTGTAAAACCCTTTGCCGCTCTTGCGACCTTTACGTCCATCATTCAATAGCGTATCGAATACATCTGGCCCTTGGAAACGCGGTCCTAGTTCTTTGACCAAAATGGGCATAATTTTCGCGCCAATATCGACACCAACTTCATCCAGTAGTGTGATAGGACCGACTGGGAAGCCGGCATTTAACAGTGCATTGTCAAGCTGCTCAATTGGCTCACCCGTTAACAAAACCTGCGCCGCTTCATTCATGTAAGGAGCAAGAATGCGGTTTACATAGAAGCCGGCTTGATCTTTAACCACGATTGGCGTTTTACCCTGTTTCCGCGCCAATTCTACTACCGTTGAGATAGTTTGATCAGACGTACCTTGGTGTGGAATAACCTCCACCAATGGCATCTTTTCTACTGGGCTAAAGTAATGCAAACCGACGACATTCTCTGGTCTTGCCGCTTTCTCAGCAATTTGCCCAATCGGCAACGACGAGGTATTGGTAGCAAAAATGGTGTCCGCTTTGGCATGTTGCTCAATGTCAGCCACCATCTGCTGCTTGAGATCGAGATCTTCAAACACCGCTTCAATCACCACATCTAACTGGTTAAAGGTGGTGAAATCCGTGCCGCCCGAGATCTGATTCATCTTGGCTTGTAACTGCGCTTTGCTGACAATGCGACGTTTACGCTGCTTATCAAATAGTTTGTAGTTGTAATTCAAGGCATTGAGTACGCCGTCATTACTTACATCTTTAATTCGCACTGGTAACTTGGCTTTCGCTACCGAAACATGTGCGATACCCGCGCCCATTAGACCGCCGCCGAGTACACCAACACGCTTAACCTTAATTGGTTCAGCGTCACCACCGTGCTCTTTTTTCATCTCAGTAGTGGCAAAGAAAATCGAACGCAAGGCTTTTGACTCCGGTGTCATTACTAACTCACCAAAGCGTTTCGCTTCGTATTCTAAGCCCTTACTAAAGCCCTTCTCTAAACCAAAGCGAATCACATCTAAAATAGCCGTGGTTGCTGGATAGTTACCCCGCGTTTTCTGCTCGGTCTTCTTCGCCGCTTGTTCAAAGATAACTTTACGCCCTAGGCCAGTATTGGCCATCAACTTCTCTTTAGTTGAGGCTTTATGTTTTGCCTTCTTGTTTTTCTCTAGCAGTTGCTTAGCCACATCGAGCAAAACTGTCTTAGGTACACAAGCATCCACCACACCCAGCTTTTTGGCTTTTTTAGCGCGAAGCTGCTTACCGGTGAGGATCATATCAAGCGATGGCAGTAAACCAATCAAACGAGGAAGACGTTGAGTACCGCCCGAGCCAGGTAACAAGCCAAGTTGCACTTCTGGTAAGCCAATGCGGGTTTTATCGTCGTCACTACAGACTCGATAGTCACACGCCAGCGCCAGTTCTAAGCCGCCACCTAAGCAAGGGCCGTGAATCGCAGCTACCACCGGAAAAGGAAGATCCGCCAGTTTTTGGAACATCTCTTGTCCCTTTTGCGCTAACGCTTGCGCTTCTTCACTCGAGTTACACGCATCCAACATGCGTACGTCAGCACCTGCGACGAAATTATCTGGCTTACCGGAGTGAAGAATTAAACCTTTAATGTCCGATTTATCTTGTTCAATTTCAGCGAACACTTGCTCCATATCCGATGCAAATGCCGCTTGTAGCGTGTTCATCTTTTCATTTGGAACATCAATGCACAGCCATGCGATTTTCTGTTCATCAATGGTTAGATTGAATGCTTTAGTGTCCGTCATTACTCAACCTCCAAAATCATCGCCGCGCCCAAACCACCGGCTGCACACGCGGTATTCAATGCTAAACCGCCACCACGACGTTTTAACTCGTGCAGGGTTTGCGTCATCATCCGCGCACCCGTTGCCGCAAACGGATGACCGTAAGCGATAGAGCCGCCTAGTACATTGAACTTGTCCATATCGATCTCGCCAATTGCTTTGCTTCGCCCAAGTTTCTCTTGTGCGAACTTATCACTAGCGAACATCTTCACATTTGAAAGCGCTTGAGCCGCAAAGGCTTCATGCATATCGATTAGGGTTAAATCACTTAAGCTGATGCCGGCACGATCCAGCGCCATTGGCGTAGCATAAGATGGTCCCATCAGCATATCTTGCTCAACACCAATCGCTGAGAAAGCGTAAGAGCGAATGTAACCGAGGATGTCTAAGCCCAACTCTTTCGCTTTACCCTCGCGCATCAACATCACAGCCGCAGCACCGTCAGTTAAAGGCGTACTGTTTGCCGCGGTCACACTGCCGTATTGGCGATCAAAAGCAGGTCGCAATTTAGCGTAGCTTTCTAAGGTTGAGTCGTGACGAATGTTGTTGTCTTCCGCCAACCATTTTTTGTAAGGTTCAGGGAATGCTGTCATCACCTCAGCGGAGATCTTGCCTTCTTTCCAAGCTTGTGAAGCCAGCGTATGAGAACGGTGAGCAAGCGCATCTTGTTCTGCGCGTGTAATGCCGTGACTTTTCGCCATCTGCTCTGCAGTTTGCCCCATCGACAATCCAGTGGAGTACTCTGCAACCGCAGGTGGCACAGGCATGAGATCTTTCAGTGATAGGTTTTTAATAATGTTGAGCTTTTGCGACATAGTTTTAGCTTTACTCAATGCTAATAAGTTTGCCGCAAGCTTTTTAGAAACGCCGATTGGCAGCACTGAAGATGAATCCGCGCCGCCAGCGATACCCACATCAATCGTGCCTGCCATAATGCTTTCCGCCACGTTTACCGCCGCTTGAAAACTAGTAGCACAAGCACGAGTCACACTGTACGCATCGGTATGGATGTTCATTCCAGTACCCAAAACAATTTCGCGTGCAATGTTTGGTGCTTCAGGCATCTGTACTACTTGACCAAACACCAATTGCTCAATCAATTTAGGATCAATATCGGTACGCGTCAGCATCTCGCTCACGACCATCTTGCCTAAATCAACCGCAGGCACTTGGCTAAACTCAGTACTCTGCCTAGCAAATGGCGTACGCAGCCCCGCCACGATGGCGACTCGTTCTCCCGAGCGAGTAGTCACTTCCTGCTTGCTCATTGTTTCTCCTTATTTATAAGAGGTCTGACCAGAATTATTGTAACCAGTTTGTTAATTTATTCAAACGATCGTTTAATTAAACGTGATGTACTGTAAGTTAATATAGCTAAGTTGATGAATAATAAGGTTGTCGCAGTGTAGAATGGATACCAATAAGGATAAGTAAATGTTCAGAAATTGCGCAAGGAAAATCACTTAGAACAAGGCGCAGATTGCAGCTAACTAGTTATTCTAATTACAAAATCTGCAACGACGTTGTCAGCGATTATAATTAGCAAGAATGATCAAAGACTTATGCTGATTGGTATGAACTATAGTTAACACAGGATTGTTCGCGCTATAACCTAAAGTCTAGATAGCGAGATAGAGCGCACAGTGCAAGAGAGGAATGACAGGCAAAAAAAAACCACACAAAACTGTGTGGTCGGAATGTATAAAGCAATTAACTCACGCCAATTGAAAATAATCAGTTTCCTGATTAGGAGAAAGTAAAGTCAGCCTTCAAAAGGAAGTGTCATCTTGCTCAACTGTTAGTGCAAGCACTAACTAGATGACAAGATGTACTATAACCGCTCAGTTGTGATGTTTTTTGAAATAGATCAATTTTTATTGCGATTTATGGCTCTACGACTTAGGTAATCGTTTTCTGATGGCAAAACACGCCAATTTATGACGATTTCATTACAAAATTGCGTAATTTACAGACCATTTGTGCAAACAAAATGTGGCTTTAATCACACCAGATAACTGGCAATGGGAGGCTTTTCGTGGCCATCTTAGATTTTTTTGGAAAGAAAAAGTCCAAACGTCCGGTCGACTCTGATATGGACAGACAAAGAAAATATGAAGCACTCGTCCGAGCGTACCATCGCGATCTTTATCGTTACGCCTATTGGCTATGTAAAGATCCGACGATTGCAGAAGACTTAGTGCAAGAAACGTGCTTACGGGCATGGAAGTCACTCGACAGTTTGCAAGATGATAAAGCGGCCAAATCTTGGCTAATCACCATTTTGCGTCGAGAGAATGCCCGACGTTTTGAGCGAAAACAGTTTGATTTGGTCGATATTGATGATCACGCCAATGAAGCGCGCGTCAATGATGATTCGCATCACCAGTCAGAGTGGATTCACAATCAAATCATGAAGCTCGAAGTCGACTATCGCGAGCCGCTGTTTTTACAAGTAGTAGGTGGATTTAGCGGCGATGAGATTGGTGAAATTTTAGAGTTGAACAAAAATACCGTGATGACGCGGTTATTTAGAGCAAGGAACCAACTAAAAGAGATGTTGGAGTCCGAGGATAAACATAAAGGAGCGCACAATGGATGAGTTAGAATTCCGTCGTCGTATTATGTCTGATCCCAAAGAACGGGACAGTGACATTCTCGATGCGATGCGTACCAATGACAATAACAGCAAGTTTGCCGACGAACTCTTAGATCTCGACAGCCGCATTGCTAAGGCCATGAATGTTGAAGTACCTGAAGATCTCGCTGACCGAATTTTGTTTAATCAAAGCTCACGCAATCAGAACAATGTGGTGAGACCAAACTTTATCAAACGTAGCATGGCGATGGCTGCTTCAGTCGCGTTTGTAGTCGGTTTACTGGTTGGACAAATCAACTGGGGTAATATTGTTGTCGCGCCAGCACAAGCCAGTATCGCCGAAACGGCGATCGAACATGTGATGGCCGAGAAGCCATTTATTGCCAACTTAGATGAGAAGGTCGACACCGCACAGATCAACGCGAAGATGGCCCCTTTTACTCATGAGCTGAGTAAACAGTTTCCTTACCATGTTTATTACCTTAACCATTGTGGGTTTGGTGAAGCTAATGCACTGCACATGGTGTTTGAAGGTGAGAAAGGTAAAGTCACTTTGTTTATGACCAGCATGCCTTCTGATGGCGTGGTCGATTTCCAAAAACAAGGCATGGATGGCGTGGTTGAACCCGTTGGCAACAACAGTATTGTGATTGTGGGTGAGAAAGGCGAAAACGTTACTAAAATCGCCGATTCAATCAAACAACTTATCAAACCAGTTGCTATCTAACTGAATGAGCTTCGATAATCCATCGAGGCTCTTTTTTCACCTTAAAATTAGAGCATAAACTCTAAAAAGACGACTTTTACAGCATTTTCCTGCCTGATCACCGATATTTCCGCAATTTTATCATCAAATTAGACAATGGTCGGATTTCTATATTCTATACTTCAGCTTAGGATCAGCCCCAACTGAGCAAAAGCTCAAAAACAGCGCCCATAAGAGGCGACTAAAAAGGAAAAAGCACAATGAATAAAACGCGTCTGTTTAAAAAGACACTGTTAGCAGTGACCGTTTCAACAGTTACACTAGCATCGCAACAAGCTCTCGCCGCTGGTTTCCAGCTTAACGCACAATCTGCAACAGGTATCGGCCGTGCATTCGCCGGTGACGCAGTAATTGCTGATAACGCATCAGTAATGGCTCGTAACCCTGCTGCAATGGCACTATTTGACAAAATGGAGCTATCACTAGGTTTTGAAAGCATCACTTCAATGATTGAAGTGAAAGATGCTGAATACAAAGGGTTCATGGCTCCACAATCGGTAGATGCGAACCAAGATGAAATCGGTGATACTTCAATTGCACCAAATATCCACCTTATTGTCCCTGTTAACGAAAAATTTGCCTGGGGTGTGAACGCATATTCAAACTTTGGTACGAAGACGGAATTCGATAGCGATTACTCAGCAGCTGAATATGGCGGTGTAACCGATGTTAAGAGCTTTAATTTCGGTGTTGCGGGTTCTTACCGTCTGAACGAACAATGGAGCTTTGGTGCAGGCCTAGACCTTATTTATGGTCAAGGCACAATGAAACGCGGAAACCCTGTACCAGGTTTAATTGGTTCAGTAGATAGCAAGTATGCTCTAAATGTTGATAAGGCAGATGGTTGGGCGTTTGGTTTTAATGTCGGTACGGTTTTTGAACTTGATGAAAATAACCGCTTTGGTTTAGCTTACCGCTACAGCCCAGAATTTGAAGCTGAAGACGACAAAGGTCAAAAGATCACGCTGCCGCTACCTGATATCGCCGAATTCTCTGGTTACCACAAAATCGAAGATACTAAATTCGCGGTGCACTACTCTATCCAATATATTGGCTGGAGTTCATTCGACCAAATCGAATTCCGTAACCTTGACGCATCTGCGTCACCTATAGGTTTCTTACCAGGGTCTACAGGTTCTTATGACAAAGATTATAAGTGGCAAGATGGCTGGCACTATGCCATTGGTGGTACTTACTACCTAAATAATGATTGGACGCTACGTGTTGGCTACATGTATGACACCAGTGCACAAGATAGTCTAACTTCTATTTCAGTGCCCGACTCTGATCGTCAATGGTTCTCAACTGGTTTCACTTACCATATTGATAGCTCTTCAAACGTAGACTTTGGTTTTACCTACCTAATGGGTGATGACGTTAAAGTTGATGAATCTATTGAGATTGGCGGAAACCCTGTGACTTCTGTTGCAGCAACAACTCATGCTGACGCTATCCTAGTGGGTCTACAATACAGCCGCAGCTTCTAATCGCTAACGCTAGACTACTAACTTCCGAGGGCTGGTTTTCCAGCCCTTTTTATTGTCTTGCCCTAAATTCCGTATTCCGTATTCCGTAGCGTTCCACTTATTCTCAACTATCCACAGCTTTATAAACTTTCAGCGAACACATAAACACTCTATTTGAGAGTACAGTTGTAAAAATTTCTCGAAATTTAGCAATACACGCGTTAGCTGAAATAGGAAGTGGTCATACCACTTTTCTGGTTTTTAATTCCTTTAAGTTTGATTCTTTTAGAATTTAACTCTGAAAATGCTATTTGGTGTGTTTTTTATTTTTAAAGCTTTTACTCTAAATTTAACATTCACGCTCTCACAAAAAACATATTCAGCGAACATTATAATGAAAACAAACAAGTCTCTCCTATCACTTGCAGTGGCATGTGGTTTAATGTCAGCTTCAGCAACTGTTAACGCAGCAGGTTTCCAGTTAGCAGAATACTCAGCAACAGGTCTTGGCCGCGCATACGCAGGCGAAGCAGCAATGGCTGATAACGCAAGCTCACAATGGCGTAACCCTGCGCTACTAACCTACCTAGAAGGGACTCAAGTTTCTGTTGGCGCTATCTATGTTGACCCGAATATTGATGTAAACGGTGATATTGATGGTTCAAAAGCCCTACCTCTCCCTCCATTAGATGGTTCAAAAGCAAGCTCTAAAGACTTTGCCAACAGTGCTGTAATCCCAAACTTCTACCTATCACACCGTGTTAACGACCAATTTGCTCTAGGCTTAGCGTTAGGTACAAACTATGGTATGGAAACTGACCTAGGTAATGATTTCAACGCTTCTCATTTTGGTAATGAAGCAATGATCAAATCAGTAGAAGCTAACCTAAATGCGGCATACAAGCTGAATGAACAATTTAGTTTTGGCGCAGGTTTGCGTCTTGTTCACGGTGAAGGACATTTTGGTGCAGTTGCTCCAAAAGAAAGTATCGGTTTAGTAAAACCTGGGGCAACTCTAAAATATATGGAAGGTGATGACCTTTCATGGGGTTGGCAAGTCGGCACTGTTTGGCAAGTTAATGATACCAACCGCATTGGTTTTGCATATAAATCAGCTGTTAAATTCAAACTAGAGGGTAATGCCGAGGGATCAGCATTCAATCTTCTAGATCCTAATTTCCATGACACAGGTTCTATGTCGCTTGATCTTCCAGCAACAGCAGAAATAGCTTCTTATCATCAGCTAACTGATCAATTTGCTATGCATGCCAGCATTAACTGGACTGACTGGAGCTCATTTGAAAAACTTGTTGCTGACCTAGACAACAATCCAAGCTCAGTGATCAAGGAAGAACATTGGAAAGATAACTACCGTTTTGCTCTAGGTGCAACGTACCTAGTTAATCCTAAGCTAACACTTCGTTCAGGCATTGCATATGACATGGCTGCGGTAAGTGATAAAAACCGCACTATTACAATTCCTGAAACAGATCGTACATGGTTAAGCATCGGTGCAAGCTATAAAGCAACGAAACAACTAACTTTAGATGCTGGCTTTACTTACATTATTGCTAAAGACGCTTCTATCAAAGAATCTCGTGGCTATGAATCAGATGATGCAGCTCAGAAGTTAGCCGGTGAATTTACGGGCGAAGTATCAGGTAGCATCTGGCTAATTGGTGTACAAGCGAACTACACGTTCTAATCTAAGCATTAGACTTTAGTCAAATTAACCGACTAACCGATAGCAAAAAGGCTTGGATTACCAAGCCTTTTTTGTATTTGTTATTTCGATTAAACCGATTTAGAACTCGTCCAGATACTCATCAAGGTACGCTTCTTCATCGTGATCGATCTCTTCTTGCTCTGTTTCTATTTCCGCTTTGAAGTCTTGATGCTGAATATAAACGTCGCGAGTTAATGCGTATGGATCTGGCGAGTTTTCTAGCATCGCTTCTTGGTTGACCAGCGCAGCACGTGTTTCCATCCCTTCCAAAGCCCATTTACCTAAACCAGCCCAGAAGTTAAGTAGTGAAAGCGGCACATACATGCTATCAGCAAAATCAGCCGTTTCTCGCACTGTCCACGGACCATAGCCCGGTACCATTACATAAGGCCCGTTGCCAACACCATAATGACCAATCGCGTCACCTAGAGCTTTCGCATTGTGATCGGTAATGCCAGCATCAGAAGCGATATCAATAAAGCCAAGTAGACCAAATGTGGTGTTAATCCAAAAACGGTTGAAGTGGTCTAATGCTTTACCGCCATTACCCATGATTAAGTTGTTAATCATACTTGATGGCTCATCAAGGTTGGCAAGAAAGTTTGAAATACCCGTTCTTACCGGCTGTGGCGTATACCCCACATAAGCAAGAGAGACAGGACGGACAATGTAAGGATCGAGATAATCGTAGTTAACATCCCACATTACGCGGTTAAAGCTTTCAAAAGGATCGCTAACGTTAGAGACACTCGTTTCAGACTCATCATCAGGCGCACTAGAGCAGCCTGCTAACAACAGCAGTGATAAAAGCGATGTCCATACCTTAGGCTTAAGGCTCTTCATTATAATTATTCCATGAAAAAAGGCCGGTGAATGACCGGCCTAGTTTACTTAGTTTTGCTGCGTATTAACACTATTGCTTATCAATACTGTTTATCGACCACAACATCAACCGCTTCGCCCATTTTAGCGGCTGGACTTTCGCCGTACCAGTCGCCATCTTTGGTCGCCACGTTGCCGTCGTTATCGACGCGTACACGTACCATGTAGTCTTCAAGTTGCGATAACTTTTGCCCTTGCATCATACTGTTACCATCATCAAGCACCACAGTACGAGGGAATGTACCCAATGGGTAGCGCGCTGCTGCGACTGGCATTGGAGAACCATCTGCGTTATGTACTGAGACAATCAGCGCCGCATTTGGATTCGCGTTAACCTGTTCACCAAGATCGATGGTCACTGACACTGATTTACCATTCGCACCTGTCACGCCCAGCTGTTTTTGAGCATTTTCAATACTGCGACTTAGCATTTCATAACGCTCGTCTTGTGGACCAATCATCTGCTGCATGATGCTCCAGTAACGGATTGCCGCGGCAAAATCTTTACGCTCGTAAGCATCAAATGCCAATAGCGAGAACACGCGTACATCCATAAAGTTACGCTGCACTAGCTTACCCAGTGTTGAGCGCGCAGTATCTTGGTCAACTTCGTCTTGCGATAGCATCAGTGCCTGAGCTAAACCCAGCATGATGTCTGGGTCGTCCGATTTCAGACGATACGCTTTGTTCATCGCACCAATGGCAGTATCGATATCGCGATTTGCCAGAGCAATACGACCTAACAACAACCAGCCGGTCGCATCGCTTGGTTCGTAATGAAGACGAGTACGTAGCGCCAGCGTCAGATCCTGCATTTCATCATCGCTTAGCGCAGCACCTTCTGGTGACATTAACTTCTTAGACAACGCAGGTAGATTAGACGTCACTTGCTGCCACTGCTGAACATCATCTGCGGCACCAAATTTAGCGTATAGACCGTAACTCAAAGCAACCGTAAGCAGCACAGACGGAATAATCACTGCCCAAGGGTTGAGCTGTGCGCTCTCTTCTTGCTGGTTGTCGGTAGGAATGTCATCCAGTAGCGATTGTTTAAGATCATCAATCAACTCTTGCTGGTTAACCACCAAGCCTTCTTCGTCTTCTTCTTTAAGTTCAGAAAGACGGTCTTTATACAGCGCTTTGTTGAGTTCATCGCGCAGCGCAGCGTCGTTGTTCTCTTTCTTTTTCACAAAAGGCAGAGCGATAAACACCGCACTTATCGCGATAAGAACGATTGAAGCAATCCAAAATAGAGTCATTACTGCTTATCTCCGTCGTTCTTCTCTTCATCGAGTAGCGCTTTTAGACGCTGTTCTTTATCTTGATCCCATTTGTCGTCTTTCGCGACCTGTTTGCTCTTGCGGCTACGCACAACAATCACGCCAAAGCCAAGCAGTACCACAGCCAGCGGGCCTAACCAAAGAATCGAAGTCGCGAGTGTAAATGGCGGATTGTAAGTCACGAAATTACCGTAGCGAGCAATCATGTAATCAACGATTTCGTTTTTTGATTTACCTTCTTTGGTCATCTCGTACACTTTATGACGCAGATCTTGTGCCAGTTCAGCGTTTGAATCGGCAATGGTGTTGTTCTGACATTTCGGACAGCGCAACGTATTACCAAGCTCTTTAAACTGCTGCTCTTGCTGCAGCGTTTCAAACTCGTACACCTCGATGGTGGCATGTGCCGCCATCGAAAATGTCATTGCTGCGAATAATGCAATAATCCACTTTTTCATTATTTCGCCTCCGCTACCATTTCACGATACATTGGCTCAAGCTTCTCTTTCCAGTTACGTGGGTTTACATCCCCCACATGACGATAGCGGATGATGCCGTTAGCGTCGATCAAGAAAGTTTCAGGTGCGCCATAAACGCCCAAATCAAGACCCAACATACCATTGCCATCGAATAGGCTGATCAGGTATGGGTTACCTAGATCGTTTAGCCAACCAACTGCTTTGTCACGTTGGTCTTTGTAGTTAAGACCTATAATTTTTACGCCTTCGTTCGCCAGTTCATTTAAGTACTGATGCTCGGCATAACAGGTTGGACACCAAGTTGCCCAAACGTTCAGCAGCAGCGGCTCACCTTTGAAGATCGCTTGATCGTAAAGTTTGCCTGGTTCCGCCAAATCTTCTAAACGGAACTCTGGGACATGCTTACCCACCAACACTGACTCGAGTTTGGTTGGGTCGTCACCTTCAGAGTTACGTACAAGCTGAGTCATAAATACTGCCACTAGACCGAGAAATATCACTAGTGGAATAAACAAAAGTTTCTTGTTCATTTATGCCTCCTGCTTCTTAGCTTTCTTTCTAAAGCGGTAACGTTTGTCGCTGATCGCGAGCGCACCACCTAGAGACATGATAATTGATCCAGCCCAAATCCAGTTTACGAATGGTTTGTAGTAAATACGTACCGCCCAAGATTTATTGTCATCTAGACGATCACCCATCGCCACGTATAGGTCACGAGTAAAGCTGCGATCGATCGCCGCTTCAGTCATCATTGAACGTGCGGTGCGGTAGAAACGTTTTTCTGCATGCAGAGTATTGATGTATTTACCATCTAGCGTGATTTCAAAATCAGCAATGTAACCATCGTAGTTAGGACCATCTTTGTCGCGCACACCTGAGAAGTAGAAGTTGTACTCTTCAAGTTGGAAGTTATCACCCGGCGCTAGACGCACGTCACGCTCAATACTGTGCGTTTGTACCATTGCGATACCAATGATAGAGACAGCAAGACCGATGTGACCAAGCATCATCGCCCAGTGGCTACGTGGCAGTTTAAAGATGCCGCCAAAGAAGCTGTGGCGGTGCGTCGCACGCTCATGCAGTTCATAACCGTGCATCACAACAATCCACATCGCCATTAACCAACCTAGGTAGGTCATGAAGACGAAGTAATCTGAGAAAATCCAGTTAAGTAGACCCGCGAGAACAATTGAGATAACGCCCGACACTAGCATTGGTTTGGCTAGATCAGATAGGTTGTCACGCTTCCAACGGATCAGTGGACCAATACCCAATACAAATGAGAACGGGATCATCAACCACGCAAATAGCATGTCGAAGAATGGGGCACCGATAGAGACCGAGCCGAGACCGATTTGTTTGTGCACAAGTGGTAGCAGTGTACCAACGAGTACCACAACCAGTGCCGCCATTAGCAGAATGTTGTTCGCCAGTAGTGCGTTTTCACGTGATACCAATTCGAAGTTACCACGCGCACGTACGGTTGCGCCTTTAACAGCAAATAGCAGTAGTGAACCACCGATAACAAATACGAGGAAGCCTAGGATAAACATACCGCGTGATGGATCTGAAGCAAACGCGTGCACTGACACTAGGATACCTGAACGAACTAGGAAGGTACCCAGCAAGCTTAATGAGAATGCTGAAATCGCCAGTAACACTGTCCACGCTTTAAACGTACCGCGTTTTTCGGTTACCGCTAGCGAGTGCATGAGCGCGGTACCGGCTAGCCAAGGCATAAATGATGCGTTTTCTACTGGATCCCAGAACCACCAGCCACCCCAGCCAAGCTCGTAGTAAGCCCACCAAGAGCCTAGTGCGATACCTAGCGTTAGGAATAACCATGCTGCGGTTGTCCAAGGACGAGACCAACGTGCCCATGCGGTATCCAAGCGACCAGTCATAAGTGATGCAATAGCAAACGAGAACGCTACCGAGAAGCCAACGTAGCCCATGTAAAGCATTGGTGGGTGAATGATCAAACCCGGGTCTTGCAGTAATGGGTTTAAGTCACGACCATCAACTGGGAAGAACGGCAGTGTACGCAGGAACGGGTTAGACGTTAAGATGATGAACAGCAGGAAACCCACACTGATCATACCCATTACCGCTAACACGCGCGCAACCGACTCTTGAGGCATGCCACGACTAAAGGTTGCAACTGCGACTGTCCACGCCGCTTGGATAAGTACCCAAAGTAGCAGTGAACCTTCATGTGCACCCCAAACCGCGGTTAAGCGATAGTACCATGGCAACTGTGTATTGGAGTTGCTGGCAACATAGTTGAGGGTAAAGTCGTTGGTGTAAAATGCCCACAATAGAATCGCGAACGATAGCGCAAGCAGTAAGAACATCGCCCAAGAAAGGGGACGAGCGGTGTTCATTAATACCGTGTTATTTTTGGAAGCACCTACCAAAGGCAGGATACTCAGCAGCACTGCCATCGCAAGCGAGACGATCAGTGCAAAGTGGCCGATTTCTGCAATCATTGACTGCTTCCTTGTTTCTGTTGATCGGTATAGTCAAGTGGCGTGTGCGACTTCTCCATCGCTTCCGCAATTTCAGGTGGCATGTATTCTTCATCATGCTTCGCTAAAACCTCGAACGCTTCTACAGTAGTTGCATCAACCAATACGCCTTGAGCAACGATGCCCTGACCTTCACGGAAAAGGTCTGGAAGAATACCGTCATAAACAACGGTCACGTTAGGACCAACATCGTGCAGTTGGAATGACACGCGTAGAGACTCAGAATCACGCTTAACCGAACCAACGGTCACCATACCACCAATACGAAGACGTTGACCGACTTCCGGCTTAGTACCATCTGGTTTGCCTTGTACTAACTCAGTTGGAGTGTAGAACAAGTCCATATTTTGCCCTAATGCATAAATCATCAGACCAATCGTTGAGCCGATACCAAGGAAAATGGCTAGAACAATTGCGAGCCTCTTTTTACGTCTTGGGTTCATAGAGTGTTCTCCATATTCTTAGCTGCATCAATACGAGCTTGACGAGCCACTTTATTCTGAACTTCGTTCAGTAGCGCTTTGTGACGACGTACACTGCTAATTAGCAAAGCAATCATCACGAAAAAGGTAATGCCGAACGCACTCCACACATAACCTGCGTAGCCGCCCATGGCAAAAAAATCACTCAAAGATTCAAAATGCATGCTTAATTACCTCTCTGAGTTAAACGAGCCGACATTTCTACCACCCAAGGGCGGTGACTTTCTTTGCTTATAATTTCGTTACGTAGACGAACCAGTGTCAGTGCACCGAAGAAGAAAGCAAAACCAAAAATATTCAACAACAGCGGCCAAAGCATATCGTTCGAGATAGAAGGCTTGTCGAACTTAGTGATCGTTGCGCCTTGGTGTAGCGTGTTCCACCACTCAACCGAGAAGTGAATGATTGGTAGGTTAACCACACCCACGATGGCTAAAATACCCGCGGCTTTCGCTGCGGTTTTTTGATCGTCAAATGCGTGGTAAAGCGCGATAACACCAAGGTAAAGAAACAGTAGAATGAGTTCTGACGTTAAGCGAGCATCCCATACCCACCATGCGCCCCACATCGGCTTACCCCACACCGCACCGGTTAGTAGTGCAATAAAGGTAAACACCGCGCCAATTGGCGCCATCGCCAGTGCCGCCATGTCTGATATACGGATTTGCCAAACAAGGCCGATAAAGGCAGCGATCGCCATCGACATATACACACCCATCGACCAAATTGCCGAAGGTACGTGAATATAGATAATCCTGAAACTATCACCTTGTTGGTAATCGGAAGGCGCGAAGGCTAGCCCCCACACTGTACCAATTGAAAGGCAGGCAAAGGCTAGTATAGAAAACCATGGTAATAACTTACCGCATAAGCGATAGGCAGATTCAGGCTTTGCATAAGGATGGAGCCATTTCCACATTGTCGGTCTCACTCTTTACTTCATTTATTACCGAGTCGAGCTCGGTTTTTAGTAGTGTTGTAATTTATATACTGGGAAAATTTCGTGCTTGATCGAAAACAACTAATTAACACTTACTCGCAGTGCAGCGCTAATCGCAAACGGTGTTAAGGTCAATGCTCCCATAAACATTGCGCCTAAAATTGCTAACTGTCCGTTATACGCCATACCTAACGAGGCAGCATCAATCGCCGAAGTCGCAAAAATCAAAATCGGTATGTAAAGCGGTAGGATTAATAAGCTTAAAAGCACCCCGCCCTTTTGTAACCCGACGGTTAATGCCACACCTATCGCACCAATAAAGCTCAATGTCGGCGTGCCCACTAATAAGGTTAGTACGACTGCTAGCCAAGTATTAAAGTCTAAAGAGAGCAATATCGCCAACAATGGGCTGATAATAATCAAGGGCAAACCTGTCAGTAGCCAGTGAGCAATCACTTTCGACATCACAACCAACGGCAATGGAACCGGCATTAACATCATTTGTTCAAGTGCACCGTCTTGATAATCGTCTCGAAACAGGCGCTCTAACGACAACAACGCCGAAAGCAAAGCCGCTACCCAAACAATTCCGGCAGCAATACGTGCTAACAAATTAGGCTCAGGGCCAATGCTGAGTGGAAACAGCGTAATAACGATGATAAAAAACCAAAGTGGATTAAAAATATCCGCTTGGCGACGGTACGCAATCAACAATTCGCGTCGGATGACGTTATTCATTATGCCTATCACGCTTAACCACCTAGTTTAATTTTTCGTAATTTCGGATTGTCAGCGAACATATCTTGGTGCGTGGTCAAGACAACGATACCACCCTGCTCTGCATGGTTTAGAAACAACGCTTCCAATACTTTCACGCCTTGCTTATCAATCGCCGTTAATGGCTCATCCAAAATCCACAACTTGTGTTGACTTAACCACAAACGAGCCAAAGCAACACGACGCTGTTGCCCAGCGGAAAGTTGTGCAACCGGCACATCTTCGCGCCCAGCCAAACCAACTTGAAGCAATGCTTGATAAATGGTCTCTTTGTCTGCCGCTTGATTACTATGTACCGAAACATAAAAACGTAAGTTTTCATACGCGGTCAGCTCGCGCTTTACACCCGTTTGATGGCCTAAAAACAGTAAATCATGATGATAACTATCGCGGTTAGACTCAATATTTTCGTTGTTCCAAAATATTTCACCGTCATCACGGTCGCCCAACCCAGCAACGATACGCAGTAGAGTCGTTTTACCAGTGCCGTTACGTCCTTCAATTTGGACTAATTCACCACTGCCAATAGTAAATGACAGAGATTCAAATAAAATTCTTTCGTCACGAATTGCTGTTAATTGTTTTACTTCTAGCATTGGCAACCACTATAGAGATTTAGGCGCTTATATTACCACAGGGGATTTTCTACATCATAGCGAATGAGCTTTACGAATCACGAAACTAAGTAAGAAGTTATTAATATTTAATCATAGTTTGCATTAACTCACGCCCGACGTTCACATTTGGAAATATAGACTCATAAAAGCGGCCTTTAGATACTAAAAAAGGATGCATATTGCATCCTTTGTTCAATGAATCTAGTTACGGCGCCGACGCTCAACAGATTGCTCTGGCATACCTTCAAGAGGGGGGATTTTTTCTCGACCCGCCAACTTGTTTTGCAAAGACATCATTAGTTCTGCTTCTGCTTTTGGTAACTCACACTCTTGGATTAGCTCATTAAGATCGGCACCCAGTTGCACCATCTTTGTCGCTCGAGAATAGAGACGACCATCACCATCCGCTTGCTCAAGATCTTTAATGCGCTCCAGCAAATGTTGAATGATATCTTCTTGCTCACTCACTCTCTGACCAAGACCAACAACAACTGAACGAACTTCAAGCAATTGCTTATTTGCTTTTTGCAGTTCTCGGTCTAACTGACGCTGCTGCTGTCTGCCTTGCTCAAGTGCTTTTTTTTGCGTCGCCTTCAAGCGTAAAATGCTAAAAATCAACAACAAAAATACAAAGGCAGCCACTCCTGCAACGACAGGAGTGCTAAACATCACGCTAGTATCCATTATAGATGAGCCATCTCATCCCATTCTTCATCAGAAAGAAGCTTATTCAGATCAACGAGGATCAATAGTTTACCGTCACGGTTGCTAACACCTTGGATAAACTTCGCACTCTCATCAGTACCCACGCTTGGCGTAGTGTCGATTTCAGATGAACGTAGGTAAACCACTTCAGCCACGCTATCAACAAGAATACCAATCACTTGATGCTCAGACTCAATCACAATAATACGAGTATTATCGGTGATCTCACCTTCCATTAAACCAAAGCGAGAACGTGTATCGATTACCGTCACGACGTTACCACGTAGGTTAATAATACCCAGTACGTAGTCAGGTGCTCCCGGTACAGGCGCAATTTCCGTATAACGAAGAACTTCACGAACTTGCATTACATTAATGCCGTATGTTTCTTCTTCAAGTTGGAACGTCACCCACTGAAGTACTTCATCATTTGAATTTTCTTTTCTCACTTCAAGTTCGCTAGTTTGAGACATACCTTATCCTCTTTAACCCTTTTTGGGGCACATATCTATTTGTCTAATGCTTTTACATCTAAACCAGCGTTTAGCATAGCGTTCAATGCTTCTACGTGGATCAGAGCGCACATTTTTTCTTTAACCATACCGGCAAGCCAAGGTCTTTTGCCTGCCATTTCACGCCAGCGTACTTTCTCTGGTTCTAGCCATTCAGTACCCATCAACTGAGTTGAAGCAAGACCCCATTTACTCGCACCTAACATAACAATGTACTGGTACTGTTCTTTATAACTGTCATCGACAAGCTTCTCCGCCATCACCCACTTCGCAGTGTCGACCACATCAAGCTGCGCCTCACGACTGGTTTGCAAACCTAAATACCATTCTGGACGACCAATTAAGTGATTCAACTCGGCTAAGCGATGAATACCGCCTAACTCGTCCAAAGGTACCGCAAATGTCACACCATTGACGTCAAAATAGAGCACTTGAAAAGCTTGCTCACGCTGAGTGCTGTGCCAATCCGCCGTAAAGCCACTCCCAGGCTGAGTTGCTAATTCAACTTGAGGCTCAATCTCTAACGATTGCTCAACGACGGGTTCTATCGTTACTTCAGATTGTGGTGGTATCTCCGCGTGAAGCGTTACTTCCACTTCTGGTGCAACATAAGGTTCTGGGTCCCAATCTTGAACCTCGTCAACAACGACCTGTGTTTGAGTCGCTTTCGCAATGTCTAGTGTGTTTTGTTCCATCACACTAGTCAGGTGTAACTCATCAACCGGATTGGATGATTCAAGCTGCTTTAATAAGCGCTCTACATCTTCCAAATTCGGGACTTCAATTTCGGCCGTAACTGGATGGTAGAAACCGTGAGTTTCTTCCAATTGAACCATAGGCTCAAATTGATAATTACTGGTAAAGTCTGGCTCTGGCTCTGGCTCTGGCTCTGGCTCTGGCTCTGGCTCTGGCTCTGGCTCTGGCTCTGCAAGTATTGTTTCATCAATACCTGGTTTCACTAGCGCTTGTAACTCATCATCCTCAAATAACAGAGAGTTGAAGTAGTCATCTAAGGCTTGCTCACTCGAGAGCAAGGTATCATCACTCATCAAATGCCAGCCTCTCTAAATGCAATAGCAGTTGCTTGTAAGCAAATACACCACGGCTTCCAGATGCAAAATGTGATACAGGTAAATGCTTCAAGCTTGCATCCCTAAACTTAGTGTCAATAGGCACCGCCGATGACCAAACTTGTTCTGGATAATCTCGCTTAAGCTGCTGCAATGTCTGCAACGATGCTCGCGTTCGTTTATCGTACATTGTTGGCACAATCGTCACTTTAAACGCTTTATTACGGGACTTTTGCATAATGGCGAGAGTCCGCACCATGCGCTCAAGACCTTTCATGGCCAAAAACTCAGTTTGAACTGGGATCAATATGCGGTTACTTGCTGCCAATGCGTTAACCATCATCACACCTAAAATGGGTGGACAATCAATCAACACGTAATCGTAATGATCTTTAATCGCAAGCAGAGCGCGCTTTAAAATTAGCCCCATTCCACTGCGGTTGCCCATCACACGATCAAGGGTAGCCAATGACATATGCGCCGGAATAATATCAATCCCGTCGATATCACTATCCATAATTAGAGGCTGTACCGTACGCTCGGTAAACTCTTTAATTTGAAACAGATCGAACAGGCTTGATGGCACATTGTCAGAGTCAAAACCTAAATAGGTGGTCAATGAAGCGTGCGGGTCAGTATCAACCAACAATACTTTTTTCCCTTGTTTCGCCAATAGCCCTGCAAGAGTTATGGTGGTAGTAGTTTTACCAACGCCACCTTTTTGGTTAGCGATACTCCAAACGATCATAGCCTTACCTCTACGCGAGACCTATTTCGACTAGCATACGTTCAGCGATACGCTCTAAAGGTAAATCTTCTGAAGAAATACCTTCTTTCGCCACGGCTTGAGGCATACCATACACCACACAGCTTTCTTCATCTTGTGCCCAAATCGTCGCACCCGCGTTTTTCAGCATGCGCGCACCTTCTCGCCCATCAGCACCCATACCTGTTAGGACCATAGACAAGACTTTGTCGCCATAAATTTTTGCTGCACTACCAAAGGTTACATCGACACATGGCTTGTAGTTCATGCGGTCGCCGCCATCAATAATGCGCAACTTGGCACTACCTGCACGACCTTCAATCATCATTTGTTTGCCACCAGGTGCTAAATAAGCCACACCAGGTTGTAAAACATCACCATCTGCAGCTTCTTTTACTTGAATTTTGCATAGCGTGTTCAATCGGCTAGCAAATGCAGCGGTAAAGGTGGCCGGCATATGTTGGATCAACAAAATCGGATGTGGATAGTTCGCTGGTAACTTAGTCAGAATCTTCTGCAAAGCAACTGGACCACCGGTCGACGTACCAATCGCAGTCAGCTGATATTTCTTACCACTCGCTTTAAAGCGCGCAGGCGTCGATGTGGGACGGCTTATCGGTGCTGCTGTCGTACGCGACTGCAGTGTGCTCACGGTCGAACGAGTAATGCTTCTTTCCGCCGGCGCAGTTGTCGTTGTCGCTGTTGCACGAGGCGCTACAGGTCGACGCATAAAGGTGCGGCGTGAAGCGATTTGCAATACTCGTTGCTGTAGCAATTGAACCGCTTCGTCACGATTACGTGCAATATCTTCGAACTTCTTCGGTAAGAAATCGAGAGCGCCAGCATCCAAAGCGTCTAATGTCGCTTTTGCGCCATCATGAGTCAGCGAAGAGAACATCAAAATTGGGATCGGATTTGAAGCCATAATTTCACGGACGGCTGTGATACCGTCCATGACTGGCATTTCGATATCCATAGTAATGACGTCTGGCTTGATTTTTATCGCCTTTTCAACCGCTTCTTTACCGTTTGTCGCCACATCAATGACTTCAAGTCGCGCGTCTGAATTGATAATTTCACTCACTCGGCGACGGAAAAAGCTTGAATCGTCAACTACTAAAACTCTTATTGCCATGTTTATCCTTTTTAATACTTAACGATTAGATACGTGATGCTGATGCATAACGTTTTAAAAGATCTGGCACATCAAGAATCAAGGCAATATGACCATCACTAGTGATAGTTGCACCCGCCATACCTGGCGTACCTTGTAACAAGTTATCAAGCGGTTTAATTACCACTTCTTCTTGACCGATCAAGGTATCGACAACAAAACCAACACGCTGGCTACCAAGCTGAACGATCACTACATGACCGTGCCCTTTACGTTGTTCTACCGCGGCTGAGCGTGGCGATAGCCAATTCTGCAAGTAAAACAGCGGAATAGACTTATCGCGAACAATGATAGTTAACTGACCATCAACCACGTTGGTGCGGCTAAGGTCTAAATGGAAAATCTCGTTCACACTTGCCAAAGGCAGAGCAAATGGATTGCCGCCCACACCAACCATGAGTGTCGGAAGAATCGCTAGAGTCAGCGGAACTTTGATGGTGATTTGAGTGCCTTTACCCATTTCTGAATCAATATCAATCGAGCCATTTAGGGTATTGATCGCTGTCTTAACAACGTCCATACCTACACCACGACCAGAGATATCTGAAATCTTCTCTTTGCTTGAGAAACCTGGCATAAAGATCAGATTGAAACACTCTTTGTCTGTCAAACGAGACGCTGCGTCCTCGTCCATCATGCCGCGCTTAACCGCGATACCACGAAGAACGTCAGGATTCATACCGCCACCGTCATCGACGATTGCCAACTCGATATGATCGCCTTCTTGGGCTGCTGACAAAATTACTTTACCTGTACGAGGTTTGCCCGCTTTGACGCGCTCCTCTGGCATTTCGATACCATGGTCAACCGAGTTACGCACTAAGTGAATTAGTGGATCCGCCAAAGCCTCAACTAGGTTCTTATCCAAATCAGTATCTTCACCACGCATTTCAAGCGTGATGTCTTTATTTAAGCTTCGTGCAAGGTCACGTACCACGCGTGGGAATCGACCAAATACCTTCTTAATAGGCTGCATGCGGGTTTTCATTACCGCGCCTTGTAAGTCAGCGGTCACAACGTCGAGGTTAGCGACAGCCTTTGCCATCTCTTCATCATTGCTGTTCAGACCTAGACTCAACAGGCGATTTCGCACCAATACAAGCTCACCCACCATATTCATGATGATATCGAGCGTTGATGTATCAACACGTACCGTTGCTTCCGCTTTCTTCGCCGGTGCTGCCGCCTCTTTTTTCGCTGGAGCTTTCACTTCAGCTTTTGGGGCTGGGGCAGCTACTGGTGCGGCAGGAGCTGGCGCAACGACTTCAGCAACTGGAGCTGGAATTGAAGCTTCAACCACTTGGTCATCATTGTTCTGATAAACTGGCTTCGTAGCGAGCTCGAGCTCTTCTATGCTTGGACCTTTTCCTTGACCATGTAGTTGGTCAAGCAGTTTTTCAAACTCATCATCCGTCATCAGATCGTCATCAAATGAGCTTGGTGCAGCCGGCGCAGGTGCAGGCGTTACCGGTGCAGCAGGTACTTCTTTACCCGGTCCTTTACCAATACCGTGTAATTCATCAAGCAGTTTCTCAAACTCATCGTCTGTAATATCACCACTTTCCGAGCTTGGTGCAACCGATGCGGCTACTGGAGTCTCAGGGGCTTTATTCACACTAGGCGCGCCACCAACACCATGTAACTCATCGAGTAATTTTTCAAACTCGTCTTGGGTAATCTCATCGATTGAGCCCGCATCAACTTGAGTTACGGGTTCAACGACTGGAGTTGGTTCGATCACTGGAGCGCTAACAACCACTTCAGGTTCAGTTGGAGCTACGACAACCTCATCCGATGAAGCGGGTTTACTTAAGCGATGCAGTTCATCAAGTAGAGATTGGTCGGCCGCTTCTAACGGTTCGCGCTCTTGCACTGCTTGAAACTGCTCGTTAACGGTATCAAGTGCTTTCAGCATTGTATCCATTAGACTTGCGGTCACTTCACGCTGGCCATTACGCAGAATATCAAACACGTTTTCCGCACCATGGCAGGTATCAACGAGTTCAGTAAGCGCTAAAAAGCCCGCACCACCTTTTACAGTGTGGAACCCGCGGAAGATAGCGTTGAGTAAATCCTTGTCATTAGGGTTATTTTCGAGTTCTACTAGCTGCTCTGAGAGCAACTCAAGAATCTCACCCGCCTCAACTAAAAAGTCCTGAAGAATATCTTCGTCTAATTCGTAGCTCATAAGTTACCTCTAAAACCCAAGACTCGAGAGTAGATCATCCACTTCGTCTTGCGATGAAACCGCATCAATCCTTTCGTGAGGATTGATAATAGGCCCCTCAGCTTCGGTTGATGCTTTTTTATTGTTCTTGGATAGTTCTTCATCCAATTGGTGTTGACCAAAAACTGTTAGGATATCAACAAGTCGCGTTTCGACTTCACTCACTAGTTCAATGACTCGACCGATGATTTGGCCCGTCAGATCCTGAAACCCCTGAGCCATCAAAATGTCCGTGAGTAAACTACGAAGTTCACTACTATTGCCTTCGACATGTCCGAGAAGATCATCAATACGGTGGCACAGTGCTTTAAACTCAGTTAAATCGATTTTGCCATGCATGAGCTGGTTCCATTGAGGTCTTACTTGGAGTAAACCGTCATGGAGATTGTCAGCTATCGGCATACAGCGATCGACCGCATCCATAGTTTGGTTTGCAGCTACTTCAGTCTTTTCAATAACGTATTGGAGGCGATCCCTTGCATCGGGAATTTCGTCATTAGCCAACTGAGAAAAGCGCTCATCGATATGAAACTGCTTTATAGCTTCGTGCAAATCACGGGTAAGTTCACCTATTTCTTGCAACACTGGCTCACTAGGTGCGTTACAGATCCCTTTGACCAAGTTATCTGCTTCTTGCTGTTCACCGTTTTCCAAAAGCGCAACGAGTTGTTTGGCTTGTTCTAATGAAATCATTCCTATATTGGCCTTTTCCGCTCAAACTCACATAGTCGTTTGACTATAAACGTTCAAAGATCTTGTCTAGTTTCTCTTTCAACGTTGCTGCGGTGAATGGTTTTACGATGTAACCATTAACGCCCGCTTGAGCGGCTTCGATAATTTGCTCACGCTTTGCTTCAGCAGTGATCATTAGTACTGGCAGGTGCTTCAATTCTTGATCTGCACGAATGTGTTTAAGCAGGTCAATACCCTGCATACCTGGCATATTCCAATCTGTAACGACAAAATCGAAATCGCCCTTCTTGAGCATAGGCAATGCAGTTAAACCATCATCCGCTTCTTGGGTGTTATTAAAACCCAGATCACGAAGTAGGTTTTTAACGATACGGCGCATTGTTGAGAAGTCGTCAACAATCAAGATTTTCATGTTTTTATTCAAAATTGCCTCCACTGATTATAAGGTCAGTGATTTCTAGTCATTGTTTGTCCATGCACTTAATTTCGTGCGCAGACGTTGCATTGATTGGCTCAGTATTTGGCTTACTCGTGATTCACTAACACCAATTACTTCGCCGATTTCTTTCAGGTTTAACTCTTCATCGTAATAAAGAGAAAGCACCAAAGCTTCTCGCTCAGGTAGTGATTTTATCGATTCTACCAGAGCAATTCTAAAATTTTCATCCGCAACACCTTGAAAAGGCGTATTTTCGTCTTCCATTCCGTCGGAAGTTATGACGTCTTCTGAAACGCCAAGGTCTTCAATCCCCATCAAACGAGAACAATTGATGTCAGTTAGAACAGTGTGATACTGATCTAACGGCATGCCGATATAATTTGCCACTTCGGCATCGGTCGGGTCTCGATTCAGTTGTCCTTCTAAAACCGCAATAGCCTGATTAATCTCTCGGCTATTTTTGTGTACCGAACGCGGTACCCAGTCTCCACGACGAATGTCATCTAGCATAGCGCCGCGAATTCGTATTCCAGCATAGGTCTCAAAACTGGCGCCTTTGCTGCCGTCGTAATTTTTTTGCGCTTCCAGAAGGCCAATCATTCCCGCTTGGATAAGATCTTCAACCTGAACACTTGGAGGTAATCGTCCCAACAAGTGATGAGCAATACGCTTCACCAGTACCGAGTACTTTTCAAGAAAAGCTCGTTGACTGTTGTGATTGCCGTATTGGTCGTAGGTCAGTGCCTTATTCACCAAATGGTCCCTCTAATGGTTGTGGTCGGTTAAGTAATCGTTCAACAAAAAATTCCAAATGGCCACTTGGCGTTTTAGGTATTGGCCAAGTCAACGCTTTATTAGCCAATGAACCAATCGCTAACGCAGCGGGCGAGCGAGGAAACGCATCTACCACAATCTTTTGTTTTTTAACAGCTTGGCGCACTTTATCATCTAATGGGATACATGCGACAAGTTCGAGGCTCACATTCAAGAATCTCTCTGTGACTAACGTCAATTTTGCGAACAATTCTCGGCCTTCGCGGTAACTACGTACCATATTAGCAACGATTTTAAAGCGTTGGACTTGATGCTCTTTGCTCAATAATTTGATCAGAGCATAAGCATCAGTAATCGATGTTGGTTCATCACACACCACCACAACGACGTCTTGGGCAGCACGCGAGAAGCTGATTACCATGTCGGAAATGCCCGCAGCGGTATCAACCAACAACACGTCCATCTCATCTTCAAGGCTACCAAAAGCACGAATCAAACCCACATGCTGTGCATGCGTTAGCTCCGTCATCGACTGAGTACCGGAAGTGGCTGGTATAATTCTAATACCAAAAGGCCCTTCAACAATCGCATCCTTAAGATCGCATTCACCCGCCAATACATGGCCAAGGTTACGCTTCGGACGAATGCCAAGCATGACATCGACGTTGGCTAATCCTAAATCGGCATCCAGAACCATCACTTTTTTGCCTTGGCGGGCCATACATATCGCTAGGCCTAAAGTGACATTTGATTTACCTACACCACCTTTACCACCAGTTACCGAAATAACTTTTGTCAGTGAAGGCTGAGTTAAGCGGCGCAATCCGCTAGCTTGATCTTGTATCATATTCTCTGTCATCATCGCCGCCTAGAACCTCTCTACTTCACTATTCCAATAGTGCGGTTCGTCATCCGCCGATTTTTCAAGTAAATCATTTGCTTTAGCAACCATATATTTAGGTTGAGCAATCACGATATCTTCAGGTACGCGCTGTCCATTCGCGATGTAAGCGACTGGTAGTGCATTTTGCACCACCACACTTACAAACTCACCCAAGCTCAATGACTCATCAAGCTTGGTCATAATGCATCCAGAAAGTGGGATGCGTTTAAAGTGGTCAATTGTCTCTTGCAAGACTTTACGCTGCGCGGTTGCGGGTAAAACCAGGTAGCTATGAATCATCTCACCACTTTCTTGCATTAAGGTGTCCAATTGCTCTGATAGACGAACATCTCGTTGTCCCATACCTGCAGTATCCACTAAAACAAGACGACGATGGCGTAGTTGATATATTACATCGGCTAACTCTTTGGAATCTTTAGCGACTTTTACAGGACAACCCATAATTCGCCCATAGATCGCCAATTGTTCGTGCGCACCAATACGATAAGTATCAGTTGTAACCAGTGCGACATTGTCTGAGCCATATTCCATCGCTGCACGTGCAGCGAGTTTGGCGACTGTCGTTGTTTTGCCTACACCCGTTGGACCAAGCAAAGCCACAATACCACCACGCTTTAATATGTCTTGCTTTGAGATAGGGATTTGATCAGCCACCAAACCAAGCAAGGCTTTCCAGGCTTTCTTTGGTGGCGTGTCTTCTGGAATGTAACAAGCCAGTTGGTCAGCCAATTCAAGTGATACACCCATTCGCTCAAGGCGCTTAATAAGCATGGCGCGTAACGGTTCTCGACGCTCAACTTCTTGCCACATCAAACCTGAAACTTGGTGTTCTAATAGACGACGAATCGACATCATCTCTTCACGCATATCGCTCAGTTCTTCGTTCGATACTGATGGTTCACGCGAGCTTGAACCACGCTCATAACGAGTAGGATCAAGCTGAGGTTTTGGTCGATCAAGTCTACGGTCTTCGGCTATCAAGCGAGCAAGTGGGGAATCTTCTTGTACTCTGACTTCTCCACCTTGTGAGCGAAGTGATGACTGGCGCTTTAATAGCGCACTCAAAGAATCTTCACTTGGCGCATCATCGGCTTCTTCATAGCCAGGGCGATGACTGCTGTACTGCTTCAACATGCTGGCAAAACGTTTGGTCATCGAGCGTCCCGCTTCAGCACTATTGTTTAGGCTAACTCGATCTTCGTCCAAAGCACGCGCATTGGTACGAGCTTCTAAACTTGGCGAGACCTGTGTCGGAGCAGTTCGTGGTTGCGAGCTATAGCTACTCTCGACACGTGCAGGGGACGCGTCGCCATCCACCGCAGCTACAATTTCAACACCACCAGCGACTTTTTTGTTTGACATGATCACAGCATCAGAACCGAGCTCTTCCTTCACTTGAAGTAGAGCAGTTCGCATGTCTTTCGCAAAAAATCGTTTAATTTTCAAAGTTGATATCCGTTATTGATTAGCAACAGAAACTAGTTACCTACCGCTTGTACTATGCGAATTTGCTTCTCATCCGGGATCTCTTGATATGAGAGAACACGTAGCGTAGGAATGGTATTCTTAACAAATTTTGCAAGAGTAGAGCGAAGTACACCCGAGGTTAGCAACACGGCAGCCTCACCTTTTAACTCTTGCTCTTGAGTCGCTTGACTCAGCGACATTTGCAGACGTTCCGCTAGACCAGGCTCAATACCTGCTGACTCCCCTCCTGAAGCCTGCATTGTTTGATGCAAGATTTGTTCCAGCTCAGGGATTAGCGTAATAACTGGAAGCTCTGGTTCTATGCCATTGATTTCCTGTACAATTAAACGCTTAAGCGAGATACGAACGGCGGCCGTTAGGATGTCAGGTTCTTGACTCTTCGACGAGTACTCGGACAAGGTTTGAACAATTGTACGAATATCGCGAATAGGAACCGCCTCATTAAGAAGGTTCTGTAGTACTTTCACTACCACGCCAAGTTGCAGTTGATCAGGCACAAAGCTTTCCACCAACTTAGGCGCACTGCGTCCAAGCATTTCGAGTAAGTTCTGTACTTCTTCATGGCCAATTAGCTGAGATGCATTGTTTGTGAGTAACTGGCTTAAATGCGTTGCCAATACCGTTGATGAATCGACTACGGTATAGCCTAACGCTTGTGCGTGTTCACGCTGGTCTTCGCGAATCCACACAGCTTCTAAACCAAAGGCGGGGTCAATGGTCGGTTCGCCATCAATCATGCCGTAGACTTGACCAGGGTTGATCGCCAATTCTTGGTCTGGGCGGATCTCTGCCTCACCAACAGCCACCCCCATCAACGTGATGCGATAACTATTAGGCGTTAATTCAAGGTTGTCACGAATATGAACGGCTGGAATAAGAAAACCAAAGTCTTGCGATAGCTTTTTACGTACACCTTTAACGCGCTCTAACAGCTCGCCGCCTTGGTCACGGTCTACTAACGGAATTAATCGGTAACCCACTTCCAAACCAATAATATCGACCGGTTGTACATCATCCCACGAAAGTTCTTTTGGTGTACTTGGCTCAGCGGAGATCGTCGCTGGAAGGTTGGTTTTTTCTTCTTGTTTTTGCTTCTGCTTGCGTGTCATCCAATAAGCGCCCGCTCCCGCAATAACCGCAAGTAACAAGAAAGCAAAGTGAGGCATACCAGGAACAATACCCATCACAAACAGAATACCCGAGGTAATCATCAGTGCTTTAGGGTTATCAAATAACTGGAATACCAGTTGCTGCCCCATATCTTCATCAGTGTTTTGGCGAGTCACCATGATCGCCGCACCGATAGACAATAGTAAGGAAGGAATCTGCGCCACCAAACCGTCACCGATCGTCAGTAACGTATAAATTTGCATTGCTTCTGCAAAGCCCAATCCATATTGGGCCATACCAATGGAAAGACCACCGATGATGTTGATAAATAAAATCAAAATACCAGCAATCGCATCGCCTTTTACGAATTTTGAAGCACCATCCATCGAGCCATAAAAGTCTGCTTCTTTGGTCACTTCTTGGCGACGAGTGCGAGCTTGGTCTTGATCAATCAACCCCGCATTCAAGTCAGCATCAATCGCCATCTGCTTACCCGGCAAGGCATCCAAGGTAAAGCGTGCGCTTACTTCTGAAATACGGCCAGCACCTTTGGTGACAACCATAAAGTTGATAATCATAAGGATTAAGAAGACAACAAAGCCAACCGCGTAGTTACCACCAATAACTACATTACCAAACGATTCAATAACGTTACCGGCAGCTCCTGGCCCTTCATGGCCGTATAACAAAACCACTCGCGTAGACGCAACGTTTAGCGCCAAACGCAAGAGCGTTGCTATAAGAAGTACGGTAGGGAAAGCAGCAAAATCGAGAGGACGACGGGTATAAACCGTTACCAATAACACCACCATCGAAAGTGCGATGTTAAAGGTAAAGAATAAGTCGAGCAGCAGAGCTGGCATCGGAAGTACGACCATAGCCAAGGTCGCCAAAACCATAACAGGTGCGCCAATTGCTGGCATGGCTCGCTTGGGTAACGGAGGTAATTTGTCCGAAAATGGTAGAGTAAACTTCATAAATCCGAGGCTAAAACAACTTAATTATCTTTTATCACAGAGAGTTAGCCATTTATGCAAGTATTAGTCCACAAAAAAGTCAAATAGTTGTCACTATTTTCAATAGAACTCTATTTTCGAGTGGCTTACGGTTTTAGATGCCACAAAACTTCACCACGTTGCAGCTTTGTATCGTATTCAATACAAACCATTCCCGAGGTTGGGAACATCGGTGGGGCAATATCCTTAACAAGATCTGCAGTTAAGTAACCCACGAGCGGCAGGTGAGATACCAATAAAATCGAGTCAAGTTGCTCTAGTTCAATCATCGCATTGAGATAGTCAACTACGGTTTCTGAGTCTCCATACGGAGTTATGTCTTCGCAAAGTTGGAGATCTTTTGCTGTAAAAACCTCTTCCAGCTCTTGCCAAGTTTGTTGCGCGCGTTTGTAAGGGCTTACCAACACTTTATCAAAGTCTGACACGCCTTCTTGTTTACACAGTTGCGCGACCTCTTTTGAAGCACTACGACCAAACTTAGTGAGTGCACGATCGGCGTCAGTTTGAGCAAAGGTTTCCGCTTCTCCATGACGCATAATCACGATTTTCATAATATTTCCTGTATGTGAGTACTATGCCTGTCTCACTCTGTTTTGGGCTTAATTAATATACCCAATTGAACTCGATAAGGATCGATTTCTTAATACCAATAAATTCTAAGGTCACTTGGGTATATTGAGGTTACTTAGGCATATAACAAAATTAATTATATCAAGTAACTTGCCAAAGACTCAGACATTCTTAACAATCTTAAAGGATAGCCGCGTGTTTTTGTTTCAATTTGTAGCGAGCTTTTAGGCTACAATTATCAAAAATTTCTAACATTTTAAGCAAATACACTTAACTAACATCAATAATAGTTGTTTGCAGTGCCACTAAACGCGGTCATACTTAAATATCTTTCAAGGTTTGGAGAAATACTGTGCATGTAAGCCCAAATGACACCCATCTATATCGCTACTTAACGCTTGAAAATGATTTAAGGGTGTTATTAATTCATGATCAAGATGCACAGAAGTCTGCGGCAGCTCTCGCGGTAAACGTCGGTCATTTCGATGATCCTCAAGAGCGTCAAGGTATGGCTCACTATCTAGAGCATATGTTGTTTTTAGGTACGGAAAAGTATCCCAAAATCGGCGAGTTCCAGAGCTATATCAGTCAACACGGTGGTTCGAATAATGCTTGGACTGGAACCGAACATACGTGTTTCTTCTTTGATGTTGATCCAAACGCATTTTGCAATGGCCTAGATCGCTTCAGCCAATTTTTTACCGCGCCACTTTTTAATGCAGAAGCACTCGATAAAGAGCGTCAAGCGGTTGACTCCGAATACAAAATGAAGCTCAACGATGACTCTCGCCGCTTATACCAAGTTCACAAAGAAGTGATCAATCCTAACCATCCTTTCGCCAAATTCTCAGTGGGTAATATCGAAACGCTTGGCGATCGTAATGGGCATTCAATTCGTGACGAAATCGTTGCATTTCACGCTCTGCAATACTCAGCCGATTTAATGACATTGGTTTTAATTGGTCAGCAATCACTGGATGAGATGCAAGAGTGGGCAAACGAGAAATTCGCGAATATTAAGAATAACCAATTACGCGGCAAGAGCATTAGCGAGCCATTCACGGATATCCGTTCTACTGGGATATGGGTTGACGTTGAGCCGATTAAAGATATCCGCAAATTGATCATGGCATTTCCAATGCCGAGTACTGGAGAGTATTACCATACCAAGCCACTCTCCTACTTCGCTCACTTGCTGGGTTATGAGGGTGAAAATAGCTTAATGCTAGAGCTTAAAGATGCAGGATGGATCACCTCACTTTCTGCAGGCGGCGGTGTCAGTGGCAGTAACTATCGCGAATTTAATATCAGCTGCACGCTAACCCAAGAAGGTCTCTCCCATGTCGATGAGATCATTCAAGCCGTGTTTAACTATATTGCTATCATCAAAGCTCGTGGACTGGATGAATGGCGCTATTTGGAGAAGAAAGCAGTATTAGAATCGGCGTTTAGATTTCAAGAGCCGACTCGACCGATGGATATGGCGAGTCACTTAGTGGTGAACATGCAGCACTACGAAAGTGAAGACATTATCTACGGTGACTTTAAAATGGCGCAATATC
Source organism: Vibrio fluminensis (assembly GCF_015278125.1). Taxonomy (GTDB): domain Bacteria; phylum Pseudomonadota; class Gammaproteobacteria; order Enterobacterales; family Vibrionaceae; genus Vibrio; species Vibrio fluminensis. Next base: position 107,405 of record NZ_JADILO010000004.1, read on the forward strand.
AAGCGGATGTGCTGCGCGATCTCGCTCGCTATTTCACTACTGATAATCTACGCGTCACACAAATAGTGAAAGGCTTAACTTACGAAGAGCATGCGAAGTGGTACGACACGCCTTATTCTGTCAAGTTGATCAGTCCTGAACAAAAAGAGTTTTACCAGCAACCATCAACCATCAAAGCTGAATTGCCGGCACGCAACCCATTCATTTGTTACGATTTAACGCCTAAGGCACTACAAAGTAACGATGAAACTCCAAGTATAATCTCTGATTTACCGGGCTTTAAGTTATGGCACCTGCAAGACAGCGAATTTCGAGTGCCTAAAGGGGTCATTTATGTGGCGATCGATAGCCCTCATGCGGTCGCGAATCCCACAAACATTGTTAAAACTCGCCTATGTGTTGAGATGTTCCTTGATGCGCTAGCCAAAGAAACCTATCAAGCAGAAATTGCTGGGATGGGTTACAATTTATATGCTCATCAAGGCGGCGTTACTTTAGCGGTCTCAGGTTTTACCGAGAAACAACCTGAGCTAATGAAAATGATTTTAGAGCGTTTCGCGAAACGCGAGTTCAGTGAAAAACGCTTTAATACAATTAAAACTCAACTATTGAGGAATTGGCGAAATTCTTCCCAAGATCGTCCAATTTCACAGCTTTTCAATGCAATGACGGGAATTTTGCAACCTAATAACCCTCCGTACGCTGCGCTTGTTGAAGCATTAGAAAGCATTGAAGTCGACTCGCTTGCCAGTTTTGTACAGGCCATCCTTGCAGAATTGCACGTAGAAATGTTCGTCTATGGCGACTGGACGCGTGACGAGGCACTTGCTTTAGGTGAAACCCTAAAAACAGCTCTGCGAGTGCAAGACCAGCAATATGAAGAAGCGCTGCGTCCATTAGTCATGTTAGGCGAAAGTGGCACTTTCCAAAGAGAAGTTGAATGTAATCAAGAAGATTCAGCGATTGTCGTCTATTACCAATGTGAAGATACAACCGCAAAAAACATCGCGCTATACTCTCTGGCGAACCACTTGATGTCAGCGACCTTCTTCCATGAAATTCGCACCAAACAACAACTAGGCTATATGGTCGGAACGGGTAATATGCCACTCAATAAGCACCCGGGAATTGTGTTGTATGTTCAATCACCGAACGCCGCTCCGATTGATTTGATTAGCTCTATCGACGAATTTTTAAATGCCTTTTACATGGTCTTGCTCGAGCTGAATGAATACCAGTGGCATAGCAGTAAACGTGGACTTTGGAATCAGATTTCAACACCCGATACCACTCTACGCGGGAGAGCTCAACGACTATGGGTGGCGATTGGCAACAAAGATGAGCAATTTGATCAGCGCCAGCGTGTATTAACCGAACTGAAGAAGTTAACCCGCAGTGATATGATCCGTTTCGTCGTTAATGAGTTAAAACCCCGTACGGCCAACCGCTTAATCATGCACACCCAAGGTAACGCTCATCAAGACGCGGAGCCATTAGACCTTGGGTTGGAAATCGGCTCAATTGAAGAATTTCAATTGCGGCCAAAAGATATTGAACTCGGTTAATTACAATAAGTGTGTCGAGTCTTATATAGGCGATGCTTAAGCAGATTGTTCAGAGGCAACAATCGCTTTGAGTGAATGGGGGTGAAGCTTAATGCACACTCCCTGATGCTTAAATGCCACCGTTGGATTATTGAGGCGCTCGCCTTCTCCTTTCGGGCTCGAAAGTTTTACTTTAATGCCCATGTTCGCCAAGCTATCCCACTGTTCCGCCAAGGCAGGGAAACGTTGTTTTAACTCATCTGCAAATTCATCTGCCGTTTGGGCTTTCGACGGAATAACAAATTCCACATGCTCCCAGCTTTGCTCTGGGTAGATTTTACCTTCCGCCGGATAAGGCAATTCAAGACACTCGATTTGCCAATTCAACGCTTGCAATGGCTGATTGAAAGCCAAAACAATAATAGGACGGCCATTAATTTGCGCGTTGGAGATTTCAACGCCTTCAGTAAGCCATGCTTGATGCGCTTGCTGTGCAAGTTCCTGCTCATTGATTCGTAATGCAATGTGATCCGCTTGAAACTCGGCTAAATCTATTTGTAACTTTTCACTTAAACTCTGAATTTTAAGCATAAATTCTGGCAGTTTTTGTTTTAACTGCTCTGGTAATAGTTCAGCTCTTGATAACGACATGAGGCTTTTTCCTTAAGTAAAAGGTTACTTTTTTCTTAATAGTAACAAGATCATCAAGAAAAGTAGAAAAATACTCAAATTACTCCCTATATGCGGTTTAAGAAAATTGGTATCATGTGCGCCAATTTGTGAACTCGATTTGGTTTGCCGCTATTTTAAACGGCGCCGATACAATAAGTATCCATTTTCGCCACAATCGGCAAACCCCAATATTTCCTAGATTTGAAGGAAGCGCGTGTGAATATCCAAGCACTTATTAATGAAAAAGTTTCTCAGGCTCTAGAAGCCGCTGGCGCTCCTGCAGGCAGCCCTGCAGCCGTTCGCCAATCAGCAAAACCTCAGTTCGGTGACTACCAAGCTAACGGCGTTATGGGCGTAGCTAAACAACTAGGTACGAACCCACGCGAGTTTGCGCAGAAAGTATTGGATGTTCTCGACCTAGACGGTATCGCAAGCAAAACTGAAATTGCAGGCCCTGGCTTTATCAATATCTTCCTAAGCGAAGAGTTTCTTGCAAAACAAGCGGATATCGCGCTTGCTGACGCACGTCTAGGCGTTGCAGCTGAAGAAGCGCAAACTATTGTTGCTGACTACTCTGCACCAAACGTTGCAAAAGAAATGCACGTAGGCCACCTACGCTCAACCATCATCGGTGATGCCGTAGTACGTACTCTTGAGTTCCTAGGCCACAAAGTGATTCGTGCCAACCACATCGGTGACTGGGGTACTCAGTTCGGTATGCTGATCGCAAACCTAGAGCGTGTACAACAAGAGTCTGGCGAAGTTTCAATGGAACTGGCTGACCTTGAAGGTTTCTACCGTGAATCGAAGAAACTGTACGATGAAGACGAAGAGTTTGCCGTAAAAGCACGTGGCTACGTAGTTAAACTACAAGGCGGCGACCAGTTCTGCGCGGAAATGTGGAAGAAGCTGGTTGACGTAACCATGATTCAAAACCAACGCAACTACGATCGTCTAAACGTATCACTTACTCGTGAAGACGTAATGGGTGAAAGTATGTACAACGACATGCTACCTAAGATCGTTGCAGACCTAAAAGCACAAGGTCTGGCAGTTGAAGATGACGGCGCGCAAGTTGTGTTCCTTGATGAGTACAAGAACAAAGACGGCGAACCTATGGGCGTTATCGTGCAAAAACGCGATGGTGGCTTCCTATACACCACCACTGACATTGCGTGTGCAAAATACCGTTACGAGCAACTAGGTGCGGATCGCGTTCTGTACTTCATCGACTCTCGTCAACATCAGCACCTAATGCAAGCTTGGACTATCGTGCGTAAAGCAGGTTATATCCCTGAATCAGTATCGCTTGAGCATCACGCGTTCGGCATGATGTTAGGTAAAGACGGTAAACCATTCAAGACTCGTGCAGGCGGTACTGTTCGTCTGGCTGATCTTCTTGATGAAGCAGAAGTTCGTGCAGCGCAGCTGATCGAATCTAAGAACCCTGACCTAGCAGAAGACGAGAAGAAAGCGATCGCTAACACCGTTGCAATGGCAGCAGTTAAATACGCTGACCTATCTAAACACCGTACGACTGACTACGTGTTCGACTGGGACAACATGCTTGCATTCGAAGGCAACACTGCACCTTACATGCAATACGCATACACTCGCGTAGCTTCTATTTTCGCTAAAGCTGGCGTATCAATGGATGAGCTACAAGGTGAAATCAAGATCACTGACGAGAAAGAGAAAGCACTGATTGCTAAACTAATGCAGTTTGAAGAAGCAGTACAGTCTGTTGCTCGCGAAGGTCAACCACACATCATGTGTAGCTACCTATTCGAACTAGCGGGTCAATTCTCTAGCTTCTACGAAGCATGCCCTATCCTTGTGGCAGAAGACGAAGCAGTGAAACAAAGCCGTCTAAAACTTGCAGCGCTAACCGCGAAGACTATCAAGCAAGGTCTATCGCTACTAGGTATCGAAACTCTAGAGCGCATGTAAAAGCGGAAGCGGGAGCGCAAAGCTTCTTTGAAGCTTAGCTTCGAGATGCGGGAACGCTTCGCTACGAAATAAGAGAAAGCCGACGTGAGAACGTCGGTTTTTTTCGTTTTGGGAAGCGGGAACGTTCAGCTAAAGCTGAACTTACGGAATACGGAATATGGAATATGGAATATGGAATATGGAATACGGAACGCTTATCGAAAGATAAGCTCACGGCAAGAGCAAAAACGTCCAACACCGTCTAAGTGTCCCTCTGTCCGTAGCGCAGCCTCAAGCGAAACGTTCCCTTATCCGTAGCGAAGCCCTCGGCTGAGCGTTCCCAAACCCCGCATCCATAGTGAGACCGCAGGTCGAACGTTCCCGCATCCGTAGCGCAGCCCTCGGCTGAGCGTTCCCAAATCCCGCATCCGTAGTGAGACTGCAGGTCGAACGTTCCCGTGCCCGTAGCGCAGCCCTCGGCTGTGCGTTCCCAAACCCCGCATCCATAGTGAGACCACAGGTCGAACGTTCCCGCATCCGTAGCGAAGCCCTCGGCTGAGCGTTCCCGGACCCCGCATCCGTAACCAAGCTTTGCTGCGCGTTCGATTGCGCTACGTTATAATCACCAAAACTCCCCCAACCGGAAACAATAATGAGCTTTGAACTGCATCCTCAATTGGCTAAGGACACCACGGTACTTGGCCACTTCCCTTTAACGGTGGCGCTACTGCACAAAGACAATGCGGTGCCTTGGGTCATTTTGGTCCCTAAACGCGCGAATCTAAAAGAATTGCATCACTTACCAATGCAAGAGCAGCAACAGTTCCTACTTGAATCTCAAGCGGTGAGCCAAGCGCTGGAAGCGACGTTCCAACCCGATAAACTAAACCTTGGCGCGCTAGGTAATATGGTGCCACAACTGCATATTCACCATATTGCTCGCTTTAAAGATGACGTGGCTTGGCCAGGTCCTGTTTGGGGTAACACCAAGGACGAATTTCGTAGCGAAGAAGAGCAGCAAGCAATCGCAACGCGTATTGGCAATGTGCTTAGCTTAAGTAGCCTTTTTACTAAAGCCTGATAAATGTAGTACACGACACTACACCCAATATGCAAAAAGCCACTTCAAGTGAAGTGGCTTTGCTTTATCGTATCTGCAACTGATTGGCTTTACATCGTCACTGTCAGTGACAACGCATTGGCTTGATTGGCTGAATATCGAACTCGCGTGACTTTGTCAGCTTTGTTGGTATCAATCATGCGTGAAATCACGCCTTTCTTCACCCATACCGACAGCATCGCATCAACACCATCTTCACTCAGAGCAAACTGCTTCGCCAATTCCTGACGAGATGCACTGCCTTGTGCGTCAATGTATTGTTTCAGTTCAGCTAAAATCATGCCATTTGCACCTCTAATGCCTGTTGTTTTTTGCCCGCAGCTTTTAGTGCTCGGTAAACTAACGCTGCAACAACCAAGATACCAGCAATCCACGCGCTGCTGGTTGCCGGATGGTCAGCAAAGTGCGTTGCTTGGTAATACAGTGTCGCACTACCGTAAGCCAAACCCATGGTCCAAACAGCGATAAATCGTGCGTATTTTTGACCAAATTCGCGTACATAAGCACCCATTGCTGCCACACATGGCGTGTATAGCAAAATGAAGATCAAGTAGGCAAATGCTGCGTTACTCGATGCAAAGTAGCCTTTCAGATTACCAAATATGGATGCATCAACTTCTTGCTCTTCGGCTACTGCTGAGCTATTCGTTAGATCGCCCACTTCAACACCCAATGGATCTGAGTAGTTAAGACCCGCCAAGTTATCAGGAATGGTCATTACTGCTTCTTCTAAGCTTGCCATCAGATCGTATTCACCGCCTTCATCACCTTCACTTGGTGCATAAAGACTGTTTAACGTACCCACAACCGCTTCTTTAGCAAAAATACCGGTAATAATACCCACTGTCGCAGGCCAGTTGTCTTCTTGAACGCCAATTGGCGCAAATACTGGTGTGACAATTTGCGATGCTTTAGATAGAACCGAGTTTTCTGAATCTTCGTTGCCAAAGCTGCCATCCATACCCAGCGAGTTGAAGAAACTTAGAATTGTCACTACCACTACGATGGTTTTACCTGCTCCAAGTACGAAACGCTTAAGCTTTTGCCATGTTTTGATCATTACATTCTGCATCGTCGGCAGTTCGTAATCCGGCATTTCCATTACTAGGCTATCGCTTGAACCTGGATAAAGCGTGTGCTTAAGCACTAAACCAGTAAAGACAGCGGCAACAATGCCCATTAGGTAAAGTGCAAATACGACATTTTGCCCACTTTCAGGGAAGAATGCTGCAGCAAACAAGGCATAAACAGGAAGGCGAGCACCACATGACATAAACGGTGCCATAGAAGCCGCCAGTTTACGCTCACGTTCTTGATCTAGAGTACGAGTTGCCATAATCGATGGTACGTTACAGCCAAAACCAAGTACTAAAGGCACAAACGCTTTACCCGGTAAACCAATCTTCTGCATTACTTTATCAAGCACAAATGCTGCACGTGACATATAACCTGAACTTTCCAATACCGCTAGGAACAAGTACAGGCCAGCAATGACAGGAATAAAAGTCGCTACCGTTTGGATACCGCCACCCACACCATCAGCAATAAGCGTTACAAGCCATACTGGCAGATGACCATCTAATAGATAGTGTCCTCCATCAACCAAGACCGCACCAACGCCAATGTCGAAAAAGTCGATGAACGCGCCACCAATGTTGATCGCAAACATAAACATCAAATACATCACAACGAAGAAGAAAGGAATACCAACCCATTTATTCAAAATGATGTTGTCGACTTTTTCGGTAAAACTACGACTCAGTTTACCTTCGCTGCGGCGCACTTTTTTGCACTGTTCATGAAGGAATGTGTACTTAGTATCAGCAACATGTAAATCGACGTCGACATCCAGGGTAATTCGCTGTTGATTAACCAGTTCACGCTGCTCTGATTTCAATGAGTTGATAACCAGCACATCTTGTTCTAACGCGCGAATCGCTAATGCGCGTGGCGCTGATTCTTGACCAACAAACATTGGTTCTAACGAATCTAACGTTGCTTCAAACTCGGCACTATACTCTAGCTTCATTGCATCAAGCGTTACACCTTGAACGACTACTTTGTGTAACAGCTCTTTAAACTCATGGATCTGCGCTTTATTGTTAGCAGAAATCGCAATAACTGGACAACCTAGGACTTTTTCTAGCGCTTTTGCATCAATGATCTGGCGCTCGCGCTTAAGTGCGTCCATCTTATTCAGTACAACCACCATTGGACGACCAAGTTCGCGCAATTGTAGTGTCATGTATAAGCTACGCTCCAAGCAGGTCGCATCTACCACGTTAATGATAAGATCCGCTGGATGAGTTAGAACGGCACGTGAAGCAATCGACTCATCAATACTATTGCTATCGTTGCCGCTATCTAAAGCATAAATACCAGGAAGATCGGTTAATAAGAATTCATCGCCAGAGTGTGTGTATCGACCTGTTTTTTTCTCAACGGTTACGCCAGCCCAGTTACCCACTTGCTGCTTGGCCCCCGTTAAACCATTAAACAGGGTTGTTTTACCACTATTGGGATTACCGACGGTTAGAATCTGATATTGCATTATTGTACCTCCACCAAAATTGATTCAGCGATGTTGGTACGAACAGCAATAGAGACCCCACGCACTTCTACCTGCAATGGATCGCCCATTGGCGCAAAACGAATAAGCTTAATCGGTGTATTAGGCAATAGTCCCATTACCATCAACTTTTTACGCACATCATTTGATAGTTCGGCAAAGCCAATTATGGTTGCTTGTTGCCCTTGCTGTAGTTTTGTAAGTTGCATCACATTCCCAATCTGGTAATCGCAGTTAATAATGAGAGTAATTACTATTAACTTCTATATCAGCAATGATACCTAAAGCAAATGTAACAATTCTTGTCTGAAATCAAATTTTACGTTTATGGAAAATATTGCCTACCGAACCTAATTACACGTAAATTTCGTCAATTACATCTCGTTAAAAACGTCAAAACCTAGAAATTCATTGCTATTCATATTTTTTAATTTTTTTATATTAGATTTAATATTAAAAAATTATCACCATAAAACAATAGCTTAACCTCATTGTCGCAAATCTTATGTCAACTTGGCGTTAATTTTATAAGTAAATAAAGTTAAGTTGCTTATAGTGACTTCCGTCGGGCAAACAAAGCCTTTAGACAAATGAATTCCAGAGGTGGTGCCCCCGCACCACTCCGGCAGCAAGCGAAGGTGTCCTTGACACCCGTGGTATAGTCCCCCCGGCTATACCACGATATTTTTTTTAAGCTTCTGATTTACAATGCTTCTTATCGCAACCCATCCCAACAAATCTCCTTAGACACCCAGCATGACGTGACTATACTTAGTTATTTTTCGTTAAAAAAATTAAAACTATTTAACTAGTACACTAGTTGGGCATAATCGTGATGATAAGTACCCTCTGCGCGTTTTAATTTAAGCCTAGGAAGCGCCAACATCTGCAATGCTAAGCATTCTGACGCAATGTAGGCTCGCCGATAGAAGAAGGTAATGACACTGCTAAGAGCTCAATAGGCGAGCTCATACCATCGTAAAGAGAGCGTATCTATACTCAAATACTTCCCAGATGAGAAATTCAGAAAAATAACTTAGGTAGAGCAATGAGCCTTCATTTAGAAGGCTTCTTCAATTACATCACTTTGCTCGACAAATTGAGTAGGAGAAACACCAAAGCGATGTTTAAATCTCTGACTAAAATAGGAAGGGTCATTAAAACCACAATCAAATGCAACGTCAGCGACCTTTGCGCCAGCCAACAGATGTCGACAGGCATTATCTAAGCGAACTTCGCCCAAATAGTCAGAAAACGTTCGCTGCGTTGCGGCTTTAAAGCGACGTTGCAAACTGCGTTCAGAAACAAATAACATCTTTGCAGCCGTTGAAGTACTGAATTCAGGATCGGTATAGTGTTCCAACACGAGCCCTTCTAGGCGGATGATAAACGGATCCGATGAAGACAGCATGGCACTATCGCTCGGTAAATTATCAGTATCGACAATCGAGTTCTCGTCAAATGTATGACTTTTCACCCAACTCAAACTTATCTTATTGTCGCTTTCTGTCTCTTCAATCTCTAGATGGCCTCCGCTAATATTGACGAGTTTGACAACCTCAAGCCAGTGCTCGTCATCAGCGATATCACACTTCTTACCTTCATCGACAAGATTTAATTGCACGTCACTACTGGTACTCTTTAACTGAATATAAACATGCTGATTTCGACTACAGCGTTTAATCAATCCATCAAATACCAAATTAAATAGAACATCTAAATTGAAATAATTGAGTACGACATAGGCATCTTTGGCCGTTGAGTTATCGAGGTCGACAACAATTCCAGCTTTGCCGAACTCCTCGCGCCAACCATCTAATGTTGAATTCAGTATCATCGACAAATTGTAAGCTGGTGAGCTTTGCCCATGAGATTCTCTTACATTCAAGAGTAACTCGAGTTCCGAAGATATCTGTTCAATCATTCGCGACTGTGGATGTGCACTTGCTTGATCTACACTTTGTTCAGCACTCTGTAATCGCTCTCTAAATGAGTGGATAGCCTGCCCGAATATCAGGCGTCGCACTTGTAGTTGCTTACGTAGTTGGTGGTTATTACTCAAAAGAATCCGGCTCTGATGGCGCAACTGATTAGTTTTCAATGCAACTTGTGCTTTCAGTTGACGGTTAGCACTCGCCATCAATCGTGATCGCCAATACGCCAATCCAAAAACAAAAACCACAGCCGATACAACATACAATGAGAGAGCCACTGAATTGAGATACCATGGCTCAATCACACTAAAAGCTAAGCTACGTTCACTACCTCGCCCTAAGCCATTCACTACCGGTCTCACATACAGTGTGTACTGCCCCGGTGTCAGTCCCTCCATCGCGATTTGGTGTCCATCGAGTGGCGTCCATATTTTTTCATTGTTCAAACGATACTCTAAAGAAGATCCGCTGATTCTTGGCATGATGCCCATTTGTATCGAAATTGACTCTCCATAAGGCGCAGCTAAGTCGCTATCGTTATTCGATCCAAATGAAACTAATTTTTGGTTCACTAATATTTGCGAGAACAACACGTTAGCCTCAGGCAAAGGGCTAACAATTAAATCTTTACTCTGTACACGCACTAAGCTATGCCAAGAGCCTAATAATAATGATTCAGGATCTTGCGCATCCTCTAAACAAAAGCTATTTCTAAATTCATTATTAATCAAACCAAATGGCTGACCATAGTGGGAAAGAAGCTGCTGGTCGGATGAATATTGGGTTAATCCTGCGGTGGATGTTAACCATATTCCCGTACTATTTTTAACCAGACATTGAGGGCTAATATTCTCATCAACCATCGCAATTGGCTGGACCGAGAAGGTGTTCAAATCGATCACGTTGATACCGTAATTGCTCGCGATCCAAATCTGTTGTTCACTTCCTTCCATCAAACTGTGAACAGAACCGAATTTGTCACTTTGGGGCACATATTTGAGCTGGCCTTTTTGCAGCAAGTATATGCCTCTTTCAGTACCTAAAACCAAATCCCCACCGCTCGACATCAGCATACGTTTTAGTTGTACATGGGTGTTGACGTTACTTTGCCACTGTTGCGCTATAAGCTTTATCTGCGAAGTTTTTGAATTAAAGCACCAGATATACTCACTATTGGCAATCCAAATGTTACCGTTACTATCGCTCGCTAAATGGGTGACTTGTTGACCACTAAACGGGGCATCCAAAGATGGTGTTTCAAGCCTTTCTCCAGTCAGAGCATCAAGCACTATGATGCCCTGATTCGTTGCTAACCAAACCTTGCCATCACGTTCCAAAATATCATGCGCACGCGCACTGTTGAGTCGTTCCATTTGATGCTCCCGACCCACAAACAAGCGATAAAAACCATCCTCTTTACTCATCCAATAACCGCGCTTACTTTTCATTACAACGAGGTTTTCGATCAGATTATGATTGTGATCTTGGGTCAAATCTTGAGTAGGGAAACGCTCAAATTTTTTACCAAACAATGAGTAATATTGAATGCCTTTATTTGTCGCAATCCACATGCCGCCACGATTGTCATTAATCAATGAATATACGCGGCGCCCCGTTAGCGTGTAACCTGCATCCTTCTCTCCAGAATGCTTCTCCATTTCACCACTAATAAAAGAATAGATATACAACCCGCTTTTGGTGCCGATCCAATAAGAATCAGCGGTTTCCGCAATACTTATTACATTGGGAGAAGGGATAATAAACTTAGGCTTTGAAGTATTGTTAATGTCGTAAACAATCGCGCCTTTGCGTGAACCCAGAACAAGCTCTCTTCGCGTGGTAGAGTAATAAAGTTTATCTATCCCATTACCAAGAGAGCGCGGAACATGGCGAAAGCCCGCACTTTCTGAGACGAAAACACCATTAACCGTGGCCAAAACCCAACGGGTTTTCAAGAAGATCGCATCGTTAATGGTTAAATTGAGCGATTCGTTGTAACGGTATAGCTCCATTAAGGAGTAACTACTTAACTCCCCGTCTTCGACTCGATAAGTATGAAAATGCGCATCATCAGAAAGCCAAATATAGTCGCCACTGGCACCCATATTGACGATTTCGTTACCAGCAGGAAGCTCGAACACCAGCTCGCGTTGACTGTAAGAGCTAGAGCGATAAACACGGTTGTCATCAAACGTCCAGAAAAAGTCACCGCTTACTGTCACTTGCTCGGTAGTATATGGCAGGACAGACCCCGTCTTAGGTGAAACGGTGTGGCCATCAAAAAACAAAACTTTGTCGCGGACATCGTGAATCCAAAGTCCGCCAGTAGAAGAGAGGAATAGTTGCTTTGCGGCAAACACTTGCCCTTGACTCTCGCTAGGCAGTGGGTAAAACACTGAAGGCGAAGAATCAAAAGCGTAAACTATCCGTGTTACGAAAAAGAACAACGTAACCCAAAAGGTGCGTTTCACTAACCAATCCTTAAAGCATAAAAAAGCCAACAATGGGCGCGTTAGCTTTTGCGCCCATTGTTACTAGTCTGCTTTATTCTATTGGATAAACGCCTAGTTGAATACTCAAACTATTGTGTTTACTAGAGTTCACGCAATAAAAATTGAATTTAGTTGCTTAAACAGTCAGAAAAACTGTGGGAGATCTGATCGATGAAAGTAAAATAACTGCCATCTTTCACTTCAATCGTCGATGCGACAGGATCGAGTTCGCCAAGCTTGGCCTTACTGCCTCGCATTACTGATTTAATCACGGCTGGTGTAAATTGCGGCTCTGCAAACACACATTTGGCGTTCTCACTGCGTAATTCGCTACGAATTTTGATCAGCGTTTTTGCACCAGGCTTACGATCAGGTGTAACCGTAAAATGACCAAGATTGTTCAGTTGATAATCTTGTTCAAAGTAACCGTAAGCATCGTGGAACACATAATAACCTTGCTGTTTTACCGGCTCGAGTTGAGCTTTTATTTGCTCGTGTTTACTGCGGTATTGCTCGGCAAAACTCTTATAGTTACTTAGGTACGTTGCTGCATTTTCAGGATCATGTTCCGCCAGTTGTTTTGCAATCGCCTCTGCGGCTTGCAAGGTTGTCTCATAACCGAGCCAAAAGTGTGGGTCATGGCTACCATGATCGTGACCATCATGATGATCGTGCCCTTCGTGGCTAAACTCACGTAGTTTCAAACCTTCAATTTTAGAAATTTCTAAAGCCTGACCTTTTTGTTCAATCGTGCCCGCAAGAAAAGGTTCCAAATCTTTACCAAACCAAATAACTAAGCTCGCATCTTTCACTTTCTTCACATCAGAAGGTTTCAACGCATAATCGTGAGGCGAAGCATTGGATTTTAAGAGTACATCTGGCTCGGCAACACCTAACATAATCTCATGAGTGATCATTTGAATCGGTTTAATACTGGTCAAGACCTGCGGTTCTTGAGCGAGAGCAGCACCACTTATTGATGCCATTAATGGGGCAAATAAAAGAGCGAATTTAGTTTTCATTTGAGTAAAGCACGACTGTCTAGAATTAGTGAAGAATAAATGTTACATTATAACATTAGTCAATTGCAAATGAGTTCTATTCATGACCGCGCTCATCGAGCTATCCAATATCAATGTTCAGTTTGACGGACGACAAGTACTAGATAACGTCAGTTTGAGCATAAATAAAGGCGAAATCATTACTCTTGTTGGGCCTAATGGAGCGGGCAAATCAACCTTAGTAAAAGTTTTGCTTGGCTTACAAAAGCGCTATCAAGGCTCCATCATTAAACCAAAGAAACTCAAAATTGGTTATGTTCCGCAAAAGCTGAAGTTGAACGAAACATTACCACTGGATGTTTCGCGTTTTTTACGCCTAGCGGGGCGCTTTAGCCAACAAGAAATTCAAGAAGCGTTAACTCTAACTGGCGCTCAGCATCTACTCCTTAGTGACATGCATGCTCTATCTGGCGGTGAAACTCAACGGGTGCTTTTAGCTCGCGCATTGCTACAAAGACCCGATTTATTGGTGTTAGATGAACCTGCACAAGGTGTCGATGTTCAAGGCCAAATTGACCTTTATGACCTAATAGATACAATTCGTCATCGCTTTAACTGCGCGGTATTCATGGTTTCTCACGACTTACACTTGGTGATGGCAAAAACTGATCACGTCATTTGCTTGCATCACCATATTTGTTGTTCTGGTGCACCGGCAACCATCACTCAGCATCCGAAGTACATCGCATTATTCGGGGAAACCCGCCAAGAAAAACTGGCGTTTTACCATCATCAGCACGATCACCACCATCATGACCTCGCTGGCCAACCCGTTGGTGGCACACGTTCAAGCTGTTCTCATCATTCACACGGTCATCATCATGATTGAGTTTTTACTTCCCTCTATTCTTGCCGGTCTAGGTATCGCTTTAATCGCAGGCCCCCTTGGCTCCTTTGTTGTTTGGCGAAAGATGGCCTATTTCGGCGATACTTTAGCGCATGCCTCATTAATGGGGTTGGCATTTGGTTTCTTATTTGACGTCAATTTGTATCTCGCACTTGTCGTATGCTGTCTCGTTCTTGCCGTCATTCTCGTAACGCTGCAAAGGCAGCAGGTTGTTGCTGCTGATACATTACTTGGTATTCTCGCGCACAGTGCCCTCTCACTGGGTTTGGTTGCCGTGAGTTTTCTCGATGATGTACGAATTGATTTGATGAGTTACCTTTTTGGCGACCTACTGGCCGTCTCACCGCAAGATTTAATATTCATCTATTCAGGCGTTGTCGTGGTTGGTCTTATTTTAATGCTATTTTGGCGCCCACTGCTTTCTACCACTATCAATGAAGAATTGGCGAGTGTCGAAGGTCATAATGTTGATTTAATGCGGCTTATTTTAATGCTGTTGGTTGGCTTGGTTATCGCTGTTGGGATGAAGTTTGTTGGTGCGCTAATTATCACCTCACTGTTAATTATCCCAGGCGCAACAGCAAGACGATTTGCGAGAACTCCTGAACAGATGGCTTTGGTTGCTTCTGTTATTGGTATGATCGCGGTACTCGCCGGACTGAGCCTCTCTTGGCACTTCGATACCCCTGCAGGACCTTCAGTGGTGATCAGTGCGGCAGCACTATTCTTGTTAAGTCAGTTTAAGAAAATTGCATAAAAAAACGGCTTCCTTCGGGAAGCCGTTTTGTATTAACCAACTGAGTTATTATTTCTTTTCAATACAACAGCCTCAAAACTCGGCTAAGAGCTATGCACCTTCGTTGTATAATTCTAAACTGGCTAAATCTTGTTGAATCTCAAGCTGAGTTTTTGCGTCGTCGCTTCGCAACGATTCAAGATACTCTAGGTATTGCTGGGTAATATCGCCTGTCACGTATTCACCGCTGAAGACTGACGTTTCAAATTTGGTGATATCCGTATTGCCAGAACCTACTGCTGCGACTAAATCTTCTAAAGTTTGGAAAATCAGTTCATCAGCACCAATTTGTTTACAGATTTGTTCGTTATCACGACCGTGAGCAATCAGCTCATTGGCACTTGGCATATCAATACCGTACACATTCGGGAAACGAATCTCTGGTGCAGCTGACACCATAAATACTTTCTTCGCACCAGAATCACGTGCCATTTCAATAATCTGTTCTGACGTCGTGCCACGAACAATCGAGTCGTCGACAAGCAGCACATTCTTATCTTTAAACTCTGAGCGAATGGCGTTGAGCTTGCGACGCACTGATTTCTTACGTTGCTGTTGTCCTGGCATGATAAAGGTACGACCAACATAGCGGTTCTTTACAAAACCTTGGCGGTAAGGCGCATCAATCGCCTGAGCAATTTGCAGCGCGATATCACATGATGTTTCTGGGATAGGAATGACCACATCAATATCAAGATGGCTGTACTCATCACGAATACGTTCACCGAGTTTTTTACCCATTTCGACACGTGCTGCGTAAACAGAAATCTTATCAATAAATGAATCTGGACGAGCAAAGTACACATACTCGAACATACAAGGGTTAAGCTGTGGGTTGTCGGCACACTGTTGAGTGTGCAACTGGCCATCAAACGTCGCATAAACCGCTTCGCCCGGCGAGACATCACGAACAAAATCAAAACCAACGGCATCTAGCGCCACTGATTCTGACGCCACCATATATTCCGTTCGTCCCTCGACTTCTCGCTTACCTAAGCACAAAGGACGAATTCCTTTTGGATCACGAAAAGCAACCATACCGTGGCCAATAATCATTGCCACAACGGCGTACGCGCCGCGGATAGTACGGTGAACATTCATGACTGCACGAAACACGTCTTCTGCAGTCACCGTGCCTTTCACTGTATCTATTTCATGGGCGAGTACGTTAAGCAGAACTTCTGAATCAGAGGTGGTATTGAGGTGGCGACGATCTTTAGCGAAAAGTTTTTCACGCACGTCGTTAGCGTTGGTGAGATTGCCGTTGTGGGCGAGAGAGATACCGAATGGAGAGTTTACGTAGAAAGGTTGAGCTTCTGAGGCACTGGAACTGCCTGCGGTTGGGTAACGTACATGTCCTATTCCGACGTCACCTTGCAACCTTTGCATGTGTCTCGCCTCAAACACATCCTTGACTAAACCGTTCGCCTTACGCAGACGAAAACGATTGCTTTCTATGGTACAAATACCGGCGGCATCTTGGCCACGGTGCTGCAATACAGTCAAAGCGTCATAGATAGACTGATTAACAGGCGTTGTGCCCACGATTCCAACAATACCACACATGTCCTAACCCTCGATTTGCGACAATGGCTGGCGCGTTAAATCGCGCCAGATAAGAAACTCGATGATGCTTGTAGGTGTTCGAAAAACGGCTCAATGATCAATTTGAAATGAGGAACTAACTCGGAAGCTGTCCACCATTCGCTTTGATTGAACGTGGTGAAGGTATCGACAAAGAACAATACTGCCGCAACGATTAATACGCCACGCAATCCGCCAAAGACAATCCCTAGCACTCGGTCTGTACCCGACAAACCCGTTTTCTGGATCAACTGCCCTATTACATAGTTAACCAACGCACCTACAATCAGCGTGGCAACAAAGAGAGCAGCGATGGCTGCGCCATTACGAAACATTTCGTCTTCGATTTTGGTGAAGTACACCGCTAAACGCGAGTAGTACTGACTGGCGATAAAAAAAGCGCCAAACCAAATAACCAGAGACAAAGCTTCTTTAGCGAAACCACGAACTAAGCTGATTAATGCCGATAGGCCAATCACACTCAAAATAACAATATCTAACCAATTCATGTGTATTCACATCTTCAGTTGGCGCGCATTTTAACAGAAAAAACGGCGACGCAAACGTTTTCTTAAGGATTTAGTGGTTTAAATTTAAGCAATCGACCTTTTGAGCCGGTTATTTTTTCCAGCTCCGCGATCTGACGCTCTAGTTTATTTTTTGACACATCTGGGCCAATTATCACTCGAGTGAAACCATTATCGAGCTTGGTATGTGCCTGGTAGCCACGCTTTTGCAGGTCTTTAACTACATTAGCAGCATTGTCCGCATTCTTAAGTGCCATCAATTGGATGATCCACGCGCTTTCTTGATATTGATTGCGCTCAGGCACTTCTTTCTCGACCACTGCGACAACTTCTGCCTCTTCAGGCTGACTTTTATCCACCACCACTTCAACGGGTGTCGGTGGCAAAGATGCGCTGTCATCTTCTGGTGCGAGGACCTCGAAAGACTCAACATCGCTGTCGAGTTCTGGCTTAATTGGAATACTTGCCGTCTCTTCCTTGTAATGTGCTTTTTGGCCATCAAGGACATCAGGCAGCACGATCACTCCAATAGAAACTAAAATGATGGTGCCCACTAAACGATTTTGGAACTTACTTGCCATTTATTCTCCTTTTGTCTGCCAGTGTTCAAGCACTTCACCAACAGTATGGAATGAACCGACAACGATAATGACATCTTCTGCTTTCGCTTGTGTCATTGCGGCATCAAATGCTTCGACCGGGGATGAATATTGCACCTGCTTTTCTGGTAAGAACTGACATAACTCGGCAGCCTCTGCCGCTCTTGGTCCAGTCAATGAAGCGGGATACCATGCACTCGCTAGCGGCGACAAAATCTCTAGAGTCGATTTAATGTCTTTATCGTGCAGCATTGCAACGACCATATGAATGGTTTTATTGGCGTATTGCTGCTCAACACGTTCTACAAGGTATTGGGCCGAATGAGGGTTGTGCGCAACATCCAGCAGCACGATTGGCTGTTGATGGATGATCTGCATCCGCCCAGGTAACGTCGCGTTATTTAAACCATTAACGATGTTAACGTCGCTGATATCAAGGTTCGCTGTCGCAAGAGCCATTAATGCTGTGGCCGCATTAGGTAGAGGTAAACTTGGTACCGGCAAGGCATCCAGCTGGTAAGAGCCATGGGTCCAACACCAAGTGCTATTCTCCGTGAGCTCATAGTTGTATTGAATACCGACTTGATATAGTTCAGCTTGAATGTCATCTGCATGAGCTGCGACTGTCGCTGGTGCTTTAGGTTGCCCACAAATTGCTGGTTTACCGCTGCGGAAAATCCCGGCTTTCTCATAGCCAATCACATTGATATCGTCACCTAGCCAGTCGACATGATCGATCGCTAAACTGGTGATTACCGAAACATCGTGATCAACTACATTGGTGGCATCTAGGCGACCACCAAGACCGACTTCAAGTAGCACCACATCGACTTTTTCGGTTTGGAATAGGCGCAAAGCTGCCAAAGTGCCATATTCAAACAAGCTTAAACTGATATCACCGCGCTGCTTTTCAATGAAGTCGAAAGCTTGGGTATGTTTCTCGTCACTCAAGTCCTCACCATTAACGCGCACACGTTCGTTATAGCGAATAAGATGGGGTGAGCTGTAAACACCAACTGAATAACCCGCATCAAGCAGAATAGCTTCCATCAAGGCACAGGTAGAACCCTTGCCATTGGTTCCGGCAACAGTGATAACGGTTGGAGCAGGTTTGATCAAATTGGCTTGTTTAGCGACCGCTTGGACGCGATCTAAGCCGAGGTCGATTGCTGAAGTGTGTATATTTGCTAAATAATCAAGCCACATCGCGAGTGGAGATGTGGCTTGAGGAATAAGAGTCTGACTCATCTAACTTTAACCAATAATTCCGTGGTTGTTTGTTAGGGGTACTTTAACCTTTTTCGTCAACTTCTGGTACAGAATACTCAGCTTCTTGCGGAGAATCATTCACAGAAACGACAAGTGGTGACGCTGAATTAGTCAGTTTTGCTAGCATGCTACTAACACGTTGACGCATTTCGCGACGGTCAACGATCATATCAATCGCACCATGTTCAAGCAGGAATTCACTGCGTTGGAAACCTTCAGGAAGGTCTTCACGTACAGTTTGCTCGATTACACGACGGCCAGCGAAGCCAATCAGTGCCTTAGGCTCACCAATATTGATATCACCCAGCATGGCAAGACTTGCTGATACACCACCCATAGTTGGGTCAGTCATTACCGAGATGAATGGTAGACCTTTTTGTGAAAGGCGCTCTAAAGCAGCACTGGTTTTCGCCATTTGCATGAGAGACATAAGAGCCTCTTGCATGCGCGCACCACCACTGGCAGAAAAACAAACCAAACCACAATTGTTTTCCATTGCAGCTTCTACCGCTTTAACAAAGCGAGCACCAACAACAGAACCCATTGAGCCACCCATAAACGAGAACTCAAAAGCACAAGCTACCACTGGGATACCGATGACTTCACCTTGCATCACCACAAGAGCATCTTTCTCACCACTGCTCTTTTGTGCAGCAGAGATACGATCTTTATAACGTTTTGAGTCTTTAAACTTCAGTTTATCTTGTGGCTCTAAATCGTTTGCAAGTTCGACACGGTTTGTTTCATCCAAAAATGTTTCCAAACGACGACGCGCTTTCATACGCATGTGATGGTCACATTTTGGACATACTTCTAGGTTACGCTCTAGTTCAGCATGGTAAAGCACTTGCTCACATGAAGTACATTTAGTCCAAACACCTTCAGGGATAGATGCTTTACGAGAACTTACGATATTGCTTTTTTCTAAAATCTTTTCAAGCCAACTCATGGAAGACCTTTTCTCTATCAATCTTCCGCACAAGGCGAAAGATATAAAATCTGAATTTATGCGTGAGGATTAAAGCATATAAAATGCCAAGTGTAGACAAAAAACTGGTTGTACCTATTTTTGTTACCCTATCCCAATGCGGCGTTCGACTATCTCGTTAGCGCATCAGTAACACTCTGACCTAACGAGGTATTACTCTTATTTCTGAACCAATTACTATAAATTAGTTCAAATTATCTGGCAAAAATAGCGGACCGATCGGAGCGCGTGGCAGATCAAATTCTTGTGGGTAATCCACGTCAACTAGATACAAACCCTCAGCTTTTGCTGTTGCTCCGGCTAATTTACGATCTTTTGCTTCAAGTAGCCATTTGATCCACTCCGGCTCTTGTTCACCGCGACCAACACAAAGCAGACTACCAGTAATATTGCGCACCATATGGTGAACAAAGGCATTGGCTTTAATATCTATCACGACATATTGACCATGACGAGTAACATTCAAATGCATTAGATTTCGCCAAGGGCTATTTGACTGACAATGAACTGCGCGAAACGAAGTAAAGTCATTCTCGCCTAGCAGATATTGACCTGCTTGCTGCATTTTCACTTCATCCAAATCACCGTGATAATGACTAACGCCAGAATGCAAAATCCCCGGTCGTAATGCACTGTTAAATATAATATACCGATAACGGCGTGCCGTTGCTGAGAATCGCGCATGAAATTCTTCAGGAACTTCTTTTGCCCATCTAACCGCAATATCACTTGGCAGATTGGCATTGGCACCCATTGTCCAAGCCACCATTTTTCGATTTGCAGTAGTTTCAAAGTGTACGACTTGCCCGGTGCCATGTACGCCAGCATCGGTACGACCAGCACACAGTACTTCCACTGGATGATTGGCGACAATACTTAATGCGCGTTCTAGCTTCTCTTGTACGCTTTGAACTTCTCTTTGACGTTGCCAACCAAAGTAGTGAGCACCATTATACTCAATACCTAAAGCGATTCTCATCTTGGACTCTCTTAGAAAATGGGGTCGGAAGTATAACGAAACTACTATACCCTCGCTACCCCATGATATAAAAACAAAAGGGGCATTAGCCCCTTTAAGAATATTCACTGATAAACGATTAGCAATTAAGCTCGACTATTGATGCTGTCGATCAACCTTTTCGCTTCACGACGTATTTCATCACTACCATCCACTATCGCCTCTTCTAGCAATCGGACGGCACCTGAAGCGTCATTCATCTCAATGTAAATCTTGGCTAAATCAAGCTTACCTGCCGCTTCTGAATTCGAATCGACATCGATATCACTCATTTCACCAATCACATCTGGGAAATCCGCTAAACCAACATCCAGTTTTAACTCTTCGGCATCTGGGTCAAAACCCACTTCCTGCTGCTCAACTTCGGCCATTAACTCATCGATGGTGCGATATTGATGTTCACGCGGATTGAAGTCGGCAAGATCATCTTGGCTTTCCCAATCCTCATTATGCACTTTCGCTTGAGTAGGTTGATTATCGTTAGACCAAACTTGTAGCTCATCTTCAGGAATATCATCTGAAATCGTTGCTCTCTGATCTGGAGATAAGCTGAAGCCATTCCAATCCTCGCCGCCAACCTCAAGCATGGCATCAATATCCATACCCGCAGAATCGCTCACCGTACGGTCAATAGGCTTTACTACTGGCTCAAAATCATTCTCAGATTCATCAAGTAACTCATCCAGAGTTTGCTCGTCATATGCTTTTGATGCTGACTGACCGTTTGTTGTTTCAGGTACCTCTCCACCAGTTTGGTTTTCTGGTGCCAAAGGGTCGCTACCGAATAATTCCGCGAGAACATCACCCTCGTCTAATGTACGGTCTAAAAATGCGTCTTTGATTGGCTCAAGAGTTGAACCACTATTACCATGTGGCTGACTCTCCGCTGGATAGGATTCCTCACGGGCAGAGTCGAGCTGTGCTGACTTCTCAACGTATTCGGATCCATCAAGCTCTGACTCATGACTCACACCAGCATCATCACTCACGAGAGACGTTTCTGCTTGAGTTTCCGCCGGAGATATTTCCGGGACCGAAGACTCAATAGGAGAAGATTCATTCGCAAAATCTGCTAGCGCTTGTTCTTCACCGTATTCAGGTAAATCGAGCTCATCGAATTCAAATGCTGTCTCAGTGGTATCTTCGACTTGCGGCGCCTCCACAGAATTATCAGCCGTTGGTGCTGATTCTTCAATGGCATCATTTACCGTTTGCTCAGCATTCAGCTCAGTGGCCGTAACGTCAGCTTCTACGCTCGATTCTGCGCTTGGCTCTGCGGCAAAATCAGCACGAGCCTGCTCTTCACCATATTCAGGCAAATCGAGCTCATCGAATTCAAATGCTGCCTCAGCGGCATCTTCGACTTGTGGCGCCGCCACAGAATTATCAGCCGCTGGCGCTGATTCTGCAATGACATCATTTTCTACTTGCTCAGCATTAAGCTCAGTGCCGCTAAAGTCAGTTTCTACGCTAGATTCCGCACTTGGCTCTGCGGCAAAATCAGCACGAGCCTGCTCTTCACCATATTCAGGTAAATCGAGCTCATCGAATTCAAATGCCGTTTCAGTTGCATCTTCGACTTGCGGCGCCGCCACAGAATTATCAGCCGCTGGTGCTGATTCTGCAATGACATCATTTTCCGCTTGCTCAGTATTAAGATCAGTGCCGCTAAAGTCAGTTTCTACGCTCGATTCCACATTTGGCTCTGCGGCAAAATCAGCACGAGCCTGCTCTTCACCATATTCAGGCAAATCGAGCTCATCGAATTCAAATGCTGTCTCAGGGGTATCTTCAACTTGCGGCGCCGCCACAGAATTATCAGCCGCTGGTGCGGATTCTGCAATAGCATCATTTAACGTTTGCTCAGCATTCAGCTCAGTACCGGTAACGTCAGCTTCTACGCTCGATTCCGCACTAGGCTCTGCGGCAAAATCAGCACGAGCCTGCTCTTCACCATACTCGAGTAAATCAAGCTCATCGTATTCAAATGCCGTTTCAGTTGCATCTTCTATCGATGGTGTTTCAACCGCTTGTTGCTGAGCTTCGTGCTGCCTATCCCATTCAGCTACCTCAGCCCAATCCGCATCGGAAACCGAAGAGAGTTCAGGTTCTAACTCCGGACTCACAGCTGGCGCGGAATTTTCTTCACCACGTAATTCTGCGAGAGCACTGGCAGTGTCTTGGTCATCTTCAAACAACCAATCATCATCACTTGGCGTGCCAAACTCATTATCAACTGCTGCTAAGGCCGCTTGTAGCTCTGGCTCTGGCTCTGGCTCTGGCTCTGGCTCTGGCTCTGGCTCTGGCTCTGGCTCTGGCTCTGGCTCTGGCTCTGGCTCTGGCTCTGGCTCTGGCTCTGGCTCTGGCTCTGGCTCTGGCTCTGGCTCTGGCAAGGAATCTTGCTCGGGAGAATGACTGTCTGCAAGCGGAGTTGGCTGGAATTCCTCACCCAACTGATCAAAGTTAAACTCGCCTAATAATGGGTCTTCTTCCGGAGCAACATCAAGCATGTCGTCGACAAAATCTTCACTTGAAAACTCGCGCGGTGATTCTTCATTCGGAATATTTTGTTCTTGGGTCGCTAAAATATCTTGAGTTTCTACCTCATCACTTTGCTCGTCATTCTCTAGCAATGGCGATTCAAGACTGTAGTCAGAGTCTAGTTCTTGCAAGCTCTGTTCTGATGCGTTTTCCGTCGTAGATTCCGAGCCATTTTTCTCAATCTCTAGCAGCTCTTCAAACAAATCTGTCGCATCGTCGCTTAAATCTAGGTCATCCTCGGTGCTTTCGTCATCTAATAGCTCATCTAACAGATCGGTGTTATCTTGATCCCATGTCGAAGTAGCCAATGTTTCAGCATGCTCATGTTCATCTAGCAACTCATCCAGCATTGCTGTCTCATTTGATTCAAGCTCGCCTTTCTCGTTAGCAAGATCAGCAGAGTCTTGTTCAAATACAGTTTGCTGTGCCTTTGACGGCTCACTGATCTCATCACCATCTTCTAACAATTCATCAAGCATCACGGTGGAGTCTTGTGGTAGTTCGGATAGCAAATCATCGCCATCATCAAGCCACTCATCGAGTAACTCAACGTCGGAGCCAGAACTCAAGTCAAACTCATCATCTCCTTCAAGCAAATCGTCAAGCATCTGCGGTTGTTCGACTGTGGCTTCAGGCTGATCGGCTGTTGACAACAGTTCGTCAAACAAAGCGGAAGACTCTTGTTCTAATTCTTTTTGCGCTTGTTGTTGTGCTTCGCTTTCTACTTGTGCAAACAGTGCATCTATCTCATCATCAGAAGCAACATTTGCGTACTCCAACGCTTGAGTGTCATCGACATCTAAATCAAGGTCATCGCTCTCTTCTGCCAACAAGTTGTCAAAATCAAGTAAGCTATCATCATCGCTACTCTCACTCAGCAGCTCATCCAGCATTGACTGATCAAGTGTGTCATCAGAGGTTTCACTATCGATGGCAGAGTTAAACAGATCGTCAATATCTCCTTGACCAATCCCCGTCTCCGACAAGTCAAACTCATTGTCCGTCAAATCGTCTTCGATGATCACGTCATCAAGAGCGCGTTCCATCTCTTCAAGACCAAGCGCTTTCTCTTCACTATCAACGCTAATACCGTTACTACTTATACCTGGTGAAGCAATTGATTCATCAAGTACGCCATCTTCATTAATGGCAGAGAATGGATCTTCGTCTAAATCATTTTCAAGATTAAAATCAAGATCGTTGTCATCGAGACCTGCGAACACGTCCGTCTCATCGTCCTTGCTCTGTTGACTATCTAGCTCATCAGAGAAGAGCAACTCATCATCACTTGACTCACCAAATAGATCATCATCCAGATCGAGCTCATCCTCGACTTCTTCATCCAGTGCTTCAGGCGCTATCGGTACAACAGGGGCATTATTAGTAGCCGCCGTTTCCTCAACATCCGTCGTTTTTGATTCTGAATTTCGACGTCCTAGCAACATCATTCCTAGCATGCCGATAAGCAATCCAGGAATTACCGCCATGCCCGCAACTAGCCAACCATTAGACAAAATCTTATCCATTGTGGATGGGGCATTACGGTTTGCTTCAGCGACGCGCTGGCGTTCTGCCTCTAGCAATTTTTCAACTTCTGAACGGATGCGATTTTCATCACCCAATTCTTGTTTCAAGCTGTCAACTTCTGTTTGTACGTCAGCTAGCATCAAACGTAATCGATGATTTTTTTCTTCTAAAGCGGTTAATTCAGATTCAGAGTTTTGTAACTGATTTTCTAGGCTAGTGACTTTAGCTGGCTTAGCTGAGGGAGCAATCGAAGGCTTCGCGGTTTCAGCATTATCAACAATTTTCTTTTTGGCATCCGAATCAGTCGGTTTCGTGCTTACTTTTTCCGTCTTTGATGAAACAGGTTGGGCAACGACTTGAGGTTTAGCTGGTGATACTGTTGGAGATGTTGCAGCCTTGCCATCTAAGCGAGCTTGATGTAACTCCATAATGCGAACAGCTTCGCTGGTTGACACACTACGAGCCTGAGCAAGAGAAGGGACGCGCAGAGTACTTCCAGGGAGCAAGGTATGGATATTTTGATTTTCAAATGCTTGCGGGTTGAGCTGATAAATTGCCAACAAGGTTTGTTGGACCGACACCTGATTAGAGGGACGAAGCTGTGATGCTACAGCCCAAAGCGTCTCTTGTGCGGTGGTTGGACCGTAGAAACGAGACGGCTCACTTGCAGAAGAAGTGCGGCGCGTAATTTGTTCAGAAAATTGCGGTGAAGATTGAATCTCACCATTCGGCCCCTTAAGGCGAATACTCTCTGCACTTACAATGGTTGTCTGAGTCACGGCTACCAATGCAATTGGCATTAATAGACGTTGAAGAAATCGACGCATAGAAGGCTCAGCTCGGTGCTCTTGATAATTAATTTCGATGATCTGCTAAATATATCGGATCATATGGGCAAAACTATAGCCGTAGAGCCAAAAAATGTGTGTCTAGCTTAATAATCGCATTAATCTCACACATTTTTTTCAAAATCGACTAAAAAAGCCCCGCATTTAGCGAGGCTCTGTGAATACAGTCATTACCTAAATTAGTAATAATCGCGAATCAATACTTCAGCAATCTGTACCGCGTTAGTTGCTGCGCCTTTGCGTACGTTATCCGCCACAACCCACAAGTTAATGCCGCTATGATGACTGATATCATTGCGGATACGGCCAACCATCACATGGTCTTTACCACCAGCGTCACGGACTTGAGTTGGGAAATCTTCACCGTGGAATACTTCAACACCTTCCGTGCTCTCAAGTAGTTGAATTACTTCTTGAGCATCGATCGGTGCGCGAGTTTCAACATGTACCGCTTCAGCGTGACCGTAGAAAACAGGAACACGTACACACGTTGGGTTCACCGTGATTGAAGAATCGTTAAAGATTTTTTGTGTTTCCCACACCATCTTCATCTCTTCTTTGGTGTAACCGTTTTCCATCATTTGGTCGATTTGTGGAATACAGTTAAACGCGATCTGTTGTGGAAATTGTTCAGCTTCTGCTGGGATACCGTTGAGTAGTTTTGCCGTTTGACCAGCAAGCTCATCGATACCACCTTTACCCGCTCCTGATACTGACTGATAAGTTGACACGTTAATACGTTCAATACCAACAGCATCATGGATAGGTTTTAGAGCCACTAACATTTGGATCGTTGAGCAGTTCGGGTTAGCAATAATATTGCGGTTACGGAACTCAGCAATTGCTTCAGGGTTCACTTCAGGCACGACCAACGGGATATCGTAGTCGTAACGGAATTGTGAGGTGTTATCGATAACGATCACGCCTTCCTCTGCCGCAATTGGGGCCCATTTTGCTGACAGCTCACCACCCGCGGAGAACAGCGCAATATGAGCTTGCGACCAATCAAACTCTTCAACGCTTTGTACGCGAATTGTTTTGCCATTAAAGCGGTAAGTTTTACCTTCGCTACGTTCACTTGCGAGTAGGAACAATTCACCTACTGGGAACTTGCGTTCTTGCAACACTTCAAGAATCGTTTCACCGACAGCGCCCGTCGCACCTAGTACGGCCACATTGTATTGTTGGCTCATTCACTTACCTCAATTTGAAAACCTAATTTCGCTAGCGGTGCCAGATTACACTCTTGGCGACCAATTAACGTTACCGCGCCATATTCACGGCGATCCCAATAATCCTTGCGCATTTTATCAAATGAGCCTGGTTTTGCGATCTCACGGCGGAACAACGCATCATCTTTACGCACATCATAGATGATCTGAGTCAGATTGTGCAGCGTTGCTTCATCCCAAGCATATTGCAATGTCGCGGTTGGTACTGGCGCAATCGGCAGTAGATCGGCAGCCGCGGCGGTTTTTGCTTCACCAAGGAACTCACAGTAACTGTTGAAAATCATCGTGGTTCCGCGCGCTTTACCCTCAAGACCGTAACCTGCAACATGCGGGGTCGCGAATGCTAACAGAGGTAGAAGCTCCATATCAACTTCTGGTTCAAACTCAAACACGTCTAACGCTGCTGCGAAACCATCTTGCTTTTGTAAGCGCGCTTTAAGTGCTTGGTTATCAACCACAGGGCCACGCGCCGCGTTGATAAGAATTTGGTCACCACGTAATGAGTTCAGCACTTGCTCATCAATCATATGGTGAGTTGGGTAATCACCTTGACGGGTGATCGGTGTATGCAACGAAATGATATCAGCTTGTGCAAGTAATGTTTCCAGCGGCGTAAACTCGCGCGTATCACCTTCGGCTTGCTTAATTGGGTCATTGATGAGCACCTTAATGCCAATGCCTTCAAGACAGTGTTGTAGGTAGCTCCCCACCTGACCTGCGCCTACGATACCCACTGTTTTTTCAAACACTGAGAAGCCTTGCTGTTGAGCGAGTACCATCATGACGCTGAAAACATACTCGGCGACACCAACTTTGTTACAGCCTGGCGCTGCGGTAAAAAAGATGCCACGTTCACGCATTAGGTCTTGATCAACGTGATCCATCCCAGCCGTTGCGGTGCCAACAAACTTAAGTTTGTTGGCTTTGGCAATGAGATCTGCATTTACTTTCGTTACAGAGCGGATCATCAGTGCATCTATATCGACAAGATCATCAGCGGTTAGAGTGCGGCCTGGCTTTAAAATCACTTCACCAAGTTGCTCAAATAACTCTTGAGCGTAAGGCATGTTTTCATCAATTAGAATTTTCATTTCACTTCGTATTCTTTTGCGGTTTTACTGGATTGTGCAGAATTCAATAACAAGTGTCGAGCGCTGCGTTTTACCTATTATGAATGGTTTGACACGACTTATCAGATACCCACTTCGCAAACTGTTCGTCAAAAGCATTCAACTTTGCTCACTTTGCCAGCAAACGACTCATTTTGTTTAGATTCGACAAATTTTAGGCAATAAAAAACCGGCCTCAAATGAGGCCGGTAAGATCCAGAACAAAAGGATTCGACCCGCTCTCCATGGGCCAAATTTTGCGTCTGTTCGACCAGAGTAATTAAACTCCGATCAAGCTCTGGAAACTGGGCTGTCAGCTAAATATCTTTAACTGACGAATTCAGTTAACCTTGATACTTCTTGATCACTAGCGTGGCGTTAGTACCACCGAAACCAAAGCTGTTAGACATAACCGTGGTGAGTTCCGCTTCACGCATTTCAGTTACAATATCCAAACCTTGTGCCGCGTCATCTAGCGTTTCAACGTTAATGCTTGGCGCAATAAAGTTATTGTCTAGCATCAGTGTTGAGTAAATTGCTTCATGAACACCAGCTGCACCTAGCGCATGGCCAGTCATTGCTTTAGTTGCAGAAATTGCAGGGCTGTTGTCACCAAACAGCTCTTGGATAGCACCAAGCTCTTTAACGTCACCAACTGGCGTTGATGTGCCGTGAGTATTCACGTAATCCACGCTTTCAACTGCTTGCATTGCCATCTTCATACAACGCACCGCACCTTCACCTGATGGCGCTACCATGTCGTAACCGTCAGAAGTCGCGCCGTAGCCTACGATTTCACCGTAGATTTTCGCGCCACGAGCAAGTGCATGCTCTAGCTCTTCAACCACTAGCATGCCGCCGCCACCAGAGATAACAAAACCGTCACGCGCTGCATCGTAAGTACGAGATGCTTTTTCTGGCGTTTCGTTGTATTTCGTTGAGAGTGCGCCCATTGCGTCAAACATCATGGTTTGCGACCAATCTAGCTCTTCACCACCACCAGCAAATACGATGTCTTGTTTGCCAAGCTGGATAAGCTCCATTGCGTGACCAATACAGTGTGCAGATGTCGCACAAGCTGAACTCATTGAGTAGTTTACGCCACGAATTTTAAATGGTGTTGCCAGACACGCAGACACCGTTGATGACATAGTGCGCGGAACCATGTACGGACCAACACGCTTAACGCCTTTCTCACGCATCGTATCCGTTGCCAGAGTTTGGTTTAGTGCTGAAGCACCACCAGAACCCGCGACGATACCAGTGCGGTCATTTGATACCTGCTCTTCAGTTAGGCCTGCATCTTCAATTGCTTGTTGCATTGATAGGTATGCGTACGCAGCCGCATCACCCATAAAGCGCATCTGCTTACGGTCAATGAACTCAGCTGGGTTGATTTTTAGATCACCCCAAACTTGTGAGCGCAGACCGTGTTCTTTGAACTGCTCAGAAGCAGTGATACCAGATTTACCCGCTTTAAGAGACGCTAACACTTCTTCGACGTTGTTACCGATACTTGAAACAATACCCATACCGGTGATTACGACTCGTTTCATTATCACATTCCTATAATTCAAAATACTGCTAGATAATAACTAAGTTGGCTGACAAAAGTGGTCAGCTTTCCTTTAAAACCGTACAATCGGCACAACTTTACAGTCGATAATCACAAAATTTAGACATTATGACTACGATAACCAATGCCCAACTTGGCTGGAACGAAGCGGGAACGCCTGTTTCAGACCAATTCGATGACGTCTACTTCTCCAATGTTAATGGACTAGAAGAGACGCGTTACGTCTTCTTGAGTCAAAATCATCTGCCACAAAGATGGCAAGAATATGACCAACGTCGCTTTGTGATTGCCGAAACTGGTTTTGGCACTGGGCTCAATTTCCTAGCCGTGTGGCAATGGTTTGAAGCGTTTCGCCAGCAAAACCCAGACGCAACGCTAAAAGAGCTGCATTTCATTAGCTTTGAAAAGTACCCTTTAAGCCAACAAGATTTAGTTAAAGCCCATCAAGCATGGCCTGAGTTAGCGCAATACGCAGAACAACTGCAACGCCATTACCCGATCGCCGTACCTGAGTGCCATCGCATTGTTTTGGCCGATGGTGCGATCACTTTAGACCTTTGGTTTGGTGATATCAAAGATTGTATGCCTATTGTGCCTGTACCTGAACAAGGTTTAGTCGATGCTTGGTTCCTTGACGGCTTTGCGCCCAGCAAAAACCCTGAGATGTGGAATCAAACCCTATTTGACGGCATGGCAAAGCTTGCCAAGCAAGATTGCAGCTGTGCAACGTTTACCGCGGCAGGTTTTGTACGTCGCGGTTTAATTGAAGCCGGCTTTGAAATGAAAAAAGTCAAAGGCTTTGGTACGAAACGCGAAATGATTGCTGGCCGCCTGTTAGAGCGTAAAATTGATACCAATATCAAACCTTGCTTCCATCGTTCTCCGAGCACCGCACATCAAAATATCGCTATTATTGGTGGCGGTATTGCCAGCGCCACACTAGCCAATACGCTAGTTCGTCGTGGTCAACAGATTACTTTATACTGCCAAGATGAACAACCAGCGATGCGCGCGTCAGGGAATCGCCAGGGTGCGGTTTACCCGCTACTAAACGGTGAACACCAAGGTGTCTCGCGCGTATTTGCACCGGCATTTTTGTTTGCTCGCCAGTTTGTCGAGCAAGCAGCTGAACAATTTAGTTTTGACCATGATTGGTGCGGTGTCACCCAACTCAAATGGGATGACAAGTCTGCAAGTAAGCTCGATAAGATGCTAGAAGGCAAGTTTGACCCGCAATTGATTCATGGTTTAGATGAGACTCAAACCGGTGAAGTGGTGGGTTTACCTGTCGATATGGCAAGCGTTCACTATCCTCTTGGTGGTTGGTTGTGTCCAGCAGAGCTGACCCAAGGATTGATTGCGCAGCTTGAAAAAAATGAGTGCTTTAATGCGAAATTTGCTCACAAGGTAGAATCGCTAACACAAACAAAAAATGGTTGGTCACTACAGGTTAATGGTCAAGAGGTTCAACACGACTGCGTTGTTATCGCCAATGGTAATGAGTTCGCCTCTTTTACCCAAAGTGCGTTTGTTCCGCTTGGACAAGTAAAAGGGCAAGTCAGCCATATCCCAACCACCGAATCACTGACTCAGCTAAAGAGCGTGCTTTGTTACGATGGCTATATGACTCCTGTGAATCCAAATAACCAGCATCACTGTATCGGTGCCAGTTACGATCGCAGCCAACTCAACTATGAGTTTGACCCTGTCGCTCAGCAAGATAATGGTGACAAATTACGTCATTGTCTGCCAAACCAAGCTTGGCCAAACGATGTGGATACGTCGAGCAACCTATCACGTCAAGGTATTCGCTGCGTGAGTCGCGATCATCTACCGTTTGTCGGTAATCTGGGTGATTTTGAACAAATCAAAGCTGTTTATGCCGATCTGGCTGATAATCAGCAAGCAGCACCAAATACACCGCATCACGACAATTTGTTCTGTTTGTTGGGTTTAGGCTCGCGTGGCTTAAGTTCAGCGCCTCTTATGGCGGAAGTATTGGCATCGCAGATCTGTGGTGACCCGCTACCGCTGCCAGTGGATTTACTCGAGCAAATCGACCCGAGTCGCATGTGGGTACGTAAACTGCGTAAAGGCAAAGCGATTACTGAGCTTTAAAGGCAAATAAAAAACTCCCACATGGGAGTTTTTTATTCTTAACTTACTGTTAATCAAGCAAACTATTCATTGCGTGCTGCACACTTTCCGCAATTTCTACTGCGGTAAACTGTCCGCTAACCATATCAAAGTTGTCATAGAAACTCGGGATAGAGAGCGAGGCTTTCAGTTGCGCGCCAAAGTAACCCGCAGATCCGCTTGCGGCAGCCAATACATTCCCCGCTCCGCCAGGTCCTGGTGAGGTAGCAAAATAGACCGCGGGCTTATTTTGAAACACTTCACGCTCAATTCGTGATGCCCAATCAAATAAGTTTTTGTATGCGGCTGTATAAGCGCCATTGTGCTCAGCAAACGAAATAACCAAAGCATCTGCTTGCGCTATATCCGCAAGAAACGCTTTTGCCCCCTCCGCCTGACCGATCTGTTTTTCCATATCTTCGCTAAAAATAGGCACAGAATAGTCATTGAGATCGAGCAGTTTTATTTGAGAGCCTGGCAGTAGATGCGCAGCATAATTGGCAAGAGTGCGATTAATCGAGGTAGAACTGGTGGAAGCGCCAAAAGCGACGATAAGCATAGGGGTTGTCCTTTGTTTGATTAGCTCTTTTCAGCATAGAAATAGAGCGAACAATCGACAACCACCCAGAAGAAGAAGTTAGGCGTTGTTAACTAATTCAAGCCACAAATCATTAACAATAATACGATCCGCTGGCGTCAGTTCTGTACGCGCTTGATCAAGGCTAGCAATAATACGTTGTTTTAGCTCTTCAACATCATTAATGCCTTCTTCTTCGCAAGATGCGGCAGATAGCGAAATGTGACCACGCAAGTAACCACCGGCAAACAACTCATCATCCGATGCGGTAGCAATACGTGCATCAATAAGCTCAAGTAGCTTTTCTTCAAATTCAATAATCATGTTGTGCTTAATCAACTCAGTTTGATTCTCAAAAAGGATAGCGAAGCTTCTCATATTGAGAAATTTAACGCAAACCCTATATATGACGGGCTTCTAGCATCTGGCACACACTATGCAATTCCCCTCTTACCTCCCATAAACTTGAGAAGAATTATGTCAGCAACGTTAACACGACTAGGTACGCTATTAACGCTCGGAACCGTCAGTTTCATCTCTCCTTTCGGCTACGCTCAGCAACCGTTTGATAACTGTCCTACCGAAGCCTTCTTATTTCAGAACCCATCCGGTACGCCGGTTGCTTATGGTGTTGATATCGACCTTGGTAGCTATCGTACCATGAATTCAAATTTGGGCAGTGCCAAGCTCAATGGTGTCGGTTTTAGTCAACATGATAACTTCATTTACGGCTGGGATTACGGCGCTAAATCTCTCGCTCGCATCGACGGTAACTTCGTCAAATATTCATTGTCTGTCACCAAACCAAGTGGAGCGCCAACCTCGATTTATGTAGGTGACGTCTCTCTAGATGAGAACGCTTGGTATGGCTACCGCCCTTCAAACGGTTTGTACAAAATCGATTTGACGACAATGGAGATGACCTTAATTGCCAACAAAGCGCAGTTTGGCTCACCTGCGATTTTCGACATTGCATTCCATCCAGACAATTCTTACGCCTACAGCATCGATTCATCGGGTTACTTATGGCAAATCGATGTCACTGCAGGCACCAGTACCCGCTTAAACCAATTGCTGGACAAAAATGAACTTGGCTTTAGCTTGACGTTTGGCGCCGTGTATTTCGACGTAAATGGTAATTTTTACGGCAGCAACAACGGTAATGGTTACATCTACAAAGTTGCGATTAATGGTAACCAATCTTCTGCCGCGTTTTTTGCTTATGGTCCATCTAGTAGCTCCAATGATGGTGCTCGATGCGCACTTGCGCCGGTAGAAGCGAGCGAAAATACCGACTTTGGTGATGCCCCGGACAGCTACAACACACTATATGATAATTCTGGTGCTCGCCACGGCATTACCGATTTAATGCTGGGTAGTAAAGTGGATGGGGAAACCGAAGCTTATGTCTTTCCCAACAGCGACGACGCCTCATCAGCAGAAGACGATGAAGATGGTGTGGCATTTCCACTGCCCATCCAAGTCGGTCGAACTTCTAAGCTAGACGTAACGGTCAGTGGCGCAACCGCCAGCAGTGTCCTCACGGCTTGGATGGACTTCGACCAAGACGGCACATTTGAAGATGACGAGAAAATCGTCAGCAACGAAGCCGTCACTGATGGGGTTCAAAGTATTTTCTTTGATGTGCCACCTTGGGCTCAAGTTGGACAAACTTGGGCACGCTTTAGATTAAGTGAAATCCAAGATATTGGCCCATCCGGTGGGGTACCAAGCGGCGAGGTCGAAGATTACCAAGTTGATATCACGGAAGATGGCGTCACCACACTAACCTATCCCAATGGTGCTGACTTCACGACGTTCGCTTACGAGGATCAGTACCCCATTGCCGGTGATTACGACATGAATGACGTATTGATGAATGTTAAGTTCACCGAGTATCAATTGGACGACAAAGTAATTCGTCTAAAATTCGAAGGACAAGTTGCCGCACTGGGTGGTGCTCGCCATTCTGGTTTTGCGATTCGATTGCCAGGTATTGCACCTAGCGATATCAAAGATGAATTGATTACCTTGATGATTAATGGCGTCGTAGTAAACAGAACGGTGCTCGAGTCGGGGACCAATGATGCGGTGTTTATCATTCAAGATGATCTTTGGGACTTAGTTGATGCTGGCGAAGCAGAAGGTTGTACCTATTTCCGTACCCAAACCAATTGTGGCACCAACTATCGTGCGACTTGGCAATTGACCGTCACGATGCGCAATGCAATTGACAACAGTACGATGCCCGCTTTTCCTTATGACCCATTCATCTTCGCTGCCCCTGGTCATTACTATGGCGACATTGGCTTTGAAGTGAGCGGCGGATATCCCGGCCGAGGTCTAGAGATTCATCTTAAAAATCAAGCGCCGACCAGTAAATTCAACAATGCGTACAAATCACGTGGTATTGATGCCTCTGATGGTGACCAAACTCACTTCCATACAGCTAACGGGTTACCTTGGGCGATTGAGATCCCTCTAGATTGGCAGCATCCTCTGGAGCAGATCAACATATTGCAAGCCTATAGATACTTTGCCGATTTTGCTGGCGATGCGACAGGGCAAACCTACTCAACATGGTATCTCGCCACGGAAGAAGAAAAAGACAATCGCACCAGCAGTGATACCAGTAACGATCACATTGACGAAAACAATGTCTACTACGACTAGGGCGAGGAGAAACACAATGAAAATGCAAACTCAATGGTTACTAACAGGCATGTTTACCCTTGTTCTTGTCGGCTGTGGTGGAGGTGGCGGTGGTGGCGGTAGTGACGACAATGGGAGCGGTTCATCAGCAGCGTCAGCGCCTAGCGCTCCAACCCGAGCAATGTCCGATATTGTCGTTGCCAGTGACAATACTCTGTCATCCACTTATCAATTGACCGTCGATGTTAATTTAACTCAACTAGCAGGCAAGCAAGCGTATATCGTGATATGCCCAACCAACGGACAACAAATTGATTACGACAGTTGCTTCACTAAAGCAAGTCTGGATGACGGCATAGGAAAATTCGAATTGCTGCTGCCTAACCACCAGCAGTCACTGATCGCTGAAGTGACGCCAATGGAGGCAGGCAGCAATCCACTTACTTTCACTTGGCAGTATGACAACCAGGCGCAAAGTACTTGGCTTATTCCATAATGGAAAGCCAAAAACCGACAAAGCCCCCTGCTTTGATACACAAAATAGGGGGCTTTGCTTTCTTATCTATGTCAGTGCTTATACCAATCAGGATAAGTAAGGGGTCAGAAAATTGCGCAAGGAAAATCGCTTAGAACTAGGCGCAGATTGCCGTTAACTAGTTATTCTAATTACAAAATATGCAACAACGTTATCAGCGATTTTAATCAGCAAGAATGATCAAAGACTTATGCTGATTGGTATTACTTAACTTGAAACATCTCGGTAGTCAGTGGCGCAACTTGATAAAAAGAGCGCATTGCCTCTGAAAGCATTTTCACTCGAGGCGGAATACCTTGTTCAAAGATAGACAGCACTTCAGTATGAACTTTAGCCATAAAGGCTAAACGGTCAGGTTCAAAGTCACCATTAAGATTGTCACAACTAACACTAAATGGAAAACCAGCGCTCAAGGCTAAAATCCATTCATAAGCTTGCGGGCGAATTTCCACTTTTTCAAACTCAGCTTGAACTTGCGCAGTGCGTCCGTCAGGCTCGTACCAGTAACCAAAATCTTCCAGTAAGCGACGTTCAGGGCCCGCTACACACCAATGCGCTATTTCATGCAATGCGGATGCGTAAAACCCTCGAGCAAAGATAATGCGGTGGTAATCGAACTGCTCATCCGCCGGTAGATAAATTGGCTCATCACCACCTAGCTCCAATCTGGTATTAAAGCTGGTGTAAAATGTGTCATTAAAGATATTGATAAGATCTTGGTAGTCGTGTGTCATGGTCGCTTTATAGTTAAATCTGTTACAGCGCAGGCATTCTCTCACATTTCGCGGCCATTGCAATTCCCTACTTTTGGTAATGGCATTAGAAAAAATTATCTGAAAAACGTTTTCGTTACCAACAAAACTCATTCGCCTTTTGCGATTACAACCACTACACTCGCACCTTAGTTTTATAAGATGGGGTGTTCTATATCCAAATCACTGAGAATTCGACTTAATAATACTCAAGTGATAAAGGATTAGTGACCACGTCTATCTCCCTCTAGATTTAATCGAGTAATCGTTATGCTACTGAGTGTGTTGTACATTATTGGTATTACCGCAGAAGCGATGACCGGAGCACTGAGTGCTGGTCGTCGTAAAATGGACTGGTTTGGTGTGATGTTAGTGGCCAGTGCGACTGCGATTGGTGGCGGCACTGTACGTGATATTCTACTTGGCCACTATCCGCTGGGCTGGGTAAAAAACCCTGAGTTTTTAGCGATTACGTGTATCGCTGGTGTACTAACGACGGGTTTAGCTAAGTGGGTAATCAAACTGAAAGGCCTATTTATTCGCCTTGATGCGCTCGGTCTAATCGTATTCAGTATTATCGGCACCAAAGTAGCGATCGGTATGGGTCTACACCCTGGCATCTGCATGGTTTCAGCACTTGTGACTGGCGTATTCGGCGGTCTACTGCGTGACTTGATCTGTCGTCAAACCCCACTGGTTTTGCATGAAGAGTTGTATGCTTCAGTCGCCTTAGTCGCTTCTGGTCTTTATCTCTTATTGCTGGAATTTGGTATTGATGATGTCACGGCGACAATCACAACTCTCGTGGTTGGCTATCTTCTGCGTATGGCCGCTGTGCGTTTTAAATGGCGTTTACCTTCATTCCATTTAGAAAGTGATGAACCGCTGCACTAAACTCAGTTCACGGTGATACACCCGGATCAAAAAAGCCAATCCTCGGATTGGCTTTTTACTTTTTAACGCGACAATCAACAATAGTCGTTAGATATGCGGCGTTTCCGTAGTAACCCCATGATTTTGACCACGGTGACGCAACAGATGGTCCATCACAACAATCGCCAGCATTGCTTCAGCAATTGGCACCGCGCGAATCCCCACGCAAGGATCGTGACGACCTTTCGTGATGAGCTCCGTCGGCTGACCTTGGCGATCAATGGTTTCACCGGGTACGGTAATGCTTGAGGTTGGTTTTAGTGCGATATTGGCAACAATATCTTGTCCCGTCGAGATACCACCTAAGATACCGCCCGCATGGTTACTGCCAAAACCTTGTGGTGAAAGCGTATCACGGTGCTCGCTGCCCTTTTGGCTGACCACATCAAAACCATCACCAATTTCCACGCCTTTTACCGCATTAATGCTCATCAATGCATGGGCAATATCAGCATCAAGGCGATCAAATACCGGCTCGCCCAATCCCACTGGCACATTAGTAGCAACCACTTGGATCTTGGCACCAACTGAATCACCTTGCTTTTTCAAGTCGCGGATA
The DNA here is from genome assembly GCF_015278125.1 of Vibrio fluminensis. Classification (GTDB taxonomy): domain Bacteria; phylum Pseudomonadota; class Gammaproteobacteria; order Enterobacterales; family Vibrionaceae; genus Vibrio; species Vibrio fluminensis. The sequence goes on from NZ_JADILO010000004.1 coordinate 145,331, forward strand.
AGTTGGTCAAACGCATCTACCTTGTCGGCATCAGGGCTAAAGAATGGATTGTTTTCAATCTCATTCCAATCCACTTTTTCGATCGATACATCACCCATTTGTGATAAATAAGCGCGGATCTCAACGCCAAATTCTTGCTTTAAGTATTGCTTGGCAATCGAACCTGCGGCAACACGCATAGCAGTTTCACGTGCGGATGAACGGCCACCACCACGATAATCACGCACACCATACTTTTGATGGTAAGTGTAATCCGCATGCCCCGGACGGAATTTATCTTTGATATCCGAGTAATCTTTTGAGCGTTGATCGGTGTTTTCAATCAATAACCCAATAGAGGTGCCCGTGGTTTGACCTTCAAACACACCAGACAAAATCTTAACTTGATCGGGTTCACGACGCGCAGTGGTATAACGAGAAGTGCCAGGACGGCGACGGTCCAAGTCCACTTGAATCATCTCTTCTGAAATTTCCAACCCCGGAGGGCAGCCGTCCACGATACATCCTAGTGCGATACCGTGACTTTCTCCGAATGTCGTCACTCGAAAGTGTTGTCCGATACTATTTCCTGCCATTGCTTCCCCAATTTTTTCGCTGTAAATGCCCTATTTACAGCCTTCCTTGCTGTTATTCGTATTTTCATAGTCGCTTGATTACGATTTGATGTAAACCCCCAATTCGCAACAAATTTGCGCTTTTCATCCCCCATAACAACGAAAAACGCCATGCATAAGCATGGCGTTGAATTATCCGGTTTGACTCTAATTTAGTCGATGTAGAGTTTAAAGTCTTCTGCACACTCAACTAGCTGATCACGGGTTAACATAAACACACCATGACCACCGTTTTCAAACTCCAACCAAGTAAATGGAATGTGTGGGTACTGTTCCATCATGTGCACCATCGAGTTACCCACTTCGCACACAAGGATACCTTGCTCAGTTAGATAATCAGGCGCATTTGCGAGAATGCGACGAACTAGTTTCAGGCCATCTGTACCCGCAGCTAAACCCAGTTCCGGTTCATGAGTGAACTCTTCTGGCAAGCTATTCATATCTTCCGCATCAACATATGGTGGATTAGTCACGATAATGTTGTACTTCTCTTTCTCTAGATCACGGAATAGATCTGAACGGATAGGGAAAACTTGCTGTTCCATACCATGGTCTTGAATATTTTGCTCAGCCACTTGCAGCGCGTCTGTAGAAATATCAATCGCATCCACTTCTGCATCTGGGAACGCATGTGCGCACGCAATAGCAATACAACCACTGCCCGTACATAGGTCCATAATGCGCACTGGCTCTTCGACTAGCCATGGTTGGAATTCAGCTTGGATTAGCTCACCGATTGGTGAACGTGGCACCAATACGCGCTCATCAACAAAAAATTCTAATCCACAGAACCAAGCTTTGTTGGTTAAGTAAGCAGTTGGCGTACGCTCATTAATGCGTTTTACCACGCGCTCAACGATGCGCATACGCTCGCTGGTTGTTAGGCGTGAGTTAAGCACATGTGGAGGCACATCAATTGGTAGATAAAGGGTTGGCAAGATTAGCTGAACTGCTTCATCCCACGCGTTATCTGTACCGTGACCGTAAAACAGGTTCGCTGCATTAAAGCGGCTAACCGTCCAGCGGATCATATCTTGAAGGGTATGGAGTTCCGATACCGCTTCTTCTACAAAAATCTTATCCAAAATTGTCTCCGAAAAGCGCTACAATACTGCCAATGCGAATTAGCGATGCTAACAACAACATCAAAGTTTATCCCATGAGTAAAAAAGACATCGATGCCGACGACGATTTCGCCCTATTTAGGGATGCAGTACAAGGCGTAAAAAAGTTGCCACAGGATACCATAGTCCAGCAACCAAAAAAAAATACTAAGCAAAAAGAAATTAAACGCTCAGCGCGCGAAAGCAGTGATGCTGAGTTCTATTTCTCTGACGAATTTGTCCCTCGACTTAATGAAGAAGGACCGACCCGTTATGCCCGTGATGATGTATCTACCTATGAAGTAAAGAGATTACGTCGCGGCGTATATGTTCCTGACGTGTTTCTCGACATGCATGGTATGACCCAACAAGAAGCCAAACGCGAGTTGGGGGCAATGATTGCCTATTGTATCAAAAACGAAGTGCATTGTGCGTGCGTTCAGCACGGTATCGGTAAGCATATTCTCAAACAAAAAGCACCGCTATGGCTGGCTCAGCACCCTGATGTGATGGCCTTCCACCAAGCCCCACTAGAATTTGGTGGTGATGGCGCGCTTTTGGTGTTGCTGTCTATACCGGAGAAATAGAGAAGCAAAGCTTCTCGGATTCGAGATTTGGGATGCGGGAACGCACGGCGTGGGTCGCCGTGCTACGGATAACGGATAACGGATAACGGATAACGGATAACGGATAACGGATAACGGATAACGGATAATTTTGCCCGGTCTTGTTTGCTAAGCAAGTGTGTTGAGATTCATTCCGTAAGCGAGGTGTAGCCGAGCGTTCAGTCAGCGAATGCGTTCCCGAGTCCGTTATCTATACGGTTATTGTCTCAAATCGGGCGGGATCGGTAGCTCTGATGTTTTTAGATTAGGACGCTGACCGCCCTTTCTACGGTACTGTTTGAGCTGGAATACGTAAGCCAGCACTTGAGCAACAGCGGTAAATAGACCATCAGGGATCTCTTGCTCAAGCTCAGTCGAGTGATAGAGCGAACGAGCCAGTGGTGGTGCGGGCACGATATAAATATTGTGTTCTCTTGCCACTTCCCGAATTTTCATCGCCATGTGATCAACCCCTTTTGCGATAACGACAGGGGCGCGATCTTTACTTTGATCATAACGCAGTGCCACGGAGAAGTGCTCCGGGTTGGTAATAATTACGTCGGCTTGCGGTACTTCTGCCATCATACGTCGTTGCGCGGCTTCACGTTGCAACATACGAATACGACCTTTTACTTCCGGCTTACCTTCAGTCTCTTTGTACTCATCCTTCACTTCCTGCTTAGTCATTTTAAGCTGATCAGCGTGTTGCCAGATCTGGAAAGGTATATCGATCGCCACCACGATCAGTAATGAGCAACTGATAAGCAAAATGAAATTAAGCAGGATATCTAAGGCATGGAAAATGTTTTGCGGAAAGACATCCAAACTAAGCTGGAACAGATCTTCTTTGGCGGCATTAATTAGATAAAACGCCATACCTGAGACGAGCGTAACCTTAAGAATAGACTTAATCAACTCGACCCAGCTCTGCATGCCAACCATACGTTTTAAGCCACTTAGCGGGTTCATCTTCGACAATTTTGGCATCGCTGCTTCAGCTGAAAAGTTCACGCCACCAACTCCAGCAGCACCAACTAATGCAGCAATAAACAGCACCAATAGGATCAGCAACAATGGCAGGATCAGCGCGCCCATCGAACCTAAGGCAATATCAAACAGTTTCGTTTGGTCGAAAATCTCTTCGCGGGAAAGATCGAACAGTCGCTGCATAATACGGTAGAGCGCATACGCTAACCCCTCGCCAAACCACATCAAGGCGATAGAACCCACCACTAATACCGATACCGACGCTAACTCTTTTGACCTTGCAACCTGCCCTTTTTCTCGAGCCTGTTGCAAGCGTTTGGGCGTGGCGTCTTCGGTACGTTCTTGACCGTCTGATTCTGCCAAATCAGTCTCCTGTCTATCGGTTTAGGACTAACCAAAGGTTTGGACTAACAATCCAAACGAATAAAACGACAAATCTGCTGTTCACCTTCTAGCCAGATCAATTCATAGTGCGTAAATAAGCCGCCGACAATATACCAACACAACAGCAAACCGACGATCAACGCAAAAGCGAAACCAAGCGAGAAAATGTTTAATTGAGGCGCTGCACGAGTCATCACACCAAATGACAAGTTAATCGTTAACAGTGCGATAATGCCGGATAACGACATACTCAGTGCAAACTGAAACATGGTCCCAAGCCACAATGCCAACTCACGAAAATCAACCGCAGTTAATGAGCCCACTCCAATCGGCAAAGATTTAAAACTCATCACCACCAGCATCAACATTTTAAGGTGACCATCAGTAGCTAAGAAAAACAGCGTTGCCAGGAACATAAATAGCTGACCAAGCAAGGGGGTGTTCTGTCCGTTTGCCGGATCGACCATTGAGGCAAAACCCAAACTCGACTGCATACCCAAAATCTGACCTAAGATGACAAAAATCTGAATCATAAATTGGGTAACGGTGCCCATGGCAATACCGATCACGATTTGTTCAAACAGCACCATGAAGCCCTCAAAAGAGAGTAACTCTATGCTTTCCGGCACCTTTGGTATTGCGGGCATAACCGCAAAAGTAATCGCCAAGCCCAGATACAGACGAATCCGAGTGGGGACAAAACGCGCACCGGTGACCGACATCACCATAAGCATTGCGGCAATGCGAGTATAGGGCCAAAAATAATTGGCAATCCAATCAAGAACGACCTCTGCTGGGTATTCCATGCTACTCGCCTAATAGAGTACTTGAGGCAGACGTTCTATGATGGAGTAGAAATACTCAGTCATCATTTGTGTCATCATATGGCCAAAGAACATCAACGCGAGCAATGTCACCACCAAACGAGGCAAAAAGCTCAAGGTCTGTTCGTTGATCGAAGTGGCGGCTTGGAAAATCGCCACGATCAAACCAATCAATAGACTGGGAATAACAATCGCGCACACCATGATAAGTACCATCCAAAGTGCGTCACGGAACAGTTCAACAAACATTTCAGGAGTCATAATTTTCTCCCGCTACAAGGCAAAACTGCCGGCCAGTGTGGAGAGAATCAAGTTCCACCCATCAACTAACACAAACAGCATCAACTTAAATGGCAAAGAAACAATCATCGGCGACAGCATCATCATACCCATAGCCATCAAAACCGAAGCCACCACCAAATCGATAATCAAAAAAGGCAAGAACAGCATAAAGCCTATTTGGAAAGCAGTTTTGAGCTCAGAAGTAATAAATGCAGGGATCAATACCGCCATTGAAACCTCTTCTGGACTGGTTGCCGTTGAACCAGAAATATTCACGAAGGTTTCTAAATCCTTAACTCGCGTTTGCTTGAGCATGAAATCCCTCATCGGGATTTGCGCCAAGTCAAAGGCGTCTCGCGCAGATATTTGTTCATTAATATAAGGCTGAATAGCCGTATCATTCACCTTGCTGATCACTGGAGACATGATAAAGAAGGTTAAGAACATCGCGATACCGATAATAACTTGGTTCGATGGAGTCTGCTGCAAACCCATAGCCTGACGCAAAATCGACATGACGACTACGATTCGGGTAAATGATGTCATCAATATAACCATGGCAGGCAAAAAGCCGAGCATGGTCATTAACGCTAATATTTGCAGGTTAATCGAGTAGTCTTCAGTACCATTACTATTGGTTGTCACAGTAAAAGCCGGGATACCGCCACCAGCACCCGTGATGGTCCCTGTGGAAATCGATTTAGCGGCACCTTGCTCACGCTCCATAGCCGAAGCGGTGACTGAACTTGATGCCACATTGCCATTAACCGGTGTATCTAACTCTTCTGACGCATAGGTAAATACCGACATCATTGTTAGCATCAAAGTTAACAGCATTGCCGACAAATAACTGGCCACTGAGCGATTATTTCTTATCATTCTTTTTCATGAGCTGAGTCAGTTGATGCGCAAATGGACTGGCTGCCAGCTCCTCCTGAGACAAAGGTTTTTCCAGTTTGGAGATCAATTGGATAGATTGTGGTGTGATCCCAACAAGAAACTGCTCTTCTCCTGCTTGGATAATTGCCACTCGTTCACGTGTTCCTACTGCAATCTGACGGATGACACTGAGTCCTTTCTGATTCGCAATGGAAGGCACGCGCATTCGCTTAAGCACCCAAGCCAAAAACAAAATCAGGGCTATAACGAACAAGAGCGACCCAAAAGTGGTCGCCCAGTCAAGCTGGCGAGACGGCGATGAAGGCGCCGCCATTGCAGTAGGAGATAACACCAGTAGCCACAATATATTCGGCTTCATAGGCTACCTAAGTTTCTTGATTCGCTCGGTTTGGCTGATTACGTCAGTCAAACGTATACCAAATTTATCATTCACCACCACCACTTCACCATGAGCAATAAGGGTGCCGTTGACCAATACATCAAGCGATTCACCAGCAAGTCGTTCAAGCTCAACGACCGAGCCTTGGTTGAGTTGCAATAGGTTACGAATGCTGATTTGAGAACGTCCTACTTCCATAGAAATGGTCACAGGAATATCTAAAATTGTATCGAGTTTTCGACGCTCATCTTCAGAAATTGGCGCTGAGGTATCTTGCAACTCATCTAGCTGTGCTGCCATCACTTCATCGACGTCGATGCTCGGCGCACTCGGATCTTCACCTAACGCAGCCGCCCACTCGTCGGCCAGTTTTTGATCGTCACTTGGTTCCATACCTAATACCTATTTAATCGCTTAATCTTCAATTTCACCGTCATCACTCTCTAACTCGGAAATTACATCTTTACCGAGGAAAGCAATGTCAGTCTTCACCACATCTGGGCGTCTAATTTTTTCTGAAACTTGTACTGCTAGCTTCTCACCCGAACGTCCCATTTTTACGCGATACGTTGGCAGTTCTTCAACAAACATCACCGCATGTTCTGGCATGTCGATCGGGATAATATCGCCTGGTTGCAACTCCATTAAGTCACGCAAAGAAATGTCTTTTTCCAGTAGATCAACACGGAAATTAACGGGCACATCCATAATCTCTTCACGCAGAGCAGAGCTCCAACGAACATCCGTCTCCATTTTGTCCGATTGCACACCGGCATCAAGCAGTTCACGAATAGGTTCCACCATCGAATATGGCATCACCATATGGAAGTCACCACCACCGCCGTCTACTTCGATGTGGAACGAGCTCACCACGATCACTTCCGTCGGGCTAACAATATTGGCCATGCTTGGGTTAACCTCAGAATCGAGGTATTCAAACTCAACCCCCATCACTGGCGACCAAGCTTCTTTGTAGTCTTCAAAAACAATTTTTAACAGTAGCTGAATGATGCGGCGCTCAGTCGGGGTAAACTCTCGTCCTTCAATACGTGCATGGAATCGACCATCACCACCAAAGAAGTTTTCCACCAAAATAAACACCAAACGCGCTTCCATGGTGATCAACGCCGTACCTTTTAGCGGTCTGAATCGAACCATGTTCAAACTGGTTGGCACATATAAGGTGTTCTGATATTCACCGAACTTCATCATCTGTACGCCGTTAATCGACACTTCTGCCGTTTTTCGCAGCATATTAAACAGGCTGATGCGCATATGCCGGGCAAAACGCTCGTTAATAAGCTCAAGCGTTGGCATTCGGCCACGAACAATTCGGTCTTGTGATGAGAAATCGAAGTCTATTGCATCACGACCACCGACGACCTCTTCATCATCGACATCATCAACGTCATCTACACCATGCAGTAACGCATCAATTTCGTCTTGGCTTAATAAATCGGTCACACTAATTCCTACTGAATAACAAAATCAGTAAACAGCACTCGCTCAATGACAGGCTGTCCTACTGCGCTATTTAAACTCGCTTTAATATCTTCGGTCGCTTTCTGACGCAGTTCCACTCGCCCATTGGCGCTGCGAAGCTGCTCTACCGTTGCCGAAGCAAATGTCGCTAATAGTGAGCTTTCAATCAGCGGCGAATGGTAACGAGCAAGGTTTTCATTATCGATACCTCGCACCATCAACTGCACACTGATCTGCACTAATCGGTCTTTCTTATCACCAGTAACATTAAACAGAAATGGCTGAGGAATACTGACATAAGAAACCGGCATTTCTGGGTTCACCGCTGCCTGCGGAGCGGCCGTCATGGCGCTCTCTTCTGCACTGGAGCCCATTAAAAAGAAAGCGGCAGCCCCACCACCAATCAGCAATACTAAAACAGCAACAGCAATAATGATCAGCTTACCTTTACCTTTGGGTGCTTCACTTGTAATTTCTTCTGCCATAATCCAAATTTCTCTAACCAATCAATCCATTAAATCTAAAGGCATAGTCTAAGCGTAATAACTGATTCCATCACGCTTTGATGCCACATTCAAATCAAGTTTGACGTCCGCTTCAAGGTTTTCTTGCCCGTCAAAGTGCTGATTGCTGCTACCTTGACCATTTCCAGTATCATTGCCATTGGTATAACGACTTTGCTGCTGGCCTGAAGCCTGTTGTTGAACAGAAGAATCACTTAGCTGCATACCTTGCTGCGCTAACATCTCTCTTAGCCTAGGCATCGCCTGTTCGACAATGTCTCTCGCTTGCGAGTTTGCTACCGTAAAATGAACGCTAGCATTATCCCCATTCATATTCATGCGGATCTGCATACGCCCCAACTCCGGTGGGTCAAGACGGATGTCGATGTTCTTAAGGTTCTTCGACATCATCATCTGAATTCGTTCAGCAACTTGTTCACCTGCCATTTCACGGTTAAGTTGCAATGAAGGTTGTGCTTGTGCAGCCTGCTCTAATCTCGCCGTTTGATTGAGACCAGTTTGCCCCGCAACTTGACTTAGTTGTTGTGCAAATGAAGACTCACCACCATTAGTGGCCTCACCATTTTGCCCAAGTTTGCCTATCGTTGCCGCCGCTTTGGCGCCTAAGCTAGCTTGTAATGCCATTTGTTCTGGTTTCGCGCCCGTTGCAATATTGCTCGGGATTTGCTGCGCCACCGACAGATCCATTGGTGTCGTTGGCGTTAAAGTTGAGGCTGCTGCATTCATAGCCGCGGCTTGGTGGCCGGTTGACAATACAGAATGAGTACTTGAGTTTAATTGCTGAGCACTCGTTGCACTTTGAGCTTGTAACTCCGCGGCCGTTAGCTTATGTGCCATCTTCGCCTGAGAGTGATCCGCCAAACTCACTTTGCCGATATCATCGACAACCATCTCGCCATCCGTAACTGGTGTTGTTGAGGTGCTCGCCCATGCAATCGCTGGCGTGGCATCTTCAATCACGTCTACTGATTGCTCGCTGTTTTCATTCACCGTTTGCAACATAGTTTGACTCAACTCAGCTTGAGCACTGGTTGGCGTCGCGCTCTCCGCAAGCAATATTTGACTTGTATCCATCGACGCTTTTTCGGTCAATGATTGGGAATCTTGATTGTTTGCTGTCAGTTCCACTTGCGCCCTATCGACGGCACTAGAAGAAGAATTTTGCGCTAACTGAGCCTCATTAATCGCTTTCTCAGATAATAATGCATCATCACTGTTAACTTCTGCCAAATCAGCTGAATCGGAGAGAGGCGTTTTCACCCCTTCTTGGTTTACCAACTTTTCCTGCGTCAGGTCATCTTGAGACAATTCACTCGTCAAATCAGCCGCAACCAGTGGCTGAGCCTTAGCATTACTAACTTGTTGCGCATCTTGCGGAGGCAAACTATTGCCGTCTTGAGCTCGCAATGCTTGGTTAGCTTGCTCTAGGCGCTCAAGTAATGCTTCACTTTCGGCGACGGTTGCTTCAACGGTTGAAGATGCTGAGTTGTCGTCCGTTGGTTTTTCAATAAACCTTTCCAGCTGTTGCGGAATTTCTTCTTCTGATGCCACTTCTTGCCCGTCATCAGTCGTAACACTTTGCTCATTCAATGCTTGCGTTGAATCCGCGGTAGACGACTCATTTATCGTCTCTGACTCAGCCTCTTGTCCTGCTTCTAGCATGACATCAGCGCTTTCGTCCTGAGAAGTGGCTTCACTAGCGTCAGAAGTAACAACCTGTTCTTCTGCTGGTTTACTGTCACCCTTTAACATCGCCGTTAACTTGGCGAAAAAGCCCTCCGCTTCAGAGGCCTCATCCGCTGAGGTCGTCATTTCACTGACTCCCTTACTGAGTTTGGTGGATTCTGTCACGGATGTTAAATTGACATTCATAGACGCTAGCTCGCTATTAACTGACTGATTTACTTAGAGTGATATTGACATGGGTAATCGACATTACTGAGACGGTCACTTTCACCACACTGAAAAACCGATATTGAGCAAAAAAGAAACACCCACTAACTAAGGTAAAAGCAAAAATCACGCCAAAATTTGAAGAGAATAACTCAGCCAGCCTGACTAAAGACGTTTAGCATTTAGGCGTGCAAACTGTAAGGTCGAGAATTCATCCATTTGCTTTTGCTCGCGAATATTCTCTAACCGTTGTTTCTCTGCCTGTTTTTTATCAATAAGCCATTCGTATGAAGAGCGTTGTTTGCGGCATTCTAACCAATGGCGTTCGCAGTTTTCGACTTGATCTTTAAAGTGAAATTCAGCTTGTTTTTGCTTACTGAGCGTATTGTCTAAAGTGGTTAAAAAACGATTTAAATGAGTATATTGACTCGCGGTAAGCCCTTGCTTACCACGATCAACTAATTGCTGACAGTAGTCTAAGCGGTATTTTTCGATCTGATCTAACTGCTGATAGTATCCGTCTAGCTCAGAGCGAGCTTTACCTAAAGCCAATACCGCTTGGTTCTCTCGCTCTTTTGCTTGTTCAAGTAAAAACTCGAGCGCATTATTCATAAGCTAGCTACTCGCCTCTTATCAAACGATTAAGCATATTCACGCACATCTCATATGGCACACTCTCTTTCATTCCTTGTTGGAGATAAGCATCTAACTTAGGTTTGAGAGTAAACGCAGCATCAATGGCAGGATCAGTACCTGGCTTATAAGCACCAATCGAGACTAAATCTTGATTCTTACGGCATAGCGACAACACTTGGCGTACTGCTTTCGACAGCAATACATGTTCTTCAGAGGTAATCTGTGGCATGACACGGCTAACCGATTTTTCCACATCGATCGCTGGGTAATGGCCAGCATCAGCCATTTCACGAGATAGCACTATATGACCATCTAAAATCGCACGCGATGCGTCCGCAATAGGATCTTGCAGATCATCACCTTCGGTTAGCACGGTAAAAAATGCGGTGATCGAACCCTGCTCAGGGCTACCATTGCCCGCTCGCTCCACCAAAGCAGGAAGTTTGGCGAAGACTGATGGCGGGTAGCCTTTCGTTGCTGGCGGTTCACCAACCGATAAGGCAATTTCACGCTGAGCTTGAGCAAAACGTGTTAGTGAGTCCATTAGCAGCAGAACATCTAAGCCTTGGTCACGGAAATACTCAGCGATAGTCAGCGCAGTTTGACACCCTTTAAGACGCATTAATGGCGAAGCATCCGCTGGCGCTGCAACCACTACCGCGCGCTGGCGGCCATCGACACCGAGAATTTCTTCAATAAATTCTTTAACTTCTCGTCCACGCTCACCGATCAAACCAACCACAACGACTTGGGCAGTGGTACCTCGCGTCATCATACCAAGCGTGACCGATTTACCTACACCAGAACCGGCAAATAGCCCTATACGTTGGCCCTTGCCGACAGTCAGTAAGCCATTGATCGCTTTTAAGCCAACATCGAGTGGTTCACTAATTGGTTTTCTGGATAAGGGATTAATAGGCTCAGCATTAAAAGAAGCGCGTTTTTCTGTATAAATAGGGCCTAAGCCATCGAGAGGATTACCGACACCATCAATAACTCGCCCCAGAAGCTCCATACCAACCGCTAGGCCAGCTTCACTGGTTAAAGGCGTAACTTTCGCACCTGGTAATACACCCGTGATCTGTTCACTAGGCATCAAAAAAAGATTGTCACCGGAGAAGCCGACGACCTCTGCTTCCATCTCACCATGCATGGTTTCAACTTTACACAGGCTACCGATAGGTGCACGACAACCTGTCGCTTCAAGAGTTAAACCGACTACGCGGACCAACTTCCCCGATGCAACAGGCCGACAAGTCAGACCCTGGGTTTTGTATTGGGAAAGACGTTCAGCTAACGCTAACACTACTCACCGCCTTGATGGCGATTGACGCCGCAAAAGCTTTTGAGCACGTTGCGAATACGTTCTTCCATCCGGTAATTAACGCTCGACTCTCCCGCTTCAATTTGTACGTCACCTCGGTTAAGCGCCGGCTCAGCCACCAAAGTCCAATTACGGAACTCTAGCGACTCCTCACCATAGGAAGAACGAATAATTTCCACGTCTTCTGGGTGCAATTTTAACGTGATACCATGTCCAGAAATCGGTAACGCTTCGACAGATTGCTTGATGGTATCAAGGATAACTTGAGGATTGGTCTGAACTTCGACATGCACAACCTCTTTAACTAAGGTAAGAACCATATCCACCAGCTGTTTTTCTACCTGGGCGTTCATTAACTCAAGCGGTTGAGCAAACTGATTCGCCAAGCTGATAAAGGTTTCAACTTGCTGCTGAATAAACTCTTGCCCGGCCACAACACCTTCAAGTTTTCCAGCTTCTAAGCCTTCTTGATGACCTTGCTCTAAACCCTGTTCTTTTCCCTTGTCATAACCTTGCTTAAAACCCGCTTCTTGCCCTTGATGTAAGCCTTCTTGATAAGCTTGCTGCTTGATCAGTTCAACTTCTTCTTGGGTCAATTCAGCCGGAGCCTCTTCTTCAGGTTCTGAAAAACTTGGCATCCAACTTGGGTCATAATTCAGCGCAGTTTCACGTGCTTGAGAATGTTCCGGCGTATAATCAGGCAAGCCCCATCTCTGCGCTTTCTCAACCTGTTGGTCGTCATCGAGACGCAAGAATCCACGTTTTCTCTCACCGGACATACTAAATCACCTTGCTAGAGCAAAAATTATAAGAACTCGTCTGCACCGCCAGATAGCATTAGCTCACCAGCATCAGCCATACGGCGTGCAATCGCCAGCACTTCTTTTTGTGCCGTCTCTACATCAGAAACTTTAATCGGAGCCATGGCTTCCAGATCATCGCGCATCATCTCAGCAGCACGCTTAGACATGTTCTTGAAGATCTTGTCTCGTAGACCATCATCAGCCCCTTTGAGCGCACGCTGAAGAACATCTTGTGGTACATCACGCAGCAGCTTTTGAATTCCTTGATCATCAACTTCAATAAGGTTTTCAAAGACAAACATCAGATCTTGGATTTGAGTTGCCATATCTTCGTCTTGATCGCGAATCTGCTCCATCAAGACGCCTTCGATATTGTTGTCCATATAGTTCATGATCTCGGCTGCAGCCTTCAGGCCACCAATCTTGGCAGCTTGCGCACCCGCTTGACCAGCAAACTGTTTCTCCATAATTTCGTTCAGTTCAGCCAATGCAGACGGCTGCACTTCTTCAAGGTTGGCGATACGCATCATCAAGTCGAGACGATCACGTTCTGCAAACTGTGACAGGATTTCCGCCGACTGATCAGGTTCTAGGTATGACAAAACGATGGTTTGAATCTGCGGGTGCTCGTTGATAATGATGCTCGCCACTTGACGTGGATCCATCCATTTCAATGAATCAAGACCTTTCGACCCTGTACCCAATAAGATTTGGTCAACCAAGTTGTTCGCTTTATCTTCACCTAATGCAGCAACTAAGGTGTTACGCATAAAGTCTTCGCTGCCCATACCGATGTTGGTATATTTCTGAATATCTTCCAGAAATGCACGATGCACAGCGCCCACTTTATCTTGGCTCAAATCAGCAGCTCGAGCCATCGCACTACCAACTCGCTGCACCTGCTTAGGTTCTAAATGGCGAATAATACCTGCGGCATCTTCTTCATTAAGACTCAATAGCAAGATAGCGGCGCGCTCTTCTCCTGGAATCGTTGAGATATCCACCGTTGCTTCTGCAACTTCACCGCCTTGCTCTTGAGGTACGATTTCGTTAGCCATCTTTCATCCAGTTCTTCACTACTTGTGCCGCTAACTCCGGCTCATTCGCCACTAGCGCACGCACAGCTTTTAATACATCTTCATCTTTATGAAGGTTTGGTAAATCAATGCTTGAGCCAAACTCGAACAGCTCGCCACCATCCAAATCTCCACCAATCAGACTGGTCTCCCCATCAGCACCAATCGGTAATCCATCGGGACCATACATCTGTTCATCTTCGTCAGCGGCTGGGTTGAGCAGTTTCTTCATCGCTGGACGAACTAGGACTAAAATCACGATGATGATAACCAAGGCACTCGCAAGCCATCGGATCCAATCATTGAAATTAGGATGTTCCCAAATAGGCACATCAGCAATGGTTTCAACTTGAGGCTCGGCAAATTGCATACTCAATACATTAAGTAAATCACCACGCGCTTGACTGAAACCCACCGCCCCAACCAGCACTTGGCGAATAGAGTCAAGCTCAGTCGCTGATAGCGGTTGATAAGTCGTTGCACCTGTTTCTGGATTGACGATTGGGCGATTCTTAATCGCCACTGCCACAGTTTGACGATTCACGACCCCAGTTTGGCGACGTTCATGACTGATGGTAGTGTCGAGCTCAAAGTTACGTGTCGCTTCTTTATGAACCGAACCCTGCCCTAGCACTGAACCATCTTTCATCTGCGCAACGTCCTGAGGGATTGACGCATCTGCTGGCGGTTGATTACTTAACGCTCCTGGTACACCAGCAACAACACTGCCGTTGTTGTAGTCTTCAAGCGTATACTCACTGCGTGTAGCAGGGGTATTTGGATCAAAACTTTTACGCGTTTGCTCTACGGCGCTAAAGTCCAACTCTATATCTACTTGAGCGGTATAGTTGCCGAAGCCAAGAATTGGAATAAGTACTGAATCAATTTTTTCACGCAGAGCCGACTCTTGCTTACGCTCAAGCTCATGCTCTTTACGGCGTGCCATCGAAGCTTCGTCTTGTGAACCTGAACTGAGTAAGCGGCCGTGTTGGTCGGTCACAGTGACACGGTTTGGCTTCATGCCCGGTACTGCACTAGAAACCATATCAACAATTGAATCAACTTCTTCTTGCTTTAGTCCATTACCGGTTTTTAAGGTAAGAAATACCGATGCTGAAGCTTCTTGATTGTGACGAACAAAGACACTCTGCTTCGGTAATGCAAGTAAAACACGTGCACGTCGAACTTGTTTCATTTCCTCAATAGCTTGGGATAGCTGTCGTTCACGGCTGAGTTTTAAACGCTCAAGCTCCAAACGTTGTGAAACGCCAAACCCCATATCTTGCAGCAGAATATCATCGCCAGCTTCAGTTGCTTGGTTTAACCCCGCACGAGCAAGATTAAGTTTAAGGTTATTGTATTCACCGACGGGAACTAGAACGGTATTGCCTTCAAGCTTATATTCTTGTTGCTGAGCATCTAAGTGGTCGAGGATTGGGATAAGTTCTTCTGTTTCGTAGGCGCCAAGAGGGCGCATTTCTGGCTCTTTTACCCAGAAAAACAGCATGACAATCAGCGCAACACAGATAGAGATTGCCAGTACAAGCACGACCTGACGGATAAGGTCAAGATCACCCACCGCCATATCAAACTTTGAGCTACTTTTCTCATCTAGATCGGGATTTTGACCTTGCAGATCCAGATCATCGTGGGCCACAAGCGCGCCATCTGACGAGGAACCTGATAAGGCTAAATCGGTTGATTTGTTTTGATTAGACACTGACGATACCTAAATTAAACTGGCATATTCATCAATTCTTTGTACGACTCAACAAGCTTATTGCGTACTTGAATTGTTGCCTCAAACGCAACGCTTGATTTGTTACGTGCAATCATCACATCAGACAGCGACACGTTTTCATCGCCGCGGTCGAAGCGTGTTTGGAGTTGGCTAGACGTTTTCGAAAGGCTGTTAACATTGTTGATGGCATTGGTCAGCAGATCTTTAAAATCAGCACCAACAGTTTGTCCAGTAGCGACTGGGCGACTATTGGTTGCCTCTAGCATTAGAGCCTGCATTTCACTATTAAAGCCATCTATTCTCATTGTTACCTCATGAAGTCAATTCTTTGACTGCCAACTCCGTTATAATAATGACACTGCAAACGCTATGCCACCAAGGTGATAGTTTACGAAAATAACACGTTAGTTTGGAATATCAATCCCGGCATCACGCATTTTTGCGAGCTTGTATCTCAAGGTTCGCGGGCTAATTCCTAGCTTGTCAGCCATCTCTTTTCGACGACCACCGCACTCAACTAAAGTGTCAAGGATAATAGCATACTCTTGATCTCTAAGTTCATTTCCTAAACCAGAATAATTAGAGAACTCGCCTTGAATCTCGACTTCGGCGACAGGCTTAACCATCGGTGCGACAACGGTTCCACTTTCCACAACTTGTTGTAAGCTAGTCGCGTCTTGCCAATCTAAGCCTTCCAACAGAATATCTTCAGCAGAAATATGTCCGTTCTCGCAGAGTATCAATGCTCGCTGCACAACGTTATCCAACTCGCGCACGTTACCAGGCCAAGGATAAGCAAGTAATTTCGCAATAGCAGCTTGATTCAAGCTCGGGACAGGTAAACCTTGTTTTTGGCAATGACGCTCAACAAGATGTTTCGCTAGCGGCTCGATATCTCCTTTGCGCTCACACAGTGCAGGCCACGCGATTGGGAATACATTCAGACGATAATATAAGTCCTCACGAAAATTCCCCTCTTGCACATATTGTTTTAGGTCGCGGTTACTGGTTGCCAATACACGTACATCGAGTTTAATGCTCTTTCTGCTGCCCAAGCGTTCGACTTCTCGCTCTTGCAAAACACGCAGTAACTTAGCTTGCAGACTTAAGTCCATCTCACTGATCTCATCTAGTAAAATGGTACCACCTTGAGCTTGTTCAAATTTACCCGGACATGCCTGAACTGCGCCAGTAAAAGCACCTTTCTCATAACCAAATAAAGTGGCCTCTAACATGTTGTCAGGGATTGCAGCACAGTTGATTGCAACGAATGGTCCATCTTTTCGATTTGAGGCATTATGAATGTAGCGGGACATAACCTCTTTACCCGATCCGCTAGGGCCTAGCACCATAACATTAGCGTCTGTTTTCGCGACTTTTTCTGCTAACGCGAGCAACTTCAAGCTCTTTTCGTCTGCCACGACAGCATCACCATTGTCGTCAGATTTCACCGGTGCATAGCGGCTGACCATATTAAGCAATACTTCGGGTGCAAATGGTTTTGCCATGTAATCTATCGCGCCATCTTTCATTGCAGAAACGGCATCTTCGATATTGGCATAAGCGGTCATCAATAAAACCGGCAAGTTAGGCCAATGCTGCTTGATGTTACGAAGTAAAGCTAAACCACCCATGCCTGCCATTTGCACATCTGATACAACGATATCGACTGCATTTGCCTTGAGCTTCACTAGTGCATCTTCCGCACTATCAGCTTCAAGCCACTCGTAGCCCGCAAGCGCTAAGGTATCTACGAGCGCTTCACGTAGACCTTCATCGTCCTCTACGATAAGTACCTTGCTTTGAGCCATGTTATTCTCCAGTCTTTACTGATTGGTCAAGAGATGGGTTGCTTTCCAACGGAATACATACCGTGAAACAGGCGCCATCACCCTCTTCAGAAATAAGTTCTAACCTTCCATCATGGGCACGACACACCATTTGTACCACTGCAAGTCCAAGGCCTGTGCCTTGCGAACGAGTAGTAAAGAAAGGCTCCATAATTTTTTGCTGTAGTTCTTTCGCAACACCCGGCCCACTATCTTGAACCGAAATCTTTAATTCGTTATTCACCGGACGGAAAAACACATCTATCTGCGATTCCTTTCCCGCAATTTGGATTGCATTCATGACTAAATTACTGAGAGCTGAAGCGATAGCATTCGCATTGCCAAGCAGTCGAGTCTCTTCTTGCTCCACTTCCAAACAAAAGTCGATCGCGTTATTTTTTAGCGCGGTCTCAACCATTGGCGAAAATTCAGTAACCAGTTCAGCGATAGTAAATGGCTTGACGACTTTGTTGTCACCACCTTTGGCAAACAACAGCATATCATTCACTTGTTTTTCAAGATCTTGCAATCTATCCAATAACTTAGTTTGAAAACGCTCTTTCGTCGCTGACGGCAAATTAGGCGCACTAAGGTTAGCCGCATACAACATGGCACTCGATAATGGCGTGCGTACCTGATGCGCTAATGACGCCACCATTCGGCCTAAAGAAGACAAGCGCTGTAAATCGCTAATCCGCGATTGCAACAAACGCGTTTCTGTAAGATCAGTAATGAGAATCAGCTGTCCGGTGGTAGAAGCGGATATGGCCAAACGCACTTTTCGTCCATTGCGTAGAGAGATTTCGTGGCCATCGTCTTCACGAGGAGCAAACGCCCACTGAATGACTTCAAACCATTTATATCCCACTAATGGAACTTCGAGTAAACGCTCTGCTTCAGGGTTTGCTTCGCGCACCACACCCTGGGTATCGAGTAGAATAACCCCAGCGGGCATGACATCCAGTACCTGCTTGTAACGTTCTACTTGTTCTTCTAAAGATCCTAAATGGCTATCCATCTCTCAACCAACTTACTCGTCGTTATTCTGCCTCAAATACTACAATGGCTTGGAATGCAAAAAACACGCCAAGCCATTAACTTTTATTTTTCAATAACTTAAATCAGAGTCGATTTTTTGACAGTTAACACGTCCTGTCCTCAGGACGCCAATACATCCGCAACCAAACTGACTATCGCTGCAGATTATACTTACGCATTTTTTCAACTAATGTGGTGCGACGCATACCAAGCATGTCAGCAGCTCGAGCAACGATACCACCTTGAGCATCGAGCGCTTGATTAATCATATTAACTTCAAGATCAGCTAACATTTCTTTGAGATTAACCCCTTCTGGAGGCAGTGCTTGTGGTGCGTTGTCACCATCACTAAAGAAATCCACTTCGTCCACGCAGAAATCTTCAGAAAAAATGTTTTGTAATGCATCGCGTTCTTGCTCTTCAACCGAGACAAATGGGTTGTACTCTGGTTGAAACTCAGGAATATCACTGTAGCGATACTTGGTTGGTAAATGGTTCACATCAACCAAACTATTTGGGTAAAGGATGATCATTCGCTCAACCAAATTCGCCAACTCACGTACATTACCCGGCCAGTTGTGTTCCATCAAAGAGTTCGTCGCTCGAGGGGTAAAACAGATTGGCTGAGCGCCTTCCGCTTCCATACGCGTCATCAACTCTTGCAATAATAATGGAATGTCTTCTTTTCGCTCTCGTAAAGCAGGCATTTCAATCGGGAAAACATTTAGACGATAGTAAAGATCTTCTCTGAAAGAGCTGTCATTAATCATGCTTTCAAGATTGCGGTGCGTTGCAGCAATAACTCGAACGTCAGCACGAATCGTATTATTACCGCCAACACGCTCAAAACAGCGCTCTTGCAGCACTCGTAATAACTTGACTTGCATCGGCATTGGCATATCACCGATTTCGTCCAAGAATAATGTTCCACCTTCTGCTAATTCAAAGCGCCCTTTTCGTGCTGTGATAGCCCCTGTAAACGCCCCTTTCTCGTGACCAAAAAGCTCACTTTCCAATAAATCGGGTGGAATCGCGCCACAGTTAATTGGAACAAAAGGCCCACCGCGACGAGAGGAGTGATAGTGAATATTTCGCGCGACCACTTCTTTACCCGTGCCTGACTCACCCAAAATCAGCACATTGGCTTCTGTAGAAGACACCTGCTCAATCAAATGGCGTACTTCTTTAATACCGTGGCTCTGACCAACTAGGCTGCGAAACAAAGTATTCTTTCGTTCACTAGAAACGACATTCACCCCTTTACGGCCGAGAAAATCCTTACAATGACGAAGTGCCTCACTCAATTGTGGGTAATTCAATGGATAGGCTAAATCACCAACGTAGTTGGTTAAATCGTCTGGATAAGGGAAAGATGAGTTGATGATAAGGACCGGGATATGGCTAGCCGCGGAAAGTTGATTCTTGAGCTTCATCATCTCTTCAGCATTACGAATGCTGCCGACAATGCAACCAGACCAGACGCCAGATAAATTAAGCGCATCAAGTTGTGCAGCGTCGATGACTTCACATTGCTCACCTACAAAGTCGAGAATAGAAGCCAGATTGCGTTGCGCTTGAGGGTCGTCTTCAATGACAAGTAATTTTGCTAAACCTTGCATAGATGAGAATGGTTGCCTTTGTTAATACTACGGGTTACATAAACAGAAAAATCCCATCCATTTGATAGAGTGATTTTTAAGCAGAAGTCACTACTAAAGTTTATGCAACAAAATAAGCCACTAGGGTTAGAGTGGCTTATATTCTATTTGATATAAAAAATAAGGCAACCAAGCAATTATACGGTGTGATGTTTACCCAAAGGCTTTGGTTCTAAAATATCAAAATTAACACTAATAAGTTATCGAAATGTTAAATGCCAACATCCTTTGCCGTTAAATTATGGTATTCAGTCGGGATCTGATCCCACGCTGATTTGATTTCACGGATAATATCGATGACATCATCAATCGGCTGAGGATCATTTTTGTGATTTGCCGCAGTAATCTGTGTAATCATAAATTCATACAATTGATCAAGATTTTGCGCGATATCGCCACCGTCATCCATTGAAAGACAACTACGCAGACTGATAATAATGTCTAACGCCTTACCTAAACGCTCGCCTTTTACAGGAATATTTCCCTGCAACATCGCCGCTTTGCCTTGAATTAAGCGCTCAATTGCACCTGCCATTAGCATCTGAACAATTTTATGCGGGGAGGCCGCACTCAGTTGGCTATCTACTGATACCTTCTTGTAAGCCTGTAATGAACCACGCATAACATACCTCTTTTATAAAAACTTTTTGTATTGCTGAACAGACTTATTGCCATGTCGATATTTGTGTAACGATTGACCAATAATATGAGTTTTTTCTTGCATTAACCGCACAACTTGTTCTGTCTGATTAATGGCGGTTCGCCACTGTTCAGCTTGAGCCAACATTGGTGACTGGCTAATTAGCTGCAAAGCACTTTGCAATAAATGTTCCCTTTTATCGACCAGCTGCGAAATTTCTTCAGCGTTAATCTCGTCACTATTGAGTCCACTAACAATTAATTGATCTAAATCACTTAATTTAGTCAACTTTGTCTGAAAACTATCCGCCAAAAGCATTCATCATCCCTGCTAACTGCTGCTGCATTTTACTGGTGGAATCCTGCATCGCACTAAATTTGGCATGAGTGCGCTTTTCTAGGTTTTCCATTCGACGATCTAGATTCACCTGATCATCTTGAATTCGATAATTACGTTCAACCAAACTCTGCTCTCGAGTGCGCAATGAACCTTGCACACCTGTGATGCCGTGAATAGCGTCTTCAACTTTCTTGGCAAAACCTTGATTCCCACCAAAAAAGTCTTCCAACTTATTGAAGTTGTTGTTTAATTGACGATCAAGCATCGAGTAATTGATTTCTAGTGTACCTTGACGCGTAGTGGTAATACCAAACTCAGTTAGGGATTTGAGGTCATCAGGTGCGGGTTCTATCGCAGAAGAAAAAACCGCTTTTAAACGAGAATCAGCACTGCGCACCACACTGTCGCCTGCTAAAGGCCCGCGTTGTCCAGTGGTAGGGTCAGCACTTGCCAGCTCTTTAGAAAGCTGATGGAATTGGTTATAAGCGGCAACAAATTGCTCAATATCCTCGCGTACACCTTCTCGGTTATACTCGATATCAATCTCTGATGCCTGCTTTCCAGGCTGAGTTCTGCCTTTTAGCGTCAAGTCTACGCCATCAATCGCATTTTCTATGATGTTGTTTTTGCTGGAAAGTTGAGCAACGCCATCCAACAACACTTTCGAATCTTGTGCCGCCTGAACTTGGCTCATACCGCTGTAAACATCAAACGACCGTTGCGCTTCTTTAAGAGCCTGCTGCGCATTCTCAACCCGTTGAATATAATCGCGTTGCTCTAGCGGGAGTAACCCCATTTTAGCCTGCTTTGCCTGCTCATCATTGAGCTCACCCGCCAACAAAGCAGCATCAATTTTGTCAATTTCTTGCTGATTTTCAGCCTCAACAATCGCTTGTTCTGCAGCTAACTTCTTATCTAGCGCAAGTTGCGCTTCTTTAGGCGTAACATAAGAATCCGTCAATGTACCTGACGCGCTATTAGACCATCCTGGAACATCTGCCGATTTTTCTAAAGCTTTCGCATCCAGCTCTGGTTCAGGCTCCCAATAGGAGTCAAGCAAAGTGCCAGATGCTGTTTCAGTCCAACCAGGAATTCTGTCTTCTGGCTTAATGTACTTATTTGCCGCTTGTCCGGCACTTGCCGCTGCAGCGATGGCTTGATTGGAGATCGGGTTAGTTGGCGTGACATCCTTTGCAGCATTAGGATCGACAATCGTTGCCGCTTGCCTAGTGGCGTCGGCAATCTCTTGATCGACACTTTTTGCCGCCGAAATATTGCGCTGAGCAATTCTATCGGCCACCAACTGCTCTTGATCTGTTAGAGGATTAAGTAGCTCTTGAGCGGTTGAACGTGCGTTTTCTAAATCCCTTACACGCTGTTCAAGAGTTTTATATTCTAATTTCTTTAGTGGGTTTTGTGGCTGCTCTGTATCTACCGTCATGCTAACTGCATTTTCTTGGCCAGATAGTTCAGACGCCACAATTAAACGAGGTCCATTAACGTCATTGATGACAGAAGCTCGCACTCCAGGGTTACTTTTATCGCCATTTATACTTCTAACGACATCGGTTAGCTTGGAGTGCTCTTTTACTTCTACAACAAAGGACTTGTTGCCCACCGCGACTCGCAACTTACCCGCACCAAACTTAGTATCTTCCGGAAATACATCGGATGCTATTTTATGGCTTTGCGCAAGTTGCAGCACATCGACAGCATAACGACCTGCAATCGCTTCAGTGGTGGCGGTTGCTGAGACTACTGCATCGTCCGTAGACTCTACTTTTCTCGCCGCAAACGCCTTCTCTTGACGAAAGCTCGCCATTAAGTTTTTCATCGTATCCAGCGACTCTCTGAGCCGACCATAGGCACTGATACTAGAATCAATCTGGTTAAGCTGATTATTAATACTTTGCTGCTTCGGGGCACGCTCTGCATCAACAATTTTGCTCACCATGGCATTGATATCCATGCCAGTATTCATCCCTATTGGGCCTAAACTCATTCAATCACCTCAAAAATACGATCACACCTTATCGATCAATAAACCTGATGAATATCGGGCTGTTTGTTCTCTAAGACGTCGCAAGACTTCTAGCATTTCCTCGTCGGGTATCTGACGAATAATTTCACCAGTGCTTTCTTCATAGATGGTCACCACATCACGACCAGACTGCTCATCAGTGCGAAACGACAAACCAGTATTGATAGAGGTAATGAATTCATTCATTTGTTCTACCACTTTTTCGCGCTCTTGCTGAGAAAGCTGCTGATGATGTTGCATAACTTCAGCCGCCTGATCGACCTCTCTTGAAGTCAACAGGTTTAACTCTGATGCTACGACCTTCTCTGAAGGTAAGGAAACTCCTTGCGATTTATCATACCCAGAAGCAATTTTAGTGCCACTTTGTGAGCCATAAGACTGGATGTTCGATGCGTAGGATGGTATTTCCATTACAATCTCCCTTCCACCTCTTAGGCAAGTACATTATTCACTTGCCTAATCGGCTCGGCATTGTTGCGCTTTAACCCAAAAGGCTCAATGCTGCAGTTGGTGTCTGCTTAGCTTGTGCCAATACCGAAGTACTCGCTTGCTGCAGAATCTGCGATTTTGTCATTTGGGTTGTTTCTCTTGCATAGTCAGTATCACGAATGCGACCACGCGATGCGTTCACATTTTCATTGATATTGTCTAAGTTATTAATCGCGTGTTCAAAGCGATTTTGGAATGCACCTAAAGAGGCACGTTGGCTATCAACTGATTTCAATGCACCATCAATCACCGACACTGCGAGCTGTGAACCAGCCACAGTCGATACATCGACGTCAGCAACAGTAACATCTTGACCTGCAGCGAAACCTAGCTCACCGCCAAGGCCACCACCAATCGTTACTTCACCATCAACTTTGTTACTCGCGGCAAAAAGCTGCATTTTCCCATCTTCGCCAACCGATGCTTTGATGTCTTCGCTTTGACCATTGATATAAGTGGCTAACTGCTCTACATCATCACCCGTTTTAGCATTGATAGTTAAAGCTTTCGCTTCACCATGTGCATCAGTGTAGTTTAACGTCAGGTCAGTGGCGTCTGCGGCTACACGCCACTCAGGAGCTTTACCTGCCGCGACGGTATAGGCTTTGCCGCCCATGCCTGTGGTATCAGAACGCATATTGTTCATGGTCAATTGAACTGCTTCACCGGAGCTAGCACCAATTTGGAAAGACTGGCTACCGTAAGTACCATTGAGCAACTTATTACCACCAAAAGATGTCGTTTCAGCAATACGATTAAGTTCATCGTTTAGAGCTGTCACTTCCTCTTGAATCGCAATACGTTCTGAACGTGAGTTAGAACCGTTAGATGATTGCAGTGCAAGGTCACGCATTCGCTGCAGAATGTTCGTGGTTTCATTCATCGCACCTTCAGCGGTTTGAGCGATTGAAATACCATCGTTCGCATTCTTTACAGCCATATCTAAACCGCGGCTTTGAGACGTTAAACGGTTAGAAATTTGCAGACCCGCTGCATCATCTTTAGCACTGTTGATTTTGTAACCTGATGACAGGCGCTCCATCGACTTCTGCATCCCGTCGGCTGCATTGTTGACATAGCGCTGAGCTGTCATCGCAGACACATTTGTGTTTACGTTGATTGCCATATTTGATCTCCTTAGGCATAGGGCTATGCATATCCATGTCTCTCACCTCACTTCAATGCATATCATTTCTCTCAGCCCTTTAACGACCGACAGAATGTAACCTTTAGAGAAAATTAATTTTTTCCCGCTATTATTTTAAGCGGATAGAAAAAATGTGAAGCAATTCAAATCCTAAATAGAAAATTTTCCATTACTGGAAAACAAAAAAATCCAGCCGAAGCTGGATTTTTTTTAACTTGCTTAATTAGCCTAGTAGGCTAAGTGCTGAGTTTGGCGCTTGCTTAGCTTGTGCCAAGATAGAGCTTGAAGCTTGAGAAAGAATCTGCGACTTAGTCAGTGCAGTTGTTTCTTTCGCGAAGTCAGTATCTTTAATACGGCTCTTAGAAGCATTTACATTTTCGTTGATGTTATCTAGGTTGTTGATTGCATGTTCAAAACGGTTTTGGAATGCACCTAGTTCTGCGCGGTGGCTATCAACATACTTAAGTGCTGAGTCGATAATTGCAACTGATTCTTGTGAACCGCCAACGCTAGTTACGTCAATTTTGTCAACCGTTACTGCAGCACCAGCACTCATTCCTAGCTCACCAGCTAGAGAACCACCGAAGCTTACTGCACCATCTACATTGTTTGCACCAGCAAATACCTGTAGGCGACCTTCTTCATCAACAGACGCTGTTACTTTGTCTGTTTGACCATTGATGTAAGTTGCTAGCTCTTCGATATCATCGCCATCTTTTGCTTGGATAGAGATAGTTTCAGGAGCCGCTGCGCCTTTTTCAGTCAACGTGATCTCAAGAACATTTGAACCGTTTGTTACTGTCCAATCTTTGTCTTTTGCGTTTTCAGCCGATGCTTTGTAGCTAGTACCACCCATTTGAGCGTTGTCGCTACGCATATCGTTTAGGGTTAGCATTACCGCTTCACCGTTGTCAGCACCGATCTGCATTGATTTAGTTGTGAACGTACCGTTTAGTAGTTTGTTACCACCGAAAGACGTCGTTTCAGCAATACGGTTTAGTTCGTCATTTAGTGCCGTTACTTCTTCTTGAATAGCAACACGTTCAGATTTTGAGTTTGAACCGTTCGCTGATTGTAGCGATAGGTCACGCATACGTTGCAGAATGTTAGTCGTTTCATTCATTGCACCTTCAGCGGTTTGTGCAATTGAGATACCGTCATTAGCGTTACGTACTGCAACATCAAGACCACGACTTTGTACATTCAAGCGGTTCGAAATTTGTAGACCCGCTGCATCGTCTTTAGCGCTATTGATTTTAGAACCAGACGATAGACGCTCCATAGAAGTTTGTTGTGCGCCTGTTGCTTGGTTTAGGTAACGCTGAGCTGTCATTGCTGAAACGTTAGTATTTACATTTACTGCCATAATGGTTACTCCAATTGATTTTCCGATGTTTCCGGTTTCCGACGTCTCGGAAAACCAAGTAGTTCTCTCAAAGTTACTTTTATTAACGGCATGGTTTTGAAAAGCTTTAGAAAAAATTTAAGTTTTTTTTGAAAGAATGGCTTTTAGAGGCTTTTGTGTGACCAAACGGCTAAAAATCGAAAAAACACGCCGTTATTGCTAAAGCTATCATTAGAACGGTCGATACAGACCGCTTTTTACTCATTAGCCTAGTAATGTCAAAGCAAGGTTAGGCTGCTGCTTTGCCTGCGCTAATATTGAGCTACTCACTTGCTGCAATATTTGCTGCTTAACCATCTGAGCGGTTTCTTTTGCGTAATCGGTATCTTTTATACGACTGTTGGAAGCGGCAATATTTTCATTGATATTACCAAGGTTATTGATCGCATGACCAAAGCGGTTCTGCATTGCGCCGAGCTCAGAACGATGACTGTCGACAAACTGCAACGCAGTATCAATAATCGATACCGCTCGTTGTGCGCCGCCAACATCCGAGATATCAATATTGTCGACGACTTCGTAACCACGCAAACTCATGCCCAGTTGTTCGGCTAAACCACCTGAAAAACTGATCGTGCCTGCCGTTTCTTTACCCGCCATAAAGATTTGCAATTGACCATCTTGATTTACCGATGCAGAAACTTGTTCGGTTTGACCATTGATATAGGTAGCCAGCTCTTCAATATCATCACCTGCATTGGCTTCAATTTGAATGTTCTGTTGTTCACCACGAGCATCAACAAAACTCATATTAAACTGCTGCTTACCCTGAGTGACCGTCCATTCCGAGGAGGCTTTACCTGCGGACAAATAGCTAAAACCACCCATTTCGAGACCGTCGCTGCGCAAACTCTTTAGCGACACCTGCACCGCTTCACCTGAATCCGCACCGATTTGAAAAGACGCGTCTTGAAAAGAACCATTGAGTAGTTTTCGACCGCCAAACGAAGTCGTTTCAGCAATACGATTAAGCTCATCATTGAGCGCGGCCATTTCCTCTTGTAGTGCTGTACGCTCAGCGCCACTATTAGAACCATTGGCCGATTGCAATGACAAGTCCCGCATACGTTGCAGAATATTGCTGGATTCCTGCATCGCACCTTCAGCGGTTTGCATGATCGATATACCATCATTGGCATTGCGCATCGCGACGTCCAACCCACTCATCTGAGTTTCAAGTCGATTGGAGATCTGTAACCCGGCGGCATCATCTTTTGCACTATTAATACGGCTCCCTGAAGAGAGTCTCTCCAAAGATTGGTTCAGCAAACTGGTCGCATTGTTTAAATGGCGTTGCGCAGTCATGGCCGAAACATTGGTATTAACCGTAATGCTCATCGAATAAAGGGTCCTGTTTGGTATACCCAACTAACCTCAGGTGTTTGGGTTTCACTCTTGATAAAAATAACCAAGCCAAGCGCTAACATAATCAGCGCTATACTTCTTATCGGCCTAAATCACAGAACTTTAGCGAGTTTTTGATCAAGTACAGATGTAAAAAAGCCGAGCTTCTGCTCGGCTTTTGAATCGCTGTGATGAAACGATCACTAATTATTTAACTGCAAGATCTTGAAACATCTCATTGCTAGGAGCAAAGAAGTATGCACCGGTTACAGCATGAGTGAAACGCAACAGTTGGTCAGTCTTACCATCCGTTGTACCGTACATGCTTTCTAGCATCGCTTTAAAGTTGTGCAGAGTATTGCAGTAAGCAATAAACAGTAGGCCATGTTCACCACTTGCGCTGCCGTAAGGTAAGCTATGGCGTACGATTTTCAGACCCTTACCTTCTTCTTTAATATCCACACGACCTACGTGAGAAGCAGCTGGCACATCATCCAACTCGATTGAGTCTGGTTTAGTACGACCAATCACTTTCTCTTGAGCGGCAATGTTCAAACGATTCCATGCTGGTAGGTTGTGAATAAAGCGTTGCACCATTACGTAGCTACCGCCAACAAACTCACCTTCAGGAATGATCGCCACTTCTTGTCGCGCTTCAGCTTTCGGGTTTTCAGTACCGTCAACAAACATGGTCATATCACGTGCATCTAGGTAACGGAAACCTGCCGTTTCATCAACGACAGTTACGTCATCCGCGATTTCTGCCAAAAGCTTACGCATTACATAAAAATGTAAGTCATGACGATTTGAATGTAGGTGCACCAAGACATCAACATCACTACTTGGAGCAACAATGTCACCTTCACCCAGTTGTGGAAACTCAATGAGCTCTGCTGGCATTGATTGGTTCAGTTGTCCCCAAAAACCATGTGTGAAAGCAATTGATAGCGTCAGATTAGCATTAGGTTGTTGCTGGTTTAGTTCCGCAACTAGTGTAGGTAATGCTTGTAATTGAGTTAACACATATTGAGGATTTTGTTTCACTTTCAAAAGTGTGTACTGTGCGAACGGTTCCGCTTCCGGAAGAATTGCCGATTGAGGAAGTGACATTTATTAGCTCCTTTTCTATACCCCTTTTACGCCAAAGTCGGTATGCAAAACATAACCACTTGATGACTTGGGTATACCTTTATTTTTGCTCAGTGTAATGTTTATTCGGAGTGCCGTATTGATTACGATCATTTTGTCTCATTGAGTTTGAAACAATCTCTCACTGTCTTGCTTTGTTGTACGTAGATAATAAACCAAAGTAACAACAACATGATCAGCCCATTTGCCCAACTAAACTCGCCGGCTTGCAAATACACATGATAGGTGCTTTGCATCAGCTGGCTGATTGCGGTGATTAATGTTATCGGTTTACCCCAAGCGACAATCTTTCCTGCCCAGCGTCGTTCTGGCGAACGCAGGCTTATCAGCCACATCAATGCAATACTCGGCAAGCCCATTGCCAATCCCAAATAAAGCATTTGATGGTCAGGATAAACATAGCTCAGTATCGTATTTCCGCTATCACGACTTACGCCAGCAACCACAAATACCACCCATGCTTTTGCAAGTAGCATCCAGCCAAGCCAGAGCCATTTCGGCGCATGAAGGAAACCATTTTTGTCGTATTGTTCGATAGAATACTGCACGGGATAGGACTTTTTGCATGATGAAAAGAGTGCCGCCACTCTATACCAACTCTCTAGGCTGGCTAAAGTATTTTTTTAAACTCAATTTAGAAAACTAAGTTATGCATTGTTTTTTCTGCCTACGACCCCCATAGCTGAGCGAAGCACAAACAGCAGCAACGCCAAAACTGGTAAGCCCCAGAGCATACTATTCTGTAACGAAAACGGTGGTTTATAGAGTACAAAATCGCCATATCTCGCGGTCATATAATCAACCACTTGTTGTTCACTTTTACCTTGATTAATCATCTCAAAAACGACCAAACGTAAATCAAGCGCGATGGGTGAATTTGATTCCACCAAGTTTTGGTTCTGGCACTGAGGACAGCGTAGCGACTTCGCTAGATTGATAGCTTGTTGTTGCAATTGAGGTGAAGAGAATTCAAACAACTCGACCTGAGTGATTTGTTGTTCATCTGATGCGACAAAAATTTGCTCACTGTCTGCGAATGCCCAAAATGCACACAAGCATAGGGATAACAGCACCCAACGCATCAGCTTTCTCCTTTACCAACAAAGTAAGCAGCAAAAAACTTATCCCATGCTTGTTGATCAAGCAAACCCGAGTGTTTATAAACGATGTTTCCTTCTTGAGTTACCAAGTAAGTCTCCGGAGTGCCAATAACCCCTAAATCAATCGATAATTTACCGCTAGGATCGAAGATGACACTTTGATAGGGATTACCCAGTTCAGCAAGGTAGTTGAGTGCCGATCCGCGAGCATCACGATAATTCAACCCAATCACGGCAACACCCTGATTCGCAATTTGATTAAGGAAATGATGTTCTGCTCGGCAAATACCACACCAAGAAGCCCATACATTCAGAACTTGGTACTCTTCATTCAAAAGTGATTGGCTAATCAACTCAGTTTGTTCAACTAACGTGACCACCGTCTGTTGCGGCAATTGCCTAACCGTCGCTTGAGTCTGAGGCCCAAATCGTTGCGCCTGCACACCGACCACCAATAAAGCGATGAATACACTTAAACCAAGAATAAAAATCAGAACTTTATGCTTGCTGAAAAACACCGTGCCACTCCCTTGATTTTGCTTTTGAAACCAATGCTACCATTGCCCCAAAACTGGCCAATAAGGCCCCAAACCAAACCCAGCCAATATAAGCTCGAAATTGGATTTTTATCGCATAAGCACCGATTGCCACTTTAGGGCCTAATGTCACGTAATAGTCGCCATTCCACGCGCTATAAATGGCAGGCTCACTCATGTTCATGACTCTGACCGGATAGTGGCGACGCTCAGGGCGTAATACAAACTCGGTTCCTGCTTGGCTAAACTTTATTTCAGCTTGTTGCGCGGTATAGTTGGCACCGACATACCAATGAGTGTCGAGATAGTCGACATGCCAATCGGTAAATTCAGTCTGTACGCCGGGAGCCATTTTTTGATTGACCTCATAAGAGTGCTGAGCGTTCATCATCGCGCCAATAGCAGCAATCGCTAACCCTATGTGCGCACACAACATAAAGCTTGCTTTTCGCTGGCGAATCCCCCCAACTAGATGACCGACAATAACCCAAACACCTAATCCCCAAATCACCGCAACAGCAACATTAATCTGATCCACCTGCAGTGAATAAAGCACAATACCTAGGGTCAACGCCGAAATAAACCGCATAACGATGCGCCCCCACCCCACATTCGTACCTTGATGCCATTTGAGATATGGCACCATCCCTATTCCCGTTAGCGCGAGTACAGTGAGTGGAAAAAACAAGGTATTGAAATAAGGCGCTCCTACCGAAGCCTGACCAAAACCGAGTAGTTGATACACCAGGGGATAAAACGTACCAAGTAGCACCGTTAAACTCGCGACAGACAACAACCCTAGAGACAATAAAACAAAATAGCTTCGACCAATCAACGCTTGGATCATTGGACTTTTGATACCCTCACTGCGTTGCAGCAATAAAACAAAGCCAGCCAATAGCGCAGCTGCCAGTATTACCAATAAGGCAATCCCTTTGCTAGGATCAACGGCAAACGCGTGCACTGAAGTGAGAATGCCGGAACGGACAATAAAAGTGCCCAAGATACTTAAACAGAATGTCACGAGCGCCAATGTCAGTGCCCACAATTGCATCTGTTTATGATGTCGTACTGCAACCATTGCGTGTAACAAGGCGGTGCCCGTTAACCACGGAAGCAAGGAAGCATTTTCTACTGGGTCCCAAAACCACCAGCCTCCCCAGCCCAATTCGTTATACGCCCACCAAGACCCAAGCAAAATCCCTACACTCAAACATAGCCACGCAGAAATCGCCCAAGGTAAGCACAATGGTACCCATTGTGTGCTAAATCTAGGGTTGAGCAATGCCGCTAAAGCAAAAGCAAACACCGTCGAAAAACCGATGTATCCCAAATAGAGCAATGGGGGATGGAATATCAACCCTATGTCTTGCAACATCGGATTAAGATCGCGCCCTTGGTGAATGACTTGAGTAGAGAACTCAAAAGGATTAGACGCCAATAGTGTGAACCAACCAAAGGCGGCGATAAAGCAGGTCATTATCCATAAAACATCATCCAACAATGGCCGATATCGTTGATGAATGAGAGAGATAAGCGCGCACCATAACGTCAAGGTAAACACCCAGAACAGCATCGAACCTTGATGCCCTCCCCATACCGCAGCCACTTTAAAGTAATCAGGCAGCGCAATATTTGAGTGAGTAGCCACATAGTGATACTGAAATTGATCTTGCCAAAACAGAACCACCAAACAGATAAGGCTCAATGAAGCGATCACGCAATTAAGTCGAGATAGTGAACAAAGGGAGAGTTGACGAGCACGATTAAAATAGCGACACCACGCATAATACATCGCCGCAAGCGAACTTGAGACCACGACCCAAATAAGAGCAAAATGTCCCAACTCTCCCATCATAACTACACCACTGTCATCTGCCCTGCATACAAAATAAAGGTACGCAGCATAAGTACACCAACCAAGCTTAACGTGGTCACCACAAAGATATACCCTCCACGATGACGAACTTGCTTGGAGGTAACACTATTCAGTACCAGCGGTAACACCATGCCAAGCAATACCACCCCAAACCAGAACCAGTTGGACCAGAAACCGCCGCCAATGGCATTCCATGCTGCCACTTCATTTTGACCGCCACTAAAAATAAGCCCGGTAAAAAAAGTGACTAAGACAAACAGCTCAAACATCACCACAGGCCTTTCTATGTAGTGGACCCATGACACACTGGCGCTACTGGTTGGTTCTTTAAAGACTAATACGCCAAACATCAAACACGCGGCAACACCTGATGATATGCTGGAGAACAGGAAAAGAATCGGTAATACAGGGTTATTGAGCATTGGATAAGTTTTCAATGCTGAGAGTAAGAACCCCGTATAAGCCGCGAGAATAATCGCCAAAAATCCAAGAAAAATCTCTATCCCGTCGCTGCTGCCTTTCAGCTTCACCAGTAAATTATCGGCAAAATTAAGCAAGCCATCAGGCAACTTACCATCCAGCCAATTCATGATTGGGGCGCGAAAGATCACACCAATCCAAACGAATAATACCAACATGTAGACTTGGAATAAGATCACCCCCATCGACATCACAGAGGTGGGGTTATAAAACACCATAATCTTCCAAAATGATAATGGTTTGGTTAGGTGAAAAATTAGAATGGTTAAGCCGGATATAATGCCAAATGGTGCTAACCATGCCATGGCTTTGATGATGCCATTGTTAGCAGGGTCACCTTCGATAACCCGTCGTTTAAGGTACAAAGCAATCATCACTGCACCTGCTGACATACCCGCAAGAAATAGATAAACCGCAATAATCCAATCCCAGACTAGCGAATCAAAATGAAATGCACTCTCGAATCCACTCATGATGACACCTCCCCTTTCTGGTGTGGTACTTTATACAGCTTAGGCTTAGTACCTAGATGTGCCTTATCGCGATACACCACCTTATTTTCAATAATCTGATTCACGTCGCTGGTTGGATCATTTAAATCACCAAATATAAGAGCTTTAGTCGGACAAGATTCAACACAAGCAGGCAATTTTCCATCGGCCAAATTAGTATCTCGACAGAAATTACATTTATCAGCGGAATGATCAACGGGATTAAAAAAGCGCACTTGATATGGACACGCCGCTAAACAATAACCGCAACCGACACATTTCTCTTTATGCACATCAATAATACCAGTCTGCTCATCTTTATAAGCAGCTCCTGTAGGACAAACATAAACGCAAGGAGGATTTTCACAATGCTGGCAAGATGTACGAGTAAACCGGTAGCTCACATCAGGATACTCACCTTGGGGCTCACTACGGACAATTTCTAAACGAGAAACCCCTTCCGGTACTTGATTGACTTCTCGGCATGCATCAGTACATGCTGTGCAACCAATGCACGCTGTTTCATCATGAACCATTCCGTACCGCTTTGCTGTTGATGGCTCTGTAGCGGAGAGTTGAGTGCTATTGAGGAGTGACAACCCAGAACCACCCGTGGTAAAGATCACCGCACCAGTCCCCGCTAAAAAATTTCGTCTGCTACATTTCATGCTACTTCTCCTCCTTCAACTTGGTGATATCGGAGTGACAGTCGACACAAAGCTTGATTCGTTCTTTGCGCTCAAGCCCTAGCACCTTCGCTTGACTGGCATGCACATCATGACAATTGGAACAGGTTAAATTTTTTGCATGTACATCATGAGTCCAGCTGTATTCTTGAAGCTTCGAAGGTTGATGGCAATCCATACATTGAGCGTTTGCTTTTAAGATTGCCTCCGGTTCAAGCCATGTCTTATCGCTGCCGGGTTGTGACTGAGCACTAGAAAATTTGTGTACTTGGGGTGCGCCTTCACGATGGTCAGGACCAATGGAGCGATGGCAATCAACGCAATTCACCTCACGCCCCAACTCTTGGTGGGCTTTTTCGCCATGGGAACCGAGTAGCGTTTGTTTTGAATCTTTATGACATTGAGTACATTTATAGTCTTTGTCACGAAAGAGTGTGACTTCATGTCGCGTAGATTGAGGGCTAGCCTCAACCGTCGATGACTCGGCAACGGCATGAAGAGAATAACCATAGAGGCATAATGAGAGTAGTAACTTCAGCATTATGGCTATGGTCAACTTTATATTGGCCATATTATCCTTTCCTCGTCACCATTCTTTATTTTGCTCAGGACATGCTAGCAAAATTAAAATGGATAAAATTAAAATCCTTCAACGCATATTAAATGCATAAAATGAAATCAATTCTTATTTTGGAAAAGCCACAACGCTATAAGTAAGTTTACTCTTTCTAGGATGTAACAAAACATGATTAAAGCGAAAATAGGATCATCATCAACAAGTAAACTATTTCACTCATCAATCCGCTGTGTAAATAATAATTATTACTATTAGCATCCAAATAACAAACAACTACCCCTTTAGGGTTAGTTTGACCTAATCATGACTTAGATCACCTATGTAAATTGATCTTAAACAATTCAATTATGATGAGAAATAAACAATTAATTTGAAAACACTACACTGTCCATTAGCAACTCCAATTCTTAGTTTGGAATATAGTCAGAACACAACGCTGATAATTAAAAACAGAATATGGAGATAGCACTGTGAATAAATTGCACTGGATACAAAAATCCGTTGCAGCATTAGTAATAGTGGCAAGTTCAGTAATAAGTGCCGCTAGTACCGCTGCATCCGAAAATAAAGAACTCATTGACCCACGCAATGATGCCTATCAGCAGCAACACCCTGATCAATATCATTCTTGGAAAGCAACATCGGAAAGCGAAGCGATTGATGATGCTTTAGCCGATGACCCCAATATGGTGATTCTCTGGGCAGGCTACGGCTTTGCCAAGGACTACAACAAAGCACGCGGCCACTTCTATGCACTGGATGATGTACGTCAAACCCTACGAACTGGTGGTCCAACTGATGAAAACTCTGGCCCTATGCCGATGGCTTGCTGGAGCTGCAAGAGTCCTGATGTTGGTCGCGTGATTGATGAACAAGGCGAGGATGGCTATTTCAGTGGTAAATGGGCAAAAGGTGGCAATCAAATCGCCAATCCTATTGGCTGTGCTGATTGTCATGATACCCGAAGTGATGGTTTTAAAAATGGTGAGCCTGCACTAGCGCTTGCCAAGCCGTATGTGGAACGAGCTTTCGTCGCGATAGACAAACCCTTCAACAAGCAATCACGCTTAGATCAGCAAGCCTCAGTTTGTGGTCAGTGCCATGTTGAGTACTACTTTACTGGTCCAACTAAAGCGGTCAAATTCCCTTGGGATATGGGAACCACGGTCGGCGATATGGAAAAGTATTACGATGCGTTAGGGTTTAAAGATTGGACGCATAAAGTCTCTAAAGCACCAATGCTAAAAGCGCAGCATCCTGGCTATGAAACTTGGCGTGATGGTATCCATGGTAAAAATAAAGTCGCCTGTGTGGATTGCCATATGCCTAAAGTCACCAAAGAAGATGGCACAGTGTATACCGATCATAAAGTGGGTAATCCGTTTGACCGCTTCGAAGATACCTGCGCGAACTGCCACACGCAAAGCAAAGATCAAATGCTGGAAATTGTTAACACTCGCAAAGGCCAAGTTCACAATATGAAGTTGACCGCTGAGAAACAAATCGTTGCCGCGCACTTTGAAGCGGGTGCAGCATGGGAAGCTGGTGCCACAGAGGCTGAAATGGCCGATATTCTTCAAGACATCCGTCATGCTCAGTGGCGTTGGGACTATGCCATCGCCTCTCACGGTGTACATATGCACGCACCTGAAGTAGCACTAGAGGTACTCGGAACCGCTGTGGATAAAGCCGCGGATGCACGTACCAAATTGGTTCGTCTACTGGCGAAAAAAGGCATTACAGACCCTATCGAATTGCCAGATATCTCCACCAAGTTAAAAGCACAACAAGCGCTGGGAATGGATATGGATGCGATGAATACAGAGAAGAAACACTTCTTAGAAACCGTCGTACCGGAATGGGACAAACAAGCTCAAGAGCGTGAAAGTCAGTTCTAACCACTTACCAACAAAAAACCGGTGCTTGCACCGGTTCAGATTGATGACGAACCCCGCTTTTTCAAGCGGGGTTCTTTTTTGGAAGCGACCGTAGGTCGCGATCGCGATATTTTTTGTTATACCGTGCGCAGAAGCTTCCATTCATTACATAGGCATACAGAAGCAAG
>NZ_JADILO010000031.1 GCF_015278125.1 Vibrio fluminensis
ATCATTATGGGATGGCGCTGAACCCTATTTTGGTTTTCGCTACAAAATCGAGCTTGCGAGTCGACAATCCAGCATTGCGGTGCAGGACGTAGTGGATAAACCCGCTCACCTGATGATGAGTATCGATGGCGAGGCCGTGCAGCATGTCCACGGGATTGTGCGCCAGTTTGCTCAGGGTGAGATTGGCCATCACCATACCTTGTATTCCCTAGTGTTGGTGCCCGCACTTGAACGCCTCTCTTTACGCCAGAATAGCCGTATCTTCCAACTCAAGACTGTGCCAGAAATCATCACCACCTTATTGCAAGAAATGGGGATCGAAGATTTCAGTTTTGCCCTCACGGGAACGCCGGCTTCGCGTGAGTTTTGCGTGCAATACCGAGAGACCGATTTAGAGTTTCTACAGCGGCTGGCGGCAGAAGAAGGGATCAGTTATTACATTGAACAAACCGACTCGAAACACTCGGTGATTTTTGTTGATGACAGCGCATTGATTGCTAAATACGCCCAACCTGTTACACACAATAGCATGGCAAGTGGCGTGATGAATGAGCCGTATATCTCGCACTTTGCGATTACCCACCAAACCGAGCCAAGCCACTTAGAGCTTAAAGATTACAGCTTTAAAAAGCCCAGCTACGGCTTTGCTCAAACTCAAACTGGCAGTGATTTAAGTTTTCAACATAGCCAATACGAACACTACGATTTTCCAGGGCGCTATAAAGACGATGAGAGCGGTAAAGCATTTAGCCAATACAGGCTAGAATACTTAAGGCGCGACTCTCATACCGCACTCGGTAAGAGTAATCATCCAGCTCTACACGCAGGGGTGAAGTTTGATTTGATTGAGAACTTAGAGCTCGCAGCGAACCGAGACTGGCTGGTGGTAGAAGTGAGCCATCAAGGCACTCAGCCGCAAGCGCTCGAAGAAGAGGGTGGCAGCGGCGCAACCACTTACAACAACCAATTTAAAGTGCTCCCCGCCGATAAAACATGGCGTGCAGAGCCACAACCTAAACCACAGGTTGATGGCCCAATGATTGCGATTGTTGTCGGCCCTGAAGGCGAAGAAATCTATTGTGACGAGCATGGACGAGTGAAACTTCATTTTCCTTGGGATCGTTACTCCGCCGGTAATGAGCAAAGCTCTTGTTGGGTGCGCGTGTCACAAGGTTGGGCTGGAGCGCAATACGGCTTTATGGCCGTACCGCGTATTGGGCATGAGGTGATCGTATCATTTCTAAATGGCGACCCTGATCAACCGATCATCACTGGCCGTACCTACCACGCCACCAATACGCCGCCTTATGCTCTACCAGAGCACAAAACGAAAACGGTGCTGCGCAGTGAAACCCACCAAGGCGAAGGATTTAACGAACTGAGCTTTGAAGATCAAGCCAACACAGAGAAAGTCTACCTGCATGCGCAAAAGGACTTTGCGGCCGATATTCTTAATGACCACAGTACCCACATTAAGCGTGACAAGCACTTAATCGTTGAAAACGACCGCTTTACTCAAGTAGACAACAACCAGCACCTAGTGGTGACCGGCGAAAGCCGCGCAAAAGTCGCGAAAGATCAGACGGAAGTAATAGAAGGTAGTGCTCACCAAAAAGTAGGCAAACTGTACGCGCTAAAATCAGGCAACGAAGTCCACATCAAAAGCGGGGCGAAAACGGTGATTGAAGCTGGCAGTGAAATCACCTTGAAAGTTGGCGGTAACTTTGTCCGTATTGACGCCGGAGGCGTTCATTTTGTCGGTTCAGTGATTAATCTTAACTCAGGCGGTAGCGCAGGCAGTGGCAGCGGATTTGGTGGACAAATGGCGGCCTTGCCTTTGGGGGTTGAGTCGCCACCGGCGCCTTTAGTCAACTATTACAAGATTGCACCTAGCGTTTTAGCAAATGCAGAACTCTCGCATGTTCCGGCGGTAAAAGCCTGCCCGTTAAAAGATGAGGGTGAAAAATGAAGAGTTGGTTAGCTCAGCAACAGCACCCTATATATTGGCTGGTATGTGCCAAGGAATATTATACGACAGTGGCGAAGAGTTTTTGTCTAGATGGTGCGCGCCCACTTTTTGACGGGGACGCGTTTTCTGATGTGATGGAGTTGTCACCATGGTTTGTGCCAATTTCTGCAAGCTGTCCTTATAGTGATGAGGAATTGAGTAGGGGATTATTTCTAGTCTCAAAGTACGATAGTGCGGATGTGTTGGCACATTTGCGCAGCCTTTTAATGGCTGGTTTGGAAGGAGAAATGGTTCTATTTCGATACTATGATCTCAAAGTCATTACACCCATGCTCAAGCGAATGAATCAGGACGCTCTTAAAAAATTTCTCGGAAACTTGAGTAGTATTTCATATCAGGAGGGAAACGCCGTAAAGACTATGGTGAATCCGGCTCCGAACCTTTGTGAAATCCCACCTGATCCTTGGTGGGTGATAAAGCCTGAACACCTGGATGATTCGATGAATCTTGAGCAGTTAGCGTGGCATATTGAAAGACGGCTATGGGCAAAAATCCCCATTTTGATGAACGCACTAGATAATCCAACGGAAACGATCAAAAACGCACTGATTTATGCAGATGAGAATAGCTTCAAGGACAGTATCCGAGATTTGTTAGTACTGGCAACCATCGCGCGAAACAACCCGAGTGATGGTGAAGATATATTCAAAGAATTCAGATTATCAAGCACGGAACAACAGCAATTCGAGCGTTTCTTGGGGGAACAGTAGTATGAGTATTATAGGAACAAATAGTAATTGCGCTCCGTGTGAGAAAACCGATCACTGGATTGAGGTTTTAATACGAGATGAGCATAACCAACCGTTTGACAACGTAAAAGGAACATTGATAGACGGGTGCTGCCAAGAATTCTCGATAACGGTTGGTGAGGCGCCTATATTACTGACTGGCTTAGGTGCAGGACGCGTAACCATCAAATTAGATGGTGAACCTTGGACTTCTCAAGCAGAGACAAGAACACCATTTGATGGTGAAGAAGCACCGACTGAAGTGTGGCTAGGGAATAATCCAATTGGATATAACGGCGCGAGGAGAGAACTACATAAATTGACCTATGGCGATTTTCTTGATGAAGAGAAAAATAAATCGCTACCGACACGACATCAGTTAAAACAACTAGGGGAACCAAAACTAGCAACAGATAAAAGTCATGTTGTGGTTATTCAGGGAGCGAGGTTTATAACGCTTCGTTTGGGAATGTTTTTTGATGGGACGGGCAATAATACATACAGCGCATTGTGGGGTAAAAAACAAATTGACGAATACTATCCAAAATGGAAGGCATTGTATGATGCGTCAAAGAATATCTCCGGTATACAGGGAGAGAGCAAAGCTGTAGATTTAATCAATGATTGCTTCGAAATGCCACCTGGTGTCAATGATTGTTCTACCAATGAAATTACCAATATTCAAAAGTTGTATGATTTATATGAGCTAAATGTTTTTGATGAGTCAAGACAAACATTTTATCACTCGCAGTATATTACAGGGATAGGTACTGGTAATAACAAGGAGATAGGAAAGGCTGAAACTAATATTTACCAAGCTCAAGCTAGGGGGGTCGGTAAGTTTGGTGTAGTGGATAAAACAGAAACGGCAATTCATCAATTGAAAAACGACCTTGATAATATGTTGAAAAATATATCTCGCGAAATTGGTTTATTTGATGGTTTTCATAAACTTGAGTTTGACGTGTTTGGCTTTAGTAGAGGTGCTGCCGCCGCTAGGAATTTTGTTAACTCAATTCTTGATGGAGAGCATAATGATTTACTTTCTAGTTTTTTAAAGGAAATTGAGAGTAAGAATATTACATTAGCTTGTAACTTTGATTGTAGTAATAATAGAAACTTAGAAATTACATTTGTGGGCGTGTTTGACACCGTTGCTGCTATGGCGGATTTCGAAGAGTTGGATTTTTCTACTCATGATGATGATCTGAGTGGTGTAAGGCTGTGGTTAGATCCAGAACGAGTAAAGAGAGCAGTCCATATAACCGCAAATGAGAGTACTGAATATAGATATAATTTTAGTTTAAATAAAATCAATGA
The DNA here is from genome assembly GCF_015278125.1 of Vibrio fluminensis. Classification (GTDB taxonomy): domain Bacteria; phylum Pseudomonadota; class Gammaproteobacteria; order Enterobacterales; family Vibrionaceae; genus Vibrio; species Vibrio fluminensis. Next base: position 4,078 of record NZ_JADILO010000031.1, read on the forward strand.
GGCGCCTCATTTTTTTGAAATAAGTGTCCCCGGTGCGCATTCCGATATCGGAGGAGGGTATTTTTCTTCTATGTCTTTCGAATATGATGATTATAAATTGCCAATATTGGAAAATAAACTTATTCTTAGACATAGTGACAATAAGAAATTACACCCATTTGTCTCTGAGAAAAAATATAGGGAAACAGTATACCAAGATGTTTACTCATCTAAAGAGTTGAAGAATGAAATAGAACATGGATGGTTGAGGGCAGATTATGTTGTTGTGCCTAAGTTCGATAAAAACTCTTTAGTATACGCACCTTTGTATTATAGGACGGCTACAAGTGGTGATTTATCAAGGTTGTATCTAAGGCTCATGTATGGTTTGGCAGTTCATTCAGGTGTTCCTTTGACTGATACTATAGGTAACGGAGTGGTATGGCATGATATTAACCCATATAATAGATATTACTCTGTCCCTTTGAAAATAGAAAGCAAGTTAAGGACTAATAAATACCCTTTTCGATATTTTTGTGATCATATTTTGCGACTTGCATTAGAGGGGGATGAAAATGAATTGGTCGCAGAATTAAGTTCGGATAGACGCATTAAAATATTTTATGAATTGGGATTGATACATCATTCTTCAGATGTTGAATATTTCAGAAAAAATCAAGTGGTTGAGTCCAATAAGCCGAATTTTGTGAATGGAGAATATAAAAGGGCAGTGTGGGAATGCGTTGGATTAGATTAATAAGGCTGAATGAATTTATTCTATGTTTCCAGTGTTGTATTTGGTTGGTTTTAATTTTGTGAAGATGATTATGCGTGGTTATAAGTTTGTATTTTTTTTAATTGTTGTTTCTTTGAGTGGGTGTTTTGATTTCAATAATAAACAAAAAAGTTTCATGGATGATGAAAAATTTAAAGCCTGGAGACTTGGTGTTGCTATATCTCATAACTTCCCGGCGCTTGTTGAGCAGGCTTATGGTGTAAATTATACAGAAGACTGGACTAGTATTATGCTCCCGTATGGTCAATTGTTTAACCCACGGAGATATTCTTTAGAATCAATGAGAAAAAGGTCCTATCCAGACTACTCTGGAAATGAGCTTTTGTTACATCCTATTGTTAACTTAGAGCAGGCTCAGATGGGGCCAAGATATAAAGCTTTACCAGATGAATTATACATTTATTGGCAGGTGGCTAATAGTCGTGTTAATTATGCTACTGTCGTTAAAATTACAGAAGAAATAAAATTAGCAATGACAAGGCCATACGTAGATCAAGATGTTGGTTTCGAAGGTCAGCGGTGTTATCAAACGAGGTTTCTATTTGGGTTACTACCTGATGGCAGAGCTAAATTATGGTTAAGAGGATGTGGTATTTATACTTATATAGGTACATATCAGCCAGCGAAGTCTGTGCCGGAGGATTCTGGTAAAAAGGCAGAAAATAAGCCAGTTCCTTGGGATAAAGTTAACAAAGTTTGGTTCGACAGAAAATACGATAAAATGCAAACTCTCGCGGATGTTATCAAGGAATTAGGGCAAGAAATAAATGCGAGTGATCAATAATACAAACTAGTAAGTGGTTGTATGGATTTACAGCACCTTTCATGAATCAAAATAGCCTCCGAATAGGATAGATTAACAAAGGACTAATTACATGCCATCAGCAGCAAGACTGGGCGATATCGCCTCAGCACACGGATGTTTTCCACCCACACCTATCATTGCCGGTAGCGGAAATGTGTTCATTAATGGTAAGCCAGCAGCAAGACTAGGTGATGCAGCTGCGCCACACGGTTGCCCTTGCCCAAAAACACCACATGGTTTTCACGGACGTGCAATAGCCGCAGGTTCAGGAACCGTGTTCATTAACGGCATTCCAGCTGCGAGAGTAGGCGACGCCATCGGTTGTGGCGGAGTCGTAGCCACCGGTTCTGGGGATGTGAATATTGGGGGTTAACGAATTAATGACATTAGTTAACTTGCTAAAGTGCATGTTAGCGGAAGATAAGTTGCATGAACTACAAGCACATCAGGGTTTATGAATAGGTGATCAACCCTGATGTGTTGGTAAGATTTTATTTTTGTTTTGCCAACTCATTTTGCCAAATTGACAACATATCTTCACCCAAAAGGTAGAACGTCATCTCTAGGTTTTTATACTCTTTTCTTTGACAAATATTAATGGCGATCTCTGCGGCTTCATGAGGGGGATAACCATAGATTCCGCAAGATATTGCAGGTAACGCGATTTTTGCGCATCCATACTGTAAAGCAAGATTCAGGGCCTGCTGATAAGTGGATTCCAAAACCACTTTGGGATCAGAAAACTTCGCATAAATTGGACCAACAGCGTGGATCACATAGCGAGCATTAAGGTTTCCAGCCGGCGTTATTTTTGCGTCACCGTATCCACAGCGTTTGCCATTCACTTCGTTGATAGCAGAACAAGCCTGTAGAAGTTCACTTCCAGCAGCGCGATGAATTGCGCCATCAACACCACCGCCTCCGAGCAGTTTAGGATTAGCGGCATTAACTATGGCATCGACGTTAGCAGTGGTGATGTCCTGATTGACTACATAGATATTCGACATAATAAACATTTGATTGTGGTTTTTAATGAGTTTAATCGATTAGAACCACACGAAAACAGTTAGAAACTTAAAATACGATTGTCATTTCATGCTTTAGGTTTTGTAAGTTAGTTCCTTTGAGTTGCATTTTAGGCTTCTAACTAACTGAAATAATGGGGTTTATATTAATGTTTGTAGATATAATTCGATTACAAAGCGTAACCTGACGTAATATCCGCGCCCCTTGAGGCCTTTTGGCAAACAAATTCTTTCACAGTTTTTAGGTTTCTCTAAAGATCAGGAGAACCTAAAATCTATTACCGGAACTAATAATGAAAAAATCAATTGTTGCGCTATCTTTGACGTCGATGCTATCTGTTTCTGGATGCTCTATTGTAAACTCTGCGGCTGATGATGATTTGGTAGTAACATGTGATGCTCCAAATCCGGTTATTACCGTTGATGGGCAACGTTACCGCCAAGAGTCGGTTAGCGTCTCTGTTGACAAAGGGGATAAAGTAGCAGTTTCTTGTCGTGCCGATGGTTACTATACCGCGCACAAAAATGTCGACACGCAACTTAGTGCCACAGGTGCACTCGATGCAGTAGGTGGATTTTTCTTCTTGTTCCCATGGTTAGGATTACTTGCTGATGGTGCTTGGACCTTGGAAGATGATGAGGTATTCATGAGCTTAGAGCAGCGAGTACAGTCACAACAATATGCGCAGCCATTACAACAACCCCAAGCAACGTCGATCATCATCAACAATCACGGTACTAATTAGTAATATACAGAGAAGGCACCCTTAAGGTGCCTTCTCTGTTTTCGTGAATACATTTAGCTTGTTAGGAAATGATCTCGGTGTAATGCTGTTGGTTACATAATTACTTCTTTCAAAGCAACGGGCGTATGCCATTTATCTACAATTGATTGGAGCGGTTCGTTTATCTGTCAGGCGAGAATAATTATAGGTGTGAGCTAATATCAATTGAATTATGTGCTTGGTCGCGATTTAGAAGGAAGATAGATTGCGGTTTATATTCGCGCAGAAACAACAAAGCCCGCTTTCGCGGGCTTTGTTGTTTGTTCAGAAGAACTAATTTGGTGGGTCTAGGCGAACTCGAATCGCCGACCCCTACCATGTCAAGGTAGTACTCTAACCAACTGAGCTATAGACCCAAATTTTTGTTCTCGATAAATCTAGCCAAGCTAGAAGGGATGGTGGGTCCGACCAGATTCGAACTGGTGACCCCTACCATGTCAAGGTAGTACTCTAACCAACTGAGCTACGGACCCATACCTTGAGAACGAGATGGATATTACCCAGAGTTTAGATAGGGTGCAAGGATAAATTCTTGGTTTTTTAACTGTTTGCCGCTCAAATGAACGGTTTGCTTGAATTTTATTCTATATGAGTTTTGAAACGTGCTTGATGTCGCATTTTATGCTGCTCAAAATAACCGCAAGCATTTCACTAAATTGCATTTTGACAAAAACGGCGTTACCGACCCATGGGCGCTATTTGGGAATCACTTGTAAAATGTTATCTACATATCGGCTACGCACTTGCCAGCTGTCACTAAAAACAATATCTGCTGAGCATTTTGGCTCGTAAGCGGCATGAACCAGTGCTTCACTCATTTCTCGCGCATTTTCTACAATGTTGACGTATTTAGAAAAACGTCCTGCAACATTGTGGTCTGTTGCAATAATGGGTGCACCTACGGCGAGGTACTCTAGTAAGGTCGCGTGCTTGGCTGCCGAGTAGTGTTTACTCGGAAGTGTGGGCAATATACTTGCCTGCCAATGCTGGCTATAGCGGGGTAGGGTTTGGTGATTTTTGGGGCCAAGATAATACACATTGTCTAACTTTGGCAAAGGGTAGAACGGTAGACTGTTGTAACCGAGCACCACAAAGTTCCAGTGAGGTAAGTGAAGTGCAACTATCATCAACAATTGATAGTCCACGCTGTTATCTAAATTGCCGTAGAACCCCGCTGTAGGCCTGCCATTATTGGGAAAGTCGCTAGCTCTATCTGCGGGGCGACAAAAGAGTTTGAGGTCTACGCCTTGTTGTAACAGATACGTTTTGTTGGCTGGAAATCGAGAGCAAATATCATCACTCGTTCCGAAAATAACATCACTATGGTTAATCAGATATTGCTCTTGCTTTTCTGCAACGGGGTCGCTGCTCGGATGCTCTTTGTCACATAGATAGATGAGGGAAGAACTTTGCAGGTGCTCACAAATGTCAGCGGCTATAAACTCAGATGTCCATATAGTTGGATTGGTAATTTTTTTTGAGTCCAAGATAGGGCGCAGAGTGTCAAGAACTCGGTTCACTGTGGTATGTCGGTTGAGGTCAGTAAAATGCGAAGGGACGTGAGTTATCTCGATGCAGATATGCTGCGTGTGTCGGTTATGTGCTAGTCGATTCACAACATTTAAATGTTTGGTATCGGTCAAGCATGAAGACGACTGAATCTCTGAATCTATGTAGTCCAGGCACACCCAAATTACTTGGTTTATGCTCTTTAGGCTTTCTACTATTTGAAGAAGATTATGGGATATATCTCTTTTACTATCAATGAACAGAACTAAGTCACGCATCTATAGTCCTCCAATAATCACAGCCAAAGGCGACACACTGCATGCAGTAGAGAACAGAGAGTTATTTTGAATAACTTTACGTCGGATACGTTTGCTTCTATTGATCATTGGAGCTGGTAACACGTTCCCGTAGCCGTACAATAGCTCGATTCTGAGTGTATTTTTACTTGTTTGGTTACGATGAGTGATAAGTTGCGCTGCTTGTGCTGACATACTCCCTCCTTCATATGTCTACTGGGCCTAATTTGGAAATAGCACCTCATAACACTATCTATTTCATTTTCTATGCCATTTAAAAATAGCTAATAATTTCAATGTAATGAGTTTAATTTATGCAACACTATTATTATTGATAAAGCTGTTTCTCGTTTTGAGAATCAAATTGGAGGCTTTATTTACTAAATTGCGTCTTGAATTTAACGACTGACTGTCTTGCCACATCGCTGAAACAGATTTTGCCAGTAACTGATATGTGTCAACGTTGCTTGACGAAACTCCTTGTGTACGGCTCTAATCGGATAAGAGTAGGCCGGATGGGCATTTTCTAACAAGGTGATATACGGCTGAAGGTTAAAGTAGTGAGCGTCAATACGAGCCAGATAAGGTTGAATCTGTTCAATATAGACGTGGTTGAACACATTGTTAAGATAGCGGAAGCGGGTCGTATCACGTCCCGGTTGGCAAATAACTTTGTCATCATACTGTTTTAGTTGCTCAGTAATTATGTCCAACTTTTCTATGGTATTGACCATTGAAAACCAAAGTTCTCCCAACAAATTGTTTTTTTCGAGTACTTCCTGATAAGAGGCTAAATTCAATCCATCGATGATAGTTTCGCGCTCATAAGCGATTTTCAGGGTATGGAGGCTTCGTAATAGCTCGCTATTAGTGACTTGGTTGTCTATCTCTAACCAACGATTACTGGTGAGTTGAGCGCGCATCGCTTCACTGGTAAAGAGCAAGTTGCCAAAATAGAGTGGTAACTGAGTTTGCTTTGTCGCGTAGATTGTCGCTAATGTCTCTTTTAATTCCGCGGATATTTGATCATTGGCGATACATTGCTGTAGTCCTGAAGACAAGTCGAGTTGGAAGTCAAATTCACGAAATTGGTCCTGCACTTTACCAAGCACCGAGTTTCGCTCCGCGATGATGTTGAACAAACCACATTTTCTTAATTCATAACTATCGAGCAGACCGATGGTTACGGGCTCTATTGTTAGAGTGAGTGAACTTTTATCGGGCAATTGAGAGATCTGATTACCTGGAAGGCTAAAAGGTTCTTCATCCTGAACATTTGCGATTCGTTCAATGTAGTCTTCAAACATGTTATCAACCGGATGTTGGTTGAAGTCGCATCCACTGAGAGCCCCAAATAACAGCAATAAGTAATATCTCATATCCAACTAGGTTTAAATTGACCATCCTCTTGAAAGTTATAAACAAGTATACGCAACAGGTACAAAAAAGGTCAGCAGTGCTGACCTTTTAAGAGTTTTCTCTAAGATAAAACTATCGCTCTAGTGAACTCAACTGAAACTCAGCTGGTTGTTTATGCATCCAGCTTAAACGAGTGCACAGCATGATTGCGGCAGCGGTTAATCCAGTTAAGAAACCATACCAAAAGCCGTGCACGCCTAGTGGTTCAACAATCCAATCAGTCATCCCTAAGATATAGCCACTTGGCAAACCAATGATCCAATAAGCAATGAATGTACGTTTAAAGATTGCAGCCATATCTTTATAGCCACGTAGTGCAGCTGCCCCAACGACTTGCAGTGCGTCAGTACATTGGTAAATTGCCGCAAGTAGTAGCAGTTGTAATGCGATGTTGATTACTTCGGTATTGTCGGTGTATAGCTCAGCAATATGCTGACGCATCACAATGGTAAACACTGCGGTAATAAGCGCCATGCCAAGTGCTACAAAAAGTCCCACGCGAGAGGCGACACGTGCTTTATCAATATCATGCTCACCCAAGCGATAGCCAACGCGAATACTGGTTGCGACCCCAATACTCATTGGTAACATAAATACCAATGATGAGAAGTTAATTGCAATCTGGTGTGCGGCAACAATCATAGGGCCAAGAGGTGCGATCAGGAGCGCCACTACTGCAAACAGAGTTACTTCAAAAAACAGAGCAGCCGCAACAGGGAAACCAAGCTTAAACAAGCGAATCTGTGCTTTCAACTCTGGTTTATGGAAGGTAGCAAATAACTTTACGTAAGCAACCCGTTTTGCGGTGAGCACATAGAGCAGCATCATACTGAACATTAGCCAATAGACGATAGCCGTTGCCACGCCACAGCCAACGCCACCTAATGCAGGTGCGCCAAACTTACCGTATACAAAAATCCAGTTGAGCGGGATGTTACATAGCAGACCGATAAAACCGATAAACATGGCAGGTTTAGTCAATGATAAACCATCGGTAAAACAGCGGAGAGCTTGGAACAGTAAATATGCAGGCACAGCAAACATAACGGCGTTCATATAGCCGATGGTTTTATTACCCATGGTTGGCTCAACATCCATCATTTGTAGGATGTACTGAGTTTGGAAAAATACCCCAATAATTGGTATTGAGATTAACAAAGCCATGCAAATGCCTTGTTGCACCTCATAAGGAATACTTTGGTACTTGCCAGAGCCATTTAGCTGAGCAACAACAGGAACAAGCGCCATTAACAAGCCAACACCAAAAAGAATAGATGGCAGCCAAATGCTTGATGCGATAGAAACCGCTGCCATATCGGTTGCGCTTACGCCACCCGCCATAACAGTATCAACAAAACTCATGCCCGTTTGCGCGACGGAAGCGATCAACACGGGGGTCGCCAACTTAATTAAAGTATTGGCTTCTTGTTTGTAACGATGCACGAAAAGGAACTCCAAAAAGGGAAAAGTACAACTATTTCTTTCATCAGTAGGAGCGAAAGACAGCGCATTATACAGAAACTATTCGAATCGTCTGTTATTTTGAGCTAGTTTAGGCGTAGTTCAGTATATATACCCAACTAGCTTGAGTTGCTTGGGTATAACTAGAAATAGACAAGAGGAGAAGCCATGTTTACTGGGATTGTTGCTGGAATGGCAAAAGTCGTATCGATTGAGAAAAAGCAGAATTTCCAAACTCATGTGGTCGAACTTGAAGGCACGCTTGGTGAGAATTTGGCTATTGGTGCTTCGGTTGCCCACAATGGTTGTTGCTTAACCGTGACGAAAATCGAAAGCAATAAAGTCAGCTTCGATCTAATGCAAGAGACGCTTCGTTTAACTAACTTGGGTCGCCTAGTGGAAGGTGATTTTGTCAATATCGAGCGAGCTGCGAAGTTTGGTGACGAAATCGGAGGACACAATATGTCTGGGCATATTGCTCTGATGGCCAAAGTGCACCAAGTGATTGCGACAGAAAATAACCGTACCATTTGGTTTGAACTACCAGAAGAAGCGATGAAGTATGTGTTAGCTAAAGGCTACATTGGTTTAGATGGCTGTTCGCTAACGATAGGTGAGGTTAAAGACAACCGTTTCAATGTACATTTAATACCAGAGACACTGCAACGAACTCTATTTGGTGAGCGAAAGGCGGGTGATCTTATTAACGTTGAGTTTGATCCACAAACTCAGGCAATCGTTGATACCGTTGAGCGAGTTCTAGCCGCAAAAAACCTTGCATAGTTAGAGCACTAACTTGCAATACAGTACCAATAAAAAGAGCGTTCTTACGCTCTTTTACTTTAAGAACAAACTAAAAAATTTGTTCGTCATCCGCATCGATTGTTAACTCGATGGTGTCCATCTGCTCGTTAACCACCATATTGAAATGTATGGCGTTACAGCAAGCGGGGCAATCATCATAAAAATTTTGATCACCATTAGATGCGTCGAGGGTAATGCCGATGGAGTGCCCACAATGAGGGCAAGAAACCATTTTATCCTTAAAATTACGCATAGACTTTTACCTCGTTTACTACTGTGTGCGACAACCGCAATATAACGTCACTCAAGTAAATATTAGGGGTATAAGTTACTAATGGTTGTAAATTAAGTACAAAGTTTGATTAAAAACCAAATTTCAATTAAACAAAGCGCAACAAAGACAAAAATCAATGTCTGCCATCTCATTATCACGCGAATTCTTACCGTTTTCCTTTCAAATCATGCGGCTACTGTAAGAAATTATTAGTAAGCTTGGATTCTTTCTATTAACTGTTGGGCTTCATCCAAATAGTGGCCGCCAAACAGATTATAGTGATTTAATATGTGGTATAGGTTGTATATGTGTTTGCGATCGCTATAGCCTAAATCTAATGGTGCGATACTTTCATAACCTTGGTAGAACTCTGGTTGAAAACCGCCAAAAAGTTCGGTCATTGCAATATCACATTCTCGATCGCCCCAATAGCAAGATGGGTCGTAACAAATAGGTCCAAACGCCGTATTAGCGACGTTACCATGCCATAAATCACCATGCAGTAGCGAAGGGCGTGGTTGATGGGAAGTCAGTAAATCTTGAACCAAATGGATAAAGTCTGTGATATCCACCAGCGTTACGCCTTTCTCTTTGATCAGTTGCAACTGCCAGCCAATTCTTTGTTCAGCAAAGAATCGTGCCCATTTTCTATCCCAATGGTTAGGTTGAATGGTATTGCCAATGAAATTATCCTGATCAAAACCAAACTCCTTTTGCTCTCCCCATTGATGCAACTCTGCTAATTGACGCCCGAAAGTATAACTTGCGTCACTGCTTTCGAGTGGCTTGGTTGATAGATAGTTGAGGATCAAAAATGAATTGTGCTTTGAGTGTCCAATGTCCACCAGTTCTGGAACGTATATTGTGCGTGTTGCACGTAACGTGCGAATGTTGTCTGATTCAATCTCAAAGTTGGGCAAAAAGTCTCGGCTGTTTATTTTGACAAAATAGCGTTGCTCACCGTCGCTAATCATGTAGCTTTCGCTAATGTCACCACCAGTGAGTTTGACTTTTTCTTTTATCACGAAAGAGAACATGAGTGTCTCTGACAATTGCTCTGATATCGCTTGCCACATAAACCAACTCCTCGCTTTGCCCATCGCTTGTTTCATTGTAGGAGATAGAACGGTTTAATTCCGACTCATACAGCAAAGAATTCAATCATTTGACCGGGCTTGTTGGCTAAAATGCTAATTTTGTGACGCTAATCGTTGCTGGGTTGTAGCGTATGGGTTGGTAAAACGATGGGTAAAGCATTCCCAACCAATCATTTTCACGCTAGGTAAATCAATTCTTAGATGGAGATCTGAACGTTTGTTAATTAAATTGTCGACTAGACGACAATAATCATGACTTTAGCGTGTAACTATTGTTATTCGTTACTTAGATACTTTAGTATAGCGATTGCTAATAACACATTTGATTTTTGGAGAGAAAATGGTTGTTGAGACAGAGGGATACTTGGCTCTAATCGAGTATCTAGCATCCAATCTCGATGTTTTTTCTAATGAAGACGGCGATACAGGTGACGAGAGTATCGAAGATGTCGTGACCGATATGGTTGCATCAAACATCATGGCGATATTTGAACAAAATCCTGAAATGCATTCTAGCGTCCGTTTTAAGTTACTCAAAGAAGCGGATTCTGTCGTTGCGGATTTAGGCGAAGTACTGGCCGGAGTATGGGGGCGACATGCCACCAATGAACAAATTGCATTTCTTGATGAATATGTAGCGCTGGTTAAGAATTTATTTGATACCGCAGTGGCTAAATACGATTAGTTCATTTCGAATCTACTAAAGGCGAGTATCAACTCGCCTAATTTGCCAAAATACGCCCGCCCAATATGGATTGTCGACTCTAGAGATGATCACGCCTTTTGAGGTAGAAGCATGCATAAACTGCTTGTTGCCCAAGTAAACGCCAACGTGTCTTGTTGTACGGGATGTTTTAAAGAAAAACAGATCGCCGACAATCGCATCTTTATAATCGACTTCATAACCTATTTTAGATTGTAGCGCCGTAGTTCTAGGCAAGTTCAACATCGCAGCCTCTTGATAAGCGAGTTGGACTAGTGCTGAACAATCAATACCATTTAATGAAGTGCCGCCTAACCGGTACGGAACGCCTTGCCAAGTATGGTAAAACCCCAAAAATGCGCTGCGTTGATTCTGCTCTACCTTAGAGAGAGGTTTAGCGTAGTTGCTATCAGTGACGGAGGGTGAACTGCTGCATGCACTCAGTCCAAGCATCAATACTATAGGCATCACGCTTTTACAGCAAAATGCGACAACTTCCTTATGATTCATATCTTTGTTAGGCGCGGATTGTTTTATTCAAAGACTATGCAACTTAGAAACGCTGTGCAAGTAATACCTTTTAGGTTTTCAACATGAGACAAGTAAAACTGACGCTTGGTAGCAAGGAGCATAGAAGACTTAAGATCTTCTATGCTCGTGGTAGAACATGATTTGTTGTGGGGGATTTAGCCGTAGGCGACGCTCGGGAACCAAAGAACTAACTGTGGCCACATTACCAGTGCAACGAGAGCAACTAATTGAATGATAATAAATGGAATGACACCGCGATAAATATCCTTTAGCGCGACGCCGTCCGGGCAAACACCTTTGAGATAAAACAGCGCAAAGCCCACCGGAGGAGTTAAGAAGCTAGTTTGTAACGCCATCGCAACTAGCATGACAAACCAAACTAGGCTTGGGTTATCCACCACGCCGTGACCATCTAACTCAATTCCAAGACTCGCGATTACTGGTGCCAATAGAGGCAATGCAATTAGCGTGATCTCAATCCAATCAAGGAAGAAACCAAGTAAAAAGACGATCAGCAAAATAAACGCAATGATGCCGTAAGGGCCAAACGGTAAACCACTTAAGAATGACTCAATCAGTTCATCACCACCGAGTTCGCGAAGTACCAAGGCAAAACACGAAGCCCCCAAGAAAATCATAAAGATGTAGGCAGTGGTACCGTAGGATGAAACTAACACCTCTTTTAGTACTTTGAGACTCAGCTTGCGGTTATAAGCGGCCAGCAAGGTCGCACCTAAAGCACCAATTCCTGATGCTTCCGTTGGTGTAGCAACTCCGGCAAAAATTGAGCCTAACACGCAGAAGATTAAAATTACGGTTGGTGTGATGTCTTTGAATACTTGTAGGATTAGGCTCCAATCGACAGGTTCAACATTCTCTGGCACTGGCGCTTTATCTGGGTTCATTTTTCCCACGACCAAGATATAGCCAATGTACAAGCTACCGAGCAGCAAACCAGGCATGATAGCACCCATAAATAAGTCACCCACCGAGAGGCCAAGTTGATCGGCCATGATCACCAGCATAATAGATGGCGGCAGCAGAATACCTAAAGTACCGGCGGATGCGACCGTACCAAGCGCAAGTGGTAAGTGGTAGCCTTGACGCATCATGCTAGGGAGCGACATTACCGTCAGTAGAACGACAGAGGCTCCAATGATCCCCGTTGAGGCTGCGAGAATAATCCCAATTGCCATTACCGTGATTGCTAGGCCACCATGTACTTTGCCAAACAACGCTTGCATTGAAGACATCAGCTTTTCAGCAATGCCGGACTTATCCAACATATTGCCCATAAATATAAACATTGGTAGGGCGACTAAGATCCAGTTATCCATGATCTTAAAAATGCGGTTTACTACTAAGCCAAGACTGGTGTAATCCAGACCAGTAAAGGTATCAAGATAGAGATCTGCATAGTAGCCAACTGCGGCAAATACGACGCCGATGCCTCCGAGCACATAAGCTACGGGAATTCCTGTAAACAGCAACACGATGAAAGAGCCAAACATGGCGATAACGATCCACTCATTTGGTTCCATGTTGTGCTCCTTTTGTGATGGTATGAATGTTCTTAAGTAGCGTCGCCAGCATGGCAAACAGCAGCATGGTAAAACTTAAAGGAATGACACTTTTAATTAACCAGCGATAGGGTAAACCAGAAGGAGAGGCAGAACTCTCATTAACCCGCCATGATTCATAAGCAAAATCATAAGAATGAAGAATAACCACAATCACAAAAGGCATGGCTAAAAACACTAAGCCAAATGAATCAACAATGGCTTTTTTACGTGCGCTAAATTTGTGAAATAGAATGTCGACACGAACGTGTAAATTGGATACTTGTGCATACGCAGTTCCGAACATAACGGCGGTAGCGTAGAGGTGCCATTGCAACTCTTCTAAGGCTATTTGTCCATTGGAGAACACTTTACGAAGTACAACTTGAATAATGATAACTGCGACTAGAGCAAGATTAGTCCACGCTAAGACTTTACTTGCAGATTCAATAATCTTTTCTATGTGCAGATAGAATGGTGACGTAGGGGTTGAATATAACACCTTACTCATTGGCAACTCCTTACTATTCATGGTCAATGCCTACACAACGACATTGACCATTTCACTTAAAAGGGATTATTGATTTTGAGTTGCACGAGGTAAGAAAGCATTGGCTTCCCAAAGTGCATAACCGTTACGGAATTCAGTCAGATCACTCCAAACTTTGTCAAAGAATGGGTCGGCTTTTTTCTTCTCATCAACTACTTCCATCCAAGTGTTCTCAAATAGAGTTAGCATTTCATCGTTCCAGTAACGAATTTCTACGCCATTTTCTTTTGCTTTCTCCATTGCTGCATACTGCATTGCTTCACCTTCAGCGATAGAGTAGGTCATGGTCGCCATACAGGTAGTAGAGACAGCAGATTGTTGAGCTTCGCTCATTTGCCCCCAAGTGTCCTTGTTGATTAGAAGTTCAAATACGGTTGATTGTTGGTGCCAACCAGGGAAGTAGTTGTACTTGGCCACTTTGTGGAAACCAAGGCGCTCATCAATCGCTGGTTGGGAGAACTCAGATGCATCGATGGCCCCTTTTTCTAGCGCGCCAAAAATTTCACCACCAGGCAGTTGAACAGTACCCACACCCAGTTTTTCCATTACCGACGCGCCAAGTCCGAAGAAACGCATGTTCAGACCTTCTAGATCCTCGGGTTTTTCAATGGGTTTACGGAACCATCCGGAAGTTTCAGGTGAGATAATCGCACATGGAATCACTTTGACGTTGTAGCCGCCTTGATCGTACATCTCTTGATAAAGCTTTAAGCCATTGCCAAAGAATAGCCAAGCCATGTATTCGCCCGCTTCAGGACCAAATGGTACCGCTGAAAATAGCGCTGAAGCCGGTAATTTGCCTTGCCAATAACCCGCAGTCGCGTAACCAGAGTTAACTTTACCCGTAGATACGGCATCTAAGATCTCTGCAGGGTTTACTAGCTTGCCCGGCTCATAGATCTTCATTTTGATCGTACCGCCAGAGGTTTGTGTAATGTGGTCAGCGTACCATTGAATTGGTGTGCCAAGCGCTGGAAGGTGGCTACCAAATGCAATCGGCGTTTTGAGCAGAATCTTCTTATCCGCCGCTTGGGCAGTAAATGTGATACAAGTTGTAGCGAGTGCGAGAGTAGAAGCAAGGGCGACTTTGTTCAGTTTCATTGGATATCTCCTTATCAGGCTGGTCCTTTTGAATGTCAATAAATGTGAACGTCGCGAAGTAATTATTGTTAATGCGATGTTACATTTAAGCTTGAGTCTAGAGATCAGTATTGAGACTCTCTATTGGGAGAATTGCGCAAATTGTGTCAGTAGTCTGCGCAAATAGCGACGCGAATATTGAGTAATACTACGTAAAGAACAGGGATGTGTTATGGGATTTGTAAGCAACAGAAGGCTGACGATCAATATCATTTTGCTCTCTATAGTACCGCTGATAATTGTTGTCTTAATCGTTGCAAGTATATTGTTTAGTCAAGCAAAACAGCTGCTTAGCGATCAGGTTTCCTTAACCCGAAGTAATGTTATGGCAGTAAAAAAGCAAGAACTTCAGCAGTACGTAGAAATGGCAGTCAAAAGTATTGAACCATATTACTCAGATAACACATTAACCCCTGAACTAGCCCAGCAAATAGTTGTTCAAAAATTGAGCCAGCTCACGTACGGAAAGGATGGTTACTTCTTTGCCTATACCTGGAAAGGCGACGCGCTGGTTTTGCCATACCAGCCAGATCGTATCGGCAAAAACTGGTGGGGGGTAGAAGATGTACAGGGTAAAAAGCTGTTGCAAGAATTGATCAATGTAAGCCGTCAAGGTGGCGGTTTTGTTGATTATTTATGGCAAAAGCCTTCTGCTCAAGAGCCTCTGCCAAAACTAAGTTATGCGATTTCTTTAGACAAGTGGCAATGGATGATTGGGACAGGCGTTTATCTCGATGATATTGAGCGACAAATATCCCATATGCAAAATGGTTTTAATCAAAATATTGATAAAACCAGCACCGCGTTATTTGGCGTGATGTTTGTTGCGGTATCGGTTATTGCTGCGCTTGGTGCCTCATTGAATTTCAATGTGAGGCGTTTGGCAAATGAACAGCTTAGCGTTTTGAATCAGCAAATCATCGATTCACAGGAAAATGAACGTCAGCGCGTGTCGCGAGAGTTGCATGATGGGGTAAATCAACTGTTAGTGGCGGCTAAATACCGCCTCGATAATGTCAAAAAAGAACAAAATAGTAGCAAAAAACACGTTGAGCTTGATGCGAGTAAAGTTGCGATGGAGCAAGCTATCGTTGAATTACGTAGGATCTCCCAAGATCTTCGACCGCCTCAGTTAGACGATTTAGGTTTGGTTGCTGCCATAGATGCGTATGTAAAAGGATTAAAAGAACGAACTCAATTAGAGTTGGTGTTTGAGCATGACATTGACGGCGAAGAGTTCATGCCGGAAGTGGAAACAACCTTATATCGAGTCGTGCAAGAATCACTGCACAACGTTGAGAAGCACGCCAATGCGCAAGGCGTGGACGTTATATTGCAGCGTGAAGGCCGAACACTGCTATTAACAATTAGTGATGATGGGATTGGCTTTCCAGCCAATCATGCCAAATCAGCAATGTTAGTGCAGGAGAAAATGGGGCTACAAAATATGCGGGAACGTATCCAAGCGATCGGTGGGACGTTTAGCGTAACAAGTGAGCGTGGCGAAGGGACTGAGGTTCGCGTGAGTTTGAACATGGAGTTTATATGATTAGATTGGTATTAGCTGATGATCACCGTCTCATGCAAGACGGTTTAAAGTCGCGTCTGGAAATGGAAGACAATCTCGATATTGTCGATTGTGTCGGCACGGGGAGTGATGCTCTAGAAAGTACGCTAACGCACAAGCCGGATGTACTGTTACTCGATATCAATATGCCGAATCTAAATGGTATTGAGGTATTGGAGAAACTAGAGAAAAGCCGCTCTAAAACCGCAGTGATTATGCTGTCGATGCATGATACTCGTGATTATGTCGTGCGCTCGGTAAAAGCCGGAGCGAAAGGATATGTACTTAAAGATGTTGGGTCAGAAGAGTTAGTCATGGCAATCAATCAAGTGGCTGAAGGGCGCTCTTACCTCTGTCCACAAGCATCAGATCGACTACTGGAACAATTGACTGAGCAACCTGAGCCAGAAGACGATACGCTATCAAAGCGAGAATCAGACGTACTAAAAGCGATCGTTAACGGTGCATGTAATAAAGATATCGCTGATACCTTGCATATTAGTGTGCGAACAGTGGAAACACATCGCTTAAGAATTAAGAAAAAACTGGGCGCGACATCAACAGCAGGCTTAGTTAAGTTGGCATTGCAAAAAGGTTTGGTGAGCTAATGGGTAATAGCTTGCTTTCTAGCCGCCAGCCCATTTTAGACAAGATAGTTTTCTTCTGTGCGGTGATCCAAACGGGATCTTTTCGCGAGGCATCGACTCAACAGGGAATTTCACCCGCTGCAGGAAGTCGTTGGGTGAAAGAGCTGGAAGATGTGATGTCGGTGGAGTTGATTAAGCGTAGTACCCGCCAGCTGGTGGCGACTCAAGCAGGGCAGTTGTTGTTCGAACGGTTCTCACCGTTATTAGTCGACATCAATGGCGTTTGTGAGGAAGTACAAAACTTAGCGCAGAACCAATTCGGTGAAATTCGTATCTCGTCGACACCATTATTTGCTCGGCAATATCTCACTAAGATAGTGGCGGAATACATGCAGATGTACCCGAATGTGAAATTCCGCATATTCATAGAAGCTGGGGATTTTGACCCGCTCAGTATTGATTTTGCGTTTCGTGCTAGCGGTGGTTTTGACCAAAGACCTACGCCAGATTCGTTATTGGTCCGTCGCTGTTTGTTGCAAGAACCGCTCTACTTATGCGCTTCTCCAGCCTATCTGCAAGTGCAAGGCACACCTGCCTCACCAGAAGATCTTAATCATCATCGCTGTCTCTTCGCAAAAACCTTACTGGGAGGAAATCGCTGGAGCTTCGAGAAGGACAATAAGCATGAAATTGTCACCATTAAAGACACCTTAGAATGTGATAACAGTGAAATGTTGCTTGATCTTGCGCTAGAAGATGCGGGTATTGCCTATCTGCCACATTCATTGGTCCATCAATTACTAAGTCGCGGTGATCTCGTGCACCTGTTACCGGAATATCAATGCGCAACCTTTGACATTGACCTCTACTACCGACCGCAAGCCCCGATGCCTGAGAGATGTGGTCGATTTAAACAGTTTCTTTTTCAACGTGTGGCAGAAATGACGCAATAATTTCATATTTGAAATACATAATCTCTATATACGTAATTAACAATCTCCATTTCAACGCCTAAGCTATTTCTAACTTAAAGAACAAACACTAACGATAACTAAGGAAGGTGGATTGTGGTGGTTCAGTTAACACCAGTAGAGGCGGCGAAGTGGATAGAGGATGGCGATTCAGTTCTATTAGGTGGTTTTATCGGTGCGGTTGTCCCTGAAGCCATTGAAAGTGCGCTTGGTGATCGATACGCCCAAACCCAATCTCCCAAAGATCTCACTTTGCTATTCGCTGCAGGGCAGGGAGATGGAAAATCCCGTGCAATTAATCACTTAGCTCAACAAGGACTAGTGAAACGAGCAATTGGGGGTCATTGGGGACTGGTGCCGAAGCTACAACAGCTCGCCGTTGATAATCTCATCGAAGCTTATAACCTCCCACAAGGTATTATTTCTCATCTATTGCGCGATACTGCAGCAGGTAAACCGGGCACGATAAGTAAAGTCGGTTTGGGCACCTTTGTCGATCCTCGTATTGAAGGTGGCAAAGTCAATGCTGTAACCGAAAAGGATTTGGTTCAAGTGATTGAATTAGCAGGAGAGGAGTATCTTTTTTATCATAAACTTCCCGTATCGGTAGCGATTCTGCGCGGTACAACGGCCGATGAAAACGGCAACATCACCATGGAAGATGAATGCCTGATAGCGGAGAGCTTAGCGGCAGCACAAGCAGCAAGAAACAGCGGTGGCCGCGTTATTGTACAAGTAAAGCAAGTGGTGAAGAGCGGCAGTTTAGATCCTCACGCGGTTAAAATTCCCGGCATATTCGTTGATGCCATAGTGGTGTGCCCTAAGCCGGAGCAACACATGCAGACATTCGCCACTATGATGAACCCGGAGTTTGTTGGGCGAGGAATAGCTTTAAGTGACAATGTCACGAATACTGAGGAATCCAAAGCACCAGATGCTAAAACCATAATTGCGCGCCGAGCGGCTATGGAGCTTATTCCTAATTCAATATTAAATTTAGGTATTGGCGCTCCAGAATATATCGCTCAGGTTGCTCGCCAAGCTGCTGTTCTAGAACAGTTTACTTTAACGGTTGAACCAGGCGCCGTTGGCGGCGAACCACAAAGTGGCTTAGATTTCGGTGCATCTCGTCTACCACAAGCTATTATTAGTCAGGATCAGATGTTCGACTTTTACGATGGTGGCGGCGTTGACCAAGCGTTTCTAGGGCTAGCACAGTGTGATAGTCAAGGCGATATCAATGTTTCCCGATTTGGCAGCAAAATCGCAGGATGCGGTGGATTTATCAACATTACTCAAAACGCCAAAAATGTCTATTTTTGCGGAACATTTACCGCGCGAGGATTACATGTGCGAGGTGTTGACGGTGCGCTCGAGATAGTAAGTGAAGGTCAGCAACATAAATTTATTGAACAAGTAGAACAAATTACGTTCAGCTCATTACAAGCAAACAAACAGCGTCAGCCAGTGATGTATATCACCGAGCGTGCGGTCTTTAAACTCCAACCTTATGGATTGGAACTGATAGAAATTGCACCTGGCGTGGATCTAGAGCGGGATGTGATCTGTCAGATGGAATTTGTACCAATAATTAGTCCGTCGCTCAAATTGATGGACAAAAAACTATTTAATAATCAGTTTGATTTAACACTGACAACCAACGTGATGTAGACGTTGTAATGACTTAATTTTGCATAGCCCAACAAGGAAACAGATATGTTTAGCAACAAAATCTGCGTAGTGACAGGCGCAGCTCAAGGAATTGGTCGTACAGTTGTAGAAAGATTTGCCCAAAATGGTGCCTCCATGGTTTACGCCTTAGATATGAATGAGGAAGTGCTATCTAAGGCATTTATGGGGACAGATAATGTTAAACCCATAGTGGTCAATATCTGCGATCGCACAGCAGTGACGGATTTGGTCAGCCAGATACAAAGTGATTATGGGCGAGTGGACGTGTTAGTCAATAATGCCGGTATTACGCGTGATGCCTTAATTGGCAAAATGACCGAGCAAGAATGGGACTTAGTGATCGACGTTAATCTGAAAGGGGTGTTTAACGTTACGCAAGCGATAGCGCCACTGATGATAGAAAACAATTATGGGTCAATCGTGACGATGTCTTCTGTGGTCGGCACGGACGGCAACATTGGGCAAACCAACTATGCCGCGACTAAGGGTGGTGTTATCGCCATGACTAAAACGTGGGCGAAAGAGTTTGCTCGAAAAGGTGCGAAGGTCCGGGCAAACTGCGTCGCGCCAGGTTTTGTTGAAACCCCTATGACCGCAGACCTACCCGAAAAAGTGCTGGATATGATGAAAGGGAAAACGCCACTTGGTCGAATGGGAACACCAGACGACATTGCAAATGGGGTGGAATTTTTAGCCAGTGATAAATCGAGTTTTATTACAGGGCAAGTACTTAAAATCGACGGCGGCTTAGTGTTGTAATCAAACACGATAGTTAGAATTAGGCGCGTTTATCGCGCCTAATTATTTTGTCATCCGGAATGATTTATTTAGAGACGAGTGCCGATTGACGGCGAGGCTACTCCTTTCTAAACGGTTGACTCAACATTTTATCAAGCCATTGTTCCCTTGATGTTCTAAACAGCGGAATACCGATTTGTACTTTGTCATGCCCGAGTTTTGGTTGGGCGCGGTAGGTGCTAAAAAAGCGGTCCCAAATAGAGAGGAAAAAGCCAAAGTTAGAGTGGGTTTCTTTGGCGATGATAGAGTGATGCACGCGGTGCATGTCAGGCGTGACGATTAGCTTTCGTAAGACTGCATCCAGTTTAAGTGGCAGCTTAGCGTTACTATGATTGAACATTGCGCTGGCATTGAGGATGATTTCAAAAATTAATACTGCGACGGGTGAAATACCGAAACTCACCACAATAGCAATCTTAATCCACATCGAAAGTAGGATTTCGATTGGGTGAAAGCGCGCGCCGGTAGTGACATCAATATCTTGATCGGCATGATGCATACGGTGCAGTCGCCATAGCCAAGGAATGCGGTGAAACACCAGATGCTGGGCGTAAATAGCCAAATCAAGTATTAGCACGGCGATAATGATTTCGACGAGACTCGGCAGTGCTATCGAGTTAAACAATCCGATTTGATGCTGCGTAGCCCATATTGCAGACTCAATGGCGAGATAAGGCATTAATAGCGCTAAGCACACAGAGTTAAAGCCAACGAGACCGAGGTTGTTTAACCAGCGTGTCGTTTTGCTTTGTGTCAGCGTTTTACGTGGCGTAACCCATTCCCAGATGGCACATAGAACGAGCACCGAGATAAAAAAGCTCAAGCGGATCATATCTGGGTTTTGCATTCAGTCTCCTTACTGTTTGACCTTGCAACCTAGGCTTAGGTGAGTAGAATCAGTCGCCTTCGACACTATTATCATTGAATCGGCATGAGAATCCACGCTTTTCATCACTTATATCAACAACGTCAGGCACTTTCGACCAAGGCGTTTAATGCGCGCGGCAGTAAAGTAGACCGTTGTATTTACTGCCAAGTTGCAAGCAAAAACTGTATTTGTGACTTTCAACCGAATATCGATAGCGATGTCGCGGTGATGCTGATCGTTTCCGATAACGAAGTGTTTAAACCTAGCAACACTGGGCGACTTATTCTTGATACGTTGAAAGAGGGCTATGCGTTTCAATGGAATCGTACCGAGCCTGACCCGCAAATGCTGGCGCTATTAAATAACCCAGCCTACCAGCCGCTGTTGGTGTTTCCTGCGGATTACGTTGAGGATCAAACTCGCGTTGTGCAAAGTGCGTTACCTACGTTTTGTGGAGACAAAAAACCACTGATCATACTGCTTGATGGTAGCTGGCGTGAGGCGAGAAGAATTTTTCGTAAATCGCGATATCTTGAACACCTGCCGGTTGTTTCAATTGAGCCACAGGCAATATCGCAGTATATGATGCGAAAATCAGACAACGAGCAACACCTAGCCACCGCCGAAGTGGCAATTTTAGTGCTTGAGCAATTGGGTGATACACGTGCATCTAAAAAGCTAGATAGTTGGTTTCGAGTATTTCGAGAAGCTTATATGATGAGTAAAACACAGATTAAGCCAGACCAAACCCGTCCAGAATTAAAGCGCTATCAGCTCGAAGATTGATAATCTAGTCATTGATATTATCGAATAAACTCGCTTCAATAATCAGATTCAGCGCATTACATTCAAAGAAACGGCGAGCAATTGCGATTGTTTTACTGATAATTACATGATTAGTATTTGTATAAATTGCTCGTATTTCAACATCTTGGCGTTATTTGGCTAGCTAGGTCACGGATTATTACTAAGGTGTTGTAGATAATAGCGCAAGATTGATTTGGATTTTATGAATTACATTCTGGGAGAGAATAAGATGTACTATGGCTTTGATGTTGGCGGCACTAAGATTGAGTTTGGTGCTTTCAACGAGAAATTAGAGCGTGTTGCTACCGAGCGAGTTCCGACGCCAACGAGTGATTATCAAGAGCTACTTGATGTGATTGCGGGCTTGGTAAGCAAGTATGACCAAGAGTTTAAGTGTGAAGGCAAAATTGGTCTTGGTCTTCCTGGTATGGAAGATGCGGATGATGGTACGATCTTAACCGTAAATATCCCTGCAGCGAAGGGCATGCCTCTACGTAAAGATTTAGAAGCAAAAATTGGTCGTTCGGTGCGAATTGATAACGACGCTAACTGTTTTGCGTTATCTGAAGCTTGGGATGATGAATTGAAAGATTCACCATCGGTGATGGGACTGATTTTGGGGACAGGTTTTGGTGGCGGTCTAATTTACGAGGGTAAGCCATTCTCTGGACGAAATAACGTCGCTGGTGAAATGGGACATATGCGCCTACCTATCGATGCGTGGTTCCATCTAGGTGACAATGCGCCGCTGTTGAGTTGTGGTTGCGATAAGAAAGGATGTATCGATAACTACCTATCTGGTCGTGGTTTTGAGCTTTTGTATGCTCACTACTATGGTGAAGAGAAGAAAGCGATTGATATCATCAAAGCGCAAGCAGAGGGTGAACCTAAAGCGGTTGAACATGTTGAACGTTTCATGGAATTACTGGCGATTTGTTTTGCCAACCTCTTTACCGCTAATGACCCACACGTGGTGGTGCTAGGTGGTGGTCTATCTAACTATGATCTGATCTATGAAGAGATGCCAAAACGTATTCCTAAGCATCTGCTTTCTGTTGCGAAATGTCCGAAGATCGTAAAAGCTAAACATGGCGATTCAGGTGGTGTACGCGGTGCGGCGTTCCTGAATATTAAATAATACCAATCAGCATAAGTCTTTGATCATTCTTGCTGATTAAAATCGCTGATAACGTTGTTGCAGATTTTGTAATTAGAATAACTAGTTATCAGCAATCTGCGCCTAGTTCTAAGCGATTTTCCTTGCGCAATTTTCTGACCACTTACTTATCCTGATTGGTATAACGGCTAAGTTTGAATTAAAAACAAAGGGCTTCCATCTGGAAGCCCTTTGTGTAGGTAACGGTTCGCGCTACTGCTTATCGTAACCAGCGATTTACTTGTTCTTTTTGCCCACACCTAAATTTTCTTTAGGTTTTAATGTGATTTTACCAAAGCCAAGTTTTTTGAAGTGGTTATCACGGTAATTGCGTACCGCTTTAGTGTCAGAGATCAGTTCTAGCTGAAGCTCCATTTTTAGAAACTCAGTAATGTCGATACCTTCCGCTTCTGCTACCGCTTCATGAATATTGCGATGTTGTTGGTAAGAGAACAGCAGTTCTTTCTCAACGTCTTTGTACGTATAAAGAATTGTACGAGCCATAATAGGTTACTTATTTGCTTTACTATCAAATGAAAGGCCAGCGAACAAGCTGGCCTAGAATGGGTTAGATTCTGCCTTGAAGTGGGATAATTGTCACGCTTTCTCCAACTTTTACTGTATCTACAGCAGGAGAAATCTCAATTAAACAGTTTGCTTCGCTCATTGAACGCAGAATACCAGAGCCTTGTTTACCCGTTGTGCGCACAGTCAGGCGACCAGCGCTATCTAATTGGTATACGCCGCGGCTAAACTCGGTACGTCCTTGTTTAGAACGCAAATCTTCGGTCGCAATCGCATTTACTTTCAATGGCTGCCAGTTCACTTCCCCTTGCATCTTACGTAGTGCAGGCTCAACAAAGTTGACGAACGAAACCATGACCGCCACAGGATTACCCGGTAAGCCAAAGAATGGTTTATTGTTGATTTGGCCAAACGCTAGAGGGCGCCCCGGGCGCATGTTGATACGCCAAAAATCAATTTGACCAAGCTTATCCAGTGCGAGTTTGATGTAATCCGCATCACCAACCGAGACACCACCAGAGGTGATCACGACGTCAGCTTGTTGGCTGGCTTTTTCAATCGCATCAATCATCACTTGCTCGTTATCTTCTAAGATACCGAAATCGATGATTTCACAGCCTAGCTTCTCAAGTAGACCCATGATTGTGAAGCGGTTTGAATCGTAGATGGTATTTGCTTTTTGTTCACTGCCCGGTGCTTGCACTTCATCACCAGTAGAGAATAGAGCAACTTTTAGCTTGCGATAAACAGCAGCGTCACCAAAACCGAGTGATGCTAACATGCCCATCTCAGCGGACTCGATACGTGTCCCTTGAGTAAAGACATCGGCGCCAAGCGACAGATCTTCACCTGCCTGACGAACGTTTTGACCAGCCTTGATGCTCGCACCTGCAAAAGTCACGTTGTCACCTTCATGATTGGATTGCTCACGCATAATCACAGTATCGGCACTTTGTGGAAGTGGTGCACCTGTCATGATTTTTACTGCTTGGCCCGGTTGTACTTCTTGTCCATAGGCGTGACCAGCCAGCACTTCGGCAACGACTTGGTAGTTGTCACGGTCGAGATCGTCACCACGAATAGCGAAGCCGTCCATCGCAGAGTTAGTATACTGCGGTACATTCACTGGAGAGACGATGTTGTCTGCCAATACGCGGTAGTAACTTTGCTGCATTGGACAAGCTTCTGTCTCTGCGACGGTGTTAACTAGCGACAAGATCTTTTCCTGACCTTGAGCTACAGACAAGAAAGCAGGAGACAGGGTGTCACAACATGCGGCTCCAGTGATCTCGTTGCCGATTTCACCTTTACGTGCAACAAAGTCTAAGACGAACTGCTTGATTGACTCCAAATCGTTAATGTCGATTTGTGGCAGTTCGGTATCGTCTACTTTTGTGTCTGCGGCAATGGCGACAATATTGTCATCATTTGGGTATAACCATGGTTTGCCCACTTCTTCGCGATGTAATTCAATTTTCGGGAAGGCGATGTTTTTACAGCCTTCAACCAAAATAACATCCAATTTTTGTTGGTCAAATCGGGTCAATAGGTAATGAAACTCAGACTCTTCTTCTGGCGTCTCTGTCATCAAAGCATAGCGATTGCGTGAAGAAATCAACATCTGGCTTGCGCCCGCTTTACGTAGGCGGTAGCTATCTTTACCTGGCTTATCAACATCAAAATTGTGATGCGCATGTTTTAACATACCGATGCGTAAACCTGCTTCGGTTAGTTTTGGTAACAGCGCTTCGATAAGCGTTGTTTTGCCCGTGCCAGAGTAGGCTGCGAAACCAAGAATAGGGACTAAATGGCGTGATTTCATGATTCTAATATTCCAAATTGTGCCAACTCTTCAGGAGTATTTAGATTTACAAAGCAGTTAGGCTCATCGCTAAAGTCAACGTAAGAGGTATTACACTCTTTGTATAGTAGGATGATTTTTCGGTCACCGCGCTCTAAAAAGGCGGTAAGTTTTGGCAACACGCGTTTGTGATACAGGGTAAATACGGGCTGTTGATGGTCACCGTCGTGCGCAACCAAAATATCGCTGTCTGCGTTTACTTGGTTGCAAAAGCGTTCTACCAAATCTGTGCTGATTTGCGGACTATCACACGGCACAAAACCAACCCAATCTGTTTCTGCGTGGACTAAACCGGCGTGAATGCCACCCATAGGACCAGGGTAGTCAGAAAAATGGTCACTAAACACGCGCCCGAACTGAGCGTAGGCTTCTTGGTTGCGGTTCGCGTTGATCAAAATTTGCGGTGTTTGTGGCGACAAGCGTTCAATAACGTGCTGAATGAGCGGCTTATGGTTTAATTCGATAAGACCTTTGTCTTTGCCGCCCATGCGGCTGGCTTGGCCGCCAGCCAATATGACCCAACTAGTTTGCGTTGGATTTAGCATAGGAATTCTCTTGTTCTTTATCAGAAATGATTTGTAACAGTGGAGACTCTATCAGAGTTGATTCTTTTATCCACCACTGTTTGCGACATAAATCGGTTAACGCATTCTTTTGGTGGCTAGTAATGACGATACTTGAGCCTTTTTGCAGCAGGTCTTTTGCGAGAGTCACTAAACGATCAATCGATTCTTGATCGAGGGACGCGCTTGGCTCATCCATTAACAAGATCGAAGGCGTTAAAATCCATGCTCTCGCCATAGCAACCCGTTGCTTTTCGCCACCTGAAAGTACTGAGATATGCTCGTCAGCTAAGGTTTCTAGCCCAACACGTCGCAGTGCATTGATCACTTTTGCGCGTTTGTCTTGCGCAGAGATCTTTTGGAAACGAATGCCATACGCGACATTTTCATACACAGTGCCATCAAAAAGATAAGGAGATTGGTGGAGGTAAACCACATTACGACGACCGCTGCGAGGAAATAAGCGTTGGAGGAAATTATCGTTAGGCGCACAGACTTTACCCGTCGTTGGTTTCAACAAACCGGAAATAATCTTCAGTAGGGTGGTTTTACCCACACCGTTATCGCCTCTTAAATAGATCGCGTCATTAGGACCGATAGATAACTCAGGTATATGGAACAATACCCGGTCTTTGAACCTCATAGAGACTTGCTGAGCAGTTAATTTTATAGTCATAATTTGCCCTTAAGTTCTCAAATAACCACGTCCGCGCATGCTGCTAAGAAAGAAATTTAGTAGCAAGGCTAAAGATAATAATACGATTCCAAGTGCAACACCTTGCGCAAAAGCGCCTTTATGGCTTTCCATTGAAATTGCAGTTGGAATATTACGGGTTAAACCCATGATGTTACCGCCGACCATCATTGAACATCCCACCTCTGTAACGATACGCGAAAAAGCAGTAATCGCGGCAGCAAGTAGCGGGAAACGTGTCTCCCAAATCATGGTTGCGGCAAGGCGAGGCATGGAAGCGCCCAATGTAATTGCGGTTTCGACAGCGCGTCGATCGCTTGATTGAAGTGCGCCATGCATCATTGCCACCAAAACAGGGAAGCAAATCAGCATTTGACCCAATACCATTGCCTTTTGGGTGAAAAGCATTTGCCAATCACCCAAAGGACCTGCACGAGACAGTAGCATGTAAAGCAACAAGCCGATAACCACGGTAGGTACGGCCTGCAGAGTATTGATAATGGATAAAAACATCCATTTGCCACGAAAATCTGTGTAGGCAAGTATGAACGAAAATAGAATCGCTGGCAGCAACACCAGAGAAATCGCGGTTAAAGAAACGCTAAATGACACACCGACAATCGCTAATAAGTCGGGGTCTAATGCTACTAATAATGCTAGTGCTTCTAGTGTTGTCTGCCAAAGGCTCATGGGCGATTATTTCTCGTTCGCGTTGGCAACAAACAGTTGTTGACCATTTAGTTTAAAGCTGTTGATCAGTTCTTGGCCGCGAGGGTTTACTAGCCAGTCACTAAATACTTTTGCACCTTGGTAGTTGATAGTTGGGTAACGCTCTGGGTTAACCAAGATAACTTGGTACGGGTTAAATAGGTTTTTGTCGCCTTGAAGAAGAATTTTAAGGTCAAGTTTGTTGTTGTATGCCAACCAAGTACCGCGGTCAGTCAACGTATAACCTTGCATTTCAGACGCCATATTAAGAGTTGGACCCATACCTTGGCCTACAGAGCGGTAACCAGTGAAGTTTGGCTCCATTTTAGTTTGCGCCCAGATGCCCAGTTCTTTTTTGTGAGTACCTGAATCATCACCGCGAGAGATAAATGTTGCGTTAACACCTGCGATATCTTTAAACGCTTCTGAAACGGTTTTGTCGTCGCCAACTGTTGCAGGGTCAGCTTGTGGGCCAACAAGGACAAAGTCATTATACATCAGTTTGCGTGGAAGAACGCCATATCCGTTTTCAACGAAGTTTGCTTCTGCTTTTGGTGCGTGAGTCATAACCAAATCAACGTCACCGTTTTCACCCATTTTAAGTGATTTGCCGGTACCTGCAGCAATAACATCCACTTTGTAGCCAGTGTCTTTTTCAAATTCTGGCAATAGGTAATCAAGTAGGCCAGAGTGGTAAGTACTGGTCGTGGTAGCAAGACGCACTCGTGATTGCTCTTCTGCGTGAGCTGAGTAGCTAAACAGCGCAATAGACGCTGCTGCAATCGTGTAACTAACCGTTGCTTTCATAGTAAATGATGCTTTCATTGTTATAGTTTCCATATAGTGGGCCAAAAAGGCTTTTTAATATTTCGCCTCGTAGGGGATGGCATGAACCAAAAAAATGGTCTGTTGCCATTAGCAAACTAAATGCCAACTTTTTAGCCTAAATATCAAGCAATTCTGATTGAAATTGTGGACAAAAAGGGGCTTTGCGACAATTTGTCGCACTATTACTCGATCCCAATAAGAAAACCTTGGTACACTCTGACCCAATAACCGAAAATCGACTGAGAAAAGATATGTCTTCATCTTTAGACGCCAGCAAATTACTTCAATACCAAGCATTTTCCGTCCTTGTGGTAGACGATGAGGCGGGGATGCAGGCAATTTTGCAAAAAGCGCTAAGCAAATGGTTCTCAAAAGTAGATACCGCAGGCAGCATTGAGCAAGCTGAAACACTGCGCCTCGCCAATCACTATGATCTTATAATTTTAGACATTAACTTGCCGGGACGCTCAGGTATTGAGTGGGAAGAGGCATTTAATGATGAAGAACGCAAAGCCGATGTGATCTTTATGACTGGCTATGCCGATCTAGAAACCGCAATTTCAGCACTAAAGCTTGGCGCGACGGACTTTATTCTTAAGCCATTTAATCTCAGTCAAATGCTGCAATCGGTGCAACGCTGTATGGACAAACGACTTAACGAACGTTTGCAGTTTGCCCTGCGTCGTGATGTTAAGCGACATATTGTTACAGAGATCGCGGGCAGTTCAGAAAAAACTCAGCAATTGCGTCACTTAATTGGCCAATTTGCCCCATCGCGAGCGTCAGTATTGATTGAAGGTGAGTCTGGAACAGGTAAAGAGCTGGTCGCACGTGGTGTTCACGAAGCCAGTGGCCGCAGTGGGCCTTTTATTCCCGTTAACTGTGGAGCCATTGCTCCAGAGCTTTTAGAAAGTGAACTATTTGGTCATACATCGGGGGCATTTACTGGTGCCAAAAAAGGCAGAGAAGGTCTATTTCGTGTTGCCAATGGTGGAACACTATTTCTTGATGAGATTGGCGAAATGCCACTTTCAATGCAATCTGCATTGTTGCGCGTATTAGAGCAGCGAGCGATTCGCCCTGTTGGTAGTGAAAAGGAGATCAGTGTTGATGTGCGTGTGGTAGCGGCAACCAACCGAAATTTGCAGCAAGAGGTAACAAAAGGGAATTTCCGCGAGGACTTATTCTATCGTTTAAACGTGTTAAAAATTGATGTCACTCCGCTGCGTGAGCGTAAGCAAGATCTCAATGAGCTCGTCCCGTTTTTTACCAAAATGCTTTCAGTGGAATTGGGTGTAGCGGACCCAAACTGGGCACATGAGGATATTGAAGCGCTCAACAATTATGACTGGCCTGGCAACATCCGTGAGTTAAAAAACTTGATAGAGCGTTGTATTTTACTGGGCAAACCGCCTGCACATTATTGGCGTGAGCTTAATATTAATCAGGCGCAAACAAACATCTCAATGACCGTTACAACGGGTTCGCAGTTGATCGATGTTGAGGCTCAACCACGCGTATCCGGTCATGGATATCCAAATTCATGGACGCTTAAAGAAGTGGAAAAATCCCATATCCAGCAGTTAGTGGACTTCCATGATGGCAATAAATCAGCGGCATCACGCGACCTTGGTGTCGCACGCAAAACATTAGAGCGAAAATACAAAGAGTGGGATTCAGAGGATTCAGATTATGCCGAATAATGGCAATTATGATCATCAAAGTTTAATTGCTAAATGGCGTTATCGTTTTAAGACAATGGTGCGTTATCGTTTGATGATTTTAACCTCGGCACCTATTTTCCTTACTCTATTAGCTTTGATTGGTATCACCATCTATTGGTCGATTCACTACACTTGGCAAAGTACTCTGATTGACGTTTCGGAGCGTTTAGAAGTAGCCAACAATAGCATCGAATTGATTCAACAAAAGCAAGCTAACCATGTTGAAGCCTTCACTGAGTCTTATGACTTTCGTGTTCGCCTTGAAAGTAATCAGCCGCAAGCAGAGATCAAACGTTGGGTCGCTGAGCAAAAACAACGCTACAACCTCGATTTTCTCTGTTTTCATCGTATTGGCGAGTTAGAGTCAGGATTTGATTATCCTCGTTTGACAAAACAGGAATCGTTTTTTGACCTTTTGAGTAATCAAGATCTTGCAGCGCTTGACGTTAACCTCGCAAGTCGGGCGCAAGTTCCGATCCTTAACGGAGAAGAAGTAGAAAATAGAGGCCTAGTTAGTCGTACTGTTATTCCGGTTTATAACAATGAAAATATACTTGTCGGCTATATGGATGGGGGCTTACTGCTTAACAACAGTACGATCTTAGTCGATCAAATTCGTGATCTGATTTACCCAAGTCAGCGCGATCATCTGCGCCCGTTAGGCACACTAACTCTATTCTTGGGCGATTTGCGTGTCAGTACCAATGTGCCGCTAGATAGTGCCGGACATGTCGGAAGAGCGATTGGTACTCGTGTGTCTGATGAAGTGCGTCAAGCGGTGCTCAATGAGGGTCAACAATGGGTTGATAGAGCCTATGTGTATGACGCTTGGTATATTAGTGCTTATCAACCTATTCGTGATAAGAATGACCATGTGATCGGTATGCTGTATACCGGTTATCTGATGTGGCCATTTTTAAAAGCCTATGTCACCAATATTGCTGAAATCAGTATTACCACCATTGTACTGCTGATTATCTCTGGTGTGATGGTGTATCGCGGTTCAAGAGATTTGTTTAATCCGATTGAACATATCTATCGCGTAGTGAAAATGATCCAATTAGGCAAGGAAACGCGCATCGGGCCTTTAGGGCTCGATGATGAGCATGAGCTTGCCCAACTGGCTAAGCAATTTGACAATATGTTGGATTTGCTCAGACAGCGGAAAAATGAGCTTAAATACGCTGCAATTGAATTAGAAGGCAAAGTTCAGCAACGTACTGCTAGCCTCGAAGAAAAAACCGCTGAATTAGAGCTGCATATTCAACTCTTAAATCAGACGCGCGACAAGCTGGTGGTGCATGAAAAACTATCCGCGCTCGGAGAGCTAACCGCGGGGATTGCTCATGAGATCAACAATCCGAGTGCAGTAATACTGGGTAACGTGGAACTGATTCAGTTTGAACTTGGTGAAGACGCACAGCGCGTTCAGGAAGAGCTGGACGCGATTCACGCTCAAATTGACCGGATACGTAACATTACTCGTAGCTTGCTGCAATATAGCCGTCAGGGCGGGGTTCAGGATGAAATTACCTGGCAACACGTTAACCCAATCGTCGAAGAGAGCATTACGCTAGTGAAAACAGGCAGTAAAAAGCGTGATATCGAATTCGTGACCGATCTTAAAGCTCACAGTTCGGTGGAAATTAACCGTCACCAGTTGCTGCAAATCCTGGTGAACTTACAAATGAATGGTATCCATGCGATGCAAGGTAAAGGTAAGTTAACCATTCGCAGTGAGGACTGGCTGGAAGATGGACAAGAACGCGGTGCGTTGATTCACATTCAAGATGAAGGTACCGGTATTAAGCCGGAAAACATTAAACGTATTTTCTCACCGTTCTATACCACTAAACGTGACGGTACAGGCTTAGGTCTGTCGGTATCGCAGAGTATTTTGAGCCAGACGGGTGGTGAGTTAACTGTAGAGTCGGAATATGGACATGGCAGTTGTTTTACTATCCGCTTACCGAAAAAAGCAGAAATTGATTTGTTGTTTTCAACCAAAGCTTAATCAGTGAGTTCTTAATATTAGATCGACTCGCATAAAAAACGCCTTCCAAGTGAAGGCGTTTTGCTATCTATCTCAACGGCCACAGATAAAACCTAATTACTTAACCTGCGTTAACCGCAATCTTAGGCGGTTTGATACCGTGTTTACGAAACTCTTTCATTACGCGAAGAGTGATGTCGGTTTCAAACAGTTTTTCATAGGCGGTATCCACCACGTAAGCTTTGCAGGTCAACTGAATCGCTAAGTAGTTATCCGCCATAGTCTGTTTAACGAGAACCGTAACCGGCTTAGGTAGATGAATGTAACGGCTTGATGATGCGGCTTCCTGAATTAGATCGCGGGCGAGGGTAATATCTTCATCCATACTGACATAAAACGGAATCACTACCTGCATATCCAGTGCACCATAGTTGCCACTTACCACAACTTCATTCAAGAATTTGTTGTTTGGGATAGTAATGATGTCATCGTTCAAAGTGCGCATACGCACTGAACGCAAACCAATGGTAATGATATCGCCATAGTTCCCTTCAAACGTGACGCGGTCACCAACTTGGAATGGTCGGTCAACCATGACAGTTATGCCAGCGATAAACGAAGCCGCAAGGTCTTTCAGTGCAAAACCGACCGAAACTGCGAGCGTACCACCAATAAGCGCAAGGATTTGGTCATTGATACGAAAGCTCATCATAAACACCACCACACCCGTGGTCATGTAGATGAAAAATTGCATAAATGATTGCAGCTTTTGTAGCAGCATGCGGTACTGAACAAACTGGCTACCAAAGCTCTCAACCATTGAATTGATGAATTTTAGTAGAATCCAAGTGCCGGCAATGACGAACAATGAAAAGAACACACCACTCCAGCGAACTAAACTGGCTATTTTTGAGATGTTCTCGACGTTGGCTATCTCTTCTGTCGCCATCGCTGGTAAGGCAAAAAGCGACAGGAATAGTAAGGTTATTATTGTTTTCATACTACTTCACCAATAAATGTTGACGATCAAGAACGTTTGTAATGTGTCGGAACCAATGGTCTGAAACGCGAGCTTGGTCTTCTGTCCATTCGATGTACCCACGGCTTTGGAAATAGCGCAGGATGCCAGTAATCTCAGCAAGACTTAATTGGGTGCAGTCAGAAAGAATCTCTGGCGAAGCGATCTCCAATTGAATAATAGAGCGTAATACTGCCAACATTGGTTTAGGCATATTTTCCAGTTCTTGAGACTCAGGAACATGGAATAGACGCACTACAGCTTGATCGGTCTCTTTGTTGCGATTGATCGACAAGCGGAAAAAGCGCAGTGCCACGGTCGGGTTACCGTCAGAGTAGTGCCAAAGAATACGGTAAAAACCGAGTTTCGCGCGTTCTTCTTCACTTAAATCATCTTGATCCCATTGTTTTGGTACCACTAAACCTTCAAATGAAAGTGGCTTCTCTAGTTCTTTGTTGATTCGGCTATCAAGCAACTCGGCAATCTGTTTCTCACTCCAACGGGGTAGGAAACACACTAGATCAAACAGCAGACGTTCACCGCGGGCACGATCGACGAAACGCCAGCTTGATTTCACAATCGAGAGCACGATTCGGTGGTTTTTCTTCGAGCGACGGAGCAAGTTAGTAATACGCATGAGATCACTCAAACCACCAACCATTGGTTTGACTAAGCGATGGGCATTATCAATCGCGATCAAGTACGGGGTTTCGCTCTTGCGAAGATGAGCAAGAACTTGAATTTCACTGGCTTCTTCGTCTAAACCGATACTTAAGGCGAGCTGTGACAATAACTCACTATAACCCGCATATGGGCAGTTTAGATAAATCGGCTCGGCATTAGATACCTTATTAAGCATGGTATTTAATAGCGTTGTCGCGCCAATACCACGTTCACCTGACACCACACAAATCGCTGGGCTATCAGACATTAAGTAACGTGAAAGCTGCTTAAGTTCATCACTGGCGTAACCAATTAGTGTACTGTCAATATTACCCGGTAATACATAGTCAAATACCTGCTCGCCTTTAATACGCACTAGGTTATGCTGACATTTATCAATATCAGATTGCTTAGCCACTTCAATACGGAATAGGTAAGCCAATGCTTGGCTAAACAATGTAGAACGCGACAACAGTCCCATTAATTGATGTTTCGCGCTGTCTAAGCTGAGCCAAACAATGCCCAGCGCGGTTGCAGGAATATTTAACAGAAATGTGTTTTGGCGGTTTATGGCCCAGCTCACCCATACAGGACGTTCGGTGTGCGTTGCTAATGACTCGAATACTTTTTCACGCCATAGACGCAATACCGACACGGTAACGAGGACAAACCAGAAAAATAGCGCACTGTAGATCCAGCTGTAAATAGTGCCTTTACCCAGCGTACGGATGGATATTTGCAGAATTACACCGGCAATAATAATGCTCCAAACGTAGCGACGAATTGTCGATAAGCGTAGAGCAATGACAGCACGAGATGAACTGCGGCTATTGCGGTAAGCAAACTCGAGAATAAAGCTAATCGCAATCGAGCCACCCAATACCCACCAAGTAAAGATTTCCAGCAGGATCAAATGCTGCAAGCTTGGAATCTGCGAAAGCACGCGGAGCGATAGGGTAATCGCGATTAGCCACGCAATAGCGCGGTGAGCTCGACTGATATACCAAACTAATCTAACCCATAATGGTGGGTTAGATTTGCTTTCTAATTGGCTTACGCGGAATAGGTCAATTAGACGTTTGCTGTTTGCCAACCACCATACCAAGCCAAAGTAAATGAATAGCACTTTGGTTGCTGCCCAAATAACTGGAATCGGTGAAATAAAGATTTCACCGACAAGTGATTTAAAGCTGCGGATTTGGAAGTAAACCAGATACTCGACGTTTAACTTCGCTAACTGCAATTCTTGCTTGAATTGTGTGACACCATAAGGCCCAAAGCCCGTCAAACGGTCGCGATTGGCTGGATTGGTTAAATCCAGTAGAACTTGTTTGCTCTGGTTTAAGCTGGTTAGAGTGAAATAAACACTCTGAACTTGATTCCACTCCTGATCGGCATTGTTTGCGCGATAGGCGTCAAGGTGGTCTGAAAAGCTGGTGATTTGCTCACGCTGAATACGCAGTACGCGCGCCAACAAAAGATTCACTTGTCGTTTATCTTTTGTCGTCATGAATAAGGGTTCCGGTAATTCGGAAATTTGTTGAGCAATTTTAACCGCTTCAGGTGAGCTCTGAGGTAGCGATTGAAAGCCATACTCGTTAGCCAAACTTGGCGTTGCAATAAGCAAGCTAGCAAGGACCAATACGCGCAAATAAAAGTCGCGCAAGTAATAACGCATAGAACACTCTTAATTTTAGTTATTTAGATTTATACCCATGTGACCTCACACTAATGTCGAGGCTACTTGGTTTAGTGTAGTTGTTTTGACGGAAGTGGTTGTTCCGTACCCAAGGATGGGCGTCGAATTCTAGAGACTAGATGTTGCGCAATGTCAGGGGCGTGTTAAAAAAACACTATTCAATTGAGTGATTTTTCTGACAATGAATCTAAAAATGAGCGAGATGAAAAGAGGATAGTACTACCGATCATAAAGAGTATTTCGGGTCGAAATCTTTAAGTTAATGGTTTTCTATTGAAAACAACGCTTGCAGTAGAGGCGCTTTATCAGTAACGTTGCGCGGTTTTTACCCCTTTATTCATTTTAAGCTAAGGTACAGGTTTTGATCTCTACTGCTAATATCACGCAACAATTTGGCGCTAAGCCACTATTTGAAAATATCTCAGTTAAATTCGGCGAAGGTAACCGTTACGGTCTAATCGGTGCGAATGGCTGTGGTAAGTCAACGTTTATGAAAATCCTTAGTGGCGAGCTAGAGCCAAGTGGCGGTAACGTTAGCTACGATCCAAATGAACGTGTTGCTAAGCTAAACCAGGATCAGTTTGCGTACGAGCAGTACACAGTAATCGATACTGTAATTATGGGTTATAAAGAACTGTGGGAAGTGAAACAGGAACGTGACCGTATTTATTCTCTAGCTGAAATGAGCGAAGAAGACGGCATGAAGGTTGCGGATCTTGAAGTTGAGTTCGCAGAGATGGACGGTTACATGGCTGAATCTAAAGCCGGCGAACTACTACTAGCAGTAGGTATTCCTCTAGAGCAGCACTACGGTCTAATGAGCGAAGTGGCTCCAGGCTGGAAACTTCGTGTGCTACTTGCGCAGGTTCTTTTCGCTGACCCACATATCATGCTACTAGACGAACCAACCAACAACTTGGATATGGACACTATCCGCTGGTTGGAAGAGACGCTAAACCAGCGTAACTGTACCATGATCATCATCTCGCACGACCGTCACTTCCTTAACTCAGTATGTACACACATGGCTGACTTAGACTACGGTGAACTGCGCCTTTACCCTGGTAACTACGACGAGTACATGACTGCGGCAAGCCAAGCGCGTGAACGTCTACTTTCTGACAATGCGAAGAAGAAAGCGCAAATTGCTGAGCTACAAACATTCGTAGCGCGTTTCTCGGCAAACGCATCAAAAGCAAAACAAGCGACTTCACGTGCTAAGCAGATCGACAAGATCCAACTTGACGAAGTAAAAGCGTCTAGCCGTCAAAACCCGTTCATTCGTTTCGAACAGTCTAAAGAACTATTCCGAAATGCACTAGAAGTTGAAAACCTAAGCCAAGGTTTTGAAGATGATTTGTTTGCAAACTTCAATGCAATTTTTGAAGTAGGTGAGCGCGTTGCTATCATCGGTGAGAACGGTGTTGGTAAGACAACACTACTTAACACCCTTGCAGGTGTACTAGAGCCACGTACAGGCGCATACAAATGGTCTGAAAACTCAAACATCGGTTACTACGCTCAAGATCACGCACATGATTTTGAAGAAGACTTGAAACTGATGGATTGGATGGGTCAATGGCGTCAAGAAGGCGACGACGAGCAAGTTCTACGCAGCTTCCTAGGTCGTATGCTATTTGGTCAAGACGACATTAAGAAGTCAGTAAAAGTTCTGTCTGGTGGTGAGCAAGGTCGTATGCTGCTTGGTAAGCTAATGATGAAAAAACCAAACATGCTGCTAATGGACGAACCAACTAACCACATGGATATGGAATCTATCGAATCACTGAACACTGCGTTAGAGCAGTACAAAGGTACGCTATTCTTCGTATCGCATGACCGTGTATTCGTAGACTCACTAGCTACTCGTATCCTTGAGATCCGTGATGGTAAGATCCACGATTTCCGTGGTACATACGCAGAATTTCTGCAAGCACGCGGTATTCAAGGTTAGTTATTCAAGGTTACTTACTTAGTTAACGTTTAAATTAGTAACGCACAATTCGAAAGGGCTAGTTCAATAACTAGCCCTTTTTTACGCTTCTCTTAAATGCCAGATGCTTTAGCTCGGAACTGCCCAACCAGACTACCCAGTTTCTGATTCACCTCTTGCACTTGGCTACTGTATTTCACTGAATCTTGCACTTCATTGTAGGTATCGCTGGCGAGTGAGGCGATGTGGGTAATATTACGGTCAATCTCACCGGACACCATGGACTGCTCTTCCGAAGCGGTTGCAATTTGCGTGTTCATATTGAACAACTCTTCTATCTGCTGATTCACGCTATCGATAGCATCCACCACTTGCTGTGTGTCTTGCATGGTTGCTTCCGCTTGCTCTTGGCTAGCCGCCATAATTGAAACAGTGGTATGGATTTGACTAGAAAGATTGGTGATAGTTGACTCAATCTGGCGAGTTGAATTATCTGTCTTCATCGAGAGATCTCGCACCTCATCAGCGACGACCGCAAATCCTCTGCCATGTTCTCCGGCACGAGCGGCTTCTATCGCTGCGTTTAGCGCTAGTAGGTTAGTTTGCTCTGCAATTCCTTGGATAGTTGATATTACCGAGTTGATTTGACGACTCTGCTCTTCCAGTTGTTCGATTAACTGTTGAGAGTTGGCAATGTCACCGGAAAGGGTCTGCATACTTGCACTGGCTTGTTGGGTAATGTCTCTAGCGAGCTGAGACGCGTCTTTCATATTTGCCGCACTAACAGCAGCCTGTTCAATATTCGACGTAATCTCATTGCTGGTGTGTACCAGTTCGTTAATCGCAGTCGCCACGGACTCTGACTCGATTTTTTGTTGCTCGGCATTTTCCATACTTTTACTCGCCGCTTGAGTACTCATTGATGCACTTTGGTCGAGGACATCCTTAGCCGAAGAAACATCTTTAATTAAGTTATGCAACTTACAAGTAAAGGTATCAAATGAATTCGCCAATTGTGCCAGTTCATCGTTACCAGAGGCATTCATTCGTGCCGTTAAATCCCCATTCCCTTGCGCAATATCGTGCATCATGGATTTGATGCTTTGGATACGGCCTAGAATATTGCGACCTATTAGCATCAATAATCCCGACAGGATAAGCGCGAGTAAGCCCCCAAAAATGTGCAATTGCATTTTTACTTTGTCAGCGGCCAGCAGAATAGAGGACTCGATATCACCTTGTAGAGATAGTATTTCTTGCTCTGTTGTGTGTACGGTGCTCCTTAAATCTCCACGGATCCCGAGGTTAGGCGTTAAGCCAAGTTGGGTATTGGCTTTAAATAGGTTAACAAGATCAGATTGGTAACTGTTAAACGCACTTTGTAGACGGGATAGGTAGGCGAACTGCTGATAAAAAGTTTGTAGAGATTGGGATAGTTCCAGTTCAGTTTGTTCAGAAGGATAAGCAAGATAGTGAAAGTCTTTTTCCATCAGTTCAGACAGCGCCACTTTCGCTTCTAAATTATCAAGACTAATCACACTTTGACGCAATTCGCTGCGAGAGGCGGTTAGTTTATCAATTAAAGATTCACCACTAGTCTTTGAGTCAATCAACTCAATCTGCGTCACGAGTTGTTGGAACTTTATACCGTACTGTTCAAGCGTTTGACTGATAGTACTCATACGCCCATCAAGAGGAAGCCCGTGAGTGGTAATACGTTCATCGAGTTGTTTGAGTCGCTCCGTCAGTTGTAGAAAAGTTTGGTCAAAACGCTGCTGATACTTGATATCGTGACGAGCGATAAAGTCTTTTTCATGACGCCTTAATGTGAGCAGATCGATTTCCGCTTCGGCATTTTCAACCGATGCCAACTCTAACTCGTGCATGTTATTAAGACTGTACTGTTCGAAAAATCCATAGCAGACAACACCGATCAAAAGGATGACGTTTATCGTGAGTAACTTGGCTTTGATACTAAAGCGGTCAAGTAGAGTTGATGGTTTAGTTTCATTAGATGGAACGGGTTGAGATTGAGTGCCTTGGAACATAACTTCTCCCTAGAGACTGACGTTTAAAGGCCGCGTAGAGTAGTTTTTGTGATCGCGGATATTAAACTAATAGCATTAGAGAGGGGTTTTGCAACCATAGTGTGAAATGAAAAGCCCCTGATGATTCAGGGGCTTTGCGCTTATTCGGCTTGTTCGCCTTTGACGTCAAAAGTGATTTTTTCAGCGCCCGTAAAGACTTGGAAGCGTAAGCCTTTCGCTCGAGCAATCGTGGTAATCCCGAACTTACGAGCTAAATCTAATCCCATTTGTGTCACGCCAGAGCGTGAAAGCAGTACAGGAATGCCCATTTGTGCCACTTTGATCACCATTTCAGAGGTTAGGCGACCCGTAGTGTAGAAAATCTTATCTTCGCCGCTTTCTTCGTTAATCCACATTTCACCGGCTAAGGTATCGACTGCATTATGACGACCGACATCTTCTACAAATGACAATACTTGATCGCCTTTACACACCGCACAGCCGTGAACTGCACCGGCTTTTTTGTAGGTATCGTTGTAATGGGTTAATGCTTCAAGCGCAGTATAGATTTCTGATTGTTTGAGCGGCGTTTGCGGTACTTGGTAATTCTCAAGTTGCTTCATCACATTACCGTACATGGTGCCTTGACCACAGCCTGAAGTAACGGTTTTCTTTTTAAGCGCGCTTTCTACATGTTCAGTATTTTCGTTGGTAACGACTGCTGCACTACTTGTTTCCCAATCGATAATCACCGACTCAATCGAAGTTGGATCAGATAGGAAGCTTTGGTTTTTCAAATAACCTAAAACCAAAGACTCAGGGCGTGAACCTAAAGTCATTAAGGTGACCACTTCTTTCCAGTTAAGCATCACTGTAAGAGGGCGTTCACACGCAACCTCTTTGGTTAGCACTTCGCCGTATTCGTCGTATACCTCAACTTCGATAGTTTGTAATGGATTCTCACTGGTTTTAATTATATTTGGTTTAACCACGTTTATTCCTATTGTTGTGCGTTCATCTGACAAGCGATGAGGGAATGAAGTTTCTGTTATTATATACAAGCAATAACTGTTCCTGATCAAGAGAGAAATGCCAAAGGAACGTAAAGGTATTACAATTAGGGAATGAATATTGCTTAATACCCAGCAGAGTAACTATCCAACCAGAACCAAAATTCGAACAGCATGGTGAATTATGTCTACTATAACGCTTGAGAAAACTGAGCAACATTGGCCGATAGAGTGTGAACTGACGGCAAAAGAAGTGTCTATGGGGAAATGGACGACGATTCAACAGCAATTAACCGGTTTCAATCTTAAACCTGAACAGCAAAGTGCTCGTCTGGTGTTACTACAGTTACACAAAGACGAGCGTACCGAGTACCGCTTTAATTTGAGCTCACAACAACCTAAGCTTTTTCTAGTGCTGGATACCTTTGAAGGCGAAGACAACCCAAAGATAGTGGCGTTAACCGCTTCTCAGAGTGTCGCATCGCGTTATATGGATGGTGACTATTTAGTACTATCTGATGACATGCCTTTGGCTATCCATGCTTGGATGGAAGCCTTCATTGGCCGACATGGTGAACTTTTAGAAGTAAGACGTAAGAAACGCGCAGGAGCGGGTCGATCAAATGGTAACTAGTTTTATTAGCCGTTGGTCTAAGCGTAAGCTAGACGAAAAAACCAAAGAGCTTTTGGCGACAGAGCAAACTCAAGTTGTTGACGAAAAACTAGAAGATAGCGTTAACAGCGATGAAGCTCTGCAAGAAACTTCACAACTTTCTAGTTCGAGCGAAGAAGCATTAGAGACGACAGAAGCAACGCAATCTGAGGCTGTTGAGTCAGAGCAACCTCAAGAAATGTCAATTGCAAATTTGCTTGCCTCAGAAGCGGAGCAGAGTGTTAAAAAAGCAGCGTTGCGAAAACTGTTCTTATCAGAGGAATTCAATGTTCGTGATGGCTTGGATGATTACGATGAAGATTACAGTAACCTGAAAACACTCTCACAAAGTGTGGCGGAAACTCTTCGCGATTGGGTAAAAGACAAATCAGAAGAGCAACCAGAAAACGCTGAGCCTGTAGCTGCGGCTTCATCGCCACAAGAGAGCGATACCGAAAATACCAAAGACGAAGCTGAAGCTGAAGCAGTAGAGAGTGACGAAATTGCTCTAGAAAGTGAGGGCAACGAAGCTGATCAGAATGTTTCGGCTGAAATGTCTGACAGCGAAGGAGATGAGACAAAATATACCACACAATAATTAGGTACATTTTGACTAAATGACGAAGATACCGATTGCGACAATTTGTCTCAGTCGGTTTTTTTGTCTCGATGTTTCGCTTGTCGTTATTCCAAGTGATTGATATATCGATAAATAAAAGTTGGTACGCCTTTTGCAATACGGTGTATAGATAAATTATCCGGTTGCAAACGGAATAGAGCAATGCTTAAACAATTACTACAAGAAGCAACATCAAACAATGGTAAAGCAAGACTTTACGCGTTTGAAAATACAGTTGAGCTTACTAACTTAATCCCACCAACAGTAAGCTATGAAAGTGGCGGTAATACACTAATTGTTGGCCCGACTGCGATTATTGAAAGTGCAGCACAACAACTAGAACAGATGAATAGCTTAACTCTGCTATCAACAGATGGTGAGAAGGGCACTCATGCTAAGCTTTACTTTGCTAATTCAGTTGAAGTATCAGGTTTTCTTGGCGCTTTCGAAGTTCAAACAGTAAATAACCTAATTCGCAGTAACCTCGCGGAAGTAGCAATAGGTCATGATTGTTTTGATGTGGTTTTAGACCTATGTCTTAACAGTTGTATGACTGAAGAAGTTCCAGTTCCTGGTTATTACCCAGTAGGGCGTGGTTATCCCAAACTGGCGGATGCTCTAGAAGAAATTCCGACTCTGATGGGTACATTTGATAAGCCTAAGTTCTTCCGCCTAGATACGGATTTATGTGCGCATAGCTCTCGTGGCGTGAAAGGTTGTGAGCGTTGTGTAGATGCATGTCCAGCTGGTGCGCTATCAAGTCAAGGTAGCGACAAAACCGGTCACCGTATCGAGATCAATCCATACCTATGTCAAGGTGTCGGTACTTGTGCGACAGCATGCCCAACAGAAGCGATTCATTACGCTCTGCCTAATCCACAAGATACACAAAAATTCATTGAGCGTACGCTAGCTAACTATGAGAAAGCGGGTGGTCTAGATCCTATCGTTCTAATTTGTAGCTCTCGTCATGAAAGTTACAACGTGATGGCACTAAAAGCATTGCCAGAGAATGTTATTCCTGTCGTGGTAGAAGAACTTCCATCGGTAGGTATTGATACTTGGTTTGCAGCACTGGTTAATGGCGCGACTCAAGTGCTTTTTGCTGCTAGCCGATTTATGCCAGCAACGATTATCCGCATTTTGAATAACGAAGTGGCAATTGCTCAAGAGCTATTAAGTCAACTTGGTATCCAAAAAGAGTGTATCGATATCCTTTACCTAGAGTCACTACGTGAAGGTCCTCCTACGCTTTGTACAGATTCATTCGATCTTGCTCTTGGCGATCTTGAAGGTAATAAGCGTCAACGTCTGTTTACTGCTTTAGATGCGTTGGCAATTTCCCGAATTCCGGTTGAGAACGCGGTAGAACTCGCGACTAACGCGCCATACGGTAACGTTGAGTGCAAATCGAGTGATTGTACGCTTTGTATGAGTTGTGTCGCGGTTTGTCCGACACGTGCTCTGCATACGGATGGTGAATCTCCGTCATTAAAGTTTGTTGAACAAGACTGTGTTCAATGTGGTTTGTGTGTGAAAGCGTGCCCTGAAAAGGTTCTAACACTAA
Organism: Vibrio fluminensis; assembly: GCF_015278125.1. GTDB lineage: Bacteria > Pseudomonadota > Gammaproteobacteria > Enterobacterales > Vibrionaceae > Vibrio > Vibrio fluminensis. The sequence continues at coordinate 47,341 of NZ_JADILO010000031.1, forward strand.
CGCCACGCATGAACTGGGACAAAGATTCTCGTCAAGATGCTCGAGTAATTCATGAAGAAAAAGCAGCGGAATGTATCCGTTGTCACAAACCTTTCGCACCACAGTCTATGATTGATATGTTGCAATCTAAGTTACGCGGTCACTCTCACTTCTCTGATGAAGCTGCGATTAACCGTATTGCGATGTGTGAAGACTGCCGTGTTATCGACATGTTCGAAGCAATGGCTGATGACCCAATGAAACAACTGAAATACTAGGAGTCAGGTGTGGAAAATAATAACGAACAAGCAACACTACGCCAAGAGATCTATTTACTTCTGGCTTCTCTGTTTCGCCAATTGCCATCGCATGAGCTGATCGAGTTTCTTTCTGAACTTGAAATTGAATCAACAGAAAGCGCGATGCAACAAGCATGGCAATCATTAAGACTTGCGGCTCAGGAAAGTGAGGCAGAAGCATTAGAAGATGAATACCAAGATCTATTTATTGGTATTGGTCGTGGTGAAGTGGTTCCATTTGGCTCGTGGCATATGGCCGGTGCGCTGATGGAGAAGCCTTTGGCTGAGATCCGCAACGATCTAGATATTCTAGGTTTTGAGCGTGAAGAGAATGTAAAAGAGCCAGAAGATCATATTGCAGCACTGTGTGAAGTCATGTCGATGCTAACGAGCGAGCAAGAGTGCACGCAACAAGTGTTTTTCAATAAACACATTGCACCTTGGTACGAGTCATTAGCAAAGCAGATTGAACAGGCGAAAAGTGCAAAGTTTTATTTGGCAGTTGCTCAGCTATTACGTGCTTTTGGTACGATCGAGCAAGTGCAATTTAGCAAAAACACGAAGAGTAAAACCCATTTAAAAATTGATGTGAAAAACGTAACTGAGTACGAGTAATAGCATCGATAAGAGGGGCGAAAAGCCTCCAAAATACTACCTTAAGAGGGTAAGGAAGCAACCATGAAAGATAATAATGAAGTAAATACAAGCCGCAGGGATCTCCTGAAAGGCTTAACAACTGCTGCCGTTGCTGGTGCCGTTGTCGCTGGTACAAGCAAAGTGGCAACCGCTGCAGAAACAGCAGAAATTAAACCTGACGTAAAGAAGACTGGCTATCGTGAAACTCAGCATGTTCGCGATTATTACGACTCACTGTAATTTGGAGCTTAACGCATGAAATTAGTGAAACGCTCTGATTCTGTGAGCAAAGAGCAAAATCAACTTGGTGTATCTCGCCGTACGTTTATGAAGAATTCTTCATTAGCAGCTGGTGGCGCGGTAGTTGGCGCAAGTCTATTTGCACCAGGTATGATGAAAAAAGCGCAGGCAAAACCTGTAGACCCAGATGCAAAAACAGAAGTAAAACGTACTATCTGTTCTCACTGTTCTGTGGGTTGTGGTGTTTACGCTGAAGTTCAAAATGGTGTTTGGACAGGTCAAGAACCTGCATATGATCACCCATTTAATGCTGGTGGCCACTGTGCGAAAGGTGCGGCACTCCGTGAACATGGTCACGGTGAGCGTCGTCTAAAATACCCAATGAAGCTTGAAAACGGTAAGTGGAAAAAGCTTTCATGGGATCAAGCACTAGAAGAGATCAGTAAGAAAACACTAGAGATTCGCGAGCAGTCGGGTCCTGATGCTGTCTTTTTCTTGGGCAGTGCAAAGCACAGCAACGAGCAAGCTTACCTATATCGTAAAATGGCGTCGCTATGGGGTACCAACAACGTTGACCACCAAGCACGTATCTGTCACTCAACCACAGTAGCCGGTGTAGCGAACACTTGGGGTTACGGTGCGATGACGAACTCTTTTAACGATATGCATAACTGTAAGTCGATGCTATTTATCGGCTCAAACCCAGCAGAAGCGCACCCTGTAGCGATGCAACATATCCTTATCGCGAAAGAGAAAAGCAACTGTAAGATTGTTGTAGCAGACCCTCGTCGTACTCGCACTGCTGCGAAATCTGACCATTATGTATCACTTCGCCCAGGTTCAGACGTTGCGTTTATCTGGGGTGTTCTATGGCACGTATTCGCTAACAATTGGGAAGACAAAGAGTTTATCCAACAGCGTGTATTTGGTATGGATGAAATCCGTACAGAAGTTGCTAAATGGAACCCAGCCGAAGTTGAGCGTGTAACTGGCGTTAGTGAAGCAGACGTATACGAAACTGCGAAGCTTCTTTCTGAAAACCGTCCTGGTTGTGTTGTTTGGTGTATGGGTGGTACTCAACATACTACTGGTAACAACAACACACGTGCTTACTGCGTACTTGAACTTGCGCTAGGTAACATGGGTAAATCAGGTGGCGGTGCAAACATTTTCCGTGGTCACGATAACGTACAAGGTGCAACTGACCTTGGCGTACTGTCTGATACACTACCTGGTTACTACGGTCTTTCTGAAGGTGCATGGCGTCACTGGTCTAAAGTATGGGACCTAGAGTTTGATTGGGTTCAAAACCGTTTCGACAATAATGAATACGGCGGTCAAAAACCAATGCACAGTGCAGGTATTCCTGTATCTCGTTGGGTGGATGGCGTACTTGAGGACAAAGATAAGATTCGTCAACGCGAAAACATCCGTGCCATGTTCTACTGGGGTCACGCAGTGAACTCTCAGACTCGTGGTCCTGAGATGAAAAAAGCGATGCAGAAGTTGGATATGATGGTAATTGTTGACCCATACCCAACAGTGGCAGCAGTAATGAACGACCGTACTGACGGCGTGTACTTATTGCCAGCGACCACTCAGTTTGAGACTTACGGAAGTGTAACAGCATCAAACCGTTCACTTCAGTGGCGCGATCAAGTTATTCAGCCGCTATTTGATTCAAAACCTGACCATGAAATCATGTACCTACTGTCTCAAAAACTAGGTATTTCTGATCAGCTTTTCAAAAATATCAAAGTTGAAAACAACCAACCAGTGATTGAAGACATTACCCGCGAGTTTAACAAAGGTATGTGGACAATCGGTTATACCGGTCAAAGCCCTGAGCGTATTAAAGAGCACCAACAAAACTGGCACACATTCCACAAAACAACGCTTGAAGCGGAAGGTGGTCCTGCAAATGGTGAGACTTACGGTCTTCCTTGGCCATGTTGGGGTACGCCTGAGATGAAACACCCAGGTACCCACATCCTTTACGATACGTCTAAGACGGTTGCTGAGGGTGGCGGTAACTTCCGTACTCGTTTCGGTGTTGAATTTGAAGGTCAAAGCCTACTTGCAGAAGACAGCTACTCAAAAGGTTGTGAGATCCAAGATGGTTACCCAGAGTTCACTGACAAGCTACTAAAACAACTTGGTTGGTGGGATGATCTAACGGCTGAAGAAAAAGCATCAGCTGAAGGTAAAAACTGGAAAACTGACCTTTCTGGCGGTATTCAGCGTGTTGCGATTAAGCACGGTTGTATCCCATTTGGTAACGCTAAAGCACGTGCCATTGTTTGGACGTTCCCAGACCGCGTACCGCTACACCGTGAACCACTGTACACGCCGCGTCGTGATCTTGTCGCTGATTACCCAACTTGGGATGACAAAGAAGCGATCTTCCGTGTACCAACTTTGTACAAGACAATTCAGCAAGAAGATAAGTCAGGTGAATACCCAATTATCCTTACTTCTGGTCGTCTGGTTGAGTACGAAGGTGGTGGTGAAGAAACGCGTTCAAACCCATGGTTGGCTGAACTTCAACAAGAGATGTTTGTAGAAGTGAACCCGAAAGACGCGAACGATCTTGGCTTTAAAGATGGTGATGACGTTTGGGTTGAAGGTGCTGAGAAAGGTCGCATCAAGGTTAAAGCGATGGTTACTCGTCGTGTTAAACCTGGTCTTGCGTTCATCCCATTCCACTTTGGCGGTAAGTTCGAAGGTGAAGATCTTCGTCACAAGTACCCAGAAGGTACTGACCCATACGTGATTGGTGAAGCAGCAAACACTGCAACCACTTACGGTTACGACCCTGTTACTTTGATGCAGGAAACTAAAGTAACCCTATGTAACATTCGTAAAGCGTAAGGAGTCTGACTAATGGCACGAATGAAATTCCTATGTGACACCAAACGCTGTATCGAATGTAACGGCTGTGTGACCGCATGTAAAAACGCAAATGATTCGGCACTAGAGTGGGGCATTCAACGTCGTCGCGTTGTTACTCTAAATGATGGTGAGCCGGGTGAAAACTCAATCTCGGTAGCTTGTATGCACTGTACAGACGCGCCTTGTATGGCCGTTTGTCCTGCAGACTGTTTCGAACACACTGAAGATGGCATCGTACTGCACAATAAAGATCTATGTATCGGTTGTGGCTACTGCCTATTCGCTTGTCCATTTGGTGCGCCTCAGTTCCCTAAACAAGCTTCGTTTGGTGAACGCGGCAAAATGGACAAATGTACATTCTGTGCAGGTGGTCCTAACACCGAACCTGGCTCAATTGAAGAGCAGGAGAAATACGGTGCTAACCGTATCGCGGAAGGTAAACTGCCTATGTGTGCATCTCTATGTTCAACGAAATCGCTATTAGCGGGTGACGCAGAGAAAGTATCAGACATCTTCCGTCAACGTGTTGTTCAGCGTGGTGCTGAAAACGCAGGTTGGACAAACGGTGAAGATCTGTCTTTCGACGCAACTAAAAGCTAAGGTTTGGAGAGAGATATGACACATCTGTTTAAACGTCTCTCTCTTGCAGTGCTGCCATTTTTGGCAGCACTGGCAATGGCTCTTTCTCTGCCAGCGGCAGCGCAAGAGTCAGTGCCAACTGCACAGAAAGAGATGGCACAGCTTGCTGGTACTGAATTTTGGAAAGAAGTACGTGAAGGTGAGTCTGGCTATACAACGTCTAAGTTCCCTGAGCACGGTGTTCTAATTAGTACACCAGGCGAGACTTGGTATGTACTAAAAGAGAAATGGATGTCTCCGGCTGGTGCAGTCGCGATTTTCGGTAGTATCGCGATGGTAATCATGGCGTACGTATTTGTTGGTCCGCTAATGCTTAGCAAACCACGTACCGGTAAGAAGATGAAGCGTTGGTCACGTTGGGACCGAGCACTTCACTGGAGTATGGCGTTTACATTCCTAACGCTTGCGTTCAGTGGCCTGATGCTGGTTTATGGTAAGCACTTCTTAAAGCCTTATGTACCAAGTGAGTTTTGGGGCTTTGTGATTATGCTAGCCAAGCAATATCACAATTACGTAGGCCCACTGTTCTTTGTTTTACTTGCTTTCGTTCTACTGAAATGGTGGCGCAAATCTATCCCAACCATGACTGACGTTCGTTGGTTTATGAAAATGGGTGGTATGGTTGGTAAGCACAAGGGTACGCATCCTTCTGCAGGTTTCTCTAACGGTGGTGAAAAAGCAATTTACTGGTTACTAATCGGTTTTGGTGCTATCGCTGCGGTAAGTGGCTTGATCCTTGACTTCCCAATCTTTGGTCAAACCCGTCGCGACATGGAAATCTCTAACTTAGTGCACATGTTCTCAGCATTGATCCTGATCTGTGGCTTTATCTTCCACATCTATATCGGTCTATTCGGTATGGAAGGTGCGCTTGAAGGTATGGTAACCGGTGAAGTTGACGAGACTTGGGCAAAAGAACACCACGACTTGTGGTATGAAGAAGTTAAAGCGAAAGAAGCGATGGGCGAGGCTGAGCCGAGCGAAACAGTGCAAAAAGGAGTAAAAGCTGATGAACAAACCTCATAATGGTATTTGGGTTGCGTACATCCTAAGCTGCTTTACGCCTTTCACATTCCTTATTTCAGGTGTAATCGCAATTATATATGCAGGTTACCGTCTGGATAAGGGCGAAGATGATGATGTTGTTACCTCACATTACTACGGAATAATTCGTACGTTTTTCTTGTACTTCACATTCTTCGTTGTGCTTATTGTGACTGTCGCGACAACCAATGGTGTATTAGAGGGTATCGAACGTTACTGGTTCCACAATACACTGCTGGATAAAGTTGCTTACGCAATTCCAGTGATTGGTGGCGTATTTGCTATCTTAGCGATTCTTGTTTGGTTTATGCGTATGTTCCAAGGCATGCAGCAACTTAAATCGAACAAACCGCACCGACCATCAACGGGTCCAAATCTATAATGCAATAGTTGCATAATTGAAGCCAGTCATGATGACTGGCTTTTTTTTGCGTGCGCCGAGCATGGCGTTGATCTAGGAGGTGAAAGTCCTCTACGGGCTCAGTCGAGCGAGAACCGTTAGCCTATGCAAGGGTGTTCACCGTGAGGTGAAATCTGAAGGAAGCAAATGGTAAAA
>NZ_JADILO010000032.1 GCF_015278125.1 Vibrio fluminensis
TCCATCGTTACCATTTCCAGTTCGTATTGTTGCGGAGTCGGTTCTTGAAGCATATCGGAGTATCCATATTTCGATACCCCTATTAGATCAAAGGTCTAGCTCGAAAGCTAGACCTTTGTCAGCAGTCTGAGGCCAGCTTAGCTGGCCTTTTTTAATCCCGTCTCAAAATTACCCATCATTCCATCTCCCCACAATTAAACACGATATACTGCAAAAGTTTACATGATGTTAACGAAGGTAGGATGAAAATTCGTAAGCCATGGGGTTTCACTTTGGTCGAGTTGGTCATAGTGATGATATTGCTGAGCATTGTTTCGCTCTACGCGACGAGTCGATATATCGGTGCGGGGAGTTTTTCAGCACTCGCCATTCAAGACTCGGTTATTTCGGTTGCTCGCCAAGTGCAGCTTAATCGTATGCAGTCAAATACCAGTATTAGTAGTGATAGCTTTGTTTTGTCGATCGACAGTGATTGTTTTGGCTCAGTTAAAGGGTGTGCTCACCCTGAAGGTCGCAGTGATTGGGTGGCAAACTCGGAGGTGCGTTTTTCAGCGCCTGTCACTCAAGTTAGTTTTGATTTGCTTGGCAACCCTTTAGGACTGGCAAGTGGCGGCATTAATATCATGATTGTGGGAGAGGCTAGCCAAGCGACAGTGTCCATTTGCGCCAATGGCTTGATCTCTCGCTCAGGATGCTTGTAATGAAACGCACGCGTGGTTTTACTTTAATTGAAAGCATTGTTGTTATCGTTGTGATGGCGGTAGCGATGATTACGCTCAGCAGCTTTTTATACCCACAAATTGCGCGCTCCGCCGACCCTCATTATCAAACAAGAGCGACCGCTTTGGGGCAAAGTGTGGTGACTAAAATGCTCGCCAGCAAGTTTGATCAACAAAGTGACGATATTGGCGGGGTAGAACGCTGTACCAATCTTAGCGCTGGAAATGCCAAAGCGTGTACCTTGGCAGATGATTTGGGGCCAGAGAGTGGCGAAACTCCATCTAATTATAACGATATCGATGACTTTATCGGTTGTTGGACGCCGAATGGCGTATCGGGTTGTAAAGACCTATATACGCTGGTTTCCTCTGGTGAGGTGAGCAATTATCAAAACTTTAATGTTGATATCAAGGTCGCCTATGCAGTTGTCAAATCAACACAGATGGTAAAACAACTGTCAGTCACTGTGAGTGCTGGACAACAGACACCGATCACTTTTGTGGGCTATCGAGGTAACTACTGATGTTTGCGCGTGGTTTTACACTGATTGAGATGGTTATCACCATGATTGTTGGCAGTCTATTGGTGCTCGGTATTACAGGATTCATTGAGCTTGGCAGTAAGGGTTTTGCTCAGGGGGTGGATAGGCAACGAATACAAACTCAAGCTCGCTTTGCGATTGAGAAGCTGACTCGAGAGGCAAGGCACGCAGTGCCAAATATATTTGTGTCAGATGGCAATTGTCTCTCTTTTTTTCCAATTATTGAGTCTGGATTTTACGCAGTCTCTGGTAGTGATATTAACTTTATTGTTGGTGATACAACGGCCAGCGTCAGCCGTTTACGTGACCAGCAGTTAGTGATTAACCCAACTCAACTTCTTAGGCCAGGTGAAGATTTAAATAGTCTAGATAACAGTTTTCCATTATCCAGCATTGAAGAGGTTTCCGATATCGCTATCTCAGGCGCTACTTTCGTTATTCCAGCTCAAGCAACGAATCTTCTGGGTGGTTCGGTTGCTAATCGTCACTACATTACCGCCAATGAACGTAGAGTTTCTTATTGTATTACCGCTCAGCGCATTACGCGCGCCGAAGGATTGTCCGGTTTAGCGTTGCCTCTGACTGATGCGGCGGATGTTTTGGTGGATGGGATGATTTCATACACTCCTGCTAGTGTTCAACATACAGGAGTTGTGCATATAGACCTGACCTTTTCACAAAATGGCGAGTCAACTCACTTCCGACAAGATGTGCAGGTGCTCAATGTCCCATAAGCAAAAAGGTGGATTGCTGGTTGTTGTGGTATTCGTACTCGTGGTTATGGGGTTACTTGCTACTACATTGACTCGTATTCATTGGTCAAATAGCGATGCTCACACCAAAGATGTACTTGGTACGCAAGCGTGGTTACTCGCTCAGTCTGTAAATGAAGAAGTACTGACGCGTTTTTACCCACTCAATTCATCGTCCTCAGACGTTGCCAATCAATGCGTATCATCAATGCCTTGGCCAAATTTTGTGTCGGTTTCTGGCCGATTTAGTCATAGCGTTATGAACTGCCAACTCGTAGGGCTGACGTGCTCTTCGGTAGGAACTTTAGATGAGATGAATTACTACAAGTTATTTGCTCGGGTGCGCTGTGGTTCAGTGGAGAATGTAGTAGAGCGTACTGAGGAAATATGGGTAAGGGAGTAGTGATAATGAAAAAGATAAATACCACGGTGACTCTATTTCTTGCGAGCTTGTCGCTTGCTATGGCGGGATCTGCCCAGGCAAAGCTTGAAAAGCTGGACCCATGTTTGCTTGTTCCTGGGGTGGCTCAAACCAATAGCTATAGTAACCTAAAACCCTATGGCTCATTACATGGTATACAAGGAAACCAAATAATACTGAATCGCAGCGATATTCTTTCATTTGGCTTCGATGTTCATGGGAAATATTGTTTCTATGATGGAGATACCAGCGCAAGCAAATGTGTTATCTCTAATGATGTTGCTTATGAGGGGTTTCCGCTTGATTTAGGTGAGTTTCCCCGCTCATCACGTAACTTCACTTGTGATGCCGATAGTCACTGTAAATTGAGTCCGGGGTCATATAAGAAGGTCGTCGTTGAAGACTCTGCAACAATTGAGATGTCAGGGGGGTATAGCATCAGTCAGTTCGACTTTAATCCCCACTCAAATTTGGTTTTGAACAATGATACTCAAGTACATTATCAATACATTAACCTCAAAGGAAATGACATAAAAGTTAACCAAGTCGATGAGCATTCACTGTTATTTGTCGGCCATGGTTCAGAAGCATTTTTTATCATCGGTAGTGATCGTGACTCCAATGCAAATTCTTATAGCGGTATCAGAATTAATGCGCACGTTTATGTTCATGAGAGTGCAACCTCACGAATGGGGTTTGATATGCAGGCTAGGGACAATACTTTTTCAGGTGGTGTTACGGCGAATGCAGTTAATATCACTGGTATTGACAACATACTGAATGGCAAACCTGCCAAATGTCTGATTCCAACCCCAGACGTTGCCCGAATCGTTATTGAACCCACTAATATGTACTTGCAATGTGCTGATAGTAACCAAGTCTATGTTTATGTCTATGATGAAGACAATCAGCTGATCACAGAGATAGGTGATAACCAAGTTGAGTTGTACACCACTACTAAAGATTTACTCACTTTTTCTTCGCCTATCTTCGATGCCAATTTAGGCAGGTTTGTCTTTGATATTGTGGACAAGAAGAACAATGATTATGGACCGATAGCCGTAAAAGCTCATCTTGTGGGGGCGGAAAAGAGTGTTTTTGATACAAGTGATGTGGTGTTCGCTCCAGTGGTGTTTGCGATTAATAATGGCTCAATAAAAGAACTGATCGCGGGTAAGCCTGATAGCTTAAATATTCAAGCATTGGCTTGTGATACGAGCGATAAACCGGTAGTGGGTAATTATCAGCAAATCTTAGATAAATCCCATTTAATTAATGAGCAGTTTTCGCCTGGAGAGTGGGGTAACAACGTTGATGAACTGGAGTTTTCTGCTGATTTTAAAAACGGTCAAGCTAACGCGAGCATTCAGTTTGATGAAGCGGGAGAGTTTGTCGCAACCCTAAAAGATACGGTTAAGTGCAGTGATTTTGGTGCGGATGTTCAAGATTGTCCAGCAGATAGAGAGCAAGCCGTTATTGGTGAGCTGAAGTTTAAAGCCCGTCCCTGGACATTTGCCTTGTGTCGCAGTGATCTTTCTTCTTTGCCGAGCGGTAATATCACCGCCTCAACCAGTGCTCAGTTTGTTGCCGCAGGCCAAGAGTTTGCTTTAACCGCTTTGCCGATACGTTGGCAGAGCGGAGGAAAAATCAGTGGTGATGTCACGACTCTAAATCGTTACTGTAATGCTTCGCTTATCACGGAAAACTTTGCCAAAGGTGGTGCGGGTTCGATTGATGTGACGATTACTCATGAATTAAGCCAGCCGAGTATTGCCAGTGGTGGACATGCGGGAAGTTTAAGTGGGGTTAAAAGTAAGCCTTATACGAGTAGTGCAACAAGCGGGCATTACTTGTTTGATCAATTGAGCTGGAACGAGGTTGGGCAACTTAAATTAAAAGTTGATAGTGATAACTACCTCGCGATGGATATTCAGGCTGGGACTAAGAAAGTAGGCCGCTTTTATCCTCATTACTTTGCGATAAACAAAACTGAGTGGGTTGCCCCTGATCATCAAGGAGGTGTGACTTATTTAAGTCAACCATTTAAGCACGCGGAGGTGAAAGTAGCTGCGCTGGCTGTAGATGGGACGTCGGTAAAAAACTACCATTACTTTGATGAATCCTTACAGGCAAATTTAACGCTTTGGTCTGAGAGTAGTGCAAGTAAGAGTAATGAACTGATTTTAGATGTCTCTTCTGGAGCATGGCGCGCTGACTCTGACAGCACCAGCGGTTACTCTTATTGGGAACTTGAGTCGTCGGATGCGAAGGTACTACGTCGCGAGATTTCAAGTACGGGGATACGGATAACGACCAAAGAGAACGGCCCATTTAATCTTGGTAGTGGCTTTGCGACTACGGATTATGGTCTACAGCTCTCAGGCATCGACCCGGTATTTTTTGATGTCGCCAATACGGAAGATCTTCAACTATTCATTCATCAACCTAAATTGCGTTATGGGCGCATGGTATTAAGTAGCCTTGGCGGGGTATCAGGTGCTGAAATGAAAGTCCCACTCAAAGTTGAATACTGGGATGGCAGCAGCTTTATCACCAGTTTTGATGATGACGCATCCAAATTCGTTGCAGAGGATGGTTATCAGTGTAAGAGAACTGTTTGGCCAACGCCTGTGGTGACATCGGATTCAAAACTATCTGGTCCTGTGGGGGAAACGGCCATATCTGCGGGTATTTCCGAGTTGCTTACTGCAACAGCAGATAGCAGCGATAGCTCACTACGAGAACAAGTGCAATTTTGGTTGCGGCTCGATGACACGAGTACGACGACACATACTTCACCACAGGTTGGGGATCCAGAGGTAAGCTGTGGTACGTCTGGTGTTGCACAGCCATGGCTTCAATATAACTGGCATGGTCAAGGTGACGAAGATCCTTCAGCCGTGGTGACATTTGGGATCTATCGAGGCAACGACAAGATCATTTTTCGTAGTGAATCGGGCTTAACGAGTCAATAAATTCTGCTTGTAAGGTGTGTTACGTAAGGAAACTGTTAGAAATTGCGTGTTTCACTCCATCTTTCTTAGACAATGCCTTGCTGTGATGGCGAGGCATTGGTACATTTAGAACAATTTTTTATCTTCTAATTCTTTCAGGACGAACGAAGAATATGTTCAAAAAACTTCGTGGCATCTTTTCGAATGACCTATCAATCGATTTAGGTACAGCCAACACCCTTATTTATGTCAAAGGTCAAGGCATCGTCCTTGACGAACCTTCAGTAGTCGCTATTCGACAAGATCGTAACCGAGCAGGTAAAAGCGTTGCGGCTGTAGGTCATGCAGCTAAGCAAATGCTAGGTCGTACACCTGGCAATATTTCTGCGATCCGTCCGATGAAAGATGGCGTTATCGCTGACTTCTACGTAACTGAAAAAATGTTGCAGCACTTTATCAAGCAAGTGCATGACAATAGTGTGCTAAAACCAAGCCCACGTGTACTAGTGTGTGTACCATGTGGTTCAACACAAGTAGAGCGTCGTGCGATTCGTGAGTCAGCACTGGGTGCGGGCGCTCGTGAAGTTTACCTAATTGATGAGCCAATGGCGGCAGCAATCGGTGCTGGCCTACGCGTATCTGAACCAACAGGTTCAATGGTAGTCGATATCGGTGGTGGTACCACTGAAGTTGCCGTTATCTCATTAAACGGCGTGGTTTATTCATCGTCTGTGCGCATTGGTGGTGACCGTTTTGACGAAGCGATTATCAACTATGTACGTCGTAACTACGGCAGCTTGATTGGTGAAGCAACAGCAGAAAAGATCAAACATGAGATTGGTTCTGCATACCCTGGTGATGAAGTTCAAGAAATTGAAGTTCGCGGTCGCAACCTTGCTGAAGGTGTGCCACGTAGCTTCAGCCTAAATTCAAATGAAATCCTAGAAGCGCTGCAAGAGCCGCTAACAGGTATCGTTTCAGCAGTAATGGTAGCACTAGAGCAGTGTCCACCAGAGCTGGCTTCAGATATCTCTGAAAATGGTATGGTGCTAACTGGTGGTGGTGCGCTACTGAAAGATCTAGACCGTCTACTAACAGAAGAGACGGGTATCCCAGTGGTTATTGCCGAAGATCCACTAACTTGTGTGGCTCGTGGTGGTGGTAAAGCACTAGAAATGATCGACATGCATGGTGGCGATCTATTTAGCGAAGAGTAATCGCTGTTGCCCAGCTAGATGGCTGGGCACACAATATAGAAACAAGGAACTCATATTCAATGAAGCCTATTTTTGGCCGAGGACCTTCACTTCAATTACGCCTATTTTTCGCCGTGATTTTATCAGCCAGCCTTATGCTGGCTGATAGTCGTTTAGGTGCTTTTGCTCAGGTGCGCTACTTATTAAATAGTGTTGTCGCGCCGATTCAATACTTGGCTGACGTACCACGAGAGATGTTTGATGGTGTGTATGAACGATTCAACACCAGCCAAGGAGCAATGGAAAGTAACCGTGCGCTCAAGCGAGAAGTGCTGAGTTTAAAAAATGATTTATTACTTCTTGATCAATATCGAGAAGAAAACCAACGTCTGCGTAAATTACTAGGTTCATCATTCGTCAGAGATGAACGTAAAGTCGTCGCAGAAGTAATGGCTGTCGATTCTTCGCCATATCGCCATCAGGTGGTGATTGATAAAGGGCATATTGATGGTGTCTACGTTGGCCAGCCAGTGGCAAACGAGAAAGGCATTGTCGGTCAGGTTACCTTTGTCTCGGCGCACAATAGCCGCGTTTTGCTACTAACGGATTCAAACAGCGCTATCCCTGTCCAAGTTATCCGTAATGATATTCGTGTTATTGCCTCGGGCAACAGCAAAGTAGACAAGATTCATCTTGATCATATCCCGATTAGTACTGATATTCAGGAAGGGGATCTTCTGGTTACCTCTGGCCTTGGTGGTGTTTATCCAGAAGGTTATCCGGTGGCTTATATCGATAAAGTTGAGCGCGACAGCCATCGAGAGTTTGCCTTGATTGAAGCCGATCCCGTGGTGGATTTTGAGCGTTTACGTTACTTGCTGTTGATCTGGCCAAGTGATTCACGTCAAGAGAAAGTCCAGTTGGCGGAGCCAAGTAAAATGGTAGAGGTAACAACTGATGGGCAATAGTGTCATGAAGGGTAAAATGGTCATTTTGACCTCATTTATTATTGCCTTAACTCTACAAACGATTCCTTGGCCTGGCGTGCTTGATGTATTGCGCCCATCTTGGTTGCTGTTAGTGACTTGTTATTGGGTACTTGCCTTACCAAACCGTGTCAATGTTGGAACCGCGTTGGTGTTAGGTCTACTGTGGGATCTTCTGCTCGGTTCGACGCTTGGTATCCGTGGCATGATGATGTCGATTTTGATCTATATTGTTGCCATGAACTTTTTGGTGCTACGTAATATGGCGCTTTGGCAGCAAGCTATTGTGATTGGCTTACTATCAATGGCATTAGAAGTGATGATCTTCTTTGGTGAATACTTAATCCAAGATATCACTTTCAATCCGATGTCGCTTTGGGCTGGTTTGATTAACTGTATTCTATGGCCTTGGATGTTCCTGCTTATGCGACGTGTTAGACGTCATTGGCATGTGAGGTAATATGCAATCTTCTATACTTTTGGCATCGGGCTCTCCGAGACGCAAAGAACTTTTAGAGCAACTGGGTTATCAGTTTGCGGTTATACGTACCGATGTTGAAGAGAAACGTAAGAACGACGAGAGTGCTTTAGAGTATGTCTCGCGCTTATCACAAGATAAAGCACTCGCTGGTGTAGCATTGGCGCCTGACTCCATTGTGATTGGTTCCGATACGATCGTGGTATGCGATCAAGCGGTGTTAGAGAAACCGTTAGACTACACTCATGCCAAACAGATGCTAATGTTGCTATCGGGGCGCGCTCATCAAGTGATGACAGCGGTGACGGTAGCAAATAAACAAAAACAAGAAACGGTAGTTGTGACTACCGACGTATGGTTTAAACCGTTGTCAGAGCAAGAAATCGAACAATACTGGCAATCTGGTGAACCATGCGATAAAGCTGGCAGTTATGCGATCCAAGGAATTGGTGGGCGCTTTGTCACCCGAATCGAGGGCAGTTATTACGCTGTCGTTGGCTTACCGCTATATGAAACTGACCAGCTCTTGCACAAATTTTTATAATTCAAATTTGAGGTGCGCTCATGAGTGCAGAGTTGTTGATCAATGTAACCCCAAGCGAAACGCGCGTGGCAATGATCGAAGAAGGCGTCCTACAAGAAGTTCATGTTGAGCGTGAAGCGAAACGTGGCATTGTGGGGAACATTTACAAAGGCAAAGTCAGCCGTGTCTTACCGGGAATGCAAGCTGCATTTGTTGATATCGGTTTGGATAAAGCCGCCTTTCTTCATGCTTCGGATATCGTTCCGCATACTGAGTGTGTGGCTGAGAATGAAAAGCAGCAGTTCCAAGTTCGTGATATTTCTGAGCTAGTACGTCAAGGGCAAGATATTGTCGTGCAGGTGGTGAAAGATCCGCTAGGTACTAAAGGCGCGCGTTTGACGACCGATATCACCTTACCTTCACGCTATTTAGTCTTTATGCCGGGAGCAAGCCATGTCGGTGTGTCTCAGCGTATTGAGAGCGAGAAAGAGCGTGAACGCTTGAAGAAAGTGGTGGCTCACTATTGTGATGAAGATGGTGGTTTCATCATTCGTACTGCTGCTGAAGGTGCTGATGAGCAAGAATTATCGCAAGATGCAGCTTTCTTGAAACGCCTTTGGTCGAAAGTGAATGAGCGTCGTTCAAAGTATAAAACGCGTTCAACGTTGTATGGTGAACTTGGTTTGTCACAACGTATTTTGCGTGACTTTGTTGGTACCGAGTTGACTAAAATATTAGTCGATTCGCGTTTAGAGTTTGAGAACTTAAAAGAGTTTACATCTGAGTACGTGCCAGAATTAACCGCCAAGCTAGAGTTGTATGAAGGTGATAAGCCAATCTTTGATATGTACGATACTGAGAACGAGATCCAACGTTCTTTAGATCGTAAAGTTGAGTTGAAGTCTGGTGGGTACTTGATTATTGACCAGACAGAAGCGATGACCACGATTGATATTAACACTGGTGCTTTTGTTGGACGTCGTAATCTAGAAGAAACGATCTTCAATACCAACGTAGAAGCGACTCAGGCAATTGCACGCCAATTACGTCTGCGCAATTTGGGAGGCATTATCATCATCGATTTTATCGATATGCTTTCTGAAGAGCATCGCAAGCGTGTGGTTAGCTCACTAGAAAATGCATTGAGTAAAGATCGCGTTAAAACCAATATCAACGGATTTACTAGCTTAGGTTTGGTGGAGATGACGCGTAAGCGTACCAGAGAAAGCATTGAGCACGTATTGTGTTCGACCTGTCCAACCTGTGAAGGGCGTGGGCGCGTGAAAACGGTTGAAACCGTATGCTTTGAAATCCTGCGTGAGATTACTCGTGTCAACCGCGCTTATGATGCCGATAACTTTGTTGTTTACGCTTCGCCAGCGGTAGCTGATACCTTACAAGGTGATGAGTCACATGCGTTGGCTGAGTTAGAAGTCTTTATTGGTAAACAAGTGAAAATTCAATCAGAACCGCTCTATATCCAAGAGCATTTCGATGTTGTCATGATGTAGCAGGCACGCGTGAGCTCGACATTTAATCGTATCGCACAAAGTCTATTATGGGTGTTTTTGACAGTGATGGTGTTACTTGCCATTGCTGTCACCACACTTCGTATTGCTTTACCACAACTGAACCACTTCCAAAAAGAAATCCAAACTTGGGTAAATCAAGGAACCGGTTTGGAGTTTGAAATCGGTGACATTAGTGGTTTCTGGCGAAATACTCATCCCTCTATCTCGCTCGTGGATGTGCGAGCAAATACACCAAAAGGAAGTGGTATTGGCTTTGCTGCGCAAACCGTTGAAGTGGAATTTGACCTTTTTCAGTCACTTGTCCAGCTTGAACCGGTCGTGGCAGATTTAAGTGTACATGGGCTCAATGTTGATATCCGCTCTATTCAATGGATTAAAGAGAGCGATAAAACCGCCAAGCTCGATCCGCAAGGTGAGCAACGCAGTGTTGTCGAGCAACTTGATAAGTTGTTATTGCGCCAATTAGATCACTTTTCCCTCAAAGATTCGACTGTCCAATTCATGGCGATTGATGGCGCAGAGCGTCGTCTTGAAATTGCTCAACTAAAGTGGAACAACCAAGGCCGCCATCATACCGCAGAAGGTGAGATCACCATCCCAGACGCCAAGCTGAATTCACTGGATGTGAAAGCAAACTTTGTCGATCACGGCTCGCTGGTGGATGTCTCCGGCGAATTTTATCTCTCGGTCGAAAATGTTCTGATTACGCCGTGGCTAACGGAGTATTTGCAAGTTGAGACAGGGATTGAGAAAGGGGAAATTAGCCTCAATGCTTGGCTGACCTTAAATCACACTAAGCCGGTGAATGCCTACGTTGAAGTATTACCTTCCGAGTTAATCTGGCAGGAAGGTGGTCGTCATGAACTGATGTTTGAATCTGGCGTATTTGTCCTTGAACCGAAAAATAAAGGCTGGCAAGTAAATGCTCACTCACTTAACTTGCGCACCGATGATGACCAGTGGCCAGAGTTAGATATTGCCTTTAACTGGCAACCAGAGCAATGGCAACTCAATGCTTCTCAACTTGACCTACAAGCGATTTCTCCTTTAGCGAAACTCGCGCCTGAATCGGACCAAATTAGCCAATTGCTACATCGCTTTGAGCTAGGAGGGAGCTTAGAAGATATTCGTATACAAATGGGCAGTGGTGTTGAGTCGATAAAGTACTCGGCTAATTTAGTCAAAGGCAAGATTGAGCAATGGGAGTTACTGCCAGGAGTTCATCATCTTGATGCCAAAGTGAGTGGTAACTATCATCAAGCGCACATTAAAGCGTCATTGATTGATGACGTTTTACCTTATGGTGACGTATTCCAAGCGCCATTACAGATTAAACAAGCGGAAGTCGACATTGTTTGGCAAAACTTAGGCGAGCAAGGTTGGCGTTTATGGGCTGATAAAGTCACGGCAGCGACGCCAGATTTACAAGTGTTGGGCGCGTTTCGCTTAGATTTTCCACGCGGGAAAAGTCCATTTCTCTCTTTTTATGCCGAAGCTGACTTGTTCAATGCTGCTGAAACTTGGCGTTATTTACCGACGTTGGCTCTCGATCAAGATCTCACTGATTACCTTTCGACAGCGATACAAGGCGGCAAAGCGGATACGGCTAAATTGTTATGGTATGGCGAGCTCGGTGATTTTCCGTATCAGAATAATCAGGGCATGTTCCAAGCTTGGGTTGGCTTAAAAGACGCAACCTTTAGTTTTGATACGACTTGGCCTTCTATTACTGACTTACAACTCAATTTGCTGTTTCAAAATGATGCGATGTATTTGGATTCACGCAGTGCGACATTGCGTGGTGTTAAAGCAAGTCGTATTACGGGCCGCATCCCAGAGCTTGCGGAAAATGGTCATATCGAAATTGAAGCTTCGGTCTCGGGGGATGGTGATAAAGTTCGCGATTATATGATGGCTTCGCCATTGGTCGATTCAGTTGGTGCAGCGCTAACCGCAGTACAAGTTGATGGCAGAGTCACCTCTGACTTCAAGCTTAAAGTACCATTTGATGATTTTGATACCCGAGCTTGGGGTTACGCTGAACTGAAAGGGAACGACGTAACCATTGATGCGCCACCAATGGAGCTGGATAACGTTTCTGGTCGGATTGAGTTTGATAATGATGTGGTTAAAGCGGCTGGTTTATCTGCCAATCTACTCAAGCAACCCGTTTCGATTGATTTTAATGGTGAAAGCTCGAAATCCGGCTACAACATTGGTGTCGATGTCGTCGGTGATTGGTCAGTCAAACCATTAGCTCCTTATGTGGGTGCGCAGTGGCTCAAGCCTGTCTCAGGGCATGTGCCTTGGCAAACCAATGTTGAAATTCAGTTGAATGATGTTGGCTTTACTTATCAGATTGATGCCAGCGCTGATATGCAGATGTTAGCGAGTACTTACCCTTATCCTTTAGAGTGGAAGGTTGGAAAGAAAGGCAAAGCGAAGTTACAAGCCTCCGGTAACCAAGAAACTGTTACGGCTCGTTTGCAGTTACCAGACTTTAAGTATCAAACCGAAATTGATATCCGCCCTCAAACGCCAGTGCTAACCGCGACAAACTTAGTGCTGGGTAAAGGGAGCTTCAAAATAAGCCCGATAGTGGGCCATGATTTACAGATTCGAGCGAAGCAGTTTGACTTAGATGCATGGCTAAGTGCACTTACTCATCCTCAAACGGCACAAACATCGGCTTTAGCCAATTTGAATACCCCAACTATTCCAACCCCAGAGCGCGTTAGTATTGATGTTGATGATCTGCAACTGGCGAGCATGGAATGGAATGATGTTAACTTTGATGCTAAGCGCAAGAACCTTGGTTGGCAAATGAGTTTAGATAGCCAACAAGCTCAAGGTGAAGCGAGTTATATTGCACCGTATGATTTGTCGGTGAAGTTGGATCATCTACACCTATTTCTCCCAGAGGTTGAACAACAAGAGGTTCAGCGACGTAGTCTATTTGAAGCCGAAGACCCAAGTCAGCCATTGGTGTCTGACTTTGATCGTAAGCTTCATCAACAGTTACCGAATCTTACGCTCGCGATTGATGATTTATGGGTGCAGGGTTATAAATTGGGTCAAGCGCATCTCGATTTGCAACGTCAAGGAAATCGCTTACAGTGGCGAGATTTGTCACTCAAGAGTGGTAGCAGCCAAGTGAAGGTTGATGGTAGTTGGTTGCTTGATGGTGATAAAAGCCAGACGGAGATGAACCTAGCCATTTCAGGTGATAACAACAGTGAAGTGATGGAACGTTTTGGCGTGACATCAGGAATTCAGAAAGCACCTTTTGATATTCGTGCCACACTTAAATGGGACGGCGCGCCTTGGGGAATGCGAGTCAGTAGCTTGGCTGGAACGGTCGACTCTAAGCTAGGCAAAGGTTTGATCTCAGATGTGAGCGGAGCGGCGAGATTGCTCGGTTTATTTAGTCTGGACTCTATCATTCGCAAGATGCAGCTCGACTTCAGTGATGTATTTGATAAAGGGATGGCATTCAACTCGATTACTGGCAGCGGTGAGATAAAAAATGGCATCTTCTTGACCAATGACATTCGTATGGATGCAGTAGCGGGTGAGATGAATATCAAAGGCTTGGCAAACCTCAATAATCGCACAGTTGATGCGGCGGTTAACTTTGTGCCTGATATTACTTCTGGAATCCCAGTGTTGAGTGCATTTGCAGTGACACCTCAGACCGCATTATACGTCCTAGCGATTACCACGGTGATTTCTCCTGTTGTTGAAGTATTCACTCAAGTTGACTATGAAGTGAAAGGACCACTGGATTCGCCAATCGTAACAGAAGTTTCGCGTAGCAAAGGTGAGTTTAAATTACCGAAGAAATTGCTAGACGCTGTGGAATAAAGGAGCGCGACTCATGGATAGAGTTGGTTTGATACAGATGACTTCAGGACCAAACCCTCAAGCTAATCTGGCTTATATCGAACAACAAGTTGCAGCACTTGCCGAGCAAGGTGCGACTTGGGTTATAACGCCGGAAAACTCGGTGGTATTTGGCTCTCGTGCTGACTACCACCATTATGCTGAGTTAATGGGTGATGGCGAAATGCAAGCTCAGTTGGCGCAGATGGCCGAGCGTTATAACGTGTGGTTGCTGGTTGGGAGTATGCCAATTAGGCGTGAGACTGGAGTAACGACAACTCTACTGGTCTATAACTGTGATGGCGAGTTGGTTGCTGATTATGACAAGCTGCACATGTTTGATGTTGATGTTGCAGATAGCCATCAACGTTATCGAGAGTCTGAAACCTTTACCCCAGGTAAAGAGATTGTGTCATTAGAGACGCCTTTCGCGCACTTAGGCTTAACGATTTGCTATGATGTACGTTTTCCGCAGCTATACAGTGAATTAGCTCGACGAGGCGCGAATGTAATTGTAGTGCCGGCCGCGTTTACCGCGGTAACAGGACAAGCTCATTGGCAACCTCTATTAACCGCAAGAGCAATTGAGACTCAGTCTTGGATTGTTGCGGTAAACCAGACTGGCGTTCATCAAGGTGGACGACAAACTTGGGGGCATTCTATGGTGATTTCACCATGGGGAGAAGTCTTCGCAAGTTTGGATGGCGCTGCGGGTAATCTATTGGTAGAGATAGATTTAAAAGCAGTGACAGAGATCAGAGCGACCATGCCAGTAATGCAGCACAACCGCTTTGATAATCGAATTAAAATTTAAGAGCAAAATATGACAATTAATCACGTAGAAGAAGCCCTACTAAAACCTGCTGGTTTAACTGAGCAGGACATCGCGAGCACGCTCGAGAGTATCGCGACTCGTCAGATTGACTACGCTGATATCTATTTCCAATCCAGTTGGCACGAATCACTGGTTTTAGAAGATAGCATCATTAAAGACGGCTCATTTAACATCGATTGTGGTCTTGGTGTACGCGCAGTGACGGGTGAAAAAACAGGTTTTGCTTACTCAGATCAGATTCAGCTTGAAGGGCTTAAGCAAAGCGCTATTGCAGCACGTGGTATCGCTCAGCAGGGTCAGAATGGCAAAGTACAAGCGTTCAAACGCTTTGACAACCAAGCCTATTACGCAGCAGTTAACCCATTAGAAACTTGGGAAAAACAGCAGAAAACTGCATTGTTGAAAGAGCTGGACGCATACATTCGTACCAAAGAGCCTCTGATTCAAGAAGTTTCAATTAGCCTAAGTGGCGTGCATGAGCAAATGCTGGTTGCGGCGACGGATGGCACCTACGCAGGCGATGTTCGTCCACTGGTACGCCTTTCAATTACGGTTCTTGCGCAGCGTGGTGATCGTCGTGAGCGTGGTAGTGCGGGCGGCGGTGGCCGTTATACTTACGATTACTTCCTAACGTCGCAGCAAGGCCAGCAAGTTGCGTATCAATTTGCTGATGAAGCAATTCGTATGGCGCTAGTTAACTTGGAAGCCGATGCAGCACCTGCTGGCACTATGCCTGTAGTTCTAGGTTCTGGCTGGCCGGGCGTTCTACTGCACGAAGCGGTGGGTCACGGTTTAGAAGGTGACTTCAACCGTAAAGAGTCTTCAGTATTTAGCGGCCGTATTGGCGAGCAAGTGACTTCTAAGCACTGCACCATCGTTGATGACGGCACCTTAACTGACCTGCGCGGCTCACTGAACGTTGATGACGAGGGTGTAGCAGGTCAATACAATACACTGATTGAAAACGGCGTGCTAAAAGGCTACATGCAAGATAAATTGAATGCGCGTCTAATGGGTGTTGCGCCAACGGGTAATGGTCGACGTGAGTCATACGCGCACCTACCAATGCCTCGTATGACCAACACTTACATGTTGCCGGGTGAGCACACACCAGAAGAGATCATCTCTACGGTGAAAAAAGGCCTCTATGCACCAAACTTTGGCGGCGGTCAGGTGGATATCACATCGGGTAAGTTTGTGTTCTCAACTTCAGAAGCTTACTTAATTGAAGATGGTAAGATCACTCGCCCAGTAAAAGGCGCAACCCTGATTGGCTCAGGCATTGAAGCGATGCAGCAAGTATCAATGGTGGGTAATGACTTAAGTATCGACCGCGGCGTTGGTGTATGTGGTAAAGCGGGTCAAAGTGTGCCTGTTGGTGTTGGTCAACCAACACTAAAACTTGACTCAATTACAGTGGGTGGTACGGAGTAGCGTAATAGATACTTAGAACGCTTACGCTACGGATAACGGAACGCTTCGCTGCGAGATTTGGGAGGCGAGCGTCTTAACTATCTCGCTCTGATTAATAAACAAGGCTGACGCTATGACGTCAGCCTTGTTGTTTTTCAAGAAAGTAAAAATAACTAATTATCTATTTTTCCTGCAGCACAGCAGATGTTGTGCGTTCCCGCATCAGTGAGCTTTGCGTTCCGCTATTTAGATCCCCTCACGCTCGATTGGGCAACTCATACAACGCGCACCGCCACGCCCACGTCCAAGCTCGTTACCTGGAATAGGTAAAACAGTAATGCCCGCTTTGTCATATTTCTCATTGGTATAGACGTTGCGTTCATAGCCAATCACTACACCTGGTTTGACGGTGAGGACGTTGTTAGCATCATTCCACTGTTCACGTTCAGCTTCATAACTATCACCACCCGTAGTGATGATTTTCAGTGCATCTAAACCGAGCGCTTTTTCTATTGACCCCACCAGATTATTGGTTTGTTCGATATGCATTTGGTGATCATTTTTCGGCGTGAGACACCAGGTGTTCATGTCCTTACGGACAATTTCTGGATAGAGCGAGAATGTATCGATATCCATATGGGTCATCACCGTATCTAAGTGCATGCAGGCACGGTTTTTTGGCAGCTCAGTGACGATGACTTGCGAGGCTTGACCATGTTTAAATAGTGATGCGGCTAAGTTTTCAATCCCTTGTGAGGTTGTGCGCTCAGACATACCGATTAACACCGCACCTTTACCAATCACTAATACATCTCCACCTTCTATGGTGGCGTTATCGTAGTGAAGATCTTCATTGCCAAAATATTTAATAAAATCTTGTCCGGCAAACGTTGGGTGCCAATGATAAATAGCGCGTAGGTGGTTGGTTTCACGTTGGCGAGCCGGCATCATCATCGGGTTGAGTGAGACTCCACCATAGACCCAACACGAGGTATCACGCGTGAATAAGTGGTTAGGCAGCGGCTCAATGGCAAAATCGAGCGCGCGATTAAGCTTAGGTAGAATTGAAGCTGACTTAAATGGCAGTTCAGAATAGGCTAAGCCGCCAAGCAGAACGCAAGCTAAATGTTCGTTGTCCATTTCTGACAAGTAGTGGCGGAAATCACGGGCAAACATTGGGCCGTAACGAAAATCAGAGATTTGGGTGTTGAGCAGCCATTCGCGCGCTTCTGGTACATCTAGCGTTTCGACTAATAAATCGTGAAGTAACAAAACTTCAACGTCTTGCCCTCTGAGGGTATTGGCAAAAATATCATGCTCTTCACCAGCCGCATCCACTGCGAGTACATCATCAAACAATAATTCGTGACAGTTTGAGGGGGTGAGGTGGGTGAGCGCACGCTCTGGACGGTGGAGTAATACACGCTTCAACTGACCAACTTCTGAGCCTACATACAACTTACTCATTTTGTATCCTTACATTAAGTTCTACTACATTTATGACAATGTTAATGAAAAGATGCAAGCTTGTTTTGTGGTTTTAACTTCTGAGTGCTGTTGATTTAGTAACTTTTTAATCTGCTATATTGGCTATTTTGGCGGATAAAACTTAATGGCGCTTTTTGTAACATTTTACTTTCGCGAGTTTATATTCGTCTGTTAAGCCCATCGATACTGCATCGTTCGGCATTCAATAAGGTATAGATATGCATGAATTAAGTTAAAGCCGCTGACTAAGTCAATCTTTATGCACAATCTAGTGAGCGTTTAGTTATGCGTCCATAATTGATAAACACTCGCTTTGACTGAAATTGGTCTAATTGTGCAGGCGATACTTTATTCTGAAGTCGGCTTGGCGAGGATAAAGTAGTTAAATCAGAGCATTTGCATTCAAGATCGCCCATTTAAGGCTAAGATCGCAAGAAAGATCATCGCCAGCAGCGATTCTGGGTAGTATTTTTTGTTGAACCGTGCGATATTTCGTCGCGAGAAATCGTCAATATTGTTATCACACTCTGGAGCACAACTATGTCTCACGAAGATGAATATCTATCAGTAGAAGAATTAATTGAGATTCAAAAGGAAGAGACTCGCGATATTATCCAAGCATTGCTTGAAGATGGCAGTGATCCAGATGCGCTATACGAGATCGAGCATCATCTATTCGCTGAAGATTTCGACACGCTAGAAAAAGCGGTAGTTGAAGCATTCAAGATGGGTTTCGAAGTGTTAGAAGCTGAAGAAACTGAAGATGAAGATGGCAAAAAGCTACTTTGTTGTGACGCGACGATGGAATCTGTACTGAATGCAGAAGCGATCGATGCTCAAGTTGAAAAACTTGTCCACTTAGCTGAAAAATACGACATCATCTACGATGGTTGGGGTACTTACTACGAAGGCGAAGACGCTCTGTACTCTGAAGAAGATGAAGACGATGAAGATTACTAATCTGCGCGATTAGTATCGGAAACTGTTTTGCAAATACCAGCTTATCAAGCTGGTATTTTTGTATTTAAGCGGTATCTATACTCACTTGTATTCACTATAATCTAGCGAATATTGATCTAGCGCAAGTTTGTATAACATGGAATTCTCTCTCGCCGGACTGTGGCAATTATCTCCGCTTACCGATCTCTCTATCCCACAAGACGATCTCTCTTTTCCTGCGCCGCTTAGTGAGGTATTGCCAAATATGCTCTCTGAAGCCGCCATTACGGAGCAAGAGTGGCATTTAATGCATGACATTGAAGTTGATGAAGCGATGTTGGCATTTCCTGCGGTGGATCTTGTGATTGGTGGGGTCGATTATTATGCCGAGGTGCGGGTTAATGGCGTGGCGGTGTTTGACTGTGATGGCACACAAGCGATCTATAAGAAAGACGTGCGCCCCTATCTGCAATTAGGACGAAACCGCTTTGAAATCCTTTTTCTTCACCAAGATGACGACTGGCTGATTGATGAAGATGAAGTAGAGCAAGTATGCAGCTTGTGCGCTGGTGGGGAGTCAAAGCATGATGAGCGCATTGGTGTTTGGCAAGCGCCATATTTACAGTTTATTCGCCATGTACGTTTAGATTACGTCGCGACGGAGCAAATTTGGCATCATGGGGGAGGCTGCGAGTTTAAGGTCGATCTCTATTACACCACTTATGCTGCAGGTCTTGTATCGGCGTCAGTGAAATTCAATGGTATGACTTACCATCTGCCGATAGATGTACGAAATAACCATACCAGTGCACTGTTTCAAGTCGAAGCGCCGATCTACTTTGATGTTAATCAGCCCAACCCACAACATTTGTATCAATTGCAAGTGAGTTTGGATGGTCAAACTCGAGAGTATCAAGTGGGGCTGAGCGAAGATCTTTGCGCTCAGCACTATCCGGTGTAGCTCTAAGATTAATGAGCACAAGCGATATTGAATTCACGCTCTTGTTTTCGTAACCATACTTTTTCATGGAAGTAGTACGCACACGTATTTATGGTTGGCTCAATCGCAGCCATGATACCACCAACAAAAGCATCTCCGGTTAGCAGATAAACCACACCAAATGCGACACTGAAGTGAACGACAGCAAAGCTGGTTGTTTTGATTTTTGGATTACGAGCTAAGTTCTGCAGAGCGTGAGTCTTATTCCAAACTAATTCATGGAAGTAGAAGGCGACCGTGTTTACGCTTGGCTCAAGCATTGCAATCATACTACCAATCAAAATGTCACCAGTTAGTAGGTATGCAACGGTAAAAGCGATAGTAAAGTGAATGCTGGCAAAAGTAAGTGTCTTCTTCATAATCAATGTCATTAGTGGGTGACCATGATTTGATTATTGTCGATTTGTTTTGATAAAGATAATTGCTTAATTGTATTTATTTAATAGCTATTACCTATCAAAAAGGCGCTCAATGAGCGCCTTTTGTGTTTTAAATAAGTAGTTATTCACTACTAGATTAACCCTGTGGTTTGATCACCAACACGTTGACCGGTGACGCTTGAAC
The DNA here is from genome assembly GCF_015278125.1 of Vibrio fluminensis. Lineage (GTDB taxonomy): Bacteria > Pseudomonadota > Gammaproteobacteria > Enterobacterales > Vibrionaceae > Vibrio > Vibrio fluminensis. The sequence continues at coordinate 20,225 of NZ_JADILO010000032.1, forward strand.
TACTTTACTTGCCACAGAACCTAACACGGCTTTATCCAATTTGGATCGCTTATGGCTTGGCATAACGATCAAGTCTGCCGCGAGTTTGTCGGCATACTTTAAAATAGTCTTGTAAGCTTTACCTTCAGCGATATGGACTTTATACGCCACTTGGTCGCCAATTTGCTGCTTGGCAAACTGGTTAAGCTGCTTCTCGACATCTTTTCTCATCACCTCGGCAGCATCTTTAGGGAAGTAGCTCGCCACCATAGGCATATGAATTCCAGGCAACACCGTCAGTAAGTGCAATTGAGCATTGGATTGCTTGGCATGCCAAATCGCAGTTTCAATTGCGCGATCAGAAAAACCATTTTCGTTTAAATCGACAGGTACAAGAATCTGTTTATACATCACTTTCTCTCTTTAAGGCTCCATCCTTGGAGCCTATCGGTTTAAGCGCTCAGCGATTCCTTACGAGCACGACGTTTCTGGTTGGCACCAAGTGCGATGACAATCAATAGACATGGTAAGAATACCCACTCCTTCATCGGGCGATCGGCATCTTGTACGACATATTTAATTTGCCAATCGAAGTCAATTCCGGAAGCTTCAGCAGGACTACCAAACTCGACCATATCGACAATCATCTTGCCTTCATTTTCAGTCAGCATCAGACCCATTGAGCTAATGCGTTCTTCTGCGCTAGCTGCATCATCTTCAAATGGTAGGCGAACGGTTTTCTCTACCATATCGCCCGCTAAAGTTTCTCCGGCAACGCGTAGTTCAAGTGTTTGACCCACATCGAGTTGCTCGGCAATCTGTGCAATCTCGGTACCCGGCGAATAAACTTTTGCTGGATAGATCATGTCCCACCAGAATCCTGGACGGAAAAATGAGAAGGTCAGTACTAATAGCAGGATGGTTTCCCACCACTTAGTGCGTGTAAACCACCAACCTTGTGTTGCTGCTGAGAAAAGCAGCATTGCAATGATCGAAGAGATGACGGTGAGTAATAAGTGCCACCAACTGTCAATCCCCATCATTAACAACTGAGTATTGAAGATAAACATAAACGGCAGAATCGCAGTACGGATATCGTAGGTAAAGCCTTGGATACCTGTACGAATCGGGTCGGATTTAGCAATCGCAGCCGCTGCAAAGGCCGCAAGCCCAACCGGTGGCGTGTCATCAGCCAATATGCCAAAGTAAAATACAAACAGATGTACGGCGATAAGTGGAATGATCAAACCATGTTGAGCCCCTAGTGTTACGATTACCGGAGCCATTAGGGTTGAAACTACGATGTAGTTCGCTGTAGTAGGTAATCCCATACCGAGGATCAAACTGATCAGTGCGGTAAACAGCAGCATGAGAATCACGTTACCACCAGAGATAAACTCCACGAATTCAGTCATCACTAAACCGATACCCGTCAGAGTTACCACGCCAACAACCGTACCAGCTGCCGCGGTTGCGACACCAATACCGATCATATTACGTGCACCGGTAACTAAGCTTTCGGCTAAATCGATAAAGCCTTGTTTGGTTTGTTCACCGACATCACCGGTTTTTTCCATCATCGCCATGAGTGGGCGTTGAGTGATCAAAATAAAGATCATAAACACCGTAGCCCAGAATGCAGATAGACCTGGCGAGAAGCGTTCAACGGTTAGACACCAAACTAAAACCACAATTGGCAGTAGGTAGTGCAGGCCCGATTTTACTGTTGGACCGGGATCGGGTACTTCAGTAAGCTCGGCATCAATCTCAATGTTGCCCGCATCTGCGTATTTAGCAGACACTCGCAGCAGAGCAAGGTAGGCGACAAATAGTGCAACAGTCACTATTGGTGTTGCCGCATCGCCAAACACATCTTTCGTCCAGCCAATACCGTAGTAAACCACCGCACTGATCACGACTAGTCCTAAAATGGTGCCAGTAAATGAGAGTAAGTTTTGCAGTAGAGTCGGGTTATGACGGCGAGGTAAGCCAGTCATACCGGCTTTACAAGCTTCAAGGTGAACAATATAAATCAGTGCAATGTAAGAGATAAGCGCAGGTAAAAGTGCAGCTTTAATCACTTCAACATAGGAAATGCCGACATATTCGACCATTAAGAAAGCCGCCGCTCCCATAATTGGTGGGGTAAGCTGTCCATTGGTCGATGCTGCCACTTCAACAGCACCAGCTTTAGTTCCTGGGAAGCCAACGCGTTTCATCAATGGAATGGTGAAAGTACCGGTCGTCACCACGTTGGCAATTGAAGAGCCAGAAACTAAACCAGATAGTCCCGATGCCACAACCGCAGCTTTTGCTGGCCCCCCTTTCATATGACCCAGCATAGAAAAGGCAACTTTTATAAAGTACGCACCAGCACCCGCTCGCTCAAGCATCGCTCCGAAGAGGACAAATAAGAATACAAACGAAGTGGAAACACCAAGTGCAACGCCAAATACCCCTTCGGTGGTTAACCATAGGTGAGACATCGCTTTATTAAGACTCGCGCCTTTGTGTGCAATCACATCCGGCATGTGAGGGCCGGCAAAGGTATACAGCAGGAATACTGCCGCAACCACCATTAGCGGTGGGCCTAACGCACGGCGTGTTGCTTCAAGTAGCAGGAGCATGCCTATCACTGCGACCACAATATCAGGTTGCGTAGGGGCGCCAGAACGTTCGGCTAATTGGGTATAGAAAATATAAATATAGGCCGCAGAGAAACTACCTGCGAGTGCTAATACCCAATCAATAAGAGGGATACGATCACGCGGTGAGTTTTTCATTGCAGGGTAAGCGGTAAACGCTAAAAACACCGCAAACATCAGGTGAATCGAACGCGCTTCAGTGTCGTTAAGTACGCCAAAATTAAAAATAAACGGAAGTGGTGATGCGTACCAAAGTTGGAATAGAGACCAACATAGCGGAACAAACCATAGAATACGCCCTGAAATTCCCTTCGGTGAACGTGCCCCTGTATCGGCTTGGGCTACCATATCCTGCACATCTTGCGACGGTGTAGTAGTCTGCGTCATGGAGGTTATCCTTGTTATATTGGGTTCGTTTTTATTTATATAGAGCCTTACGCTTTTATCAGTGTAGCGACTGAGTCAGTGAAGCGCGGCAAAATTTGAATGTAAAAGGTCGGAGTTTCAGTTGTGAAACTCTAAAAGTATCTGGTGTAAATATCAGAGAGTAGTGGGCAAGGAGGGCGAACCTCCTTGCCGGTGTCGGTTACTTGATTAGACCAACTTCTTTGTAGTATTTCTCTGCACCTGGGTGTAGAGGAATTGAAAGACCAGCTTGCACCATGTCTTCTTTTTTAAGATTTGCGAACGCAGGGTGTAGACGTTTGAACGTGTCGAAGTTTTCAAACACGGCTTTAGCTACGTTATATGCAATCTCGTCGGAAACTTTTGCTGTTGTTACCATCGTTGCCGCAACACCAAAGCTGTTTACGTCTTTATCTGTGCCACGGTACATGCCTGCAGGTACTGTGCTAAATGCGTAGTAAGGATTGTCTCCAACGATCTTGTCAATGGCTTCGCCAGTTGCAGGGATCAGTTTTGCATCACATGACGTGGTCGCTTCTTTGATTGATCCATTTGGGTGGCCAACCACATAAACAAACGCATCAATCTTATTGTCACAAAGTGCTTGTGAACGCTCAGAGCCTTTTAGCTCAGAGGCAAGTTTAAAGCTGTCATTTGTCCAACCAAGAGCATCCATTACAACGCCCATAGTCGCACGGTCGCCCGAACCAGGGTTACCAATATTGACACGTTTACCTGCTAGATCTGAAACGTTTTCAATGCCTGAGTCAGAGCGAGCGATAATATTGAACGGTTCGGTATGTAGGGAGAACACTGCACGCAGGTCTTTGTATGGACCTTGATCAGCAAACTTGCTCGTACCGTTGTAACCGTGGTACTGCCAATCAGACTGAACGATACCGAAGTCCAACTCACCAGCACGAATGGTATTAACGTTATAGATAGAACCGCCAGTGGATTCTACTGAACAGCGAATGTTGTGTTCTTTACGACCTTTGTTAACAAGCTTACAAATTGCACCGCCAGTAGGGTAGTAAACACCAGTTACCGAACCAGTACCGATGGTAATAAACTCTTGCGCGTTTACTGCACCCGCACCCATAACTGCTGCTGCGATTGCGCCAGCTTGAATAAGTTTGTTAAATGCCATGAATGTTCCTTCCTTTATTCATTATTAGTCCTTCAGCAAGTATATCTGCTAAAAGAGTTTCCTATTTGGGAAACGGCATCTTTTTCAATCCTTTTGTTGAAAAAGTTGATAAATGATATCAAAAAACCGCAGATAATTACATGATTGTTAAAAAAAATAGCAAAAATAGCTAGTCGTTGCGGAGGGTGTATATTCTGCCATAGCAGGAAAAGTTCTTTTTACTCAGTCAGTTAAAATAATTGAGAGTTAGATCGGGGTTTTGACTAAGTTGTGAAATAAATCACACCTAAAAATAGATGTGATTAATCGTTTATGCTGCCGAGAGTCTATTCTAGCCTGCGTATTCAAATAGCTCACAGACGGATTTAAATAGTTGCTCGGTAGAAATAGAGAGGGTTGGGGTAATGAATATAGTATCGTCACCCGCAACAACACCCAGAATACCCTCAGATTTACCGAGAGAGTCGAGTAGGCGAGCGATAAGTTGTGCAGCCCCTGGACCAGTATGAATGACTACTAATGCAGCGTTGTAATCAACATCTAATACTAACTCGCGTAGTGAGCTTGAAACTGTTGGTACGCCAAGTTCTGCCGGTAAGCAGTAAACCATTTCCATTTTGGCATTACGCGTGCGTACTGCGCCGAATTTGGTCAACATACGAGAGACTTTAGATTGGTTAATATTCTCAAATCCTTCGTTTTTCAACGCTTCAACGATGTCGCCTTGTGAGCCAAAGCGCTCTTCTTTTAATAAGGCTTTAAAAGCACGTACGAGGTTATCTTGTTTTTCGGTATGACGCATAGTTCTCTATTTAACTCGCAACACTAAATTAAGTGCATAGTTTCGCATAATCATGCATTTTTCGCTAGTTAGTGGCGGAAAATAAGTTGAGAGTGTGACGGGAATAATGGCTGTGTTTGTTGACACTACTATTAGTTAAAACCTTGCTATTTAAAGGGATTGTCATGATATTATCGGTTTCCTTTTGTAGCACGAAAAACGCGAGTTGCGTGGCGTCGCAAAGCTGAAGTTAAATAATTGTAATTGGAAGTTAAATACTATAGCTTGAACGACAGAACTGTTTACAAATTACCCTACCAAAATATAGAAGAGACTACCTCTCAAGGAGAACTACGATGAAAGTAGCCGTAATTGGTGCCGCTGGTGGCATCGGTCAAGCCCTAGCCCTACTACTTAAAAATCGCCTTCCTGCAGGCTCAGATTTAGCTCTTTATGATATTGCGCCAGTAACACCAGGTGTTGCTGCGGATCTTAGTCATATACCAACACCAGTTTCGATCAAAGGTTATGCCGGTGAAGATCCTACGCCAGCACTTGAAGGTGCTGACGTAGTACTTATCTCTGCGGGTGTTGCTCGTAAACCAGGTATGGATCGTGCGGATCTTTTCAATGTCAATGCGGGTATCGTGAAAGCATTGGCAGAAAAAATTGCGGTTGTATGTCCAACAGCATGTATCGGTATCATTACGAACCCTGTAAACACCACAGTGCCAATCGCTGCTGAAGTGTTGAAAAAGGCAGGTGTTTATGACAAGCGCAAACTATTCGGCGTGACAACCCTTGATGTCATTCGTTCTGAAACTTTTGTTGCTGAGCTAAAAGATAAAGATCCAGGCGATGTGCGTGTGCCTGTGATTGGTGGTCACTCTGGTGTGACAATTCTGCCACTACTTTCTCAAGTTGAAGGTGTTGAGTTTACGGCTGAAGAAGTAGAAGCGCTAACGAAACGTATTCAAAACGCAGGTACTGAAGTGGTTGAAGCGAAAGCGGGCGGCGGTTCTGCAACGCTATCTATGGGTCAAGCCGCTTGTCGCTTTGGCCTAGCACTGGTTCGCGCGCTTCAAGGTGAAGAAGGCGTAGTTGAGTGTGCTTACGTAGAAGGTGCTGGTGAACATGCGCCATTCTTCGCTCAACCAGTGAAACTAGGTAAAGACGGTGTTGAAGAAGTACTGAGTTACGGTGAACTGAGTGCTTACGAAAAAGCGGCACTGGATGGCATGCTAGAAACCCTAAGCGGTGATATTCAAGTTGGCGTCGATTTCGCTAAGTAATTTGACCTCGCTTAACTGATAGTAAAAAGCCGATAGAGATATCGGCTTTTTTGATCTTTGCCCAAATACGTGCCGTACTTAAACCGAGGTTTCACAGGAGATGCGATATGGAACTTTCTGAGTTAAGACAAGGTATGCTTATTGAGAGCGCTCAAGGTAGTGGCAAAGTGTTGGTGATTGATGAGGTGACTCAATCGGTGTTGATTGAAAATCAGCAGAGTCACGAGCAATTCGCGGTGGGTGTTGAGGAAATTGTTGATGATCCTCAATTGCACTTAGGGTGCGATAAATATTACTAAGCGTATGAGATAGAGAAAAGGCAAGCCAAGTGGCTTGCCTTTTTTTAGTGATTTGAATGAGAGCTTACTTGCTACGATGAACTGACAAGTGGGCTAGCGTAATCAATGCTTGTTTGTATTCAGAATCAGGCAAGATAGCGAGTTCAGCGATGGCTTTATCTGCTTCTTCCACTGCTTTCGCGCGGGTGTACTCTAAAGATCCTGTTTGATCCATAGTTTGCAAAATCTCTTCTAAACGATCCATGCCGTTGGCTTTTTCGATCGCTTCGCGGATCATTGCAGCCTGTTCTGCGTTGCCATGTTGCATCGCATGCAGTAACGGCAAGGTTGGTTTGCCTTCAGCAAGGTCATCACCAACGTTTTTACCCATCTCTTCGCCGTCAGCAGTGTAGTCCATCACATCATCAATCAACTGGAAGGCAGTGCCAAGGTATTTACCGTAGTTCTGCATTGCCAATTCAACTTCGGCTGAAGAGTCAGTTAGGATCGCTCCAATTTGCGTCGCCGCTTCAAATAGACGTGCAGTCTTAGAGTAGATCACCTGCATGTAGCTTTCTTCGGTAGTATCGGGGTCGTTGCAGTTCATTAACTGCAATACTTCACCTTCAGCGATCACGTTTACCGCATCACTCATCAACTTAAGAATTTTTAGCGAGCCGAGCTCGGTCATCATTTGAAATGAGCGGGTGTAGATAAAGTCACCAACTAGCACGCTGGCCGCATTGCCAAACGCAGCGTTAGCGGTTGCTTTACCACGGCGCATATCAGATTCATCCACAACATCATCGTGCAACAGCGTTGCGGTGTGGATGAACTCAATAAAGGCCGCCGCAGTCGTGTGTGCATTGCCTTGATAACCAAGCGCACGAGCTGTCAGTACCGCTAAGAGTGGGCGTATGCGTTTGCCGCCACCACTGACGATATAGAAACCAAGTTGGTTAATTAGTGATACATCAGAGTTTAGCTGGGCTTGAATAGTTTCGTTCACTTTTGCCATGTCGTCGGCAGTAAGCGCTTGGATAGCTTTAAAATCCATTGTAATTCCGGCTGAGGTTAGAACCTGTCTGGTATTTATATCTAAATTGTTAACTGAATAATACACTAAAAAACGTTGATAAATACATGCTTTAAGGGCATGATCTCGGCACTTTTAATTGGCGACTAGCTTTTCGCCAATTTTTTCAAAATATGGCTTGTCATAGTGGCATTCATTCTGTAGAATCTGCGCCCTATTGATGATTAGTTTAGCGCACACCCTAGCTCATTATGTATGCAGGCTGTGCGGAAAAAGCGGAGTAAAATATGTACGCTGTTTTCCAATCTGGTGGTAAACAACACCGTGTAAGCGAAGGTCAAACTCTTCGTTTAGAAAAATTAGACGTTGAAACTGGCGCAACTGTAGAATTTGATAAAGTTCTTCTTGTTGCTAACGGTGAAAACATTCACGTTGGTGCACCTCTTGTTGAGGGTGGCAAAGTTGTAGCTGAAGTTGTACAACACGGTCGTGGCGATAAAGTTAAAATCGTTAAGTTCCGTCGTCGTAAGCACTCTCGTAAGCAGCAAGGTCACCGTCAGTGGTTCACTGAAGTGAAAATCACTGCAATCAACGCTTAATCGAATTAGGAGAGCTTAACAATGGCACACAAAAAAGCTGGTGGTTCTACTCGTAACGGCCGCGATTCAGAAAGCAAACGCCTAGGTGTTAAACGTTTCGGTGGCGAATCTGTTCTTGCAGGTAACATCATCGTTCGTCAACGTGGTACTAAGTTCCACGCTGGTAACAATGTAGGCCTTGGTAAAGACCACACTCTATTCGCTCTAACTGACGGTAAAGTTAAGTTTGAAGTGAAAGGTCCTAAAAACCGTAAATTCGTAAGCATCGAATCTGCTGAATAATCAGATTCTTAGCTTAGAACTAGGTTTCTAGCTGAATTTAAAAGCCCTGCCGATTCGGCGGGGTTTTTTATTTTTAGCAAGGGCAAATAACCAGAGGCTTTTAGTTTTTATAGCTGAACAGAGAAAACCTCTCGTTATTTGGTCCAAAGTAGGCGACCCAAGATCTCAGGTGATCGATCTATATATGGGATCTGCTAGAATTTATATCATTGTCAATTAGCTCAAATGAGCCTTGTAAGTGATATTGCAACGCACACAATGCGGAGTAACAAATGAAATTCGTTGATGAAGCGGTAGTTAAAGTTCAAGCCGGTGATGGCGGTAGTGGTGTAGTAAGTTTCTGGCGTGAGAAATTTATTACCAAAGGTGGTCCTGACGGCGGTGATGGTGGTGACGGCGGTGATGTTTACATCGTGGCTGACGAGAACCTAAACACGTTGATCGATTACCGTTTCCAACGCTTCTATGAAGCGGAGCGCGGCGAGAATGGTCGCGGCGGTAACTGTACTGGTAAACGCGGTAAAGACAAAGTGCTACGCGTGCCTGTTGGTACACGTGCGGTTGATATCCACACTAATGAAGTGGTAGCGGAAGTTGCGGAACACGGCAAGAAAATGATGGTTGCGAAAGGCGGCTGGCATGGTCTTGGTAACACGCGTTTTAAATCTTCAGTAAACCGCGCGCCACGTCAAAAAACACTAGGTACTAAAGGTGAGATTCGCGAACTGCGTCTTGAACTATTATTGTTAGCTGACGTTGGCATGCTTGGTCTGCCTAATGCTGGTAAATCAACTTTCATTCGCGCAGTCTCTGCAGCGAAGCCGAAAGTAGCGGATTACCCGTTCACAACATTAATCCCAAGTCTTGGCGTAGTAAGTGTTGTTCCTGAGAAGAGCTTTGTTGTTGCTGACATCCCTGGTCTAATCGAAGGTGCTGCTGACGGTGCAGGCCTAGGTATTCGCTTCTTGAAGCACCTAGAGCGTTGTCGCGTACTGCTACACATGATCGATATTATGCCGATTGATCAATCTGATCCGATCCAAAATGCATTAACGATCATTGATGAGCTAGAGCAATACAGCGAGAAACTGGCTGATAAACCTCGTTGGCTTGTGTTCAACAAAGTGGATCTAATGCCTGAAGAAGAAGCTAATGAAGTGATTCAAGGTATTTTGGATGCGCTAGGTTGGGAAGAAGAGTACTTCAAGATCTCAGCAGTGAACAAACAAGGCACGAAAGAGCTTTGTTACAAGCTAGCTGACTTTATGGAAACTCTACCTCGTGGTGAAGAAGAGATCAGCGAAGAAGATAAAGTTGATTTCATGTGGGATGATTACCACAAAGACGCGATGTCTGGTAAAGACGTTATTACTGAAGGTGATGACGACTGGGACGATGACGATTGGGATGACGAAGAAGATGACGGTCACGTTGTCTACGTTCGCGACTAATCCTCAAATAGAATTGAAAGCCGCAATTATTTGCGGCTTTTTTACGTCTTAAATCTGGTATCAAATCAAAGTTATTTGCGTTATTTTTGGTCACAATGTCATCCCGTCAAGGACGTGTTTGATTTTGGGAGTAGTAAAATCAGTATGGATACAAAGCAAAGAGCGGTTTCCCGCTTAATTGCACAAGCTGGCCAAATGCTGCTTGCTCATGGGGCGGAAAGTGCATTGGTTGGCAGCATCATGGAACGAATTGGTCTTGCCTGTGGCATGGATGAAGTTGAAGTTTCGCTTTCTGCAAGCTCGTTGGTCGTGACGACCGTTAATCGTGGACATTGCATTACTACGGCGAGACGCTGTGCAGATCGCGGTATCAACATGCGCGTGGTTACTCAAGTACAGCGGATCTGTATTATGCTAGAGCGCGGGATCATTGATGAATATCTTGCCCAGCATAAGATCAATCAGATCAGTCCAGAGCGTTATAATCGCTGGTTAGTGGTGGTGATGATCGGTTTGTCTTGTGCTGCATTTGCTCGCCTCGCGGGCGGCGACTGGGCAGTTTTTGCCATGACTTTTCTGGCCTCTTCAGTGGGGATGATTGTTCGCCAAGAATTTGGTCATCGCCATTTCAATCCTCTGCTTAATTTCGCTGTTACCGCTTTTGTCACTACAGCGATTTCTGTACAAGCCTATATCTACAATATTGGTAATTTACCTACGCTGGTAATGGCATCGTCAGTTTTGATGTTGGTACCGGGGGTACCTTTGATTAACTGTGTCGCTGACATGCTAAAAGGCTACGTTAATATGGGGATTGCCCGCTTTGTTATGGCGAGCCTGCTTACGCTTGCGACTTGTCTTGGCATTATTGCTGCCATGAGTGTTTTCGATGTGTGGGGGTGGCTATTATGAGTTTCTTCGAACTGCTGTTTGGTTTACTCAATGACATGTTCTTTGCGGCGATTCCTGCGGTCGGCTTTGCGTTGGTGTTTAATGTGCCAGTTAAAGCTTTAAAATATTGTGCATTAGGCGGAGCGATCGGTCACGGTTCGCGTTATCTGATGATGCACTTTGGAGTCCCGATTGAATGGGCCACCTTCTTTGCCGCGACCTTTGTTGGCATGATCGGTGTTCATTGGTCTCATAAACTATTGGCTCACCCGAAAGTCTTTACCGTGGCGTCACTGATTCCCATGGTACCGGGAGTGTTTGCCTTTAAAGCCATGATCGCGCTAGTTGAGCTCAACCACCGTGGCTTTGAGCCACAGTTATTAGAGATGCTGGCGACTAACTTTTTGAAAGCGATGTTTATTATCGCTGGACTTGCGGTTGGCTTAGCAATGCCAGGCTTGTTATTCTATCGCCGGCGCCCGATTGTTTAAACACATAGGCAACGCCCCCCTTTTACAGAAAGTTAGGCTCAATAAATAGGATAACGGAATGATTATTAGCATGATTGCCGCGATGGCAGACGAGCGTATTATTGGTAAAGACAATCAAATGCCATGGCATCTCCCAGCCGACTTTGCTTGGTTTAAGCGTTGCACACTAGGTAAGCCGGTTATTATGGGCCGTAAGACCTATGAATCAATTGGTCGTCCGCTGCCTGGTCGTCAGAATATCGTGATCAGCCGTGATGACACGCTTCTCATTGAAGGCGTTGAAACTGCAACGTCGATTGAGCAGGCGTTAGAGGTTGCTGGAGAGGTAGAAGAAGTGATGATCATTGGCGGTGGTGCAATTTACGCGGCATGCTTACCGATGGCTACGCGTCTCTACATCACCCACATTGATGCAAAGATTGAGGGTGACACCCAATTTCCAGCGTGGGATGAAAGCTTTATTGAGAGCTACTCAGAGAGCTACAGCGCTGATGAGAAGAATGTTCACGATATGCGCTTTACGGTTTTGGATAGAGAGTAGGGCGCGAAGCGTAGCTTCGCTTTGTATGGACGCTTCGCTGACGGATGAGAGAACACTGCGTTTACGGAAAGTAAATCGGAGCTTCACTATTAGATACGGGACAGTTTAGTTACTCAGAAACTGTGAGATGTTGATATCGCGAGTTCCCTCGCGATTCCGTCGTCCGTAGCATTGCGTTCCGTAATCCATGCGTTAACTATGCTAACGCAGGTTGAGTGAAAAACTGTTTGTCTTCCCAGCGCAGCATCGTGAGTGAGCCCCCCCAGACGCAGCCAGTATCTAGGCCAATTTCTTTGTCGCTTTGGTGCCCTTCAAGTGCCGCCCAGTGACCAAATATCACCGCTTTATCTAATCGGATTCGACTTGGTAGCTCAAACCAAGGTACAAGCTCATCACTGGTGACTTCTTGTGGTGGCAATTTGCAATCCATATCGAGCCTAGCATCGGCAAAACAAAAACGCATACGGGTAAAAGCGTTGATAATGTAGCGGTAGCGCTCAATGCCTTGCAGCTCGCTATCCCACCAGTCCGGTTGATTGGCATACATGTTTTCAATTAACCAAGTCCAATCTTGGCTTTGTAAGATTTGTTCCACTTCTTTAGCGTTTGCTCTAGCCGTGGCTAAATCCCATTGAGGGGAAATACCAGCGTGACTCATCACGAACTCTTCATGTTCCGCCATTAGCGGCTGGTGACGTAGCCATGTCAGAAGCTCATCTTTATCTTCAGCGGCAAAAATCGGCGCGGTTTGATCTTTGTCTTTAACGCGATGAATCCCCAGAGACACGGCGAGTAAGTGTAAGTCATGGTTGCCCAGTACGACTTTCGCACAATCACCGAGTTGTTTAACAAAACGGAGTGTTTCTAGTGATTTAGGTCCTCGAGCGACCAAATCACCTGCGAGCCAGAGTTGATCGTGAGCTGGATTGAATTGCACAGTGTTAAGTAGCTGCCTGAGCTCATCAAAGCAGCCTTGTATATCGCCAACGATATATGTTGCCACAGAATTTTCCTAGTTTAAGACATTGGGAATCGCGAGACGAAACGGCTCTATTTCAGCATGGAACTGCTGACCTTTTGCATCCAGCATGATGTACTGGCCTTGCATAACACCGACAGGTGTTTCAATCGCTGTACCGCTGGTATACGTATACTCGTCATTGCCTTCAATAAAAGGCTGTTGCCCAACCACACCTTCGCCTTCAACCGTGACTTGTTTGCCGTTGGCATCAGTAATCAGCCAGCGACGAGCAATCAGTTGTACCGTTTCAGTACTGAGATTTTTGACGGTGATAATATAAGCGAAGATATAGCGTTTTTCTGCTGGATCGGACTGTTCCGCAATATAGCGGGTATGAACTTGGACTTTAATACAAGGTTGAGAGATATCCATATAAACTCCTCGTAAAGCCAAACAAAAAGGGCGCGAGTGCGCCCTTAAAGATTATGCTTGATGGCTGCTGTTTGCATCCAACCAGTTAGCCATAGCAACAAATTGCTCTAACGTTAGGTTCTCTGGACGCATGGCTGGGTTTACACCTAGCTCTTCCAAAGTTTCTGTACTCATTAATGCTTTGTAGCAGTTGCGTACTGTCTTACGGCGTTGGTTGAAACCTTCACGACATACACGCTCAAGCCATTTTAGGCTTGTTGCTGGGTGCGGAAGTGTTTCGTAAGGCACTAGACGTACAACTGCCGAGTCCACTTTCGGTGGCGGAACAAACGCCGTTGGCGGTACTTCAAGTACTGGAACTACTTTACAGTAATACTGCGCCATAACCGTTAGACGGCCATAAGCTTTACTGCCCGGACCTGCTGCTAGACGGTTTACCACTTCTTTTTGCAGCATAAAGTGCATGTCTGAAATATCCGCATGGAATTCAAACAGGTGGAACATCAACGGTGTTGAAATGTTATATGGTAGGTTACCGAAAATGCGCAGCTTATTGTTTGGTTTCACCAATTGAGTGAAGTCGAAGCGCATTGCATCGCCTTCGTGGATAGTCAATTTATCAGCAAGTTCTGGGTGATTACGCAGACGCTCTGCAAGGTCGCGGTCAAGTTCGATAACAGTAAACTTATCCACTTCGCGGCCGACAGGCTCGGTAATTGCGCCTAAACCAGGACCGATCTCAACTAGGTTTTGACCTGGTCTTGGGTTGATAGCTGAAACAATACCATCAATGATATATGGATCGTTTAGGAAGTTTTGACCAAAACGTTTACGCGCTTTGTGCCCTAGATGGACATCATTTCTCATTGTTTCTTCTCTACTAAATCTATTGCGTGCGCCAATGCTGTTCGGAAGCTCCCTGTATCTGCTGAACCCGTGCCAGCAAGATCAAGTGCTGTACCGTGGTCCACCGATGTCCGAATAAATGGTAGGCCGAGTGTGATATTCACTGAGCGACCAAATCCTTTGTATTTTAGCACGGGAAGTACTTGGTCGTGATACATGCCAAGAACCGCATCCGCATCTTGTAAATACTTTTCGTTAAAGATGGTGTCAGCTGGAAGTGGACCAATCAGGTTAATGCTTTTTTCCTGTTTGATACGCTCTAAAGTTGGCGTAATTGTCTCTATTTCTTCTCTGCCTAAACAGCCATCTTCCCCTGCGTGAGGATTAAGCCCGCAAACATAGATGTTTGGCTGACGAATAGCAAATTTTTCTACTAAATCGGTATGCAAAATCTCGATGATTTTTTCTAAGCGCTCAGCTGTTACCGCTTTTGATACGCAAGCCAGTGGTATATGAGTAGTGACTAGTGCAACGCGTAAACCTTCAGTGGCGAGCATCATTACCACAAGTGGTGTATTTGATTTTTCAGCGAAAAATTCAGTATGCCCACTAAAAGCAACCCCGGCACGGTTGATCACACCTTTATGTACTGGACCTGTTACAACCGCATCGAATTCACCAGCCATACAACCATTAGCAGCACGCTCAAGAGTTTGTAGTACATAATGACCATTCGCTTCATCAAGTTGACCTGCGATAACACTAGTCGCCAAGGGAATATGATCAATAATGAGCGAGCCAGCTTGCTGTTTGGTTGCTGGTTGAGATGCATCGTAATCATGCAGAGTGACGTCTATACCAAGCAGTTCAGCACGCTGGGCTAACATTGTTTTGTCAGCACAGACCACAATTTGATGATCCCAACCCTCTTTAGAGAGGGCGAGGACTAAATCTGGACCGATACCCGCAGGTTCACCTGCGGTTACCACGATTCGCTTAATTGCCATTTTGCTGATCCTTTACCATCTCAACATAGGCACCAGCACGGATTTCTTGTAGCCATGCGCTGGCTTCTTCGTTGAACTTACGGTTAAACAGAATACGATAGGCTTTGTTCTTCATTGCTGAATCAGTACGGTCAACTTCACGGCGATCGAGAACTTCGACAATGTGCCAACCATGAACAGTTTTGAATGGCGCGCTAATTTGACCAATCGCTAACGTATCTACTTGGTGTTTAAATTCAGGGACGTAAATATCCGATGTTTGGTAACCTAGCTCACCATTTTGTGCAGCAGAGCCAGGGTCTTGGCTGTATTGCTGCGCTAGTTCACCAAATGTTGCTTCGCCAGCGTTGATTTGACGAATGATTTCGTTAAGTTGCTTTTGTACGCCTTCATCACTCAAAATGACGGTTGGCTTGATAAGAATATGGCGTGCATTAATTTCGGTTACAGCAACGGTTTCTAAGCCTTTCACATCTTCGATTTTTAGAATGTGGTAGCCCACACCGCTCGAGAATGGCCCAATAATACTACCTTTGTTTTGTAGCTTGATTTGATCGGCAAAGATGGTTGGCATTTCTTCTTTACGCATCCAACCCCAATCACCGCCTTGCAGTGCCTTAGGGCCTTTTGAGTAGGTGTAAGCTAATTTCTCAAAGTCTTCACCGTTCTTGATGCGTTTCACTAATTCTTCAGCTTGCGCCTGAACTTTGGCTTTGTCGTCACCGTCGTTCACACGCAGTTGGATGTGACCGATTTTATACTGTACGGTTGCGTTGGTTTCATTGGCTAATGCTTCGGCCAAATTATCCACTTCGGCTGGTAAGATATTGATACGGCGGCGAACTAAAGTATTACGTGCTTCACTCGCTGCAATTTCATTGCGTACTTGCTCACGAAACTCTGCATAAGAGATACCTTCTTCATTAATTGAAGCAATGAGCTGTTCAACTGTCTGTCCGTTGTTTTTGGCAATATCTGCGATCGCTGCATTTAGGCGATTGTCATCAATACGGATGCCGATACGTTCAGCTTCTTGTTGTTGAATGGTTTCAAGGATCAACTTTTCTTCAACTTGCTCAATCAACGCGCTTTTGTCTGGTAGAGATTGACCATTCTTTTTGGCATTGATCGTGAGTGTTTTGAGTGCGGTGTCGATATCACTTTGTAGTACCACACCGTCATTGACAATAATTGCCACTTTGTCCATTTCAACCATATCAGCATTGGCTGCACCGATATGACATGCCGCTACAAGGGTAAGCAGCGCCGTTTTCCAAGTTTTCATCAATAACCCTTAAATATTTGCTAGCCTAAAGAGGCTGGCTTGAAAAATTAATTATTTAGGAAGAATGGGCGACCATAGCCCAACGAGTTGCCTGAGCTGTCTGCTCCTGCGAGTCCTGAACCTGCGCCGATATTCGTACCAAAACCAACGATACCAAAGTTGATACTAAAGTTGTTTTCATACTCTGCATCTGCCTCTGGATAGCTAGCAAAACTCGGATCCCAACTGCGCAGTTGGTTGCTGTAAGTGAAACCGATATACCAGCAATCATCAATGTAGTTAAGACGAGCTAGCCATTCGATAGATTGCTCAGTGGTTAAATCATAAAAATACTGTGCGCTCGCATTCCAGTTTGGTGAGAAAGTGTAACCGGTTAATATGCCCGCTTGTGAGATACCATCACGGGTAATTGAGTTGATACTACAATTTGGATCCGCATCTTTATCACAAGAAACAATGCTATCAAGATCAACCGTTTGTGCAATGTACTCTTTGGTTACATAGCGGTAGTTACCTTGGATATAGCCGTTGCCAGAGCGATATTCAAGCGTACTGTTAGCCACTTGCATCTCGCTAGAGTCCACGTCGTATTGAACGCCACCATGATAGAAGAGGTAATCGTTAAAGTTGAAATCCATTTCAACTGCCCATGCTGAGTAGTTGGTAGAATCATCTTCACTGGTAATTGAGTTAGTTGTTTTAGACGATTTGTCTAAATAGAAAATCTGACCGAACGAGATATTCAAGCGCTCTTTGTACATGTCATCAAAGAAGCGAGTTGAAGCACCATAGCTAAACTGGTTTGCACTCGCAATTCTATCTACGCCACTGAACTTACGACTGCGAAATAGTCCATAGTAGTCAGTTTGTAGCAGCGTTGTATCGTACAGGTAGATATCGGATTGATCTTCTTTCGGTACATATAGGTACTGAACTTGTGGTTCTAATGTTTGTGTATAGCCACCAAATACATAGCTATCACGTTCAAGCACAATGCCTGCATGTGAGCGGAATTCAGGAATAATTCGCGTCACATTCTCTTTTAGGTTGTACTGCTCGAACTGTTGATCATTAAGATCCAAACCGTTTAAGTCTTGTTGATAGTAGGTACCTAGCATACGGGCTTCGGTCGTCCAAGAGCCCCAGGTCGTGTGGATTGGAATAGTAATACCAGGTTCAACGTGCACACGGGTTGCCGATGGCTTAGTGGTATCGTCAGTATCAAAACGTGATACGTGGCTAACGACATCGAAGTCTAAGAACGGCGCAATCTGTGGTGAATAGTAGTTAAACGATAGTTGTGGTAGTAAGCGATAAGGCAAATTACCTTCTTCGGTCAACACTTGGAAATCACGCGCTAAAAGCTTAGCGTCCCAATTTTGGGTACGGTACTGGACTTCACCTTCTTGAATCAGTTGGCCATCTTCTCGCTTACCAATGTTCGAATCGACATCGGAGAAATAGTCGATATCGCTTACTTTTGAGTAATCAATATCAAACTTCCAGTTTTGCGCGTAGATACCATCGTGGGTGTATTGGAAGCCCCAGCGATCGCCTTTGTCCAAATATTTTTTATCATCAGGCAAATATTCAGACTCGATTTGGCCATGACCAAAGTCGGTTAAATAGCGGAAGGTACTATTAAGTTGAGTCCCGCGTTTTTCCATGTACTTTAGAGTGGTTTCCAAATCATAGTTTGGTGCTAAGTTCCAATAGATAGGCACTTCAAACTCGACACCATCGCTTGAACCATAAGAGGCGGTTGGGTATAGAAAACCGGTCTTACGCGTATCACCAATGGGTACGGTTAGATATGGCAAATAGAATACGGGTACTTGTTGGATCTCGAAGCGAGGGTTAAAAAAGGTCGCCTCTTCTTCATTTTGGTCGATCTCGATACTCGATGCCTTCATGCGCCAAGAATTATCGCCTTCAGGGCATGAGGTAATTGAGCCATCTTCGATTTCGTACATGGCTTTGCCAGTTTTAGAGACGTAAACAGCTTCACCACGACCAGGTTCACAGAGGAACTGATATTTCGTGTTGTTTAGCTCAACATACTCAGTGTTGAGGTTATTAACCGCTTTATCTGAAATCGTTTTAACTTGGCCATCACTAAACGTTACATTACCTTCCGCCACAACGACATTATCTTGCTGGTGTAGCGTCACGCTGTCGGCTAGCATCCGCTTTTTGCCTTGTACAACAACGACATTACCGCTATAAGTGGCTTTGTCACCATTAACGCCTTCAAGGCTATCGGCTTCTACGTTAATTGGTAGCTGATTTGGATTTTCTGCGTCAGGTTGGTCGATCAAGCATTGATCTATAGCAGGTAGTTCCTGCACACTATCATCGGTTAGGGCTTCATTGGCTTGAATCTGCGGTGCAAATAGTGCGGCACTGATTGAAGCGGCTAGTAACGTACGTGGAAAACGTGACATCGAGTTTTACTATCCTGTTGAACTTGATAAATTCGGTGAATAGACAACCGAACAAAGAATAAAACGGTCTTTATCATAAAGGAATTTAAACCATCCGGCACTATCAGACCGCTTAACGATGAAAAAATTCATAGATTGAGAGCACATAATGCATAATTTGGGCAAAATTTTAGGTGCCATATTTGGTTTTTTGTTTGGCCACATTCCTGGCGCCATATTTGGTTTGTTTATCGGACATCAATTCGATAAAGCACGCCGATTAAGACAAGCTGGCTTCAACTCATCACCATTTAGTAGTGGTCCAAGCCAAGCACAAAAACAAGACGAGTTTTTTAAAGCCGCGTTTGCTGTGATGGGGCATGTAGCGAAAGCTAAAGGACAAGTGACTCGAGAAGAAATTCAACTCGCAAGTGCCATGATGGATCGTATGAATTTACATGGTGAGCAGCGCACAGCGGCACAAAATGCGTTTCGCGATGGTAAATCAACGGATTTCCCTCTCGATTCAGTATTGGCGCGAGTGAAGATTTCCTCAGGTGGTCGTTTTGATTTATTGCAGTTTTTCTTAGAGCTTCAGATTTCGGCAGCTTTTGCCGATGGTGATATCCATCCAAGCGAGCGTGAGGTATTGCATCGCGTGGCTGAAGGCTTAGGTTTCTCTACTCAGCAACTAGAACAGCGCCTGCGGATGCAGGAAGCTGCATTTAGATTTCAACGTGGTGGCTTTGATGGTCATGCAGGTAGTGGCCACCAACAATCAGGTAGTTGGCAACAAGCAACTTCTGCAAGCCAACTAAGCGATGCCTACAAGGTGCTTGGTGTGGATGAAGATGCGGATTCAAAAAGTGTTAAACGCGCTTACCGCAAATTGATGAATGAGCATCATCCAGATAAGTTGATGGCGAAAGGTTTACCGCCAGAAATGATGAATGTAGCCAAAGAGAAGTCGCAAGAAATCCAAAATGCGTATGATTTGATTAAGAAGATCAAAGGCTTTAAATAGCATTCCGTTTTATCGGCATGATTGAACGACAAAGGCGAGCTAATGCTCGCCTTTGTTATATGTTGACTGCGATTATTTACGTACCGCAATCGCTTCGATTTCAATACCAACATCTTTTGGTAGGCGAGCCACTTCTACGCAAGAACGCGCTGGGTAGTTGGCAACATTGTGCTCATCAAAGAAAGCACCGTAAACTTCGTTTACCGCGCCAAAGTCATTGAGATCTTTGACAAATACCGTCATTTTCACGATATCAGCAACGCTAAGGCCTGATGCTTCAACTACCGCTTTAACATTTTCAAGTGATTGGCGAGCTTGCACAGTGATCTCTGCTGAGACTTCACCTGTTACTGGGTTTACTGGAATTTGGCCTGAAGTCAGCACCATGTTACCTAGGTCAACACCTTGAACGTAAGGACCAATAGCGGCAGGAGCCGATTCTGTGTGAAGTACTTTAGTCATGTGAGGTTTCTCATTTATCTGATCTCATTAAGATAGTCAGTGTGCCTTTTATAAAACGCTAGGTAAAGATCAAAATACCCCGCGAGTGCGGGGTATGAATGTAGACAATATCGTGCTTGAGGCGATATTTAGCTTAACGCTCGGTAACAATTTCACGTGAGAACACTTTCTCACAGTATTTACACTTTAAGCGCACATCATTGTTTTTCTCGAACACTTTAAAACTACTTTCCACTGGTTCACCGTGAGTAATACAGTTGGTGTTTGGACAAGCAAAGACGTTGTTGACTTGCTCTGGTAGCTCTAACGCTAGCTTTCTGACGACTTGGTAGTTTTCAATTTGGTTTACGGTCGCATGCGGTGCATACAGCGCCAGCTTGCTTGCTTGCTCTTCACTGATAAATACGTTTTCAATTTTCAGCAAGTCTTTGTGTCCCAATGCAGACGAAGGCAGGTTTAAGCCGACAGTCACACGCTGGTTACTCTTATGCATGCTAAATAGTTTGAGTACTTTAATGCCTACTTGCGCTGGGATGTGGTCGATAACCGTACCGTTTTTAATTGCTTCAACCTGCAATTGAGTTTCTTTAGCCATGATGATTTTCCTCGATTACAGTGATGGGTTTAATACAAGTGCTAACAAGGCTTGGCGCGCATAAACGCCATTTTCTGCTTGCTGGAAGTAGTAGGCGTGCGGGGTTTTATCTACATCAGTAGTGATTTCATCGACGCGCGGCAGTGGGTGCAGAACCTTTAGGTTCTCGCGCGCACCTTCTAGCATTGATGCCGTTAAGATGTACGCCGACTTGATATGGGCGTATTCAGACTCATCGAAACGCTCTTTTTGTACACGAGTCATGTAGAGAATATCCAATTCAGGAATCACGCTTTCCATGTCGGTGTGCAGGCTGTATTCAATGCCTGCTTCATCAAGTTCTTCACAGATGTAGTCTGGCATCGCAAGCGCCTCAGGAGCGACGAAGAAGAAACGAATGTTGTTAAACTTCGCTAGAGCCTGAGTCAATGAATGCACAGTACGGCCATATTTTAGGTCGCCGACAAACGCAACGTTGAGGTTATCTAGGCGTCCTTGAGTTTCTGAAATGGTGTAGAGATCCAGTAAGGTTTGCGTTGGATGTTGGTTAGCCCCATCGCCTGCGTTGATTACAGGAACGCCATTGGAAAACTCTGCCGCAAGACGCGCAGCGCCTTCTTGTGGATGACGCATCACAAATGCATCGACATACGTTGAGATCACTTGTACAGAGTCAGCCAGCGTCTCACCTTTTTTCGCTAGCGAAGTATTTCCGCCATTATCGAAACCAATCACATTGCCGCCAATACGTTGAATCGCCGTTTCGAAAGAGAGACGCGTACGGGTTGATGGCTCGAAGAAACAGCTTGCGACGACTTTGTTTTTAATCAGATCTGGGTTTGGTTCAGCTTTTAGCTGACCAGCGGTTTGAACTATTAATTCGAGCTCTGCACGTGATAGCTCTGGAATCGAAATGATGTGCTTGTTGTAAAGCGTGTTGGTCATAATCGTCATCCCTACCTGACTAGAAGAATAAAATTTAGGCAATAAAAAAGCCTCCCAATAGGGAGGCTTTAAAAATCGGTGGAAACTGTAAAATAAACAGCCAGTAAGCAAATTAGCTTACCTTGAGTAAAGCGCATTGTAGAACACGAATTACGTGGCATTATTTACAACCTCCAGACAAATTGTCGTGCATTATACGCAGAAGATTGTCGAGCGCAAGCGATTACTTGGCGCTTTTTGAATCAGAATTTGTTGATTTTAGCGACCAAGTGTTGCAACCATCACCGCTTTAATGGTGTGCATGCGGTTTTCTGCCTCATCAAATACAATCGAGTAGTCAGACTCAAAGACATCTTCCGTTACTTCTAACCCTTGCATGCCGTATTTTTCCGCTACCTCTTTACCAATAGTGGTTTCGTCATTGTGAAATGCAGGTAGGCAGTGCATAAACTTCACCTGTGGGTTACCGGTTTTTTGAATCACATCCATATTGATTTGATATGGGGTCATGAGTGCGACACGTTCATCCCAAGCTTCGGCTGCTTCTCCCATCGAGACCCAAACATCGGTGTAGAGGAAGTCGCAACCTTGCACGCCTTCATCGACGTTTTCAGTTAGGGTGATTTTCGCTCCAGTCTGTTTGGCTATCGCTTGGCACGTGGCAACGAGATTTTCTTCTGGCCAAAATTGTTGTGGCGCGACAAGACGAATGTCCATGCCCATTTTCGCAGCGCCAACCATAAGAGAATTGCCCATATTGTTGCGCGCATCGCCTAGGTAGGCAAAGCTCATTTCTGACAGTTGCTTGCCTTGACCGTGCTCGAGCATGGTTAAGAAGTCGGCCAAGATTTGCGTCGGGTGGAACTCGTCTGTGAGACCATTCCAGACTGGAACGCCAGCGTGTTCTGCCAGCTCTTCCACAATCGCTTGGCCAAAACCACGGTATTCAATACCGTCATACATACGCCCAAGCACACGAGCAGTATCTTTCATCGACTCTTTGTGGCCAATTTGCGAGCCAGACGGACCGATATAGGAAACTTGTGCACCTTGGTCGAATGCTGCCACTTCAAACGCGCAACGAGTTCGAGTAGAGGCTTTTTCAAAGATCAGAGCGATGTTTTTTCCTTGCAGTTTTGGCTGCTCAGTACCGGAATACTTAGCGATTTTTAGATCCGCAGAGAGATCGAGTAAGAACTGGATCTCTTTAGGCGTGAAGTCGAGTAACTTAACGAAATTACGGTTGCGAAGATTGAAAGCCATACTCTAATCCTTGAGTTTGAATAAAACATAGACTTAGTTAAACATAAAAACGCATCGCTTGTGAATAATTATTTTAAATAAATGGCGAATATAGAATACTAATTCGCCATTTGTGGTTATATAGTCGATTGTTGGGGTTATAAATTTTCCTCCGCAAACTCCGCTAAGCGACTGCGTACCACACCATTGAGATGAATATTGGCGCTGCCTTCGAAATTTTTAAATCGCTCTACCATGTAGGTTAAACCGGACGTGACAGGAGTGAGGTAATGAGAGTCGATTTGCGCGAGGTTGCCCGAACAAACGATTTTGGTTCCTTCACCACAACGAGTGATGATGGTTTTAATCTGTGATGCGGTTAGGTTTTGGCACTCATCGAGTAAAACGAAGGCGTTTTGAATTGAGCGACCACGCATAAAGTTAATCGATTTAAATTGGATATTGGCTTTGTCGCAGATGTACTTTAGCGAGCCTTCAGTGCAGTGATCGTTTTTATGTAACGCTTCTAGAGTATCAGTAACGGCAGCAAGCCATGGCAACATTTTCTCTTCTTCGCTACCGGGTAGAAAGCCGATCGATTCGCCAATATCTGGGGTGTTACGGGTCACGATGATCTTATCGAACATGTGCTTTTCGATATTCTGTTCCAGTGCGGAAGCAAGTGCCAATAAGGTTTTGCCACTCCCTGCAGCCCCAGTGAGGATCACTAAATCAATTCCAGGGTCGAGTAGGGCATCGAGCGCCATCGCTTGGTAAATGTTTTTCGGTGTAATGTCCCAAGCGCGTCGGTGCATTAAGCGCTCTCGACTGAGATCTTGCAGGGTTATGGAATCGGTATCGATTTGCGCCACACGACCGACAAAGTCACTTTCATTATCAATCACATATTGATTGAGATAAGTGGGTTCAAAAGGTTCTCTGGCGAGAGTGTGATAAGTGCGGCCGGCGAGGTTTTTACTCTCTACCTGATCGACGTTAGACCAGAAGTCGCCGTCGATTTGTTGAAAACCTTTGGTGAGGTACTGAACATCATCGATGAGCTGGTCGCTGCGATAATCTTCCACAAAGCGCACGCCAGCGCCTTTGGCTCGAAGGCGCATGTTGATGTCTTTGGTGACTAAGATGACTTCACGTGGTGCCCGTTTATTTTGTAAATAAATCGTCGCATTGAGGATGCGGTTATCACCGGCTTTGTCGGCAAAGGCTTTGACGGTTTCTTGTAGTTCAAAGTCGGCAAGGATTGCGATATGTCCGGTGCCATCTTTGTCACGATTGATAGGGATACCCTCGGAAATTTCATCTGGAGTGGCGTCTTTGAATAGGGCTTCTAAAGCGCGAATTGCGACGCGCGCATCGCGAGCAACGTCGCGTTTACTGTCTTTGATTCGGTCAAGCTCTTCTAACACGGTCATGGGAATAACCACGTCGTGTTCTTGGAAAGAAAAAATGGCGAGAGGTTCGTGAAGCAGAATATTGGTATCGAGAACGAAGAGTTTTCTGTCCGTATCACCCATAAGCGTCTCCTGCCGCGAGGCGGCGTAGTGCTCACTGTTGTGAGGCTGACTAACTGCCTGCTAGCTTTTCGCTTTCACCACAACTTCGTTCTATTCTGTCGGTTGCGATGATAGTGACTCTACGCTCTGTTGTCTGACCGAGCGGGAGAGCCTACTAGCAAACCCGTGTTGATCGTCTTTTATACGCATGAGGGACGCAAAGAGTGAAAAACTAATCGCTACTCATGCGTTAATAAAAGTATATAGCTGATTTTATTAAAGTTGCAGTAATTGCAGTAAATTTCGCAAACTTTCTAACCTCTCGATGAGTGTTATCTGTACACAAACGATGTCTAATTGTGCGGCTTTGGTATATGCAACCAGCACGTTTATTTGTGCCACGGCTTTTTTGCACTTTGATGTCATTCATAAATGAAGCGAAAATTGTTTGGAAATGCGCGCTAGGCACGTGACCAATGTCACAGCTTCGAGTAATATTAGCGACCTTTTTTCGTGCCAATGCTGATCAATAAATTCCCCGTCAGCCGCCTTTGAAATGGCGCGAGAGCAGCTAAAATATATCCTAGTAACTTCAATACGACTTTATCGTGTCAGTGTTTTCATTAGATGAAATCGGTGACAAGACTTCGCACTTTTTAGCTTGAAGTCACGTGGGTATAAACAATAAATTGATTAAATGAGGTAGTCGATTCATGACATTTGCTTTGGGCCAACGCTGGATTAGCGATACGGAAAGTGAGCTAGGTTTAGGAACCGTCGTTGCATTGGATGCTCGTACAGTAACACTGATGTTTGCCGCATCAGAAGAGAACCGTGTATATGCCCGTAGCGATGCGCCCGTAACTCGAGTGACATTTAATGTTGGTGATGTAATTGAGAGCCAACAAGGCTGGTCACTGAAAGTAGAGCAAGTGGTCGAAGAACAAGGACTGCTTTCATACATTGGTTCGCGTGAAGATAACGAAGAAGAAGTGGTCTTACGTGAAATCATGCTCAGCAACCAAATTCGTTTTAACAAACCTCAAGACAAGTTATACGCTGGTCAAATTGATCGTATGGATAACTTTGTGCTGCGTTACCGTGCGTTAAAGAACCAGTACGAACAACATAAGAGCCCGATGCGTGGTTTATGTGGTATGCGTGCTGGCCTTATCCCTCATCAGTTATACATTGCTCATGAAGTCGGTCGTCGTCACGCGCCACGTGTGCTGTTGGCTGATGAAGTAGGCCTAGGTAAGACAATCGAAGCGGGCATGATCATTCACCAACAAGTGTTGGCGGGTCGTGCCGAGCGTATTCTTATCGTGGTACCAGAAACACTGCAACACCAGTGGCTGGTCGAAATGATGCGTCGTTTCAATCTACACTTCTCAATTTTTGATGAAGAGCGCTGCATTGAAGCGTTTGCAGAATCAGATAACCCATTTGATACCCAGCAATATGTGTTGTGTTCACTTGATTTCCTGCGTAAGAGCCGTAAACGTTACGAGCAAGCATTAGAAGGTGAGTGGGATCTACTGGTTGTCGATGAAGCGCACCACTTAGAGTGGAGTCAAGAGAAGCCAAGTCGTGAATATCAAGTAGTGGAAGGTTTAGCCGAACGCACAGCAGGCGTTCTACTTCTAACTGCGACCCCAGAACAATTGGGGCGTGAGAGTCACTTTGCTCGTCTACGTTTGCTAGATTCAGATCGATTCTACGATTACGAAGCATTTGTTAAAGAAGAAGAGCAGTACGCACCGGTAGCGGACTCTGTCAGTATGCTGTTCTCAGGGCAAGCGTTGCCAGATGACGCGAAAAATCAAATTACTGAGCTATTGTCAGAGCAAGATGTAGAGCCTCTGTTCCGCATTATTGAAAGCAATAGTGATGATGCTGAGAAAGCGTCAGCGCGCCAAGAATTGATTGATAACCTGATGGATCGTCATGGTACTGGTCGCGTTTTGTTCCGTAACACTCGTGCGGCAATCAAAGGCTTCCCAACCCGTAACGTACACCTACTGCCGATGGCTATTCCGCAACAGTACACCACCTCAATGCGTGTCGCGGGTATGATCGGCGGTAAGATGAGCCCAGAAGCGCGTGCACTGAAAAATCTATACCCAGAAGAGATTTTCCAAGAGTTTGAAGGGGAAGATTCAAGCTGGTGGCAGTTTGACTCTCGTGTGAACTGGTTACTGGAAAAGATCAAAGATAAGCGTAGCGATAAAATCTTGGTGATCGCATCGCGTGCCAGCACTGCGCTACAACTAGAGCAAGCGCTGCGTGAGCGTGAAGGTATCCGTGCTACCGTATTCCATGAAGGTATGTCGATTCTTGAGCGTGATAAAGCGGCGGCTTACTTTGCCCAAGAAGAGGGCGGTGCGCAGGTGCTTATCTGTAGTGAAATCGGTTCTGAAGGTCGTAACTTCCAGTTCGCCAACCAGCTAGTGATGTTCGATTTGCCATTTAACCCAGATTTGCTAGAACAGCGTATTGGTCGTTTGGACCGTATTGGCCAAAATCGCGATATCGATGTTCATGTGCCTTACCTTGAGGGTACTTCTCAAGCGATTTTAGCGCGTTGGTTTGATGAAGGTTTAAACGCATTTGCGGAAACTTGCCCAACGGGTCGTTCGGTATACGATCGTTTTTCTGATCGTTTGATTGAGATTTTGGCGTCTGGTACCAGTGAAGGCTTGGATGAGGTGATTGAAGAGTCAGCTCAAATGAACAAAGAGCTAAAATTGCAACTTGAGCAAGGTCGTGACCGTCTACTTGAGATGCATTCTAATGGTGGTGAGCGCGCGCAACAAATCGTTGAAAAAATCTCAGCAACCGATGGCGACACTAACCTCGTTACCTTCGCACTGAGCCTATTTGATACCATTGGTTTGGATCAAGATGATAAAGGCGAAAATGCTCTGGTTGTAACGCCTTCAGAGCACATGATGGTACCAAGCTACCCAGGCTTACCATACGAAGGTGCGACGATCACTTTCGATCGTGACACTGCTCTATCGCGTGAAGATATGCACTTTATCAGTTGGGAGCACCCAATGATCCAAGGTGGTATTGATCTGCTGATGAGTGAAGGTGTGGGGACTGCGGCAGTTTCGCTATTGAAGAACAAAGCGTTACCGGTTGGTACGATGCTACTTGAGCTTGTTTACGTCGTGGATGCGCAAGCACCGAAGCGCAGTGGTATTAGCCGTTTCCTTCCACAGACACCAATTCGTATGATACTTGATGGTAAAGGTAACGATCTTTCTGAACAGGTGGAATTTGAAAGTTTCAACCGCCAGTTGAGCCCAGTTGGGCGTCATATCGCGGCGAAATTGGTGACATCGGTACAAGCACAAGTGCATCAGTTGATTACCGCAGGTGACAAACTGGTTGAGAGCAAAGTTGAAGCGATTCGCAATCAAGCTCAACAAGAGATGCAAGTCAGCCTAAACGGTGAGCTAGAGCGTCTACAAGCACTGAAAGCGGTTAACCCAAATATCCGTGACGAAGAAATTGAAGCGATTGATGCGCAAATCACAGAACTAACAGGCTACATTAGCAAGGCGCAGTTCCAACTAGACTCGCTGCGTATGATCGTGGTTTCTCACCAATAATCCCATCTATTGCGAGCGGTAGTTTGAGTTCTATCGCTCGTCTCTTGGAGCAAGTAACATGGCAATGTTGGAATACAACCCACCACGTGATCCTTGGGTTGAGATCGTCTATGAAGATGAACAGATTTTAGCGATCAATAAACCATCGGGATTGCTGTCGGTTCCGGGGCGCTTACCTGAGCATCACGACAGTGCATGGAGCCGTGTGTTAGAGACTCATCCTGACGCACAAGTGGTTCACCGTCTTGATATGGATACGTCGGGACTCATGGTGCTAGCAAAGAATAAGCGTGCAGAGAGTGCGTTGAAAAAGCAGTTTCAATATCGCCTGACGCATAAGGTCTACTACGCTCGAGTATGGGGGCATGTCGAGCAAAGCGAGGGGGTGCTAGAGTTTCCTTTGATTTGTGATTGGGAAAATAGACCGCGTCAAAAGGTCTGCTTTGAGACAGGAAAACCGTCAAAAACGTTGTTCCAAGTGGCGAAATACGAACAGAACACGACTATAGTGAGATTATTACCTGTCACGGGGCGTTCACACCAACTTCGTGTGCATATGCAGGCGTTGGGACACCCAATTGTCGGTGATGAGTTTTATTCAGAAGGTGAAGCATTTAGCTGCTCTGAGCGTTTAGCGCTGCATGCTGCTGAGCTAAGCTTTTATCATCCTCGTAGCCATTGGCTACGTAGTATTTTTGTACCTTGTGACTTTTATCCGGAAGCAGAAGAGATGATCTTTAACTATTTCGATCCTGTGCGAAAATTACCAGACTATAAAACGCTGCCAAGGCCATAGTGTTTCGATGGACATAACTTAATCTACTTTAACGTAGTAAGAGTAATAGGCAGTGAAATAAGGAGAAATTTATGTCGCTGCCTACTGTTGTCTTTCTTGATCGCTCTACCATCCCTTCTCATATTGAGTTTCCTCACTTACCTTTTGACCACCAATGGGTCGAATACGATACCACTGAGCAAAGTCAAATTGTCGATCGCTTGAGTCACGCACAAATTGTGATTACCAATAAAGTTGTGTTGGACCGCAGTACGCTTTCTTTACTCCCCAATCTTGAATTAATTGCTGTTTCTGCCACTGGCTTTAACAACATTGATATCGATTATTGCCGTGAAGCGGGGATTGCAGTGGCCAATATTCGTGGCTATGCAACGCAATCCGTGCCTGAGCATGTCGTTGGTTTGATGTTTGCACTAAGACGCAATTTGATGGGGTATCACCGTGACATTACAGCCGGCGAGTGGCAGCGTAAGCAACAGTTTTGCTTTTTTACTCATCCGATTGGCGATATCGCTGGTTCAACGCTTGGCGTGATTGGCAGTGGCGAACTTGGGCAGGCAACAGCGACATTAGCTAAAGCTCTGGGGATGAACGTTATTTTTGCCGAGCGCAGAGGCGCGAGCAATTGCCGTGAGGGTTACCTATCTTTTGAACAGGTGTTGATGCTTGCTGATGTGATTACCTTACATTGCCCTCTCAATGATCAGACGCGCAATTTGATTGGTGCAAAAGAGCTGGCGAAAATGAAGCCAAATGCACTTTTGATTAATACCGGACGTGGTGGCTTAGTCAATGAACAAGCTCTTGTTGATGCGTTGCAAGCCCAACAGATTGGTGGGGCTGGTGTGGATGTATTCAGCCAAGAGCCAGCCGATGAGAGCAACCCATTGTTAGCCAATAGCCATTTACCCAATTTATTGTTAACGCCTCATGTGGCTTGGGGCAGTGATTCCGCGATTGAAAAATTGACCCATATCTTGATGGATAATATTCGCGCTTATATGAATGGCGAAGAGCAGAACCGAGTGGTTTAAGTTTTTCGTAAAGTTTTGAGACAAAAAAAGACCGGTCATTTGACCGGTCTCAGATTGATGACGAACCCCGCTTTTTCAAGCGGGGTTCTTTTTTGGAAGCGACCGTAGGTCGCGATCGCGATATTTTTTGTTATACCGTGCGCAGAAGCTTCCATTCATTACATAGGCATACAGAAGCAAG
>NZ_JADILO010000033.1 GCF_015278125.1 Vibrio fluminensis
CGGAGTGGTAGTTCAGTTGGTTAGAATACCGGCCTGTCACGCCGGGGGTCGCGGGTTCGAGTCCCGTCCACTCCGCCACTTATTGAGAAGCCCTGCTAGAAATAGCAGGGCTTTTTTCATTTCCATCAGAAATAAAATTGGAACGCTCGATATCGAAGATATCTCGCTTCGGGATGTGAGAACGTTCGGCTAGCGCCTCACTTACGGATGCGGGAACCGGGAGTGCATGCTCGACTTCGATCATTTAGCGAGTACTTCTCGACTCTCAATTCTACGCTCTTGCTCTTGATCTTCTCCCGCATCTGTAGCGCAGCGTTCTCCTTTCCCGAGTCCGTATCCTGCATCCGTAGCGAAGCGTTCCATCTTTATATCTTCTGCTGCACATACTCTCGAATGTAAGTGACAACTTCCTTTTCAAACCATGGGTTCTTTTTAAGCCATAAAGTATTGCGGGGTGAAGGATGAGGCATAGGAATATAATCCGGTGCCCACTGTTGCCAATTTTTCACCGTTTCAGTCAATGTTTTAGGCTTATCGTTAAGGTAGTAGTTTTGCGCATACTGACCGATCAAAAGAGTCATTTCGATATTGGGGAGTTGTTCAAGAACAGCTTGGTGCCATCTGGGTGCGCACTCTTTTCTTGGTGGTAAATCACCACTTTGTCCTTTTCCGGGGTAGCATAAGCCCATTGGCATAATTGCGATTTTTTGGGCATTGTAGAAAGCCTCTTTATCCAACCCTAGCCATGTTCTTAGTCTATCTCCACTTGGGTCATCCCACGGTATAGAGCTTTTGTGCACCCGTGTACCAGGAGCTTGTCCAATGATCAGTATACGCGCATCTTTGTGCGCCTGAATTACCGGGTTTGCACCAAGTGGTAATGCAGATTCACATAAACGACACTGTCTAATTTCATTCAATAGTTGTTCTAGCATTAATAGCCTTTACTAAAATCAATGCTGTTCTGCAGTGTGTAGCCTTGCTCCCAGTCTATATAGTTATCAGCAAAGATCTTTGCTACTTGCTCAGGAAAGCTTACTGCCGCGATGTGAGGGGTTATAGTCACATTCGGGTGTGTCCAGTATGGATGTTCGCTCGGTAATGGCTCTTGCACAAAGACATCAAGGAATGCACGGGCAATATTGCCACTATCGAGAGCTTGAAGTAAGTCTTCTTGTTTCACGCAATTGCCGCGCCCAACATTAAAAAAAAGAATTGAATTGGTGCCGGAGAAACACTGGTGATTGAATACATCTTTCGTATATGGTGTGTTCGGTAAGGTACTGACTACAATGTCAGATTGGGCCATCGCGCTCGCAAGCTCATCAATGTGATAAATTTGGTCAAATGGTGAGTTAGCTTTTGGTATGCCTCGGGTATTAACGCCGATTGTGCAAATGCCGAATGCTTTTGCGGTTTGAGCAAGGTAACTGCCAATCTCGCCGGTACCCACAATAACCATCGTTTTGCTACTTAACGTCTGGTAAGAGTGCGGTTGCCACTGCTGGCGAAGTTGCTGTTCATGATAGCGATTAAAGTGTCGATAGTGCTCGATACTTAGACCAAGCACATATTCTGCAATTTGTTGTCCAAATACGCCTTTTACATTTGTCAGCAGATAATCAGTCCTTAAGCTATCTTTGATTAGAGCATCAATACCTGCATAGACTGACTGAACCCATTCTAGTTTAGGGAATTTATCTAGACGCTTTGTAAGCAGAGGAGGTGCCGCAAGGACTATTTGAGCTTCTTGTTTGTTGTCAGTTATCTCTAAGTTAGGCAGTTGGTATGACTCCACTAATTGTCGATAAGTGTCGTTTTGCTCAGTTAAGATATAGAGTTTTTTCGTAAAAATGTTCATAGGCTTTGCTTTTTTCCCTGCTGGTTATCAAGTAAACTGCCGCTGTATTTTTCTGCAACCAATTGAGCCATTATGCTAAGAAACCCACTTCAGCTTCGTCTTGAGAAGTTAGAACCTTGGAAACAGATAACCTTTATGGCTTGTCTGTGTGAGCGTATGTACCCAAACTACGCAATGTTTTGTGAAAACACTCAGTTTGCTCCAGCTCGCACCTATCGTGACATTCTAGATAGTATCTGGGAACAACTGACAGTGAAAACGGCAAAGGTTAACTTTGAGCGTCAACTGGAGAAGTTAGAAGAGATTATTCCAAGCTCAGAAGATTTCGATTTCTACGGTGTTTACCCTGCTATTGATGCATGTGTCGCTCTTTCTACCATGATCCACGGCCTTTTAGATCGTGATGATCTTTTCGAAAGCATGCAGAAAGTCAGTCAGCAATCGGTAGTGACTGTAGCGCAATTAGAAGAAGCGCAGACTGGTATTGAGATTACGGATGAAAACCAGAAGGACAACGAAGCTGTTTGTGCTGAGTGGGATGTTCAATGGGCTATTTTCCGCCCATTAAAAGACGCAGAAGAGCGCGATATTGATTTAATTAAAGATCTACGCGCTGAGCTTAAAGACGAAGGCGTGAGTAATATCGGCATTGGTCTTTAATAAATACTAAAAAGGGAGCATTTGCTCCCTTTGTTATTC
Organism: Vibrio fluminensis; assembly: GCF_015278125.1. GTDB lineage: Bacteria > Pseudomonadota > Gammaproteobacteria > Enterobacterales > Vibrionaceae > Vibrio > Vibrio fluminensis. The sequence goes on from NZ_JADILO010000033.1 coordinate 2,561, forward strand.
TATGTAACTAGCTAGTTATTTATCTTTATCTACCGGCTCAGACTCTTTTTTATCTTCGTCTTCGTCGTCATCACGGCTTTCAATTACACCGTGTTGTTTTTTCCATTTTTCCCAACGTTCAAAAGCAAGCTCTTGCATGTCAGTTGCATTATCGGCTTCGTCGACAATTTCTTCACCCACGAGATGCTCAAAAATGTCTTCTAGAGTTAGTAGACCTTGTACAGTGCCGTATTCATCTACCACTAGCGCAAGCTGAAGGCGCTTAGACAGCATTTGGTCAAACGCCTTAGGCAAAGGCATGTTATTTAGCAAAACGTGCACAGGGCGCATTACAGAGCCAAGCTGCTTATCACCGCTGCCCGACTGTTTTAGTTTGAATAGCTCTAGGCGATGAACAAAGCCAACAATATTGTCATTGGTTTGGCTATAAACCAGCGGGCGTGAGAATGGCGTATCACGATGTTCGGTTAGGAACTCTTTGATGGTCATTTCAGCGTCGACACGGAATACGACTGGGCGCGGTGTCATTACCTGTGTTACTGGTACATCTTGAATGCCTAGCAAGTTGCTTAGGATTTTCGACTCACCTTCTGCAAACTCACCACTTTCTTTTGCTAGTAGTGCCATTGCTGACAATTCATCACGCATTTTTGGCGCTTCATGGCCACGCGCAAGGCGTTTGGTAATTTGTTCTGAGAACCAAACAAATGGAGTCAGTAACCATACCATCCAGCGTAAAGTTGTTGCAGCAAATGGCGCTAGTTGACGCCAGTATGTCGCACCAATCGTTTTTGGTACGATTTCAGATAGCACTAGAATTGCTAGTGTTAGCACGCCTGAGAATACGCCTAACCACTCACTACCGAATACCACAGCAGCTTGTGCACCTGCGGTTGCCGCACCAATGGTGTGAGCAATGGTGTTTAGTGTCAGGATTGATGCCAGTGGACGGTCAATATCCTGTTTCAGAGCAGTCAGTCTATCGGCTGCAGGGTGTCCTTGTTGACGCATTTGAGCAATAAAGCTCGGAGTAATACTTAGTAAGACCGCTTCGAGAACTGAACAGATAAAAGATACGCCAATCGCGACAGTGACGTATATAGTTAGCAGCAACATATTGTTCCTATAAAAGTTATTACCACGACCTAATTTTGCTGCGAAATGCTATCACTGTTCTCAATGAGTGCACGTTCGGTATACCTGGGCATTATTGGTGTGTGTATTTTGTCATCGCTCAAGCCCCGTAATATCAGGCTTCACATGACTTGAGCGGTTTATAAATAAGGTTAAATTGGTTGAAAAACAAGTATTGATTATGACTCAACCAGTAACAATTTGTGAGTTAATACTCATATTATGGTTAAAAGTCACGCATTAAAGCGAAAGAATGCTTACAAACCTTTGCCAGATGGGGCATTTATGTTTTAGAGTGAGTTGAATTCGATAACATATGAGAAGGGAAACCTAATGAACAAGACCCAATTAATCGACTTTATCGCTGAGAAAGCAGACCTATCAAAAGCACAAGCTAAAGCTGCTCTTGAAGCTACTCTTGAGGGCGTATCAGGCGCACTTAAAGAGGGTGACCAAGTTCAACTAATTGGTTTTGGTACATTCAAAGTAAACCACCGCGCAGCACGTACTGGTCGTAACCCTAAGACTGGTGCTGAGATTCAAATCGCAGCTGCAAATGTTCCTGCTTTCGTTGCTGGTAAAGCACTTAAAGACGCAGTGAAATAATTAAATTAACGCCAAGATCGTAGTGGTCTTGGCGTTTGCAAAATCCTATGAAAAAACTTCTTTTATCTTCACTAATCACTTCTTTTCTTCTTGGCTGCTCAGCTGATATTTCAAATACCACTCTTGAAACCACATTGAACAGTTCTGGTGGTCAAAGTATGGGTGACGCTGCAAGCCTCTATTGGTTTACCGATAGGCTCTCCATCCCATTGAGTGCGGCAGACTATGTCGTTGCCGGCGACTATGGCTGGTATCAGAGTCAATATCGCTGGGAAGAGGGGACCGTAAGAGAGTTGATTCGTGAAGGTGAACAGCTGAAAGGCAACCAAGGACTCGTTCCTTATAAATTGCATGTGCGCTTCAATCAACAAGGTGAAGCGGTTTATCAGCAATACCGTCTAGATGGCAAAGTGCTACCGATGAAAAACGCAATGCTCTCTCAGTTGCTGGGTGAAGCGAACAACGTTGCGACAAAAACCAAGAAACAGCATAAAGATGGTCTTGAGTTAATCCAAGGCTATTGGGATGGCAGTGAGTTTGAGACTTGCTCGGGAGAGGAATATCACAAACTCGCATTTAATCAGAGTTTACCTAGTTTTGTTGTAGAGCGCTTAGCGGGCATAGACAGCTTTGTTGCATTTGTTGGTAGTAAAGAAGGCGACAAGCTGGTGATCGAAGATCTTTTGATGCTCAAAGACGATAATCAATCTTGTATTGAGCGACCGAAGCTCCTCGAAGAATAGATGTAAAAAGGCGCTCAATGAGCGCCTTTTTATTACCGGAATAGCTATTAGAGTTGTGATTATGCGTTATTTTCGCGCTCAATCGCTCTATAACCAATGTCATTGCGGTGGAACATACCTTTCCAACTAATTTGCTGAGTAAGCTCGTAGGCGCGTTTCTGGGCTTCAGAAACCGTATTACCCAAAGCTGTTGCACACAGGACGCGACCACCGTTGGTGACGATATCGCCGGCGTTGTTATCGGTACCGGCGTGAAAAACCTTCTCACCCTCAATTTCTACTTGCGGTAGACCGGAAATAACATCACCTTTGTTGTAAGCGGCTGGGTAACCACCCGCAGCGAGCACAATGCCAATCGATGCTCGTGGATCCCACTTCGATTCAACTTGGTCAAGTCTCTTGTCTAGCGCCGCAAGACAAAGTTCAACCATATCTGACTGCATACGCATCATGATTGGTTGAGTTTCAGGGTCACCAAAACGGCAGTTGTACTCAATGACTTTTGGTGTGCCATCTTTATCGATCATTAGACCCGCATACAGAAAACCTGTGTATGGGTTGCCTTCGGCAGCCATGCCGCGAACCGTTGGGTAAATCACTTCGTCCATAATGCGGTTGTGGATCTCAGTCGTCACCACTGGTGCTGGCGAGTATGCGCCCATGCCACCAGTATTTGGCCCAGTATCTTTATCGCCAACACGTTTGTGATCTTGGCTGGTGGCCATTGGAAGAACGTTCTCACCATCAACCATCACGATAAAGCTCGCTTCTTCACCGTCAAGGAACTCCTCGATTACCACACGGCTACCGGCATCGCCAAATGCATTACCAGCCAGCATATCTTGAATCGCATCTTCAGCTTCTTGTAGCGTCATTGCGACAATCACGCCTTTACCTGCCGCGAGACCATCTGCTTTCACCACGATAGGCGCACCTTGTTCACGAACGTAGGCCAGTGCTGGCTCGATTTCAGTGAAGTTAGCGTAAGCGGCAGTAGGGATTTGGTGACGAGCTAAGAAATCTTTAGTGAAGGCTTTAGAACCTTCCAGTTGCGCAGCGCCTTGAGTTGGACCAAAGATCGCAAGACCTTCCGCTTGGAATGCATCAACCACCCCAATCACTAATGGTGCTTCAGGGCCAACGATGGTTAGCTCAATTGAATTTTCTTTGGCGAAACTAACTAAGGCGTCAATGTCTTCTACACCGATGTTGACGTTTTCAAGCTTAGGTTCAAGAGCGGTGCCTGCGTTACCAGGGGCAATAAAGATGGTTTCTACGTTAGGGTTTTGTGCAACCTTCCAACCCAGTGCATGTTCACGACCGCCGGCACCAATAATCAATACATTCATGTTTTAAAATCCTTATAGCTGCTTCAGAGCCTTTATTGCTATGTCAAACATGCTCACTTATGGTTATAAGCTCCGCGTGTTTTCCTTGAACTAAAGTCACTGACTTGCTCTACGTATTTCAAATATCGGAATATTTAAAAAACAAAATTATAAGTCTTGCTCAAAGTAATTGGTGATGTGGCTAGGCAGCAATTGAGCCCATCTCCGGGAGCATAGCCCGCTATGTGACCGGGGTGGGCGAAAGCCGTTAACAACGCCACTGTGCCAATTACGAAGAGGAAATTAGTGGCGGAAGTGACGCATGCCAGTAAAGATCATCGCCATACCATGTTCATCTGCTGCTGCGATAACTTCGTCATCACGCATTGAACCACCAGGTTGAATCACACATTTGATGCCCGCTTCCGCTGCCGCATCAATGCCATCACGGAATGGGAAGAAAGCATCTGATGCCATGACGCTGCCTGCTACTTCTAGGCCTTCATCTGCCGCTTTAATACCCGCTATTTTTGCTGAGTAGACACGGCTCATTTGACCTGCGCCGACACCAATCGTCATATCGCCTTTGGCGTAAACAATTGCGTTTGATTTAACGTATTTTGCTACTTTCCAGCAGAACAATGCGTCTTTTAGTTCTTCGTCTGTCGGTTGGCGTTTTGAGACAACTTTTAGGTCGCCTATGCTTACCATGCCTTGGTCTCGGTCTTGAACTAACAAGCCACCGTTAACACGTTTAACATCAAAGCCGGTTGTTTGAGTTGACCATTGACCGCACTCGAGTAGGCGAACGTTTTTCTTCGCTGCAACTACTTCGATTGCTTCAGCGGATACTGACGGAGCGATGATCACTTCAACGAACTGGCGCTCGACGATTGCCGTAGCGGTTTCGGCATCAAGCTCTTGGTTGAACGCAATAATGCCACCAAATGCAGAGGTTGGATCTGTTTGGTAAGCGCGGTTGTAGGCTTCTAAAATATCTTTACCCAGCGCGACACCACAAGGGTTGGCGTGTTTTACGATCACACATGCAGGCTCACTGAATTCTTTGACGCATTCTAATGCGGCATCAGTGTCGGCGATGTTGTTGTAAGAAAGCGCTTTACCTTGGATTTGATGAGCGGTCGAAACAGAGGCTTCTTGTGGATGTTCTTCAACATAGAATGCGGCATCTTGGTGACTATTTTCACCGTAACGCATGTCTTGCTTCTTAATGAATTGCTGGTTGAACGTACGAGGGAATTTGCTTTCTGCGTCGCCTTCCTTGTTCTCTCCATAGGAAGGAACCATAGTGCCGAAGTAGTTAGCAATCATGCCGTCATACGCAGCAGTGTGCTCGAAAGCTGCAATTGCGAGATCAAAACGAGTCTCTAGTGTTAGTGACGACTCATTGGCGTCCATCTCAGTGATAACGCGATGGTAGTCGTTGGCGTTAACCACAATCGTCACATCTTTGTGGTTTTTAGCGGCAGAGCGAACCATCGTTGGGCCGCCGATATCGATGTTCTCAACTGCATCAGCAAGTGTGCAGCCTTCTTTCGCGACAGTCTCAGCAAATGGGTATAGGTTAACGACAACCATATCAATTGGATTGATGCCGTGCTTTTCCATTACGTCATCGTCTTGACCGCGACGACCTAAGACGCCACCGTGAACTTTTGGATGTAAGGTCTTAACGCGACCGTCCATCATCTCTGGGAAACCAGTGTAATCAGATACCTCTGTTACTGAGATACCTTTTTCAGCCAATAGGCGAGCGGTACCACCAGTTGACAGAATGTCGACACCACGCTCAGCTAGAGCTTGAGCAAACTCAACAATACCTGTTTTGTCTGATACGCTGATAAGCGCGCGGCGAATAGGACGAGCGTTATTCATGCTTCCATTTTCCTCAAATTCACGAATTAAAAGATGCTTGCCAAAAATGAACTTGTTTCTAACTACAGTTAGAATATTGGCCAGTTTTGGTAAAGACCTTTTGCCATTTCAAAGAGCATTTGCGATGCTCTGAATTTGATGGCGCACATTCTAACTAATTTATTACAAAAAAGCTCGCGCAATCGTTTGGCATCGCAAAAATAATTGTAATTTCCGCCATCTTTAGCGTGATAAGTAACGAAACAGTTAATAGGAAAAGTTATGTTCCAAATTGGAGAATTGGCAAAACGCTGTGGTGTAACCACTGATACGCTTAGGTTTTATGAGAAAAATGGTTTGATACAGCCTGCCGGGCGTAGTGAATCTGGCTATCGCGTATATAGCGAAAAAAACCAAGAGCAAGTTACGTTTGTACTTAAAGCCAAAGACTTAGGTCTGAGTTTGGAAGAGATTAAAGAGTTGCTCGAGATTAAGCTTGAAGCGACAGAGCATAGCTGTGCTGAGGTCAAAGCGATCACTACCGCGAAACTGCAAGTGATTGACGACAAAATTGAAGAGTTAACGCGTATCAGAACCGCTTTAAAGAAAATTAACGATGCGTGTTGTGGTGATGTGGATGACGATGCCAGTCACTGCTCTATTCTTGGCGCTTTAGCGAGTCAAGAAAAGAGCGAAGGTTGTTGTCATCACCATGACTAGAGAAAGGGTTAGTGGTTAGCAAGCGCGTAGTATTTGTGATTTAGCTGCTGAGTGCACTTTTAGGTCCGGCAGATTATCGTGATAAATAGTCACTTGATCGCGTCCCATTCGTTTCGAATAGTACATCGCCTTATCAGCATTGATTAATAAAGCCTTCACCGAATCGACTTCTTGGCTGCATTCAGCGATACCAATACTTACTGTTGGGAAGATTTCCTGATCATCAACTAAACAAGCGGTCGATCGGATCGAAGTGCGAATGCGCTCTGCAATATCAAATGCTTGAATTGCGTTGGTATTACTCAAAACCACCCCAAACTCTTCACCACCTAAGCGACCAATATGGTCAGTACCTCGAATTTGCTTTTGACAGATCTCAGCAACGTGCTTGATTGCTTCGTCACCGGATAGGTGACCGACCATATCATTGATCTCTTTAAAGTGATCAATGTCGATCATTAAGCACACCAAATGGCGTTTCTGTTGGTGTTGCTTTTCAAATTCACGTTCTAACTCTAATAGAAATGCACGGCGATTGAGCACCCCTGTGAGTTCATCTGTCTCTGAGAGCTTTTTAAGTTTTTTCTCGAGTAAGTGAGTTTGGGTGACATTGCGGACAGACCACATCACTTGTTGCTGGTGGCCTATTGGCTCTACATAGTTAATGATCGCTTCAAACCAACTTTCTTCTGGTAGACCTGGATTTTGCAGGTCTTCAAGAGAGAGCAGAAGGTGATCTTGCAGCTTGATGCTGTAGCGGACGACTTGCGTCTGTTTAGAGGCAATAACCTGATCGATATGGGTTTGTAGTTCCGCTGCTTTACTTGCAGATAGCACTTGATCTAACTTGAGACCGATGTAACTTTTCGCATTAAAATTCGCTGCGTAGTACTGGCCACCATAGCTATCAATGTAGTTCCCTTCTTCATCTAAGATAAAGACGTGATCAGGTAAGGAATTGAGAATAAAATCTAGCCATTCCTCTCTACTTTTGACCATATTACGCCTATCTCTTATCAAAATCGGAATTTGCCATTGTAACGGATTATTTGCATATGACAATTTTGTTTATAGACAGAAGAGTTATTAGCTAAATGGATGAGACGGATAGCACGGCATATGCTTGTTTAATTTTAGACAAAGCAAGCAGCGCTAATGGCTGCCTGCTTTAGGAGAGAATTAGCTTAGGTCCATGACGATGCGACCAGTAATTTCACCTTTCTCCATATCGGCAAAGATCTCGTTAATGTCTTCCAGCTGCTTCACTTGCGTAATGGCCTTGACCTTACCTTCCGCAGCAAATTGTAAGCATTCTTGCAGATCTTTACGCGTCCCAACAATTGATCCAATGACCTTAACGCCATTAAGCACGGTATCAAAGATCGGGATTGGCATCTCTTCTGGTGGTAGGCCAACTAGCACGCAGGCTCCGCCACGGCGAATAGAGGCGTAAGCTTCTTTAAATGCGGGTTGAGACACTGCGGTACATACCACGCCATGTACACCACCATCAGTGATTTCTCGAATACGTTCTGATGGTTTCTCTTTCATAAAGTCGATGGTGTGTTGCGCGCCCAGCTCTTTCGCAAGTGCTAGCTTTTCGTCGCCAGTATCGACAGCTATCACATTCATCCCCATTGCGACAGCATATTGAATGGCGAGGTGGCCAAGACCGCCGGCACCAATCGCGGCAACCCATTGTCCTGGTTTTACGCCAGTCACTTTTAGCGCTTTATAAGTGGTCACGCCAGCACAGAAAAGAGGCGCAGCATCAACGTAGTTTAATCCCTCAGGAATCTTAATGACGTATTCGCCGTTGGCGAGACAGTACTCAGCATAACCACCATCAACGGAATAGCCGGCATTGTGTTGGTCGAGACAGAGAGTCTCTTGTCCCTCTAAGCAGTAGTCACAGTGGCCACAAGCACTGTATAACCATGGTACACCGACACGGTCACCGACTTTAAGGTGATGGATCTCACTGCCAACCTCAACAATTTCACCTACGCCTTCATGGCCTGGTACAAGAGGCATTTTGGGTTTAACTGGCCAATCACCATGACAAGCGTGTAAATCGGTGTGGCAGACGCCACAAGCATGGACTTTGACTAGGACGTCGCGTGGTTTCACGTTAGGTAGTGGAATTTCTTTAATGACCAGTGGCCCTTTAAATTCACTTACTACTGCTGCTTTCATCATTGTTATTCTCCGTTTGTTTTAATTAGCCGACAACCAATCCTGATTGCTCGGGTCTGACAAACCTTTGTGCGATTAATAAAAACTTGCGCTTCAAATGAGAATTGTTCAATGTAAAAGTAATGTTCAGTTTTGCGATCGAGTAGTCAATCACGCGGACATGCGAAAAGAGTGTACAAAATGTATGGATTTACGTGCTAGAAGTGATGAGAGTTCAGGTGAGTGATTTATCAATATTTAAACGACAGAAAAGAAAAAGGCCATGTTATTGCTAACATGACCTCTTAATTAATGATGAACCAACAAAGATTAGTTCATGCCGTATTTTTTCAGTTTCTTACGAAGAGTACCGCGGTTGATGCCCATCATAGTTGCTGCGCGAGTTTGGTTACCGCGAGTGTACTGCATGATGGTGTCTAGTAGTGGCTGTTCAACTTCAGCTAGAACTAATTCGTATAGTTCTGTAACTTCTTGACCGTTTAATTGAGCAAGATAGTTTTTAAGAGACGCTTTAACAGAATCACGTAGTGGCTTTTGCGTGATTTGATCTTGTGAAGTTACTGTAGTTACTGTTAATGCTTCTGAAGTTAGATTTTGTTCGAACATATTCGGTCTAGCTCTTCTCGTAATTATGGTGCAACGTTATCAAAATAACCTTCTAACACCTCAAGTTGCTCTGCAGCAATCTCGATCGCGTTGAAGGTACGGCGAAACTCGTTAGCTTGTTCATGTTCTTTTAGGTACCAACCCACATGCTTGCGAGCAATGCGAGGGCCTAAGAACTCTCCATAAAATTCATGCAGAGCATTCACATGACCAAGCATAATGCCTTTGACTTCCTCGAGAGGAAGCTGTGGCATTACGGTGCCGTTTTCCAAATAGTGCTGGATTTCCTGGAAAATCCAAGGACGACCCTGGGCAGGGCGTCCAATCATCAGAGCGTCTGCACCGGTATAATCCAGTACAAATTTTGCCTTCTCAGGACTATCGATATCACCGTTAGCGATAACCGGAATTGAGATGGCTTGTTTTACCGCCTTGATGCTGTCGTATTCTGCCTCACCTTTGTACATACACGCTTTGGTGCGCCCGTGAAGGGCCAAAGCTTGTATGCCGCAGTCTTCGGCTAATTTAGCGATGTGGACACAGTTTTTATTTTCTGGGTCCCAGCCAGTACGGGTTTTCAATGTCACAGGAACATCGACTGCATTGACTACCGTTTTCAGAATATCTTCGATGATATCTGGATACTTAAGTAATGCAGAACCGGCTAGCTTCTTATTCACTTTTTTAGCTGGGCAGCCCATATTGATATCGATGATTTGCGCACCGTTTTCAACGCTAAACTGAGCTGCTTCAGCCATAAGCTGGGGATCAGCGCCTGCGATCTGTACCGAACGAATGCCCGATTCGCCTTCGTGTACCATGCGCTGTTTTGATTTCGCAGTCTTCCAAAGCTTTGGGTTTGACGACATCATTTCACTGACAGCCATACCCGCACCATATCGGAGACACAACTCTCGAAAAGGTCTATCCGTAACGCCCGCCATTGGAGCAACGATTAGTTTGTTCTTAAGTTGATAATTACCTATTTTCAAAACGTCTTCACAGTTCTGTACCAGCAAGGGCGCGCATTTTACGCATTTTTTCACTGCGTGAAAAGACTAATATTTGAGCATTTACAAATTGTTTTGTTAATTTGTTTAAATTTCAGGCTATTAGCCGCAAAAACCTTGTCTAGCCTTGCTTGCGACCAGAGATGCGACACCATTCACTTTGCTCTTTAATCGGATCAATGTGAAGCTCGTCACGGTAATGGTCAGCCACATCTTCCGCTTGAGTGTCTAACACACCAGACATTGCTAGCAGACCATTTTCTTTAACCAAACCTTTAATGATTGGAGCCAGTTCACGTAATGGGCCTGCCAAAATGTTAGCAACAACCACATCTGCGATTAGGCCTTCAGGTTGATCTTGAGGAAGGAACACTTCAAGGTGTTCTGCTACGCCGTTGCGCTCAGCGTTATCTTTAGATGCCAATAGTGCTTGAGGATCAATATCGATCCCGACAACTTTTTCTGCGCCCAGTTTGATCGCTGCGATCGCGAGAATGCCAGAGCCACAACCGAAGTCGATGACCGTTTTACCTTGTAGGTTTAAACCTTCAAGCCACTCTAGGCACAGCGCAGTTGTCGGGTGAGTACCTGTGCCAAAAGCAAGACCAGGATCGAGCATAACATTGACCGCATCTGGCTCTGGGATTTCACGCCAGCTTGGGCAGATCCATAGACGCTCACCGAATTTCATAGGGTGGAAGTTATCCATCCATTCACGTTCCCAGTCTTTATCTTCAATTTGCTCAACTTTGTAAGCAAAGTCTTCCGCTAGCATGTTGCTTGCTTTGATTTGACTTAGAACGAACTGAGTATCAGCCTCGGCATCATACAGAGCCAGAATATCGGTATCACCCCATAAGCGCGTTTCGCCTGGTAGAGGTTCAAATACTGGTGTGTCTTGCGCATCTAAAAAGGTTACGGATAGCGCGCCAGTCTCTTCCATTAGCATGTCACCGATCATTTCGGCGTTTTCATTGGTCGCATTGAGTTTGATTTGAATCCAAGGCATGAGTATGTGCTCTTAACGTGGTTGAATCAGGATATTGGCGCAGAGTTTAGCAGCCAGAAGCAAAAATGCCCACGTAATGTGGGCATTTAACGCGATTAAGCGAGGCGATTATTGCAGACCAAGCTTCTTCTCTAGGTAGTGGATGTTTGCACCACCGTGTTGGAAGTTCTCGTCATTCATAATTGCCATTTGCAATGGCACGTTGGTTTTAATGCCTTCGACAATCATTTCACTCAATGCATTTTTCATGCGCGCGATAGCAACATCGCGGTTCTCACCGTAAGTGATCAGCTTACCGATCATCGAATCGTAGTGCGGTGGCACTGTGTAACCTGCATAGATGTGAGATTCCCAGCGTACACCCATGCCGCCTGGCGAATGGAAGCGTTCAATCTTACCTGGTGATGGTAGGAAACGCTCCGGATCTTCTGCGTTGATACGGCATTCGATCGCATGGCCACGGATCTTAATGTCATCTTGAGTGAATGACAGTGGCTGGCCAGCTGCTACACGCAGCTGTTCTTTGATCAAGTCAACGCCAGTGACCATTTCAGTTACAGGATGCTCAACCTGAATACGGGTGTTCATTTCGATGAAGTAGAACTCGCCGTTTTCGTATAGGAATTCGAACGTACCCGCACCGCGGTAGCCGATTTCAAGACAAGCGCGAGTACAACGCTCACCGATGTATTTACGCATTTCTTCTGTGATGCCCGGCGCTGGAGCTTCTTCAACCACTTTTTGGTGACGACGCTGCATTGAACAGTCACGTTCACCTAGGTGGATCGCGCCACCTTGGCCGTCAGCAATCACTTGAACTTCAACGTGACGAGGGTTTTCTAGGAATTTTTCCATGTAAACCATGTCGTTGTTAAATGCTGCTTTTGCTTCCGCGCGAGTCATCGCGATAGCTTGAGTTAACTCAGCTTCGCTACGCACAACACGCATACCACGACCGCCGCCGCCGCCAGACGCTTTAATGATTACTGGGTAACCAATGCGTTTTGCGTGTGCTTTGTTTTTTACTTCATCGTTGTCTAGTGGACCGTCAGAACCAGGGACACATGGCACGCCCGCTTTTTTCATGGCGTTGATCGCTGAAACCTTGTCACCCATCATGCGGATAGTGTCCGCTTTAGGTCCAACAAAGATAAAGCCACTGCGTTCAACTTGCTCAGCAAAGTCTGCGTTCTCAGACAAGAAGCCGTAACCTGGGTGAATCGCTACTGCGCCAGTCACTTCAGCTGCTGAAATGATGCGTGGAATGTTTAGGTAGCTATCAATGCCGCGCGCAGGACCGATACAGATAGATTCATCTGCTAGCAATACGTGCTTAAGGTCACGGTCAGCAGTAGAGTGTACTGCTACGGTTTTAATGCCGAGCTCTTTACATGCGCGAAGAATACGAAGAGCAATTTCACCTCGGTTCGCGATGACTAATTTATCTAGCATAGCTTTAGCCTCGATTATTCGATTACTACTAGCGGCTGGTCGAATTCTACTGGTTGACCATCTTCTACTAGGATTGCAGTTACTACACCAGATTTATCTGCTTCGATTTGGTTCATCATTTTCATCGCTTCAACGATACAAAGTGTGTCACCCGCTTTTACGCTTTGACCCACTTCTACGAATGACTTCGCGTCTGGACTTGGTGAGCGGTAGAAAGTACCAACCATTGGAGAAAGAACTTGGTGACCCGCAGGTGCTGCTGGAGCCGCTTCTTCTGCTGCTGCCACTGGCGCTGCTGCCGGTGCTGCTACTGGAGCCGGTGCTGCCGCGTATTGAATTGGTGCTGCTTGTAAAGGAGCTGCGCCGTGACGACTGATTCGTACTGACTCTTCACCTTCAGAAATCTCTAGCTCAGCGATGCCAGACTCTTCTACTAATTCAATCAGCTTCTTAATTTTACGGATATCCATGTTTGCTTTCTCTTTTATCTTGTGAGTAAGACAACCCGTTAGGGTTGCAGAGTGTTAGGTTACTTTGCCTGCAGGTGCTTGATCGCGGCAGACAATGCAAATTCGTAGCCTTGTGCACCTAAACCACATATCACGCCTTGTGCTTTATCAGACAAGTAAGAGTGGTGACGAAATGGTTCTCGTGCGTGCACATTGGACAAATGTACTTCTATAAATGGGATTGCTACGCCAAGTAAGGCATCACGCAGCGCTACGCTGGTGTGAGTAAATGCCGCGGGATTAATAATGATAAAATCCACTTGGTTGTATGCAGCGTGAATCGCCTCAATAAGCTCATATTCGCGATTGGATTGAAGATGCTCGAGTTCAATGTCTGCATCTGCCGCTTGTTGCACCAGAGTCGTGACGATTTGGTCGAGAGTTTGCGACCCATAATGTGCAGGCTCGCGAAGCCCTAACAAATTAAGGTTCGGTCCGTTCAGAAGTAGAATTCGTGATTTTGCTGACATTATGTGGCTATCTTCCTTTATCGTGAGTGAAACGAGTCGGTTTCCTAATATACGATAAATCAACGCGATTTTTCAGTGCAAATCGAGCGATTTTTAAAAAATCGTCCACGATTATAGCTAATTCAGCGCAATTAGCAGCAATTTACTGGTCTAATCACCCACAATTGCTTTTGTTTTCTGTAACAGAGATAACAGAAAAGTCGTGTAGAAGAGTCAGATAGGTGACAAATAATCAGATCTGAGCACAAAAAAGGCCGCCACTCAGTGACGGCCTTTGCAGGTTCCTTTGCAGATTAAGAGCGGGAATTAAGCCAATTCGGCTTTTTCCGCGATCAGTTTTTCTACCACGCTTGGATCCGCTAGTGTTGAAGTGTCACCCAAGTTACTGGTGTCGCCGGTGGCAATCTTGCGTAGGATGCGGCGCATGATCTTACCTGAACGGGTTTTCGGTAGAGAGTCCGTCCAGTGCAGCACGTCTGGTGTTGCGATTGGACCGATTTCCTTACGCACCCAATCTTTGACTTCTTTGTGTAGCTCTGCTGATGGGAATTCACCATCATTAAGCGTTACATAAGCGTAGATAGCTTGACCTTTAATATCGTGAGGGATACCAACAATTGCCGCTTCCGCAATCTTGTCGTGTGCAACCAGTGCGGACTCAATTTCAGCGGTACCCATACGGTGACCCGATACGTTCAGTACGTCATCAACACGGCCGGTGATCCAGTAGTAACCATCTTCATCACGTCTCGCGCCATCACTGGTAAAGTACATGCCTTTAAAGGTTGAGAAGTACGTTTGCTCAAAGCGTTCATGGTCTCCGTAGACAGTACGCATCTGACCTGGCCATGAATCTAGGATCACTAGGTTACCTTCAGCTGCTGTCTCTTCAATGATGTTACCCATGTTGTCGACAAGTGCCGGTTGTACGCCGAAGAATGGACGTGTTGCCGAACCCGGCTTAAGATCAGTAGCACCTGGTAGTGGAGCAATTAAGATGCCGCCTGTCTCAGTTTGCCACCAAGTATCAACAATTGGTGATTTTTCATTACCGATGGTTTTATAGTACCACTCCCACGCTTCAGGGTTGATTGGCTCACCAACTGAACCCATAACGCGTAGGCTTGAGCGAGAAGTGCCTTCAACCGCTTCGTTACCTTTCGCCATTAGCGCGCGGATAGCCGTTGGTGCGGTGTAAAGAATGTTCACTTGATGCTTATCGACCACTTCACTCATACGCGCAGTGCTAGGGTAGTTTGGTACGCCTTCAAATAGGATTGTCTTCGCGCCATTGGCGAGTGGACCATAGATTAGGTAAGTATGACCGGTGATCCAACCTACATCGGCAGTACACCAGAAGGTTTCACCAGCTTGGTAGTCAAACACGTACTTGAATGTCATGGTGGCATAAACCAGGTAGCCACCAGTGGTGTGCAGTACGCCTTTTGGTTTACCTGTTGAACCTGAAGTGTAAAGAATAAATAGCGGGTCTTCGGCTTTCATTTCTTCTGGTGGGCAAACGTCCGATACATTTGCCGTTGCTTCGTGCCACCAAACATCACGGTGTTCATGCCAGTCGATATCACCGCCCGTGCGTTTAAATACCATTACTTTCTCAATGGTTTTAACGTCAGGGTTAGTCAATGCTTCATCTACGTTCTTTTTCAGTGGTACGGCACGACCGCCGCGAACACCTTCATCTGCGGTAACAACGATTTTAGAGTCTGAGTCGATAATACGACCAGAAAGAGCTTCTGGTGAAAAACCACCGAATACCACGGTATGAACGGCACCAATACGCGTACAAGCCAGCATTGCGATAGCGGCTTCTGGTACCATTGGCATGTAAAGACAAACCACATCGCCTTTATGCACGCCTTGCTCTTTTAGCGCGTTTGAAAACTTACACACTTCTTTGTGTAATTCTTTGAAGGTCAGTGTTTTGTCATCGGCAGGGTCATCGCCTTCCCAGATAATTGCCACTTCATCACCGCGCTCAGCAAGATGACGGTCAATACAGTTAGCAGAAACGTTAAGTGTGCCATCTTCAAACCAACGGATATCAACATGACCAGTATCGAATGAGGTGCTTTTCACTTTAGTGAAAGGCTTGATCCAATCGACGATTTTCCCGTGTTCACTCCAGAATCCCTCTGGATCAGACACTGACTGCTGATACATGGCAAGGTAGGTGTCATTATCCGCATGCGTTGTCGCTTTAATATTCTCTTTTACCGGATAAACGTGGACTTCACTCATTGCTTCTCTCCTTGTGAATTGAGCGATAATTTAAACGCGAAATTGTAGGGTGAGCGTTTAAAATCACATCTTTAATCTTCAAGCTCTAAGCCGATTAGCTTGAACCTAGCAATGCTATAACTTTCAATCACAGCGCCTATTTTCTCAATTAGACTTTAGGATTAATGCGAAATAGGGAGAGTGATTGAGAGCGCATTTCAGCGCCCATTTAATGAATTCAAATAATTAGCGCTGATAAGGAATGCTTAGGTTGGGTAGGTCGCCTTTGGTCAACCGTACAAAGACCAGCGCCGCAGAGATGGCATCTTGCAGTGCGTCATGTTTATCTTGCAGGGGCAGGTCTAAGTGCTTGCAGATCGCATCTAAACTTAAGTCGAAGTAAGCATTGGGTAAATGCTGTTCTAATTTGTCATGGTAGATCTGGCTCACCTCAATCAATGGATTTGGCAGTGGAAAGCCAAGTTGCTTCTTGCAGGCTAAATCGAGGATCTTCTTATCATAGCGAATGTGGTAGCCGACTAAAGGTCGATTGCCAATGAACTCAAGCAGCTTGAGCAGTGCTTGTTTCTCGTCGATGCCATCTTCGAGGTCTTTATGACGAATCTTGTGGATCTTTACTGAGCCGGAATCGAGAGATTGGGGCGCGCGCAAGCGCACCTCAAAAGGCTGGCTGGTAATAATGCGATTATCAATGATCTTAGTCGCGGCGATGGTCACTAACTCAGCCCGATTAGGGTCTAAGCTGGTGGTCTCACAATCGAGCGAGACGTACTCGCCTTTAGCGACAGCCCCAAAGTAGTGCTGAAAAGGAGATCCTTTGAGTTTGTAGTACCAGTAACGTCTTTGAAGCCAGTTCATACTCGTCCTCACTAATCTCTTATTTGATAATGATAGCCTAAGAATTGCTTAAATTTTTTCACCACATGCAGACTGTGGCGCAGCAGATCTCGTTCGCTTCTGTCGAGCAGTTTGAGGTCAATTCGGTTATGGCTATGCTGGTTTGATAGTTGCTGTGCAAGGCGAAGCTTAAAGAACAGTTTTAATGCTTCATTGAGGTTATCGGCTGTCTCGGGTTCGAGTATTTTCTTATGACGCAGTGCTTCAATACGCTCAAAGGTGTTGTTTTCATTGATGCCATATTCAAGCGCTAACGTACGGATGCCGTGTACCACGGGGAAGATACCACCGCTTTTTAGATCGAGCCCTTGCTTATCATTCTTCACGTTGCCAAATAATGTCAGAGGCAAGGAGAATTGTAGTGCTGGTCGAGAAAAACCCTGTAGGGTGAGCATGTTATTGAACATAATTTTATGTAAGTGCTCACTTACTGGCTGAAGTAAATCTTCATTGCCCGCAACCGCGTGGGCATCAGCCATGATAGCGAGTTTCATCACTTGTTCGGCATTGGTGGCTTTCGACCACTGTTTTAGGGTCTTCTGCCAATCAGATTGCGACTTAACCCATTCTGGATTGTTGACCATGACATTGCCAGGACAGAGCGGGTAACCTAACTGCTGCAGTGTATGAGTCAGCTCATTCATGACATTGCCACATTGCGACCATTCCAAACCATCTTTGAGGAGCAAGGCGTTGTCTTGATCGGTTTTTAGGATTTGCTCGCCACGTCCTTCTGAGCCTAAAACAATCAAGCAACAGTGATCGTGGAGGGCTGGAGGGACAATTAGCTCGAATGCTTTTTCGATGATCTGTTCATTGACCGCAGAAATGAGCTCCATGATGAAACGAGTACGAATGCCGTTGCTAAGTAAGCTATCCACCAGTTGGCGCTGCTTGTTGGAGGCAATAGCCAGTTCATCAACGCTGGTGGCGCGTGCAATACTCAGGGTGAGCACATGTGAGTGAGTCGAGAAGGCACTGAGGATTTGCGTCATATCCAACATACCGACGGGTTGATTGCCGTCACACACCATGAGACGCTTCATGCGATTTCGCGTCATGGAAATCATCGCATTGAATAGAAAATCCCCTTCATCAACATGCATCACGGGAAAAGTGGCCACTTCCCCCACGGGGGTATCAAGTGGTAAACGGTCTAGCATGACCGCATGCAGCATATTGGTGCGGGTAATAATGCCGTAAGGTAGTTCGTTAGGGTGCGCTTGCCGGCGTTGATCATCGTCTGCCAATTCAATTAATGCAGAATCGACCGAATTCGATTTCAGGAACTGCGTGACCTCATCCAATGGTTGGTCATATTTTAGAATGCGCGGTGGGTGATAGATCTCGCTGTCGACTTTAGTCAGAATGAATTCGGCGAGGTTTTGCTGCTGTTGAGCCGCTTCAATTAAAGCTTGGCGTTTTGATAAGTTATTGTCGAAGTACGCCGCAAATTGACCGTTCTGTTCATACAAGTCGAGAAATACTTCTTTGGGCAGCAAATAGGAGAGCGTATCTTCAAGCGCAATGTAGTTGTGGCGCGCTTCTCCCTCAAATAAAGCGCGTACATCGAATAGATCATCATTCGCGTAGTGGGCAAAGATCTCTTTTCCATCACTGGATTGCTCTTCAACCACGCCTTTGATCAAAATGTGCAGGTGTCGACTGGTCGTCCCACTTTTGAGGATAGTATCTCGCCCACGAAAATAGGCGACATCCAGTGAAGCTCTCAAGGTTTGTTGCTGGGCTTCATCGAGTCGGTCAAATGGGGGAGATTGCATGTTGAATTTATCTGGCATAGAGCACCTACAAAGACAATCGAACTACCGTCTAGTGTGACAAATCACGCTGTTTTCGCCAGACGACTTTGGTCGAAGCAAAGTCCATCTTTGCAAAGAGGAAATACGTGTTTTTGAATGTTCCCTTTTTATCCATTCCAGTTGCGTGGATAATATCGTCAGCTTAATGTTTTGAATTAGAGGTCACCATGTTTACCCCTTCGCCTTACGGCTGGATTTCTCAATACCTAGTCGGTTTCTTTTTCGCCTATGGTGTCTATCTCCCATTTTGGTCACTTTGGTTTGAAAACCAAGGTGTATCACCAGCTGATATTGGTCTTTTGGTTGGTATTGGTTTTGCAACGCGTTGTGTTGCCAACTTAGTCATCACACCGCGTATTCACAAAGTTGAGCATCTCATGCCGGCTTTGCGTGCATTCAGTTTGGCAGGCTTACTATTTGTTGGTTTCCACTTCTTTACTGGTGGGAGCTTCTGGCTCATGGCAGTAGCGACGGTGTTATTTAACCTTTGCTGTGGTCCTATCGTGCCGATCTCGGATGCAATGGCGAACCATTATGCTCGCTTAAAAATGCTCGATTATGGTCGTACTCGTCTATGGGGATCGATTGCCTTTATCGCAGGTTCAACTGTGGTGGGTTATCTCGTTTCTCTATACGGCACGGATATGATCCTTTACACCGCAATGGTGGGGATGTTAGCTGCATTACTGTTCTCGATGCGTGCGATTAATCCTATGCCAGTGACGGAGAGTGAAGCGCAGATGGAGCGTCCGAAAGTGCTCGCGCTGCTGCGTGAAAATAGCGTGATTCGCTTTTTGGCTCTGGTGGCTCTAATTCAAGGTAGTCATGCCGCTTACTACAGTTTCAGTACCATTTATTGGAAAGAAGCAGGCTACTCGGAAGCAACGATTGGTTACTTATGGAGTCTAGGTGTGCTGGCTGAGATTGCCATCTTTGCCTTAAGTAAACGTCTGTTTGTTGGGTGGAGTTTACGCGCTTTGTTTTTAGTTGCATCCGTCGGAGTTATTGTACGCTGGGGCCTAACGGCATCGACCACGGCACTGCTGGCGCTTGTCGCTATCCAGCTATTGCATGGTGTGACGTTTGCGGTCGCTCATATTGCAGCCATTCAATACATCCAAGCATCGGCGCCAAATCGTATGGTAGCGCTACAAGCGCTTTACAATGCAATTCCTCTCGGGGCGTTTATTGCTTTGATGACCGCGTTAAGTGGCTGGGGATATGAAAACTGGGGCGCGAATGTCTTTTGGGCAATGGCGGCGATGGGAGTACTGGCACTGTTCATTCGTGCAGAGCCGAAAACGCGTCAGCGTCACGATGAGTTAAATAAAGCGGAGCTTGAAGCACAGAATTAACCTCATCTGATTGATATTTATACACTCTGTTAGTTTAATAGCCTTATCTAACAGAGTGTAATTTAAGGATATCGCATGCAAGGATGGCTAGTGATTCCCGTATCAATATTGTATCTCGGTCTGCTGTTTTGGATCGCGTGGTATGGCGATCAAAAACGCAGTTGGCTCGCTAAGTGGCGCCCTTGGATATATAGTTTATCCATTGCAGTATATTGTACTTCTTGGACATTTTACGGCACGGTAGGGCAAGCGAGCAGTAACCCGTGGTCCTTCCTTCCTATCTATATTGCCCCCATTATCGTTTTCACCTTAGGTTGGCGAATCCTCGCTAGACTGATCATTATTGCTAAGCGTGAGCACATTACGTCGATAGCGGACTTTATCGCGGCTCGATATGGTAAGTCACAAGGGCTGGCGGTTGTGATCACCTTAATCGCGGTAGTCGGTATCTTGCCTTATATCGCTCTGCAGCTGCGTGGTATTACCATGGGGCTTGAAGTTGTTGCGCCAACCTTGAAAGAACAAGGGCTACTTGCTGGCGTTGATGCTTCGTGGTTTGTGGTCTTGGCGCTGGCTATATTTACCATGCTGTTTGGTACTCGCCATATCGATAATACCGAACATCATCGTGGCATGATGATGGCGATAGCGTTTGAGTCGATTGTAAAGCTGGTGGCATTTATGACCGTCGGCTGTTTCATTCTCTTCCTCGCCTTAAACCGCAGTGACATTGTCTTAATGGATTTGGCGGCGCAAACCTATCAGGCACCCAATTGGCCAACATTGATTATCCATACGGTGTTGACCATGTTAGCCATTCTCTGCTTACCGCGCCAGTTCCATACCATGGTGGTGGAGAATGAACGCCCACAAGATTTGCACACCGCGCGCTGGTTATTTCCACTCTATCTGATCTTAATGGGTTTGTTTGTCTTGCCGATTGCATGGGTTGGGCAAGGGCTACTTGCTGGCGTGAGTGCTGACACTTACGTGATCAGTTTGCCAATGTCTGTCGGCGCGACCGATATGGCGTTGTTGGCGTTTTTAGGCGGCACATCGGCTGCTAGTGGTATGGTTATCGTTTCAACCATTGCGCTAGCTATCATGGTGTCTAACGACTTAGTGATGCCATTGCTGCTGCGTCGGATGCGTTTGAGCAATCGGGGTCATCGCCAGTTCTCAGGACTGCTATTGGTGATCCGACGCGGTTTGATTTTGTTGTTGCTCTTGGGGGCGTGGGGTTTTTATCAGGTACTGGGTAACATCCCTTCGCTGTCGGCGATAGGCTTTCTCTCGTTTGCGGCGATAGGTCAGTTTGCGCCAGCATTGATTGGCGGTATGTATTGGCGCCAAGGTAATCGTAAGGGTGTTTACGTCGGGCTGCTATTTGGCTTCACGGTGTGGCTAATCACGCTAATGAATGCGACAGGCTTATTGGCCGGTGATAGCCATAACAATGTACTGCTTTGGTTAATCGATCCACCGACCATCTTGCGTGAGGTGGGCTTACAAGCTTCAGAATGGGGGATAGTGCTGAGCTTAAGTGCCAACACCTTATGCTATATATTGATTTCTATCCTGACACGCGCCAGTTTGAGTGAGCGACTGCAATCGGCTTCGTTTATTGGTACGCCGTTGCCGGAAAGTGAGAACATGAGCCTCTACCAAAGCCGAGTGACGGTGGCTGAACTAGAGATGCTCGCTTCACGGTTTGTCGGTCGACATCGAGTACGCAGCGCCTTTCAACAATATTGGGGGCAGCAACGACAAACGTTAATGCCCAATCAGCAAGCACCTTCAAGTTTGATCCGCCATACCGAGCGTGTCTTAGCTGGGGTGTTTGGTGCCTCTTCCGCTAAGTTAGTGCTTACTTCTGCTTTGCAAGGCAGAAACATGCAGTTGGAAGAGGTGGCGACCATTGTCGACGAAGCCTCTGAACTGTATGACTTTAGTCGTGGTTTACTGCAAGGTGCGATTGAACATATTGGCCAAGGGATTGCGGTTGTCGACAAGCAGTTAAGGTTGGTGGCATGGAACCAGCGCTATCTAGAGTTGTTCGAATTTCCCCCTGGGTTGATTCAAGTCGGTCGCCCGATTGCTGACGTGATTCGTCATAATGCCGAGCAAGGTTTGTGTGGTCTTGGTGACCCAGAGGATCATGTGCGGCGCCGGATATATCACTTGGAGCAAGGTACACGCCATACTTCTTCGCGGATTCGGCCCGATGGGCGTGTGATTGAGGTGCAAGGAAACCCGATGCCTGGTGGTGGGTTTGTAATGAGTTTTACCGATATCACCGTCTTCCGCGATGCTGAGCAAGCCTTGAAAGAGGCCAATGAAACGCTTGAAGAGCGTGTGCAGGCACGTACGCAAGAGTTAGAACGTCTCAACAAGCAACTGGTCACGGCGACTCAGCGCTCTGAGCATGAGTCGCGTTCGAAATCCCGCTTTTTAGCCGCGGTCAGTCATGACTTAATGCAGCCGCTTAATGCCGCGCGCTTGTTTGCTTCATCTCTTTCTGAAGTGGCGAAGGAGAGTGAAACCAAGCAATTGGCCAATCACATTGAAAGTGCTCTTGGCGCTGCCGAAGACTTGATTGGCGATCTTTTGGATATTTCTCGCCTCGAGTCCGGCAAGTTAGACGTTAATGTGCACGGTTTCGCGATTAACGATGTGCTCTCCAATCTTAATGCTGAGTTCAGTGCCTTGGCTAAGCAGCAGGGTATTGAGTTTAGTATGGTGCCGAGTCAGTTGCTGGTGGAATCTGATCCCAAATTACTGCGCCGTGTGGTTCAGAACTTTCTGACTAACGCGTTCCGCTACAGTCCACGTGGAAAGGTGGTGTTAGGAGTCCGCCGTGATGGCGATGATGTTCGTATTGAAGTTTGGGATAACGGTGAAGGGATCAACGAAGATAAACAGCAAGAGATCTTTGAAGAGTTTAACCGAGGCAATCAGGTTCGCTCGGACCAAGGGTTGGGGTTAGGTCTTGCGATCTCCAAAGGGATTGCCAATGTGCTTGGTCATCAGATTGCGATGCGTTCTTGGCCGGGCAGTGGTAGCGTTTTTTCGATTCGCTTAAGACGCGCTGCTTTTGTTGCGCCGCAAGCGGTAGTTTCTTCTGTTCAAGCCGCATCGGATCTCAGTCATATCAAGGTGCTGTGCGTCGACAACGAAAGTAATATTTTGGTAGGGATGGAAAAATTACTGGCTCGCTGGGGATGCGATGTGCGTTGTGCTGTCGATATTGTCGAGAGCATGCAAGCGATTGACGATACTTGGCAGCCGGATGTGATTCTCTCCGATTACCGTCTTGATAATGGCCGTACCGGGCTTGAGGTATTGCAACAATGTCGTTTACGTCTTGGGGATAGCTTTATCGGGGTGATCATCAGTGCTGATCGCACCCCTGATATGTTGGCAGGCATCGAGTCGAACAGCTTTAGCTTTATCCCTAAACCAGTCAAGCCACTCAAACTCAGGGCGATACTCAACCGTATCGCCTAGGATGGATATCTTGTTATTGTTCACTTAGCAGCGTTTCGTATTTTACAAACGCTGTTTGAGTGTCACCGTAATACAGCACGCCGTCTGCTTGCGCCGCAACACGTAACCAACTTTGTTCTGATGCCGGTGCAGGTAGTTTGATAAACCAGTTTTTACTGTCCTCACTTGCAGGCTGCATATCGAGAGGTTTAGCTTGCTGATCAGCATCGTCAACCAGAGATAGCTTGATGCCTTCTAGCGGAAAAGCGGATGTTAGCGATAGCTCTAATCCTTCGGCGGTCAGACTCTCTGAACGGAACTTGATTTTAAATTCGCCATTTTCCATATCACAGATACCACTGGTGTAGCGGCAGTTTGATTTGCTCAGCAGCTTGTAGCTTTGCCCCTCTTTAGCCGCGTGAGGCTTCTCACTCAGAGCTAAGTCGGTACCAAAGTAAGCGATAATAGAAAGAATTGGCGCGACCAACAGGGCGATGATGATGTGTTTGTTTTTAAACATAGGGCTTCCTTGCTACTACGACGGGCTAAAATTTTATACCTAATAACTCATAAGCTTACTGAGTTAAGTTATTGGGTATAGAACTTTATTTAAACAGACTAAGAGGAATAAAAAAGCCCCCGTAGGGGCTTTTGTGCTTTAGGTTAGATTTTAGTGGTCGACTGCGTCACCTGCACCAGCTGGTACACGTACGTGCTCAACCAGATCTTTCACTTCTTGTGGTGTTTCCGCGGTTACTTTCGATACAGCGAATGCCACGATGAAGTTGAATAGCGCACCAATCGCACCGAATGCATTTGGTTCGATGCCGAAGAACCAGTTGCTACCCCAGCTTTCTAGGTAAGTCCAATCGGCAACAAATAGGATGCCTTTGTGTTGGAATACGTAGAATAGCGTCACACTGATACCTGCGATCATACCGGCAATCGCACCTTCTTTGTTGATGCTCTTGCTAAAGATACCCATCATCAATGCAGGGAAGATGGAGGATCCGGCAAGACCGAAGGCGAGGGCTACCGTACCGGCGGCAAAGCCTGGTGGATTGAGACCTAAGTAGCCTGCCACCGCAATGGCCACCGCCATCGATATCCGGCTAGCGAGTAGCTCTTTCTTCTCAGAAATATTTGGGTTGATAACGCCTTTAATTAAGTCATGGGATATCGCCGAGGAGATAGCCAACAGTAGACCCGCTGCGGTAGACAGTGCCGCTGCCAGACCACCCGCTGCGACAAGTGCGATTACCCAGTTAGGCAGTTTCGCAATCTCAGGGTTAGCCAGTACCATGATGTCACGGTCAACTTTCAACTCATTGGTGGCTGGGTTTGAGGTGTACTCAATCAGACCATCATTGTTTTTGTCATCGAAGCCTAGTAGACCTGTTTTTTCCCAGTTCTTGAACCAGTCAGGACGCTCATCATAAGCAAGGTGCTGACCAGGAGCAGGATTCACAGTATCCATTAGGTTTAGACGAGCCATCGCAGATACAGCAGGAGCTGTTGTGTATAGGATTGCGATGAATAGTAGCGCGTAACCTGCTGACGTTCGTGCATCACGTACTTTAGGTACAGTGAAGAAACGGATGATTACGTGCGGTAGACCTGCGGTACCAATCATTAGTGACATGGTGTAGACGAACATGTTGAGTGTATCGCCACGAACTTGTGTGGTGTATTCACTAAAGCCAAGTTCTGTCACCACCTGATCGAGCCGGTCGAGTAGATAGACATCGGTGCCGGAAATGGTACTCCCAAGCCCGATTTGTGGCAGAGGGTGACCAGTTAGCTGCAGAGAGATAAAGATTGCAGGGATAGTGTAAGCAAGAATGAGTACGCAATATTGAGCAATCTGCGTGTACGTAATACCTTTCATGCCGCCCATTACCGCGTACATAAATACGATACACATACCGATCAGTAGACCTGTTGAGTAATCAACTTCTAGGAAACGACCAAATGCTACACCCACACCTTTCATCTGACCGATAACGTAAGTTACCGAGGCGATGATAAGACACACAACCGCAACGATACGTGCAGTGTTTGAGTAGAAGCGTTCGCCCACGAATTCTGGCACGGTAAACTTACCAAACTTACGTAGGTAAGGGGCCAGTAGTAGAGCAAGTAGTACGTAACCACCAGTCCAACCCATTAGGAATACGGAACCACCGTAGCCCATAAACGCAATTAGACCCGCCATTGAAATGAACGATGCTGCTGACATCCAGTCAGCGGCTGTCGCCATGCCGTTTGCAATTGGGTTTACACCGCCGCCAGCAACGTAGAATTCTTTCGTTGAGCCAGCACGAGCCCAGATTGCAATACCTATGTAGAGGATAAATGTCGCCCCTACAACTAGGTAAGTGATAGTTTTCAAATCCATCTGAGCTACTCCTTACTCATCTACATTAAATTCGCGGTCGATCTGACGCATCTTCCACGCATAGTAGAAAATGATCCCTAGGAAGGTATAGATGGAGCCTTGTTGAGCAAACCAGAAGCCAAGTTTGTAGCCACCAATCTGGAATTGGTTAAGCACATCAACAAATAAGATGCCACAGCCAAAAGATACGAAGAACCAAACAACCATTAAACCGATCATTAGTCTTACGTTCTTTTCCCAATAGGCTTTGGCTCGTTCCTGACTTTCAAACGCCATTGCCGTCTCCTTACGCATGTTTGTTGTTAAGAATTTGTTTCACGATTTACAATAGCAGCGTCGTAACAAGATCTCTTTTCAACTTTAGTCGGCAATGTTTTTTGATTAAATTGTTTTAAAACATGAGCTTAAAATATTTACTGGCATTTTATGAATGTTAATTTTGTGTTAACTAAGCCAAAGGTCTAATGCTGTAGCACCAGTAATGGTGGATCGATCACACAAAATAGAAGTCGCGAATCCCCATTAATAGATTATTCAGTGCAACAGCTGCCAAAATCAGCCCCATGACACGGCTAATGATCGCCGCGCCTACGCTACCGATCAGCTTGTGGATATGGCTAGCCATTAACAGAAATAACAGTGTAATGATCAATACGGAGAGCATGACACCGGCGGTGATTGCTTGGTCGATAAGTGAGTAGCGGTGGTTATCGGTCAGCATCACAATTGCCATCATGGCACCCGGAGAGGCAATCGAAGGCATTGCGAGAGGGTAGACGGCGAGATCAGCTAATTCAGAGTGGCTTAATTCTTGGGTCAATTTTTTTTCTTGATCGGGCTTACTCTCCCCAAAGATCATGGTGAGTGCAAACAGGAGTAACACTAACCCACCCGCTGCTTGAAAAGCAGGCAACGGAATTTGCATCGCTTCCAGTAACAATTGACCGGCAATTAAGAAAAACAGCAACAAACCGGTTGCGATGGCGACAGCCTTGAGTGCCACGAGGCGGCGCTGTTTAACAGACAAATGTTGAGTTTGTGATAAGTAAACAGGCACGGTTCCGACCGGATCGATGACTGCCCACAAGACGACGAATTGAGTAAGCACAATACTAAGCAAAGTGATCTCCCAGAGTTATACCAATCAGCATAAGTCTTTGATCATTCTTGCTGATTAAAATCGCTGATAACGTTGTTGCAGATTTTGTAATTAGAATAACTAGTTATCGGCAATCTGCGCCTAGTTCTAAGCGATTTTCCTTGCGCAATTTTCTGACCACTTACTTATCCTGATTGGTATTAGTTAGATGGGTGAGACTATTGTGACGTGAGAACCCACTCAAATTGCCATCGGGCAAAAAGGCGAGCTATAACGATACGAATTATCTCAGGAATTAACAGAGGGATAGGTGTGTTAAAACACCAACAAGCTAAGTGTAGCAAAAGTCATGCAAGAGAAAGTTAGCGTTGAGTGAATTAACCTTCAGACTCAAGCTGCTGCAATAAAATTACCGCTTGAGTTCGGTTTTTTACTCCGAGCTTACGGAAAATCGCCGTCATATGCGCTTTGATGGTCGCTTCAGATACATTGAGTTCGTACGCGATCTGTTTGTTGAGCAAGCCATCAGACAGCATGCCCAGTACCTTGTATTGCTGCGGTGTCAGGGTGGCAATTTTTTCCGCGAGATCGGTACACGCTGCGTTATTGGTAATGGATCCCTCGGGGAAGAAAGGTTCGCCATTGAGTACCTGATTGAGCGCACTGATCAGCTCGCGCATATCGCTCGATTTAGGGATAAAACCAAACGCACCGTGGCTTTTCACTTGAGTGACAACCGATGGTTCTTCACTGGCGGAAACGACGACAATCGGTAGATCAGGGTATTCAGCTCGAAGCTGAATTAAGCCTGACATGCCATTTGCCCCCGGCATTTTTAGATCAAGTAACAACAGATCCGGATCCGACTCTTTCGCCAACAATGTTAGCAGTGCTTCCAACGAGTCCGCTTCAAGCAAGTTCGCGCCACTGATAGCCATATGAATGGCTTGAAACAAGGCATTTCGAAATAGCGGGTGGTCGTCAGCAATAATAATCGTGTAAGTCGAATCCATGACGTTAATCACTTATTGTTATTTGGTTAATAGAATTATTATGTTGTTTGACTGATTGAACAATGTTTGTACGCTAAAAGTCTGAACTAAATCGACTTTTGTCTTAGAAATAAAAACGCCCCAGACAAACTGGGGCGTTTAACTTAACCATGATTGCGCTTAGAGCTGGTGGTTATCAAGATGCTGAATGAAGCTTGGCGCATCCATAAAACCAGTAATGCGAGCATTAACTAAGTGCTGACCACTGTGGTCCCAAAACTCGATAGTCGGCAGTCCAAGTACGTTAAGGCGCTGAAGTAATTCAATATCTTGCATCTGATTTTTCGTTACATCGGCTTGCAGCAAGATGAAGTCTTGCAACTTGGCTTCGACTTCTGGCGTATGGAAGGTGTATTTTTCAAACTCTTTACAGGCGACACACCAGTCTGCGTAGTAGTCGAGCATCACAGGTTTACCTGCTTGTTTCGCTTTTGCCAGTTGTGCTTCCAGCTCGCTGACTGTCGTAATCTTGATAAACTCAACTCGCGCTTGATGCTCTTGTGAGGGTGGGTTTATCCAGGTGCTGTATAGCGGTTGTACCGAAGTGACTAAGCCAAGTACCGCGATAATGCCGACCATGCTCTGCTTCCACCCACCAAATGTGAGGCTGTTTTTTACATGGTAGAGCCAACCAAACGCCGCAATACCGAGCACAGACCAAAGTGTCGTCGCCCAACTCTCTGGCAAGATACGTTCAAGTAAGAAAATCGGCGCAGCAAGGAGCACGAAACCAAACAGGATTTTAACGCGATCCATCCAGCCGCCGGCTTTTGGTAGCAGTTTGTTGCCAAACACTGCCGCGAGCATCAGTGGAATACCCATGCCTAATGCCAGAGCATAGAGTGCCACCGCGCCAGTCAGAAGATCGCCACTTTGTGCAACATAAAGTAGAGCACCAGAAAGCGGCGCTGTTGTGCAAGGTGAGCAGACTAAGCCTGATATCGCCCCCATTGCAAATACGCCAGCGTTGCTGCCACCTTGCTGTTTGTTACTTAAACCACTTAGCCAAGTTTGCACACTGGCAGGCAGTTGTAAGGTGTAAGCACCAAACATCGACAGGGCAAGAGCAACGAACATGATGCTAAGACCAATCAATACATATGGATGTTGCATCGCCGCTTGAAATTGCATGCCAGCGGAAGCCACGACTAACCCCAGCAGGGTATAAGTGAGCGCCATACCTTGCACATAAATAAACGATAAGCTTAGTGCTCGGCGATGGCTGAGCTTGCCACTGCCTAATACGATGCTAGTAAGAATTGGGTACATCGGTAGTACGCATGGTGTGAAAGCCAGACCAACCCCCAAAGCTAAAAATAGCAGTGGTGTCCACCAGTTATCGGCAAGCTTGCTGGCAAGAGAGCTCTCTTGTGACTGCGGTGCGCTTGATTGAGTCGCAGTGGTTTGAGCTGTTGCGGTGTCTGTTTCTGACTTTAAGTTATCAGTTGCGCTTTTAGCGGGTTCAGACTTGCTCGCGACGAAAGGCTCAACATCAATAATTCGTGTTTCTGGTGGGTAGCAAAAACCGGCTTTGGCACATCCTTGGTATTGGATGATCAAACGCGCGCCAGTTTGAAATTGTTCAAGTGGCACTTCTACAAATAGCGGTTCGGTATAGATGTGTACGTCACCAAAAAACTCATCTGTGTATGGCTTACCATTGCGCATGGTGAGCTCGCCAATAGTGACATTTTCTGCGCTAACGGAGATTCGTTCTTGGTATAGGTAATAGTCCGGTTTGACCTGCCAGTCGAGGAAAACACGGTTGCCTTGTTGAAAATGGTTGAATGGGAATGCTTCATCAACCGGCACAAAGCGGTTGTTGTCAGTGGCAAAGCTTGGGGTGCCGCTGTTGTTGTTAAACAGCGCCATCGCGGGTGTCGCCACGACACTTAGGCATAAAATCAGAATGGAAAAAACTGAGCGCATATAAAAATCACTTAATTTAACTTGCGGGTATTTTACGTACAGGTTGGATTTTTATCCAATGCAACCTTCATTTGACTTTATAGGACAGAGAAAACAGCCAAATAGTTTCAGTATTGAGGCTTTTTATTGTCGAGTGATGAGTGTAAGGGGAAAGAAAAAAGGCGCCGCAGCGCCTTTTGAGATGTTGTGTTGACTTGAGTTTCGTCAGTTTGTGCGAGGTGAGTTAAATCACCATGCCGCCAAAGATAAAACCGAGCGTCACCGCAGAGGTAATCGTGACCACACCCGGAATAAAGAATGGGTGGTTGAATACATACTTACCAATGCGCGTTGAGCCAGTGTCATCCATTTCTACTGCGGCGAGTAGAGTGGGATAGGTAGGCAGAACGAATAGGGCACTGACGGCGGCAAATGATGCAACGGCCGTTAGCGGTGCCACACCAATTGCAAGCGCTGCTGGCATGAGTGCAACCGTGGTCGCCCCTTGAGAGTAGAGCAGCATCGAGGCGAAAAATAGCACCAGCGCGAGCATCCATGGGTAATCTGCTAACAGTTCACCTGCGAGCTCTTTAATGCCATCAACGTGTGCGTTAACAAATGTTGCACCAAGCCAAGCCACACCAAGAACACACACACAAGCTGTCATACCTGATCGGAAGGTGCTGGCAGATGGAATTTGGTTGGCATCAATTTTCGTGGTCATCACAATCACAGCTGCCGCGGCTAGCATAACGGTCATGATCGCTTCATTACGACCAAGTGCAGGGTTATCAATAAGACCGATTGAGTCAGAGATCATCGCTGCGTAACACACCACAAGCGCGATTGCGGTTAAGAAAATGTAGGTCGCTTTTTTTGCTGTCGGCAGGATGTCACGTTTTTCTTCGCTGGCAAGCTTGATAAGACCCTGTTCCAAACGTTGTTGGTAGATAGGATCATCTTTGAGTTCGCTGCCCATGAAGTTCGCGACGAATGCGCCGATCATACAAGCGATGAAAGTGGTTGGAATGCACACTGCCAGCAGCGTGAGGTAATCAACACCAACTGGTGCTAGCATCGCCGCGAAAGCCACTACCGCCGCTGAAATTGGCGAAGCTGTGATAGCGATTTGTGATGCAATGACCGCGATAGACAGTGGGCGAGACGGGCGCACGCCTTGACCTTTTGCTACTTCTGCAATCACAGGTAAGGTTGAAAATGCGGTGTGACCTGTACCTGCCATAAGCGTCATTAGAAAAGTCACAATTGGCGCATAGAAGGTGATTCGCTTAGGATTTTTACGCAGAAAGTTTTCCGCGACTTGTACTAGCCACTCTAAACCACCGGCGACTTGCATGGCTGCGATAGCGGTAATCACCGACATGATGATTAAAATTACATCGATTGGGATGAACGCTTGGCTGGTTGGTACACCTAATCCCAGTGATAGAGCGATAACACCAGCACCACCTGCGAAACCAATGCCAATGCCCCCGATTCTTGCTCCCAAGAAAATAAAGAGCAGAACGACGAACAGTTCGACTGCTACCATAAAATGACCCCCGTCTTTTTAAGTTTTATTCCATGATGTTAGCGGCATAAGCAAAAAGTGCTTAGGCAAAACGCGCAATACACCACAAGGTAAATTTAATCGCCAAATTGCGGCGTTAAAAAAGGGTCCTTGCGGGACCCTTCTGGTATTTGTTATTCGTAACGTTTGGCTTTATACGTTGGATGCATGAAGTTTTCAACGCAAAGGATCTCGTCAAGCTCCTCGGCGGTCAATAATCCGCGATCCAGCACCACTTCGCGCACGCTCTTACCGGTTTCTGCACAGATTTTGCCCACGATGTCGCCTTCATGGTGACCAATGTATGGGTTTAGGTAAGTAACGATACCGATTGAGTTGTAAACGTAGTTCTCACAGATTTCTTTGTTCACTGTGATGCCGTCAATACACTTGTCACGTAGGTTCACACATGCGTTGTGTAGCAAAGAGATAGACTCAAACATGCTTTGTGCGATAACCGGTTCCATTACGTTCAGCTGTAGCTGACCGCCTTCTGCGGCAAATGAGATGGTGTTGTCGTTGCCGAGTACTTTAAAGCACACTTGGTTTACCACTTCTGGAATTACCGGGTTTACTTTTGCTGGCATGATTGATGAACCTGCTTGTAGTTCAGGTAGGTTCAACTCATTTAGACCTGAGCGCGGACCAGAAGAAAGAAGACGTAAGTCGTTACAGATCTTAGACAGTTTAACCGCTAGGCGTTTTAGGGCGCCATGCGTCATTACGTAAGCGCCACAGTCTGATGTCGCTTCAATCAAGTCTTCAGCTGGCACGACTTCTAAGCCAGTGACTTCACTTAGGTGTTTTACCGCAAGACCTTGGTAACCAGCAGGTGCGTTTAGACCTGTACCGATGGCTGTTGCACCTAGGTTGATTTCAAGCAGTAGCTTTGAGGTGTAGTCTAGAGCACGAATCTCTTCGTTTAGTGTCACTGCCCATGCGTGGAACTCTTGACCAACGGTCATTGGTACTGCGTCTTGAAGCTGAGTACGGCCCATTTTAAGCACGCCTTTAAACTCTTGAGCTTTCAGTTCAAATGCGCCTTTTAGGTACTCAATTGCGTCCATTAGTTTATGTACGCTGTTGTAAACTGCGATACGGAAACCGGTTGGGTAAGCACAGTTGGTTGATTGGCTCTTGTTTACGTGATCATTTGGGTTGATGAAGTGGTATTCACCTTTCTCTTTACCCATCAGTTCAAGCGCAACGTTAGCAATCACTTCGTTGGTGTTCATGTTTACCGAAGTGCCCGCGCCGCCTTGGAAGACGTCTGATGGGAATTGATCCATGCACTTACCTGTTTCAAGGATCAAATCACACGCTTGAAGAATGTAATCAGCCACTTCTTTTGGAATTGCGCCTAGCTCTTTGTTGGCTAGTGCTGCAGCTTTCTTCGTCATCACCATACCGCGCACAAATTCAGGCACATCTGAAATGGTCATGTTAGAAATGTTGAAGTTTTCGATTGCGCGTAGCGTGTGGATACCGTAGTAGGCATCTGCTGGAACGTGACGCTCGCCCAGTAGATCTTCTTCGATACGAGTAGCTGAATTAGTCGCTGTAAGGGTAGCCATAGGTGGATCCTTTAAGAATTATTATCAAATTAAGCTGAATGTCATGCCAATTCTGAAATTAAGAATCCATTCGCCAGAAATGTTGGCTGAAAATCCGTCCTGACTTATGTGCCACATGATACTGGAGCGAATTCATAAAAATAGTAACTGGATCACTATTTGCGCCAAAGTAATGAAAAATATTTCATTGCTTTGACGTACTTCATCAAGTGGCCCCCGCTTGTTAAGCAGAGTCGAAAACTAGGCATTTTTATTGTTAATATCATCCGCTATTTTGGGATGTTTTTTCGGCCGTGATGGACTTTTCCAATCAGTTTTAACTCTATTGATGATGTGATATCTGTCAGTTTTCGTACACTTAAGATGAACGGTCACGATTTCTAACATTTCGAATTGGGAAACAGTTGTCGCAATGGTGAGTTAGCGCTAATGTGTGCGTAACAAAGGAGGGCCTGTGTTTCCTATCTTACTTTTACTATTTATCTTAGTACCGATTATTGAAATTGGCCTATTTATCCAAGTGGGCGGGTTTCTTGGTTTATGGCCTACCATTGCGCTGGTGTTGATCACCGCGTTTGTCGGGGCATCATTAGTGCGCAGTCAAGGTTTGCAAACGTTGATGAATGTGCAAAATCGTCTGCAGCAAGGTGAATTGCCTGCTCAGCAAATTTTCGAAGGGGTAATGTTAGCCGTTGCGGGTGTATTGCTGCTGACTCCGGGTTTTATGACCGATGCCTTGGGTATGTTAGTGTTGCTGCCTGCGCCTCGCGCTGTAATTGCTAAGTATCTGATGAGCAAAATGGTGGTGAAATCTGTCGGTGGTGGTTTCCATGGCGGGTTTGGTAACCAAAGTGGATTTGGTGGTCAAGGTGGTTTCGACCAAGATCCATTTCAGCGTAATCCGTTTGATCAACGTGGTGATAATGGCAATACCTTTGAAGGTGAATATGAGCGTAAAGATGACGATGACAATGATCGTCACAAGCTCAACTAAACTTGGTATTCATTCACACAAAGGGCGCTTCGGCGCCCTTTTATATCGAAGCTATATCGAAGTTAAATCGAAAAGCTGCGCTTATTTCGCACCGTCAAATCCCATCTGGCGCCACGCTTCATACGCGATGATCGCCACTGCATTCGACAAGTTCAGGCTACGCGCATCTGGCATCATAGGGATGCGAATTCGTTGTTCCATTGGCAAGCCATCGATCACTTCAGCGGGTAATCCGCGTGTTTCTGGACCAAATAGCAACACATCACCCTGCTGGAATTTTGCATCAACATGGTGGCCAGTTGTTTTGGTCGTACAAGCGAAAATACGGTAATCGCCTTCATGTTCATCACGTAAATAGTCAAGGAATGCTTGTAGGTTTTTATGACGTTTCACGCGGGCAAGATCGTGGTAATCCAATCCAGCGCGGCGTACTTTTTTCTCTTCTAAATCGAAACCAAGTGGCTCGATTAGGTGTAGGTTGGCGCCACAGTTGGCACACAGTCGAATAATGTTGCCTGTATTTGGCGCAATTTCCGGTTCGTATAGAGCGATATCAAACATGGAATCTATCGGTATAGTGAAGAAAACTGTATCGAGTATAACAGTATGCAAGGATGTGGGGGATAGATAGGACCAATTTAGCGACGTTAGGCACGCCGCTGATTGAGACTATTTGTAAACGGATTAGGCGATAGCTTGGTTATAGTTATCTTCAATTGCGTTCCAGTTGACCACGTTCCACCAAGCATCAATGTATTCTGGGCGACGGTTTTGGTAGCTGATGTAATAAGCATGTTCCCACACATCTAAAGCAAGGATGGGTTCACCTTGAGCGGAAGCCACATCCATCAGTGGATTGTCTTGGTTGGGGGTGGAGACAATCTCTAGTTGACCATCTTTGACAATCAACCATACAAAGCCAGAACCAAAGGTATTGACTGCGGCTTGTGCGAATTGCTCTTGAAAGTCGCTAAAGCTACCGAAGGTTTGGGTAATCGCCTCTGCTAGCTTGCCGCTAGGTTGGCCGCCACCATTCGGTGCCATACAGTTCCAATAAAGGATGTGATTGTAATAACCACCTCCATTATTGCGCACAGCCGGTGAGAGCTTAGAGATATTCGCGAAGATATCTTCTAGTTTGGTGGCTTCAAGATCGCTACCTGCGATAGCGGCAACAAATTTATCGTAATAGGTACGGTGGTGTTTGCTGTAATGAACTTCCATTGTTTTAGCGTCGATGTATGGCTCTAATGAGTCATAAGCATAAGGAAGCTCCGGAAATAAATGTGACATAGTAAATCCTCCTTGTTGAAGGATTTACTTTAAATGATAATGAGATCGATTATCAACTGTACTTTTGTAAGGGTATTGAATTAATCACCATTTATTCAACCAATAATGGTAAATATATCGTCACTCGTAAGCCTCCTAACGGGCTGCGGGTTGCTTCAATATTACCACTATGCTGACGAACGGCGGTTTGAGTAATCGCTAGTCCTAATCCAGTCCCACCACTGACTCGATCCCGTGCGGTCGATACCCGGTAGAACGGACGGAAAATGGCTTCTAATTCTTGCTCCGGTACACCTTCGCCATTGTCATCGACATGGACGATGACTTGTTCTCGATCGGCGAAAATTGATACTTCGATTTGATCTTTACCATAATGGATCGCGTTGCGCACAATATTATCTAGCGCACTCATTAATAGCTTGGGTTTGCCCGAAATGGTTCGCTCAGGAATTGGTGAGTAGGTCAGCGTTTTACTCATCTGTTCCGCTTCAAATTGCGCATCACTTAATATGGCTTCCCATAAGCTGGAAAGTGGTTGTGGCTCTCTATCGGTATGACTATCCAATTGTGTGCGTGAAAGCTCTAGAAGTTCAGAGATCATTTGCTCTAGGCGCTGCGCTTCAGTGTCAATTCGAGCAAGTTCAGGGCTTTCACCTTGTTTGCGAGCAGCGAGTGCGGTAGCCATGCGTAAGCGGGTCAATGGCGAACGTAACTCATGGGAGATATCCGATAACAAGCGCTGCTGACCTGAAATCATCTGATTAACGTCTTGCACCATTTGGTTAAATGCCGTCCCCGCTTGACGAAACTCTGAGGTGCCTTTTTCCAAACTTGGATCGGCTATGAATTCACCTTTTGCCACTCGTTTTGCCGCGCGTTCTAGTTTACGAGCTGGTTGGCTTAATGCCCAAGCAAGCCATAACAAAAATGGGGTGCTCACTAGCATTACAGTCAGTAGCAGTTGCAGTGGATGGTCAAATAGTCGCAGTAAAAATGGTGGCGGCTCATCCCACTTGAATGAAATGTACATATGCAATGGCTGATTCGCTAGGGTGACAGGGACTGGGCCTGCGACCATAAAGCGACCATATAGGCGCTGTTTCGGTTGCTCAGGTGACTCGATGGTTGAGATTAGGTTCTGTAGAGCGCGAATTTTGAAGTCATGTTGCTTTTGAATACTGACGATATTGCCATCGAGATCGGTGAGAAAGTAGAGTGGTTTTGGCGTTCGAGAACGAGATTTAGCATCACGTGAATCTGACTTCGAGTGATAAGGGGCAGGGCGATCCGCCTCTATTTTGCGCAGTAGTCGTTTGAAGTTGGTTTCACCTTGATAGCGTTTTTCCACCGATGCTGCGAAAAGTTGCATCTGTTTGTAGTTTTCGGCCGGAATGGCATGAGGCTTTCGTGGGTCAAGATGTGGTAGCGCCAGTACGGCAATCACTACCAAAAGCATGGTGAGCCAGAAAATGGCAAAGATTCGCCCATACAGGCTGGTGAAACGCGGAAAGCGCATTAATCTTCCTCCACTAATAAATAACCACGACCACGTAGAGTTTTAATTCGCGGTTTACCATCAGTGCGCTCAGGCAGCTTCTTACGCAGATTAGACACGTGCATATCAATCGCGCGGTCAAAGGCTGCGAGGCGCTTGCCGAGCACGTCTAAACTGAGTTCTTCTTTTGTTACTGTCGCACCAGGGTGTGCGATAAAGTGACTTAATAGAGCGAACTCAGTCGTCGTTAAATCAATCAGTTGCTCTTGGCAGTATGCTTCCTGCTTGCCTGGATAGACTTTGATGTCTTGATACTCAAGGCAATCGCTTGATTTGCTGTTGGTATTCTGTGTGCGACGTAAAATAGCGCGAATGCGCGCAAGCAGCTCTCTATCGCTAAATGGTTTGGGTAAGTAATCATCTGCGCCGAGCTCTAAACCGATAACGCGATCAATCTCTTCCCCTTTGGCGGTAAGCATTAAAACTGGGGTCTCCCATTTTTCACGGATGCGCTTGAGGGTTTCTGTGCCATTGAGTTTCGGCATCATCACATCCAGTAGAATCAGATCGATCTCTTTGGTGAGTGTCGCTAAGCCAGCTTCACCGTCATTGGCTTCAGAAACAGTGAAACCTTCAAAGCTAAGAACTTCTTTGAGAAGACTGGTTAATTCAGTATCGTCATCAATCAGTAAGATATGCGCCATTACGTTGCCCTTAATATAAGCGTTACCTTGATTATATTACTGATTATTGCCGTTAAGCATTAGCGTAAATTTTGCTCTTTACGTATCTTTACGCTCTCTAGACGCCAATTTACCTCCAGAGATCTATTCTATGTTCAAGCGCTGCAATCGCAGCCTCACTAACACACTTAAAGGGTATAGATTATGAAAGCTGTTAAGAAAATTGTATTGGCTGCGGCGGTTGTTCCAATGGTATTTGCATCAGCAAGCGCATTGGCATTTGGCGGTAAAGGCGAGCATAAAGGTGGTCTTTGTCAAGGTGGCATGGATCGCGGCATCATGAAGCAACTGGACTTAACCGATGCGCAAAAAGATCAGCTAAAAGAGTTGCGTGAAGCAAACAAAGCGCAGATGAAAGAGCACTATCAAGCGAACTTTGAAGCGCGTAAAGCAGAGCGTCAAGCTCATCACGAGAAAGTGCAGCAATTGGTATTGGCGGATAACTTCGATCAAGCGGCTGCCAATGACTTGGCGAAGCAAATGGTTGAGCAGCAAACTGAGCGTAAAGTTAAAATGCTAGAGAAGCAGCACCAAATGCTAAGTGTTTTGACGCCAGAGCAAAAAGCGAAGTTTGTTGAACTGAGCAAAGAGCGCATGGACAAATGTGGTGAAAAGCGTAAACACCGCAGCTAGTTAAATTAGAGATGATCCCAAGGCAGCCAAATGGCTGCCTTGTTGCTTTTTGACTAAGCTGGTTATAATTGCGGCATCACAAATGATGAAAAAACAACGATGAAACAAGATTACGCAAAGCTTGTCACTATGGCGGCATGGGCTGCGACCCTAGTCGCGACTTTTCTATTAATTATTAAACTAGTGGTTTGGTGGGTCACAGGATCGGTGAGTTTACTTGCTTCACTGATTGATTCTATGCTCGATATTGCGGCATCAGTCGTTAACTTAGTGGTGATTCGCTTTTCGTTGCAACCGGCAGACAAAGAGCACCGATTTGGTCATGGCAAAGCGGAGTCGCTTGCCGCGTTAGCACAGGCTATGTTTATCTCGGGCTCCGCAGTATTTTTGATCCTTAACGGTATTGAGCGCTTCTTTAGACCACAAGACTTACAGTCACCCGAGCTCGGGGTTTATGTGAGTTTGTTTGCCATCTTGGTCACTTTTGCTTTGGTGCGTTTCCAAAAGAGCGTCGTGCGCAAAACGGGTAGCCAAGCCATTGCGGCAGATTCCCTCCATTATCAAACGGACCTTTATATGAATGCGGCGATTATGTTGGCGTTGGGGTTAAGTTGGGCGGGTCTTGGGCAGGCGGATGCCGTATTTGCTGTGGGTATTGGCATCTATATTTTGTATAGCGCGTTCAAAATGGTACTTGAGGCGATTCAAACTTTGCTTGACCGCCAACTCCCGGAGGAAGAGCTTCTGAAAATAAAACAGGTCTGCTTACAAGTTGAAGGGGTGCTTGGGGTGCATCAGTTACGAACTCGTATGTCAGGTCCGGTGCGGTTTATCCAGCTTCATCTCGAATTGGAAGATGAATTAAAATTAATAGAAGCGCATCGTATTTCTGATCAGGTTGAACTAAGTTTACTGGCAGCCTTTCCCCAAGCGGATATCCTAATACATCAAGACCCGTACTCAGTTGTACATACTTCTGAGCGGCTACAAAAGTCCGCAGATTGGTAACAAAACAGAGGTTGGATTGCGCAAGTTAATTGACTATCTTTTCAACGATACGACAAATAAACGTGATACTGATATGTATCAACAAAGTTAACGAGTAAAACTGTAATACTCTTACATAAGTAGAAAACTTACATAATTTCGTGCAAATAAAAGTAGTATTCCTTACAAGGCAAGGTAACATATTGCACAACTAAAGAATCTGGTTAGCGGCTTGTTTTGAAAGCCTCTAACGTAAAAATTGAAACAAGATTCCCAAAAATCGAGGGTGAGCATGATTAAAAAGATCGGTGTTTTAACGAGTGGTGGTGATGCACCTGGTATGAACGCAGCTATCCGTGGCGTAGTACGTACCGCGTTATCTGAAGGTTTGGAAGTTTACGGCGTTCAAGATGGTTACTTAGGTCTATACGAAGACCGCATCGTGAAACTAGACCGCTCTAGCGTGTCTGATGTGATCAACAAAGGTGGTACTTTCCTAGGTTCTGCACGTTTCCCTGAATTTAGAGACGTAGAAGTTCGTGAAAAAGCGATCGAAAACCTGAAGAAACACGATATTGATGCACTGGTTGTTATCGGTGGTGACGGTTCTTACATGGGTGCGAAAAAGCTCACTGAAATGGGCTACCCATGTATTGGTCTACCAGGCACAATCGATAACGATATCGCAGGTACTGATTACACTATCGGTTACCTAACGGCGCTAAACACCGTTATTGATGCAATCGACCGTCTTCGTGATACATCATCATCTCACCAACGTATTTCTATCGTTGAAATCATGGGCCGTCACTGTGGCGACCTAACGCTAATGTCTGCGATTGCTGGTGGTTGTGAGTACATCATTACTCCTGAAACCGGCCTAGATAAAGAGAAGCTAATTGGTAATATCCAAGACGGCATCGAAAAAGGCAAAAAGCACGCAATCATCGCTCTAACTGAATTAATGATGGATGCGAATGAACTGGCGAAAGAGATTGAATCGGCAACGGGTCGTGAAACTCGCGCAACCGTTCTAGGTCACATTCAACGTGGTGGTCGTCCAACTGCATTTGACCGTGTTCTTGCATCTCGTATGGGTAACTACGCAGTTCATCTACTACAAGAAGGTCATGGTGGTCGTTGTGTTGGTATCGTTAAAGAACAGCTTGTTCACCACGATATCATTGATGCGATCGAGAACATGAAGCGTCCAGTACGTAACGATCTATACAAAGTTGCTGAAGAACTATTCTAAGCCGCTTTGATTGATATAAAAAAACCACCGCTTGAGGTGGTTTTTTTATATCTGAGACTTACCAATCACATTTGCCGGTTTACTTACTCTCGATCGATTTAGTTGATAGCGCTAGCAACCGCTAGTGGTAAATTCAAAGTGTGGTGGTTCAGTGTCGCTGGCTTCAAAGTAGGTGAAGTAGCACTGTTCACTGGACGATTTACGAGATTTTGGCATAAAACGTATCCAACCATCCTCATTCCCTCCCGGATTATGGAAGTACCATTCGCTCGGAATGTTTGCATCATGCTCACCATCGACAAAGGTTGTTTGAATCAGCTTCGCCCAAGTATCACTAGCGATAGCCGCAGGATAACCGTAAGCGAGTGTGATTTCTTCACCTTCAATCGTCATCTCTGCATGGCTGACGCTGCCATATCCTTCTCGTATTGCAATTGGGTGCACCATATCAGCGGCACTTTGCATGCCCGCTTTTAACCCTTGTAGTGCGGAGATACGGGCATCCGTCTGTAGATTGACCATGCGAGGTAAAGCTGTGACAGCCAATATGCCAAGAACGACAATCACGATAACAAGTTCGATAAGGGTGAAACCAATTGATCTTTTAAGCATGGTTAGTTTTATGATGGATAGTAAACAGGCTGTAGTATTGTAACAACATCTGCTGCCCGTTTACTGTGCGCGTGGTGTGAAAATTACTCCAAGTGCAGATCAAGTGGTGTTTTGCTCGGGCGACCACCGATTTCTCGGGTCAAAGTTGGTACCAGATAACCCGAGACCTCTTCAATGAGACCTGCCATCAATCGTTTGGCTTCTTGGTCACTCACCCAAAAGTGCGCCGCACCTTGCACCTTGTCTAGCACATGTATGTAATAAGGCAAAATATTGGCATCGAATAACGCTTCGCTGAGTGCGACTAACGCGCCAACATTATCATTCACTCCTTTGAGCAACACGCCTTGGTTGAGCAGTGTCACTCCTACCTTTTTGAGGACCGCGGTTTTGTCTGTCAACTCTTGGTTTATTTCATTGGCGTGGTTGATGTGAGTAACCAATACCACTTGCAAGCGGGTAGAACGGAAGATTTCCAGTAGTTCCTCTGTAATACGCGCCGGGATCACCACGGGTAAGCGAGAGTGAATACGCAGACGTTTGATGTGCGGAATGGCGGCAATGCGTTCAATGAGCCAACGCAGTTCATCATCTTTTGCCATTAAAGGGTCACCGCCGGAAAAGATCACTTCATTAAGCTCACTATGTGCAGCGATGTAATCCAAGCTTGTTTGCCATACCGCTTTACTGCCCTTATTGTCTTGGTAAGGGAAGTGACGGCGAAAACAATAGCGACAGTTTACCGCGCAGCCACCCTTGACAATCATTAACGCTCGATTGCGGTATTTGTGCAGTAGCCCTGGGATTTGATTATCTTGTTCTTCTAGAGGATCAGTCGAGTAGCCTTCATGTACCGCAAATTCTTCTGATAACGGTAAAACTTGGCGTAAAAGCGGATCAAAAGGATTGCCTTTTTCCATTCTATCGACAAAACTTTGCGGCACACGCTGTGCAAAAAGCGTTCTCGCTTCAAATCCGTGTTGCCATGGTGATGGATCTATCTCTAGTTGTTCTAGCAGTTTTGCAGGATCAGAGATCCCATTCGCTAGCTGTTTGAGCCAGTTTTGCTCAACAGAATCGACATTTCGGGTTATGATGTGCGGCATTAAATTTAACTCGAAGAATGGTAAGAGGAAAAAATGGCTACTGTTAGCACGAATGAATTCAAAGGCGGTCTTAAAATTATGCTTGATAACGAGCCTTGTGTCATTCTCGAAAACGAGTATGTAAAACCAGGTAAGGGTCAAGCATTCAACCGCGTTAAAATCCGTAAGTTGCTATCAGGTAAAGTTCTAGAGAAAACATTTAAGTCTGGCGACACTGTAGAAGTGGCTGACGTAATGGATATCGATCTAGACTACCTATACAGCGACGGTGAATTCTACCACTTTATGAACAATGAAACGTTCGAGCAAATCGCGGCAGATATGAAAGCTGTAGGCGAGAACTCTAAGTGGCTAGTAGAAAACAATACTTGTATGTTAACACTTTGGAACGGTAACCCAATCGCTGTTACTCCACCAAACTTTGTTGAGCTAGAAGTTGTTGAAACTGATCCAGGCCTGAAAGGCGACACACAAGGTACTGGTGGTAAGCCTGCAACACTATCTACTGGCGCAGTAGTACGTGTTCCACTATTCATCGCTATCGGTGAAGTGATTCGTGTTGACACTCGTTCAGCAGAATACGTAAGCCGCGTAAAATAATCGATGCAAAAATAAAAAGGTCACTTCGGTGGCCTTTTTATTTTTCTGCTAACTTTGATATGACACAATCCCAATTATTAGATATCTCACTAAACTGACGAGTATGAAACAAACGCTGCAAATTTGGCTTGATGCCGCTCGACCAAAAACTTTGCCTCTGGCGCTGGTCTCTATTTTGACCGGTAGTGTTTTGGCGTTCTCAAGCCACCATTTTTCACTATCAGTTGCGGTATTGGCATTTGTTACCGCAACTCTGTTACAGATCTTATCGAATCTGGCCAATGATTATGGAGATGCAGTCAAAGGAACCGACAACGAAGCACGCTTAGGTCCAACAAGGGCAATTCAATCGGGCGCGGTAACGCCTAAAACCATGAAGCAAGCCATTATCGTCAACGTGATATTGACGATGATTGCAGGTTTAGTGCTAGTGCTTCATGCACTCACGAGTTGGGAGAGTATTCTCGCCTTTATTGGTCTTGGTTTATTGGCTATCGGTGCAGCCATCGCCTATACCGTAGGCAACAAGCCATATGGTTATGTAGGTTTGGGTGACATATCGGTATTTACTTTCTTTGGCCTATTGGGTGTTGCAGGTACCTACTTTTTACACACAGGGATAGTAGACTTATCCCTTGCTTTACCGGCAGTAGGCTGCGGCCTCTTAGCGGTAGCCGTGCTGAATATCAACAATATGCGTGATATTGAGAATGATGAACGTTGTGGTAAACGCACTGTGGCAGTGCGCCTTGGGCAAAAACGTGCGAAGCAGTAT
The DNA here is from genome assembly GCF_015278125.1 of Vibrio fluminensis. GTDB lineage: Bacteria > Pseudomonadota > Gammaproteobacteria > Enterobacterales > Vibrionaceae > Vibrio > Vibrio fluminensis. The sequence goes on from NZ_JADILO010000033.1 coordinate 46,130, forward strand.
CACTTTGTGTTACTCGCCGGTGCTGTAACGGCATTTATCGCTTACTTGTTATTGCAACCATCGCCAATGTGGGTGATGTTGCCGTTTTTATTCAGTCTGATGGTGACATACAAACACGGCAAAGCGGTATGGCTCGCGGAGCAGCCTGCGCAAATTGCACCGATGATGCCCGTTGTCGTTAAGTGCTCTCTTGTGACCAACCTATTGTTCGCAGGAGTGGTTATAGCTCAAACTCTAGTGAGTTAATTTCAGCTAGTCATTGCAATGATAAAGTGACTGGATATACTCGATTAATATGACCAATGCTATGAGAAGAAATGCTATGGAATACAATACTTCAGCATTATGCGATATCTACTTAGATCAAGTCGATGTTGTGGAACCTATGTTTAGTAATTTTGGCGGTAGTGCATCCTTTGCGGGGCAAATCACCACTGTTAAGTGCTTTGAGGACAATGGTCTTATCCGCGATATCCTAGAGCAAGATGGCGTTGGTCGAGTATTACTAGTTGATGGCGGTGGCTCTTTACGTCGCGCACTCGTTGATGCAGAAATTGCTGCTCTCGCAGAAGAAAATGAGTGGGAAGGCATTGTTGTTTATGGCAGTGTGCGCGAAGTTGATGAGTTGGAAGATATGAGCATAGGTATTCAAGCTTTGGCTTCTATTCCGGTTGGTGCAACCAACAAAAGTGAGGGGGAGATTGATGTGCCAGTGAACTTTGGTGGTGTCACGTTTATCCCTGAAGATTACCTTTATGCAGACAATACCGGTGTCATTCTGTCTCAAGAACCGCTCAATATTGACCTCGAGTTAGATGACGACGAGGTTGAAGACGAAGAAGTCTGAAGAAAAAAGCCAGCTAACTTAGCTGGCTTTTTTGTATCTGCCTGACCCGTCCTAAATAAGGTTGACACAACCCAATCAGAAAATTGGAGAGTGTTATGAAATCAACAGCTAGACGAACCCAACGTGACTATTCAYTCGCTTTTAAATTGGATGTTGTTGACCAAGTTGAAAGAGGTGAACTGACTTATAAACAGGCTCAAGAGAAGTACGGCATACAAGGTTGTTCTACAGTATTAGTGTGGCTCCGAAAACACGGTCGACTTGATTG
>NZ_JADILO010000034.1 GCF_015278125.1 Vibrio fluminensis
CTTACCCGAAAGTAAGAAGTAATTTTAAAGCTATTATCGTTCCAACAGAACGATAATGAATTGACTGTGCTGATACCGAAGTATCAATTGGTCACTCAGTTCATTGAAATCKAATTTGATACCGAAGTATCTAATTGGATTATCATCAACGAGTGCCCACACAGATTGATAGGTTTATATTGTTAAAGAGCTTCGCCTTGAAACTTTATCTCAAAGCGGAGGTGCATTCTAACGAGATAATTGAAAGAGTCAAACACTTTTTTCAATTTATTTTCTCAGAAGCTTTCACCTCTCTGACTATCGCTGAAGCCTTATGGCGTCTTCCCTGTCAGTGGATGCGCATTATAGGGAACTGGATTTTAATGGCAACCCTTTTTTGCAAAAAAAACAGAAAAAGCGCCTGTTCGTTTAAATTACCATCAAAACGACGAAAAAGAGGGCATTTTGCCCTCTTTAAATCAATGATTGCTAGCTTTTACTATATGAAAGCATAGGCATCAGCGAACATTCTGTCACTTTTTGCTTGTTTATTTTGAGTAAACTGTTCGCGTGCCGCTCCTGCCATTTCGAAACGACCTGCAATATAAATATCGTAATGCTCTAGTGTTGGAAAATCTTGATTCACCGCCTCTAGCACATTACCAAGTTTACCTTGCCAATCCGCAGCAGCCTCTTCTACTACTGGCACAAAGTGAACGTTACTGTATTTAGCCGCAATTTCTTTTAACTCTACTTTTGCGTATAGCTGGCTAATATCGCGAGCGCCCCAATATAAGTAAATCGGATTCACTTTATTTTGCGCAATACAGTGATCAAGAATCGAACGAACATAGCTAAAACCGGTACCACCGGCAATAAGTAGAAGAGGGTTATCACTCTCTTCTCTTACCCAAGCCTCACCATGAGGTGCATCAATAGTAATTGAAGTGTCTTGCGCCAATGCTGACTTCATTGCTTCAACGACCTCAAGCGCATAAGCGTTCTGTTCTGCCGCGCCAATGTGAAGCTCAAGTTCGCCTTCATGACGACAAGGGCTACTCGCAATAGAAAATGGGCGCTTATCTTTTTCACCCATTACAACCATCAGGTATTGGCCCGCTTTAAAAGGCACTGGATTTTCAGGGTGAAGCAAAATACGGTAAGTATTAGATGCTAACGACTCAATTGACTTTACTTTACATTGAATACTCATGGGTTCCTCTCGCTTACTCTTCAAAAGTAAGGACTAAATGACTTTCTGTATGTGCCAGACAGGGAAATATCCAGCCTTGTTGTTGTTCTTTTTCGGTAAGCATAGGTTCAAGGTCATAGCTAACCTCACCTGATACTTTTTTACACATGCACATTGCACATGCTCCGACCTGACAACGATGTGGAAAACCAATATTATTGTTGAGCGCAGCTTCCAACACCGTTTGCCCTTGTGGGACTTCAAATTCTACCTGACTTGGGAGCAAAGTAACCTTGTGTGTCATTCGATTCCCAATTGATGCCAAATAGCATCTATTTTCGCGACCAATTCAGGATCCTTCTTAATCGGAATCCCCCACTCTCTGAGTTTCTCATCGCCCAGTTTATTGGTTGCATCCCAAGCCATACGACTTATGCCTGATTTTGCCTCAGTATATAGAAGACTATCGCGCGCGGGATCCATTCGTGTGGTGACTGCCCAGATTACATCATTCCAGTCACGAATATTGACGTCATCGTCGCATACAATCACAAACTTAGGGTCAACGACTTCTTCTAAACCAGACCACACTGCCTCTATTGCTTGGCGACCTTGCCCTATCGCTTGCTTATCAATAGAAAGCAGAACCATCTGTCCAGAGATAGCACCTTCAGGAAGGTAGATATCTAATAGCTGTGGAATGGTCCGTTTCAGTTCAGCAATTTTCTCAACTGGATTGGTGAATGGCGCTTTCGGTTCATTACGTGTCAGCGCTAACTCTGCATCCCACTTAATCGTGGCATCTAAGCCCATTTTCGAACCTAAGCCCACCACAGGTGAAGCGAAATCCAGCGAATCGATTGGTGTGTTCTCGATCATCAAGGTATCGCGCACCGGATCCATATGTTCCGTCATCGCTTTTGTCACTGCGCGCCAATCTCGCGCATCCACCGATTCATCACACACAATGACGTACTTGGTGTACATGAACTGACGTAAGAAAGACCATACCCCCATCATCACGCGTTTAGCATGACCCGGGTATTGTTTCTTCATTGTCACGACGGCCATACGATAAGAGCAGCCTTCTGGCGGCAAATAGAAATCTTCAATCTCAGGAAATTGCTTTTGCAATATCGGCACAAACACTTCGTTTAACGCCACCCCCAATACTGCAGGCTCATCAGGCGGACGACCAGTATAGGTACTGTGATAAATAGGCTTATTCCGCATCGTGATATGCGTAATAGTGAAAACGTGATGCTTTTCTTTTTCGTTGTAGTAACCAGTATGGTCGCCGTAAGGACCTTCATCGGCAAATTCATTCGGGTCGATATAACCTTCCAGTACAATCTCCGCACTCGCTGGTACTTCAAGATCATTACTGACGGATTTCACCACTTCAGTACGACTGCCGCGCAGTAAACCAGCAAACGCATATTCGGACAAAGTATCGGGTACTGGCGTAACCGCACCAAGAATCGTTGCTGGATCAGCACCAAAAGCGACGGACACCGGGAATGGTTGACCTGGATTGGTCTCCATCCAGTCACGCAAATCGAGCGCACCACCTCGGTGAGCCAACCAACGCATGATGATTTTATTCTTGCCCAACTTCTGTTGACGATAGATACCTAAATTTTGGCGCTTTTTATTTGGACCTTTGGTTACGGTTAAGCCCCAGGTCAGCAAAGGTGCGACATCATCTTGCCAACAGCTCATCACCGGTATTTTATCAAGATCAACATCGTCGCCTTGCCAGACAATTTCCTGACAAGGGGCATTGCGCAGACGTTTGGCAGGCATGTGCAGAACTTGCTTGAACAGCGGAAGTTTCTCAAGTGCGTCTTTGAAACCTTTTGGTGGTTCAGGCTCTTTTAGATACGCCAGTAACTTACCAACCTCACGCAACTCTTTAACTTCACTGCGTCCCATACCCATTGCCACTCGCTCTGCAGTACCAAACAGATTGGTTAACACCGGATAATCGTAGCCAATTGGGTTTTCGAATAACAGCGCGGGGCCGCCCGCACGAAGCGTGCGATCACTGATTTCCGTCATTTCGTAATGAGGATCGATGGGGTGAGTAATGCGTTTTAATTTGCCTTGTTGCTCTAACAGGTGAATAAAATCGCGTAAGTCCTTAAAACTCATAGCTCTTCTGCTGACTGGTTAAACTACAGGCAGTATATCAAAAAAGAGAGATCGACGATCCCTCTTTTCATTGTGGGTATTTGAGAGTGCTATTGGCTGATGACATTCAACAAATGACGGCTCTTAACGCGTTTGTCACTACTTGCTAATTCAGCAAGCCAGTTTGAGTAGCCTTGCTCTGCGAGTTGGCGTGCAACGAAAGGCGCATCATCATTACTGCCCATTCTCGCGATTAAAAACTCTTCAACGTCACTGCTCATCGGTTTGATACCGACTAACTGCTTAATCGCTAGCTCATCCAAGCTTGGATTACTGGCGGCCTGCATTATCTGTTGAATAGAGAACTCATCGGCAACACTACCTAAGCGTATTAGTTCGTTTTCACTGTGATGATTTGCCTTCATTAACCACACCAATTTATACACGGCAGGATCTTCGCTCACTTGAGCAAGACGAACCATTACTTCTGCTGGCGGCAACCACTCAATCACCGCTTTATCAGTAAGTTGGGAGGTTAAGGCGTTAAGGGCTTCAGGGGATAAACTATCGAGCTCACGCATCAACAGCTTTTCACGAGTTTGCGTTTGATAATCCGAGCCCGCGATTAACCATTGGTGCAGGTCGAGTTCTTGTCTCTCTGCTTGCATGACAAAATCTAAAGTAGACTGATCTTGACGCCAACGTTTGAGTAGACGACTGGCAATCGCAGGGTAGTTAAAAGCTGGTATGGTAAATTCATAACCATCGCCGCGCTCTAAGACTTGATAGGTAGGGATCATGGCTTTTTGCTTTTCAACAAAAAGAGCCATCTTCGCCGTTAAGATAATCTCTTGCTGTTCGAGTTTTTGTAGCAAAAGATAACGCGCGACTTCCTGCTGCGGAAACGCGAGTCGCTCAAGAGAGAAGTTAAGCGTATCGACATCATCTTCCATGACATATTGCAAAAACTCGGCAACCTTTGCCTGCATATGATCGCTTTGACGCCACAACTCAACCCGTTCAGGGGTCATCTGAGTCGCCATAGCTTGGGGCACTCCTAGCGCCAAAAAGAGGGACAGGAGAAGCGACGACAACATTCCTTGTTGCATGTTAACCTCCTTGTAACATTCGTCTTCATTGTGCAGTGACAACTCAGAGAATGCAAACAAAAACGCCACCGTTAAAAACAGTGGCGTTATCGCATTGATTTAATTACTGACGACGCATTGCATCAAAAAATTCATCGTTAGTTTTGGTCATTGCTAGCTTATCGATTAGGAATTCCATTGCATCGATTTCACCCATTGGATGGACAATCTTACGTAGGATCCACATCTTTTGTAGCTCGTCCGTTTTAGTCAATAGCTCTTCACGACGAGTACCTGAGCGGTTGAAATCAATCGCTGGGAATACACGTTTTTCAGCAATCTTACGGTTTAGGTGCAGTTCCATGTTACCTGTACCTTTAAACTCTTCGTAGATTACTTCGTCCATCTTAGAACCTGTATCTACAAGTGCTGTTGCGATGATTGTTAAGCTACCACCTTCTTCTACGTTACGAGCCGCACCGAAGAAACGCTTTGGACGATGTAGTGCGTTTGCATCTACACCACCAGTTAGTACTTTACCTGATGAAGGTACTACGGTGTTGTATGCACGCGCTAGACGAGTGATTGAGTCAAGCAAGATAACTACATCTTTCTTGTGCTCAACTAGACGTTTCGCTTTCTCGATTACCATTTCTGCCACTTGTACGTGACGCGAAGCTGGCTCATCGAATGTTGATGCAATTACTTCACCTTTTACTAGGCGTTGCATCTCAGTCACTTCTTCTGGACGTTCGTCGATTAGAAGTACCATCAACTCACACTCTGGGTGGTTGTAAGCGATACTTTGCGCAATGTTTTGTAGCAACATTGTTTTACCCGCTTTTGGCGGAGCTACAATCAAACCACGCTGACCTTTACCAATTGGAGATGCAAGGTCTAATACACGAGCCGTGATATCCTCGGTAGAACCGTTACCACGTTCCATCACCATACGCTCATTTGCATGAAGCGGCGTTAGGTTTTCAAACAGGATCTTATTACGTGCGTTATCTGGCTTGTCGGCATTAACAGTGTTGACTTTTAATAGAGCAAAGTAGCGTTCACCATCTTTTGGTGGACGAATTTTACCCGCAATAGAGTCACCAGTGCGTAAATTGAAACGACGAATTTGGCTTGGAGAAACGTAAATATCGTCAGGACCAGCTAGGTAAGAACTGTCGGCACTACGAAGGAAACCAAAACCGTCTTGAAGAATTTCCAGTACGCCGTCGCCAAAAATGTCTTCACCGCTTTTCGCGTGAGCTTTCAGGATTGCGAAGATGATGTCTTGCTTTCTTAGACGCGCTAGGTTTTCTAAACCTAAGCTTTCGCCAAGTTTAACAAGATCAGAAACAGGTCTGTTCTTCAGTTCTGTAAGATTCATTGTGGTAGATGCTTGTTTAGTCAAAATAGGATCTGTTGTTTTAAGTTTGATGGAATATGGTCTCAGGATCGACCAAGAAGAGAATTCTGTTTAATTAACGTGCGATAAATTAGCACTAAATACTAGCCTAGTCTATCTTTTGTTGCCGTTCAAAAACAAAACCGTACATTGATCAAATGTACGGTCTTATTTTTACAGCGAGTCTTATAGGTTTGCGTCCAAGAACTCTTTTAACTGAGTTTTAGACAGCGCACCAACTTTAGTTGCTGCCACGCTACCATCTTTAAAAAGCAGTAGCGTTGGAATACCACGGATACCAAATTTAGGTGGAGTACCTGCGTTTTGGTCGATATTCAATTTGCCGATAGTGAGTTTGCCTTCGTACTCTTCTGCGATTTCATCAAGAATCGGCGCGATCATTTTACAAGGACCACACCACTCTGCCCAAAAATCAACAAGAACTGGGCCTGCAGCATTGATTACGTCGTTATCAAAACCGTCATCAGTAAGCTGCAAAATTTTATCACTCATCTTCCACTCCACTGTGTTTTTCGGAACTGGTTGGATGATAACCAGTATTGAGATGCCCTATTGGAATGTATTTACTTTCGTATTGCAAGCTTAAGCTGATATTCTATAGCAATGAAGAAGACGCACATCACAGAGCAAAAGTTCGCCGATTTGGGGTTACACCCTCAAGTTACAAAGGGTTTGGAGCAAAAAGGGTTCGAATTTTGTACCCCTATCCAAGCTCAGGCGCTGCCGGTACTGCTCACCGGCCGTGACATCGCAGGCCAGGCCCAAACGGGTACTGGTAAGACGCTAGCGTTCCTTACTGCTACTTTTAACCACTTACTGACCACGCCAGAAATGGAAGGCCGTAAACCAACACAGCCGCGAGCCATTATTATGGCACCGACGCGTGAATTAGCGATCCAGATCTTTAATGATGCTGAACCGCTGATTGCTAGCACAGGTATCAAAGCTGCATTGGCTTATGGTGGCGAGAGCTACGACAAACAACTAGCGAAGCTAGAACAAGGCGTTGATATTTTGATCGGTACCACCGGTCGTATTATCGACTTCCACAAACAGCGCGTATTTAATCTGAACCATATTCAAGCTGTGGTTCTGGATGAAGCGGACCGTATGTTTGACCTTGGCTTTATTAAAGACATTCGTTTCTTGTTCCGTCGCATGCCTGAACCAAAAGATCGTTTGAACATGTTGTTCTCTGCAACGCTTTCGTACCGCGTACAAGAGCTAGCGTTCGAACACATGAACGAGCCAGAATCGGTTGTGGTTGAACCTGAACAAAAAACAGGTCACCGCATTCAAGAAGAACTGTTCTACCCTTCTAACGAAGATAAGATGGCACTATTGCAAACGATTATCGAAGAAGAGTGGCCAGATCGCGCGATCATTTTTGCTAACACCAAACACGTTTGTGAATCGATTTGGGGTCACCTTGCAGCAGACAAACACCGCGTTGGTCTACTAACTGGTGATGTACCGCAGAAAAAACGTGAGCGTATCCTAGAGCAATTCACTCGTGGCGAAGTTGACCTTCTTGTAGCAACTGACGTTGCCGCTCGTGGTTTACACATTCCTCAAGTAACACACGTATTTAACTACGATTTACCTGACGATTGTGAAGACTACGTACACCGTATCGGTCGTACCGGCCGTGCGGGTGCAAGCGGTCATTCAATTAGCTTTGCTTGTGAGCAATACGCGATTAATCTACCAGGAATCGAAGAATATATTGAACATGCGATTCCAGTTTCAGATTATGACTCTTCGGCACTGATTCAGGATTTACCTGCGCCGATTCGTCTACGTACGCGCAACCAGCAACAACGTCGCACCAATACTGGTGGTTCACGTTCTGGTAACCGTAAACCAAATCGCTCTCGTCCACGTCAGCAAAAGGATTCTTAAGTCGTTTATGAGCCAAGTTGTTCCCTCTCCGCTTTACGCTGCTATCGACCTTGGGTCGAACAGTTTTCATATGCTCGTTGTGCGTCACATTGATGGCAGCGTTCAAACCATGGCCAAAATCAAGCGCAAGGTGCGCCTTGCTGCTGGGTTAAACGAAAACAATGCGTTGAGCCAAGAAGCCATGCAAAGGGGGTGGGACTGCTTGAGCCTATTTGCAGAACGACTGCAAGATATCCCAAAAGAAAACATTCGCATTGTCGGCACCGCAACGTTGCGCACGGCCACCAATGTGGATGTTTTCTTGGCAAAAGCCAACCAAATACTTGGTCACAATATCGATGTTATATGCGGCGAAGAAGAAGCTGCCACTATCTATAAAGGAGTGGCGCACACTTCAGGGGGTAGCGGTCGTCGTTTAGTGGTCGATATTGGCGGCGCAAGTACAGAACTGATTATTGGTGAAGGCTTTGAAGCCAAAGCGCTCACCAGTTTAAAAATGGGTTGTGTCACCTGGCTAGAACGCCATTTTAAAGACCGCCAACTCAATGTTTCTAACTTTAACCAAGCTATTAATGCAGCCAAAGAAACACTGCAACCTATTCTAGAGCAATACACGACGCTCGGTTGGGATGTCTGTGTTGGCGCATCCGGTACAGTGCAAGCCTTGCAAGAAATCATGCTGGCACAAGGTATGGATGAAGTCATTACTCACGCCAAGCTTAAACGTCTGCAAAAACAGGCGATGCTAGCTGACCATTTAGAAGAACTTGAGATTGAAGGACTTACCCTTGAGCGCGCTTTGGTGTTCCCGAGTGGTCTCTCGATCTTAATTGCTATCTTCGAATTACTCGACATTGATTCGATGACACTGGCCGGTGGCGCACTGCGTGAAGGTTTAGTCTATGAAATGGTGGATGAGTTAAAGCAAGATGATATTCGCGCTCGCACCATTACTAGCGTGCAAACTCGTTACCAAATCGATACCCTTTATGGTGAACAGGTGGCAGCGCTAGCCACACGTTTACTCGACCAATGCCAAGAAGATTGGCTGCCAGAGTCACAAGCGAAAGTACTACTGGAAACTGCGGCGAAATTGCATGAAATCGGACTCACCATCGACTTCAAAAAAGGTGGCGAACACAGTGCTTATTTACTGCGCCATCTCGATTTACCCGGTTATACCCGTGCACAAAAACACTTACTCGCTGAATTAGCGCGTCGTTACCGTGAACAATTAAGTTCTCTACCTGAGCAACACGCTATTGCTGGCACCAGTGCCAAACGTGTATTGCGCTTGCTACGCTTAGCGGTATTACTGACCCACCGCCGCAACCCGGACTTAGAGCCACAAGTCTCGCTGCAAAGCGAAGGCGATAAGCTTAAGCTCACTATCTCTGCAGCATGGTTGGCGAAAAACCCATTGACTGCTGCCGAGCTGGAAATTGAAGCCAACCGACAAAGTGATATCGGCTGGCCATTGGCCATTGTCAGCCAATAAATAGCGGAACAAATAAAAAGCCCGAGTTTCAAACTCGGGCTTTTTTAATCCTCACACCAATTTGGCTCACTGCTTCGCTGACTTAGTTATTCGCACCAACGATTTTAAATTCTGGGTTAGATGCGGTTAGCTTCTTAACTAAGTAGTTTAATAACACACCGTACATAGGTACAAATAGACCCAAACTGATCACCAGTTTAAAACAGTAATCAACTAAAGCAATTTCTGTCCAATGCTCAGCCATAAATGGATCTGGGCTTTGGTAGAAGGCAATCGCGAAGAAAGCGATGGTGTCGAGCGCATTACCAAACAGTGTTGAACACGTTGGTGCAACCCACCACTGCTTCATTTGACGCAGACGGTTGAAGACGTGCACATCCATAATCTGACCAAGTAGATAAGCCATAAAGCTTGCCGCGGCAATACGCGCCACAAACAAGTTGAATTCACCTAAGTGTGCAAAACCTTGGAACTGCCCTTCAAAGAACAACACCGATAAGCCATACGATACAGCTAGGGCTGGAAGCATCACCAAGAAAATGATTTTACGTGCCAACTGAGCACCAAAAATACGTACGGTGAGGTCAGTTGCCAAGAAAATAAATGGGAAAGTGAATGCACCCCATGTGGTGTGAAAACCCATGATGGTAAACGGAAGCTGAACTAGGTAGTTACTTGATGCAATGATGATCAAGTGAAACAAAGCTAGATAGATAAGGGCGTTGCGCTGCTGCGCAGGGGTAAAGTTACTCATGCGATACCTTTTTAGTTTGGTTTGGGGGTGAGGGAACCCAAATCGAATTAACTTAAGTCTTTCGTTAAAGAAATCTCTCAAGTGAACTCTTACCAATAGTGTTAAATAAAACTGCTCTTGCGCCTAATCGAGCGTCAACAAGCAAGGCGGGCGATTATACATTAACCAAGTTGCGCTGCAAGATGGTTTTTAATCACCCAGATAATCTTAATTAGATCAGGTCAAATCCAGTGCTAAATAAACCCGCCAAATAATCGAGTTCTTCTTGGTTCGACACTCCAGCTAGCGATTCGATCCAAACACTTTCACTGTAATGTTCCGCTTTAAGGAACAACTGGCAGCCTTCAAAATCAATCAACCAAGAGTGAATATCTGCATCGCACTGTTTCTCAACAACGGTCGCCGACAACGTTGTCAGCAAGCGTTCACCCAAGGAGGGAAAAGAGTCAAAATCAAAACTTGGCGCACGCACGATGATTCTTCCCTGCTCCGCTTGATACTCCATCAAGCCAAAATCCGTTTGCTTAACCATGGTGAGTAATATGCTCCTGAATAAGATCTAAGAATGGGTCAGCATATTTCTCTAACTTACGCTGACCGACACCATTAACGGCTAACATTTCACCGTACGAAGTAGGCAAAATTTCCGCCATATCAATCAAGGTCGCATCACTGAATACCACGTACGGTGGTAAGCCATCTTCATCAGCAATCGACTTACGCAGCTTACGCAATTTAGCAAATAGCTTCTTATCGTAGTTCTTACTAGTCAGCTTGTCGGATTTCGCTGCTCTGACTGCTGTATCTAATCGTGGCACGGCTAACTCTAAACTCATCTCACCACGCAGCAGAGGACGCGCCTCTTCGGTTAGTTGCAATGTCGAATTACGCGTGATGTTTTGAAACAGCATCCCTTTGTGGATCAACTGGCGGAAAATACTCACCCAATAATCATGGCTATGATCACGCCCCAAGCCATAGGTGGAGATTTTATCGTGCCCATGCTCACGAATGCGGATGTTCTGCATTCCACGTAGTACTTCGACTACGTAACCAATACCAAAGCTTTGATTGACGCGGTACACACAAGAGAGGGCTTTTTGTGCTTCTTGGGTGGCGTCGAAATGCTTAGGCGGATCTAGACATATATCGCAGTTACCGCAAGGTTTCTCTCGATATTCACCAAAGTAGTTCAACAACACTTGGCGACGACAAGTTTGCGCCTCGGCAAATGCACTCATGGCATTGAGCTTATGTGCTTCCACTTGCTTTTGTGGACCGTCATCTTTTTCATCTAACATGCGACGCAGCCAGCCAATATCGGCTGGGTCATACAACATTATCGCTTCAGCGGGTAAGCCATCACGACCCGCACGCCCCGTCTCTTGGTAGTAGGATTCGATGTTACGTGGGATATCAAAATGCACCACAAAACGCACGTTGGGTTTGTTGATACCCATACCGAAAGCGACAGTCGCAACCACAATCTGAATATCATCACGCTGAAACGCATCTTGAACATATGCCCGTTCATCGGTATCCATACCCGCGTGGTAGCTGGCTGCACGAATGTGGTTGTTGCACAGTTTCTCGGTCAACATCTCAACTTTCTTGCGACTACCACAATAGATGATGCCGCAATTGCCTTTTTGCGTATCAAGATAGCGAATAATTTGCGAAACAGGTTTGTGCTTTTCAAGCTGAGTGTAACGAATATTCGGGCGGTCAAAACTGCCCAAATACTCGTGCGGCTGAGTCAGTTGCAGACGGCTTATGATGTCTTTGCGCGTTGCATCATCCGCGGTTGCAGTCAGTGCCATAAATGGTACGTGCGGAAAATACTGCTTCAACTGCCCTAGCGCGGCATATTCTGGGCGAAAATCATGACCCCACTGAGAAATACAGTGCGCTTCATCCACGGCTATCATGCTCAACGGCAAGCTCTCTAGACGCTCAATAAAATCGCGCATCAACACACGCTCAGGCGAAACGTACACCAACTTAAGATTGCCACTGTGCATGCGGTTATAGACAGAAATCAGCTCTTCTCGCGACATCGTCGAATTAATACATTCTGCCGCAACACCATTGGCTTTTAGCTGATCGACTTGGTCTTTCATCAGTGAAATCAATGGTGAAATAACTAAAGTCAGTCCGCTGCGTACCAGTGCCGGAATTTGATAACAAAGCGATTTACCGCCACCGGTAGGCATGATAACTAAACTGTCTCGCCCTTCGATGGCTAATTCAATCACCTGCTCTTGCCCACTACGAAATTTTTGATAGCCGAACACTTGCTCAAGCACATTTTGTGCAGTGATAAGCGACTGTTCGTCAGATTGGGCAAGCAATGTTGAGGTCATTGAATCTCTCTGTTTTCTCATAATGAGGTTGGGGGCACATTGTAGTGGGGAATGATGGCGAATTAAACTGCAAATGTTAGGAGAATTCTTAACCGGATCTTATACTGGCAAATCCGTTCCTATCTTATTCAAACAGTGATCTTTGTATGACAACAGAAGAAGAACAACAACGATCGCGCCAAGGCGTTTTACTGGCTATCAGTGCCTACACCATGTGGGGAATTGCACCGATATACTTCAAAGCCTTAGGTGCTGTCCCAGCGCTAGAAATCCTAAGCCATCGTGTCATTTGGTCGTTTTTTTTGCTTGCCGCGTTACTCCATTTTGGTCGCCATTGGCGATCGGTTCGAGACATTTTTTGCGACAAACGCAAGCTAATTTATTTAACCACATCCGCGATTCTAATTGGGGTTAACTGGCTTATTTTCATTTGGGCGGTCAACGCTAACCATATGTTGGATGCCAGCTTGGGCTATTATATTAACCCACTGATCAACGTGTTATTGGGGATGTTATTTCTCGGTGAGCGCTTGCGAAAACTGCAGTGGGTTGCCGTTGCCCTTGCTGCAACCGGGGTGCTAATTCAACTGATCGCTTTTGGCTCTGTACCATTAGTCGCGATTGCCCTTGCCTGTACTTTTGGCTTTTACGGGCTACTGCGCAAGAAAGTGAGCGTCAATGCGCAAACAGGATTGTTTATTGAGACTTTGGTACTGCTACCTGCCGCGCTGATCTATGTATTGTGGATTGCCAATTCAGCCACCTCCGACTTTACCCAAAACACAATGAGCCTTAATCTGCTGCTTATCGCTGCGGGCGTCATCACGACCTTACCATTGCTGTGTTTTACGGGTGCCGCAACTCGCTTAAAGCTCTCTACTCTCGGCTTTTTCCAATACATCGGTCCAAGCTTAATGTTCCTGCTTGCTGTCGCGGTATATGGCGAGGCATTCTCACTGGATAAAGCGTTAACTTTCGTCTTTATCTGGGGCGCTTTGGTGGTATTTAGTTTTGACGGTTTACGCAATAGTCGTCGCAACAAGAAAGCAGCTCAAGCACAAAACAGTATGAATCATCGCTAGCGTCTGATCGTTTTTTACAAGACAAAGCAAACCTTCAACGATAAGCTTGGTGATAATTTCACCAAGCTTTTTTATTATGGAACACGCCAATTATCGCAATACCATCAGTGAGTCGATCAATTTGATTGATGCGCGCTATCAGCATTTTAGCTTTCAGCGCCACTATCATCTCGACTTCCATATTGGTTTGATAACTCAGGGCGAACAAAAGTTTCATCATCAAGGCACTACCCATCACGTCGGGCAAGGACAAGTGGTAATCATGCAGCCTGATGAGCTACATGATGGTCACTCGGTATTGGACAGTGGCTACCAAACCAAAGTTTTTTCACTTGATCCACACTGGCTCTCAGAGCTGGCGAATGATAAAGCAAGCGAGCAGGTTGTAACCTTCCGCCAATCCGTGCTCAGCGAACCGGCTATATTCAAACAGCTTTACCAACTGCACCAATTACTTGCTAACGATAACCTAAGCCAACTTGCGAAAGACTGCCTACCACTGGAAGGGTTTGAGCAGCTTTTCAAACACTACGGCTATGGTCAGCCTCCGCAAGTACAAAAATTAGGTACTCAATCAAGCGAGATTCTCAAAGAGTTTATTTGGCACCATATCGACCAACCAATTAGGCTCGAACAATTAGCGACTCTATGCGAACTGACCCCAACTCAGTTCCAACGCCACTTTAAAGCTCAAATGGGTATGACGCCATACGCATGGCTAACTCGCCTGCGTCTCGAATACGCGATGAAACTGTTGCGTGAAGGTCAAAGTGCCACTCAGGTCGCTCACCACGTTGGTTTCTACGACCACGCCCACTTTACGAAAGCATTCAAAACCAATTTTGGTGTCACCCCAAAACAAGTCGCTCCTTAGTATCTCGCAAAATCAGTGATCATAATTTACAAGCTTTGCTTACTGTAACGCCCGATAATAACCCCATCTCTATTTACCTAATCAAACAGCAACCCACGTTGCTGATGTAGAAATGTTGTTATGAACGAAATTACTATTCTTGCTACCTTGGCGTCGGTTCACTGGATCGCCTTAATGAGTCCCGGTCCTGACTTTGCTTTAGTGGTACAGAACACCACACGCTATGGTCGTCAAACCGGACTGTACATCGCACTTGGCCTCTCGTTTGGCATTCTACTGCATTCAATATTTAGCCTGACGGGGGTCAGCTACCTGGTACAGCAGCACCCTGGATTGTTCGCGATTGTGCAATTGCTTGGTGGTAGCTATTTGCTTTACTTAGGTTTTGGGGCCTTACACGGTTTATGGCAAAGCCGAAATGCTCCACAAAACCAATCAAACGAGCTCGCAACATCTGGGCACTACTTGTTAGCCAGCAAGCGCCAAGCTTTCTCTCGCGGCTTTGCCACTAACATTCTCAATCCTAAAGCGTTGGTGTTTTTTGTCAGTCTAATGTCGAGCTTAGTGCCTGTGGGTATGTCTTGGGGTGGAAAAGGCATCGCACTGGTGATTTTGTGGGGATTGTCATTGGTCTGGTTTTCTCTACTTGCTTGGCTACTTTCCAGCTCTCGACTGCAAAAGAAAATGCAAAATGCAGCAAAATATATCGATGGCGCATGCGGAATTATGTTCTCAGTGATTGGTTTTACTATTTTATTTAGCTCTATAGCAGATATCACCACATTGCTAATCGGATAGTCGGTCATCGATCAGCCCGCATCCTTGTGCGAGATCTCTTACAAAAGGATGCGGATATTTCGTATTGTCGCTCAGATAAAATGACAAATAAAACAATAAGCCATTGTTAAATAACGATTTAATTTAATCTCAATCAGATGTTAACAAAGAATATGCGTTTGCAGAGATTGTTCTGATGCGAGAAAAACGTAATATTAGTCCTGTCGGAAGGATACTGACACGGAACAGGAAATTACCACGGATTAGGTAGTCTTCAGGAAGAAGAGACGGTTATTCAGGATGAATAGTCGGGCATGGAAAGCAAATTGGACATTGAACGGACGCAATAGTGACTAGGATGGTTGCTACTAAGGATGGGAAATGGACACCTCTGGACGAGGCAAGGACTGAACATCAGGATGATGTCATGGACACCGCTCAGGGACCAAGTGATGAGAGCTAACGAGGATTGTTAGCAGACCAGGATAAGGTCAAGGACACCGCTAGGACGGCGACGAAAGGATTATGCTGAAGGACTACAGCACACTATCATGGATTTGATGCATGGAGCACTTTTAGTAGCCGGATTGCTGCGAGTAAGACTATAACCCCGATGGGCTTTTGCCCTCGGGGTTTTTCTTTTTCTTCTACCTGCCTATTTCTTGCTGCTGCGTTGTTGGCTGCTTTCTCTCCTCCCATCACATAGCAAACTATGCTCAGGGATGTCGTTCAATTGCCGCCTAGCATCAGCTGCAAATAGATTGGTAGGTACGGTATTGCTCAGGGGATTCGCTTATTTATCGCCTAACTAAAACTTCCTCTACTTTGAAGTGTCACGTTCTAAGACGAGAATAATCGACAAAATTACCTACAAATAAATTAGTAGGCAGCACATCGAATTTTACAGTAGAGCACTACTCAAGCTCCCTATTCGGAATAGCCATCTTTTGCCACAAACCATTGCTCAATATGATCAGCTAAATCTGTACAGCTAAAAAGTTTTTTGCTCATGACAAGCGAATTAGATCAGTTAAAATCGATCATATTAAATCATTTAATAACAACAACTTAATTAATACTCATTACTTGATGTACAGCTTTTTGAGCTTTTAGACACCCATAGGCCAAATACTAAAAAAGCGTGCCAATGCACGCCTTTTTAATTCAATCATGTCTGCTGATTAGAGTTTTTCTAATCGCGCGTAAGCGGTGACTAGCCACTTAATGCCTTCACCATTAAAGGCGACTTGCACACGGCTTTGTGGACCACTGCCTTCAAAATTAATGATGGTACCTTCACCAAATTTAGGGTGTAGTACACGAGAGCCTAGACTAAATCCTGTTTCGTTGAAGCTCTCTTTCACCACAGTTTGGCTAAAGCGGCCAGAGCTCGTAGGGCGGCTCACTTGCGCTTTCATACGTACTTCATCTAAGCAGCTTTCTGGCAACTCTTTGATAAAGCGCGATGGTTTGTGATACTTATCTTGGCCATACAAACGGCGCATCTCAGCGTAAGTGATGTAGAGTTTTTCCATTGCACGAGTCATGCCTACGTAGCAAAGACGGCGCTCCTCTTCCAAACGACCTGCCTCTTCCGCAGACATTTGGCTTGGGAACATCCCCTCTTCGACGCCAACCATAAACACCATTGGGAACTCTAGACCTTTTGCACTGTGTAGCGTCATTAGCTGCACCGCATCTTCGAACTCATCCGCCTGACCTTCACCCGCTTCTAATGCAGCATGAGTCAAGAAAGCAGTGAGTTCACTCATCTCATCCGCTTCTTCAGGTTTTTCGAACTGGCGCGTTGCAGTCACCAATTCTTCCAAGTTCTCAATACGCGCCTTAGATTTTTCACCCTTCTCTTGCTCGTACATTGCGAACAAGCCCGAGTATTTAATCACATGGTCAGTTTGTTGATGCATTGGCATTTCACAAGTGTCATCTTCGAGTGCGTTGATCAACTCAATAAAGCGGCTTAGCGCACCAGCAGCACGGCCTGTCAGCACTTGCTCATCAATTAGAGCGATACTGGCTTCCCATAAAGTACAACCACGATCGCGCGCTGCAAAACGGACCGTCTCTAAAGTTTTGTCACCCAAGCCGCGCGTTGGTGTATTCACAATACGCTCAAACGCCGCGTCATTATCACGGTTATTAATCAAACGCATATAACCTAATGCGTCACGAATTTCTTGGCGTTCGAAGAATCGCATCCCACCATAAATTCGGTACGGTAGGCCCGCTTGCAGCAAAGCTTCTTCCAGCACACGTGACTGGGCGTTATTACGGTACAACATGGCCGTATCGTTCAGTGCTCCGCCTTTGTCTTGCCATTCTTTAACTTTACCAACCGCAAAACGCGCTTCATCCAATTCGTTATAAGCAGAATAGACAGAAATTGGCTCGCCAACATTGCCGTCAGTCCACAGCTCTTTACCCATACGCTCAGTGTTATTGGCGATCAGAGTATTCGAGGCTTCTAGAATGGTTTTAGTCGAACGGTAGTTTTGCTCCAAACGAATGGTATTTACACTTGGAAACTCAAGGGTGAATTTTTCAATATTCTCAATTTTCGCCCCGCGCCAACCGTAGATAGATTGGTCATCATCACCAACGATCATCACGCGCGTATCTGGACCTGCCATCATGCGTAGCCAAGCGTATTGGATATTGTTGGTATCTTGAAATTCGTCGACCAAAATATGCTTAAAGCGCGCTTGGTAGTGTTCACGAATTGCCGTCTTATCACGCAATAACTCGTGAGTTCGTAGCAATATCTCCGCGAAGTCGACTAAACCTGCACGATCACACGCTTCTTGATAAGCGCTATAGAGCTGCAAATAGGTCTTGGTCACAGGATCGTGATAGGCATCAATGTGCTGCGGACGCAGACCTTCATCTTTCTTGCCGTTAATCCACCAGCAAACTTGGCGAGGTGGCCACTGCTTTTCATCCAGGTTTTGCGCTTTGATCAAACGCTTGAGCAAACGCTGCTGATCATCACTATCAATAATTTGGAAATCTTCCGGTAGCTTAGCGTCTAAGTAGTGTGCGCGCAGAATGCGATGACAGATGCCATGGAAAGTACCATTCCACATCCCCGATGCACTGCCCATCATCAACTCTTCGATACGCCCGCGCATTTCTGCTGCGGCTTTATTGGTAAAGGTTACCGACATAATCGAGAAAGGCGACGCTTGCTCAACAGACATCAGCCAAGCAATTCGGTGAACAAGCACACGAGTTTTACCACTCCCTGCTCCAGCAAGAACAAGCAGGTTTTCAATTGGAGCTGCAACGGCTTGACGCTGTTTATCGTTTAGACCGTCGAGAAGTAAAGAGGGATCCATCATGGCTAAGCTACTGGTTATTTATACATAAAAGTTGATTATAACCTAAACAGCTAGGTGATATATGCAGAAAACCGAGAATTTTTTTCCATTTTTTTATTGCTTTCCCATCAAACAATTAGATAACAATTTTGCATCATTTGGCTAGCAAAAATAAATTTTATGAAAGTTTTCTGGCGGCTTTTCTATCCTATTAAGTGAGCAAACTGTTGAACAGTCTGCCAAATTTAATCAAGGAAATCAGTCTGAGGAATCTACTATGAAAAAGTCTAATCTAGCTGTAACTGCTGCAATCACGGGTCTACTGGCTATGGGTACGCTTACGGCAGCACCAGCGGTCGCTGCTGAAAAAGAGAAATGCTATGGCGTATCTAAAGCCGGTAAAAATGACTGCGCAACCAAAACCAGCTCATGTGCTGGTACCGCTAAAGAAGATGGTCAGAAAGATGCATTTGTGGTGGTTCCGAAAGGTCTATGTGAAAAACTGGTTGGTGGTAGCACAGAGTCAGCTTAAGTCTTGTATGACGCGCTGAGCTCAACGGCGCGTCATCTCTTTCATGCCATTTTTGCTAGGGATCAACCGTGACGACGACATACTTTCACCCATCAATCGGAGTTGGATTACGCTCACCACATATCGACTATTTTTTAACTGAGCCTGCGCAACTCTCTTGGCTCGAGATCCACAGTGAAAACTATTTTAAGCCAGATTCCATTGCTCGCCAGCAACTGCGCCAAATCCGCAATCATTACCAAATAAGCTGTCATGGTATTGGTTTATCACTGGGTAGCGTAGAACGAGTGAATCCGCTGCACATTAAACAGCTATGTCATTTAGTCGATGAAATTGAACCTATCTTAATCTCTGATCATTTAAGTTGGAGTGAAAATGGCGGGCACTATTTTAACGACCTACTGCCTCTACCCTATACGGAGGAAGCCTTAAGCGTGTTTTGTCGCAATGTACTGGAAGTGCAAGACGCACTTAAGCGCCCACTGCTAGTCGAGAACCCATCGAGCTACGTAAAATTCGCCCACTCCACCATTACTGAATGGGAGTTTCTCGCTGAAGTGCAACACAGAACCGATTGCCGATTGCTGCTCGATTTTAACAATATTTATGTCTCCTCCTTCAATCATGGCTTTAGCTGCGAAACTTACCTCAGCGGCATTCCAAGCCATGCTGTCGATGAAATTCATTTGGCAGGTTTTACCGTTAAACAACTAGAAAAAGGCGAGATTTGGATTGATACCCACAGCCGCCCTGTCAGTGATGAGGTTTGGCAACTATTTCAAAATTGGATTCACCACAATGGTCCACGACACACACTCATTGAGTGGGATTTAGATATTCCAACGCCAGAGGTATTGCTCGGCGAGGCACGTAAAGCGAGCCAAATCCTAATTGGTTGTGAGACAAAAGAGTCATTCAAGGAGGCGCTATGAAGCTTGCTGAGCTGCAACATCAATTCGCTAGCGCCTTACACTACCAAGCGAAAGGTGAAGAGTGCCAAATTATCAGTGACCACTTTACTGCAGACGAGCGCATGCAGATCTACCGCAATAACTTCGTGATGAGCTTAAGTGAAGTTTTGGAGGCAACGTATCCTATGGTGAAGGCTCTCTTGGGAGAAGAGTGCTTCGCGCAAATCGCGCGCCACCATGTGCTTAATTACCCTTTGACCAGTGGCGATGTTACCCATTATGGCGAACATTTTGACCAGTCACTCAACACTTTTCCTACGGTGATCCAAGCCGCTCCTTATATCGGAGACGTGGCTCGTTTTGAATGGGGATTGGATTTAACACAACAAAGATTTTCGCGCCAACCGCTCGGCAGCCACACTCTCGACCAACTTGCCACATTACCTGTCGAGCAGCATGGTCAAATTCGTTTTCAGCTCCATCCAGATGTCGTGTTATTTACTAGCACCTATGCCACTTTTGCTCTCTACCAAGCGATTTACCACAATCCAGATGAGCTTGCCAAGCTGGATATTCAACGTCCACAACAAGGTGTATGTGCTTGCAATCAAGCAGGAGAATCCTGGAATCTTGCGGTTGAAGAAGAGGTCTATCAACTGCTTACCAGCATCGCTAAAGGGCTCACCTTACAAGAAATCGACCCCGTTTATCTCACTGCCCTCAATCAACTGATTGAGCTCAATTTGATTGCTGGATTTTCCTTATCCCAACAATCAAACCCAAGTTAAGGAGAACACCATGACCACCAAAACCATGCTTGAGACCTATGATGATCTGATCGGCAAATTGCAATGCGTGTTCGTTCCACTCCTGTTATTGTTTTGCCGTTTGTGGGTCGCTTGGGTGTTTTTCAATTCCGGCTTAATCAAAATCAGCTCATGGGATAGCACCCTCTACCTCTTTGAGTTGGAATACCAAGTGCCACTATTGCCTTGGGAATTAGCCGCGTATATGGGGACTGCCGCCGAGCTTATCCTGCCCGTATTTCTCGCATTCGGCTTACTCACTCGCCCAATGGCAGCCATCTTGTTTGTCTTCAATATTATCGCGGTGGTCTCTTACCCATTACTGTGGGAAAAAGGCTTCTATGACCACCAGCTATGGGGCTTAATGATCTTAATCGTCATCGTTTGGGGACCCGGTCCAATATCCCTCGATAAGCTGATTAAATCCAAGCTACAAAACTGATTGCCTAACCACCAACGCATCGCTCCTAAACGCAAAAAGCCTTCCAACCGGAAGGCTTTAATATTTCTAATCAATCTAATTCAACACTCAGCCAAACTAATTGGCGTTGTAGCTAGGCGTCCAAGAAGCAAAGCCTCACTAAACTTAACCATTCCTTTAAAAACAGTGACTAGAAGTGAAACTGCTTCACACTGACTTGGCAAACCAATTACCAAGCCAAACTAGTTGGCGTTGTAGCTAGGCGTCCAAGGAGCAAAGCCTCACTAAACCTGACAATTCTCAAAGCAGTTGAGAGTTTCTGCTAGGCAGCAAAGTTTCGCTATCTAGGAGCATAGAAAACTATTCTTTTAAGAACAGTGACTAGAAGTGAAACTGCTTCACACTGACTTGGCAAACCAATTGCCAAGCCAAACTAGTTGGCGTTGTAGCTAGGCGTCCAAGGAGCAAAGCCTCTGAACATAGACAAACTATGTGATGAGGTTTGCGAGCGTAGGACAACAACGCTACAGCGCCAAATAGGCAGGGTTAGGCTAGGATACCTGAGTGGCGTAACAAAGCATCAATCTCCGGCTCTCTGCCACGGAAACGCTTAAACAGCTCCATCGGCTCTTCACTACCGCCCATCTCTAGGATGTTATTGAGGAAGCTTTGTCCAGTCTCTTTGTTAAAGATACCTTCCTCTTCAAAGCGTGAGAACGCATCTGAAGAAAGCACTTCAGCCCATAGGTAGCTGTAGTAACCTGCGCTGTAACCACCTGCAAAAATATGGCTAAAGCTGTGCGAGAAACGGTTCCACTCTAGACCTGGTAGTACGGCGACTTTCGACTTCACCTCGGCTAACGTTTCTAGCACGCGAGGGCCGACTTCTGGGTCATATTCTGTGTGTAGCGTGAAATCAAACAAGCCAAACTCTAGCTGACGCAGAATAAACATCGCAGATTGGAAGTTCTTCGCCGCGAGCATTTTATCGAGCATCTCTTTTGGTAGTGGCTCACCGGTCTCATAGTGACCAGAGATAAACGCTAGCGCTTCTTCTTCCCAGCACCAGTTTTCTAGGAACTGACTTGGTAGCTCTACCGCATCCCATGGCACACCATTGATACCTGACACCGCGCCGGTATTCACTTGCGTTAGCATATGGTGGATACCATGACCAAATTCGTGGAATAGCGTCACTAACTCATCATGAGTAAAGAGCGCTGGCTTATCACCGACTGGTTTATTGAAGTTACAAGTTAGGTACGCCACTGGCGTCTGTAGCTCACCATCCAGTGTGATACGGCGACCACGACAGTCATCCATCCATGCACCGCCACGTTTGTGCTCGCGCGCGTACAAATCAAGATAGAAGCTACCACGCAGTGTCTTCTCACTATCAAAGATATCGAAGAAACGCACTGACTCATGCCAAGTATCGACCCCTTGACGCTCAGTCACTGTCATGCCGAAGACGCGGTTCAATACTTCAAATAGACCACTCACGGCTTTCTGCTCTGGGAAGTAAGGGCGCAGCTCTTCATCAGAAATTTGGAACAAGTGCTGCTTCTGTTTTTCGCTGTAATAAGCAATATCCCAAAGGTTGAGCTCAGAGACACCAAATTCACTTTGAGCAAATTGACGCAACTCTTCCACTTCACGCTCACCTTGCGGTTTTGCTTTGGTGGCTAAGTCATTGAGGAAGCCAAGAACCTGCTCTGGCGTTTCCGCCATTTTGGTTGCAAGTGATTTTTCACTGTAAGTGCCAAAGCCAAGCATACGTGCAATTTCGTAACGCAGTTTAAGCTTCTCTGCGATGATTTCACTGTTGTCCCATTTACCGGCGTTTGGACCGCGATCAGATGCGCGCGTTACGTACGCTTCGTACAACTCTTGGCGCAGCGCTTGGTTATCACAGTAAGTCATCACGGGTAGGTAAGATGGGATATCTAACGTCAGTAGATAACCATCGAGCTCTTTTGCCTGTGCGGCAGCTTGGGCTGCTGCAAGTGCAGACTCTGGCATACCCGCTAACTCTTTCTCGTCTGTGATGTGCTTAGTCCAACCCATGGTTGCATCGAGCACGTTGTTTGAGAATTGCGAGCCGAGCTCAGACATACGTTTGCTGATCTCGCCGTAACGACGTTGCTCTTCAGCTGGTAAACCAATACCCGATAATTCAAAGTCACGCAGTGAATCGGTAATGGTTTTTTGCTGCGCTTGGCTTAGTGTGGCAAAGGCATCGCTACTCTTAATCGCTTTGTAAACATCAAACAAACCTTTGTGCTGACCAACCCAAGTACCATACTCAGATAAAATTGGTAGGCAGCTTTCGTACGCTTCGCGCAACTCATCGCTGTTCATCACTGAGTTCATATGGCTCACTGGTGACCAAATGCGGCTTAGGCGATCATCCATCTCTTCAATTGGCGCAACAACAGACTCCCAAGTTGGCTCACTAGCGTCTGCCATTACTTGCTCAATTTTGTCACGGCAATCGCTAATCGCTTGCTCGACTGCAGGCTTGATATGCTCAGGTTTGATCTGAGAGAAAGGCGGTAAGTCGGTAAAGGTAAGAAGCGGATTAGACATAATGCATTCCTTATGTTTGCACAAAGCGAACTGACGAGTTCGTTTGAAATTTAATAATCACGTCTATGTTAAATATAGGTAAGTTAAGTGATTTTCAATAGTCATCTCGATGATTATGCTCACAAGCCAAGCGAAATAACGGCGCTGGCTAAGCAAAAAACCGGCTTAGGCCGATTCGCCAATACTGCCCCTAACCCTCACTTAGGTATATACTAAGCGCAATTGTTAATCCTAAGATCATGGTCAAAAGACCGTTTCGAGAGTGTCCCTTGCTGAGTTATCGTCACAGTTTTCACGCTGGCAACCATGCCGATGTCGTAAAGCACATTGTGCAAAGCCTTATCCTTGATGCCCTAAAGCAAAAAGATAAGCCTTTTGTTTACCACGACACCCATTCTGGTGTGGGTCGCTATGACTTAACCCACGAATGGTCAGAGAAAACCGGTGAATACAAACAAGGTGTTGCTCGTATTTGGGATACCCCAAATATTCCTGAAGATATCAAAAGCTACATTGACTCGATTAAGACGCTTAACAACGGTGATGCTCTGCGTTACTACCCTGGCTCACCACGTGTTGCTCGTGCGCAAATTCGTCCACAAGACCGCATGGTGCTCACTGAACTTCATCCAAGCGATCATCCATTACTTGAGCAAGAATTCGAACGCGATCACCAAGTCAGCATCTACAAAGAAGATGGTTTTAAACGCTTAAAAGCGAGCTTGCCACCGCAAGAGCGCCGCGGTTTAGTGCTGATTGATCCACCATATGAACTCGCGAAAGAGTATCGCGATGTGGTTCAAGCGATTTATCAAAGTCATAAACGCTGGGCGACGGGCATTTACGCAATTTGGTACCCAGTGGTAAATCGCTGTGATATCGAAGATATGATTGAAGGCTTAGAAGGGCTTGGTATTCGCAAGATCCTACAAATTGAACTCGGTGTCTCTCCAGATACCAACGAGCGCGGCATGACTGCATCCGGCATGATTGTAATTAACCCGCCTTGGAAACTAGAGAGCCAAATGCAAGAAATCTTGCCATTCCTGCAAGAAGCGATTGCACCGGTAACAGGTCACTGGAAAGTCGACTGGATTGTGCCGGAATAATCCCATCACCTTTAGAACGCAGCGATTCTTCTCGCTGCGTTTTTTTATCCGCTTATTCCTCTTTATATGACTCTCATCGCTATTTGTCATAAGCAATATCACTTTTTCCCATTTAGCAAATTGCTAGATTCGATTTATGATAGCAACATAGGATCGATGGCAATAGATATGGTGATGTTGAGTTAGCAACTACCCACCCCAATGTAACTATTGTCAGACAAAATTAATAAGCTCTTGGAGAAAGTAATGGCGACTCATTTTGACTATATCTGTATTGGTGGCGGCAGCGGCGGCATCGCATCAGCAAACCGTGCAGCAATGTATGGCGCTAAGGTTGCTCTGATTGAAGCAAAAGACCTAGGTGGTACATGTGTAAACGTAGGTTGTGTACCTAAAAAAGTGATGTGGCATGGCGCGCAAATCGCAGAAGCGATGAACCTATACGCACCAGATTATGGTTTTGATGTCGACGTTAAAGGCTTCGACTGGAGCAAATTAGTCGAAAACCGTCAGGCTTACATTGGTCGCATCCACCAATCTTACGACCGTGTGCTTGGCAACAACAAAGTAAACGTAATCAAAGGCTTTGCTAAGTTCGTTGATGAGAAAACGGTTGAGGTTGATGGCGAACTATACACCGCTGATCATATCCTTATCGCCGTCGGTGGTCGCCCTACTATTCCAAACATTCCAGGCGCGGAATACGGCATTGATTCAAACGGTTTCTTTGACCTAGCAGAGCAACCAAAACGTGTTGCTGTGGTTGGTGCAGGTTACATCGCAGTTGAAATTGCTGGCGTACTGAGCGCACTTGGCACTGATACACACCTATTCTGCCGTAAAGAATCACCACTACGTAGTTTTGATCCAATGATCATCGAAACATTGGTAGAAGTGATGAACGCAGAAGGCCCAACTCTGCATACACACTCTGTACCAAAAGAAGTAGTGAAAGAAGCGGACGGTAGCCTGACACTGCACCTAGAAAACGGTGAGAGCCAAAACGTTGACCAGCTCATTTGGGCTATCGGTCGTCACCCTGCTACCGATGCGATCAACCTGAGTGCGACTGGTGTAGCAATCAACGAACGCGGCTACATCAAAGTAGATGAGTACCAAGCAACTAACGTAGCTGGTATCTACTGTGTTGGTGACATCATGGAAGGCGGCATTGAACTAACACCGGTTGCGGTTAAAGCGGGTCGTCAGCTTTCTGAGCGTCTATTCAACAATAAACCAAATGCGAAGATGGACTACGCGCTCGTTCCAACAGTGGTATTTAGCCATCCGCCAATTGGCACAATTGGTCTAACAGAACCTGAAGCTATCACTCAATACGGCGAAGAGAACGTTAAGGTTTACACTTCTGGCTTTACCGCTATGTACACAGCAGTAACCCAACACCGCCAACCATGCAAAATGAAACTTGTGTGTGCTGGCGAAGATGAAAAAGTTGTCGGTCTACACGGCATTGGCTTTGCAGTCGATGAGATGATCCAAGGCTTTGGCGTTGCGATGAAGATGGGCGCAACCAAAGCAGATTTCGACTCAGTTGTGGCTATCCACCCAACGGGTTCAGAAGAATTCGTTACGATGCGTTAATCGCTGAGTTAATCAACAACATTAGCCATGCTCCATTTCAATGTGCATGGCTTTTTTATAAGCGCAATTTAGACAACTAGCCTACACACATTACATTCAATAGTGACTTACCTGATGTCGTTGTCATCTTGCCACTAGTAAACAAGGCTGAGTTTTCTGCTCCCCAATATGGCAGATACATTGGCCATTGATTACTTTGCATTACATCGGCATCCAACAATGTTTGCCATTGCTCTCTACTTGGCACTTCCATGTTCAATGCATGACACACCTGACTCGCTTTAGCAAAATTGAGTCTTGTCCACGGTTTATCATATTCCATATAAAATTGATCATCACCGAATGGTAGATAAGGCACTTTAAAAGATAAGTCACCAATCTTTATTTCGCGACGAATCGATATCTCTAACTTGTTTTCCGTAGTCGGTGTAAGTACTGGTGTCGCTTTTACCGCCGTAACCTTCTGAGGTTTGACAGGTGGAATCAAAGTGGTTGTTTGACGCGCTGGCGCGGTCTTCTCAACTGGCGTGTGCTCTACGGCTTGAGTCTTATTCGTCTTTTTGACCGCAGGCGCTCCCTTTACGACTTCACGAATAAATGCCTGCTCATAGGATTTTAGTTTTTTGACAGCCTGAAGTTCTTTACTCGCTGTCGCAAAATCTTGATATGGGCCTATCAAACAACGTGCGTTTTTACCTTCAATTTTCCCCCAAACATCAGTAGAAATATGCTGATAAATCACTTTAGCTTCATCAAGAGACAAGGGTTTGGACAACACGCCACATTGAATCCAGAAAGTTGATTCACTCCCTCTCGGCTGCTGTTTTCCCCATAAACCCTTACCTATTGGACAAGAAGAGGTTAACAAGGGCAACTCATGAGTTGATGCTTGAGTCGCATCACATAGCACCTCTTGAGCGTTCACAGGCAAAGCAAAGTAAGCACTACCTAACACCAGCATCGTCAGTAAGTTGGCGCGTACAGCAGATTTCGGTAGCAAATTAATATCCATATTGGTTATTCGACCTTTGTTGTTATTAAGTTGGCGCGGATTCTTGGGCAAAAGAAAACTACTCATATTAGAGTAACTTGTATAAGAAACGTTCCTTTTAAAAACCATACTCCCCCCACCAGTGACACTTATACCAGCAAAACACGTGTCACTATATTGTAAAATCATTAGCGTTGAGAAAATGTGAATGCAAAAAAAGAGCCGTAAATAAAACGACTCTTAGTTTAGGAAATCTCACCGTTCTAATTCTTAGGCTTCGATCACTGTTTAAAAGCTAAACGACTAATTTTTTATACGGCAACTAGCAAAAATATCGAGTTTTGGCTGATAAACCTTACTACTCACGTCCATCACGCCCAATAAGGAGTGAAATAAATTGTCATGTGAATGGGTCTCCGTCAGCTTAGCCTGCTGTTTTAAACAATCGATATCAATGTTTTTTGTGGTTTGAAATCCTGGTGACATCCAAACGATTAGGGGCACGGTTTTTTGATAGTCAGGGGCAATTGCATACGGAGCACCATGCAAAAATAATCCATCTTCCCCTAACGACTCACCATGATCTGAAAGGTAAATTAGCGCGGTATTGTACTTATCCTCCAGTTTGGTTAATCGCTCAATCAACTGACTTAATACATAATCGGTATAGCGAATCGTATTGTCATAGCTATTGCGAATTTGCTCCTCACTGCAGTTTTCAATATCCGCTCTTGGGCAATCAGGCTGGAAGAATGCCATCTCTTTAGGATAACGCTTGTAATAAGTTGGACCATGACTGCCAATTAAGTGCAGCGCGATCATGCGGTTACCTGAAAGCTTCTCCACATTCTGTTCAAAATTTTCCAACAGCACCATGTCATAACAAGTATTGCCATCACAGGTCGCATCAACGCGATGACGATTCATCATTTGACGCTCAATGTGCTTGGCGACCGTCTTGTCCCCACCATCGTCATCTTCCCATACCATACCAATGTCAGCACGCTTAAGAATATCAATCGCATTGTCTTGGTTCACCGCCACATCATGATCATAGTTATCATGAGTTAATAGAGAGAACATACAAGGCAGAGAAACCGCCGTTGCCGTGCCGCATGAGCGTACATCTTGAAATGAGACAACATCTAATTTTTCTGTGTAAGGGTTGGTTTCACGCGGGTAACCATTGAGCTGATAATTCTGTGAGCGCGCGGTTTCACCAACCACCAGCACCAATAAAGTCGGCTTAGTCTTCGCCATTGCTAACGCTTCAGTGGATTGATGAGCATCCACTCCCAATTCTTTATATGGAACAGGGGTATAAAAATAGGTTTTGTTGATGTACTTAACCGTCGCGCCAACAAACTGAGTGGGCACGATAACATGCTTCAAATAGCTATTATTACGCCCAACGGATGCATAATCCTGATAGTAAAGGCCAGCAATCAGTACAATGACCAACAATGAGGTCGCCATAGATGCGAACTTAAAGCCCAACAATTTCAGCCAAGATTGTGACCGTATCGGAACCACCGCTAATAAGAGCGCTGGCAAAAGACCTAAGGCGACAAACCATACTACCGAATAAGTGCTCAAGTAAGCGTTCGCTTCGCCGCTATCGGTTTGCATAATATTAGTGATCATATCTGCATCAAAAATAGTGCCGTAATTAAACCCGGCATAGCTCACCAAAGCAGATGAAACCAGTAATAAGATAAAAAAAGGTTTGGTGAAATACGGCCAGCTAAACAGGTTAAAAATAAAGTTTAGTGCTGCCCAGAAGAAAAAGGGGATCGAAATAATAAAACCAAGGTGCACCGTCTCCATTTGGCTAAAAATATGTTCCAGCTCTTTATAAATTGGCAAGTTGAGCACCAAAGCAAAATAGAGCGCCAGCAGAGCGGTAATCGATAGATAAGATAATGAAAAACGACGACGAGATTGCATCATACTAGTTGCTCCACAATAATCGAGCCCCAAGTGAACAGTGCAAGTAACAGAGCCACCAACACGGCCGCGGAACCAATATCTTTAGCCCGACCACTGAGTTCATGCCACTCAGAACCCACTCTATCAACCACTGCCTCTATAGCAGAGTTTAGTAGCTCTACGATAACAACAATGGCAACACTACCAATCATCAGTACTCGCTCAACCACACCGACGGGTAAGCAGTAAGCCACAATCGATAAAATAGCGAGTAGAGCCACCTCTTGACGAAACGCCGCTTCGTGTTTCCATGCCGCTCCAAGTCCCTTTATCGAATACCCTGTCGCATCGACGATTCTTGCTATACCTATTTTTCCTGGTTTCACTTGCTACCTACTTCTCTCTTTTCGTGCTATCGCACAGATTGACGAACTGAATCTCAGACAACAATTTTCATCTATTTTTGATGAGAGCGGGCAAAAACAAAGATTTCATATTTAAAACGCAAAATACAGGCATTAAAAAACCGCGAATTAACGCGGTTTTTTTCATCATGGTTAGTCATTAACCTTTATAAAGTTTTGGGTTAAATACATCACGTAGCCAATCACCTAACAGGTTAATCACTAGAACTAGCGTCACTAACACAATACCTGGGAAGGCAGTTATCCACCATGCACCAGAGAAGATGTAGTTAAAACCAATGCTAATTAGCGCACCCAGTGATGGCTGATCGACTGGCAAGCCCAAGCCGAGGAAAGAAAGTGCCGCCTCAGACATAATCGCATTTGCCACCTGAACCGTTGAAATAACCAAAATTGGCGATAAACAATTTGGCAGAATATGGCGAAACATAATGCGAGGCGCTTTAAAGCCCATTACGCGAGCCGCTTCCACGTACTCTTTCTTCTTCTCAGCCAAAACCGAAGCTCGGATAGTTCGTGCATACTGAGGCCACTCGGCAATACCAATAATCACCACCAGCATCACAACAGCATATTGACTATAAAACTCACTGCCAAAGCTCGCTTTAAATATCGCGGAGACAATAATCGCAACCATCATAGTAGAGAAAGACAGCTGTACATCAGCAAAACGCATCAAGAAACTATCAATACGTCCGCCAAAGTAACCCGCAGATAAGCCAATCACGATACCTAAAATTAGCTGCAAACCTACCGCTAAAAAACCAATAGTCAGCGATAGACGTGAGCCATAAAGAATCGTCGAAAGAATATCGCGCCCTTGTTCATCCGTACCGAGTAAGAAGCGTTCATCCCCCTCTTCCATCCATGACGGTGGTAGCTCTGAGTCCATTATATCAATTGAGCTAAGATCGTATGGGTCAGTCGGTGAAATAATCGGTGCCGCCAGTGCGAGTACCAAAAACATCATAAACACGGCGAAGCTAAACATCGCCACTTTGTCACGTAAGAAATAGTACAGAAAATCTGACTGTTTAAATCGCTCCCAACGAGAAGGAGCCGTCACTGTTTGTTCCATGGTTATGCTCCTTTTCCTGTTAGGTCCACTGTTGGGTTAATTAGTCCATATAAAAGGTCGACGATAGTATTGGTGACCACGAAAATTAACCCGACAAAAATGACATAAGCAGTAATCAACGGTGTATCAACACGGTTGATCGCCTCGAGGAACAAAAAGCCCATTCCCGGCCATTGGAAGACCGTTTCGGTCAAAATGGTATATGCCACCATAGTACCGATTTGAACACCGCCCACCGTGAGTACCGGTAACATGGTGTTCTTCAATGCGTGCTGGTAGTAAATCTTCTTCAGATTAAGCCCTTTTGCTTTCGCGAATTTAATGTATTCCGAGCTCAAAACCTCAAGCATTTCAGAGCGAACCAGACGAATAAACAACGGCAACATAATCGAAGCCAAAGAGATACAAGGCAGTATTAAATGAGAGAGACCATCGAGGGTAAAAAAGCCTGACTCCCAACCAAGAACATTGGCCGTATCACCTCGCCCATAGGAGGGTAACCAGCCGAGCTCAATAGAAAAGACATACATCAACATAATCGCGGTTAAGAACACCGGGATCGAAATACCAACACTACTCATCGCCATAATGATTTTGGTAAATACACTTTTCGGATGAATCGCTGAGTAAACGCCTAAAGGAATAGAAAAAACAATAATAATTAACGTCGCACCAAACACTAACTCGAGAGTGGGTACTAACTTATCCAGAATGACTTCTGCTGCTGGACGCTTGAAAAAATAAGAAGTGCCTAAATCGCCTTGAAGTGCATCACCGACAAAGCGGGTGTATTTTGTAATGAAGGGATCGTTCAAGCCGAGCTCGTCACGTAAGGCTTGGCGTTCGGATTCGGAAACCGATTGACCAACAAGCTCACGTAGCGGATCACCCAAGTTATCTTGAATGGCAAACGCCACTAAACTGATCACAAACATCACTATCAGTGCCTGAAACAGGCGCTTGACCAGAAACGAAAACATTCCTTGCCCCTTTAACTTTCCATAGAAATCTAATCGCACTCCTGTGCCAATTAGATAATCAGTCTAGAATTCGGTACCTAGCTCGACTGAGTAAAGCTAGGTACCTCAAAGCTGACAAGAATGGCTAACCATAAGAGCTATCAAACAGCTTAGCCAAACTCGTTAAGCAAAATTACTGCACAACGCTTACTTAACCACTAAGTCGCCAAAGTATGGGAAGTTCATACCATTAATGATTGGTTGAATATCCACATTACTTTTCGCTGCCCATGATGGATCTTGCCAGTGTAGTGGTACAAACGCCGCTTCATCATAGAGCGTCGCTTCAACTTGTTTTAGCATCTCTCCACGTTTTACCAGATCCGTTTCCGTATTCGATGCTTCAACTAGCTTATCCACTTCGGCATTTGAGTAGTAACCACAGTTGTACTGACCTTTGCCTGTTTCAGCGTTACGCGTCATTGCTAGGAACTCAGTAAAGTTACCTGAATCTTCCGTATCTGGGTGCCAGCCAATCATCAACATGTCAGCGGCACACTTATCAAATTCAGGCCAGTACTGTGCTTTCGGCATAGTTTTTAGGTCAACCTTGATGCCAATTTTCGACAGCATTGCCGCCGAAGCTTGTGCGATCTTGTCATCGTTCACATAGCGGTTGTTTGGCGCCATCATCGTAAGCGTAAAGCCATCTTCATAACCCGCTTCTTTCATCAGCTGCTTAGCTTTTTTCAAGTCATAACGTGGTTTCAGATCTTCGTTGTAACCCGCATAACCAACTGGACTCTGCTGAGCCGCCGCCGTTGCTGCGCCCTTCATGATTTTTTTAACGATACCTTCGTTGTTGATTGCGTAAGTAATCGCTTGACGAACACGGACGTCTTTCAGCGCAGGGTTACTGTTTTGGTTCATTTGGAACGTGATAACGCGAGTACCCGGCATCGTATACAGATCAACACTGTCTGCACTCTTGATACGTTTGTAATCATTTGGAGAAACTGGAGCAATCATATCCACATCACCAGAAAGCAATGCCGCAACGCGCGTCGCGTCTTCTTTGATTGGCACTAATGTAATCTTATCGACGTTACCGGCATCCTTATCCCAGTAATCCGCAAAACGCTCAAATTCAACCTTAACGCCTTGCTCACGTGAAGTGATCACAAATGGACCAGTACCAGAAACGTTAGTCGATGCAAACGAGTTACCGTGCTTCACTAGCTCTGCTTTATCTTTACCATCTTCGGTCTTACCGGTGTAGAACTTGCTGTCCATAGGGAAGATGTAGGTTGCCACGTTTTCAATCAGTGGGTAGGTACCATCTGTCTTAACTTCTACCGTGTAATCATCCACTTTGGTTAGTGACACTAGCGGACCAAAAATACCTTTAAAGTCTGGAGAGCTCTTCAAACGGTTGAAAGTCCAAACCACATCTTCCGCTGTCAGTTCATTTCCCGAGTGGAACTTCACCCCTTTACGAAGATTGAAACGCATTGTCTCGTTATCAACACGCTCCCAAGACTCTGCCAAGCGCGGCTCAAACTTCATCTCTTGGGTAAAGCGAACTAGTGGGTCAAATACCATGTGCGACATTTGCAGAGTACCGCCTGATAGCTGCTCATGCGGATCAAGAGATACCGGATCCGCGTCATAAGCCACTGTAATATCAGCTGCGGCTGCACTTAAGCTCAAGCCTGCAGCCATCAATGCGACTGCGATTTTGCTCTTCATGGTTTTCATTGCATAACTCCTTATGCGGGATTTCAATCCCTCGTTGTGTTGTGTTTGCATCTATCAAGTAACCAGAGCGTTGATGAACAATACTCTGCTTACACACGACTTATGCCGTTTTTACTTCTTCTCTTAAACCAGTAAATTCTGGCATTAAGGAAATCAATTGCTTGCTGTACTCATGCTGTGGGTGATTAAACAATTGCTCAGTTGGCGCAACTTCTAACAGCGTTCCCATCTGCATCACTCCCACGCGATCACACATCTGGCGAATCACCGGTAAGTCATGACTAATAAACAACATGGTGAGATTTAATTCGTCTTGCAGGTCTTTGAGTAGATTGAGAATTTGCGCTTGTACCGACACGTCTAATGCTGACGTCGGCTCATCACAAATCAAAAGACGTGGGCGTGTTGCTAGAGCACGCGCTATCGAAATACGTTGGCGCTGACCGCCAGAGAACTCGTGCGGGTACTTAACTCCCGCCATAACGCCCAAACCAACATGATCCAAAAGATCGTTAACGATCTGTCGCGTTTCTGTTTCATTGCGCGTAAGTTTATGAAATCGAATCGGTTCTGCGATGATATCGAACACTTTCATGCGTGGATTCATCGATGTATATGGGTTTTGAAACACCATCTGCATTTGACGACGCATTGGGCGACGCTCTTTCTCTGAAGTCAAAGCAGTGAGGTCAATGCCTTCAAAGGTCACTCGTCCTGAGTTAGGCTGATACAGACCCGCGATTACGCGAGCAATCGTCGACTTGCCAGAGCCCGACTCACCGACGAGACCAAAGGTCTCACCTTCTCGCACTTCAAAGCTGACATTGTTTGACGCTTGCACATATTCTCGACGACTTTCAAATAACGAATCTTTAGTGACAAAACGTAGGTTAACATTTTCAACTTCAAGCAATGCACCGGTGTAGTCACGCTGATCTTGGCTTTGCCCTAACCAGTGATTCTTAATATCAAGCGGCTGCATCTCACTCGCTTCTTCAATGTAACTCACTAGAGGAAAACGCTTCAATTTGACATCAGAACGCGGCACCGCCGAAATTAGACTTCGAGTATAAGAATGATCAGGATCGCCCAACACTTTTGCGGTTGGACCAAATTCAACCAAATCCCCGCGATACATTACCGCCACTCGATCTGTCACATTGGAAACTACACCCATGTCGTGGGTCACCAACATACAACCCACATTATTCTTTACACACAACTCACGTATAAGACTAAGGATTTGGTCTTGAATCGATACATCTAGTGCTGTCGTCGGTTCATCAGCAATAATTAGATCTGGTTCACCTGCGAGTGCAATGGCGATAACCACACGCTGACGCATGCCACCAGAAAATTGATGCGGGTACTGTTTAAGGCGGTTTTCAGGTTGTGGGATTCCCACCTGCTGCATCAACGACAATGAGCGCTGATAAGCTTCTTCATCAGACACATTCATATTGGCATGAATTGTCTCTTTCAATTGCTGCTCAACAGTAAACAAAGGATTGAGTGAGGTCATCGGATCTTGAAAAATAAAACCGATCTTAGAACCACGAACTTGACGCATTTTCTGCGGCGAGAGACCTGAGATTTTTTCACCATCAAGAAATACTTCACCACCAGCAATAGTTCCTGGAGGACTCAGCAGATCGATAACCGCATTACCAACAGTGGACTTACCCGCCCCCGATTCACCAACTACGCCAACAATCTCACCACGTTCAATATTAAACGACAACGATTTTACAGCGGCATGTACCCCATGGCGTGAGGGATACTCAATACGAAGATTTTTAACTTCTAAAAGTGACATTACCAGACCTCTACTGCTTCGGCAGCTCCCTGCCCTGTCTGAAAAATTGAATCCATTCAAATACCAGTATGATGTTCTGGCACTTACAAGCCTTTCAATTTGGCAAACATTTCACACAATTGCAACAAAGGCAGTATAAAAAGTTGTGTTTGCTCATATTTTAAGCAACATATAACACCCACAATGCATAACTATTTATCGAGAATATGAAACACCCTTACCTGCCAATACTATCGTGACAATTAACGCAGCAATAGTGACTAATTAGTCAATTGGTGTATTTAACAAATTAAAAACAAAAACCCCATGAAAATGGATTAAATTAGGCCAATAAATGGGTAACAAATAAAAATACAGCCCTAAAGACCAGTATCTAGCTAATTAAAAGTCCATTCGACCATTAAAAGTGATAATTAATGGAGTAATAAAAAGGTGATAAAGAGAGATAAAAACGAAAGCTTCTGATGTTTTTATTCCGAGCAAAAATGAAAAGCTAGCTAAAGATGCGGTTTTACAGTTAGGAGTCGCTGAACCAATAATTTTCAGTACCCCATTTAAAGCAGTAGATCTTGATGACTTGTAAGGACAGGACGCCCAGTCTAGGGCTTCGTATAGTGGTCGGTGAAGAAGGATTTGATACATTCGGGTTCCCGAGGACTGGCACTCCAGACCCCGACTCAGCATGTGCAGACTTAGCTTTATGCTGTAAATGCAAAAAGGCCCCGTCATTTCTGACGAGGCCTTGAATGGTGGTCGGTGAAGAGGGATTCGAACCCCCGACCCTCTGGTCCCAAACCAGATGCGCTACCAAGCTGCGCTATTCACCGAGCATGTATTCTTTAGAAAAGAATGGGGTGGCTAACGGGATTTGAACCCGCGACAACCGGAATCACAATCCGGGACTCTACCAACTGAGCTATAGCCACCATCAAATTGTTATGTTTACCGTCCAAGAACGTTAAACTAAATAGTGGTCGGTGAAGAGGGATTCGAACCCCCGACCCTCTGGTCCCAAACCAGATGCGCTACCAAGCTGCGCTATTCACCGACAAGTTATTTTTTTACTTGGTTTGCGTTGAGGGTCAACCCTCTGGTCCGCTTATTCCAAGAGCCGAGATGCGCTACAAGTAACACGATTCACCGACTTATGTTTTATCTCTAAGAGAATGGAAGCTTACGCTACCTAAACCATTTTCGAAAGGGAAAATGGGGTGGCTAACGGGATTTGAACCCGCGACAACCGGAATCACAATCCGGGACTCTACCAACTGAGCTATAGCCACCATTGTATTTCACCGATTTTCCTCCAGGCTTATGGCGCGCCCGAAAGGATTCGAACCTTCGACCTTTGGCTCCGGAGGCCAACGCTCTATCCAGCTGAGCTACGGGCGCATGCCCCATCGGCGGAGAGGAATAATACGGATATCACACTATTGCGTCTAGTACTTTTTTTACTTTTTTTATCGTTTGCTGCCTTTTTCAGCAACCAAGGTCAAATAAAACTCAGTTCAGCGTGTGATGTAACCCCGCTCGTTGGGAAGTTATTGTTTATTGCAACAACTTATCGAGATATAATCACCCACTGTTTACATTGATTTAACAGCTCAAGTCGCCTGTTTGTCAAATGAAACTCTAATTAAAAGGTAAGCACGAACTTACCCTCAGGAATGTATAGTGAGTTTAATGGATATGTCTCGAAAAATATTAACCGCTTTGGTCGCTGCAGCAACATTTTCTAGCGCTACTTTTGCAGCAAACGTTAGCCAAGAACAATATGATGCGATTGCAGAAAGAATTAAACCTGTTGGTGATGTTTACCTTGCAGGCAGTGAGCCTGTAGCTGTTGTGCCAACCGGTCCTCGCGATGGTGCGACGGTTTATGGCACTTTCTGTACGGCTTGTCACTCGACTGGCGTTAGCGGCGCACCAAAAACAGGTGATGCTGGTGATTGGTCGCCACGTATTGCTCAAGGACGTAGTGTTCTAAACGACCACGCAATCAACGGCTTTAATGCCATGCCAGCCAAAGGCTCTTGTATGGATTGTTCAGACGATGAAATCATCGCCGCGATCGACCATATGATTGAAGGTCTGTAAGACCACTGCGATAAAAAGCAAAAGGCTTGGGAAACCCAAGCCTTTTTTGATTCTTGCTCTACACAACGTTACTTCTTAAACATCGCGCGTAAATTAGCAATATGCGCCTGTCCTTTCGCCATGCGCTCTTCTTGTGTCACTGGCTTCTTGGTTTGTTCCCATTCCACATCATCAAATGGCAACTCATCGAGAAAACGACTCTGAGTTGGCTTAATCAGTTCACCATACTGACGACGTTCACGACACATAGTGAATGTTAGCTCTTTCTGCGCGCGAGTAATGCCCACGTACATCAAACGGCGTTCTTCTTCAACGTTGTCTTCATCAATACTAGTTTGGTGTGGCAAAATGCCTTCTTCGGTACCAATTAAATAAACGTACGGAAACTCGAGACCTTTTGATGCATGCAAAGTCATTAACTGCACCGCGTCGCTATCTTCATCTTCTTCGCCACGTTCCATCATGTCACGCAATGTGAGACGTTGAACCACTTCACGCAGTGTCTTCTCTTCTTGATCGTAGTTATCACCTTCTAAGTCTGACACTATCCAAGAATAGAGGTCGGAGACGTTCTTCATCCTCATCTCAGCCGCTTTCGGGCTTGAAGAGGTTTCATACAGCCAATCTTCGTAATTGATATCACGTACAAGAGAGCGCACCGCTTCCACCGTATCACCACGCTCGGCTTGGTCAGAAATGGCCACCAGCCAGGTGGTAAAACGGCGCAGGTTCTCCAACCCTCGTCCAGAGAGATGATGCTCTAGACCTAACTCAAAGCTTGCCTCAAACAAGCTCTTGCCGCGCATGTTAGCGTAGCTACCTAACTTCTCTAACGTGACCGGTCCGATCTCACGCTTTGGCGTATTCACGATACGTAGGAAAGCGTTGTCATCATCCGGGTTCACCAAGACTTTTAGGTAAGCCATGATGTCTTTGATTTCAGCGCGAGCAAAAAACGACGTGCCGCCAGATAACTTGTATGGCACACGGTTTTGCATCAAGGATTTTTCGATCAAACGCGATTGGTGATTACCACGATATAAAATCGCATAGTGTCGATAGTCAGTGCGATTCAAAAATTTGTGCGCAATGATCTCACCCGTAACACGCTCTGCTTCGTGTTCTTCATTTTTCGCCATCAATACTTTGAGTTGCTCGCCATCCGGCAGCTCCGAGAACAGAGATTTCTCATACACATGCGGGTTATTGGCAATCAGAATGTTGGCGCAACGCAAAATACGATTGGTCGAACGATAGTTCTGCTCCAGCTTAATCAGCTTAAGACTTGGGTAATCTTCACCAAGCAACACCAGGTTTTGTGGTTTTGCCCCACGCCATGAATAGATTGACTGATCATCATCACCTACCACCGTAAAGCGTGCGCGCTCGCCCACCAGCAAACGCACCAACTCATACTGACTGGTATTGGTATCTTGGTATTCGTCCACCAACAGATAACGAATTTTATTTTGCCAACGCTCACGCACTTCTGTGTTACCACGCAACAGCAATACTGGCATCAAAATTAAATCATCAAAGTCCAATGCGTTATAGGCACGCATCTGCTTTTGGTACATCTCAAAACAGAAAGCAAATAACTGCTGCTGTTCTCCTTGGGCGCGCGCTTTGGCTTCGTCTGGTGACAGCATGTCATTTTTCCAGTTCGAAATGGCACTCATTAATTGACGCAGCAGATCTTTGTCACCATCTAACTGTTTCTCAGTCAGCTCTTTTAAAAGTGCTAACTGGTCTTGGTCATCAAACAGAGAAAAACCCGACTTCAAACCGAGATGCTTATGCTCACGCTTAATAATATTCAGACCAAGCGTGTGGAAAGTTGAGACCATCAACCCTTTCGATTCTTGTTTACCTAATGTCTGCCCAACACGCTCTTTCATCTCACGTGCCGCTTTATTGGTAAAGGTCACCGCTGCGATATTGCGCGCTTTATAGCCACACTGCTGAACCAAGTAAGCAATTTTGTTAGTGATCACTCGCGTTTTACCAGAGCCCGCACCTGCCAATACTAGGCAAGGGCCTGACACATACTTAACCGCTTGGTCTTGTCCGGGGTTCAGCTTCATGATGGTCTCATCCAGAAAAATTAATGGCGCCTATAATAATGGTGCAACACGACGATTGCTAATATTTAAGTAAAGTGCCCACAAGGTGCGATTGCCACTCTCGCACTTAAAGCCATCAACAAGATTTTTACTGAATTAATGCAATACTTTATTGAACTTCTGTTTGTAATTTGGTCTATAATGAATGAACGTTCATTCATTAGCGGTCTCATTAAATGACCAAAAAACTCAGTGTAGATAAAAAGCAGCAAATTCTGGATGCCGCAGAAGCGATTCTCGCGGAGTCAGGATTTCATGGCTTATCCATGCAGAAAGTCGCCAAACAAGCTGGCGTCGCTGCAGGAACTATCTATTGTTACTTTTCTGATAAGGAGCACCTTCTTGCCGAGGTGCGGCTCAATGTCACCCAGCGTATTGCCGATGCTGTACAAGCTGGGGTCGTCGGGGATGAGCCTCTTAAAGATCGTTATCGCACCATGTGGTTAAACACTTGGAACTTAGCAGTGTCTAACAAAAACGCCCTAAGTAACCGAGTGCAATATGACTCACTACCTTGCACTACCGATATAGAGATTCGTGCACAAGAAAAGCTGATGTTTCATCAAGTGCAAAAGTTATTCGAAGATGGCAAAGCACAAAAGGTTTTTAAGCCGATTGCTAATGAAGTTTTGTCTGGTTTGACATTTGAGGCGTGTGTAGCGCTTGCTCGTAAACATGCGTGGGGGTTTTACCATCTGGATGATGAGGCAATTGAAGCCGCCATCAATGCCAGCTGGGACGCAGTAATTAATCATTAACTTGGAGTTCTAACAAGAATGAAAAAGTGGACTTTCTTTATGATTGTCATCGTCTTGCTACTGTTTGGTAGCGTGATTGGTTTCAATCTATTCAAGCAACAAAAAATAGCTGAATATCTCGCTAACCGACCTGAGCCAGAGTTTCCTGTGACGGTGACGCAAGTAAAACCTGTCGATTGGGTACCTGTTATCGAAGCGATCGGTTTTATCGAACCTAACCAAGGTGTCACCGTCGCCAATGAAACCAGTGGTGTAATTGATAAAATCAGTTTTGAGTCGGGAACCAAGGTTGAAGAAGGTCAGTTACTTATCACTCTTGATTCTGAAGTAGAAAAAGCCAATTTAAAAAGTGCTCAGGCAAAATTGCCAGCAGCGCAAGCCAAATATAAGCGCTACCAAGGTCTGTACAAAAAAGGCTCTATCTCTAAAGAGGCTTACGACGAAGCTGGCGCTAACTACTTTTCTCTACAAGCTGAAATTGAGAGCCTAAAAGCCTCGATTGACCGCCGCGAAATCAAAGCGCCATTTGCTGGTGAAGTGGGTATTCGTAATGTTTATCTTGGTCAGTATCTACAAGCTGGCAGCGATATCGTCCGTCTAGAAGACACCACCGTAATGCGCCTGCGCTTTACCGTGCCACAAACCGATATCTCGCGTATCCAACTTAAGCAAGAAGTAGAAATCTACGTGGATGCTTACCCAGAAAAACCGTTCAAAGGTTCTATTTCAGCGATTGAGCCTGCAGTTAACGTACAAAGCGGTCTTATCCAAGTACAAGCGGATATCCCTAACAGCGATGGTAAATTGCGCAGTGGCATGTTCGCCCGTGCCAACATCATCCTACCTAAACTCGTTGACCAAGTGACTCTGCCACAAACTGCCATCACCTACACCTTATACGGTGACAATGTTTACATCGTGACAGAAGAAGATGGTGAGAAACGTGTACAACAACACGTAGTAAAAGTTGGTGAGCGTGTGGCTGATATCGCCCATATTCTTGAAGGCGTTAAGCCCGGTGATGTGGTCGTGACCACAGGTCAAGTACGTTTAAGTAATGGTGCGAAAGTTCGCGTCGTGGAAAGTGACGCAACCACACCACCAGCTGAAACACCAATGCTGTAATTGGAGGATTCATGCGCTTTACTGATGTTTTTATTAAACGTCCAGTTTTAGCGGTATCGATCAGTTTCTTGATTGCCTTGCTTGGTATGCAAGCGGTCTTCAAGATGCAGGTTCGCGAATACCCTGAAATGACGAACACAGTAGTGACGGTATCCACCAGTTACTACGGCGCCAGTGCCGACCTTATTCAAGGCTTTATAACACAGCCTTTGGAGCAAGCCGTCGCGCAGGCAGATAATATTGATTACATGACTTCACAATCTGTGTTGGGTAAATCGACCATCACAGTCAATATGAAGCTCAATACCGACCCGAACGCCGCCTTATCGGACATTCTGGCTAAAACCAACTCGGTTCGTTCGCAGCTACCAAAAGAAGCAGAAGATCC
The DNA here is from genome assembly GCF_015278125.1 of Vibrio fluminensis. GTDB lineage: Bacteria > Pseudomonadota > Gammaproteobacteria > Enterobacterales > Vibrionaceae > Vibrio > Vibrio fluminensis. Next base: position 41,818 of record NZ_JADILO010000034.1, read on the forward strand.
AACGGTCACCATGTCGACCGGTTCGACTACCGCGGTACTGTACATCGGCTTTACCAGTGACGAGCTTAATTCCAGCCAAATCACTGACTATCTAGAGCGTGTAATCAACCCGCAGCTATTTACGGTTAACGGCGTATCGAAGATCGACCTTTATGGTGGCATGAAATACGCACTACGTATTTGGTTAGACCCAGCTAAGATGGCAGCGATCAAGATGACCGCGACAGATGTGATGAGCGTGCTTAACGCCAACAACTATCAGTCCGCAACCGGTCAAGCAGTCGGTGAGTTCGTGCTCTACAACGGTAGCGCGGATACTCAAGTCTCCAACGTCGAAGAACTATCCAACTTGGTAGTGAAGTCTGACGAAGGTGAGGTTATTCGCCTTGGTGATATCGCCAAAGTCACTCTGGCGAAAAGCCATGACGTTTACCGCGCGAGTGCCAATGGCCAAGAGGCAGTGGTCGCTGCAATTAACGCCGCACCAAGTGCTAACCCCATCAACATTGCTGCCGATGTGTTAGAACTGCTACCTCAACTTGAGCGTAACTTACCTAGCACGATCAAAATGAACGTGATGTATGACTCAACTATCGCGATTAACGAATCCATTCATGAAGTGGTGAAAACCATCCTTGAAGCGGCGGTGATCGTACTGGTTGTTATCACGCTGTTCTTGGGTTCTTTCCGTGCGGTAATCATTCCTATCGTTACTATTCCGCTTTCACTGATCGGTGTAGCAATGGTGATGCAGGCAATGGGCTTCTCTTGGAACTTGATGACCCTACTGGCGATGGTACTGGCGATCGGTCTGGTGGTGGATGACGCGATCGTAGTACTTGAGAACGTTGACCGTCACATCAAACTGGGGGAATCGCCTTTCCGCGCCGCGATTATTGGTACACGTGAAATTGCGGTACCGGTTATTGCAATGACATTAACGCTCGGTGCAGTATACGCGCCGATCGCACTCATGGGTGGTATTACAGGTTCGCTATTTAAAGAGTTTGCTCTCACCTTGGCGGGTGCGGTTTTTGTCTCGGGTATCGTGGCACTTACCCTGTCGCCAATGATGTGTTCAAAAATGCTCAAAGCCAATGAAGAGCCAAGCAAGTTTGAACAAAAAGTGCATCATATTCTTGATGGCATGACCGAACGCTATGCGAAGATGCTCAGAGCCGTTATGGACCACCGTCCAGTGGTACTCGCGTTCGCAGTTATCGTGTTTGCCACACTCCCAGTGCTGTTTAAGTTTATTCCAAGCGAACTTGCCCCTTCCGAAGACAAAGGCGTAGTGATGTTGATGGGTACTGCCCCATCAAATGCGAACTTGGACTACATGCAAAACACCATGAACGACGTAAACAAGATTCTGTCTGATCAGCCAGAAGTGGCGTTTGCTCAGGTGTTTACTGGTGTGCCTAACTCAAACCAAGCATTTGGTATTGCCTCAATGGTACCGTGGAGCGAGCGTGAAGCGAGCCAAGCAGAAGTGGCGAACCGTGTTGGTGGTCTAGTTGCTAACGTACCGGGAATGGCGGTAACGGCATTCCAGATGCCAGAACTGCCAGGTGCAGGTTCAGGTCTACCATTGCAGTTCGTGATTACCACGCCCAATGCCTTTGAAAGCTTGTTTGCGATTGCTACTGAAGTGTTAACGCAAGTGAAGTCTAGCCCGATGTTTGTCTACTCGGATCTGGATCTAAACTACGATTCAGCAACGATGAAAATCAACATCGACAAAGACAAAGCCGGTGCTTACGGCGTGACGATGCAGGACATCGGTATTACGCTCAGTACCATGATGGCCGATGGCTACGTTAACCGCATCGACCTAAATGGTCGCTCATACGAAGTGATCCCTCAGGTTGAACGTAAGTGGCGTCTGAACCCAGAGTCAATGAATAACTACTACGTGCGCGCAGCTGATGGCAAAGCGGTACCTCTAGGTAGCTTAATTACTATTGATGTCATCGCAGAGCCTCGCTCACTACCACACTTCAACCAGCTAAACTCAGCAACGGTTGGTGCGGTACCTGCACCAGGCACTGCAATGGGTGATGCCATCACATGGTTTGAAGATGTCGCAGCGAATACTCTACCAAGTGGCTACAACCACGACTATATGGGTGAAGCGCGCCAATACGTAACGGAAGGTAGTGCGCTGTATGCCACCTTCGGTCTCGCTTTGGCGATCATCTTCTTGGTACTGGCGATTCAGTTTGAGTCAATCAAAGACCCAATCGTCATCATGGTATCAGTACCGCTGGCGATCTGTGGCGCATTGATTGCTCTGGCTTGGGGTGCGGCAACGATGAACATCTACTCTCAAGTAGGTCTGATCACGTTAGTCGGTCTTATCACCAAGCACGGTATCTTGATTTGTGAGGTAGCCAAAGAAGAGCAGCTGCATAACAAACTCAGCAAGATGGATGCAGTGATGGAAGCGGCGAAAGTTCGTCTACGCCCTATCCTGATGACGACCGCGGCAATGATTGCGGGTCTAATCCCACTGATGTATGCCACCGGTGCGGGTGCTGCACAGCGCTTTAGTATCGGTATCGTAATCGTAGCGGGTCTTGCGATTGGTACGCTGTTTACACTGTTTGTACTGCCAGTGATTTACAGCTACCTAGCAGAGAAACATAAGCCACTGCCTGTGTTTGTTGAAGATAAAGACTTAGAAAAGTTAGCCAGAGTTGACGAAGCGAAAGCGGCTTGTCGTGAACTCGCCAAGAAAAGCTAATCATTAGTCGCAACATTCACTCTTAAAAGGTCACCTCGGTGACCTTTTTTATTTCCAACAATTTGATGCTGCAATGGTGATAAGCCAAGCGCAAAAGTCGCTTTTTTGCCCTACAACTAGCGACATTTGCGTATCAATTACATAAAATGACGCCAAAGATACAGGAGTGTTCACACCATGTTTGACCCAAAGAAATTAGAGCAAATCGCTAAGCAAATTCATGAGTCAATGCCGCAACCAGTGAAAGACCTAGGTGCAGACGTTGATCAGAAAGTTCGTCAAGTAATCCAAGGTCAGCTTAACAAGCTAGACGTAGTAAGCCGCGAAGAGTTTGATGTACAAACTCAAGTTCTACTGCGCACTCGCCAAAAACTTACCGAAATGGAAAAGAAACTGGCGGATCTAGAAGCGAAGCTTGCGGATAAATAAGCGAGAAGCGAGAAGCGAGAAGCGAGAAGCGAGAAGCGAGAAGCGAGAAGCGAGAAGCGAGAAGCGAGAAGCGAGAAGCGAGAAGCGAGAAGCGAGAAGCGAGAAGCGAGAAGCGAGAAGCGAGAAGCATTAATGTTGTGTCTGTACTTTGTATTTTATGACTCTGCCTAACAGAGTTCTTTAAACCTAGTACAAATAAAGCCATCTCGCAGGGATAGGGCGATAAATTCTAGGATGATGCGCACAGTTTACGTGAGTAAATGCGCACATCAGACAACGAGGTTATCCCCCCGATTTATTTCAAAGCTATAGCGCTTAAGCTCGCGAAGGGAACGCACAGTTTGCACCTGCAAATGAGCATTCCCGACAAAGAGATTCAGCTCTAGAGCAAAGAAATTAGCCGCCCACGGCGATGTGCTTCATATCAGTCATATACCCGCGCAGCTCTTCACCAATGTACTCAACTGGGTGGTTACGAATCGCTTCGTTCACTTCAATTAGACGCTGGTTATCAACTTGGTTTGACTCAACTTGCAGACCTTTACCAATCACATCTGTATTTACTGAAGGCATGAACTTCTCACGCAGTAGCGGTGTCGCTACGTTAGCGAATAGGTAGTTACCATATTCTGCCGTATCTGAGATTACTACGTTCATTTCGTATAGACGCTTACGTGCTACTGTGTTGGCGATTAGCGGTAGTTCGTGTAGTGATTCGTAGTATGCAGACTCATCGATGATGCCTGATGCTGTCATCGCTTCAAATGCCAGCTCTACCCCTGCACGAACCATAGCGATCATTAGAATACCGTTATCGAAGTACTCTTGCTCTGAGATTTGAACGTCAGTCGATGGGTAGTTTTCAAAGGCGGTTTCACCCGTTTCTGCACGCCAGCCTAATAGATTCACATCATCATTCGCCCAGTCAGCCATCATAGTGCTTGAGAACTCACCTTGAATGATGTCATCCATGTGCTTGTTGTATAGCGGACGCATTAGATCTTTTAGCTCTTCAGATAGGTCAAACGCTTTGATTTTCGCAGGGTTTGATAGGCGATCCATCATGTGAGTGATGCCACCAAACTTCAATGCTTCAGTTACTGTTTCCCAACCGAATTGCAATAGTTTACCTGCGTAGCCTGGGTCGATACCATCAGCAACCATCTTCTCGTAACATACGATAGAACCCGCTTGTAGCATGCCACACAGAATAGTTTGCTCACCCATTAGGTCAGACTTCACTTCTGCGACGAATGATGACTCTAGGCAACCTGCACGGTGACCACCTGTTGCTGCTGCCCATGCTTTCGCGATATCCCAACCTTCTCCTTGCGGATCGTTCTCTGGGTGAACCGCGATTAGCGTTGGTACACCAAAGCCACGCTTGTACTCTTCACGTACTTCCGTACCAGGACACTTAGGCGCCACCATTACAACGGTTAGGTCTTTACGGATTTGCATGCCTTCTTCAACAATGTTGAAGCCATGTGAGTAACCCAGTGCAGCGCCTTGTTTCATCAGTGGCATTACCGTTTCAACTACGTTGGTATGCTGCTTATCTGGCGTTAGGTTTACCACTAGGTCTGCTTGAGGAATTAGCGCTTCGTAGCTGGCGACTTCAAACCCATTCTCTTTGGCATTTTTGTATGACTGACGCTGCTCATCAATCGCCGCTTGGCGCAATGCGTATGCAACGTCTAGACCTGAATCACGCATGTTCAGACCTTGGTTTAGACCTTGAGCACCACAACCTACAATGACAACCTTCTTACCTTTTAGGTAATCTGCTTCTGTTGCAAACTCACTACGATCCATAAAACGACAACGACCTAGTTGGTCCAATTGCTCACGCAAGTTTAGGGTATTGAAATAGTTAGCCATTGTAGGGCTCTCCTTTAAGAATAATGTCCATGAGGTCGGTAATTTTGCTTACCGAATAACCTGATACTAAAACAGACAAAAAGTTGCTTAAAGTGATATATTCACAATTAGTTATTGCAAAAAATGCAACATGGATGTGACAAGCTATGAACATTAAGAGCCTGCAACTCTTTATTCATTTATGTGAGAGTAAAAGCTTCGCCAAAACTGCCGAAGCGATGCACATTAGCCCTTCGGCGCTCAGTCGCCAAATTCAAAAACTTGAGCAAGAAACCGGACAAGGATTGTTTCTGCGTGATAACCGCAGCGTTGAACTCACACCCGCAGGCAAGAAACTCCTGCCTGTCGCACTGAATATCTTAGGTGAGTGGCAAAACTACCATGCGTTGTTTGCTGATTCTGATAGCGAACTGAAAGGTGAAATTCATCTCTTTTGCTCAGTGACTGCCAGCTATAGCCATTTACCGGAACTGCTGTCTGAGTTTCGCCTGCAACACCCTTTTATTGAGTTCAAACTCTCAACAGGTGACCCCGCTCAAGCGATTGAGAAAATACTCAATGACGAAGCAGATATCGCTATTTCAGCGATGCCAGAGCAACTGCCATCACGAATTGAGTTTGAAACCATCAGCGAGATTCCTCTCTCCGTTATAGCCCCCGCTGGTGTGAGTAATTTCGCTCAAGAGCTGCAAAGCGACAAACCCAACTGGAATTCAATTCCATTTATCGTGCCCGAAGCCGGGACTGCCCGTGAACGCGCCAACACTTGGTTTAAGACGATGAAGATCAAACCGAATATTTATGCGCAGGTATCCGGACATGAAGCGATTGTAAGCATGGTCGCGCTCGGCTGCGGTGTAGGCATTGCGCCAGATGTGGTCATCAATAACAGCCCAGTAAGAGATAAAATTGAACGCTTAAAAGTCGCGCCTATTGCACCTTTTGAGCTTGGCGTGTGCTGCAAACGCTCACAACTTGATAACCCACTAATTAAAGCGTTGTGGAAAGTGGCACAAGAGAAATACATTACTCTTTAAGCCATGCCCAAACGTAAAAAAGCCACGCTAGGCGTGGCTTTCAATTCAAATTCACTAATACTATCGCTTAGATAACGCGAGAAAACTGCTGCTGACGAGCGCGATCACGTAGGTATTTATCAAAACACATACAGATATTACGAATCAGTAGGCGACCACGCAGAGTCACACGGATTTCGCTCTCATCCACTTCCACTAACCCATCATTGATAAAGGTCTGTAAAAGCTCTAAATCTTGCGCAAAGTATTGATTAAAATTGAGCTTAAATTCGCGCTCGATAAATACTTTATCCAGTTTGAAGTTACAAATCAGTTGCTTGATGACTTCGCGGCGAATCAGATCATCGCTATCCAGTGATACGCCTTTCCACAATGCGTGGCGTTGTTCATTCACTTGCGCGTAGTACTTTTTAAGCTCTTTCTGGTTTTGCGCGTACGCATCACCAATCATCGAAATAGCCGAGACACCAAAGCCCATTAGGTCACACTCACCTTGAGTGGTGTAGCCTTGGAAGTTACGGTGCAGAATGCCATTTCGCTGAGCAACCGCCAATTCATCATCAGGCAGAGCAAAGTGGTCCATACCGATAAACTGATAACCCGCTCCGGTTAACGTGCCAATGGTTTGCTGTAGGATTGCCATTTTTTCAGTCGCTTGCGGCAGATCTTCATCTTTAATCTTACGCTGTGCAGCAAATAGCTGCGGCATGTGTGCGTAGTTGAATACCGATAGGCGACCCGGTTGCATCTCCAACACTTGCTTCAATGTTTCAGCAAAGGATTCTTGAGTCTGTTTTGGTAGGCCGTAGATTAAGTCTAAGTTCGTTGAACGGAAACCTAACTCTTTCGCACGTTTAACCATCGCAACAATGAACGCTTCATCTTGTTCACGGTTAACTAGCTTCTGAACTTCTTTATTGAAGTCTTGCACACCAATACTCAGGCGGTTAAACCCTTCTTCACGAAGGTGATCAAGCACATCCAGTTCAATTTCACGTGGGTCAACTTCAATGCTGATTTCAGCGGTAACTTCAAAATCAAACTCACCACGCAAAATCGCCATAATACGGCTAATTTGCGCTTTGTTTAGGAAGGTTGGCGTACCACCACCAAAGTGAAGCTGTGTCACACGACGCTCTTGCAGCAAACTTGCTCGAGTGCGGATTTCTAACTCCAACGCATCAAGGTATTCATCCGCCTTGTGCGCATGGCGCGTAATGACTTTATTACAACCACAGTAGTAGCAAAGCTTGTGACAAAAAGGAATGTGGATATAAAGAGACAATGGTCGCTCTGGGTATGCCGTGCACGCCATATCAAAGTCCGCAACCGTAAAGGCTTCATGGAACTCTAATGCAGTTGGGTAAGATGTGTAACGTGGACCGGAATAGTTATACTTATCCAGAACTGTTTGATCCCACTCGATTTGTTGGCTTGCTACGACTTGTTGCGACATGGTGCTCTTTCCATTCTTTGACTGAAAGGTCATGGTTACAATAACGGAGTATTTTGCCATAGGTGTCTAGTTGACGTACCAAGGCATACCGTTTTTTGAGTACAAATACTCAGAACTGATTACAGAACTGATAAATCGATCACTCACGATTAAGTGTAAGTGATCGACGCTCGGTTATCAGGCTTAGTTATCCGACTTAGCGATCGGCTATCGTTCCCTGAGACTTATCAGAGAAGGCGATGCTGCCTAAAGCATTTGGATGTTGATTTGATTATTCAGTGGCTGCACTTTCTCTTTCAGCACTTTCAACTCTTCAACAATCGCATCCTGTAGACGCGACTCTGCTTTATGGCGGGTTAAGTTTTCCTGCATGCGCTCTTTCTTGCTCAGTGCTTGGCGATCTTCACCGCGAGCCATGTCTTTTACAACATGATATAGCTCAGCTGTCGCTGGAAACTCTTTGTCAAAGTCGACGCGATCATCGCCTTGAACGTAGTCCATAATGCAGTAAACACGAATACTGATCTCAGCCAGATCACACTGACCTTGAATTCCCGCTAAACACAGTGTGTTTACGTTTTCAAAAATATTCGCGTTGCGCTTTTCAATCGCCAGTTGCTGATGCCTAAGCTGCAACTCCTTTTGCTTCTTCAGTTGAAGAAGAAGGTAACCTGCGTATGACGCTAAGCCGAGAACAATAATTCCACCAGCAATGGCTAACAAGGTTACATTCATATCTTACCGTTATCCTATTTGTATTGATTGATATCTAGTGACTCAAATTGAGACAACAGATCATCATCAGATGACGATTTTTTCTCTGCATTATTTGCAACAGAATATGTCTCATCTTCGAAGAACTCTTCTTCCGAGTAATCATCGGCTTCTAGGTCATCTTCATAGATACCTAGTTGCTTCATCAATGCTTCAATACGCGCTAGTTTCTCATCTACGTATTTCTGTAGACCAGCGCCAAGCTTCTCGCCTTCATCGATACGGTCAAGCAACACGTTCAATTGCGCATCATTCTCCAGCATTTCAAGCTCTTTCTCTGCGCTTAGACGACGCTCAACTTTAGTTGGCTTCTTAACAGCTTCAACAATCAATGGAATTGGTTTTTTGCTGCCTAAACGTGGATCGCGCTTTTGACCATTAGTGAACTCTTTGCTTGATTTCGCTTCTGAGTTGCGGCTACCAGTCTTTAAGCCTTTACGCTTTTTATCGCGTTTGCGCAGACGTCCTTCAACATCTGATTGGGTACGGTTACGAACTACGATAACGTCTGTGTTACCGCCTGATCTAGCTTTCTTACTACGACTCATTACTGGGTTTTCCTCAGTAAAATTACATCTTTTCCAATAAATTCAAGTTCGAGCTTATCCCGCTCAGCCAAGTACTCAAACGTCGCACGGCTAAAAAAGATCACATGAGTAAGATCGTTTTTATAATGCCATGGTGCAAACGCTTCAACATCGATCACCATCTTGGTCATAATACCAAGCCAGCCACCGGGCTTAACTAAATTTAACCATTGCTGCCACACCATGTCAGGATGGTATAAGTGTTCGATCACTTCTGTAGCAGTCACGAAGTCATATTGCTCATCCAACACCGCACTGTCTGGGTGATAGTAGATGTCATATAACTTCATAGCGTGTCCCTGCTCTTCCAGCATTAATGATAACGTTGGACCAGGACCACAGCCAAAATCTAACCCTTGAGAATTAGGTACGACTCGCTGGCAAATCGGATCCGCCATACGCGATAGAAAACGGCGATAGCCTTCGTCACTAGGATCATTCTCATGAAGATCATAGTGAGCTTTCTCTGTCTTTGCATCAAGACGCTGGTTTGGGTTAACAAACACCAATGCGCAGCGTGAGCACTCTGAATACTGGCGGTGCTTATCTTCAAAGTAATGGTGAGTTTGATTGCTTTGACAAAGCGGGCAGTTGTGCATTGATACATCCTTCTTACAGGGGATGCGAAACATACCAGAAACTGCTCTTAGAGTGGAGTATTATTGTGCAATAAATCATCAAATCGGTAAAAATAGATATAAAAAAAGCGATAGATTGACTATCGCTTTCTAAATGCCATGATGGCTAAACTGGGTTGTGCAAAAATTGCACTCCAAATTTCCATTTGTTTTTCGAGCTTTCCTTGCCAAAAAGGTGTTGTTTGTCATCATCCTAATGAATTTTGGCGTTCCATTACTTCCTGTAGCTGAGCTCTTCCTAAGCCTGATCCTTTCCCCTGTCTGTACCATCAGACGAGTTAACCATCCTTATTAAGGCAAACATCCTGCTTACCTTTAAATCCTTTTCCATCTGCCAAGTCATCCTGACTTGCATCCATGGAGACCATCCTAGTCTTTTATCCTGCTCAACATCGTGTTGATGGAGATACTTTACTCTCTGAGCCTTTTCAGACAACAGGTCAAACTAAAAAACTGTGGTCAAATAAAACACAAAACCACAACATCATGTATTTAAAGGTTATTTTATACCAGCTCACTCATTTAGCTGAGTAATGAATGGCAAATGTCTTACAAAACGCTGAGCAAGATCGTCAAACGCGACAAAATTACGTGTGTGACATTGATCAAATAAATTGGAGGCAAACAAAAAGCCATGTCGTTCGACATGGCTTTGAGAGTCTTACTGGAAGATAAGCGTTTAGTGAAGACCACCCACATACTTAGACAGTACGTCGATATCCTCATCGGTTAGTTTCTTCGCAACATCACGCATCATCGCGTTCATATCATTATTGCGGTTACCGTCTCTGAATTTCTCTAGCTGCAGCTTGATGTAATCTGCATGCTGACCTGAAATTTTAGGGAATCCAGATAGCTCTGTACCATTACCACGAGGGCCATGACAAGCAATACAAGCAGCGATACCGCGCTCAGCATCACCTGCGGCGTAAAGGTTCTTGCCCTGCTCGACCACGTTTTCTGGTGTGGTGTTATGAGCAAGCGGTAATGAAGCATAATAAGCAGCGAGATCCGCCATATCTTGCTCATTCAGTGGCATCGCCATACCACTCATTACAGGGTCATAACGACCTTGTTTACCGCCACTCGTCATTCCGAGTTTTAGGTCTTTCAGCTGCTTCTCAATATACTTCGCATGCTGACCGGCCAGTGAAGGGTACATTCCAAGTAAACTGTTGCCATCCGCTCCATGACACGCAACACAAGTTTGAGATTTTGCTTTACCAGCTTCTATGCTGCCTTGGGCCCATACGGAGCAGCTGGCCAAAAGACTCACAATTAGCACTAATTTCTTCATGACATTCCATTATAATTATCAAGCTTCCAGTACCACTCTGCATTGCCACTCATGGTACAATAGGCGACCTCATGCCGAGTACGGTTATTTTACACAATTTCACAAAAAAGTAATCAATTGACTACACAAAGTCGAGATGGAGTTAACAGTGAGCGTAAAAATTAATTACCAAAACACCCATTTCATCACAAGTGCGCCTGATATTCGCCACTTGCCAGAAGATGAGGGCATTGAAATTGCGTTCGCTGGACGCTCTAATGCCGGGAAATCGAGCTCTCTTAACCGTTTGACCAACCAAAAGAGCCTCGCTAAAACCAGTAAAACACCTGGTCGTACCCAGCTGATCAACCTATTTAAGGTGACGGATGGTTGTCATATCGTCGACTTACCTGGATACGGCTTTGCTCAAGTACCGCTTGAGATGAAGAAAAAGTGGCAAAAATCGCTGGGTGAATATTTACAAAAGCGCCAATGTCTAAAAGGCTTAGTGGTACTAATGGATATTCGTCATCCAATGAAAGACCTCGACCAACAGTTGATCTTCTGGGCAGTAGATAGCGGCATTCCAGTGCAAGTTCTGCTAACTAAAGCAGATAAGCTGAAAAGTGGTGCGCGTAAAGCTGCAGTACTGAAGATCCGTGAAGATGCCAAAGGCTTTGGCGGTACAGTGCAAGTAGACCCGTTCTCGTCACTGAAAGGCTTAGGTGTTGATGTACTGCGCAACAAACTAGATGAATGGTTTGCGCCTGCATTTGCCGATCTAATTGATGAAGATTTCGATGCTGAAAATGCATCGGATAACGACGGCGAATAAACCGAACCGCAATTGATAGCCTCGCATTTCGCGGGGCTTTTTTTATCCCCCAACAAAGCATCTACAGACAAAGAAAAAGCCCCAATCAACAATGGGGCAACGGGAGAGAATTGTAAATTGTTATAGTTATGTTGCTAGCTTTCCGCAACTCACTGTCATTTTCAACCCCTAGCTAAATCCCACTTAAAAAACCTTCATCAAGCAGCAAACCTTACTGGTTAAGGGATAGAGCAAATTCTTTCATTTCAATTAGTTAAATTATGCCGATTTATTTTTTATACGAAATAACAAAAGTGTGATGAAGGAATATTACAGCTTTTTGTAATCAGACGTTTCTGTCGCGTAACAGTGCTGAGAAAAATTAACTAAGAGAGGAAAAATAGTGTGCGGTGGAACAGTTTGGAAGTGTGTAGAGAAATTTTCTTTGCCACAAGAAAAAACGCCCCAGCCAAACACTGGCTGGGGCGGCTGAATCAGCCTAATCCAATAACGTGAAACAAAAGGTCTGAAAGATAGAACATCTTACCTCTGTACCCTACGTCGAATAATGTACAACAATTGGTCAGAAATTCAAAGTCATTTTGTAAGTTTTTTTCAGCATTTTTAGTTAAAACAACACAAAGCCCTTTTGCTGCCTAGCTTTTTTAATGATAAAAAAAAGCCAGCATTTGTGCGCTGGCTCATGATAAATGTTAAATATTGTTCATTTTTTGTCTAGTGAGCCTGTTCCCAGTTATCACCATGACCAGCTTCAGCAATAAGAGGCACTTTTAACTGAGCGGCAGATTCCATCAGTTTTTGTACTTTTGTTTCAATTTCGGCTAAAGCTGACTCTTGAACTTCAAATACCAATTCATCGTGCACCTGCATCAGCAATTTCACACGACCATCGCCTTCTTTTTCGATCCACTCATCAACCAACAGCATCGCTTTTTTGATGATGTCAGCCGCAGTACCTTGCATTGGAGCGTTAATTGCCGCTCGCTCAGCCGCTTTACGACGCATACCATTACGCGATTGGATCTCAGGTAGATGCAAACGACGACCGTAAATCGTCTCAACATAACCTTTTTCTGCCGCAGAACTGCGAGTGTCTTCCATGTACTGCATCACACCAGGGTAACGTTCAAAGTACTTGTTCATGTACTCTTGTGCTTCACCGCGAGGAATACCAAGTTGCTTCGCCAGACCAAATGCACTCATGCCGTAAATTAGACCGAAGTTAACTGCTTTAGCACGACGACGCTGCTCTGAGGTGACGTTCTCAATCGTGGTGCCCATGATTTCTGCCGCCGTTGCCGCGTGAATATCTTTGCCTTCACGGAAAGCATCCAATAGTGCTTGGTCACCAGAGAGGTGCGCCATAATACGCAATTCGATTTGTGAGTAGTCGACCGCCATAATTTTGTAGCCGTGCGGTGCCACAAAAGCTTGGCGAATACGACGACCTTCTTCGTTACGAATAGGAATATTCTGCAAGTTTGGATCGGTCGATGATAGACGTCCTGTCGCCGTCACCGCTTGATGATAAGAAGTATGCACGCGACCCGTTTCAGGGTTAATCATCTTCGGCAGCTTATCTGTGTAGGTTGATTTCAGTTTAGCTAACCCACGGTATTCCAAAATCAATTTTGGTAATGGGTAGTCCAAAGCCAGCTCTTGCAGTACTTCTTCATTGGTCGACGGTGTACCTGACGGTGTCTTCTTCACCACTGGCAGACCCATTTTTTCAAACAAAATCGCTTGCAGTTGCTTCGGTGAGTTCATATTGAACTCTTGCTCAGCTAACTCATACGCTCTTTGTTCTAGCTCATCTAAACGTACCGCAATCTCTTGAGATTGGGCCGCCAACATCATGTCGTCGATCAGTACGCCGGTGCGTTCAATACGTGAAAGCACGGGTACAAGTGGCACTTCAATCTGCTGATAAATGGCATTTAACTTTTCGTCTTGTAGCAAGTGCTCATTAAGACGATTGTGCAGACGCAGAGTCACGTCAGCATCTTCGGCAGCGTAAGGGGCAGCCTGTTCGAGATCAATTTGATTAAACGTCAGCTGATTTTTGCCTTTGCCAGCAATTTGCTCAAAAGAAATGCAGCTGTGCTGAAGAAAACGTAGTGCTAGGCTATCCATATCATGCTTGCCGCCTACACTGTTGTAAACGTAAGACGCCAACATGGTGTCGTATTTGATGCCGCGCATCTCAATATCATAACGTGCCAGCACGCTCGCATCGTACTTAAGGTTTTGACCGACTTTGGCTTGATTCTCGTCTTCAAGAATTGGTTTTAACTGCGCTAACACCCAATCGCGATCAAGCTGTTCAGGCGCATCCAAATAATCGTGCGCAACCGGCACATAAGCCGCAACGCCCTCTTCCACCGCAAATGACAAACCAACGAGGTTCGCCACCATGTAATCTAAGCTGTCGGTTTCGGTATCAAAGGCAAACACGTCTGTCGCTTTCAACTTCTCTAACCACTCAGCAAAGGTCTCTTTGTCCAGAATGGTTTGATATTGGCTACGATCGATAGTTACCGCAGCGGTGTTGATCTCTACTTGCGTGCTCGTCGTTGTGCTAGCGGCAATTGCGCCAGATTTCTCATCTACCTCAACCACACCGCTGCCGCCTTCGAGTAGCTCATTGAGCCAAGACTTAAACACCAGCTGACCAAATAGTTTAATCAGCTCATCTTTATTTGGCTCTGCTTTTACTAACTCTTGCGGTTTAAACTCCATCTCAACATCAAGTTTAATTGTCGCTAGTTCGTAAGACAGTCGTGCATTGTCTTTATTGTCGACCAACTTCTTCGCCATGGTTTTCGAACCACGGAAACCCAGTGGTGCAATATCATCTAGGTTTTCAAATAACTTATCTAAACCACCAATGCCTTGTAGCAATGCAGTCGCGGTTTTGTCACCCACACCCGGTACGCCTGGAATGTTATCGACTTTATCGCCCATCAACGCGAGGTAATCGATGATCAGCTCTGGCGGGATACCAAATTTTTCAATCACACCTTCACGATCCAACACCACATTGGTCATGGTATTGATCAAAGTAACATTCTCATCCACCAGCTGAGCCATATCTTTATCCCCAGTACTGATCAACACTGGAATGCCTTGCTGAGATGCTTGAGAAGCTAACGTGCCGATCACGTCATCCGCTTCAACGCCCGAGATCGAGATCAATGGCAGCCCCATAGCACGGATCACATTGTGCAGTGGCTCAATTTGGCAACGCAGATCATCCGGCATTGGTGGGCGATTCGCTTTGTATTCCGGATACATATCATCACGGAAAGTCTTACCTTTAGCATCAAACACAACAGCAATACGATCTGAAGCAAACTGTCGCATCATGCTGCGCAACATATTTACCACACCGTAAACAGCGTTAGTTGGAATTTCACCATTACTCATCGTGCCCGGGTAGGCATGGAATGCACGATAGAGGTAAGAAGAACCGTCGATCAGAATCAGTGGATTATCTGGAATGCGAGCCATAGTCTTATAGTTTCCAAAGAGAATGCAAATTAGATCTGCTTAGGATGCCACGACTAGGTCGGCGATGCTATGCAAACTCTGTGATGTCTCTAGCGAGATTTGTTGAATAAGCCACCACATGATGTGGTCACCTGTGGATAACTCTGTTTATAATAATTATCCACCGACATTGACGAATGTCACACTTTAATGAAATTAAAATATAAAACATTGTATATAAAGAAAAAATCAAAAGATCGATCCTTTTTTTAGCGATCTGAAAACGATCCTTGACTGTGGAAAAGAGTGCTGGTGCCCTTTTGCTCAAAGGCAAATTAAACGCATAAAAAAAGCGACA
Organism: Vibrio fluminensis; assembly: GCF_015278125.1. Lineage (GTDB taxonomy): Bacteria > Pseudomonadota > Gammaproteobacteria > Enterobacterales > Vibrionaceae > Vibrio > Vibrio fluminensis. The sequence goes on from NZ_JADILO010000034.1 coordinate 57,324, forward strand.
TCTTTCGATGTCGCCTAGCAAAAAAGAGTCAAAGCTTTTCATGTTGGAACATGTCGCTTTGCCATAAAGCTATAAATTACACTGGAAGCAATGTGAGCAATGTCGTGTCAAAAAGAACTTGTGTAAGTCCGTTAAATTCTGTTTCATCACTAAATCCAATCGGTTGAATCTGGTAAATCAACGTCCTTGTGAACTTTCCTCATTCCCTAAGACGAGATTAATAATAATGATTCTCATTTAACTCGTCAACACCTAAATGAGAAAAAATCTCATTTATTTCTTGGCACATATTTAACACTTTGCTTTTTAAGCAAAAAACACCTTCAGCTATACTCTAACAATACGCTAGATATAAAAAAGGCCAGCATCGCTGACCTTTAAAATAGAGCTAACGCTTATTCGCCATCACGTAGATATTGAGCCGCTTTGCTATTCTCTTCAGCAAGCCACTCAGCAACATCTTTAGCAAAATAAGTCAAAATACCATCCGCGCCAGCACGCTTGAAACATAACAATGATTCCAATACAGTCTCACGCTCTTTCAGCCAACCATTTTGAATCGCAGCTTTGTGCATCGCATATTCGCCAGAGACTTGGTAGGCAAATGTCGGAACTTGAAGCTCTGATTTCACGCGACGAACAAGATCAAGATAAGGCATACCTGGTTTCACCATCACCATATCTGCACCTTCATTGATGTCCATTGCCACTTCATGCAAGGCTTCATCACTGTTGGCAGGATCCATTTGGTAGTTCTTCTTGTTGCCACCTTTAAGGTTAGAGGCTGAACCAACCGCATCACGGAATGGGCCATAGTAACTTGATGCGTACTTAGCTGAGTAAGCCATAATTTGAGTATTGATGTGACCAGCTTCTTCTAACGCTTCGCGAATCGCACCAATTCGGCCATCCATCATATCTGAAGGCGCAACCACATCCGCCCCCGCTTCAGCGTGTGAAAGCGCCTGCTTGATCAACACAGCCGTGGTTTCATCATTCAGCACGTAGCCTTCTTCATCAATGATCCCATCTTGACCATGAGTGGTGAACGGATCCAACGCCACATCAGTGATCACCCCGATTTCTGGCACATGCTCTTTCAGTGCACGAACCGTACGCTGCACTAAACCCTCAGGGTTGTAAGCTTCTGCCGCACACAGACTTTTTGCGTCTTGGTTAACGACTGGGAATAGAGCGATCGCTGGCACACCTAATTGCGCTAGGTATTGCGCCTCTTCAAGCAGTAGATCAATCGACAAACGCTCAATACCTGGCATTGATTCAACTTGTTCACGACGATCTTTACCCATCAAGACAAACATTGGGTAGATCAGATCATTCACAGACAGTTGGTTCTCTGCCATAAGACGACGGCTGAAATCATGTTTACGCATACGGCGCATGCGGCGCGCTGGAAATTGACCTTGGATGGAAACTGACACTCTATTCTCCTTCAATCTGGTGAAAGTGCTTGTAGAGAATGATATCACTCTCACTTCATCACGCTAGCGCCAATAACGAAAAATGCAAAAAATGACCTCAGCTTCACACTGCCGTATACTCATGCCATCAGTGATAAAAGAGTACTACCATGATCGATACCCATGCGCATATTTACGCGAGCGAGTTTGATAACGATCGCGATCAAGTGGTTGAGCGCGCCCTTGCTCAAGGCATCAGTAAAATTTTGCTGCCAAATATTGACCTTGACTCTATCGAGCCAATGTTGACGACGGAAGCCGCCTATCCGCAAATTTGCCGCTCAATGATGGGCTTACACCCATGCTATGTCGATGGTAATGTCGAGCAAACTCTCACCACCATCCATAGTTGGTTTAACAAACACTCTTTTATTGCCGTAGGTGAAATTGGTATCGACCTGTACTGGGATAAAACCTATAAAGTCGAACAAGAATATGCGTTTGTGACCCAACTCAATTGGGCCAAAGAAATGCAGCTGCCGGTGGTGATCCACACCCGTGATTCGATTGAAGAAACTTTAGCACTACTGGAAAAAGAACAAGATGGTTCACTGAGCGGCGTGTTCCACTGCTTTGGTGGCAGCGTGGAGGAAGCCAAAGCGATTAACCAACTTGGCTTTCACTTAGGCTTAGGGGGCGTATCGACGTTTAAAAATGGTGGGATGGATAAAGTAATCCCGCAACTAGATATGAACTATGTAATTTTAGAAACCGACTGCCCCTATCTCGCGCCTGTGCCTCATCGAGGCAAGCGCAATGAGCCAGCCTACACTCAATTGGTCGCTCAACGAGTCGCAGACCTACGCCAGATGAGCTTGCAGCAAATAGATGAACTCACAACCCGCAACGCAAAAACACTGTTTAATCTGTAACGTATTTACCACGAGCAATACGTGATTTGCGAATTACGGACATAAAAAAGGTTGGCATGGCCCTGTCTCTTGATCACAAGTCTTGTTGCTCAAGAGACTTAGCGAGTTCATACCCTTCAAGGATGGTTTGTAACCTAAACCATCCTTGCCATAAGGTTTTTATAGAAGCACGACCTGTCCGCTTGGTATCTT
>NZ_JADILO010000035.1 GCF_015278125.1 Vibrio fluminensis
ACCTACAGGCAATAACTTCATCAAAGTTATTTAATTGATGGTGCGGTCGGAGAGACTTGAACTCTCACACCTTGCGGCGCCAGAACCTAAATCTGGTGCGTCTACCAATTCCGCCACGACCGCAGCAAACTTTTATAGTTAAGAAGACAATTGGTAAAGTCTTAGTAACGTTGTCATGTCGATTACTCAACATGTCTAAATAATGGCAGGTCTACCTGGATTCGAACCAGGGAATGCCGGCATCAAAAGCCGGTGCCTTACCGCTTGGCGATAGACCTGCAGATGCTCTTAACAGAGACTTGATCCTTCAGCATGCTTTACACTTTGCATTCATTCAAAAGAGAATGGTGCGGTCGGAGAGACTTGAACTCTCACACCTTGCGGCGCCAGAACCTAAATCTGGTGCGTCTACCAATTCCGCCACGACCGCAGCAAAGTTTCTTGTTAAGCGTATGCTTAGAGAAGAATATGTAGTTAGAAAGACGATTGGTAAGTCTTAATAACGTTGTATGGTGGCTACTACGGGATTTGAACCTGTGACCCCATCATTATGAGTGATGTGCTCTAACCAGCTGAGCTAAGTAGCCAATATGTTCACGATAAATCGAGACACATTTAATTATGGTGCGGTCGGAGAGACTTGAACTCTCACACCTTGCGGCGCCAGAACCTAAATCTGGTGCGTCTACCAATTCCGCCACGACCGCAGCAAACTTTATGGTTAAAAAGACGATTGGTGAGTCTTAGTAACGTTGTCATGTCGATTACTCAACATGTCTAAATAATGGCAGGTCTACCTGGATTCGAACCAGGGAATGCCGGCATCAAAAGCCGGTGCCTTACCGCTTGGCGATAGACCTACAGCATAACTTCGATGAAGTTATTTAAATCATGGTGCGGTCGGAGAGACTTGAACTCTCACACCTTGCGGCGCCAGAACCTAAATCTGGTGCGTCTACCAATTCCGCCACGACCGCGTGATTCGTTCGTAGATTATGTCAAGATGGTGCGGTCGGAGAGACTTGAACTCTCACACCTTGCGGCGCCAGAACCTAAATCTGGTGCGTCTACCAATTCCGCCACGACCGCATCTTGAATCTACATAACTGATAGTTGATTGGTTAAACTAACAGTTTGAATATGGTGGCTACTACGGGATTTGAACCTGTGACCCCATCATTATGAGTGATGTGCTCTAACCAGCTGAGCTAAGTAGCCATGTTTTCGAGCGAGATAATATAAACTATTCTCTCTCTCGGTGACAACCCTTTTTATCAAAAGGTTTCCACTTAAATAGTGGCAGGTCTACCTGGATTCGAACCAGGGAATGCCGGCATCAAAAGCCGGTGCCTTACCGCTTGGCGATAGACCTACAGCAATAACTTCTACGAAGTTATTCAAACAATGGTGCGGTCGGAGAGACTTGAACTCTCACACCTTACGGCGCCAGAACCTAAATCTGGTGCGTCTACCAATTCCGCCACGACCGCATCTATTCCTGATTGCTTTAAACTTAAAGTCGAAAACAATTAGGAATGGTGGCTACTACGGGATTTGAACCTGTGACCCCATCATTATGAGTGATGTGCTCTAACCAGCTGAGCTAAGTAGCCATTACCATGTTTTCCGTTCCTTTCTGATTCATCGCTGTCTCGTTGGGAACGGGGCGCATTATGCGTATCTGAGCGAGAACCGTCAACAGTTTTTTCGAAGAAATTTGGATAAATGAATCGTTCGGTTTCTTTTTAAACAAAGAGGCGCGTTAATGATCTAAAACTGGTAAAAAATTGACGGGCTATATTGAAATTAAAAGGTCACTTTGATTGGGGTATAAAAAAAGCCAGCATATTAGCTGGCTTTTAAACTCAATAGCTTGCACAAAAAATGCGCAATTAATTATACGTTGAAGCGGAAGTGAACCACATCGCCATCTTTTACGATGTATTCTTTGCCTTCAAGACGCCATTTACCTGCATCTTTAGCACCACTTTCACCGCTGTATTGGATAAAGTCGTCGTAGCCGACTACTTCTGCACGGATGAAGCCTTTTTCAAAGTCAGTGTGGATCTTGCCTGCTGCTTTGGGCGCAGTTGCACCCACAGGGATAGTCCATGCACGCACTTCTTTCACGCCTGCTGTGAAATAAGTGTGTAGACAAAGCAGCTCGTAGCCTGCGCGAATCACGCGGTTTAGACCTGGCTCTTCGATGCCCATGTCTGCTAGGAACTCTTCACGCTCATCATCTTCAAGCTCAGCCATTTCTGACTCAATTGCCGCACAAACAGGTACAACGACGTTGTTTTCTTTTGCTGCAAACTCACGAACTGCGTCTAAGTATGGGTTGTTCTCAAAACCATCTTCGTTCACGTTAGCGATGTACATGGTTGGTTTTAGCGTAAGGAAGTTTAGGTAACCAACGGCTGCTAGTTCTTCTTTCGACAGGTTAACAGTACGTGCAGAACCGCCTTCAGTAAGCACTGGTAGTAGCTTTTCAAGTACAGTTAGTTCGAACTTAGCGTCTTTGTCACCACCTTTCGCTTTCTTTGCATTGCGCTGAATTGCACGCTCACAAGAATCTAGGTCGGCAAGAGCAAGTTCTAGGTTGATCACTTCGATATCTTCGATAGGTGATACTTTACCTGCAACGTGAATGATGTTTTCGTTTTCAAAACAACGAACAACGTGACCAATTGCGTCCGTTTCGCGGATGTTTGCTAGGAACTTGTTACCTAGACCTTCGCCACGAGATGCACCAGCAACTAGACCAGCAATGTCTACGAATTCCATTGTCGTTGGCAGTACGCGCTGAGGGTTCACAATTTTTGCCAACGCATCTAGACGTAGATCTGGCACTGGAACCACACCAGTGTTTGGTTCGATAGTACAGAACGGGAAGTTTGCTGCTTCGATACCCGCTTTAGTTAGTGCATTGAACAGAGTTGACTTACCAACGTTTGGTAGACCAACGATGCCACATTTAAAACCCATGATTGTAACCTTATTCAGCTTTGAACGTGTGTAAGCGGTTTTGTGCTTTGCTTAGGCCATCTTTTAATAAGATGTCGAGACAGCGCACAGCTTCATCTGCTGCCGCTTCTAACTGCTCATGCTCTTTTGCAGGAGCTTTACCTAGCACATAACCAGCCACTTTATCTTTGTGTCCCGGATGGCCAATGCCAATACGAAGACGATAAAACTCTTTGTTGTTGCCTAATTTGCTAATGGTGTCACGCAAACCATTGTGACCACCATGGCCGCCGCCTTTTTTGAATTTAGCGACACCCGGAGGTAAGTCTAGCTCGTCATGAGCGACCATGATTTCCTCGGGTTTAATTTGGTAGAACTTAGCCAGCGCAGCGACTGCTTTGCCAGATAGGTTCATAAAAGTGGTTGGGATCAATAGGCGAAGATCCTCACCATTTACCATGATACGTCCAGTAAGACCAAAGAACTTTGGCTCATTCTTTAGCGTAACGTTATGAACGCGAGCTAACTCCTCAACGACCCAAGCACCCGCATTGTGACGAGTCTTAGCGTATTCAGGGCCAGGGTTAGCCAGTCCGACAAGAAGTTTGATCTGTTGAGTCAAGGTTAGGATCTCTCTGGAATCTCAAAAAGCGCAGTATAATAGCACACAAAATCGCTATCGGGCGAGAACGTGCTATCGCCGGGGATATAGAAATAAAAAAACACCCCTAAAAAGGGGTGCTTTGAAATTGTTCTAATCGGTTAGATTAGTTGAACATTGCAGAGATAGACTCTTCGTTGCTGATGCGACGAATTGCTTCAGCAAGCATGCGAGATAGGCTTAGTGTGGTTACTTTGCCAGTCGCTTCCATCTCTTTAGACAGAGTGATTGAGTCAGTTACGATCACTTGGTCTAGTACCGAATTCTTGATGTTGTCTGAAGCGTTACCAGAGAATACAGCGTGAGTTGCGTAAGCGAATACACGCTTAGCACCACGCTCTTTTAGCGCTTCAGCTGCTTTACATAGAGTGCCACCTGTATCGATCATGTCGTCAACGATCACACAGTCGCGACCTTCAACATCACCGATTAGGTTCATCACTTCAGATACGTTTGCACGTGGACGACGCTTGTCTACGATAGCGATGTCGATATCGCCTAGTGCTTTTGCAGTTGCACGAGCACGTACTACGCCACCTAGGTCAGGAGAAACCACTACAGGGTTTTCTAGACCACGAGATTGCATGTCTTCAAGCAGTACAGGCGTACCGAAGATGTTATCTACAGGTACGTCGAAGAAGCCTTGAATTTGCTCTGCGTGTAGGTCGATAGTTAGAACGCGGTCAACACCTACGTTAGACAGGAAGTCTGCTACCACTTTAGCAGTGATTGGCACGCGAGAAGAACGTACACGACGGTCTTGGCGAGCGTAACCAAAGTAAGGGATTACTGCTGTAATACGGCCCGCAGAAGCGCGGCGCATTGCATCAATCATCACGACAAGTTCCATTAGGTTGTCGTTAGTTGGTGCACAAGTAGATTGGATGATGAATACATCGCTACCACGTACGTTTTCGTTGATTTGAACAGCGACTTCGCCGTCAGAGAAACGAGAAACAGTGGCGTCACCAAGTGAGATGTAAAGACGATCAGCAATACGTTGGGCTAGTTCAGGTGTTGCGTTACCAGCAAATAGCTTCATATCAGGCACGGTGGAAACCTCAGGTTTGCGTCCAGTTTTTAAATAGATGATTTGTGGGCTAAACGGTATTTAGCCAGTGTCTGGTATAGGGGGGAAACATTGTTTCCTTTCGCCACAAATGCCGACACGTTGTCAGATAATTGCTCGAATGCATTTTGTGCATCGTTTTCGCTCAAAAATTCAGCAAAAACGCACGATCCAGTACCCGTCAATCTCGACGGCGCGTATTGTAGCAGCCATGAAAGTTGCTTATCAACCTCTGGATAAAGCATTCTCACAATTTTTTCGCAATCGTTTCCGTATTCTGACTCTAAAAGCAGTGATAACGGGCGTTTCGGTGTATCACGTGTTAAGTCTGGATGAGTAAAAATATCGACAGTTGCAATACTTACATTTGGTCTTACGACTAAGTACCACTTTTCTTCTGGTTCAACTTTTACAATCTCTTCACCGACGCCTTCGGCAAACGCGGCATGTCCTCGGACGAAAACGGGGACGTCAGCGCCAAGTTTGAGGCCGATATCCGCCAACTGGTCTTCACTGCAATGGGTTTGCCATAGGTGATTTAGGGCAACTAAAACGGTTGCGGCATTCGATGAGCCACCGCCAATACCCCCCCCCATAGGCAAAATCTTGTTTAACTTGATATCAGCACCTAACTGGCAACCGGTAAAGTTTTGCAATGCAGTCGCGGCACGCCAGATCAAATTATCCTCAAGCGCGACGCCCGGAATATCAGGTGTTAGCGTGATGTTTCCGCTTTCATTGGCAGAGATTGTTAGATCGTCACAGTGATCGACAAACTGGAAAAGCGTTTGTAGTTCATGGTAGCCGTTCTCACGACGTCCAGTGATATATAGAAATAGATTGAGTTTGGCTGGTGAAGGCCAATGAGTGGTGTCACGAATCATTACTTCAAAGTCCACTTTGAGATAACCAAATTGATGGTGGTGTCGTTTTGTTTTAGCTTTAGCTTGTATGGTACGGGCAGATCTGAGCCTAAAAATGGTACATCTTGGTAACTGGAGTAAATCAATTGCCAAGTTTGTCCATTTATCTTCTTGGTTAGCGTTGCCAATGTTTGGGTATCATTGACTGTAAATTCATCGGCATTGGTCGGTTTGCCTAGCAGCCAATCATTGAGTTGTTCTACTGGGATACTTAAACCAGTAAGGCGAGCTATCAAACGGTCAGCGCTGACATCACTGTAGACATCGTCTTCGTATGTTTTAACTGTCGCGAGTGATGGGGTGATCTGCATATTAAGCACCGTTTGACCAAGAAATGTGCTTAGGCGCAACTCACTGTCTTGCGCCGAGTTTTGCCAATAGAAGCTGAGCGATTCTCTTTGCTGCGGTGAAATGTACCCCAGTTTGCCAGATGCACTGTAATCAGAGATCAGTTCAAGTCTTTGCTGGTGAGCTTGCCATTCAACACTCGTAAAGCTGTTTTGAATGGAGCTACAACCAGAGAGCAGAACAAATGAAAATAAAATCGTCGTGAGTTTTGTGAATAGTCGCGAGGGCATGGCGAGTAGGATTCCTTATCAGCAAACTTCTCAGCACATACTATAGCATTGAAAAGTATTGTTACTCTTGTTTGAAAAAGGAAAATACTTACTTTGCAGTGCTATTCAACCTATGTGATTGAGAAATAGGGTAGAATCACTCTTTTTATCGCCATAATTACATTTTAATTAGTTGTTAACGGAAAACAGTTGAGTGATCCCCTTTTATTCAGGGGGGGCATCAAGTAAAATTCCGTCCCTGTTTTCACATAACCAGATTTAGAGAACACACAGTACATGTCATTGCTTGCTATCGGTATCAATCATAATACGGCTTCAGTAGAACTGCGCGAGAAAGTCGCGTTTGGGCCGGACAAGCTACCGCAAGCCCTACAGCAACTGTCTGAAAGCTCGTATGTAAGCGGTGGTGTGATTGTCTCTACTTGTAACCGTACAGAAATTTATTGCGACGTAAAACCGTCGTGCAAGAACAAGGTTATTGATTGGCTGGCGCAGTTTCATCAGGTTAGCGCAGAAGAGCTAAAGCCGAGTATCTATGTCCATGAAGAACAAGCTGCGATTCGTCATCTAATGCGCGTGGCTTGTGGTTTAGACTCATTAGTACTTGGTGAACCTCAAATTCTAGGTCAAGTAAAACAAGCTTTCGCTGACTCTCGCGATGGCAATTCCGTTAACGCATCAATAGAGAAATGGTTTCAAAAAACATTTTCTGTTGCGAAGCGTGTGCGCACTGAAACGGACATTGGCGGTAACGCGGTCTCTGTCGCTTACGCTGCGTGCACCCTTGCTAAACACATTTTTGAATCGCTACAAGATTCAACGGTATTATTGGTGGGTGCCGGAGAAACCATTGAATTGGTCGCGAAACATTTGGCTGCTAATGGCTGCAATAAAATGATTGTGGCTAACCGTACCAAAGAGCGTGCTCAGGTTTTAGCTGAGCAGTTTGGAGCGGAAGTGATTAGTTTGCCGGAAATTCCTGAGCACCTTCCGCGCGCCGACATCGTAATCAGTTCGACTGCTAGCCCATTGCCTATCATAGGTAAAGGTATGGTCGAAACAGCGCTGAAGAGCCGACGTTATCAACCTATGTTGTTCGTTGATATTGCAGTACCACGTGATATTGAGTCACAAGTTGGTGAGATTAATGATGCGTATCTTTACTCTGTGGACGATTTGCAGTCGATCATCGACAGCAATATAGAACAGCGCAAAGTAGAAGCGATTCAAGCGGAAGCGATTGTCAGTGAAGAAAGCGCCTCATTTATGACCTGGCTACGCTCGTTACAAGGCGTGGACAGCATTCGACAATATCGCACTAATGCCAACGATATTCGTCAAGATTTATTAAGTAAAAGTATCCAAGCTCTTGCTGCAGGCGGTGATCCTGAAAAAGTGTTAGTGGAATTGAGCAATAAGCTCACTAACAGACTCATTCATACACCGACACGAGCTCTACAAACAGCAGCAGAGCAAGGTGAGCCAGCAAAGCTTGCCATTATTAGACAAAGTTTGGGTCTTGATGACCCGCTATAACTAGAACCCTGAGTTAAATATATGAAAGCCTCTATTCTTACGAAGCTAGAAACGCTAGTAGAACGTTATGAAGAAGTACAGCACCTATTAGGTGACCCTGATGTCATTGGTGATCAGAATAAATTCCGTGCGCTATCAAAAGAGTACTCTCAGCTTGAAGAAGTAACTAAGTGCTTCCAAGCTTATCAGCAAGCGCAAGAAGATCTTGAAGCTGCAGAAGAGATGGCAAAAGAAGATGACGCAGAAATGCGTGAAATGGCTCAGGAAGAAATCAAAGACGCGAAAGAAGCGATTGAACGCCTTAGTGACGAACTGCAAATTCTATTGCTACCAAAAGATCCAAACGACGATCGCAACTGTTTCCTAGAAATTCGCGCCGGTGCGGGTGGTGATGAAGCGGGTATCTTTGCTGGTAACTTGTTCCGCATGTACTCAAAATTTGCTGAGAAGAAAGGTTGGCGCGTTGAAGTGATGAGCTGCAACGAATCTGAGCAAGGTGGCTACAAAGAGATGATCGCTAAAGTGACTGGTGACGGTGCTTACGGCGTACTGAAATTTGAGTCAGGCGGTCATCGTGTACAACGTGTACCAGAAACCGAATCGCAAGGTCGTGTGCACACATCAGCGTGTACGATTGCTGTGATGGCGGAAATTCCAGAAGCGGATCTACCTGAAATCAAAGCCGCTGATCTAAAAATCGATACGTTCCGTGCGTCAGGCGCGGGTGGTCAGCACGTTAACACCACGGATTCAGCAATCCGTATTACTCACTTGCCAACAGGTACTGTGGTTGAGTGTCAGGATGAACGTTCACAGCACAAGAACAAAGCGAAAGCGATGCAAGTACTGGCTGCGCGTATTGTGCAAGCTGAAGAAGCTCGTCGCGCCGCAGAGGTTTCTGACACCCGTCGTAATCTATTAGGCTCAGGTGATCGTAGTGACCGTATCCGTACTTACAACTACCCACAAGGCCGTGTATCGGATCACCGCATCAACTTAACGGTTTACCGTCTAAATGAAGTGATGGAAGGCGATCTTGCAAGCTTGATTGAACCGGTGATTCAAGAGCACCAGGCAGATCAGTTAGCGGCTCTAGCAGAGAACAACTAAGTTAATGTCGGCTACCAACAGTGTTGAAAACACACTAAAGCGAGCGACACAGCAACTTCAAGAGAGCGGCAGTGATTCGCCGTCTCTTGATGCTGCGGTATTACTCTGCCACGCATTAGATAAACCGCGCTCATTTTTGATGACTTGGCCTGAAAAAGAACTTTCAGCACAAGAATTAGCACCTTTTGAAGCGCTACTGTCGCGCCGTTTAACCGGTGAGCCAGTCGCTTATATTGTCGGTGAGCGTGAGTTTTGGTCCTTGCCACTTGAGGTTTCGCCTACAACCTTAATCCCTCGTCCTGATACTGAGCGCCTTGTCGAGCTGGCTTTAGATAAAGCTTTCGCTTGTGAAGGTGACATCCTCGATCTTGGCACCGGTACTGGCGCGATAGCATTAGCTTTGGCTTCAGAAATGCCAGCGCGTCGAGTGGTGGGGATTGATCTAATGGAAGAGGCGCAACAACTGGCTTCGCGTAATGCACAACGTCTTTGCATCAACAATGCTGAGTTTTTGGCTGGCAGCTGGTTTGAACCTTTGCAAGCTGGTACGCAGTTTGCTGTTATCGTTTCAAATCCCCCATATATTGAAGAGAACGATCCGCATTTGAGTCAAGGTGACGTGCGATTTGAGCCACTCAGTGCTTTAGTCGCAGCAGAGCAAGGCTTAGCCGATATTCGTCATATTACGGATAATGCGCGCCAATTTCTTAGCGACAACGGTTGGTTGTTGTTTGAACATGGTTATGACCAAGGTTTAGCTGTGCGTAAAATCTTCACGGAATTGGGTTACCAAGATGTGGAGACATTCCAAGATTATGGACATAACGATCGAGTGACATTAGGTCGCTATACAAAATAACAAAGAGAGCAATTAGATGTACGAAGGATTGAAGCATTTTCACTTACTCACTATCGCCCTAAGCGCAACATTACTGTCGGTGCGTTTTGCACTTTTATTGGCAAACTCTGAATTGCGCAATAATAAGTTTCTTAAGGTGTTCCCCCACATTAACGATACGGCATTGTTGTTATCAGGTATTGCGCTAGTCGTATTGTTTATACCTTGGTCAGCAGCGCCATGGTTGCCGATGAAAATTAGCTGCGTATTGGCTTATATTGCCTTAGGATTTTTTGCTTTAAAGTTGGCAAAAAATAATCTGTTGAGAATTTTTGCATTCCTTGGCGCATTAGGTTGGCTTGGTATGGCGGGTAAGATTGCTGTGACTAAAGTACCTACGTTGTTTTAGGCTGGTGATTACAAATGTACGAATTGTTTGATGAAGACTTTGATGCGCTAGAGTTGGCGGAAGGTGCCTTGGTGCTCAATCAGGCGATTGACCCAGAAACGCAAGTGGATTGGGCAAAGGCTGAAATGCAGCGTTTGCTACAAGAAGCTGAACTTGCATTGGTGCATGAAAGTCATCCTCAACAGCGCTTTGAAGCTTTCTTGCGACTTTTTTATCATGAGTGGGGTTTTCAGGGTGACAAAGAGGCCTATTTCGACGGTGCTAATGCCTTTTTAGATAAGGTGCTCGAACGTCGTAAAGGTATCCCTGTCAGTCTAGGGGCGTTGCTACTTTATTTTGGTAAACAACTGGGCTTTCCAATCGAGGGAATTACTTTTCCTACTCAGTTTGTGGTTAAGGTCTGTTGGCCACATGCCCCTGTACAGTACGTAAATCCTTTTAATGGTGAGTTTGTTTCTGAACATACGTTAAGGGCTTGGCTAGTTGGCCAGAAAGGACCATTCGCCAAGCTAAAGGCAAGTTACCTAAAATCGATAGATAATCCGACAGTAATTGGTCGTTGGTTAGCACTGATTAAGAGCGCTTTACTGAGAGAAGAACGTTATGCATTGGCACTACGTTGTTCCGATCTTGCGCTGACTTTTGCGCCAGATGACCCTTATGAAATTAGAGATCGCGGCTTTATCTTTCAGCAACTAGACTGTCATCAGATGGCGTTGTCTGATTATCAATATTTTATTGATCAGTGTCCGGACGATCCGGCTGCCGAATTACTTAAAAATCAAGTACGTGCCATGAGTAAGACTCAGGTGACGCTGCATTAAGTCCAGTTATAGGCTGGCTCACAAGGTTTAATAAGAGAGAAAAAGATGGAACAGAAAATCGTTCATGTTGGTGATATTCCTGTTGCTAACGACAAACCGTTTACTTTATTCGCTGGTATGAACGTACTAGAGTCACGTGACCTTGCTATGCAAATCTGTGAGCACTACGTAACGGTGACTGATAAGCTCGGTATTCCGTACGTATTCAAAGCGTCTTTTGACAAAGCGAACCGCAGCTCAGTGCATTCATACCGTGGTCCGGGTCTTGAAGAAGGCATGAAAATCTTCCAAGAGTTAAAAGATACTTTTGGCGTGAAAATCATCACAGACGTGCATACGGAAGCGCAAGCTCAACCCGTTGCGGACATTGTAGACGTAATCCAACTACCTGCATTCCTTGCTCGTCAAACAGACCTTGTTGAGGCGATGGCAAAAACGGGTGCGGTTATTAACGTTAAGAAACCTCAATTTATGAGTCCTGGCCAAGTTGGCAATATCGTGGATAAGTTTGCTGAGTGTGGTAACCACAACGTAATCTTGTGTGAGCGTGGCTCTTGCATGGGTTATGACAACCTAGTAGTGGATATGCTAGGTTTTGGTGTAATGAAAAAAGCATCAAACGGTAGCCCAATTATCTTTGACGTAACTCACTCGCTGCAAATGCGTGATCCTTCAGGTGCTGCGTCTGGTGGTCGTCGTGAGCAGACGGTTGAATTGGCGAAAGCTGGTCTAGCGACTGGTATTGCAGGTCTATTTATCGAGGCGCACCCAAACCCAGATCAAGCACGTTGTGATGGTCCATCGGCTCTTCCTCTTGATAAGCTTGAGCCTTTCCTAAAACAGATGAAAGATCTGGATGATTTAGTGAAAAGCTTCGCGCACATTGATATTCGCTAATTTAGTGTCAAATCAGAGTTTAAAAAGGCTGCCTTATGGCAGCCTTTTCTTTTGGAACTCAATAAGATATGTGGTTTTAAATGTGTCTATAAGTAAATTTGGAAATCAGTTGTTACAGCTAAGTAATCGCGAAAACGTTTGCTTGTGATCATTTGTTGAATCAGATGTAAGTTACCGCTTTTGTTGCACTTTTTAGTCAAAATAATAGTGATCGATGTTGCATAAACATGAAATCAAAATGTTTAAGGGGATTGGTTACTTTAAACTATGTCAAGTTTTGCTATTCAAAATTTAAACAATGCTTGCGCTGCATTTCTCAGCATGAGCCAAAACTGGTAGCAAATGGCAGTGGATCCTATTTAGTTCAAAGGTATGACTATGACGCAACGCCTGATTGTAAAAACAGCACTAAGTGCAGCAATTCTTGCAACCCTAGCTGGTTGTGCAACGACAGCACAAAATGAGTGGGAAGCTGATAAAACTTACAAGTTAACGGTTCTTCACACTAACGACCACCATGGCCGTTTCTGGGAGAACAAATACGGTGAGTACGGCATGGCGGCACGTAAGACACTTATCGACAATCTACGCGAAGAGATTCGTGCTGATGGCGGTAGCGTATTACTTCTTTCTGGTGGTGACATCAACACAGGTGTTCCAGAGTCAGACCTACAAGATGCTGAACCTGATTTCAAAGGCATGAGCAAGATTGGTTACGATGCAATGGCACTTGGTAACCATGAATTCGATAACCCGCTTGAAGTGCTAATGCAGCAAAAAGATTGGGCTAACTTCCCAATGCTTTCTGCAAACATTTACGACAAAAAGACTGGCGAGCGTATGTTCCAGGCTTACGAAATGTTTGAGAAACAAGGCATCAAGATTGCTGTTATCGGTCTAACAACAGAAGATACACAGAAAATCGGTAACCCTGAATTTATCGGTGGCATCGAGTTCCGTGATCCTAAAGAAGAAGCGAAGAAGCTAATCGCTGAACTTAAAGAGACTGAAAAACCTGATTTAATCTTCGCAGTGACGCACATGGGTCACTACGAAAATGGTAACCGCGGTGTAAACGCTCCGGGTGACGTAGCATTGGCTCGTTACCTAGATGAAGGCTCATTAGATATGATCGTTGGTGGTCACTCACAAGAGCCTGTGTGTATGGAAGCACCAAACGTAATTAAGAAGAACTTCCAACCTTCTGACGAATGTAAGCCAGACATTCAAAACGGTACTCATATCGTACAAGCGTACGAGTGGGGTAAATACGTAGGTCGTGCGGATTTCGAATTCCGTAACGGCGAGCTAGAAATGGTGAGCTACGATCTTATCCCTGTAAACCTGAAGAAGAAAATCAAGGTTGACGGTGAGAGCAAGCGTGTATTCATCGAAGATGAAATCGCGAAAGACCAAGCTATGGTTGAGTTCCTACGTCCTTACCAAGAAAAAGGTCAAGATCAGCTAAATGTGAAAATCGCAGAAACTAACGGTAAGTTAGAAGGCGATCGTAACGTGGTTCGTTTTGAGCAAACAAACCTAGGTCGTCTAATCGCGACGGCACATATGGATCGCGCTAAAGCTGACTTCGCAGTAATGAACTCAGGTGGTGTACGTGATTCTATTGAAGGCGGTGACGTAACTTACAAAGACGTATTGAAAGTTCAGCCGTTTGGTAACATCGTGACTTACATCGATATGTCAGGTAAGGAAGTGATTGATTACCTAAACGTTGTGGGTACTAAACCTGTTGATTCAGGTGCTTACGCACAGTTTGCTGGTATTTCAATGACAGTGGCTAACGGTCAAGTTTCAGATGTTAAGATCGGCGGTAAAGCGATCGATCTAGAGAAAACTTACCGTTTCACAGTGCCAAGCTACAACGCTGCTGGTGGTGACGGCTACCCGAAAGTATCGACTCACCCAGGTTACGTAAACACAGGTTTCGTTGATGCAGAAGTTCTTAAAGAATACCTACAAGAAAACAGCCCTGTAGATGTAAACGCATTCGCACCAAAAGGTGAGATTGTTTACAAATAAGCGCTATTGACTGTAAGTCTTAAATCGCATTAACTAAAGCGGCACCATTTGGTGCCGCTTTTCTGTTTTATCAAGACACTCATCACTATAAGTTATTGCTTGGCGCGATTTGCCTTGTCAGTGGTTTATCCTGATCGGTGATAGGAAGTTATTATGACCCCGGCAATCAATGCAGCCAAAAAGAAAAAAGTTACTCATAAAATTCACCAGTATGAACACGATCCGAGAGCAGAAAGCTATGGTCTAGAAGCCGCCGAAGCGTTGGGACAAGATCCTAAGCAAGTGTTTAAAACCCTGCTATTTTGCTTAAATGGTGAGCCAAAGAACCTTGCCGTGGCAGTATTGCCCGTTGAGCACAAACTGAATCTTAAGCTGGCCGCAAAAGCGGCTAAAGCAAAAAAAACGGAGATGGCAAATCCTGACATCGCACAAAAGACCACAGGCTATGTAGTGGGGGGCATTAGCCCATTAGGGCAAAAGAAAGCACTGCCAACATTTATTCATAACAGTGCCGAGGAGTTATCAACCATGATGGTTAGCGCTGGTCGCCGTGGTTTGGAAATTGAGCTGGCTCCAAAAGATTTGGCAGCACTGACGCGCGGACAGTTTGTGGAGTTGTGCCTTTAAGAGCGAGAGTCGGAAACGTTCTACAGAACGCTGCGCTCACGGATGTGGGAACGTTCTGCTGCGCCTCACTTACGGAATGAAAAAGGGTGACGATTACCGTCACCCTTTTTATTTGTACAATGCGCTTCGCTTGTTAAAATTCCGTATTCCGTATTCCGTATTCCGTATTCCGTATTCCGTATTCCGTATTCCGTATTCCGTATTCCGTATTCCGTATTCCGTATTCCGTATTCCGTATTCCGTATTCCGTATTCCGTATTCCGTATTCCGTAACTAGGTTAAGCACGATAGCAACGATACCACATAGGCTGATGCCTTGCAGGCTGAAGTCGCCGATGCCAAATGCCATGCCGCCGATACCAAATACTAGCGTGATAGCAACGATAACTAGGTTGCGAGACTTGTGTAGGTCAACGTTGTTTTTGATAAGCGTGTTTAGACCAACCGTTGCGATAGAACCGAACAGTAGGATCATGATGCCGCCCATTACTGGCATTGGGATAGTTTGTAGAACCGCACCCAGCTTACCAACGAGTGATAGAGTGATTGCCGTGATGGCTGTCCAAGTCATGATTACTGGGTTGAACGACTTGGTTAGCATTACTGCGCCCGTTACTTCTGAGTAAGTTGTGTTTGGTGGCGCGCCGACCATAGAGGCTGCGATAGTCGCTAAGCCGTCACCAGCGATAGTGCGGTGCAGACCAGGCTTTTTCAGGTAGTTTTTACCCGTTACGTTTGAGATTGCCAGCATATCACCGACGTGCTCAACGGCTGGTGCAATCGCCACAGGGATCATAAATAGAATCGCGTTGATGTTAAATTCAGGCATCACAAATGCAGGCATGGCAAACCAAGCGGCTTGATGTACAGGAGTAAAATCAACGATGCCATAGAATAAGCTTAACGAGTAGCCGACGATAATGCCGCCAAGGATAGGCATTAGTTTAAGGAAGCCGCGGCTGAATACGCTGATACCAATAGTAGTAAGCAATGATGCTGATGAAACGATTAGCGCCGTGTTTTTGTCAATAACTTGCTCACCACCAGCGACACCTAGTGCCATGCTCACTGCATTCGGCGCAAGACCGAGGCCGATAACCATGATAACTGGACCAACGACAACGGGCGGTAGCAGTTTATGTACAATTTCGACACCGCGCAGCTTAATAAGTCCACCCAATGCGACATAAACTAAACCCGCAACCATCAGGCCACCCATAGTTGCAGGGATACCCCAAGCTTGAACGCCATAAAGAATAGGAGCAATGAAAGCAAAAGAGGAAGCGAGGAAGATAGGAACAGAACGACGAGTAACAACTTGGAAGATTAGAGTACCGATACCAGCACCGAATAGTGCAACACTAGGGTCTAGTCCCGTTAGGAGGGGAACCAGTACCAGAGCACCAAATGCAACGAAGAGCATTTGAGCACCTTGAATGGCATTTTTCATTGTTTTATTCCTTTATGGTGGCAAAAATCCAAAACTCACACGATTTAGCTATTTTGCTAGCAAATAGTGGCGAATCTATGGCTCAAGATAAAAATTCGCGGGATTTTATCACCACTGCAAACGATTTCAATCTGAACTAGATCAAATGTTTACATTTTTGTGGATGCGATCTAATTGATAATCTGCTCGTCATCGATAAGTTCTGTGCAAAAAATACAATCATTGCATGGTGTTTTTGAACTTGTCACTAAGGTCAAAAAACGGTGAGTTCGCATGCAGTTTTGTTGCTCACTGATGAGAAGTTGCTTATCATCAGCGAATAACCGCAGTAACCGAATTTAGGAAATGTATGCGCTCTATTGTTTTATTCGCATTAGGTTTGATAGGCTTTCCTGCCCTAGCTCTAACAAATGTCGACTTATATCAATCACAAGTGGTATTAGACCAGAGCATTGAGAAACCTGACGCCCAAGCTCGCAAACAGGGAATGGAAGAGGTCATTGTGCGTGCCTCTGGTGTACCTGATGCTATCCATAATTCCGTTATTCAAAAAGCGCTGCAACAGAATGCTCAATATCTTGCACAGATTAGTTACGGTCAGCTAGATGGCCAGAAAACACTTAAAATGCGCTTTAATGATTCGCAAATTGACTCTTTGCTAAGTCAGGCTCAACTACCTTTGTGGCCTGCTCAGCGTGCAAACTTACTTGTTTGGTTGATTGAAGAATCTCAAACAGAGCGTTCGGTAGCTTGGGAAGATTCCAATTCCGCGCTGTTAGAGAGTATGAAGCAACAAGCAACAGAGCGAGGATTGCCGCTTACGATTCCTGTGGGTGACTTTAATGACGTGACAGGCGTTAATATTTCGGATTTATGGGGGGGATTTGCTCTACCTGTAGGTCAGGCGAGTCAGCGTTACCCGGTTGATGGCGTTTTGGTGGTTCGCGCAAGCAACAATAACCTGCGTTGGACGTTATATGACCAAATGCCGAAAACTATCGGCGTTACGCGCCAAGCACCTTTGTCAGGTAATGACAGTGGTCAAGATGCTGCGGATAAAATGATTGATCAAATCAGTGATTACTACGCAAAGCAAAGCAGCGTTGTTGTGGCTGGTGAATCATCGGAAGCGATCAAAGTTCGTTTTACCTCGTTGGATAATGCGGTTGATTTCTTTGTTTTGGAGCGAAAATTACAACAGTTAAGTTCAGTAGCATCGCTTGATATCACGAAAATTCAAGGGAAAGACGTAACATTTAAAGTCCACTTATTGGCGACACCAACCGAGTTTGAACAACAAGTGCTACGTCTTCGTGAGGCCAAAGCCATTGCAATCGAACCTGCGCCAGTCGTTGTAGAACCAACGATCACTCAAGAGCCGAAACCTGCAAATAACGCTGTCGTTGAGGAGCAGATTCTATCCGACGCTACAACACAGTCGCTAGATACCGATACCACAATAAATAATGCCGCTGCCCAAGCTCTTCCAGCGATTATTGAGCAGGCACCTCCGGCGATTGTTGAAGTGCCGCCAACCTTTATCTTTGAGTGGCATGGTGAGCAATATGCAGCGCCAATGCCAGTTACGGAACCACAACAAGAAGAAGCGTTAGAGTCTGAGGAAATCGAGACAGAAGTTGACGCTTAACTCGCTTTAATAATTAAAAAGGCCTAGCAATGCTAGGCCTTTTCCATATTACGCGAAACATTATTTCTCAAATCGGGCGCGTTCTTTCTTTTCTACTTCAGATAACCGACTTAACTTCATACCCATCTCCTTACCACGAGCTCGAGCATAAAGAATATTGCCAGCAAAAGCGCCACTGGTGAGAAGTAGTTCAACCACTGCTAGCATGCGTTCACCACCGTCAACATAGATAATCGTCAAGGCGTGCAGAAAATAAAGCATCAACACAAAGTTTGCCCATGCATGAGTGTATGGCTTGCCAGCAAGAATGCCGGGCAGTGGCAAAAGCAGCGGAATACACCACGCAATAGCCAAGGTGGTACTATTAATATGTGGATGAGGTGACAACGATATTTGCCAAATAGCGACCCACGCAAGCAAGCCTAAGTTCGCTCCTAATGCCAACAATCGATAAGCTTTGGTTGCAGGCTTCATATCTTGCAGCAGTCGATCGGTTTGTGGATCTGACATAATCACTCCTTGATTAGTTTTAACGCAGTCGTTGCTAGACGTTTTCCTAATTGTTGGGCCAATTCGCTTTCTTCAGTCGAGAGAGACTGTTGATTGTTATGGGCAACATGGCTTGATCCGTAGGGGGTGCCGCCTGTTTGTGTGGTGTGCAACTGTGGATGAGAGTAGGGAATCCCCATCACTAACATACCATGATGAAACAGTGGCAGTTTCATACTTTGCAACGTCGTTTCTTGCCCGCCATGTAGGCTCGAAGAGGCAGTAAAGACACAAGCGGGTTTATCGATTAAGTCGCCGGCTAGCCATAACGTACTCGTTTGATCCCAAAAGTGTTTTAAAGGGGCGGCCATATTACCAAACCAAACTGGGCTACCCATGGCGAGCCCATGACAATGCTTGAGCTCATCAATAGAGATAATCGGATCTTGCGGCTCACCATGATGAGAAGAAATCTCTTCTACTGTTCGCAGCAACGCTTCGCAATGAGGGATAGATTCTATCCCCCGAGCGATTTGCCGGGCTAATGCTCTAGTTGAGCCATGGCGGCTGTAATAAAGAACAATTAGCTGGCAGTTCATAAGATTTCTAGTACTTGCTCTGGTGGACGACCATGCTTAGCTTTGCCATTAGCCACCACGATTGGGCGCTCAATAAGCTTAGGGTTTTCAGCCATCGCAGCGAACAGTTGTTCATCAGATGCCTGTGCAAGATTCAGCTCTTTATATACATCCTCTTTAACTCGCATCATCGCGCGAACTTCTTCTAGCGCCAATAATGCGTATAGATCTTTCAGCTCCGCTACTGACAACGGGGTATCCAGATACTTGATAATTTCCGGCTGAACGCCTTGTTCTTCAAGTAATGTAAGTGTTTGGCGGCTTTTTGAGCAGCGAGGGTTGTGATAAATCACGACTGACATTTTCTGTCTCCTTTTTATTGTAATGCTAAGAAACGATCACGCTGTACCATCAACTGGTCAATCCGCGCATCGTATCTTGCTTGTTCTAAGCTTCCCAACTCAGCCATTTGGCTAGCCTGAGTATAATATTGTATCGCTTTATTCCAGTTTGCTTTTAGCGCAAAGATTTCAGCACGTGCCGCAAGATCTTCCTGGCTGTTACCCAGTTTAATATTGGCTTCAGAGAGTAAACTCCAACCGTTAACATCTTTGCCATTTTGATGGGTATAACGTTGCAAAACACGGATGGCTTCAGAGTATTTATCTTGTGCCAATAAACTATTGGCATAGTTAATCATCAAGACAGGATTGTCAGGCTCTGATCCCAGCGCTTTCTTCAGCATTGCGCTCGCTTTTTGTGGTTGCTTTTGTGCGATATAGAGATCGCTTAAAGCATCAAGATAAAAGCGGTTGCTGTTATCTATTGCGATCAGCTTTTCGAGAAGCGGAGCCGCTTTGTCGAGTTGGTGATTGTCCAAATAAACCAGTGCGCGTCCATATTGCATTGCAGGTTTGATGTTCTCCGGTAATTTTTTCTCTGTCCGTGTTAGCCAGTCCAAAGCAGCATCGGCTTTTATGCCGGCGTAACGCGCGACGATTCTCGCTCTGGCAAGGTTATAGTTAAGCGAAGTATCAACCCTTCTTTGTGGGTAAGTTTGTGCGCGTGCTCGTGTATCTGTAATTCGGTCTTGTGGCAGTGGGTGCGTGAGCAGCATTGGCGGTAATGTCGTCGCGTAACGATATTCTTCGGCTAAACGGCTGAAAAACTTTGGCATTGCGCTAACGTCGAACCCTGACTTTGATAGTGTTGCGATACCAAAACGGTCGGCCTCTTTTTCGTTGCTACGAGTGTAATTGATCTGGCCTTGCATGCTGCCTGCTGTTGTCGCCGTAATCGCTGCGACTCCAGCTTCCGGTGCGGCGATTGCCAGTAGTAACGCGCCTGCAAGAGCAGCCATGGTCGCCGGGGACCTTCTGGCTTGATCTTCCATGCTGCGAGCTAAGTGGCGTTGTGTCACGTGAGCAATTTCATGTGCAACAACAGAAGCAAGTTCACTTTCCGTTTGTGCGTGTAAAAATAGACCAGAATGAAGGGCGATATATCCGCCAAAGAACGCGAATGCATTGATATTGCGGTCGCGAATCAAGAAAAATGTAAACGGTGTTTTTACATCGTCAGCATTCGCAACTAAGCGGTGCCCTAAGCTATCGATATATTCATTCAGGACAGGGTCATTAATGATTGGCGCTCGGTTGCGCAACATGCGCATGTAAGCATCACCATATTGTAATTCTTGATCGATCGTTAGAGTACTACTGGCTGCGGTTCCGATATCTGGCAAATCATTGGTGTTTGCGAGTGATGGCGCGGAAGGGATGCTCAGTGCTGTCGCAATACAAAGGGCAATTAGCGAACGTGTCTGTTTAAACATAGCTAGCAGTTTTGATTTCCTGTTGAGATGACGCTGCAGTCAGACTGAAAGCCAGCATCATTTACAATCCATAGACAATTACCTAGGTAGCTCCTCGAAGTTAGTTTTACTTCTATAGCTACTGAGATATAGACACTTTATTGGTGTGAGGGTTTCAAAGCAAATAAAGTTAATTGATATCTCTATCTCCATCACCTCCAAGCGGTGATAGTTTGTTCCATCTCGACAGGGCGAGCAATTTTTAGCTGTTAAGTATACAATGGCAAGCTAATAGTGTTTATTCGGCTTTGATTGCTAAATGAAAGATTTAGACTTAAGAGAGCAGCGTTGCCCTATGTCATTGTTGCTTGCTAAACGCCAGTCGGCGAAGTTGGTTGATGGTGATAGGCTTAACATTTTAGTGACAGACCCAAGCTCTAAATCGGACATAGTGAGCTATTTAAGCCAGCATTCGTTTGAGGTCGAGTTGACTCAACTTAACAACTATTACTCTTTAAACGTGACTAGAGGGAAACTTCCAAGATGTTAGAAATGGTCAGTCGTTGGTACAAGCGACGTTTCTCCGACCCACACGCAGTGAGCTTAGTAGCAATTCTTTTCTTTGGTTTTATTACTATCTACTTCTTCGGCAATTTGATTGCCCCTTTGCTGGTGGCGATTGTGCTTGCTTACCTGCTTGAATGGCCAGTGGCAAAATTATCGAAACTTGGCGTTCCACGCACGTTGTCAGTTGTGTTTGCCATTCTTACCTTCTTTACTTTGGCTATTGTTGCCATTTTTGGTTTGGTGCCAACCATCTGGACTCAGGTCGGCAATCTAATCAATGATATTCCTAATATGTATTCAGGGTTGCAGCAAGTGATTGCTGAGTTACCACAAAAATACCCAGAGTTGGCCAACTTTCAGATTGTTGAGTCGCTGGTGACCAATGCCAAGAACCAAGTGATTAGCGTTGGAGAAAGTGTCGTTAAAGGCTCTTTAGCGTCTTTAGTTAGCCTTGCGACTCTTGCGGTTTACTTAATCCTGGTGCCATTGCTGGTTTTTTTCTTATTGAAAGATAAGGAAGAGATGATCGCAATGGCAAGTGGTATGTTGCCACGCAACCGAAAATTAGCGACTAAAGTATGGGATGAGATGAATGAACAGATCTCGAACTATATTCGCGGCAAAGTGATGGAGATCTTAATTGTTGGTGGTGTGAGTTACGTGACATTCGCCATTCTTGATCTGCGTTATTCCGTGTTGTTAGCGGTAGCGGTGGGGCTTTCGGTATTGATCCCATATATTGGTGCGGCTGCCGTGACGGTTCCCGTTGCGATTGTGGGTCTTTTCCAATGGGGACTTTCTCCAGATTTTTATTACTTGTTGATTGCCTACGGCATTATCCAAGCCTTAGATGGTAACGTCTTGGTTCCGGTACTGTTTTCAGAGGCGGTGAATTTGCACCCAGTCGCGATTATCGTTGCGGTGCTAGTATTTGGTGGGCTTTGGGGTTTTTGGGGTGTATTTTTTGCCATTCCACTTGCGACTTTGGTTAAAGCGGTGTGGAACGCGTTACCAAGTAGTCACGAAAATGATTCTTCAGTAACCTCAGAATGAGATATTGAGCCAAGAAAATTAAAGCTAACCTTTTTAGGTTAGCTTTTTTTATGCAATTAATTCAGTAGGTTGAAGTATTATTCTTGGTTGGTAACAAAAATTTAGTGATCTAGATTTAAACTTTTGCAACTTCTAGCCGATAAAGCTGGTATTGCTGATTTTTTTTATGAGGTAAAAATGAAGTTCAGCCAGAAAATAGTCGCCGCCTCTTCGGCGCTGCTTTTTATCACTGTGGTTTTGCTGTCGGTGCAACAGTCGATCTTAGTGAAAGCAGAAGTTGAAAATTTAGTCAGCACAAGCCTGAATGAGATTGAGCAAGAGCTTAGTCGAGCGGTCAGCTCTGAAATGGAAGCGAGCCGTAAGTTAGCGAAAGCAACCACTGAAATGATAGAGCTAGATCCAACTAACTCGACTTATATATCTTCAGTACTGGAAACGCCAGTAGTGAAAAATGAATACATCGTAGTTGGTGCCGGTTATGAATCTGATGGTCATGTGATTGAGAACGATGATGCTTGGGTGGTGGATTCAAGTTTTGATCCGCGTACGCGTCCATGGTACCAAGAAGCTAAATCGCAAAGTCGTCTGATTGTGACTGACCCGTATGTGGATGCATCAACCAATAAAGTAGTGATTTCTATCGCAATGCCAATGCGTGATAAAGGCGATTTCCTTGGTGTCGTTTTTTACGACATGGAACTTACCTCGTTGGCTGAGAAGGTAAACCAGACTAATCTTTTTGATGCGGGCTACTTGTTCATTGTTGCGCAAGATGGCACCACTATCGCTCACCCAGATGCAAATAATAACGGCAAGTCTTTGTCTGAGTACTTGCCTCAAGTGACGGTTAAAGAGGGGGAGCAGCGTTTCGAGCAAGATGGTAAATCCTACCTAGTACGTTTCACCAAAGTATCCTCTGAAGGTTGGTATGTCGGCTCTATTTTGGATGAATCGATCGTCTTGGCCACTATTGACGAGATGCGCAACAGTACGATGATTACCGTCATCATTGCTTTGGCATTGAGTATTCTAGTTCTTTCGCTATTGATTAAGTTCTTGATGCGTCCTCTAAATGAACTAAATGATGCAATTCAAGATGTGGCGTCTGGTCAAGGTGATTTAACCAAGCGCTTGGCAACCAATACCGATGCTGAATTTGCTCAATTGGCGAAAGGCTTTAATACCTTCACCGAAAATCTGCAGCAGCAAATTATTCAATCCAAAGAGATTGGCGCCAGTATTCTCGTTGGTACGGAGCAGTCTTATGTGAATGCGCAAGACGCTTCTCGCGCGGTAGCAAGCCAATTAGAAGAGCTTGAGCAACTAGCGACCGCAATGCATGAGATGTCGGTAACCGCTGCAGATGTAGCAAACAATGCGCAAGGTGCGGCAGAAGCGGTGAAAGAAGCCGAATACGTGACAGATCAAGGCTCTGTAGTGGTAAGTGATACGACAGAAGCGATCAGCCAGCTATCGATGCGTGTTGATCAAGCGGTTGAAGAGGTCGCAGGCCTTGCTTCTGCAACCAATAACATTGAAACCATTTTAAAAGTGATCAATGACATCGCCGATCAAACAAACTTGCTCGCGCTGAATGCGGCGATTGAAGCGGCTCGTGCTGGTGAATCTGGTCGCGGTTTTGCTGTGGTTGCCGATGAGGTACGCACACTGGCTCAGCGTACTCAACAGTCTACCACTGAAATTCGTGGCATGATTGAGCAGCTGCAATCTGGTGCTAGCGCAGTCTCTTCTGCAATGAGTGAAAGCAAATCGACCGCAGATATCGCGGTAGATAAAGCGCAACAAGCCAATGATTCATTACAAGCGATTCGTGCGATCATCCAACGCATTACCGATATGAACATGCAAATTGCCTCAGCTGCTGAAGAGCAAAGTTTGGTCGCAGAAGAAATCAACAGCAATACTGTACGTATTAAAGATCTGACCACGTTGGTTTCCGATGCAGCCCAGCAATCAAGTGTTGCAATGGAACATCAAACAGAAAGCGTGCGTAAGCAAGATGATCTATTGAACAAGTTTATCGTTTAGTCGATTGATAAAATAAAACGCCAGCGATTGCTGGCGTTTTTTATGATGTGTTGCTTTGTGACTAAATCACTATTTATTATTTAGATAATTCATCACGACTTCATGGTGATCTTTGGTTTTAAATTTGTTGAACACGTGTTCAATGGTGCCGTTTTCATCAATTAAGAAGCTGATGCGGTGAAGGCCATCATACACTTTGCCCATAAACTTCTTTTCGCCCCACACGCCAAACTGTTCTGCAACCGCATGATTTTCATCTGAGAGTAAAGAGAAGTTCAAGCTGTCACGCTCAATAAATTTACCAAGACGTTTTACAGGGTCGATGCTGACACCCAATACCACGACGTTATGTGCATCCAATTCCGCTTTAGTATCGCGCAGACCTTGAGCTTGTACGGTACAACCTGGCGTCATTGCTTTTGGGTAAAAGTAGAAAAGTATTTTTTTGCCAGCAAAATCGGCGAGTTTAACCAAATTACCGTCTTGGTCATGAAGAGAGAAGGCAGGTGCTGGAGAGCCAGCTGTCAGCGTGTTCATGCAGATTCCTTTTTATAGACTGTTCTTTATAAAATTTAGTGAGCCTTTTACGTCTTGCTCGCGACAAAGATCAGTAAACTCTTCTTGTAACTGCATTAAGTTAAACTCCGAGTCTACAGAGGCGGTCAGAGTTAACTGAAATTGGTCGTGCAAAGCGCCCAGTTTTTCTTTATCGATGGTTTGTGCACTGAGTGACGATAGATCGAGTTGTTTGTCGGCAAAAAAATTGGTGAATTTTTCGGTTAGCCCGACCTTATCGTCAGCCTCAATAAATGCTTCAATGGTATAGGCATGATCGACCAGAGCATGCTTCGCCGTGCGCTTCATCATAGTGATCAAGTTTTGCTCTTGCCCGAGCAGAGGCAGAGTCGTCTCAACACGAGTAATTGCCCCATTGCTGCCTGAAAGTAGCATGATGAGGGTAAACTCACTGCCAAAAAGTGCAATACGGCTATCAACGATGTTACAACCAGACTTCGTTACGAGACGCACAATTTGGTTACATATGCCGGGGCGGTCGCTACCAACCGCGGTTATTACCAGATGTTGAGTCATACAATCACTTTAAATTTGCTTAGCTTATTGACTGATTACTTTAGCATAGTTGTCGCTGCTGAAAATGGTGCATTCGATCACTTTATTCACATTTACTCGTGTTTGCTCATGAAATGTTCAGCAACTCGAAAAGTTGCTGTGTAATTCATCAGCAATGGCATATTAGTACAGTAATTAGGCTTGTTTTAGGGTGGGGCATCTTGATTTCAGCGTCGCCGAGGAGTGAAAAGGCCTTTGATAAGGTGTATTAATACAATTTGACCTAGATCTGAATTCTGCAGCTTTGCTGATTGTTGACCTACATATTGGAGTAAATAGATGGCTTTAGAGCAGTTAAGAGCTTGTCTTTGCTCGTCTCGATACAGTACCATGCAAAAAGTCACAATTTATCGGAGATAGACATGTTTTCAGGAAGTATCGTAGCGCTTATAACCCCATTTACTCAAGACGGCGAAGTAGATTACGTTAGCCTGAAGAAACTCGTGGATTTTCATGTAGCAGCGGGTAGCGATGGTATTGTCGCTGTTGGTACCACAGGTGAATCTGCGACGTTAACTATTGAAGAGCATGTCAAAGTCGTACATAAAACGGTTGAATTTGCCGAGGGACGTATTCCGGTTATTGCTGGTACAGGCGCCAATGCCACTCATGAGTGTGTGACATTTAGTCGTTTATTAAATAACTCGGGAATCGTAGGTTGTTTGAGTGTGACTCCTTACTATAACAAACCGACTCAAGAAGGTTTGTATCAGCACTACAAAGCAATCGCCGAGGAAAGTGAGATTCCTCAAATCCTTTACAACGTACCAGGTCGCACAGCGGTAGACTTGCAACCAGAAACCGTTGCTCGTTTAGCAGAGATTGAAAACATTGTGGCATTGAAAGATGCGACAGGTGATTTAAGTCGAATTGCAAAACATCGTGAACTTTGTGGCGAAGATTTTATCTTACTAAGTGGTGATGATGCCACGGGTCTGGATTTTGTTCGTCTTGGTGGGCACGGTGTGATTTCAGTGACTAACAACCTTGCAGCGGAAGACATGGCAACCATGTTCCGTTTGGCAAAAGAAGGTCGTTATGAAGAAGCTGAGTTGATTAACCAGCGATTGATGTCGTTACATAAAAACTTATTCGTTGAATCAAGCCCAATCCCAGTGAAGTGGGCTGCGCATCAAATGGGGTTGATTGAGTTCGGTGGCTTACGCTTACCTCTGACAGAGTTGTCTGAAGCGTCTCAACCTATCGTTCGTCAAGCATTGAAAGATGCAGGTATCAACTAAATTTAAGGATTGCTGAAGCCTATGGCTTCAGCATGTATTTATCAGGAGTTTCAATGAAGTTGTCATCCCAGCTAGTCGTTAGTTCACTAGCTGTTTTTGTATTGAGTGCATGTAGTGGTGGTGCTGATCAGCGTCGTCAAGCTGACAATGATTTCGATTATTTAAATACCCCATCACTTGAGAACTGGACGCCACTTGTCGGATCAGAAACTCGCTTTTACACCAACTATCAAATCCCACAAGGGGACTTTAAAGGTGGTGTTGGTAATCAAGTCGACATTCGACCGCCTCAACAAGTGCTTGAGTTAATTCCTGGCGCACGAATCGAACGTGACAATGGCGATGTATTAATTTGGTTACTCAGACAAGATGAAGCCGATCGTGTTTGGCAAACTGCCCAAACAATGATTAAAGAGCGTGATGTCAAAGTGCGTGAATCAAGCGATTCTCGTATTGAAACCGAATGGATTACATGGGTATCAGAAGATGAAACGACGCCCCTAAGTGCCCGTTATGAATTGAGCCGCAGTGTGAAAAATGGCCGTCATTTGGTTAGCCTAGCGCTTATTGATTGGCGCCAAGGTGATCAATCAGTTGCTCCGACCTACATTAATAAAGAGCGCTATAGTGGTTTGATGGCGAACATATTGACGGCGCGATACGATCTAAGCGTGCGTCAAGAAGCGGAGCGCAAAGCGAGTGAGCTCGTTAAACAGATCCCGATTTCAATGGGTACAGACCGTTCAGGTTTGCCTGTGATTATTGCGCGTTCGTCATACGATATTTTGTGGGCGCGTATGCCAAAGATCTTGCCTGAAATGGGCTTTAAGATTGAGGAACGCAGTCAGTCTCAGGGTACGATAAAAGCGAAATACTCTGAACCTGATGATGAGTTCTGGCAAGAAATCGGTGTTAAGCCAATTGAACTGAAATCGGTTGTTTACACCTTCCAATTAGGTGATTTAGGTAACCGTACTTCAATCAACGTAACCGCTCCAGATGGCAAGCCTGTCGAAGAAGCATTGCTGAAAGATATGGTGCCAGTACTTGCTGCGATGGCGAAGAAGCACCAATAAGACATTTAGTTACTAGCAAATAAGAAAAAAGCTGACATCATGTCAGCTTTTTTAGTTTCTGGAGTAGGGATTAAAGCACCATTGCTGCAATCCAACCAAAAATAATCAATGGGATATTGTAGTGAATAAAGGTCGGTACGACCGTTTCCCAAATATGCTCATGCTGCCCGTCAGCGTTCAGGCCAGATGTTGGGCCAAGCGTTGAATCTGAGGCTGGTGAGCCAGCATCGCCTAGTGCTGCGGCTGTACCCACAAGTGCAATGGTCGCCATTGGCGAGAAGCCAAATGCTAGCGCAAGAGGCACATAGATCGTCGCGATAATTGGAATGGTTGAGAATGATGAACCAATGCCCATAGTGACAAGTAGACCAACAATAAGCATCAACAGTGCTGCTAGCGGTTTATTATCCCCAATGCTGGTGGATAGAGCTTGAACCAGAGTTTCTACGCCACCCGTTTGCTTCATTACCGCGGCAAAACCCGCCGCTGAAATCATGATAAAACCAATCATCGCCATCATGTGTACACCTTTAGTGAATACATCATGGGTTTCTTTCCATGCGATAACACCGCCGAAAGTGAACACCATAAAGCCACCTAGCGCGCCAATGATCATTGAGCCAGTATATAGTTGCACAGTGAGTGCCGCTAAGATACCTAAGCCCGCGACCACGATATTGCGGCGGTTAATGGTTTGTGTCTCTTGATTCGGTTTAGTATGACTTGTTTCTGCATATTCGCGCGGTTTGCGATAGCTGAAGAAAATCGCGGTTAGCAATCCGAAGATCATACCAGCTGCTGGAAGAAGCATGGCTGTTGGGACTTGCGACGCAACCACATCCAAGCCATTGTCATGCAGGTTCTTCAGCAGAATGTTGTTGAGGAAGATACCGCCAAAGCCAATCGGTAACACCATGTATGGCGTGATCAGACCAAAGGTTAATACACAGGCAATCATTCGACGGTCGAGTTTTAATTTAGCAAACACGCCGAGTAGAGGTGGAATTAGAATAGGAATGAAGGCGATGTGAACAGGGATAACGTTTTGCGATGACATGGTCACCAGTACCAGTGCGAATAGCATACCGTACTTTAGACCGGTCGTTGATGCACTGTTCTCTTTGCCATTAAGGCGACGAATAACGCTGTTTGCTAACAGATCAGTGATGCCAGAACGAGAGATCGCGACAGCAAAAGTTCCTAACATCGCGTAGCTTAGAGCGATAGTTGCACCGCCACCTAAACCACTTTCAAAAGCTGAGATGGTTTCCTTCAGCTCCATACCTGATACTAAGCCGCCAACGATCGCGCTAAATGTTAGTGCAACCACTACATTTACCCGCATCAGGGCAAGTATCAGCATGATACATACAGATATTACAACAGGATTCATAGTTAACTCTTTATCGTGTTTGCGTTTATTGTTGTGTGTTGTTTGTTTCTTCGTTTACAAGCGGCCAACCACCTAAGGCCTTCCATTTGTTGACGATTCCACAAAACAGCTCTGCGGTTTGTTGTGTGTCATAAAGTGCAGAGTGGGCTTCTTTATTGTCAAACTCCATCCCCGCAGCTTTACATGCTTTTGCCAAAACGGTTTGGCCATAAGCAAGACCACTTAATGCCGCAGTATCAAAAGTTGCAAAAGGATGGAATGGGACACGCTTTAGCTTGCTACGTTCACTAGCGGCCATAACAAAGTTATGATCAAAGGTCGCATTGTGTGCCACGATGATCGCACGGCTGCAATCTGCCGCTTTCTGTTCTTTACGTACAAGCTTATAGATTTCTTTCAGCGCTTCTGACTCAGGAATAGCACCTCGCAGAGGGCTAAATGGGTCCTTCATACCAATGAAGTCGAGCGCTTCTTTCTCTAGGTTTGCCCCTTCAAAGGGCTCAATATGGAAATGAAGCGTTGATGCTGGATGAAGATTGCCATGTTCATCCATTTTTAGCGTTACGGCACAAATCTCAAGAAGAGCATCGGTTTGGGCATTAAAGCCTGCGGTTTCAACGTCGATAACCACCGGGAAATATCCACGGAAGCGTTTTTTCAACGTCAAAGCTTCATTTTCTACAGTCATATTGATTTACATTTGTGTGACAAGGCTTGCATTATTGCAGATTATTGATGCAATACCAATCAAGATTACTTTGCAATTACCGGAGTCTCAAAGAGTTATTGAACTACTTCTATACGGTGAGTTTTGATTTGTTGAAACTTCGAGCAAACAAATAGGGAGTTCACAAAGTTGGCGGGAATTTTGCAGAAGAGTTGTGATGTGACTGAGATATGTCGAAATGGCAATCTTGTGCCGCAATAAATCAATTCCAGAGAAGTGTAACGAATGAAGAATCGGATTGTTAACAGCTTAGCATTAACCATGGCTATCTTGAGCGCCAATAGTTGGGCTATGGATAAGTTCTATGCGGCCTCGCCAACACAATCCCAATGGCAAATGGTGGTCAATACACCGCTGCAATGCCAACTTGTTCATCCAATTCCTAACTATGGTGATGCGGTATTCACCTCCCATGCGAGTAAGAAGATCAATTTGGACTTTGAATTGAAGATGAAGCGTCCAATGGGTGAGACGCGAGATGTCTCTTTGGTTTCAATGCCACCGGCTTGGCGTCCGGGCGATAGTGCCGATCGCATGACCAGTATTCGCTTCTTCAAACAATTTGATGGTTATGTCGGCGGTCAAACTGCTTGGAGTATTTTGAGTGAACTGGAAAAAGGACGCTCACCAACGTTTAGCTATCGTGACTGGCAAAGTAATAATCAGCGTGTAGAAGTCGCACTGTCGTCCGTGTTGTTTCAGCAAAAGTACAATGTATTTAGTGATTGTTTAGCGAATCTTTTGCCGTACAGTTTTGAAGATATTGCCTTTACGATCCTGCATTATGATCGCTCAAGCGTACAACTGAACAAAGCATCGCAAAAACGTCTATCGCAAATTGCTGAATATATTCGATATAACCAAGATGTCGATTTGGTGTTGGTTTCTACTTATACCGGATCAGAAGACAGTAAGAGTGAGAGCCAAGCGTTGTCCGAACAACGTGCCGATGTCATGCGAGACTATTTCAAGTCGATTGGATTACCTGAAGATCGTATTCAAGTGCAAGGTTATGGTAAGCGCCGACCTATTGCTGATAATTCGTCGCCACTTGGCAAAGATCGAAACCGTCGTGTGGTTATTTCATTAGGTCGAACACAGATCTAAACAAGGCTACCCAAGCATTTTTCGATTGCAGGGCATATATTAAGAGAAAAACCAGCCGCTTGGCTGGTTTTTCATTTGGGTTGACTAAACACCAAAATACGAGGGAATTTAGTTCAATCTAAACTTAGCGATCAGGTTACAGTTGGTCGCAGTATCAATATCTTGAACTAAGCGCGCGATTTTTGCGTTAGGGTGACGCTTCATAAATTCGACCAGTGCTTTTTTACAACATCCCATCGAGTCAACAAAAGCATCGCAATCCGTATTTGGACATTGGGGAACAAGCGTCAGCACTTTTTCAGAGGCCAGCTTTAGGTATCTGAGCTCATACTTTGTATCACCGATGGTGCGCCAAAAAGAGGCAAGGTTGTGACAGGAGATCACTGAAATCATCAGCCTATCTTCCACTTCAATTTCCTCAGACTCACTGATTTGCTCACTGAGCGTTAAAGCTTGCTGATAGTGGAGAACACAACGAAGGTGATCATGCTCTTGAAGTGCGATGTCTGCTAGTAAGGTGTGTTTCTCCCAGTCTGAAATTTCCATTTCTTCAACCTCTTTATGAAACGTGATTGAAGATTAAATGATAATTATTTTCATGTAAAGCAAAAAAGGGCAGCGAATGCTGCCCTCAATCTAGAAATGGTGAAGTGTTGTTAGTTAGCCTTCAAGGCCAGCAGAAGCTTGCTTGTTTTGAATCAGTTCAATCATGTAGCCATCAGGGTCTTTGACGAAAGCGATATGTGTTGTACCGCCTTTTACTGGGCCTGGTTCACGAGTCACATTGCCGCCAGCGGCCTTGATTGCATCACAAGTAGAGTAGATATCATCAACACCAATTGCGATATGGCCAAACGCACTGCCTAGGTCATATTCAGTCGTGCCCCAGTTATAAGTAAGCTCAATAACAGAACCTTGTGATTCATCGCCATAACCGAGGAATGCGAGTGTGTATTTATACTCGGTATTCTCATTTTTGCGTAATAGCGTCATGCCCATTACATCAGTGTAGAATTGAATTGATTTGTCTAAATCACCTACGCGTAGCATAGTGTGTAAGATGCGTCCGTTTGACATGGTTCACTCCCGTGTTTGATTATCAGAGAAGTTTATCATGATTAATCGAGGTTTAGTCAGGATGAATATCAGTAGTAAGATCAGTATATTAATTTATTTTAGATTCTCTAAAGGCAACACATTTCGCTGCCTTTAGAGTTCAACTTGAGGCTAGACTTCCGTCTTATCTTTATACTCACATAGGTCTTCAATAATGCAGCTACCACAGCGGGGTTTGCGCGCGACACAGGTGTAGCGGCCATGCAGAATCAACCAGTGGTGTACGTCGAGTTTGAACTCTTTGGGTACCACTTTAAGCAGTTTTTCTTCTACCTGATCGACGTTTTTACCCATAGCAAACTTGGTGCGATTTGAGACACGATAGATATGAGTATCAACCGCAATCGTTGGCCAGCCAAAAGCGGTATTGAGCACCACATTGGCAGTCTTTCTTCCAACGCCAGGCAGAGCTTCTAACGCGGCGCGGTCTTCAGGCACCTCACCACCATGCTGCTCGATTAGGATCTTGCAGGTCTTGATGACATTTTCTGCTTTTGAGTTAAACAGACCAATGGTTTTGATGTATTGCTTAACGCCATCAACCCCTAAATCCAGTAGAGCTTGTGGGGTATTGGCAACGGGATAAAGTTTGTCGGTTGCCTTGTTGACGCTGACATCCGTTGCTTGTGCTGATAGTAAAACGGCGATCAGTAATTCAAAAGGCGTACTCCAGTTAAGTTCTGTTTGCGGGTTGGGGTTGTTTTCCCGTAACCGCTTGAGAATCTCAACACGCTTAGTATTGTTCATTTGTTAGCTGCTTCTAGTGTTTAATACCAATCAGCTGGGATTGGTTTGTTTTTATTATAAAAAAGCTCACTTCGAAGAGTGAGCTTTATAGCTTAATTGGTTACGCGAGCGCGCTCAATAGCTGGTTTATCCTGTTTCGGCTGACGCTCAGCCAGTTTCTTGTCGATCACATTTTTCAGTGCAATCAAGAAGCCGACGCCGATAAAGGCGCCCGGTGGCAATAGGGCAAGCAAGAAACTGTTATCGAATTGGAAGATTTCGATTCGTAACGCTTGCGCCCAATCACCAAGTAGCAAATCCGCACCATCGAACAGAGTACCGTTGCCGATGATTTCACGCATGGCGCCAAGTACAACCAGTACGCTGGTCATGCCTAAGCCCATCCAGAAACCGTCGAGCGCTGCGGGGAGTGGATCATTTTTTGACGCAAACGCCTCAGCACGACCAATGATGATACAGTTGGTTACGATAAGTGGAATAAAAATGCCCAGCGATAAGTAGAGTCCGTAAGCGTAAGCATTCATTAGCAATTGTACGCAAGTTACCAGCGCGGCAATGATCATTACGAACACGGGAATACGCACTTCTTTAGGCACATAGTCGCGCACTAAAGATACCGTAACGTTAGAGCCGACTAATACTAATAGCGTTGCAATACCTAAGCCTAAGGCGTTGGTAACGGTTGACGATACTGCGAGCAGGGGACACAAACCCAGTAATTGCACTAGGGCAGGGTTATTGTCCCACATACCATCTTTAAATAACTTTTTGTTATCAGCCATGAGAGCCTCCACAACCGCGAGGTTGAGCAAGTAATTGATCGCGGTTTTGGTTGATGTAATCAACCGTACGTTTTACCGATTTTACCACAGCACGAGGAGTAATAGTTGCGCCAGTAAATTGGTCGAACTGACCGCCATCTTTACGTACATGCCAGCTTGCTTGGTTGTCTTCTGTGACTTGTTTGCCAGCAAAACTCAAAATCCAATCACTAACACGTAGGTCAATCTTGTCCCCTAGTCCCGGCGTTTCTTGATGAGATAGAACGCGAGTGCCAGTAATTGTGCCATCTTGTTTAACCGCTACGATGATTTTAATTGCGCCGTTGTAACCGTCAGGTGCGATGGCTTCTAGCGCGATTGCGGTTGGTTGACCTTGCAACGTTGCGATATAAGCAGGCATCGGCGCTTCAGTACCAAGAGCGGGATCTTGTACAAGCGTGCAAGCTTCGTATAGCACATTGTCATGCATCTCTTGCGGGATCACTTGGTTCAAGACGGAGAGCAATTGCTTCTGTTCTTGGACTTGGATTTGATCCTTAGTTAGGTATTGAGTCAAAGCGACTAGGCCTGTTGAGGCGCAGGCGAATATAGCTAGAACAACACCATTTTTACGAATTGCGTTTAACATGCTTACCTCAGTGTCCGTAAGTTCGTGGCTTAGTGTAGTAATCGATCAGTGGTACACACATGTTAGCCAGCAATACTGCGAAAGCTACGCCATCAGGGAAACCACCCCAGCTACGAATAATAAACACCATTGCGCCAATAAATGCGCCAAAAATTAGACGACCTTTCACTGTAGTCGAAGCTGATACTGGGTCAGTGGCAATGAAGAATGCACCGAGCATCGTTGCACCTGAGAACAGATGAATAATCGGTGACGCAGTTTGATCCGGCGTTAGCAGCATAAACAGACCACTGATAACAAAGAGACTCGCTAAGAAGCTCACCGGGATTTGCCAACTGATCACGCGCAGTTTGATCATCGCCAAACCACCGATCAGGTAGGCAAGGTTAACCCATTGCCAGCCAAGACCGGCGAACTCACCAAATTGTGGTTGAGAAAGCGCTTCGCTTGCGGTGTTGCCTGCCACTAAAGCGGTCTTAAAGCTATCAAGTGGGGTTGCCATCGTGATGCCATCAATACCGGTACGGATTTGCTGCAGTGACAAACCTTCAACATTGAAGCCTGTGAAAATCAATGAGAAAGCATCCGCCATGCTGATAGGGGTTGCTTGAAGTTCAACTGGCGAAATCCAACTGGTCATTTGTACCGGGAAAGAGATCAGGAGTACCACATAAGCGACCATTGCTGGGTTAAATGGGTTTTGCCCAATGCCACCATAAAGTTGTTTCGCAATCACAATCGCAAAGATCAGACCGATGGTAATGACCCACCATGGTGAAAGTGGCGGAATGGCGATGGCCAGCAACCAAGCGGTGACTAGAGCACTATTGTCGCGTAAAGCAGACATCGGTGGGCGCTTACGCAGCAGCATCACCATTGCTTCAAGGCTTAATGCAATTACGATAGCCATCACTAATTGAATCACTGTCCCCCAACCAAAGAAGTAAGTTTGGGCAATGAGACCTGGTAGGGCGCACAAGGCGACCCACTTCATAAGATCAGGAGTGCTTCTGCGGCTGTGCGCATGGGGTGAGCTGGCAATAAAGAAGGCCACTACTCTTTCTCCTCAGATTGTTTTTGTTGTTCTTGTTGTGCTTTACGAGCTTTAGCGCGTGCGATAGCTGCTGCGACCGCCGCTTTCTTTGGATCGATTTCTGCGCGTTCCGCATCCGTAGCATCATTTTCTGCTTGGGCTTCTGTTTCAGCAGTGTCGCTGTCAGCTTTTGCTTGTTGCTCCGCTTTGCGTGCTTTAGCGCGAGCGATCGCGGCAGCGACAGCCGCTTTTTTCGGGTCTTCGCTTGCGGTTTCTGCCTCAGCAGTGTCACTATCAGCGTTTGCTTCTTGCTCTGCTTTACGCGCTTTCGCACGGGCAATTGCGGCAGCGACAGCGGCTTTCTTCGGATCTTCGCTTGCGGTTTCTACCTCAGCAGTGTCGTTGTCAGCTTTCACTTCTTGTTCAGCTTTGCGTGCTTTAGCGCGAGCGATCGCGGCAGCGACAGCGGCTTTTTTCGGATCTTCGCTTGCGGTTTCTGCCTCAGCCGTGTTGTCGTCAGCTTTCGCTTCTTGTTCAGCTTTGCGTGCTTTAGCACGGGCAATCGCGGCAGCGATAGCGGCTTTTTTCGGATCTTCGTTTGCGGTTTCTGCCTCAGCCGTGTCGTTGTCAGCTTTCACTCCTTGTTCAGCTTTGCGTGCTTTCGCGCGGGCAATCGCGGCAGCGACAGCGGCTTTTTTCGGATCTTCGTTGGTCGCTCCTGTCTCAGCCGTGTTTTCGTCAGCTATTACTTCTTGTTCAGCTTTACGCGCTTTTGCACGAGCAATCGCGGCAGCGACAGCAGCTTTCTTCGGATCTTCGCTTGCCGTTTCTGCCTCAGCCGTGTTGTCGGCATTTGATACTTCTGCTTCGGCTTTACGCGCTTTCGCACGGGCAATCGCAGCTGCAACCGCCGCTTTCTTATCCGCTGCTGGAGTATCCGTAGCGTCGCTCTGTTGTTGCTGCGCTTTTTTCGCTTTAGCGCGAGCAATTGCCGCAGCGACCGCGTCTTTCTTATCGGTAGACTCAGCGCTTGCAGAGTCTTTTTCAGCCTTACGTTCACGAGCTTGACGTTTACGCTCTTCACGTAATTTTGCCATCTCGCTATTGTCTGGCTCAGTTTGACCTTTCTGCATGGCTTCCGCTTGCTTCGCTTTAGCACGCGCAATTGCTGCTGCGACAGCAGGCTTAACACTTGCTTCTTGCGGCTGTTCTTGGCTCTTTTGCGCTTTAACACGAGAAATTGCAGCCGCAATCGCATCATCACCACCAGATTCTTTCATATCTTTACGACGATCATCTGCGGCTTTTTTGAAGCGATTTTCACGTTCTGCTTTGTCGCGTTCCATACGCGCTTTTTTATTTTCAAAGCGCTGTTTTGCGCGTTCTGAAGCATCAGCTTCTTCTTTGCGTAGACGAATTTCAGCTTTGGCTTGACGGTAGTACTTAACCAGTGGAATTTCACTAGGACAGACAAACGCACATGCGCCACACTCAATACAATCTTTGAGGTTGAGTTCTTCGCACTTGTCGAACTCTTGAGCTTTGGCATGCCATTGCAATTGCTGTGGTAGCAGTGAAGCAGGGCAAGCCTCGGCACATTGACCACAACGAATACACGCCATTTCATACGAATCAACTGCGATTTCACGGCGTGTTGGCGCCAAAATACAGTTCGCCGTTTTGGTAATCGGCACATTGGTATGCGGCAGAGTAAAGCCCATCATTGGGCCACCCATGATCAGGCGTTGCATTTTCTTGTCAGCACTGTAGTCAAACTCATCAAGCAGAGCTTGCACTGGCGTACCAATCAGTGCCCAAACGTTCTTAGGCTGTTTGAAAGTATTACCCGTTAGTGTAACGATACGCTCAATGAGTGGCTCGCCATGGAAAACGGCACGTTGAATCGCGTACAGAGAGCCGACGTTTTGCACCATTAAGCCAATATCTGCAGGGATGCCATTGTTCGGTACTTCTTTGTTAGTTAGTACTTTAATCAGCTGTTTTTCACCACCAGAAGGATATTTCGTCGGGATCACTCGGATCACGATATCTTTATCTTGTGCAGCAAGCTCTAAAGCTTTTACGGCTTGAGGTTTGTTGTCTTCAATACCAATGATAGTCAGCTTTGGCTTGAGAATATATTCAACAACTTCAATACCTTGGATAATGGCATCAGCATAGTCTTGCATCAGCACATCATCCGCCGTGATGTAAGGTTCACATTCTGCGGCGTTAACAATCAAGATTTCCGTGCGGCCAAGACCGGCTTGAATTTTCTTTGCGGTAGGGAAGCCTGCGCCACCCATACCTGAAATACCCGCTTGGCGAATAATCTCAATCAGAGCTTCCGGCGTTTTTACTTGGTAATCAGCAACTGGCTGGCGCTCAATCCATTCATCCAAATGATCCGGCTCGAGAACAATACACAGTTCAGAGAGACCTGAAGGGTGGGCCGTGGTTCTTGGCTCAATAGCTTTTACGATGCCAGAGGTAGGCGCGTGGATCGGTAGCATAAAGCTGGTATCGTACTTAGTCAGAGGTTGACCTTTTAATACGCGCTCACCTTCGGTAACGATTAAGTTACCAGCTTGACCGATATGCTGCTTCACTGGCAAAACCAGTTCGTTAGCAATAGATGCTCGTGCTACAGGAGTTTTTAGCGACTGCAGTTTATTCTCCGGTGGATGAACACCACCAGGAAAATTCCAAAGAGCACCAGATTTGATTTGTTCGATTAATGGCAACATACCAGTCCTTAATTCACACTTTCCTGCTTGTCAGCAGAGTCGGTAATATCAACAACAGGAATGGCGTTTAATTGCCACTTCCAATTCGCTGTAGTGGTGACTACAGGGATCATTTCAATACAGTCTGTCGGGCAAGGAGAGACACAGAGATCACAGCCCGTACATTCATCTTTAATGACGGTATGCACCGCTTTTGTACCACCAACAATGGCATCAACTGGGCATGCTTGAATACATTTAGTACAACCGATACACATGTCTTCATGGATAAAGGCGACAGTTTTCACTGCGTCATCGAGATCATGTGCTGAGTCAGTCGCTTCAACCCCCATTAGAGAGGCTAGCTTTTCAATAGTCGCTTGACCACCCGGAGGGCATTTATTGATCGCATCGCCGTTAGCGATGGCTTC
Source organism: Vibrio fluminensis (assembly GCF_015278125.1). Classification (GTDB taxonomy): domain Bacteria; phylum Pseudomonadota; class Gammaproteobacteria; order Enterobacterales; family Vibrionaceae; genus Vibrio; species Vibrio fluminensis. Next base: position 38,265 of record NZ_JADILO010000035.1, read on the forward strand.
AGCGTATGGGCGGCAACCAGGGTAACCACATTGACCACATTGGGTTTGGGGCAAAATACCGTCGATTTGGTCAACAATAGGGTCAGCTTCGACTTTAAAGCGAATCGAAGCAAAACCGAGAATAGCGCCAAATACAGCGGCAAGTACCGCGAGTGCGATAATAGCGATTAGTATTGAACTCATTACAGCTTCACCAAACCAGTAAAGCCCATAAAGGCTAGAGACATTAAACCGGCGGTGATCATCGCAATGGATGCGCCTTTAAATGGAGTCGGTACGTCGGCAGCAGTGATACGCTCGCGCATTGAAGCAAACAAGATCAGCACTAATGAAAAACCAACAGCTGCACCAAATCCGTAGATAATTGATTCGATGAAGTTATGATTTTCATTGATGTTGAGCAGTGCAACACCCAATACCGCACAGTTGGTGGTGATTAGCGGTAAGAAAATACCCAGCAGACGATAGAGTGTCGGGCTGGTTTTATGTACCACCATTTCAGTGAACTGTACCACCACGGCGATAACGAGAATGAAACTCATAGTTCGCAAATATTGTAGCCCTAATGGTACTAAAATATAGCTTTCTACGAGATACGCGCACACCGAAGCGAGAGTTAGCACAAAAGTGGTTGCTAACCCCATACCAATAGCAGTCTCTAATTTCTTAGAAACGCCCATAAATGGACATAAGCCCAAGAACTTCACCAGTACAAAGTTGTTGACCAGCACAGTGCCGACCAACAACAAAAGATATTCGGTCATAGTTTTATATTTAAAGAAATCCGATCCCGATATTATCTCGCTTTGCTTGCTTAATAACAACCAAGGAAAGATAAGGTTTTAGGTTGTTGAGTAAAAATTATACGCAAAATATGTGCTAATAGAGCGGAAAACGTTTTCGTCGTGGAGCAGAGCGGTGAGGATATGTTGCATAACAATAGTGGTTTATATCCATTCCAATTACACAGCAGTAACAACTGACCAGTAATAGCGAGAGGTATTAAACAATCTTCACATAGCGCGGTTTTTTCGTTGCGCTTATGTGATGGTGTGCTGAAAACAAAAATAATAAAAAACTTACTATTCACAAGGTTTTATTTAAACGTTGTCATCAAGGAGTTTGATGTGTTTTTGATAGAGTTTTTAGTTGTTCTGGGATGTATTTTAATTGGTGCGCGGATCGGCGGTATCGGTCTTGGTGTTATGGGTGGTATCGGCTTAGCGATCTTAAGCTTTGTCTTTGGCTTAAAACCGACTAGTCCACCCATTGATGTAATGCTAATGATCATGGCGGTGGTTGCGGCGGCAGCGGCAATGCAAGCGGCTGGTGGTCTAGATTATCTGATTAAAGTGGCATCTAACATTTTGCGCAAGAACCCTCGCCAAATCACTTTTATTGCGCCACTGGTTACTTGGTCTTTCACCTTTTTAGCGGGTACTGGTCACGTAGCGTATTCAGTTCTACCGGTTATTGCAGAAGTAAGTCGTCGTAGCGGCATTCGCCCTGAGCGCCCACTGGGTATGGCGGTAATCGCATCTCAGTTTGCTATCGTGGCAAGCCCTATCGCAGCTGCGGTTGTTGCTCTGGTTGCATTTTTAGAGCCGCAAGGCATTACCCTAGCTGATGTACTGATGGTAACCATTCCGGGTACGTTCCTTGGTCTTGCCTCAGCTTGTTTAATTGTTAACAAGCTTGGCAAAGAGCTAAAAGACGATCCTGAGTACCAACGTCGCATGCAAGATCCTGCTTTCCGTAAAGAGATGGAAGAAGAGACTCAAGTAGAAGAAATTGAGATTCGTCCAGAAGCGAAACGTGCCGTTGGTCTGTTCCTATTTGGTGCGCTAGCGGTTGTTATCATGGGCGCATTCCCATTCCTAAGACCAAACTTTGATGGTTCACCGATGGGCATGGCGCACACGATTGAAATCATTATGTTAGCTATGGGTGCGCTGATTATTTTGATCTGTAAACCGGATGGCAACGCGATCACCCAAGGTTCGGTATTCCATGCGGGTATGCGTGCGATTGTCGCAATCTTCGGTATTGCATGGCTTGGCGATACTTTCATCGGTGGTCACGATATGATGGTGAAAGAGGCGGTATCGGGCATGGTGGAAGTGGCGCCTTGGACGTTTGCATTTGCGCTGTTTGGTCTCTCTGTGATGGTAAATAGCCAAGGTGCAACGACTGCGGTATTGGTGCCGGTAGGTATTATGCTTGGTTTGCCACCAGAAGTAATTATCGCGACGTTCGTTGCGGTTAACGGTTACTTCTTTATTCCTAACTACGGTCCAATCATTGCTTCAATTGACTTTGACCGCACAGGGACGACTAAGATTGGCAAATATATCTTTAACCACAGCTTTATGATTCCGGGTCTACTGAGCTTAGTGTTCAGTATTATCTTCGGCTTTATCTTTGCGGGTATCGTGTTGTAATCATTTGATTAAAAAGCTATATGCTGCCTTATCGTGGCGGTAAGAAAACAAAGGCGCCTGCGGGCGTCTTTGTGTTTTTTGTGCATTGGTAAAGAGAGTTACGAGTGTACAGATACGAAAAAGCCGCGTCCTAAGACACGGCTTTTCCATGGAATTTGGCTCCTCCTGCTGGGCTCGAACCAGCGACCTGCGGATTAACAGTCCGTCGCTCTACCAACTGAGCTAAGGAGGAATTGCATTTAGCGGAGCAAATGTTATCTGTAGCTAATTTCACTGTCAACAGTTGTGAAATGAAAATTGGCAAAACGAGTGAAGAAAAATATCTTTACTTTTTGCTAGCCCGCATGGCTATTGGGCTGTAAATAGTTATCCACTAAAATTGTGGATAAGTGTGTTAATTATGCTTTAATAACTATTTTAATGATTAAAAGATCGTCAATGGGGATTTTTTGTTGCGCAAATGGATCTTTGCTTAGATGTAGCAATAACAAACGTTTGTGGTGGTTTTTGATCTAATTTGAGAGTGAGCGCAAATAAATGATCGAAGTGCGATCGGCGCTTGATCGAGTGATTTTGTGTATAAGCTGTGAATGGTTAAGGTGCGTTTTTTAGGCTGGGTGCCTTGATAGGGGCAGGAATGTTATCAGCTTATTAGTCAGGGATCTAGCGTCAATTAGAAAAATAATCGATAAAAGCTGAGTGAATTTTTCGATTAGGACTTGAGTCTGTATATATATACAGACAAAATGGCCCTCTACTATAGTTACGTTTTCGAGGATGCGATGAGCAAACTGTACGACTTGGTCTCAGATTACAAGCCCTCAGGTGATCAACCCAAGGCAATCAATCAATTACTAGAAGGTCTCGATGCCGGTCTTGCCCATCAAACCTTATTAGGGGTAACGGGCTCTGGTAAAACCTTTACTTTGGCCAATGTTATCGCTACCGCTCAGCGTCCGGCAATTTTGCTCGCGCCAAACAAAACCCTTGCGGCACAGTTATACGGGGAGATGAAAGCATTTTTCCCTAATAACGCCGTAGAGTTTTTTGTTTCTTACTACGATTACTATCAGCCAGAAGCTTACGTACCGACTACAGATACTTTCATCGAGAAAGACGCGTCGATCAACGCGCACATTGAACAAATGCGTTTGTCGGCAACCAAAGCCCTACTTGAACGTAAAGATGCCATCATTGTTGCGTCGGTATCTGCGATTTACGGCTTGGGTGATCCCCAATCATATCTAAAAATGATGCTGCACGTTCGTCGTGGTGATGTGATGGATCAGCGTGACATACTGCGTCGTTTGGCTGAACTGCAATATAGCCGCAATGATGTCGCTTTTGAGCGTGGACAATTCCGAGTTCGAGGCGAAGTGATTGACATTTTCCCTGCTGAATCAGAGCAGGATGCAGTTCGCATTGAAATGTTCGATGATGAAATTGATTGTATCAGTATCTTTGACCCGCTGACCGGAGTGGTTAAACAAAGAGACTTGCCGCGGTACACCATTTATCCGAAAACTCACTATGTTACGCCTCGTGAGAAGATTCTTGATGCGATAGAAGAGATCAAGGTTGAGTTAGAGCAACGTAAGAAATACTTGCTAGACAATAACAAGTTGCTAGAAGAACAGCGTATAAGTCAGCGTACTCAGTTCGATATTGAGATGATGAATGAGCTTGGCTTCTGTTCTGGTATTGAAAACTACTCCCGTTATTTAAGTGGACGTAGCGAGGGTGAGCCGCCCCCAACCCTATTTGATTACTTGCCAGGCGATGGTCTACTGATCATCGATGAGTCACACGTCACCGTGCCGCAAATTGGTGCGATGTATAAAGGTGACCGTTCACGTAAAGAAACGCTGGTGGAGTACGGTTTTCGTTTACCATCGGCTTTGGACAACCGCCCGCTAAAATTTGATGAGTTTGAGTCATTAGCGCCGCAGACAATTTTTGTCTCAGCCACACCGGGTAATTATGAGCTAGAGAAATCGGCCGATGAAATCGCTGACCAAGTAGTTCGTCCCACAGGTTTGCTTGACCCTGAGCTTGAAGTTCGTCCTGTCGCGACTCAGGTTGACGACTTACTCTCTGAAGTGCGTATTCGCGCCGCTAAAGATGAGCGTGTGTTAGTGACCACTCTCACCAAGCGCATGGCAGAAGATTTAACCGAATACTTGAGCGAGCATGATGTTCGCGTTCGTTACCTTCACTCAGACATTGATACCGTTGAACGTGTCGAGATTATTCGTGATTTACGTCTAGGTGAGTTTGACGTGTTAGTGGGTATTAACTTACTTAGAGAGGGCCTTGATATGCCCGAAGTTTCGCTAGTTGCGATTCTTGATGCGGATAAAGAGGGCTTCTTACGCTCTGAGCGTTCATTGATTCAGACGATTGGCCGTGCAGCGCGTAACGTCAATGGTAAAGCGATTTTGTATGCAGACCGTATTACCGGCTCAATGGAACGCGCGATGGGAGAAACGAATCGCCGTCGTGAAAAACAGCAAGCTTATAACCAAGAGCAAGGTATCGAGCCGCAGGCTTTGAAGCGTAATGTCAAAGATATTATGGAATTAGGTGATATTGGTAAAGGGCGTAAGCAGCGTAACAGCAAAGCGGTTCCGCTGTCGAAAGTGGCCGAGCCTTCGCAAGATTACCAAGTGCTTTCTCCTCAGCAACTTGAAAAAGAGATTAACAAACTGGAAGCACAGATGTATCAACATGCGCAAAATCTCGAATTTGAATTGGCGGCTGCTAAGCGAGATGAGATAGAAAAACTGCGTGCACAGTTCATTACCAATAGCTAACCGATTTGGTCGCTAAATATCAGACAAAAAAATAGCCAATAGAAATGGTTCTATTGGCTGTCATTTGTGAATACTAAGTTCACTAACAACGTCAGTTGGCTAGGTGACCCGTTAGGGTCAATTTATCTACAGCACTATTCGTGCCAATTATTAATTGTTGAATAATCCTTACTTTTATTACTGATTCAGGCATTTTTTGATTAAGTTATTTGCAAAATGCAATGCGCAATGCAATTATTAAAACAAAATGCAATCAAAAATCTATGGCTAGGTTATGCAGCAAAATACTCTAACGCAAAAAAATCGCTATCTATTGATGGTGGAAGATACGGCTTCCGTTGCCGCATTGTATCGCTCTTATCTGACTCCACTTGGTATCGACATTAATATTGTTGGAACTGGTCGAGACGCGATTGAGAGTCTCTCTTTTCGTACACCAGATCTAATCCTATTGGACCTACGTCTACCTGATATGACGGGTATGGATGTTCTTCATGAAGTAAAACAGCAAAACCCAGATGTGCCGATCATCTTTATGACGGCGCATGGCTCTATCGATACAGCGGTTGAAGCGATGCGACATGGCGCGCAAGACTTCTTGATTAAGCCTTGTGAAGCAGACCGCTTGCGCGTTACGGTCAATAATGCGATTCGCAAAGCAAGCAAGCTAAAAACCGAAGATGGAATAAATGAAGGTTATCAGGGCTTTATCGGTAGTAGTCATACAATGCAAGCGGTGTATCGCACCATTGACTCAGCAGCAGCAAGTAAGGCGAGTATTTTTATTACCGGTGAAAGTGGCACTGGTAAAGAAGTCTGTGCTGAAGCTATCCACGCAGCAAGTAAGCGTGGTGATAAGCCCTTTATTGCGATTAACTGTGCAGCGATACCAAAAGATCTCATCGAAAGTGAATTGTTTGGCCACGTAAAAGGTGCGTTTACTGGCGCGGCGACAGACCGACAAGGAGCCGCAGAGCTTGCTGATGGTGGAACCTTGTTCCTTGATGAGCTGTGTGAGATGGACTTGGATTTGCAAACCAAGCTACTGCGTTTCATCCAAACTGGCACGTTCCAAAAAGTGGGTTCGTCAAAGATGAAGAGCGTCGATGTCCGTTTTGTCTGTGCGACTAACCGCGATCCGTGGAAAGAAGTGCAAGAAGGCCGTTTTCGTGAAGATTTGTATTATCGCTTATATGTCATCCCTCTTCATTTGCCACCTTTGCGTGAGCGTGACGAAGATGTCATTGAAATTGCATACTCTTTGCTTGGCTTTATGTCTAAAGAAGAAGGCAAAGACTTCATCAGACTATCGCCGGAGGTGGTAGATTGCTTCTCCCGTTATGAATGGCCGGGTAATGTGCGTCAATTACAAAATGTATTGCGTAATGTTGTGGTGCTGAACAATGGCAAAGAAATTCGCCTTGATATGTTGCCACCACCATTGAATAAGCCGATTCATGGCAGTGAGGTTAGCGCCTCGCAAGAGAGAGAAGTGTTAACTGTGCACGATATTTTTCCATTATGGCTAACGGAAAAACGTGCCATTGAGCAAGCGATTCAGGCTTGTGATGGCAATATTCCGAAAGCTGCAGGGTATTTAGACGTTAGCCCGTCGACAATTTATCGCAAGCTGCAAGCCTGGAATGAAAAACAACTATAGTAGGGTTTCATGGACATTATTAATCAACAGCAAGTTGAACGTTTGAAGCAAGAGATTGGTGCCGATAATCTGCCAATTTTATTGGAGATTTTTTTGGGTGAGCTCAATCAATATGCAGAGAAGCTTGACCTGCCAGACAGCGACCAAGATGCTTACCTAAAAGAGATAAGCCATGCCTTAAAAAGCAGTGCTGCCAGCTTTGGTGCAGAAGCATTATGTCGACTAGCGATCGATTATGACAGTTCAGGTAAGTCAGGGCTGGCGTTAACCAGCCCTGAAGATAAGCAGAAAATGTTAGATTTGCTTAAAGAGACTCATCATCAATACGAAGGGCTATTGAGATAGTAGCTCGATAATGGCGGCGTGAAGTTTTTGACGGTCATGTCGCCAATCTCGATTGGGTGAAGCCAAATCGGCTGTGACACAGTTCCATTCACTCAATTCAGGGTGTGCTTCTGCACCCAATACCACGTCTAGTTTACGAGCTTGGCAAGCACGCTCACACCACTCCAGCTTTTCACGCAGAGACATGCGACCCGCAGGCCCATATTCTGGTGACAGGTTTTCTACAAACACCAGTTTTGCTGAGGTGTTGCTGGCAATTGCTCGCCCAACCTCGGGCAGTAGCAATGGTGGCATTACGCTAGTGAGGAAACTCCCCGGACCTAGAATAATCATGTCGGCCTGTTCAATGGCTTGAACCCCTTCTTTCGTTGCTGGGACTTCTGGATCGAGATCTAAGCGTTGTAGATCGGCTTCCATTTCATCGACACTGGTTTCTCCCGTCACCCACTTGCCTTCTTTTGAGAGTGCTTTCAGGTCCGATGGATGTTCTGACATCGGTACTAAATTTACATCCACTTTCAACATATTGCGGATGAGGTTAATCGCATCGAGTGGACGCACCGAAAGGTTGTCAAGCGCGGTCAACATCAAGTTACCTAGATTATGGCCATCAAGCTCTCCTGTGCCTTTAAAACGATACTCAAACATCATTGAACTAATGGAGGGTTCGGTGATTAGCTGATTCACACAGTTACGAGTATCGCCCCAAGCAATCCCGCCTTGGCAATGACGAATTCGACCTGTTGAGCCGCCATTGTCAGTGGTGGTTACAATGCCAGTCGCATTGGTTCCAAAATCTTTTAGTGCCGCAAGCATTCGACCTAAGCCGTGGCCACCACCAATAGCGACCACTTTTTTTTCTGAATAGATTGTCATTCGTTTTCTTATTTTCAGCTATACCAACTACAATTTAAGTTAATCGATTTACTCTTAGTACTCAATAGGGGGCAAATTGAGTGAACTGTGCGTTTTTTTTCATTCTAAGGGTGGAATCCCTCACAGTTTTTAAGTATTTTATGCGGTAGCTGCTGTTAAATTCTTAATTGTAAAAATTTTGAACATGTAACGGTTGCCATAACTCCGAGCTCAGTAAGCTAAGTTCAGTGACGAATAAGCTTTGTGAGCCAGTGACATGATGTCACAAGGGCACAGTTGGAAATGACTATGCCTCCCGTGTTTGGAAAGGTGTTCCGTGGCGCAACAATTAGAAGATAAATTTCATCGCAAGTTTTACTACTTGCGTCTCTCTGTTACAGATGTCTGTAACTTTAAATGCACATATTGCTTACCTGATGGTTACAAACCTTCGGGGCAAAAAAACTCGTCTTTTTTATCGCTTCCTGAAATTCAACGTGTAGTACGCGCGTTTGCTGACTGCGGTACGAGTAAAGTTCGTATCACCGGTGGCGAACCAAGTTTGCGTAAAGATTTTACACAGATCATTGAAACCGTCGCGAACACGAATGGTATTCGTAAAGTTGCGACCACCACCAATGGCTACCGAATGGAGAAGCAAGTTGCTGAGTGGCAACAAGCGGGTTTAACGCATATCAATGTCAGTGTGGATAGCCTTGACCCACGCCTTTTTCATCAAATCACAGGCGAGAATAAGTTCAATCAAGTAATGGCGGGTATCGACCGAGCTTTCGAGGTTGGTTACTCACAGATCAAAGTTAATGTTGTGTTGATGAAAGATCTGAATTCCCACCAATTGCCGTTATTTCTTGATTGGATTAAACATCGTCCAATTCAATTGCGTTTTATTGAATTGATGCAAACCGGTGAGATGGACGAGTTATTCCAAAACCATCATGTATCCGGTGTACAAATCCGCAACCAGTTGATCGCAAATGGTTGGTTACTCAAAATTCGCGAGAAAAATGACGGTCCAGCTCAGGTTTTTGTTCACCCTGATTACCAAGGTGAAATTGGCTTGATTATGCCTTATGAAAAAGGGTTTTGTGAAAGCTGTAACCGACTACGCGTATCTGCATTGGGTAAACTACATCTGTGCTTGTTTGGTGATCACGGCGTCGAATTGCGTGATCTACTTGAGCAAGATGAACAAGAACCTTTGTTAATTCAACGCATTCAAGAGCAGTTACAAACCAAGTCTGTCAGCCATTTCTTGCAAGATGGCAACACAGGTATGACGCCACACTTGGCGTCGATTGGCGGCTAATCAAACTCTCTTCCAAATTATTTATCGCCGACGTAGAGCGGCGAACAAAACTAATCACGATAGGTAGGTGAGCAAATGGGTCATGCAGAAAGCAAGTTCCAACCAGCAAACATTGCAGTACTAACAGTCTCTGACACTCGTACAGAAGAAAATGATACATCAGGTCGTTTCCTAGCTGAAAACGCTCAAGATGCAGGTCACAACATTGTTGATAAGCAAATTGTTATCGATGATATGTACAAAATCCGCGCGATCGTTTCACAGTGGATTGCCGATGAAAACGTGCAAGCAATTATGATTACTGGTGGCACTGGTTTCACTTCTCGTGACAGTACTCCAGAAGCGTTAAAACCACTATTCGATAAAGAAGTAGAAGGTTTTGGTGAGCTATTCCGTTTGGTTTCTTACGAGGAAATCGGCACATCAACCATTCAATCTCGCGCAATCGCTGGTTTTGCTAACCACACGGTAATTTTTGCGATGCCAGGCTCAACGGGTGCGTGTCGTACAGGTTGGACGAAGATCATCAAGCAACAGCTAGATGCGAGCCACCGTCCTTGTAACTTTATGCCACACCTTTCAGTTTAATTACTGATCCATTTAACAGCGGAGCACTCATGAGCCAGTTTACCCATATCAACGCTTCTGGCGAAGCAAACATGGTGGACGTATCGGGCAAAGCAGAAACAGTACGTGAAGCGCGCGCTGAAGCTTTTGTTCATATGGCACCGGAAACCTTGCAATTGATCACGTCTGGTCAACATCACAAAGGTGATGTATTCGCGACGGCGCGAATTGCTGGTATTCAAGCTGCAAAGAAAACGTGGGACTTGATCCCACTTTGCCATCCTCTTCTGCTGTCTAAAGTGGAAGTGCAGCTAGAAGCAAACGAAGCAGAAAATTACGTACGCATTGAGTCGTTATGTAAGCTGGCGGGTAAAACCGGTGTTGAGATGGAAGCGCTAACAGCCGCTTCGGTTGCTGCTTTAACCATTTACGATATGTGTAAAGCGGTACAGAAAGATATGGTGATTGGTCAAGTTCGTTTGTTAGAGAAGCTTGGCGGTAAATCAGGACACTTTAAGGTGGATGCATGATTAAGGTTTTATTCTTTGCTCAAACTCGTGAGTTGGTTGAAACCGATGAGCTGCAACTTGAAGGGCAGTTTACTACGGTTGAAGAGTTGCGTGCTCATTTAGCTGCACAAGAAGGTAAGTGGGATCTTGCACTTGATCCTGGCCGTCTTTTGGCGGCGGTAAATCAATCAATCGTACCGCTTACTCACCCGCTTACCGCTGGTGATGAGGTGGCATTTTTCCCACCGGTTACCGGAGGCTAAGATGGATCCTCGTGTATTAGTACAAGTTGAAGATTTCAACGTCGGTGATGAGTATCAAGCGTTAGCAAAAAGCAATGCTTCAGGTGCGGTGGTGACTTTCGTCGGTAAAGTTCGCGACATGAATCTAGGCGACGATGTGGTTGGTCTTTCACTTGAGCACTACCCAGGCATGACAGAAAAAGCGTTGGCAGAAATCTGTGATGAAGCTGAGCAGCGTTGGCCGTTGGAAGCGATCCGTGTTATTCACCGTGTGGGTGATATGACAACAGGCGATCAAATCGTGTTTGTCGGTGTGGCAAGTGCGCACCGTGGCGCAGCATTTGACGCATGCGAATTTGTTATGGATTACCTAAAAACCAAAGCACCGTTCTGGAAGAAAGAGCGTACCACTGAAGCAACACGTTGGGTTGATTCGCGTGACTCTGATGCGAAAGCCGCAGAGCGTTGGCAAAAATAGTTTTTAGATTCGAGCCGTACTTTTTAAGACCGCCGTACTTTTTAAGACCATAGGTATTTGCCTGTGGTCTTTTTTTATCTTGCTTACGTAGTGATAGATTAAACCTATCAGAAAAATTGTTGCTTTCCATTTAGTAAAATCAAGAAATTAGGCGACACTTAAGTTAACAAAGTTATTTCTCAATAGAGTTTAGTCAGTGGCGCGACATAGGAGACCAACATGGAATCGTTAAAAGTAAGAGACTACATGAAGCTACAAGCGGTAACTTTTACACCAGAGATGTCACTCAGTGCGGCCCTAGATAAAGTGATGGGTTCGGATTATTTAGGCGGACCTGTTGTGGATGAGAATAAAAAAGTAATTGGTTTTTTATCAGGACAAGACTTGCTCGATAAACTGATCAAAGTAAGCTACTACTGTCAAGATACTCATATAGTCAGCGATTGCATGTATCCTGATGTGCTCTCGGTATCCCCTGAGATGTCAGTGATTGAGTTGGCGGAAATGATGCAGGTAGGCAAACCTAAAGTGTATCCGGTTATCGAAAACGGTAAGCTCATCGGCATAATTACACGTAAAGATGTGTTACGAGCGATAGCTAAAAATATCGATGCGTGTTTTAAGCATCCAGTATGATAATCTAGATTGAAGATAAGGCGCTGCGGCGCCTTTATTTTTGCCAGAGGAAAAGCGATGACCGACCAAAGTGCCAAGTTTGTTGAAGGTTCTACGATGCGACATATTTTAGTGATGTCGGGGGCTGGTTCTGTAGGGCTAATGGCTCTGTTTGTGGTCGACTTACTGGATATGCTGTTTATCAGTATGCTTGGGCAGGTAGAGTTAGCGGCGGCTGTTGGCTTTGCAGGAACTTTGGTTTTCTTTTCTACCTCTATCTCTATCGGCACGTCGATTGCGATGGGGGCATTAGTCTCGAAGGCTATTGGTAGCAACCAGTTCACTTATGCGCGGGCTTTAAGCGCCAGTACTATGTTAACCGCTTTCTTGATTAGCTGTGTGGTGAGCGTTGTTATGTACAGCTACATTCCTGAGTTGCTTGCGGCAATTGGTGCTCAGGGGTTTGCCGCCGAGAGGGCGCAAGCATACTTAGAGATCCTCATCCCAAGTGGGCCTATTTTAGCGCTGGGTATGGCAGCAGGGGCAGCTCTTCGTGCTGCTGGTGATGCGAAGCGTTCGATGTGGGCTACATTGTCTGGTGGCATCGTTAATGCCATTCTCGACCCAATATTTATCTTCGTCTTTAATTGGAATGTTGAAGGGGCTGCAGCGGCTTCTGTTATCGCTCGTGTCACCGTACTTGCTTTTTCTATTTACCCTCTAATCAAGATACATGATCTGGTCGCCGTGCCATCGTGGTTTGCATGGAAGTGCAATTCAAAAGCCATTTTGGCGATTGCGTTACCTGCGATTGTCACCAATATCGCTACGCCAATCGGCAACGCGATTGTCACCTCTTCTTTGGCTCAATTTGGCGAAAACTTTGTCGCTGGCTTTGCGGTGATAGGGCGAATAACGCCAGTCTGTTTTGCGGTGATATTTGCTCTGTCTGGTGCGGTAGGGCCAATTATCGGACAGAACTTTGGCGCTGAAAGGTTTGACCGAGTGAAAGAGACGCTGAATAACTCTCTCATTGTGACTACGGTGTACACTGTCTTTGTTTGTATTGTGTTGTATTTAGTGCAGGGCCTACTCATCAGCAGCTTTAGTCTTACTGGAGATGCGGCGTTGATTGTTGGGACGTTTTGTACGTTTATCGCCGTCAGTTTTATTTTTAATGGTATGCAGTTTGTCGCGAACACCTCATTTAATAACCTTGGTAAGCCTCTCTATTCGACTGCCTTGAATTTAGGTAAAGCGACTTTAGGAACGCTACCTTTTGTCCATATTGGTGCGAGTTGGTTTGGTGCATTAGGGGTTCTCTACGGCCAAGCGGTAGGGACGGTCGTGTTTGGTCTGATTGCTATCTGGGTTTTACGTAAGCATATTCGCGATCTGATGCAGGGTGAAGTGGCAGAGCTTGAACCTAAAGATCCCGCGATAAAAAGTGTTAATGCTACACCTTTCTGTAGCCATGACGCGGTATTGATTGAAGAAGTCGCAGCGAATAAAACCAAATTGTCAGATTAAGAGCTTGACCTTGGAGTATACTCCAAGGTTTATGCTTAGGGTGTACTTTGATAGGAGAATCAATTATGTGCACCAAACATGAAGCATGCCGTACAAATAAAGCGGCAGCGAATCCATCTCAAGCTGGCTCATGCGCGAGTCCTAAAATTACCAGTATCAAAATGGCTGGTGTGGAAAGCACAGGTTCAGACTGTTGTTCTAGCTCGACTTGTGGCAGCGGCTCTGACCCAAGTGATGAGGAAAGCGATTCCGGTCTGTCATCACAAGCTCGTTTTAGCCATAGCTGGAAAATCAACGGTATGGACTGCCCTTCGTGCGCCCGCAAAGTTGAGACTGCAGTCAATAAAATCCCAGGTATTACTGAAGCTAAAGTACTGTTTGCCACTGAAAAACTCATTGTTAAGTCGAGTGATGTTGCTGTCGCCACTTTAGTTGAGCAGGCCATCATAGATACGGGGTTTACCTTTAGCTCACCCAATCAAAAATCTACCCAACCTAAGCCCACTGGCTGGCTACCGATTATTAAGCAAAATGGGCAGATTATCGCGATTGCTTCGGCAATGGCGTTCGCTGGCTTGATTAAGCCTTATCAACCTCAATTAAGTGAATGGCTGTTTATTCTGACCTGTTTGGTTGGTCTGTATCCCATTGCTAAAAAAGCCATCTCTTTGGCCAAATCAGGTACGCCGTTTGCGATAGAAACGTTAATGAGTGTTGCCGCCATTGGTGCGCTTTATTTGGGTGAAAGTGTCGAAGCGGCGATGGTGCTGTTGCTGTTTTTAATTGGTGAACGTTTAGAAGCCTTTGCTGCATCTCGAGCGCGCAGTGGCGTGCAAGCGTTAATGGAATTAGTGCCAGAGACCGCGACCAAGATCATTGATGGTAAGCGAGTAGAAGTCTCCGCGAGTGAACTCAATCTTGGTGACGTAATCGAAGTCGCGCCGGGTGCTCGTCTTCCTGCTGATGGCAAAATTATCGCTGGTGCAGCAAGTTTTGATGAGAGTGCCTTAACCGGTGAATCTATTCCTGTGGAACGCTTGGCGAATGAATCGGTGATGGCAGGGGCAGTGGTGGTTGATAAGGTTGTGCGCCTAACCATTACTTCGCGCCAAGGCGAAAACGCTATCGACAGAATTCTCCATCTGATCGAGGAAGCGGAGTCGCGTAAAGCGCCGCTAGAGCGATTCTTAGATCGCTTCAGCCGCTGGTATACCCCATTGATGATGTTGGTCTCGCTGCTGGTGATCATCACGCCGCCATTGTTGTTTGCTCAACCGTGGGAAACATGGGTCTATCGCGGTTTAGCTCTATTGTTGATTGCTTGTCCGTGTGCTCTCGTGATTTCAACGCCGGCAGCGATTACTTCGGGGCTTGCAGCAGCAGCTCGTCGAGGAGCTTTAATCAAAGGCGGCGCAGCATTGGAGCAACTGGGTCATGTACAAACGGTGGCGTTTGATAAAACCGGCACGCTCACCAAGGGGAAACCTGAGGTAACCGATGTGGTGGCTGCTGATACTATTGATCCAGTTTGGCTGCTGAAACACATCGCGGCAATTGAAGTCGGCTCGAGCCATCCATTGGCGAGTTCTTTGGTGAAATACGCCGAGAACAAAGGGATTGAATTGCCCGAAGCAAGTGACAAACAAGCGCTAATTGGTAGCGGTATTCAAGGCGTGATTGATGGTGATCTATTCCGCGCATTGGCACCAAGTAAGTTAGAGTTTGATTTGGATAGTGAATTGAGTCAGCGCGTAGCTGAGCTCGAAGACCAAGGTAAAACAGTGATTGTGGCACTGAAGCAGGATCAGGTTTTAGGTTTGATCGCTTGGCAAGATACTTTGCGTGAAGACGCTAAACAGGCAGTTAAGGCTTTGAAAGTGCTGGGTATCAACTCAATCATGCTTACCGGAGACAATCCACGTAGTGCCTCTGCGATTAGCTCGCAAATCGATATCGACTTTCAAGCCAGCTTGCTGCCACAAGACAAAGTCCATTTTGTTGAGCAGTTATCAGCACGCAATAATGTTGCGATGGTCGGGGATGGTATTAATGATGCGCCAGCGATGAAAGCGGCGAGTATCGGTATTGCAATGGGGGGCGGAACCGACGTTGCGCTGGAAACCGCCGATGCGGCCATCACTCATAATCGTTTGGTTGAGCTGCCTGCGATGATTGAGCTGTCACGCGCAACACTGAATAACATTCGTCAAAATATCGCATTGGCATTGGGCCTCAAAGGGGTATTTCTGGTCACAAGTCTGTTGGGGATTACGGGGTTGTGGGTCGCGGTGTTAGCCGACAGTGGTGCGACAGCGATTGTGACGCTAAATGCACTCCGCCTACTCAAATTTGAAAGTAAACTTGATTAATTTCCCTGTGCTGCTTTGGTAGCAACTTAAGGTTGAACGTAAAAATAGCCACTAAAGTCAATTTAGTGGCTATTCTTTTTTATGCAATCACATCAGTTGTTATACATTGTTATGTGATGCCAACCGTTTTTATGTGCAAGTTGACGGTTTATTACTTTTTTATGTGTGACTTGAATCACTCTATATCCTAGGTGAGTTCGTTACATTAGTTGCGTACCCAATGAATTTATAGATCGAGTGTTAAACGACAACTCGACGTAATAAGGAGTTTCCTCATGTCTCAAGCTGTATTCCATTTAGGTGTTACCGAAGCCGATCTAGCTGGCGCAACTCTAGCGATCATTCCTGGTGATCCAGCACGTGTACAAAAAATTGCAGAGGAAATGGAAAACCCAGTTTTTCTAGCTAGTCATCGTGAATATACACTTTACCGTGCAGAGCTAGATGGTAAACCAGTTGTCGTGTGCTCAACCGGTATTGGTGGTCCTTCAACATCGATTGCAGTAGAAGAGCTTGCTCAACTAGGTGTACGCACATTCCTACGAGTTGGTACCACAGGCGCAATTCAACCGCATGTTAATGTTGGCGACATGATTGTTACGACTGGTTCAGTTCGTCTTGATGGCGCAAGCTTACACTTTGCACCAATGGAATTCCCAGCAGTTGCTGACTTTGAAGTTGCAACGGCAATGAAAGCGGCTGTTGAAGAATCAGGGGCTGCAGTACATATGGGTGTGACGGCATCGAGTGATACTTTCTACCCAGGCCAAGAGCGATACGACACCTTTACTGGTCGTGTAGTGCAACGTTTCCAAGGCTCGATGAAAGAGTGGCAAGAGATGGGCGTACTGAACTTTGAAATGGAGTCAGCGACATTGCTAACAATGTGTGCAAGCTCAGGTTTGAAAGCGGGTTGTGTTGCGGGTGTGATTATCAACCGTACCCAAAAAGAGATTCCAGATCACGCGACGCTAAAAGAAACCGAGGCTCGCTCAATTAAAGTCGTGGTCGAAGCTGCACGTAAAATGCTGTAAGGCGATTGCCTGATGCTCGGATGCTCGAGTTTGACGACTTGAAACGATATCAGCAAAAGATGTCTAACGTTGAAGTCGAATGATTCAGCTCAAATGATTACCCCAAACACCCTCAATATTTAGTAATAAGTATTGGGGGTGTTTTTATTTTGGCGTGTGGTGTTAGTCAGCAAACGCCTCAGAGTCTGGACGCTGAGTGAACTGCACACCATTTAAGAAGTCACACAGTAGCTCATCGCTACACTCTTTATAATTCTTATTATTTGGTTTGCGGAAGTAAGCACCAATCTCATACTTGCTTAGGCTGATGCCCATGAGTTCAAGTGCGTCTAACACATCTTCATTCTTCATGTTTAGTGCGATACGCAGCTTCATAAAGATCATGTTATTCGTCAATTGCTGCTCAGGTTTTGGCTGTTCACCTTCTTTCTTCCCACGTTTTAGATTAATAAAACCATTCAAGAACACCGCAAGATCTTTATCTTTCATCTTAGAGAAAGACTTTTCGTTCTCTGCTTTTAACCAGTTATTCACCTGATCATGAGCAACAGCTACATCAGCTTGCTCGAAAGCTTTGATAATTTGGGCATTTTTAAGGTTTAGAGCGTGCTGAACGCGACGCAAAATTTCGTTGTTAGTCAAAGGGTGTCCTAGTCTGGCTATTAGTTGAAGCGAATTGCTGCAACCAACGATATCAAGAATGAGCGCGACTCTATCAGAGAATGGCGACTATCAACAGAACTAATGGTTTTACGGTTAGTGTGCTTAACCATTTTCTGTGTAAATGTTGTCAGACGAAATATCGGGTAATGCTTGATAGAGACTTTGCGTAATATCTGTCAGCATATCATCGTAGACCTGGGCGATAAGCTGTGAGATATCCGTGGTCAGTTGGTAGAGTTGTTGCTGATTAAGTTTCAGTGTATCCGCTGAACTCAATTCATCGAGCTGATCGAGCACTTGGCTGCCGATCGGAGAGCGAATAGGCAGGGAGCTGATCAAACTGAGTTGGTGCAGTTTATGGCGGATCTTGTCGCTGTAGTATTTCACTCTCATCTCCCCAATCGGCTGATCGATTTCTTGAATACAAATTCGCAGCTGAGTTAATACCTCCATGCTGTCGAGCACTTGCTGCCAGTTCATATGATACTCATCGCTAAGATCGGCACGACCAGACTCTAACAGCCACACTAGAGCAATATCATCAATTAAAAACATACAGTGGCGAATTGCCGTACCATGAATACGTTGGTTACGGGCAAATGAACGCTGCTGCCACTCATGACTCAACCCTTTGAGCTTCATTTGCAGTACTCGATACATAGGTTTATGGTCAAAATTAGCTAAGCTGACTAATCGACTAGCTTGTGCTTCTAATTCTTTATCGATTTGCTTAAGCGCATAGTCAGCAGCAGGTTGGTTATTTGTCGTGGCAGCATGATGAGTGACAGCACGATGTTTTCTGCATAGTTCCATCACAAGGCGCAAAGTGACGATTTGTTGATAGTTACGCTGGTGGGAAAGAGATCGTTGTCTTGAGTAGTGGTAGATTAAAATCAGGATGAGAACGGAAACCGAGATAGAAATGAGAATAAACATAGCGACTCCTTGCTGCTGGTGGCATTAGAGTCTCAGCACTATCAGTGCCAGATTTTAAGTTGATTATTATCAATGGCTTATTTTTAAAGGCTCGGTATGGCTGTACTATTTTGGTGCAGAGGTTCACCAGTGAGGGGAGGGTATAATACCAACCAGCATAAGTCTTTAATCATTCTTGCTGATTAAAATCGCTGATAACGTTGTTGCAGATTTTGTAATTAGAATAACTAGTTAGCGGCAATCTGCGCCTAGTTCTAAGCGATTTTCCTTGCGCAATTTTCTGACCACTTACTTATCCTGACGCATACCAGGTTGAGCACCTTCGTGTGGCTCAAGTAGCCATAGATCAGCGCCGCCAGGGCCTGCTGCTAGGATCATACCTTCAGACATACCAAACTTCATTTTACGAGGCTTAAGGTTTGCCACAACAACCGTTAGCTTACCTACTAGGTCTTCAGGGTTGTAAGCAGATTTGATGCCTGAGAATACTTGGCGCATTTCACCACCGATATCCAATTGGAATTTCAGTAGTTTGTCTGCTTTTGGTACGGCTTCACAAGAAACAATCTTAGCGATACGTAGGTCAACTTTTGCAAATGCATCAAACTCAATTTCTTCTGCAATTGGGTCTTTGCTTAGTTCAGTTTCACCTGCTGATTTTGCCGCTTCTGCTTTCTCTTTTGCTGCCATTTCAGCGGCTGCATCTTCTTTAGAGGCTTCGATCATCGCTTCGATGTTCTTAGGATCGATGCGGCTGAATAGCGCTTTAAATGCCGTGATTTCGTGAGCTGTTAGCGGAGCCGCGATGCCTTCCCAAGTCAGTTCTTGGTTTAGGAATGCTTCTGTACGCGCCGCAAGTGCAGGCATTACAGGCTTCAAGTAAGTCATCAGAACGCGGAACAGGTTGATACCTACAGAACAGATTTCTTGTAGTTCCTGATCTTTGCCTTCTTCTTTAGCAACTACCCAAGGTGCTTTTTCGTCCACGTATTGGTTTGCTTTGTCAGCAAGCGCTGTGATTTCACGGATTGCTCGACCAAATTCGCGAGTTTCGAAAAGCTCAGCAATACGATCAGCAGCCGATACAAATTCATTGTATAGCTCAGGCTCTGCGAAGTTTTCAGCCAGTTTGCCTTCAAAACGTTTAGTAATGAAGCCAGCGTTACGTGATGCTAGGTTAACAATCTTGTTTACTACGTCAGCGTTTACACGTTGAGAGAAGTCTTCAAGGTTAAGGTCTAGGTCATCAATACGGCTATTTAGTTTCGCCGCGTAGTAGTAACGTAGACATTCTGGGTCTAGGTGATTTAGGTATGTGCTTGCTTTAACAAACGTACCTTTTGACTTAGACATTTTCGCGCCGTTTACCGTTACGTAGCCGTGAACGAATACGTTGTTTGGTTTGCGGAAACCAGAGCCTTCTAGCATTGCTGGCCAGAATAGGCTGTGGAAGTAAACGATGTCTTTACCGATGAAGTGGTACAGCTCAGTTGTGCTGTCTTTTTTCCAGTATTCGTCGAAGTCTAGACCTTCTGTCTTATCACATAGGTTCTTGAATGAAGCCATGTAACCAACAGGTGCATCTAGCCAAACGTAGAAGAATTTGTTCTCTTCACCAGGGATCTCGAAACCGAAGTAAGGTGCATCACGTGAGATATCCCACTGTTGTAGACCTGACTCGAACCACTCTTGCATCTTGTTCGCTGTTTCAGATTGTAGCGAGCCAGAGCGAGTCCACTCTTTTAGCATGCTTTCAAACTGAGGTAGATCGAAGAAGAAATGCTCAGAATCTTTCATGATCGGTGTTGCGCCAGACACTGCTGATTTTGGATCAATCAGTTCAGTTGGGCTGTATGTTTCACCACAGTTGTCACAGTTGTCGCCATATTGATCTTCAGACTTACACTTAGGGCAAGTACCTTTAACAAAACGGTCAGGTAGGAACATCTCTTTTTCTGGGTCAAACAGCTGAGAGATAGTGCGGCTAGAAATAAAGCCATTTTTCTTCAGTTGTAGATAGATGTGAGATGCCAACTCGCGGTTCTCGTCAGAATGCGTGCTGTGGTAGTTATCAAAGCTGATATCGAAGCCAGCGAAGTCTTTCTGGTGTTCTTCACTTACTGCTGCGATCATCTCTTCAGGAGAGATACCCATCTGTTGAGCTTTAAGCATGATCGGTGTGCCGTGAGCGTCGTCAGCACAGATGAAGTTTACAGTGTTGCCACGTAGGCGTTGGTAACGAACCCAGATGTCAGCTTGGATATGCTCAAGCATATGACCTAGGTGGATCGAACCGTTAGCGTACGGAAGGGCACAAGTTACCAGCATTTTCCTTGCAGGAAAGTTTCTTGGATCGTTTGCCATACTTAATATTCGCTTTTCTCGATAGGTACAAAAAATAGAGACTAATACTACCCGATTCAAACAGCGACTCCAAGGTGTCAAATCGGCAATCCCCTAGTTTTTTCAGGGTTCTGTATCGGCGATTCGAGTGCTAGGATGGGAGGGATAAAGGAGGACCTATGCGTCAGTTCAATTCCAAACAAGATTTTTGCGATTGGTTAAGCCAATACGAGCACCATTCTGTGATTCAAAACTGGGCATCCACACCGGGTATTGTCAGTGTCGATGCGGAAGGTTTTTTTGATATTAAACTCCCGTACGCTGCGAATCAGCTGGTGGCTGATATCGACCAATGGATTCAAGCTCAGCAACAGAGTCAAGTAGTGGCTAAGTTTAACTACCGAGTGGGCGTGCAGGTGAAGACGCTAGTGAATCACCTTGGCAGTACAGTAAAAGGCGTGAAAAACATTATTGCTGTCACGTCAGCGAAAGGTGGCGTTGGTAAGTCGACAACCTCAGTCAACTTAGCGTTAGCCATCTCGCGCAGCGGTGCCAAAGTAGGCCTACTTGATGCCGATATCTATGGTCCTTCAGTGCCAATGATGATTGGTCAGGTTGAGGCGCAACCAACGGTACGTGATAATAAGTGGATGCAGCCAGTTGAAGCCCATGGTATCTACACCCACTCGATTGGTTATCTTGTGTCTAAAGATGAAGCCACCATTTGGCGTGGTCCGATGGCATCGAAAGCGCTGGCTCAATTACTCAATGAAACGGATTGGCCTGAATTGGATTATCTTGTGATTGATATGCCGCCAGGTACGGGTGATATTCAATTGAGTCTCGCGCAGCAAATTCCAGTTACAGGCGCCGTGATTGTCACTACTCCGCAAGATCTTGCTTTAGCTGATGCGCGCAAAGGTGCCGCGATGTTCGATAAAGTGGGGATCCCTTTGGTCGGTTTGGTTGAGAACATGAGTTATCACATCTGTAGCAATTGTGGTCACCAAGAACATATCTTTGGTACGGGTGGCGCGGAGAAGATGTCGGCGGAGTACAATTTGGACTTATTGGGACAAATTCCACTCGATATTCATGTTCGTGAAGATATCGATGCTGGTTGCCCAACCGTGGCCGCACGACCAGATTCTGAACATACCAAGCAGTACCTAGAACTGGCAGAGGCCGTCTGTGCACGCCTCTACTGGCGAGGTGATGTTCAACCAGATGCTATAAACATCACCATGTTGTGAGTGCTGTTGTATATCTAGATTTAGCTGGTGTTATGCCAGCTAAACGTTTGCTTTGTCTTTTCTTATTCCATTTTGTATAGAAAGACGATTTAGTCTATTACTTTCTGGTATCTCACTAATGAACTCCCTATAATCAGGCAGTTTAATTTGGCTCTGCTAACCTTTCCATGCCACACTATTAGCAGGTCACAGCTCACCAATCAATTCATCGGGTGCAAGAATAATGTCTGATAATAATCAATGTGTAATCGTCGGTATTGCTGGCGCGTCAGCTTCTGGTAAAAGCTTAATCGCAAGCACTATTTATAATGAACTTCGCGAGAAGGTAGGCGATCATCAAATTGGTGTAATTACGGAAGATTGCTACTACAACGACCAGACTCATCTGAGCATGGAAGAACGTGTAAAAACTAACTATGACCACCCGAGTGCACTAGATCACGATCTACTGTGTGATCACCTAGAGAAACTAGTTAAAGGTGAAGCGGTTGAAGTGCCTGAGTACAGCTACTCAGAGCATACTCGTACAGAGAACACCACAACAATGACACCAAAGAAAGTGATCATTCTTGAAGGTATTCTACTTCTAACAGATCCACGTCTACGTAAACTGTGTCATGCGACAGTATTTATGGATACTCCGCTTGATATCTGTCTATTGCGCCGTGTTAAGCGTGACGTAGAAGAGCGTGGTCGTACAATGGAATCGGTACTTAAACAGTACCAAGAGACTGTACGTCCAATGTTTATGCAGTTTATTGAACCATCAAAGCAATACGCAGACATCATCGTTCCTCGCGGTGGTAAAAACCGTATCGCGATCGATGTGCTTAAAGCGCACATTGCTAAGCTTCTGAAATCTTAACCTAATTCTGATTTTAGAGACTTTATTTTTTTCTCGATAAGTGGCACTTTAAGTGCCACTTTCTTTTTGCTGCAAGATAATCGTTTTTGTACTAATTTTGCGCTAAACCATTATACTTTCAGTAAACTTTTCCCACATCGCCGCTAGGCAGTTAAGCAAGGACTCTGCTGATGAAGAAAATCGCGTTAGTGCTCGCCATTCCTATCGTGGCAATCATCGCCGCCATCTTGGCATTGGTGTTGCTCGTAAATCCTAACCAATTTAAGCCCCTTATCGTTGAGCAAGCTAAACAGCAAACTGGTTTAGATCTTGTGATTGAAGGCGACATTGATTGGCAATTCTTCCCTTCGGTTGGTTTTACGTTAGGCAAAACTGAACTGAAGAACCCACAAGGTTTTAGTCAGCCTAATCTGTTTAAAGTCGAACAGGTCGGTATCGATGTTTCAGTGATGCCTCTGTTTAGTCAGCAGCTAGAAATTGGCAATGTGACGCTTGATGGCGCGGAGTTCTACCTTGAAACCCGTAAAGATGGCGTGAAAAACTTAGATGCGCTCCAAGCAAATAAACCACAAGCGGCTTCTGAGCCAGCATCATCTACGCCGGAAAATGCGCCAGCGACAGAGCAGAGTGAACAGCCAGCATCAGCTTGGACTATCAGCCTAGCGGGTATTTCGATTACCAATGCACTACTTGATATTCAAGATGATCAGGCGGGTACGCATACCAAATTGTACGACGTGTCGCTGACGTTAACCGAGTTCGCTCTGGATGCTTGGAGCAAAGCAGATTTTGCGATGAAAGGTGAAACCAATCAGCAAAAATTTGCAGCGCAAGGCACCGCAGAGTTGAAATTGATGACAGGTTTTACTCAATATGAGCTAAAAAACATCAGTTTTGATGCGAGTTATAGCGATGCAAGTAACAAGATAGAGTCTGCTTCAATTCAATTGGATACCTTTGCGTTCGATCAAGCCAACAACCTCAAGTATGCAGTTAAGGGAACCGTGGCAGATTTAGCGCTTGATCTTAAAGGCGGTGCACAGCTGACGGTAGATAAAGCGATCAGTAAAGTGACCATGAAGCAGCTGGGGCTCGATGCTACATTTGAAGGTGCAGCATTGCCGCAATCGCCAATGAAAGTGGATATGGCATCGGACTTAACGTTTGATTTAACTAAAAACCACTTAAGTTTTGTATTGGAAAAACTGACCGCCAATGCTTTGCAGTTTGATGGTAAGTTAGATGTGACACTCGCAGACATTCCAAAGATTATCTTTAATCTTCACAGTCCTGAAATTGATGTTGATGCATTCTTAGGCACAGACAAAGATACTCAAGAAAAATCGGGTAAACAAACGAGTGAAGGTGAAGCTAAGTCTGAACAACAGAGTCAAGTTGCCAAGGCTGAGAAAGAGCAGGAGCCAGATCTAACGGCGTTAAAAGCGCTGGATGTGACCGGTGCAATCACGATTGATAAGTTCAAGGCAGGCAATGCGAAAATGCAAAACGTTGCGGCTAAGTTCAGCGTTAATCGTGGCCTAGTCAAACTCACCTCATTTAGCTCAAATCTCTACGATGGTTCTATCAAAGCGACCGCAACGTTAGATGCACGTAAATCGCCAGCGACCTACAGTGCTAAAAAACAGATCAAAGGCGTGAAAGTGCTACCGTTACTGATTGATGTGGCGCAAAACGATAAGTTAGAAGGCACTGGCAATATTGATGTTGACGTTAAAGGTAAAGGTTTAGCGCCAACTACAATGAAGCAAAATCTTGCCGGTACAATTAAGATCAACTTTGCGGATGGTGCGGTTAATGGTATCAACGTCGCGCAGTTAATCCGAGAGAACTACGCGAAGTTTAAAGGCGAGTCTGTAGAAGGACAGGACCAAGCTAAGAAGACCGACTTCAGCGCGATGACAGCCACGCTAAACTTGAAAAATGGCGTGGTATCGACCAATAACCTTCATGCTCAATCGCCATTGCTGCGTGTTCGTGGTGAAGGTAGTGCTAATTACCTCAATGAGACCGCAGATTTTACTATTAGCACCTCGATCGTTGGTTCGCTAGAAGGGCAGGGTGGTAAGGACATCGACGAGCTAAAAGATCTCACCATTCCAATTAATGTGTCAGGCAAATGGTCTGATCCGAAGTTCAAATTGGTCTTTGATGATGTGTTGAAACAGAAAGCACAAAAAGAGATCGATCGTGGTCTTGAAAAGCTTGATGAAAAGTTGGGCGAAAAAATCAAAGATGAAAAAACCCGAGATGCGGTAAATAGCATTATTAAAGGTTTGTTTAACTAACATTATTGATATTGAAATGAAAGCCCTCAGTTTGAGGGCTTTTTTTATGATTCTATTTGCTTAGCTTGAAGTTGAAGAACTCACTGGTGCCATCGTCGTTGTCACTGGCAAGTACGCCTTCTAACTTGGTTGGCGTTTCGCTGGTAAAGGCGACTGACTCAACTTTGGTGATGACTCTTTGGTTGTTGTTCATCAATGGAATGAGATTGTCACTGAGATCGACTGTCTGGCTTTGTGATAACGTATTGAGTGGAACAACGCCGACATAACTTCCTAAGATTTCACCATCATTGTAAGCATCTCCTGTTGCTTCAATTGATGCCGTTACCACTAAGCTTTGTGTATCACTCCAATATTCAGCGCCTGATAGGCCAGCTTCAAAACCTTCTACGACCGTTAGGTTGACGTGGTAGGCTCTGATGTCTTCTAGCAGTTCATCTTCACCCGCAAGGTAGTCTTGGAAATCGTCTAGGTCAATTTCAAAAATGACGTTTGAACCACCATTGCCACGGTTGATAATGTACGCATAATCTTCAGATGAGGCTAAACCTTCGATATTAATTTCTTGATCCGCGCTATAACCTGCGGCCTGTCGCAGAGCGATGTACAATGGCTTTAAAGAGCGTTCAATTCTAAGTTGACGATCTTGGCTGATCACGATTGCCCACTCGCGGACATCAAGCTTACTGCCGGAACCTAACATAACAAAAGCAGGCTTATCACTGACTGTTAGGGCATCAAGCGCTTCAAAGTCGGGTTTGACTTTTTTAATGATACGGCCGTTATCGCCAACCGGATAGTCCTTGATGAGTTCTTTTTCTGCGATAGTGAAATCGGCATTCATCTGGTGGAACCAGGGTGAATCATCACCCACTGCGTAAATCTTATTCTGCTCGACGACAACACCGGATGCTGAAGGAAAGTTATAGTTAGTGGTACGATCTGAAAACTCAAGGGTGAGTGATTGAGCGGCTAGAGAGCCAGTAAATAGCGCACCGATACAAAGGGTTAAGATTGTTCGCTTCATGTGAGTATGTCCTTATATGTAACAAATTATTAAGACGCTAACACAGAGGAACATAACGAGAAGGTGCAATCGGAGGAAATTAGAGCTGACTTCCAGTGAAAGCCGTAACAATGAAGAGAGATTTTATAAATCTTGGGGTGACTTAGCAGTTTCACTACGCTTCAGGTATTGGGTGGTAATGAGAGCTATCAAGTAGATAGCTCTAAATACGATTAATTCTATCTACCAATCGACACCTTTGAGCGCTTTGACGCCGGATTCGAAAGCGTGTTTGACGTTTTTTACTTCAGATACGGTATCAGCCATCTCAATTAGAGTACGATGCGCCGCACGTCCGGTGATAACGACAGATTGCATTTTCGGACGATTATTGAGTGCTTCAACCACTTCATCAAGATCAATGTAGCCGTAAGTCACCATGTAAGTCAGTTCATCAAACAAAATGACATCAATAGACTCATCTTGCAGCATGCGTTTGCACTCTTGCCAAACCAACTGAGCCGCTTCAGTATCGGCTTGTTTATTTTGAGTTTCCCAAGTAAAACCGGTCGCCATGACTTGAAATTCAACCCCTAATTTTTCTAGCAGGTTGCGCTCACCGTTGTCCCAAGTACCTTTAATAAACTGAGCTACTGCGCATTTTTGACCATGACCAACAGCACGAGCGATAGTGCCAAAACCTGAAGTAGATTTGCCTTTACCGTTACCAGTGATGACCAAAATTAAACCTTTAACTTCGGTTGCAGCAGCAACTTTGGCATCTACCTGCTGTTTCACTTTCTCTTGTCGCGCTTTATGACGTTGTTGTTTGTCGTTTTCTGTCATGTTGCTAATTCCTTTTTTCGATTCGCTATTCTCGCTATGATAGACCAACCTAAGGTTAAGAAAAACCATTGATAATTCAGGGGAACGAATGAAAAGGATATTGGTTGTCTGCATGGGAAATATCTGCCGTTCACCAACGGGTGAAGCGGTATTGCGTGCGAAAGCAAAGCAAATGGGGATTGATGTGGAAGTAGACTCAGCGGGTACGATTGGTTATTACCAAGGTAACCCACCCGATGAACGTTCGCGACAAGCGGGCGAGCGTCGTGGTTATTCATTTAAAGGCATTCGTTCTCGCAAAGTCGAACTACAAGATTTCGCCTACTTTGATTTAATTCTGGCGGCGGATAATGACAATTTAAGTGATCTCCAAACAATCTGCCCTGCAGAGCATCAGTTTAAATTAAAACTCTATCTGAGTTTTGGCGATTCGGAGCATCAAGAAATACCGGACCCATATTATGGTGGTGAGCAAGGATTCGAATTGGTATTAGACTTGTTGGAAGACGCAGCGGAGAGCGTACTGCGTCAGTTATAACTGGGATAATTAGGCAGCCATGATCCGGCCATTGAAATAGTCATTCGTAACAATGTATTCAGTGTTACGGATGACTTCATCTTGTACTTCTGCCCAATTTTGTCCGTTTGCCTCGCCGCAAGGCACCACGCCACCAACGCGGATATTAAAAGGGCCGAGTTCTTTTGCCCAACTTTGGGTAAACCCGGATACAAATGAGGAAGCATTATCAAAACCTGCCATATCCTCATAGTTGGTGTAGCCAATCACATTTACAATCACACCGCACTTATTCTCTTGTCTCATTCTATCGGCAGATACCTGCCCAAAGCCAAACAATGTACTTGCCATTGAAGATAAATTCATAGCAAAAGTATCGTAAGCCGAATGCTCAAATATGTTCGGGATTGCTTTGGTAGTAAAAGTATTGATTAAAACATCAGGCGAGCGTCCTAATGAACTCTCTATAGATTGGAATAGGTGTCGAATAGATGAAATGGAGTAGTCTCTAACTTCAAATCTATGCACATTATCATTGGTAGTACGGCAACGTTTATAGGTTTCATCTAGCAGGCGTTTGTCACTATCACATAGAATAATGTGCGCACCAAGAGATGAAAAATGAGCGGCGAGCGTACTTCCAACTCTAGAACCAGCAGAGGTCACTAACACAACTGCATTGTCTACTTTCATACCTTTACTCTCCATCTATTGGTGACAAAAATTTCTGTCCACAAAGAATGGTTGATTTATTGTTATTTAGATGTGAATAACATCAAATAAGCTGTGAGTATGTTGTACGAGTTGTCGATTTTTTGCGTCCATTCACAAACTCGGAAACCTAAAGATAGAATGGATAAATATGTGCTAGAGGTCGCAATTAGTTAGGCTTGCGTTTGAATTTGAAAGGTTCTTTTTGCTTCAACTAATTGATTATAAAGATCAAAAGGCATGAGTTTTTTCGGCTCTTTCTCACCAAGTTGCCGCTGTTGATGTAAAGACAGGTTGTGGTAAACCTCTTCTGGGAGTGTGTGAGTTTGTTCCGGAAGGTAAACCAGAGCCTCTGGCATTAAATAGTGGGCAAGTTTTGCGCTCGCTAAGCCGCCTTGATGAAATTGGTGCGCTTGTTGTGCCGATATTTGATATGAGCTTTGATCGGCCTGTAGCTGCTGGGGAAGTTGTAAATCAAAACGTTGACGTAGGGCTTGGTCAGTAATCTCGATATTATCAATTTGTTCTACAGGTGTGTTATCACGCACATCACTTGAGAACATAGAAAGCAACAAAGCGAAGTCAGCACGACGCCCTTCGTGAACGGCATGGTTAATTCCCGTACCGAACTTAAGTTCGTTAATAGCACTGATGTTATTGATCGCGTCGATTTGCATTGCGTCCCTCACTTTCCAGTTAAGTTAACGGCTAAGTGTTGGGAAACTTTAAGTAAATTTTGCCTATAAACGAAAAAAGCCTGCTGGATGCAGGCTTTTGAAATTTTGCGTAACCGCTGGATTACTTAGCTAGGTTCTCTGCTACGAAATCCCAGTTAACTAGAGCCCAGAAACCGTTCATGTAGTCTGGACGAACGTTACGGTAGTCGATGTAGTACGCGTGTTCCCATAGGTCAACAGTTAGAAGCGGAGTTACGCCTTCTTCTGTTAGAGGAGTAGCCGCATTTGAAGTGTTAACGATTTCTAGAGAACCGTCAGCTTTCTTAACTAGCCAAGTCCAAGATGAACCAAAGTTGTTGATTGCTGAGTCAGTAAACTTAGCTTTGAACTCTTCGAAAGAACCAAATGCAGCGTTGATTGCATCTGCTACAGCACCTGTTGGCTCACCACCAGCATTTGGCGCAAGACAGTGCCAGTAGAACGTGTGGTTCCAGATTTGAGCTGCGTTGTTAAATACACCGCCAGTAGAAGTTTTAACGATCTCTTCTAGAGTCTTACCTTCAAACTCAGTACCTGGGATCAGGCCATTTAGTTTTACAACGTAAGTGTTGTGATGTTTGCCGTGGTGGAAATCTAGCGTTTCAGCTGAGATGTGTGGTTCTAATGCGTCTTTTGCATAAGGCAGAGCTGGTAGTTCAAATGCCATTGCTCGTTTCTCCATTGATATAGAAAGAGGTAACACTCTTTCAATTGCTTCCAGATGTTTATTGTTTTATCCGACCCGCGACCTTGCGTGTCGTTGTCAATTTGACTGACTTGTTGCTAGTTTATCAAGTTTTTACGTGATTAAAAGCACACGGGAGTAAATAGTTTTAGAAAAAATTCGTTTCTAACTGTTTATTTAAGCACATAAAAAACGTGGTTTTAGCGAAAATTCAGTGAAATCAGCTTGAGATTACTCATAGGTAGATAACGTGTTAAGATAGCGTGAAAACACCTTTAGTAATACCCGCAATAATTCTGTGCTTTTTATTCTTCGACAATGGTTTAAAATGTGCTGATATCTTGCAGTAACTCCATCAGAGGAAGCAATGGAAACTATTGAAAAAATCAAACAGCAAATCGCAGAGAACTCAATCCTACTTTACATGAAGGGTTCACCTAAACTACCTAGCTGCGGTTTCTCTTCACAAGCGGCTCAAGCACTAATGGCTTGTGGTGAAAAATTCGCTTACGTAGATATTCTACAAAACCCGGATATCCGTGCTGAGCTTCCAGCATACGCGCAATGGCCAACATTCCCACAACTTTGGGTTGAAGGCGAGCTAATTGGTGGTTGCGATATCATTATCGAGATGTTCCAAAAGGGCGAACTTCAGCCACTAGTTAAAGAAGCGGCTGCACGTGCGCAAGGCGACGCTGAATAATACTGTTTAAATTCACAGTTTTTCTTGATTTATAAGGGTCACATTCGATAATGTGGCCCTTATTTATTTGTGCGACTGATAGAGATCGCTAGGTACGTTATGTCACGTTTATTTATTGCTGAGAAACCAAGTTTAGGGCGAGCAATTGCTGCGGCACTTCCAGGGCCGAAAAAGAACGAACAAGGGTTTATTCGCTGTGGCAATGGTGATGTAGTGACTTGGTGTATCGGACATCTGCTTGAACAGGTAGAACCTGATGTCTATGACGAGCGCTATAAGAAATGGAATCTCAATGATTTACCGATTGTGCCAGAGCAGTGGCAGTTAAGACCGCGTAAATCAGCCAGTAAGCAATTGACGGTCGTTCGCAAATTACTCAAAGAGAGTGCGCAAATCATTCATGCCGGTGATCCAGATAGAGAAGGACAACTCTTAGTCGATGAGGTGCTGGATTACTGCAAGGTCTCTCAAAGTAAAAAGCAGAGCGCTCAGCGCCTGCTGATCAGTGACCTTAACTTACCCGCAGTGAAACGAGCAATTAGCTCAATGCGTAGCAATCGTGATTTTATTCCGTTATCTGTATCGGCATTAGCGCGCTCACGCGCAGACTGGCTTTACGGAATGAATATGTCCCGTGCTTATACTCTTTTAGGTCAGAAGGCCGGTTATCAAGGCGTGTTATCAGTGGGACGTGTGCAAACCCCCGTCTTAGGCTTAGTGGTCCGTCGCGATGAAGAAATCGAAAATTTTGTCCCACGTGACTATTTCAGTCTCCATGCACTGATCCCTTATCAAGGAGAATTTGGTGCGTTTGATATCCGTGCGAAATGGCAACCAAGTGATGCTTGTAAGCCTTGGCAAGATGAAGAAGGGCGAGTACAGAATCGTAAGCTGGTGGAAAATGTTGCCAGTCGTATAGCCAATCAACCCGCTAAGGTAACGGAGTCACAGCAAAAACAAACGAAACAAGCTGCGCCACTGCCGTACTCGCTGTCTGCGCTGCAGATCGATGTTGCCAAACGCTATGGAATGAGTGCGCAACAAGTGCTGGACACGTGTCAGTCATTGTATGAAAAACACAAGTTGATTACCTATCCTCGTTCGGATTGTCGCTACTTGCCGCAAGAACATTACGCGCAAGCGGGTAGTGTTTGTCAGGCGATTGCCCATAACGCTAAAGAGATGAGTGCTGCGGTGAATGGTGCTGATTTAGCGCTTAAGTCAAAAGCATGGAATGATAAAAAAGTCGACGCTCACCACGCAATTATACCCACGCCAAAGCAGGCTTCAGTCAATGGGTTGTCGGGCAATGAAATGAAAGTGTATCAGATGATAGCTCGTCAGTATTTGATGCAATTTTATCCGCCAGCTGTCTATGCAGAAGCTAAATTGGTGTTTGATATTGCCGGTGGCATGTTTGTGGCAAAAGGTCGTCAATTGGTTGCCGCAGGTTGGAAAGCCTTGATGGGTAAAGCGGACGATGAAGATGCCGGTGTCGATAACGTGCCGCCTCTAGCGGAAGGGACAGTGCTGACTTGCCGTGAAGGGGAAATTAAGCAGCACCAAACTGAGCCGCCGAAACACTTTACCGAAGCAACGCTGCTGCA
Source organism: Vibrio fluminensis (assembly GCF_015278125.1). Classification (GTDB taxonomy): domain Bacteria; phylum Pseudomonadota; class Gammaproteobacteria; order Enterobacterales; family Vibrionaceae; genus Vibrio; species Vibrio fluminensis. Next base: position 70,207 of record NZ_JADILO010000035.1, read on the forward strand.
AGCGATGACGGGGATTGCTCGTTTTGTTGAAGATAAAGAGCTGAAAAAAATTCTACGCGAAACAGATGGCCTCGGTACGGAAGCGACGCGTGCAGGTATATTAGATACGCTATTTAAACGCCAACTTTTAACTAGACAAGGCAAGAGCATTCTTAGTTCGCCAGCAGGAAGAGGTTTAATTCATGCATTGCCGAATGAGTCTACTTACCCTGATATGACCGCTAATTGGGAACATCAACTGCAGGGTATGGCAGAGCGAAATCAAGCCTACCAGCCGTTTATGCAAGCATTGCATGATCGCATTAGTGGTTTGATGACCCAAGTGAAAAGTGGTGAAGTGCCAGAGTCATTACGTCATCTGCCAAAAGTTGAACGACCAGCATTTAAACGCAAGAAGCGAACATTTGCGAAATCAGGTGCAAAAAAGCCGTCGGCGACGAAAAGTAAAGCGAGTAAGTAACAGAGGCGGCTACGTCACAAAGCCGCGCTCGAACTAATCAAATAGGTTGCCATTATCAGCGATCGCTCCGCGTACGTCATTTTGCGTTAGTACACGTTTACCAAGCTCGCTTTTCACCTGCTTGCCCAAGTCAATCAAAGCATCTCGATTGGCTTGAGTTTGGCGTTTGCCAGCACTTCGTAGGCAGTAATTCAACTCATGCGCTTCACTGAAATTCACTAGATGTCTATCCGCCATCAATACTCTCCTTATTGAGTAAAACCTCTTTAATTTTGGAAGTCGGAAGCGAATTTTCAAGCGCGTTTGATAAGTTTATAAACTCGCTTGTATAGGGAATTTCATAGCTAATTGATCACCAAGGAATTTGGCTACCATCGAAATTGATAAACTGTCCGGATTGCGCTTGGGTAAAATTAGCAATTACCTGTGTTAAGCCGTTCACTGACGTTGCAACATCAATCAGCGCATTAGGTCCACCCATCTCGGTTTGTACCCAACCCGGGTGCAGTGCCACGACGGTAAACCCTTGTGGTGAAAGGTCATTGCTTAAGCTTTTGACCACCGAGTTTAGCGCCGCTTTCGATGAACGATAGATATAACCCCCGCCTGAGGTATTCTCGGTCATACTGCCGACTTTCGATGATAAACAAGCAATGGTTGGAGAATCGCTTTGAGTGAGATTGAAATGCAGTGCTTCGACTAATTTAAGTGGCGCTATTGCATTGATTTCAAATACCTTACGCCATTCGTTGATATCCGTATTGCCAAAACCATAGCCTTTAGGACCATAGTAGCCTGCATTATTGATCAGCAGATCGAGTCGTCCAATCGTCGCACTGAGCTGTTCGAACTTGTCATAGTCGGTGATGTCGAGACAATGGCAATGCAGATTAGTATGTTTATGGGCAAGTGCGAGCAGTGGTTCGGCACTGTTGATATTACGGTAAGTGGCGTGAACTGTCGCTCCTTGTGCTAGGTAGTGATGAACAAACCCTAAGCCAATACCGCGGTTTGCACCGGTGATCAGTATCGTTTTCATTGCCTCTCCTTGGAATAGTTAAAATGGTCTAGGTCATATTGTGTTAGGGCATAATAATAAAATCAATCATGAACCATGCGGTGAGTACCATCGTGATAAACGCCAACATTGCGCCCAAGGTTCCGGCGGCAATGCCCAGCCAAAAATAGAGAGTAGAAGAGTACATAAGATTTAATTGAAAATGATAATTAATATCAATTAAATCTTTTTTGCAGCACAATTTCAAGCTGTTAACATACAGAGATACTTTGTTATTGCGATTGTCTCTATGCTTCCTATTGTTTACCACTCTATCTATTCGCAGCTTGAGCTGCCAGCAGAACACCGCTACCCAATCAGTAAATATCAGCGTTTGTATCAAGCTCTAGTAGAGAAACAGCAACAGGACTCCAATTGGCTGAGCTTGTTTGAGATTGCCCAGCCTACACCGCTAACTATTGCTCAGGTACAGCAGGTACATCGCCCTGACTACATCGAGGCGCTGTTCAATAACCAATTGCCTGCAGCGAAAATGCGCCGAATTGGTTTTCCTTGGAGTGAGCAATTAATTGAACGTACGTTAACGTCCGCTGGTGGTACTTGCCTCAGTGCGGAGCTGGCGATAGAGCATGGCTTATCTATTCATTTAAGTGGCGGTTATCATCATGCCCACTATGATTTTGGCTCGGGATTTTGTTTGATTAACGACTTGGTCTTGGCGGCTAAACGCGCACTGGAATTTCCCCACATAGACAAAGTGCTGATTATTGACAGTGATGTTCACCATGGGGATGGCACCGCGACTTTGTGCGCAGGTGAGGAGGATATCATCACGCTTTCCTTCCATTGCGATAAAAACTTTCCAGCCAAGAAGCCGGATTCCGATATCGACATCGCGTTGAGCCGAGAAACGGGTGACCAAGAATTTCTCGACCATTTCTGTAGTGTGGTGCAAACCGCAGTCAATCTACATCGTCCTGATTTGATTGTTTATGATGCGGGTGTTGATATTCATCGTGACGATGAGTTGGGCTACTTTAACGTCTCGACACAAGCGCTATTTCAGAGAGACAGTTTTTTAATCCAGTTGGCGAAAGAGAAAAGCATTCCCATGGCTTGTGTGGTTGGAGGTGGGTATCGTAGCGATCACCAAACGTTGGTCCCACTGCATATGCAGTTATTGGAAGCCGCATTTGCAAACTATACCTAAGTTGAGCTGTGTGAATCTTTGACAAAAAAGCCAGTGACGAGAATCACTGGCTTGTGTCTGAGTAAGATTGGTATTAGTTGAGCATTGAGAACCCACAAATGGTAAATAGGACGGTAGCAATTAGCCCTGTTGTGATCGCGTATGGGAACTGAGTACGAATATGGTCAATATGGTCGTTCTTAGTGGCCATTGAAGAGACAATACTGGTATCGCTGATTGGCGAAGTCATGTCACCAAAAATTGCCCCTGAAATCGCTGCGCCAATCATAAGCTGAGGGTCAATGCCAACAGCTGCACCCACTTGAACACCAATAGGGATCATAATCGAAAACGTTCCCCATGAGGTTCCAGTCGAAATTGCCATCAGAACGGAAATCAAGAATACAAACGCTGCAGAAAAACCCGATGGAATAATGCCGTCAATCGATTGAGTGATAAATGCACCAGTGTTGAGCTCACCAGAAACGTTACCCATCAAAAACGCCAGCGTCATGATTGCGCTAAGAGGAATCATCGACGCATAGCCGGCAAATAAGTGCTTAAAAAACGCATCGACGTTTAGGATTTTTCGGCTAGTGAAGTAAACAAAAGAACAGGCAGTTCCGAGCATTACTCCCCAGAATACCGAGGTTGAACCAGAACCGTTAGCGAGATCACCATTACCAGTAATGTAGAGACCGACTGGCACCATGATCGTTGTCGGAACTAGTGGGATCAAAAAGTTAAGAATTGACTCTTTGTGGTGTGCACTTTCTACCACTTCAACGTCTTCTTCTGAAGTGATCGGAAACGCGCCTTCACGCAGTTCTTGTCCTGTGAGTGCTCGGCGCTCGGCTTCACCCATCGAACCCCATTTAACGCCACTAAAGATGTAGAACAACACCGAGGCGAGAGTGAGCCAAGCCATAAAGTTGTAAACCATCGAACCCGCCAAAATACTGAAAGGTTCGCCATCGATGAAACCTTTGCTCACTTGCACACCAATCACGCCCATCATTGCCGCACCCCAGCCGTTAATCATCACGCTAGAGCAGACTGAAACACAGGACGCTTGGATCACGTAAGCCATTTTCTCACGCGCAACACCATAGCGTTTGGCTAACTCATTGGTTGAGGTACCCGCCGCCATGATGGAGATTGAGGATTCAATAAAGATAATGCTAGTGATCAGCATTGCCAACAACTGAACCGCTTTCGGATTGTTGATAATATGCGCTTTTTCTGTCAGGTAACGGACCAGTGCTTTGGTACCACCGGTCACTTGGATTAAGCGAATTAGACCGCCCACCATAAAACAGAACAAAATGGTGCGGGTTGATCCTGCCGAAGAAAAGACATCGATGATGCCATCTAAGGTTGCCGCAATGCCAGAAAAAGGGTTGAAACTATGGATAACCGTAAAGCCAACAAAAATACCCGCAAGTAGCGATAGGATGACTTGACGAGTCCAAATAGCCAGACCGATTGTGACCAAAGGTGTAATGATGGTCCAAATACCATAATCAGTCATGGATTAAGCCTCTAATGCTTGCTTAAGATCGTCAATAAGATCATCAGCATCTTCAATGCCAATCGAAAGACGTAGAGTTTCAAAGTAGATCCCCATTGCTTCGCGTTCCTCTTTTGGTACCGAACCATGCGACATAGATGCGGTGTGATTAATCATGCTTTCTACACCACCTAATGATTCCGCCAGAACGAAATAACGCAACTTACCAATGAATTGACGAACCTCAGCCTCTCCGCCAGCAAGACGAATCGTTACCACCGCACCACCAGTCTTCATTTGACGTTGACACAGTTCGTGCTGTGGGTGTGAAGCTAAGCCAGGGTAGTGAACTTCGATGACTTTGTCGTGTGTCTCAAGAAATTGTGCCACTTTCAACGCATTGGCACAGTGGCGCTCCATGCGAACGTCTAGTGTTTTTAATCCACGTAGGGATAGATAGGAATCGAAAGGCGAGGCAATGGCTCCGACTGTGGTTTTAAATGCATTCAGTTGAGCCGCGAGCTCTGAGTTGTTGGTGATAAGCGCCCCCCCAATCACATCTGAGTGACCGCCAATGTACTTGCTGGTTGAAAGCATCACCATGTCAGCGCCCAGAGCGAGCGGGCGTTGGTTCCATGCAGTTGAGAACGTATTGTCCACGCACGTCGTGATGCCGTTTGTTTTGGCTAAATCACACACCGCTTTGATATCAACCAGTTCTAGAAGAGGGTTGGTTGGTGTTTCAATCCAAATCAACGCGGTTTGCGCGGTGATCGCTGCCTCAACAGCCGCCAAATCATTGAGGTTCACATAGCTAAATGTCAGCCCCGAAGTGCGTTTGCGCAGGCTTTCAAACAGTCGATAAGTCCCACCATAGACGCTCGACATCACAATCACGTGTGCATCTTGGTTTAGGATCTCCAAAGCGAGCGTAGTTGCCGCCATGCCAGAAGCCGTGGCAGTAGCGTAAATGCCACCTTCTAATTCGGCTAATGCGGTTTCGTAAGCATGACGAGTTGGGTTACCACAGCGAGAGTAAAAGAACTCACCACTTTCCCCTAAGTTTGGCTGGACAAAAGTGCTCGCAGTAACAATTGGTGGAAAGATCGCGTTATTGCCCTTATCAGTTTGATTGCCACCGTGGATGGCAATTGTGGCAATTTTATTGCTTTTCATAGGAGATCCTATTGGGTTTCGACGTTGAGGACGATGAATATCGCATAATGTAAAGCTGAGTGAGGGGGGAACTCAATCAATTTAGAGTCAAATTTGTGAAAAGGTATCGGGGCGAATGTTTCGTTATAAGAACTATCGTCGATTCGCTGAATAATTTCAGATGGTTACTTACGAGCATGCAGCTATATAGCTGCTGCTCGGTGTTTGTTGTTTTGTTGATATGACTGATGGAAAACTAGGTTTGGCTTGAATCATCGATACAATCGAGAATCACCACACAGCCTTTGCCCGCAGCTTTCGCTTGATACATGGCGATATCCGCTTTATGGATTAAATCATCACTATCGCAGCAGGAGTCTTGGCAGTAGTGTCCGCCAATACTGGTGCTGACTTGGATTTTGACGTCAGGTTCTACTTCAAATGGGCGCTTCACCACATCCAGTAACTCATCAGCATATTGCTGCGCTTGTTCAAAAATCAGCGATTGGTGCAACAGCACCGCAAACTCATCACCCCCAATTCGCCCAATGATCGCTTGTTCGCCATAAACGGATTGAATGGCTTTTGCTACGTGTTGCAAAGCGATATCCCCACCGCGGTGGCTATAGCTGTCATTAATTGATTTGAAATCATCCAGATCGATGAATACTAAGCACACTGGATTACCCTCTTTATTGGCTTTTTTCACCGCTTCAAGGGATTTTGCCTGGAATGCGCCGCGGTTATATAGGCCAGTTAAGTTGTCATAATGGGCTAAGTAGTGAATACGGCGATCGTCGCGATTCAGTCTCAGTTGATAGGTTGCAATGCAAAGTGCTAATACAATGCTGAGTAATACGCCCAGTTGGATCATCGAACCGTGGAATGCTGTCGGATGTTGTACATCAATACGTTTTTCAAAATCCGCATAAGAAACCAATTTCCACGAAGTGGTATCATTGTTTGATACATGGAAGTCTTGGAAACAGTAGGGATTGACTCTGTCTATCGCACCGACGGATTCAACCGTCATAATGCCAGTTTCAGATTCAAGTTGACCTGAAACAGTGGTTTTGATTCGCTCGGCTAATTCGGGAAACATGGTATAAACAGTTTGATCTTGTTTGTCTTCAAACATAAAGGCAAATTCAAGATCCGGTCTTTCATCATTAAATAGGAAGTAGCCACTGTTGTTGATCAGCATGTAGTTGGTGCCGCTGTCTAGGTTAAACAGACGCAGGCCATCCATAAGATATTTTGCTAAATAGTTGATGATCACGATACCGCGCTTCTGACCTTGTTCGTCTACAACAGGGGTGGCCATACGTATCATTGGCTTGTGCGGCACTTCGATCATGCCATGTTCCATGTTCAAATCGATAGGGGAGACATAGACTTGATTGCACCCTAGTGCCAATGCCTTTTGAAAGTAGTAGCGGTGGGCTTTGTTTTGCAGTTCATCTTTGGCAATAAGGTGTGCTTTGCCATCGTAGAAATTGACGCGCACAATTTCATTACCCTCAAGATCGAGATAACGAATCTGGTCATAGATCTCTTTACGTTGACTCATTGCCAAAAGGGCATTGCTGGTATGCTGCAGCAATTGACTTTTGGTTTGTTCATCCAGTTCAGTCCCGGATTTATAGATTTTTTGCTGGCCAAGAAGATCGGCCAATAGAGCTGTTTCCTTAACGACCGAACCAATTACCCATTCGATGTAGTTTTTCTTACCTTCAAGAAGCGCGTTTTGCTCCACTTTCATATTGCTTTTTACAGATGCAAGCTCTTGCTTAGAGTGATAAGTAAAAATGCCTAGAAACAACAAAATAAACACGCTGAATAAGACGAGAAATCGGGTAAAGAAAAACTTAAAGTCAGAGGAGTTCATGGCTGCGGACAAATCGAGATAATTCAAACGCGCGTATTATAGTGATACGTGTCACATATTGGTAGCAGTAAAGCGAATTGTTTTCACGACAAAAATCTATTGAGTGTTGAACGAAGTTTACACATTTTGTTTACGCGATCAGCGGATATTGCTTAAGGTCTAGATGATTGAATTTATGGGGAGTATGCGATGGACTTTTGGCGTAAAAAAAAACGCTCGGCAAAGATCCGAGCGCATTTCAAAGCCGTTGTTATGCACTTGCTTGGCTAGCAAGACGACCTAATTCGGTGAAGGTGGTGATGTTTTGTTTGGACTCAAAACGAGCGCGTTCACCATCGCCGCAGATGATCGCTTCGACAATGCCTTTATGGCTCACCGCACTCTGCGACAAGTCATAATCGGTGTGAGTAAGCTTGATATAGCTCTTAAGTAGATTCGCGATTTGGTCGTAAATCTTAAGAAACTTAGGGCTAGTACTGATCTCAACCACTTTTCGATGCAGTTCGAAGTCCTTTTGACAGACCATCACTAACTCTAATGGTCCATTTTGGCACAACTGGCAAAACTCATCATAAACCTGACGCAGAGCCAATTTGTCTTCAGCGGTTGCTTTTTCAGCCGCCATTACCGCCGCTTGCGACTCAATTGCCACACGAAGGTGGTACAACTCCCATAAATCTTCATCAGAAAGATCGAACACTTGCCAACCCACATAGGGTTTTTGCACCACTAAACCTTCATGGGCGAGGGTATTGAGTGCCATTCGTACCGTACTACGAGAAAGTTCTAGCTGTTTTGATAAAGAACTTTCAACGATCTTTTCTCCTAGCGAAAGCTCACCACTGACGATCATATGTTTAATAAATTCAGTAGCTTGGTCTTCTAGGCTTTGTTTATTTATTTTCATTTCCCAGACTCATTAGTCACACGCATTTCAGAATATTCAAAAATATTACACCAAGTTGTGACTTTAGTCATATTTTGTCGTTTGTTTAACTGTATAATGCCGATTGTCGGACAATGGACAATTAACTGTTTAACGATAAGACAGAGTACATACAATGAAAGCAATAAAACTTTCTTCTACAGACAACGTAGCAACGCTACTTGGTGATGTAGAAAAGCACGAATTAGTTGAGATCATTTCAGCAGATAACGAAGTAATCGCAGAAATCAAAGCGCTACAAAAGATCACTTTTGGCAACAAAATTGCGCTTGGCGATATCGCAAACGATGAGCACATTTTGAAATGTGGTCACTCTATCGGTAAATCGATTGTTGAAATTCCACTCGGTCAACTTGTTCATGTCCAAAACGTTCGCAGCGAACGCCTAGACATTCCAGAAGCAATTATTGAAGAAATCATTAAGCAAATGGGGATCGAAAAATAATGACTAGCACATTTAAAGGTTACCCACGTCCAAACGGTACATTTGGTATCCGTAACAGCGTAATGATTGTTGCTATTGATGAATGTTGTGAAGGTATCGCACGTAACATCAGTAAAGAGATTGATGACTCAGTTGTTGTAACTAACCACTACACCTGTATGTATGGTGGTAACGAAGAGATGATCGATACCATCATCCACACAGCAACTAACCCGAACATCGCAGGCGTACTGGTTATCGCAATGGGTTGTGGTTCAATCGACCCACAAATGGTTGCAGAACCAGTGCGTAAAGAAGGTCTACCGGTTCATACGCTAACGGTTATTAAGAACAAAGGTACTATCGAAACAATTAAAGATGGTATTGAACTAGCAAAAGAGCTAAAAGCATACGCGGATAGCGTAGAGCGTGTTGATGCACCAGTTTCTGCACTGCGCATTGGTATCAAATGTGGCGGTTCAGACACATCAAGCGGTCTAGCTTCTAACCCATCAGTTGGCGCGGCATCTGACAAGCTAATCGATATGGGTGCAACCACAATGGCAGGCGAACTGCTTGAGCTATTAGGTTGTGAAGAGATCTTGAAAGAACGTTCTGTGACACCTGAAGTCGGTGAGAAAATCGAACGTCTTATCGCTGAAGATCTAAAACGTTGGCACGTAATCGAAGGCACTGAAACCATGTCTATCGGTAACAGCGTTGGTGGTTTAACAACTATCGATGAAAAATCTCAAGGTGCAATGCACAAGACAGGTACTCGTCCGATTCAAGACTGTTTACGTATTAGCCATGTTCACCGTGAGAAGCCAACGACGCCAGGTTTCTACCTAACGGAAACAACCATGCTATGTGGTGGTGCAGCAATGCACTTTGCTTCTCTTGGTTGTCAGCTAATTCTATGGACTGCAGGTGCTGCAGGTTTCAACAACTCAATCGTTCCAGTAATTCGAGTGTCTGGTAACAGCTCTCTAATTACGGCTGATATGGATATCAACGCTTGTGGAATCATGGACGCAACAGACACTATCGACAATGTATCGAACAAGATCATTGAGCGTGTGTTTGATGTTGCAAATGGTGAGCCGACCAACCTAGAAGGTGTTGGTTTTGCTTACGCTTCTCTGTACCAAAAAGATCAACGTCTAGAACACGTTATCGGTATTTGCCCACAATAATCACTAAGTTGTTTACCCAAGTAAGTCTTGAGTTACACAACTTAAGATTACTTGGGGATATCCCAAAGGAGTTAGTACAACTCCTTTATATGAGAATAAAAAAATGAGTAAACCTGCTCCTAATAAATCACTTGGTTTGACCATCGCTCTTGTTTGTGCTGCTCTATGGGGTGCATCGTTCCCACTTGGCGGTGTACTAGCTGGTAAGCTAGATCCTGTTGTTCTAGCGGTTGCGCGTTACGCGATTGCTACGCTAGGTTTTGTTGTGCTATTCATGTTCTCTAAGAAGCATACGCTTAAGAAAATCCAAAACAAAAAAGACGGTTTTCTATTGGCAGCGGCAGGTGTTTCTGCGCAAGCGGTATTCTTCTACTTTACTATCCTAGCTTACGAATACACTTCATCTGGTGAGATCGGCGTTATTAACGGTATGGCTCCGTTCCTAACCATGCTAGCGGTATTTGTTATCGATAAAATTAAGCCATCTGCACCTAAAGTATTTGCAGTTGTGCTATCTCTAGTGGGTGCTGGCGTTATTGCTTACGACCCATCGAACAAAATTCAAGGTCTTAACCTAGGTCACCTGTTTGCACTATTCGGCGTACTTGGCTTCGTAACTTACAACTACATTCTTGGTAAGTTCGGTTCTGATCTAAACTCTCGTTACGACACATTCTCTAGCTGTTTCTACCAATTCGGTGCAGCAACAATTGCTCTACTTGTTCTTGGTGTAGTAACGGGTGCAGACTTCGCTTCAGCTTCAGTATTGGTTGAAAATGGCAAGCACATCGGCAGTATCCTAGCGCTTGGCCTGCTATGTTCTGGTATCGCATACGCTCTATGGGAAATTGCAACACTAAAAACTCAAGACGCAGTTATCACGACAATGGCTCTAAACGTTCTACCGTTATTCGCGATGATCGTAGCTTACTTCCTACTAGGTGAGCTAATGACTCTGCAAAAACTTGCTGGTGTTGTGACTGTAGTTATCGCGCTATGTATCTACACAGTGGGTGACCGTTTCACTAAGAAAAAACCAGCTGTTCAAGAAGAAAAAGCAGCGGCTTAATTCTTAACTCAACCACGAGTTATGGCTGTCGGCATCGGGACTGACAGCCAATTCCCCCAAGAAATCAAATCGCTCCACAATTTGATTAACCCTGAAAGAACTTATTTATCTGAGTCACCTCAATATCGCTGCGCCTAGAGCGTGAGGTGACTTGGCTATCAACTGAATTATTATCAATAGTAGAGAATTACCATGCTATTTAACGAATTAAAAATTACTGAAGTAGAAGTTATCCACCTACGCGTTCCAGCTGTTGATGAAGCGTGTGAATGGGGTGAAGATGGCGTACTAATCCGCGTTCACACTAACGCAGGTATTACGGGTGTCGGTGAATCTGACAGCTCACCAATGATGATCGAAGCTTGTATCAAAGCAACACAAAGTCACGGTTCTTCTCAAGGTCTTGAGCGTCTTCTAATTGGTGAAAACCCACTAGAAATCGAACGTCTATACACTAAGATGTACAACGGCACGCACTACGCAGGTCGTCGCTCTACAATGATCCACGCTATCTCAGCAATCGATATGGCGCTTTGGGATATCGCAGGTCAGTTTTACAAAGTACCAGTATGGCAACTTCTAGGCGGTAAATTCCGTGAGAAGATCCGTGCATACGGTACATTTATCCCGTCAGCAGTGAAAGAAGAGAACGTTGCTCGTACAACTGAGTTACTGGCTCAAGGTTTCACTTCGCTAAAATTCGGTGGTGGTCCTCTAGGTAAAAACGCAGAAACTGACTACGAAATCATCAAGACAGTGTGTGAAACTGCTCGCGCTATCAACAAAGACGTTGAAATCGCAATCGACCTAGCAAGCGCATGGCGCACAGCTGGCCACACGATTGAGATGGCTAAGAAGCTAGAAGAGTTCAACCTACTATGGATTGAAGAGCCAATCACAGATGACGTACTAGCGGGTTACCGTAAAGTGTCTCAATCTACTTCGCAAAAACTTGCTGGTGGTGAGACGCTAACAACGCGTTACGAGTTCGCTAACTTCATCGAAAAATCAGGCGCAGACTTTGTTCAACCAGACGTAACACGTTGTGGTGGTATCACTGAAATGGTGAAGATCTACGACATGGCACACATGGCTGGTATGAAGCTAGTTCCACACGGTTTCTCAACCGGTATCCTGATTGCAGCAACGGTACACTTCCTAGCTTCGCGTGAGCACGGCGACCTAATTGAGTACTCTCAAAGCACAAGCCCACTGTTTACTTCACTAGTGAAAAACCAAATCGCATTTGAAGACGGTTACGTAGCAGTACCAAACACTCCAGGATTGGGTGTTGAGCTTGACGAAGAGATCATCGCTAAGTACCGCGTAAACTAATTGACGCGTCAGGATAGGAATTTGGGTCTTATCCTGGTTTATCGTCATAGTCAGCTTTGACGAAAAATTGGAACAGAAATAACGACAAAGAGGCAGCCAATGGTTGCCTCTTTTTTATAACTGAAGTTAGTTGGCGTATTGTAGCAGCAAGTTAAGATAAGCCTGCTTAGCTTGCTCAAATTGGCCAAAGTTAAACTGAGTGACTTGTCTGTCTGCCTCTTTACTTGGCTTGTCATAAACCAGTGCCATTAGCTCACTATCAAAGCTCTCTTGCTCGAGGCATAACTCCGCTTTTTGTCCTTGAGTGTTCTTATAAGAGATATAGGTTTGCAGGTAAACATCACCTCTTAGACGACCACCACCAGTCTTGACATGACTACCAAGCTTATTGCCTGAGAGGTCTAACTCACATTGTGTTAGCACTTGTTCAAGTAATGCAATCACCTCTTTATCTTTAGCGCCAAAGATGCGGTTTGCCGCTCTTGGAAATCTATCTCTTAGTTGCTGTTCGATAGCTCGAGTCAGCTCAGTTAACTCATCATCGCTGAACGTATCTTTAGCTGTTCTTAATTTATCGTAAAGCGAAATTAATTGTTTATCGGTTTTCGTTCCGCTTTTAATAATGGATAGGTACTTATCTTTCATATGCCTAGCTCTGACAAAAATGGCGATTTTAGAGGGTCTCAAGATGTGCCGCTAATCAAGAGTTTTTGTGGAGATGAACAACTAAATTAGGGCTATTAAACGAGAATGACACCGCTAAATTCAAAAGTCTGAACGTTAGTTGGATGGAAGGTTGAGGCTGCCTGACTCATCTATACTTATAAGGTAACAACAAGTATTAGGAGGGACAGAATATGGACTTTACTGAGAAACTCCGTTTACGTGGCAAAGTAGAAGAGGACCGCTATTTTGCAGAACTAGACCGCCAACTGATTAAAGCGATGCATGAACAGCATAAGATTGATGATGGCGAGTGGGAAGCCTTTCAATCCGACTCTGAAGGTATTGATGAACGAGATGGTGGAAAGTAAATAAGGCGCTTTCCAGATGTGTTTCAGTTAACTGAATCTGATGAAGTGCGAGGTCGCCTTCGACGAGGGATCTGAATCCTTCATGAGTTTTTAGCGTTTTAAAACGAGAAAACCCCAGTCTTTCGACTAGGGTTTTGAATGTGGCGGAGAGATAGGGATTTGAACCCTAGGTACGCTATTAACGTACGCCGGTTTTCAAGACCGGTGCTTTCAACCACTCAGCCATCTCTCCGTGTGGTGCGCATAATATAAGGCTCTGATCCGCTTGTAAACCCCTAGAATTACTGTTTGATTTATTTGTGAGCTATTTTGGCTGTTTTTTTTGTTTGGCACCAAATAAAGAGCATTTTTGAACAAAAAAAGCACTCGGAATGAGTGCTTTGAATGACTAACTCGGTATTAGTACTGAACTGGCGTACTTAAGTACAGAGTCTTATTAAGTGTGGTTGTGTTCGGCTCTAACTCAAAATTCCAGTTACCCACGATTGGCTTGTGATAGCCACCTTCAACAACGAACTCAACGGTTTTGTTGGTCTTCTTCCAAATGCGAACCATGCCTTCAATATTACTGGTGCGGATAATGCTGTGTGCGATAGGGTCTGCGCAACCTGGTAGGAACTCACCTTCGTTTAAGGTGATTTTGTAAAGAGTACGGTTTGAGTCCACTAGGAAGTCTTCTGCATGCACACCATCGACATTGAGTGTCGCAACCGTGTTTGCAAGTGCATGTGGGGTATCTGGTGGTGTTACATCGATATCAACTGGAATACGAATAGTTAAGTCGTGATCAGTTGAAAGTACGCTTTTATCTAGAGTGAAATCAATGAAGTTAACCGCGCGGTGGTCAAATTCACCAGAGATGCGGTAGCTAACTTTGTTTGCTGTTGCACGGTAAGGGCGAACAACGTTGTGAGTCGAAATTGTTGTCGCCGCTTTTAGTGTGTTGACGTTGGTTGTGTTTAACGTCGCGCCTTCAAGCTCAACGTGTAGCTGGAAGCCAAATAGGATGTGCTGGTAAGGAAGTACATCGTAGTTAACTTTGATTTTTGGCACTTCGATACCGTAGCGCTCTGCATCTTCAACTGAAAGCGTATATTCGTGAGCCATAGCAGGTTGAACTGCCAAACCTAGCGACAACGCAGAAGCCAAGAATAAGGCGGTAAGTGATTTATTGGTTTTCATTATTACACCGTTGTTTTTCATTGAAAAAAGAAATGAGAAATTGGAGGTGGAAATTGCTGGAAAAAGACAGTGTTGGCAATAAATAAGATAAACGTGGGTTTAGAATTGAGATCTTGGTGCAAGGTGTTGATTTATAAGTGATTATACTTTGCTCGCCTTTTGCTTAGGCGAGAAGGTTTACAGGTAGCGCCACGAGGATTTGGTAATAGCCGGATGATGGCTAATTCGTTATCAGAGGCTCACTCAAATACAGCTAGGGGATGGGGTAAGTTTTAGGTGCCTAAAACGACGAAAGCCCGCAAATTTCTTTGCGGGCTTTCTAAATGTGGCTGAGTGCGGGGACGCCTAGTCTGGGGTCGCACACGACTAGGGATTTAAATCCCTTCGCAAATTTTTTTGGTATTTTAAAACGAGAAAACTCGGGGGCGCCCAGTCGGGGACGCCTAGTCCAGTCTTGCGACTCAATAATTTATAGGCTTAGAAACGACGAAAGCCCGCAAATTTCTTTGCAGGCTTTCTAAATGTGGCGGAGAGATAGGGATTTGAACCCTAGGTACGCTATTAACGTACGCCGGTTTTCAAGACCGGTGCTTTCAACCACTCAGCCATCTCTCCGTGTGGTGCGCATAATATAAGGGAAGGGGAGGCTTGTAAACCCCTGTTTTTACTGTTTGATTTAATTGTGAGCGTTTTTAGCGTTATTTCTTGTAAAACGAATGGTTTCTAACTCTTTGCTCATTTTCAGGTAACAAAAAAGAGAGCCGAAGCTCTCTTTTTTTAGGTGTATGGTCGGACTGAGAGGATTTGAACCTCCGACCCCCGACACCCCATGACGGTGCGCTACCAAGCTGCGCTACAGTCCGATGTGGATAATTTATCGTCAATTTTTGTGTCGGTCAAACATAACATTATGATTTATTGGCTTTTTGTGTAGAAGCGTTGCAATTCAGTTAATCCTTGCATGATTACAGGCAAAGCTGGGTTCTCATCACGCAGTCGCTTGTACTCGCTATCATAAAGCTTGTAGTTACCGTATTTATCAATAACGGTTGTATTGTCGTTGGTAATAAGCGCTAATTCGTGATAATCACCGGCCAAAATCCACTTACGTGAACGCTCATCAAATAGGTTGCGACCGCTACTGTAGTCTGTTGGATTTGAAGATACACCCATTAAGTCTTGTAAGATGGTAACGGATAAATCAAGGTGACTGGTACGGTGGCTGTATTGACCTGCAACCTTACCAGGCCAGTGGATAACCATAGGTACTTCAAGTTGATATCGGCTGTAATTAGAGCTAGAACCCCAGCTATTAGTGCGGGTTTCGTTAAATTCAGTTCCGTGATTTGACGTAATAACCACAACGGTTGAGTCGGACAAATTAAGCTCGGTGATCTGTTTATAGAGCAGTGCCAGTTCGTTGTCCGCAGACATGACAGATTGCTCATAATTGCTCTTGAGATCAGCAACCGTATTACCAGATTTCGTGTTGTACTGAGTAAAATCGTCAAGCGTTGTCAACTCGATAAAGCCAAACCAAGGTTGTTTACCTTGCGCTTGCACCCAGTTACTCCACGCATTAATCGCTTTCTGATCGCCAGTGTCACCTTCATCTTCAGTAACCGCCGTCACTTCTAGACCATTGAAAACGATATCGCTGTATAGTGGGTCACTAAAATTGTCGCCACTAAATAGACCAATTTGATAATCGTTGTCTTTCAGCGTTTTCAGCATGATTGGCAATGATTCTTGTGTCTTGATGCTGCTAGCATAGCTAGTCGGTAGACCATAAAACAAACCAAATACACCATTACTATCATTGCTTGAGCTGAAGTGATTATTAAAGCTCAAATTATCCAGAGAGTATTGGAAGGTGTTTGGCATGTTGGTTGAATTCAACGCATCAGCTCGTAGGTTGTTTACACTGACAACCAGTACGTTAAGAGGGTTAGAGCGGCGGCTAAACTCAAGTTTCTCGAGAGGGTAGCGTACAAGTTCCGCTTCACCTAAGTTCTCTTGTTGGCGTTTTAAGTATTCTTCACGATCAAGTAGCCCGTGCTTTTCCATAAATGACTTCGCAGTCATTGGGTATGACAGTGGGAAGTTGGATTGCTGTGACGTGATCGGATTATAAAAGTACGCGTCTGCCCAAACATAAATTAAGTGGCTTGAGATAAAGCAGAGGAAAAATACCCCAGCAATTGGTCGACCGATGTGTTTATGAGAAAGCTTACGTTGTTTACGCCAAACCCACTCTGAGAGAGCCAATTCGACGAAGAAAATCAATGGAAGTACAACAAAGAGGTGTTGTAAGTCAGCACTTACCCCAGAGATATTTTTGCTGTTATCAGTAAACAGCACTTCCCATACAACAGGGTTGAGGTGCAAGTTGATCGACTGATACGCCTGAGTATCAATCAGAAGTAGAGTCAAACCTAAGGTCGTTAAACATACCGTCACTAAGCGGAACAGCTTACGTGACGGTATCACGAAGGTTAACGGGAAAAGAACCAGCAGATAGACAGCAAAAACCAAAAAGCCGAAATGGCCAACCCAAGAAACTGCAAGGTACAGTTGCCCAAGTAGCGTTTCAGGCCACGGTGATTGAGTAATATATCGTGTACCGATAAGCATGGCTGCGATAATGTTGAAAAAGGCGAACCAGTGTCCCCAACCAACTAGACGCGAAACTCTCTCAGCGTATGTATTTCCGTTATCTACCATGAACAGTTCTATTATCCGGTTAAATTAGTGTGCTTTGTCGTCGATTGAAGACAGCAGCGCTTGCGCAAACTTCTCCGCGATTGCTTTGCGTTGAGTAACACCCACACGCTCGTTGATCACGTTAGTTGCAATGTTGCCAGCGATCATTAGTGATAGATCAGGACCAGCACCATGCTTTTCGAGCACGGCAGCAACTTCCGTCAAAATGTTTTCGTATTTTTCGTCGCTGTATTTAGATGTAATCGGCATAAAGACTCTAATGAACAATAGTAAAGCGGCTTATGATAACCTACAATGCCGAGCAACTGAATCCTAGAAAGACGATAAATTTAACATGAGCCTACACCTTTCAAACGTAATTTTACATCAATTGCAAAAAAACGATTCTGATGAGCTTGTGGTTAACTTTCGCGCCGAAGCATTAGCGAACGATAGCTCAACAGAAAACCTTGTCGCTGAACTACATAGAGTTTTCAACTCCAAAGCAGGCAAAGGGTTCGGATCATTTAAGTCTGACAGTGAATTCCAAATCTGGTTGCAAGAGTTACGTAAAAATGAGCGTGACTTCTACGATTTCTCACAAGTGAGCGCCAATCGTTTAAAAGATGAACTGGCGAAATACCCATTTGCGGATGAAGGTATTTTGGTTCTGGCTGAGTATCAATCACTGGCGACGGATTACCTGTTCGTAGGTATTATCCCATCAAATCAAAGCCTAAAAGTCACCGAAGGTTTAGACATCAGTGCGACGGAATACCTTGATTTAAGTAAGATGGATATCGTGGCGCGTATCGATCTTTCGAGCTACGAAACAGACAAAGATTCAAATCGTTACCTTACATACATTAAAGGTCGCGTTGGCCGCAAGGTTGCTGACTTCTTCCTGGATTTTCTGCAGGCAGAAATTGGCCTTGATACTAAACAGCAAAACCAAGTGCTAATGCAGGCAGTAGAAGACTTCTGTACAGATTCTAAGCTTGAGAAAGATGAAGCAATTAGTTACAAAAAGCAGGTCTACGATTACTGCAATGACCAGCTGAAATCGGGTGATGAAGTTTATATTAAAGAGCTGTCAGGCGAACTACCGGCAGCGCAAGATGGCACTAGCTTCTTAGATTACACACAAGACCATGGCTATGAGCTTGAAGAGAGCTTCCCAGCCGATCGTTCTACCGTACGTAAGTTGACCAAATACGTTGGTGCAGGTGGTGGTATGACTATCAATTTCGATAGTCTGCTACTGGGTGAGCGTGTGTTCTATGATCCAGAAACCGACACGTTAACTATTAAAGGCACACCGCCAAACTTACGTGATCAGCTAACACGTAATCGTTAATTCCTTTTGGGATTATTAAGCCTCGCTCTGACAGCGGGGCTTTTTTGTAGGTTGTCGACAAAATAGTCAATCAGTTCTACCGTTCTGCTTTTTTCCGTATATGCTTGTATAGTGGACAATAAAGGTGAATAGACAGCATATGGATAAGCGTCAGTTGAAGCTAGGTTGGTCTCTAGTATTGGTTTGGTTTTTCGTCATCGCCGCTACTGCATTTAATTATCAAAATGCTGAAAAACGCGTGCAAAAAATAGAGCAGATGGGTGACCATATTCAAGAGTTTCGTAACTCACTCTATTTTGATAAGTCTTATCAAGCGGGGATGACTGAGCAGCAAACGCAATTGTTGAATCAAATTGCCATTTTATGCGGAGAGCTGAAAAGCCCGCTTAAACTTGCGTGGTTCCAACCAGACGTACAACATCTGCTGTTTACCACTGAGCGATTTGTTGAACTCAGCAATGCTTATGTGGGCACTGAATTGGAGTTAAAAGAGCTCATCACTGATATTCAAGATAAAAGACAGCAGTTTACCGAAGATTTGGCAGTGCAAACCTACTACTATCGATTAAGCGCTTATATCTTTGAAGCGCTGTTCTCTCCTCAAGCTTCCAATGCCGTCGCTTATCGTTCATTGGATGATCTTTATAGTCAATCTCTTGCACTAGAAGACCAGTCGCGCACTTACTTACAATCGACCCTTGCACAGACTTCGAGTGTTATGGGGAGTTTTGCTAAAGGTGGGTATTTAGTCGAGCAGCTGGTTAATCACTCGGTACATACCGAGTTGCATCAAGTCAAAGTTCAGTACCATTCTAGTTTAGAGAAGATTCTTATTTTTGGCGCGCTGGTAAGTGGCGCATTGATTGTGTACTTAATGGGTACGTTACATCGCAATCTAGTCACTCACAGCCCGCAACCAAGCAATGAGCAGAATGAGGATCCATCAGTAACGACTTTTCGAGAGAGCATTCATCCTGCAAAAGAGCAGGAAGTTCACGATACAGTCGAACCATCCTCCCAGCCAGAGTCAAAGCCTCAAGTGGATTTTAATGTCATGCTCGACTCTTTAGATGGCGATAAAGAGTCACTGTGCATGTTGCTAGAAGTGTTTATCGAAGATCATCAAAATGATGTTACTCAATTGACGCAATTATTAAACGACGCTCCGGATGAAGCGATGCGTAAAGCACACAGTTTAAAAGGCGTGGGTGGCAATCTCGGCGCATTTCAATTGCGTGACATCGCGTCGAAAATTGAAATTGCTATTCAACAAGATATTACCCAAGTCCCCGACTTGTTGCCGGAGCTTGACTGTGAGCTGAATATCGCAATAACAGAGGCAAAAGCGTTTATCGAAAACGCCCAACAGACTGATCAGGAAAAAGCGTCGTAATCTATCGGACTTACTTTCTGATAAATTGCTCAGAACATTGAAAATTCTCTGACCAAAATAGTGATAACTTGATGTATAAATAGACGTTTGTACCAGTTGTTTTGTCTTATGCGATGATTAATTCATCAAGACAAGCCTCTCGGCAGACTAAATCGATCTATTGTGTTGTCAGGTTGGATTATGTTTATTTCTCGCTATATTTCTATGGTTGCGATATTTATCGCTCTTTCGCTCTCAGGTTGTTCACTTCTTGAAGTGAAAATTGATAGCCAAACCGTTCCCCTTACCAAGCAAGAACTCAATATGCGTATCATGACTCGAGAATACGCACAGCAGTTTTTTGCTCAAGTCGAGCAAGCGGCTGATGTGTTGCACGCTCAATATGACTCACGTGATCAAATCAATCAGTCATATGTCTTACTTTGGAAAATAAATGCTGAAGAAGGGCTACAAGCGGCGGCTTATCAAGTCTCGCCAATGGCAGGCTTGATTGACTCTTGGGTATTTACCGAGCAGATGAATCAATTCTACTCACAAGGCAGTGGGAAAAGCCTGTTTAGCCATAATGCAGCCCAATTGGTGTCTGCTCATCTAGCTAATGAGATTGATGAACTCGCCAGAGCACTGTTAAAAGGGAATTCCTATCAAACATCGCGTCAGTTTGTGATGGAATTTGCCAAGCAGCATCCATTCAGTGATTTAAGCTTTATTCGTACGCCCGCTTATCGTGCATGGCTAGCGGCCAATCAGATCAGCGAAGAAGATGCGGTAACGACTTTAGGTACTATGCCTGAAGCGATCGGTGATGTATCTGACCGTTTAAGCTTGGTCTCAGAGCAGACGCCAAAGATCATGACATGGAAAGCACAACTACTGGCAATTAACAGCACCGCAAGCATCGAGCAAGTGAATCAAGCCTTAGACAGTTTGAAAGTGACCTCAGATGCACTGAATGATTTCATCATTAATAACCCGCAATATATGAGTGACTTGGCTGAAAAGATGGCGATTGAGTTACAGCCGCTAGTCGAAGATATCGATAGCAAAACTGAGCTGCGCCTAAATCAGTTAAGTGAAGAGCGTAAAGCTTTAGAAGCGATGGTGGCAAGAGAGCGGCAAGAGGTTGCGGCGATTATTTCCCATGAGCGCGAGCAACTGACCCGAGATTTAGACCATGTGTCGCAGCAAGTGGTTAATCTTGCAATGGATAAGCTGATTGAGCTGATCAAAAGTACCGTTTTGTATTTTGTATTGTTTATCCTAGTGATCTTCTTTGCGCCATTAGGGCTTGGCTACATGCTGGGTAAACGCTCGGCGGTAAGAAACAAGACCGCAGCTTAATCCAATAGGCTAATTTTATTAGATAGCAAAAGATAGATATAAAAAGAGCGCCCCACTGTTTGTATATAGTCACTTACAGTGGGGTGCTCTTCTATTTCTAATGAACTTTTTCTAAAGCTTGTTTACGCTGTTTGCTGATTCAACTCAGCTTGCTCATCACCCGTGGTTTGAGCTTGTGGCTCGCATGGGTCAACAAACCAACCCATGTATGAACAGGTGATGGTAACGATAATACACACGAAGCTTAACCACATAAACGGCGCGTACGATAGGGTAGCAACACCAAGGATGCTCGCCATGTAGATACCGTTATCACTCCAAGGCACCATACCAGATGTCAAAGTACCGCCGAACTCGGCGTTACGTGATAGATTTTTACGTTTGAAGCCCAAACGGTCGTAGTTCTTCGCGCAGATTTTTGGCGTTAAGATCAGTGATACATACATCGCTGAGCCAAATACGTTACCCATAAAGGCGGTTGCGATAGTTGATGTCGCAAGAGAGCCTGCGCTCTTAACACGGCGCTCGAACAGTTTTGCAATCGTTTCTAAAACACCGACTTTGTCGAGTAGACCACCAAAACCTAAACCAAACACGATGACCGCAACTGAGCCAAGCATTGAAGACATACCGCCACGGTTTAGAATTGAGTCAATAAAGTCGACACCCGATGAAATCGCAAATGGTGCCCATGCGGTGTTAAATGCGGTTAGGAAGTCAACGTCTTGAACCGTCACCGCCCAGATAATGCCGAGTAGTGAGCCAAAGCTGATCACTGGGAATGAAGGCATACGCATCGCCAGTAGCACCAGCACAACCACGACAGGCACAAATGAAAGTGGAGTGATGTAGAACTGGTTGTCCATCGCCGCAATGACGTTTTGTACCTGTGACATATCCACATTACCTGCGTAGTGGAAGCCAAACAGAGTGAAAAGAATCCCGGTAATGATGTAACTGATCAGCGCGATTGGTAGCATACCTTTAATATGCTCCATCACTTCAACGTTAGACATTGAAGATGCCAGAATCACTGAGTCTGATAGCGGTGACATTTTGTCACCAAAGTAACAACCCGAAAGTACTGCACCAGCCGTAATCGGTGCAGGAACACCAAGACCTTGACCAATCCCCATCATCGCAATACCGGCAGTACCAGCTGCGCCCCAAGAGGTGCCAGTTGCAAGCGCCGTTAGCGAGCAGATTACCATGGTAGCCAAAAGGAAGATTGAAGGGTGGATAGCTTTAAGACCATAGTAGATGATGGTTGGTACGATGCCGCCAGAAATCCAGGTACCGACTAGAGCACCGACCGCAAGCAGGATCAATACTGCACCGAGGCCGTTTGAAATACCGTTTAAGGCTGCTTGTTCAAGATCTTTATATTTGTGACCAAGTCTTAGACCTAAGGTAATGATGATGAACCAACCGATATAAAGTGCTAGCTGAATTGGTAGATTTAACTGGGCAGTAAATGAAAATGCCATCAGTAGAAATAAACCAAGTGAAACAATAACTTGTGTCAGGCTTGGCAATCGAGGGGTAAGTTGCGTCATAGCGAGCCTCTTTGCTATTAAAATCGAACTCTTCACGCGGTTTAACCCGATTATTCTGTGAATAATCATAGGTTGAGCTGTTTCTACTCATTAGTGCGGGTTTTTTATAAGAAATCTCGCTGTAGAGTATGAAATTAGGTGAAGAACTTGAGTGTTAACTCCTTTTTATTCGGCGAAACCATACATTAGCTGGGTGAATATTTCGAGATTTTGTCTCTCTTTTGTAGGAAAAAACTTCAAACCAGTAAATGTCTGGTTAATTTGGTTAATGGCGTGTGATGGCGGGGTGGTTTTAGGGTGTTCTTGATGTGCTACAAATGTTTTTTTTGAGCTGATGGTTGTTTGTTCGCTTAACAACGCTTGTTTAGCAAAAATGTCGCTTAAAAATGCCCTTTAACAACATTAATTTAAAAATAACCAATTAAAATTCAATTTTAGCTTGAGATTTTTGTACGAAAAATGAAAGATGATGGGAATACCTTTTTAATTGAATACATGGAGAGTTGATGATGAGAGTAGGTTTAGTTGGGTGGCGCGGCATGGTTGGTTCCGTGCTGATGCAACGAATGGTAGAAGAAGGCGATTTCGACCTTATTGAACCCGTATTTTACAGCACATCACAAATTGGTATTCCAGCCCCTTTCTTAGGTAAAGATGCCGGTGATTTACAAGATGCTTTTGATATTGAAAGTTTAAAACAGCTTGATGCGGTGATTACCTGTCAAGGTGGCAGCTACACCGAAAAAGTTTACCCAGCGCTTCGCCAAGCAGGTTGGAAAGGTTATTGGATTGATGCAGCATCAACGCTGCGTATGGCAGAAGACTCAATTATTACCCTTGATCCAGTGAACCACCTGCAAATTCAGCAGGGCATTCATGGTGGTACTAATACCTTTGTTGGTGGTAACTGTACCGTAAGCTTGATGCTAATGGGTCTAGGTGGCCTATTTGAAAAAGGCCTAGTGGAATGGACCAGCGCTATGACTTACCAAGCTGCATCAGGTGCAGGCGCGCAAAACATGCGTGAATTGATCTCACAAATGGGTGTGATTAATGACGCAGTAAGTTCAGAGCTTGCGAACCCAGCCAGTTCAATCCTTGATATTGATAAAAAAGTTGCCGACACAATGCGCAGCAGCTCGTTCCCAACCGATAAATTCGGTGTACCACTTGCCGGTTCTTTGATCCCATGGATCGACGTTAAGCGTGATAATGGACAGAGCAAAGAAGAATGGAAAGCGGGCGTTGAAGCGAACAAGATCCTTGGTTTCCAAAATGCACCAGTACCAATTGATGGGACTTGTGTCCGTATCGGCGCAATGCGTTGTCACTCTCAAGCATTAACCATCAAGCTAAAACAAAATGTGCCAATGGATGAGATTGAAGAGATCATCGCAACTCATAATGATTGGGTTAAAGTGATCCCGAACGATCGTGACATTACCGCGCAAGAACTGACGCCAGCGAAAGTAACAGGCACGCTATCAATTCCAGTCGGTCGTCTACGTAAGATGGCAATGGGTGATGACTTCCTTAACGCTTTCACTGTTGGTGATCAATTGCTTTGGGGCGCGGCAGAGCCACTACGTCGCACACTGCGCATCATCCTAGCTGAAAAGAAATAAGCTTAAATAAGCGATTATTTGAAGGCTACAGCACATGCTGTAGCCTTTTGCGTTTATTCTGGTTGAATTTAATGCAATGCTGAGCATATTTAGAGCATACAGTTGTTAATGCGACGTTATTAGTTCGGTGCTCCGATAGAATTTGGTATGATGGACCAAACATGGAAGGGATGTCGCAATCGGAACCGAGCGACGTATGCAAAAAACAAACACTATTCGTAACAATGAAAATCAATAAACAGAGCTTAGAAGAACAAGCAGCAGACTACCTGAGAGACAAAATCGTTAAAGGCGAGATGGATCAGGGTGAGAAAATTGTCGAAAGCACACTAGCAAAAGACTTAGATCTTTCGCGCAGTACGGTGCGGATGGCATTAAACACACTGTCTCATGAAGGTCTGGTTGTGCAGAAACCTTATGCTGGCTGGCACATCTTCTCTTTAGATGATGAAGATTTGTGGGAGTTGTATAACCTACGCGTGGCATTAGAAAGCCAAGCGGCAGCGATGGCAGCAGAAAAAGCGACTGAAGAAGATAAGCAAAAGCTACGCACAGTATTTCAAGAGTATTGCGATTTTTGTTCTCGTCCTGATAGTGATATTCAAATCATTAGTGAGGCTGATTTCAATTTGCACCGCTGTATTATTGAAATTAGTGGCAGTAAGCGCATGGAAAAAGCGTTTAGCCAGATAGCCAATCAACTGCAAGGCTACTTGTGCATGACTCATGAAGACTATGATTTGGCTCAGAGTGCGCTAAGTCATGCGCCAATGATTGAGGCGATTTGTGCTGGTGACGCAGATAAAGCATGGACTGAAGCGAAAGCGAACATCACACCTGTCACGCAGCAGTGTCAGTCATTAAAAGACAGCCAATAAGTCACGCTTAATTAGATTTGTTACAGATACCCACTTCTCGTGGGTATTTTTGTATCTGCCAAGCGGAAAATTGAAAGAATGACTGTAACCCTGATCAAAAAGAGCGCCATGCGGCGCTCTTTTCAGTATTAATCCACCGGAACCACTCGTTCGTCTGGTTCGGCTAAATCACTACCACAGTGTTTGCAGTACATCGCATCCGATTCATGCCCAGCTTTGGAGCAGTTAGGGCATTTGACTAATGTGCGGTGCGACTTCATCTCATTATTCAGCTCGGCGGTAATGATGCCAGTGGGTACCGCAAGAATTGAGTAACCCAGCAGCATAGTCAAAGATGCAATACCTTTACCCAGTGCTGTTTGTGGCACCAAATCCCCATATCCAACCGTAGTAATGGTGACGATGGCCCAGTAAATACTTTGGGGAATACTGGTAAAACCATTCGCAGGTCCTTCGATTACATAAATCAATGACCCTAATATCGTGACGAGAATTGCGACGGTATTGAAGAAGATAAAAATCTTACGTTTTGCCATCAATAGAGAGCGTAGCAAGATATTCGAATCTTGAAGGTAACGCACCAATTTGAGTACGCGGAAAATACGCATCACACGCAGCAAGCGCACCACACCCATAAAGGCAACCGATGGGAAGAATATCGCGATGTAGGTTGGCAAGATCGCCAGTAAATCAATAACGCCGTAGAAGCTGGTGGCGTAAGAGCGAGGCTTTGGTGAGCAATAAAGTCTTAATAGGTATTCAATCGTAAATAGCGCAGTAAAGAAATACTCGCAGTAACGCAGCTGAGTGCTCCATTCAACCATCACCGATGGCAGCGACTCTAACACCAGAATTACAAGTGAGGTGAGGATGGCAAAAATCAGCGCGATATCAAAGGCGCGCCCGGCTTTGGTGTGGGTGCCGAAGATAACAACATATAGCTGATGCTTTAAGGATGTTTTAGGCATGATGTATCAAAGTGATTTTATATATCTGACATCATACCAGAAAGGGGAGGCGAGGCTAACCGCCCTAAAGCGGTTAGCTTATAATTAGCCAGTTAGCCCATCAGTGCCGGGAATAATCCGCGCAGACCGTTGGCAATAAATTCGATGCCAAGTGCACCAAGGATAAGACCCATGATACGCGTGATGATGTTGATCCCGGTTTGACCAAGGAAGCGCACGATAAATGGCGCTGAACGGTATAAAAGCCAAGAGCAGAAACAGAATGCCACGATCGTTAGTGCAATACCGACGGTATCCACCATGTTTGGATAACGCGCACCGTAAACAATGGTCGAACTTATTGCACCAGGGCCCGCCAGTAGAGGCA
The DNA here is from genome assembly GCF_015278125.1 of Vibrio fluminensis. Taxonomy (GTDB): domain Bacteria; phylum Pseudomonadota; class Gammaproteobacteria; order Enterobacterales; family Vibrionaceae; genus Vibrio; species Vibrio fluminensis. The sequence continues at coordinate 96,801 of NZ_JADILO010000035.1, forward strand.
TTGCCAGTGGCACGACACCGATTTGTTCGCGGCTGATTGATTCGGTTCTTTCTTGGTTGTTTTGCTTATCTTCACCAAGCTTACCGCTCATCATCGAAAATGCGATGCTTAGGATCAGCAAACCACCCACCACGCGGAATGAATCAAGCGAGATACTGAACATATCGAGCAGTACCTGACCACCAATCAAAGAGATGATCAAAATACTCGCAATCGCAATGTGCGCCGTCAGTGCGGTTTTACGCTTTTCTTCTAAGGTCATGTGACCCGTTAAAGAAACGAAGATTGGCATGATGCCAAGCGGGTTCACCGCAGCAACCAGTCCTAAAAAGAACTGTAGGAAAATAGCGAGCTCGATAGTCTGCATAGGGCACTCAAAGATTCACAGAGTTGAAAAACAGTAGGGGTAAAATTGCGCGCATAATGTAGTGCAAAACGGCTAAGTAAACGAATGAAAAAAACTAACGTATAAAGGTCGCTACGAGTGAGAAAATCTTATCCTTGGAGAATGTTGTAACGACAGGGGAGGTTAAATGTTAACCAGAATGCTGTTTTGACACTTGGCGAGCTTCACAAACGTTAACATTCGCACACTTTCAACAAAATTTATGTCGAATTATAGAGAGATAATGTGGTTGAGATATACTCCTAGTAGCACAATTTTCAGGAGCTACATGAAAGTGTGTGGCGAAAAAATGAAACTTTTTTACAGATTATTGTCGTTTTTTATGTTTCTTGGTTCGATTGCTACTTTTTTGTTCAGTTTTTGTTTTGAGTGAAATTATATATTTTTCAATTGTTTATGTGAAAATTCCCGAGCAAGGCACCACTTTAGGGTTAATTAAATTGCGAGAACTGATCCAGGTCAATTTTTTTCACAACTTGAAATAATATACTCAGCCCTGAAAGCAATTTACTAAGCTTGTTGGAAGTCGGACCACGAGATGTGATTTGAAGCAACACAGAGCAACAGACTTAATAAAAAGTTTTTAATATTTATTAAATTTAGGAGATTCCCTATGCCTGTAACTAACTTAGCTGAACTAGATGCTCTAGTAGAACGCGTAAAAGCGGCTCAAGCTGAATTTGCTACTTACTCTCAAGAGCAAGTAGACAAAATCTTCCGCGCAGCATCTTTAGCAGCTAACCAAGCTCGTATCCCGCTAGCACAACAAGCGGTTGCTG
>NZ_JADILO010000036.1 GCF_015278125.1 Vibrio fluminensis
GATGCAAAGTCGACTTTATATCGATACGTATTACAATCCAGTAAGAAGGCATGGGACTCTAGGTGGTATGAGCCCCATTGACTTTGAACTAATGAATTAACCCCATGTGTCTACTTTTATGGGGTCATACCATTCTCAATTCTCAATTCTCAATTCTCAATTCTCAATTCTCAATTCTCAATTCTCAATTCTCAATTCTCAATTCTCTAAGATCCTTTCCACTGCTCTCGCCCTATAAACAATAAATTAACAAGTTGTGGGAATTTTTTCCCGACTAGACCGTTCTGATATGACAGATAGGAACAAACATAGAGGTTGGTATGAGACATAAACTATCGCTAATACTCCCCCTACTGGCAATATTGCTCATTGCCGCATCGTTTTTTGGTCAAGCAGACAGTGAGATGTCAGACGTGAAAGGAAGCGGAAAAACGGAAGTCGCCACCCTCGCAGGCGGTTGTTTTTGGTGCACGGAATCTGATCTTGAGAAATTACCAGGCGTGCTAGATGTGGTCTCCGGCTACTCAGGCGGAACGCTTGAAAACCCAAGTTACAAACAGGTTGCGTCGGGAAAAACCAATCACATCGAAGTCATCCAAGTGACGTTTGATCCTGAGCAAGTGAGCTATGAGCAAGTGTTGGATCAGTTCTTCCGCCATATCGACCCAACGGATGATAAAGGCTCATTTGTCGATCGTGGGCCTCAGTATCGCCCTGCGATTTTCTATCATACCCCAGAGCAACAACAAGTGGCTCAAAGCTTTATGGCGGAAATTGAAGCACTGGGTGTATTTAAAAAGCCGTTGAAAACAGAACTACGCCCATTCCAAACCTTCTGGCTTGCGGAAGATTATCACCAAGACTATTACAAACGTAATTCAGTGCGTTATAAGTACTACCGTTACTCGTCAGGTCGTGATTCTTATCTCGATGAAATCTTTGGCTCTGACCGCAATACTAACCCTGTGACCTTACGCAAGATGATCGATGACAACAAAGTACTCACGCAAGGCAAAATCTATACTAAGCCTAGCGATGCAGAACTGCGTAAGTCACTCACAGAATTACAATATTATGTCACCCAAGAAGACGGTACTGAGCGCGCGTTTGACAACGAATATTGGGACAACAAAGCGGAAGGTATCTATGTCGACGTGGTAACCGGTGAGCCCCTGTTTTCATCGACGGACAAATACCGCTCAGGCACTGGCTGGCCAAGCTTTACCAAACCGATCAACGATGCATTTGTGGTCACTCAAACCGATTACAAGCTAGTGTATCCAAGAACAGAAGTACGCAGTCGTTTTGGTGATTCACACTTGGGGCATGTATTTAAAGATGGTCCGAAGCCAACCGGATTACGCTACTGCATGAACTCTGCCGCGATGCGCTTTATCGCTAAAGAAGATTTAACCAAAGAAGGCTACGAGGAGTACCTCTACCTTTTTGAAGGATAACCCTTTCAGCTAGGGATAACTATTGCAACCAAGCTGAAGCCCAACTCTACGTTGGGCTTTACTTTGATGTTACAAAACAATGATTCCCAATTGTTCTAGCAATTGCGACTGCTGCCAAGTTGCGATCTTAACCCCAGTTAAATTCACTTCCTTTAGATTTAAACCCGTCAGATCACAATCTGATAAGTCGCAATCCTGCACAATGAAATCTCCCCAAAGCTCACTAGAGAACTCACCATTGCTTAAATCAGAACCTCTCAGCGAAGCACCTTGTAAATTGGTCTCTATCCAACGGTTTTCAAATAAGTCACATTTTTCAAGCACAGCACGCTCAAAGTTAGCGTAAGACAAGTTACAGCCAGTAATGTAAGCAGAACAAAAATAGACATTATGGCTGATCTGATTAGCAAACTGCGCCTGTGAAAAGTTAGTTCCCTTTAAATCGCACTGGCGAAACTCGATACCAAAACAGTTACTACCAACGAATTCACTCATCGCCAATTGGCAGTTTTTGAAGCTCGCTTCTTGTAAATTGGCATAACGGAAATTACACCCTTCAACTTCACCTGACTCAATGAAACTACACTGCTCAAACTGAGTTTCAACCAATTGTGCTCGGCTAAAGTCACAATTGAAGAATTTGCATTTCACAAACGTGTATTGGCTTAAATCTTGGCTGGCGAAGCTGTGATTTTGAAATGTCTGTTCTTGATAATTCATCGCGTTTTTCTCTGTTCAGAACTTTCTCGAAATAGCTCTGGGTTATTCGGTTAGCTCAATCGCACTAGACCAATGCCCTAAAACCACATCGTCAATGGTGTCAAACTGCTTGGCCGCCGAAACTAAAGCGTGATAGAAAGAGTGCGCCGTCTCTTGGTTGCCAAGTAAATACAAACTACGAAGTATGCGTGTGATCCGCAGCTGATTATGGTTTTTCGGCTTAGGCCATTCGTGACGAGCTAAAGTTAACTCTTCACGAGCGCGAACCTGCGCGCCCTCTCTTACAAAGCCATAGTAATCGAGCATCATATCGAGCGAGACAAGATGGGCCTCTCTGGCATTTTGATTGCTAGCAAATTCTGCTATATCTTCATCTGTAACTAACGGCGCATGGCGGTTGAACTTATGTCCTTGATCGATTGGGAAAAGAACTTGGATAAATTTATGATCGTGCTCAAGCCAAAAGTAATTATAACTTTGCAGATCGCTGATCGAACGTCCCAAGTTATCTTGCTTTAAGCCGAGCATAAAGGCTGCAATTTCACCCACGATATAACCTAAAAGTAGAGAGATTAGCTTGTGATAGTCTCTCTACTTACACCTAAAAGCAATCATCGCAGGTTAAATCTATGAAATATGGGCGATTTAGCCAAAAATCTTACTCCAAATACTTGGGCTGCGCTTATCGTGGTACTCTTCGCGCAGCCCATCAATTACCTTAAGCTCTTGCTTCGCGCCTTCTAAATCACCCTGTTGTAACTCTTGATTGATAGCCTCGACTGATAAGGAAAGCTTATTAAAGCCCTCTATGTATAAGTTTTGCTTTTCTGGTGGGTAAACAGCCGATTGAGATTGAGTAATCAAACGGGAAAAACTGTCGATAGCCGTTTGCATCTCTTCAACACTTTGCGCCTCTGCCGCTTGTTTAAAGTCGAGCTTCATCTGTTTCATTGCCGACTTTAAATCATAATCGGCGGCAAATGCTTGGCTAGTAAATAACGCGGAGAGCAATACGATTTTTCTTATCATTGTGTATTCCTTTAATTATATATTCCTTTGCTTATACTCAAGTGACTTCAAGATGCAGGATTCAGAGCATTGTCACTGACTCAAGTGCAAGGATAACTGCGAAGCGGAATAGTGAACTATTTCCAAGTAGTTTGACGCAGCAATCGAGGCAGTGACTCGCTCCCGGGTTACTTGAGTATAAAGGGCTTATGTTCGAAAACTTGGTGTGTTTGTTAACGTATTAGATACAATTCTACTGGAAATAACGGCAATTCCGCACCACAAAGCGACGACCTAATTGTTTCAAAATTGGTCTGCCCTCCTGCAATAACCCCATTTATTATGCGCTTTAATCACCAAACTAAAGCAGATAGTTGCCCTACCTCTACCTATACTAACCAACAGATTACTCTTTTATACAAAATATGAGCAATCGTTTGTACAGGTTGGATGTGTTCTAATTAACTGATAATAAAAAGGTATTTTTTGCCCATCAAAAACCTAGGCAAAAAGAACTGTCATATATTGACCAATTGGTTGCTAGGTAGTTGATGTAAGTCAAATAGTCGTAGACAATACAGCGCCGGATTGAGTGATGACTCAATTCGATTCGGTTTTACCTATCAATCATATAGGTATCATCGATTATCAATTTTGAGGTGTCGTTGATAGGGTTGCTTTCCTAGAAATTTGAATAAGAAAGCCATCTTAGGCACGCAGTTACTACCTCGTTTTAAGGGAAAGATGATGGTAATTCCAGAAAACAGTAGCATCGTAATTTTTGGTGCTTCGGGCGACTTAACATACCGTAAGTTGATCCCAGCCTTATACCACCTCTACGCGAACAAGCAGCTTCCTGACAACTTCGCTATTTTAGGCGTAAGCCGCACTGAATACAGCGACGAGTCTTACCGTGACAAACTAAAGCATTCTCTGCAGGAAATGGAAAAAACCGAACCTGCAACACTCGACGCTTTTATTAATCACCTTCATTACCAAGCAATTAACACTTCGGATAGCGCTGATTACAGCAAGCTAACCGCTCGCCTAGACGAGATTGCAACCGAATACGCTTTCGAGCAGCGCAATACTTTGTTCTACCTTGCGACACCACCGAGCCTTTACAGCGTTATTCCTGCAAGCCTAGCCGCACACGGTCTAAACAGCGAAGAAGATGGCTGGAAACGCATCATCATCGAAAAACCATTCGGCTATGACTTAGAGTCGGCTCGTCAGTTGGATAAAGATATCCACGAACACTTCCAAGAGCACCAAATTTACCGCATCGACCATTATCTAGGTAAAGAAACGGTTCAAAACCTGCTTGTTTTCCGTTTCTCTAACGCGATGTTTGAGCCACTGTGGAACCGTAACTTTATTGATTACGTTGAAATCACTGGCGCTGAATTCTTAGGCGTTGAAGAGCGTGGTGGTTACTACGACGGCTCTGGCGCGATGCGTGACATGTTCCAAAACCACCTACTGCAAGTACTTGCAATGGTCGGTATGGAACCGCCAGCACAAATCAACGCTGATTCAATGCGTGATGAAGTGGTTAAAGTGCTGCAATGTCTAAAACCGTTAGATGAGCACGACCTACGCAACAACCTTGTACTGGGTCAATACACCGCCTCTGATGTCCGTGGTCAACACCTAGTCGGCTACCGTGAAGAGCCGGGTGTTGCTGAAGACTCTCGTACTGAAACTTACGTTGGCTTGAAAGCGTATATCAACAACTGGCGTTGGAACGGTGTTCCTTTCTATGTGCGCACAGGTAAACGCTTACCAACTCGCGTAACTGAAGTGGTTATCCACTTTAAGAACACGCCGCACCCAGTATTTGGTCAGGATGCACCTGAGAACAAACTCATCATCCGTATTCAGCCAGATGAAGGCATTCAAATGAGCTTTGGTCTCAAACAACCTGGTGCGGGCTTCAAAGCGAAAGAAGTGAAGATGAACTTCCACTACGCGGATCTACAAGAAACGCAAATGCTGACTGCGTACGAGCGTCTGTTGCTCGATGCACTAAACGGTGATGCAACTCTATTTGCACGTAGCGACGCGGTAGAAGCTTGTTGGAAGTACGTTCAGCCGATTCTCGATTTCAAACAAGATCCACAATCGCTCTTTGGTTACGCTTGTGGTACTTGGGGACCAAAAGAGTCCGACGATTTACTACAAAGAGATGGACGCGCGTGGCGCTACCCTTGTAAAAACCTTACAGACACGGATTACTGTGAACTATGATCAACCATAAGATCTTTGATACTGCCGAGCAGGTTGTTGAAAGCCTAGCAAACGATATGAAAGCATACAGCGAGCTTAACCGCCCTGTGCATATTTCTCTATCAGGTGGCAGCACACCTAAAATGCTCTTCAAGCTGCTTGCAAGCCAGCCATATGCTGAGTCTATTCAGTGGCAAAACCTCCACTTCTGGTGGGGTGACGAGCGCTGTGTAGCGCCGGATGACGCTGAAAGCAACTACGGCGAAGCTAATGCGCTACTGTTTAGCCAAGTGGCTATTCCAGCAGCGAACATTCACCGTATTCGCGGTGAAGAGCAGCCTGAAGTAGAAGCTGAGCGCTTTGCGCAAGAGATGGCGGACGTGATCCCTTGTGAAAACGGTACGCCTGTCTTTGATTGGATTTTACTTGGTGTTGGCGCAGATGGTCATACAGCATCACTGTTCCCTGGCGTAACTAACTACCAAGATGAGAATCTATCAGTACTGGCTTCTCATCCAGAATCTGGTCAAATCCGCGTTTCAAAAACAGCGAAGGTTTTAGAAGCGGCGAAGCGCATCAGCTACCTCGTGCTTGGCGCAGGCAAAGTTGACATCGTAAACGAAATTCACACTACTCCGGCAAGTGAGCTGCCTTACCCCGCAGCGAAAATCCAGTCTAAAACTGGTGAAACCGAGTGGTACTTAGATTCAGACGCAGCAGCAAAAATCGCGTAAGGCGAGCGTCGTACGACACAATTGGAGAAAGACAATGAAAGGTGATATCGGTGTAATTGGCCTAGCAGTTATGGGTCAAAACCTTATCCTAAACATGAACGACCATGGCTTTAAAGTGGTTGCTCATAACCGTACAGCTGCGAAAGTAGACGAGTTTCTAGAAGGTCCAGCGAAAGATACCAACATCGTTGGCGCATACTCGCTAGAAGAACTAGTAGAGAAGCTAGAAACGCCACGTAAAGTGATGCTAATGGTTCGTGCTGGTGAAGTGGTTGATGCGTTTATCGACGCACTAACTCCACTATTAGACAAAGGCGACATCATCATTGATGGTGGTAACACTAACTACCCTGACACAAACCGCCGCGTTGCAGCTCTACGTGAAAAAGGTATCTACTTTATCGGTACTGGCGTATCTGGTGGTGAAGAAGGCGCTCGCTTTGGTCCTTCTATCATGCCTGGTGGTGCACCGGAAGCTTGGGAAGCGGTTAAACCTATCTTCCAAGCTATTTCAGCTAAAACTGACGCAGGCGAGCCTTGCTGTGACTGGGTTGGTAACGATGGCGCAGGCCACTTCGTTAAAATGGTACACAACGGTATCGAATACGGCGACATGCAGCTTATCACTGAAGCTTACCAGTTCATGAAAGATGGTCTGGGTATGTCTGCTGATGAAATGCAGGCTGTGTTTGCTGAATGGAACCAAACTGAGCTAAACAGCTACCTTGTTGAAATCACTGCTGACATCCTTGGCTACAAAGATGAAGATGGCGAAGCGCTAGTTGAGAAGATCCTAGATACAGCGGGACAAAAAGGTACCGGTAAATGGACTGGCATCAACGCACTTGACCTAGGTATTCCACTAACACTTATCTCTGAATCAGTATTCGCACGTTGCCTATCGGCTCTGAAAAACCAGCGTGTTGAGGCTGAGCAACTATTCGGCAAGACTATTGCGCCAGTTGAAGGTGATAAACAAGAGTGGGTTGACGCTCTACGCCAAGCGCTACTTGCGTCTAAGATCATCTCTTACGCACAAGGTTTTATGCTAATGCGTGAAGCTTCAAACGAAAATGGTTGGGACCTAAACTACGGTAACGTAGCACTAATGTGGCGCGGTGGCTGTATCATCCGCAGTGCATTCCTAGGTAACATCCGTGATGCGTACGAAGCGAACCCAGAACTTGCATTCCTAGGTTCAGATGAATACTTCAAAAACATCCTACAGGGCAGCCTAAGCGCATGGCGTAAAGTAGCAGCTAAGTCACTAGAAAATGGCATCCCAATGCCATGTACGACTTCTGCGCTAACCTTCCTAGATGGTTACACAACGGCGCGTCTACCAGCTAACCTACTACAAGCTCAACGTGACTACTTCGGTGCTCACACTTACGAGCGTACAGACCGTGCACGTGGTGAATTCTTCCACACTAACTGGACTGGTACTGGTGGTAACACTGCTTCAACAACTTACGATGTATAACCGTTAAGTTACTGATTCAAAGGCTGATATTTAGTATCAGCCTTTTTTATTACTCATTTCAATCGAAACTCCTCCCCCCAATACCCTATCTAAACCTGTGATCTAAGCCTAAGATTTATGTAATGAGGATGATGTAGCGTTCGCCAACATAACCTATCTTCAGCAGCACGAACTAGTACGGTTCTCAGCTATACATGCAATAAGCCACTAAAGAGGTTGTTTATGATCGTAAATAAATACTATGTATTTGCTCCTCAGCATATTGAGGCAGAGGAAACGAAGGACAATCAAATGATTTCAGGCAAGGAAGCTGAACGCCAAGCTCTCGTTAAGCAAGCTCAAAAGGCGAGTGAGATTAAAAACTAGCAAAAAGCCCAACTTTTCAGTTGGGCTTTTCTAATCATTATCGCTACTTAAGCGGAATTACTTGAGTAATAGTTGGGTCAAGCGTTTCCCGATACGAAAGAAACTATAAAACACTGCCACCATCAAACCAATCGACAATGCATAGGCTAAATAACTCGGTACACCTAACCCCCAAGCGAAGGTAAATGCAAGTCCCTGCAACGCTTCGTTTGGCCAATACATCACTGGAACATGGGTTCCCGATGCAAATAAAAATAGAAACGCCGCAAAGCCCGTTAAGGCTACGATTGTCCCTGCAACATTTGCTCTATTCATGTAACAAAATACTACAAAGTGAAAAAAAGAATTGTATTCCTAAGCCAGTTTTTCCGCTAGAAAAACTTACTTAAATGCATCTAACTGCACACAATATCGCCTACCATTTGGGCCTTCAGATCTTAACTAACCTTGGGCAGTAGAGTAAAAAACCAAAGTTAACCACACTAAAGCTCAATTCGAAGCTGATTTCATCTGAGTTATTGAAGCACGTTATGCATGCATCACAACTCTGTTCCTTCAATCACGTTCTTTTGTCAGATATTTCGTTCACGAAAAGCGACGATTCTTTCGGTACAATGATACAACTATTATTAATCCAGATATTCAACAATGATACAATTCAACTGGTTGCATTATGTTATAGTCACTTTAGCTTTGCTGCCTCTTAGGTATTTACGATGAGAACTCTTTTTAGCGATAGCCAATTTACTCACGGCCTTGTTAGCCATGCTGTTAAATTTTCAATTGTGCCTATTGTTGCTTTAGTACCCGTTTTCGCATTTCATATAGAACTCGAATCTATATATGACTATGTATTAGAAATCACTCGTCTATACTGCGTGATAATTATGGCGTCACTGACTGAAAGTATCGCCAACTCAAAAGTCATTCGCTTTGGGCTTATCCTTGCCATTTTTAACGGGACCTATGATGCAGCAACCGAAATAATATTTTTAGAGCAACTCGTGAGTAACCGCTTCCCTTTTGCTGACGCACTACTGGACGAGGCACTCTTAATTGCCGCTTATGCATGTATAATTAAAGGCTTATACAACCACCTAAGCCAAGTTAATAAGTTATCGCTAACCGATAACTTAACTAAGTGTTATACGCGTTCTGCATTGAAGGTCATTCCAAAATCAAGCTATCAACTTTTTTATTTCGATCTCGACAAATTCAAAGCAATCAACGACACCAAAGGACACAATATTGGTGATCGAGTTTTAACTGTATTTGCCAGAAGATTAATACGCTGCTGCGATAACATTGGCTATGCCTTACGAGTGGGCGGTGATGAATTCATTGCTATTGTTGATCTAGATAAAGCCGAAAGTTTTATCAATCACTTTACCAAAGCCTGTCAAGTTGAGGAAATCCAATTCAGCTATGGCACATCACTTTGTGAAGACAATAATTTTGAGCTCGCCATCAAAGAAGCGGATGAAAACCTGTACGAGATGAAACAATTTAAAGCAATAAAAGAACCCTATGGTTTTCTATAACCGTGTCTTACTCTTACCTCAAATAAACACAATAACGCCAAGCTTGGGTTACTTACCCTGTAATGTTGTATAGCTACTCAAAGAAAGTAGCTATACTCACAGCCCCTATCCAATTAGGCAAATGTTCATCATTTTGCGTAGACATTGATAAACGGCGAATTGTTATCCATCCCGTGCTAAATTTCTGCTGCACAATTTTCACTCTGAGAATCTAGATTAAGTATTGGCTTTATTTGCTCGGCTTGACCCAGTAAAATAGCGGAAGGTATTACTCAAGATGCTCATCCGAGCGACTTGCATTAAAAAAGACTACTTTATCGGATACAAGATGGCAAAACTAACACTTCAAGAGCAAATGCTTAAAGCTGGCTTAGTTAATGAAAAAAAACTAAAGAAAGCCAAGAAAGGGTCAAAAAAATCTCGCGTTCAGGCTCGTGAAGTCAAAGCAGCTGTAGAAGAAAACAAACGCCTTCAGCAAGAGCGCGATAAGGAACTGAGCACTCAACTAAATGAGCAACGCCTAAGCAAAGAGATTCAATTTCAAATCAAACAGTTGATTGAAATGAACAAAATTGATTTGGGTGATGGTGATATTAAGTACAACTTCACTGATGGAACACTTGTTAAAGCGATTTATGTTGAGCAAATCGTACGTGACCAATTAGCCAAAGGCATCTTAGCCATTGCGCGCTCTGGCGAGAGTTATCTCGTTATCCCTAGTGCTGTCGCGAACAAAATTACACAACGCGATGAAAACGCTATTATCGATCAGAAAGACAAGCAAGCAGATATCGTTGATGAAGACGATCCATACGCAGATTTTGTCGTTCCTGATGACCTCATGTGGTAACCATTGCTTTACCGCATAATAAAAGAGCGAAGCTTAAACTACTTCGCTCTTTTTTATTAATTTCTACTATTTGGGTTACTTACCGTTTTTCGCTTTAATCATACGGTACAAACGGCTGCGACGCTCCGCGTCACCTTGGTTTGAATCACTTGGGTTATTCATTCGTGAGCGGCGGTTTTTAAACGCTGGTTTTGAATGCATTTTATCTAACAGCGCATCACGGTTTTTCGGTTCATAACCTTCTAGCTCTTTACGATAAATACGCTGACCAATCAATGACTCAACCTGCTGCAACGTCAACTCTTCTTCGCGGTTAACAAATGAAACTGCGTGGCCTTTTTGCCCCGCACGACCAGTACGACCAATGCGGTGAACGTAATCTTCTGCAAGGAATGGCATGTCAAAGTTTACGACATGAGGTAGGTTTTGAATATCTAGACCACGTGCCGCTACATCTGTCGCAATCATCACACGAGCTTTGCCTTGCTTGAATTCATCTAGCGCGCGACGGCGTGCACTTTGCGCTTTGTCACCGTGACATAACACTGCTTTGATGCCATCTAATTTAAGCTCTTTGAGTAACTCGTTCGCGGTCTCTTTATAGTTCACAAAAACCAACACTTGTTGCCAGTTTTTACGACCAATCAGTTCAGAAAGCAGCTCACGTTTACGCTCTTGCTCTACTGGGTATACCACGTGCGCAATAGTATCGGCAGTCACATTCTCACGTGAGATAGCGATACGTTTAGGTTGACGAAGAATCTTGCCCGCCAATGTATTCATTTGCGCAGAGAAGGTCGCAGAGAAAAGCATTGTTTGTGGTTTAGTTGTTACACCTGACATGATCTTTTCAATCGCAGCAATGAAGCCCATATCAAGCATACGGTCTGCTTCATCAAAGACTAAAAACTCAAGATTCGCGAGCGAGACATTGTTCATTTCTAGGTGCTCAATCAAGCGACCTGGCGTTGCAACCAAGATATCGACACCAGCTTGAAGTGCTTTCTCTTGCGACGACATTTTCGCACCACCGTAAACTGCAACGGTTTGTAAATCGGTGTACTTGGTATAATCCTGAATATTCTGCGCAATTTGAGCTGCCAGTTCGCGAGTCGGAGCCAAAATCACCGCACGAGTTTGGTGGCGATTCGAACTTTTAGGCTTGTCCAAAATATTTTGTACAATCGGCAGTGCGAAGGCAGCAGTTTTACCTGTACCTGTTTGAGCATTCGCGAGAATGTCATGACCACGACGAGCCAGCGGAATCGCTTTTTGCTGAATAGGGGTTAATTTCTCGTAACCGCATTCTGTTAATGCCTTAACGACTTCTGGTGAAAAATTTTGTGATGCAAATGACATTACTTGTTCCTAAAAACGACCGGGGAATGCAAAAACTTGGCATTACCAAAAACTTGACCGGTGATTATAGTTCAAGATGACTAATGATGGGACTAATTTTATCGATCTATAGCAACAAGCCGCTGACTAAAACGAATGTATATACCCAAGTCACCTCAAGGCACTTGGGTATCAGTGGCTTGTCGAACTGCATTATGCAAATTCAAAGACCTTTGATTTCCACACGACGGTTCAGTTGTCGACCTTCACTAGTGGCATTGCTCGCAACTGGTTGTGTTTCACCAAAGCTAACAGATTCAATAATCGTATCATTCACTTGGTTATCTTTGATAAAACTCTCAACTGACAGCGCTCGCTTCATCCCCAATGTGAAGTTATAGGCGTCACTACCAATCGAGTCAGTATGCCCTTCCAACAAGATTTTGTTGCCCGTACTGCGAATTTTTTCCAGCATTGCGTTAAGCACGGTGACAGAAGCCGGAGTTAACGATGAACGGTTAAACTTAAAATACACTCGTCCATTCATTTCACTCTTATCGCCTTGCGAAATAAAATATTCAGCGCAATCTTTCGTAATTCCAATCCCACTCATTTCAGAGATTAGCAATTCTTCTGTCGGTAAATCACCTTCTGTTTGGATACGCACCATCCCTGACTGCAATAATGAAACACGCTGCGAGGCTTGAACTGAAATTTGGTTCTTAACGCTAAAATCAGACTTGCCACAAACGCTAATTAAATCATCATCCGCAATACTATTCATGGACGTAAATAACGATATAACGCCCAATGCGATGGTATTTTTCAATATAATATTCATAAATCATCCATATTTATTTTAAATGACCGATTTCTTCATTCAAGATAGAGAACAAATATTCTTGTAACTCTTCTGTACTATCAGCTTTATATGTAGTGTCCGAGCAAGCGTCCAAACCATCGTTAGTTATACCTTCCTTATAATCAAAAGCCACTAAATAGAATGACAACTCAACCTCTTCCCCATCAACCTGAATTTGTTTCATTTCTTCCTTCATTTTCAAACATAGCTCTCGGGTTGCCATTAACTCCTCAGCAATTTGTTGGTAATGATGCTTAGGCCCGTCAGTATCAGTTAAGTTTTTATTTACTTCACCTGGCAATGGGCCTTTCTCGTCCTCATCAACACCGTCAGAAATAATGATTATTACTCTTCTTTTATTTTCGCCTTTTTTGGCCAGCTTAAAGCCCTCTATTACACCTTGAAACGAAGCCGTACCTGATGCAGGGAGGAAGTTTGATAAATTACTGATTAAATGCTCATCTTGACCTAACTCAGCCGTCAATTCGAGGTTGAAGAAATTCGAACCGTGGTAATTACCGATATTAAATTCACCTGCAGGATCAGCATCATAATCAACCATAAGCGCTTGCTGTCGAGACGCATCAAAATCGACTCTTCGATTAAAGATGACTTGCCCGTCACTATCTAACTCTTTTTCAAAGACTGAATGCTCGATTCTTTGCGTACAACTTTCGCCCGGATCTGTTGAACTACATAGGCCGGATGATGATTTTCGATAGGTATTGCTATCATAAGGCACTATACCAATCGTGAAATTTTTGTGCGCTAGATTATCATTATGCTCGTCAAGCTCTTTCGCAATCGTTTTTATAATATTAATCAACTCTACGTACTTTTTACTGCCGCCAGATTTAGGCTTCTTCTGCATTGAACCCGAAAAATCAGCGACGAACATAATATCAAGAGGTTCTGCATCCAATCTCAGCGCCGTACTGCTTGCCCCAACAACCATGGTATCGTCAAACCCGGTTACGGCACCGTTGCCCTTAAACCAGGTTTCGTATTCCAATGCCGCCGATAAATCATACTGATAATACGTACCTTCAGAAGAATCACATTTCGGGCCATCATCACACTTGCTTCTTTTGATCGTTAACTGTTGAAGATCGCCCGGGCCGTTGATTTCTTCATTTGGAAAATAAACTGAAATAAAGTCGGCTGCTATTTGGCGGTTAACACTACTACCATAATTCTCGGGGTCATCTTCATTTTGAAGATTTGGGTCATCATGTGCCGAAATAGCTAATGCTGCAACTTCAAGTGCATCATTCATTCGCGCTTTTTGTTGCATAGCCCTTGCGCCTTCAGTCCCTAAATTAAAGACTCCCAACAATACAGGGACAACCATGACAAACATAATTGCAGCATGGCCTTTCTGGCGAGAAAAGTGAATTTTCATCTTACCTCCCTATCATCACTGCATCCGATTGAACTCGTCTAAATTCCCTCCCCAAAAGGTCACCTATCCAATTGTCGGTGTTATAACAAAAGGTGACACGATATAGGGAAGTTTGACGATTCCATGTCGTTACTTTTGATAAATTCTGGTAGGACAGTAACGACGAACCAACAGTACATGAAATACCACTGCCAGATTGCGAGAAAGAGGTCAACGTAGGGTTATTATCACTATCAAATGTCACTGACTCAAAAACATAACCAAAAGAGGCGCTGTCAAAGCTTCTAATAGTTCGTCCCAAAGATTGACTACTAATATCGACCAATAAATCGACTTGTTCTTGGGTAATCGCGTAATCGTCTGAATAAAGCTGAGTTCTTTCTTTAAGGATATTAACCATAGAGAAAGACAATCTATCTAACTTGCCTTTGAAGGATAATTTTGAAATAACATCGCCTGAAAAAACGAACAATAAACTAAATATCACGCCAACGATTGCGAATTCAATTGAGAAAATACCTTTTTGTTTAGAAGTTAAACTGATCACGCTCATACTCCTGTATTACGATCACTTCACGCGAAAAGTACTGCTCAGAACTGAAAAAGTAATTGAAAATTGGGCTGTAGCGATAATTGACCCTATAGATGGCGATGGAACTATCCTCAGCTGTACCACACTCGTTTTCTGTTTCTGAACCAGTTAACGCACAATAGTCACTCGGCAGATCTTTAAGTGACTGCAAGTCATCGATATAGTTAATCGAAAAAGTGAACTTGTGTGGGTCGACGAGTTTAGCCCACAAAGAGTCATTGTTTCTCAAAGCTTGACTAAAGCGTTCTTTATAGCTTCTAACGCAAACCGTTTCGTCCTGTTCGTTCTTTGTGCACTCAGTTGGTTGCTCATCTTCTAAACGGGCAATCCTTGACGCTTCACTCACCGCCATATCAGAAATAGCGGATACATAGGACATGTAACTCATTTCAACCCAAGCCATGCAAATCCACCAAAACAGCATAAACCCCATGCCGAATTCAACGGTTACCACGCCCTTTATCTTTTGCTGAGACATTCTCATAGTGATTCCTTGACCTCTTGATCACTTGATGGCTCTAAGACAATTTCGACTTCATTTTTCACGTCGTTAGCGGTAACAATGCCTTCTGACTCCTTCAGTTTGTCGATCGATTCAGTTTGCTTGTCAGATAATGGTGATGAGTCTAGAGAGCTTTCTACTACAAGTTCACTGTGATCTGATGCTAATTCCTGATCCTCTTCTACTATCAAATCGCTCGAACTTGTCGGTGTTTCCGCACTTATTTCACTCTCTGCTTCAAATTTAACGGCTTTATCTGGAATCTGTGACTCTGAAACAGTGGCTAGTTCTTTAGCAGACTCAACGACAGACGCTTGCTCATCAACAGACTCAACTTCAGAAATTAGGTCAGACTGTGTTATTTCAGAGCCCAGCGTACCCTGTGCAGAAACTAAGTCGGTGTTATTTAACGAGGAGTCTAGAGGTACAGATTGATGCGATATGTTCTCTGGAAATACATCTTCACTTGCTGCAACACTAACCTGACTCGCAGGCAAAGTCGCTTCGTTATTACTCACTGGCTCAGACAGCAGAGGTTTTAGGGCCTCTTCCGCATGGTCACTATTGCGTAGTGCTTGATATATTTGGTTTTTCTGTTTAGTTGACAACCTCGGCCCCAATGCTTCCATAACGTAGTCTTTGTGGCCATTTTTCGCCATTATCAGCAATAAGTTTGAATGTATCTTTTCATCGTCAAGCTGATCGGCAGTCAGCGAAGATATTCGTTTCAAAGCTTGGGTGTCATCACCTTCGATCATATCAAGCAGAGCCAAATTATTTTTTACTTTTATATCATCATAAAAGTTCGCTCTCGCTTGCTCAAACATCTGACGCGATGTTTGCCATTGACCTTTATTCGCATAAATAATGCCAAGCAAGTTGTACACTTCACCATCGTCCGGATTTATTTTTCGTGCATCTTTTAGGATTCGCAATGCGCTTTGATTATCACCTAAGTCCAAATAGGCTTTAGCTGAAACAATTGCACTTTCAAAGCTGACGTTATCACGCTTTAGTATAGGTTCCATCACAAATAGAGCCGATTCTGGATCGAGAATATTCAAGTAAGAATTTGCGAGTTTTATTCGATACAATTCAGAATCATTACGCTTCAACTCTTTTTTATAGAATTCAATTAGCTTTTCACTATTGTTCGTTGCTTTAAATATTTTTTCTTTGCTTTCTAGCTCACTAACATGGCTACTTTTATCTAAACCACTAGTAGATTTACATCCACCAAGAAACAACAATCCAATAATCAATAAACTGTAACGCATGTTATACACCACCAATCATTCGCATTATACCAGGAGCCGTTATTAATATTACAATCGGAAACATAATAAATAGAATCAGGGGAACAGACATTTTAGCCGCTAGCTTTCCTATTTTTTCTTCAATGGTTAGCATTGTTACTTGTCTAATATCAGCAGACAACTGCGTCAAATTATCATAAATAGATGAGCCATATTGAAGGCTTTGTTTTAATGTCATTACAAAGCTTCTCATTTCTGATGTCGGAATATGTTCATAAAGTTCGTCTAACGCTTGCTCAATAGTCACAACCTGAGCTCTATCATTCAATCGTCTTAGCAATATGCCAAACTTCGGGTTAAACTCGTTAATTTCTCGTGCAAGATAAACAAGAGACGCTTCAATTGTCATCCCTGTTTGCACACAAACAGCTAGCAAATCAATCATATAAGGCAACTGCCGGTTGATGTGCAAGCGATATGCATTCACTCTTGATGTCAGTATCGCATCAGGCAAAATTAACACGGCAACGACCCAAATAGCCAAAAGCGCTATCAGTGTTAAATTACTGGACGAATCATAATATAGTCCGCCAATCAGTAAGCAACCAACAATCAAAAGTAGATACTTAAGCGGCATATAGAAATGAGCATATTTGAATGAATAATATCCCGCGCTAAATAATTTCTCCTCAATATCTTTATCACTCATCACTAACGTACTAGGGATGATGGCATTGAACATCTCTTTTTCTTTGACTTTTTGAGCGTTTTTTTCTTTAGTTTGATGTAGGTGTTTAACTAATTGCTGCTTACTCTTATTCTTAAATACATAAAAAAGTAGAATCGCAGAACCAAACACTAAAACCATCGACGAAAATAATAATGTCACATTCATTATGCTTCGACTCCCTTCATTAGCCGCCAAACTATTGTGATACCAATAAATTCGCTCGCCAAAACGTAATACAAAATGTATCTACCTGATGGATCAGTCATAACATATTCATAGTTTTCCGGACTAAGGTATTGCAGCATCCAAAGGAAGATAAATGGAATTGCTGCAACTATTTTAGCCGATGCTCTTGCTTCCGATGTTAATGCCAATTTCTTTTTTTCAATCGCTCGAGTGTCAAACAAAAGACGATTAAGCCTTGTCATCACACTCTTTAATTGCCCCCCTCGTTGCAGGTTGGCATTCATGGTGATTACAAAGAACTGAAATGAGGCATAAGGAAACCTCTTACATGCTTTCCTAAAAACTGACTCTGGAGCCTCTCCCATCTGAAGACGCTCTCCCATTAACTTAAACTCAGCCCCCACTTCACTATCCAGTGTATTACCCACATAAATAATGGCATGCATAAGGCTTTCGCCAGAACTTACCGCACTAGTAAGCATGTTGAGAGCATCCGGAAATGCGGCTTCAAATTCCCTAAGCTCTCTTTTTTGTAACCACATGTACAGCGCATATAGCCCCGCAAATTCGATAATCGTCAACACGAGCCATGGGTTACCTCTGATAAACGTCTCGTTTATATACTTAGAAGCAAACGCCAGCACGATAATAAAAATTACTAACTTTAAACCAGCACCTGCACCAAGCTGTCGCTTGGTGTTACTGACTTGTCGTTCCAATTTCTGCAGCAAGGTCTCTTTGTAAATACTGGTTAGGTTGATCGCATTGCCAAGCTCGATACCACTCTCTTGATTTGATTTCTTATCTAAGCTTCTGAGATAACGTAATGTTTTATCTTGGTCACGCTTACGTATCAGCCAGTAGAATATCAATACACCAATTGCTAGGCTAAACCAGGCCATCACTGCTATCCTCTCAAACCAAATATCGAATTTAGGTTATTTTCCAAACCAAAATACCGTGCTTTTTCCACCAGAATCGAACGTTTCATTAGTCCTGCTGTGGTATGCTCACCGATTACTCGTCTCGTATCACTATCCACCGAGTGGGTATCAAAACGGAAGATCTCCTCCATAACTACATTCTGACCTTCTAAACCGCACACTTCAGAAATGCTCATAACTTTACGAGAACCATCATGTAACCGGCTAATTTGGATCACAATATCG
This sequence comes from Vibrio fluminensis, assembly GCF_015278125.1. Taxonomy (GTDB): domain Bacteria; phylum Pseudomonadota; class Gammaproteobacteria; order Enterobacterales; family Vibrionaceae; genus Vibrio; species Vibrio fluminensis. Next base: position 18,426 of record NZ_JADILO010000036.1, read on the forward strand.
ACTGCGCTGACGATCGTTCTGCGAATCGCCTCTAGAGGCAGGTTATTACTCGCCATCATTACCATCGCCTCTACACGCGCAAGCGCATCTCGAGGCGTGTTCGCGTGCAAGGTAGACATCGACCCATCATGTCCGGTATTCATGGCTTGCAGCATTTCAAACGCTTCACCACCACGACACTCACCAACAATAATGCGATCTGGTCGCATGCGGAGTGAATTTATAACCAGTTCTCGTTGTGCTAATGCACCCGTGCCTTCTATACCGGCTGTACGTGTTTCTAATCTCACCACATGAGGCTGAAGCAATCGAAGTTCCGCAGCATCCTCAATTGTGACAATGCGCTCTTGCTCAGAGACGTACTGAGTTAGCGCATTCAGCATAGTTGTCTTACCTGAACCCGTACCACCTGAGATAAGAATATTCAATCGACAGCGCGCAGCAATCATCAGAACTTTAGCCATATCTGAATTCATGGCGCCAAATTCGACCAATTTTTCAAGGTCTATGCTTTGCTTTTTAAACTTACGTATTGAGATAGAAGTGCCATCGATGGCAATTGGTGGTATGACGATATTGACACGGCTACCATCCGGAAGGCGTGCATCACAAGTTGGTGACGAGTCATCTACCCTTCGCCCAACACGCGCTGCAATTCGTTTGGCGATCTGTAACAGCTGCTTCTCATCAAGAAAGGTAATATTTGATTTTTCAACCAATCCATTGCGCTCAATGAAGACATTATCACAACCATTCACCATCACATCAGTAATTGATTCATCGTCCATCAAAGGTTGAAGCGGACCCAAACCAAGTAATTCATCGACAATGTTCTTTACGTATTCTTTGCGAACGACACCGGCCACAGAGTGGTCGTTGTGCTTAATTAGAACATCAATTGCACTACTGATCTGATCGGTAAGTTGCTCTCGACTTAGAGTATTTACAATATCAGCTTCTAATGCATCATAGATCTGCTGACGTAGTTCTACAAAGATACTTCGAGCTTGGGTTGTTGCCATGACTACTACGACCTCTAATTAAAACGAAAACCACTTTTTCTTTACTGGTTTGTGATTGTAGGCACCACCCTCACCTAAAATAACCGCGGTAAGTTCTTTTAAAGAACTCGCTACAGACAGGCGAGATTCAGACAAATAGCCCCCGTTGACGATGTGCTTCAAAAGGCCGGGTTCAAACTGAATTTCCACGTCTACTGGACGCTCAAGGAAGTCAGTCACATCTTTGGTTGTAAGCACTGTCGCTTTTGAAGGCTGTACATGATTCAGCACCATAATCTTCCTTAAATCAGGAGCTTGAGCAGATAAGTTGTCCGAAACTTTCTTCAGTTGACGTAAGCTTGAAATAGCAGGAGTAAAAATCAGTACAACAGTGTCAGCTGTTTCTGTGAGGTATTGGTAGTCAACATTCGTCTGACCTCCTTTTGAGAGATCAGAAATAATAAAATTATTCTGTTCACTCAATAAGCTTTCCATCACTCGGGTATACTCTTTTAACTCAAGGCTAGAGTGACTATCCGAAGTTATGGATAGAATTGACAGCAAGTCATTAACTTTTTTGGTCATACTCGCAGCATAAGTGTCATCAAATTCAGAATCGACGGCTGCAATGCTCAATGTCCTTTTTTCAAAATCTTCAAGTTTTAAAATGATATCCAAGTTGCCTGAATAGTAATCATGATCAACCAATAGACATTTCGCATTTTGGTTACGTGACAAATTATTTGACAATTCTGCTGCAATTAATGATGTTCCAACACCGCCACTGCATCCCCAAACTGCGATGCTTTTCGCTGACCTCTTTTTACCTAAGCCACTTTCTTGCTCGCGATTTCGGTAGACATTTTTAATAAAGTCCACCACTTCTAATTTAGTCGCAGGCCAAAACAGATAGTAGAATCCCATGTCTTTTAAGTTGCGGATCGTTGAGATTGCATCTTCACCACCAATAACAATCACCGACGAATCGTTCGGCAACAAGTGGCTAATTCTCTGCATATCTGCCGTCACATCTGATGACTTACTCAGTTCTACTAAAGCCACCTCGACATCTTGCTGTCTCACGTGAGATTTGATGGTCTCATCGCTATTATTTGCAAATGTTGGAGTTGGGATCCCTTCAAAACAAAAGGCTTCTTCAATCAGATCACGACATTCCCGCGTTTGGGTAAAAGCCACACACGAAAAACGAACTGCCTCCCGCTTTTTCTGCTCAACTTTATTTAAAGAGTCCAAGATGTCTAACATACTGTAATTCCTGATGACATTAATCTGACGATGCGGGTAAAAGGGCATCTTCTGGGTAAACAATTGACTGCCAAAGATTACTATTTGAAGCGCAGCCTATTGGTTGATATCCAAATTTGCTCACTTCTTGTGGCTGACAAAATGGGGTCACGACTTTGTGCTTAGAGATTTGAATTTTGACATCAAAATTGTCCAAATCAGGGTTCGATTTGATTGTGATATTGTTTCTAACTGCACCATCGTCAACAAGCGTACTCTTCCATTGATTAGCAATTTGTTTACCAATTGAGGAGGAATAGAACATGCTCACTTTTTTATTCAGCAACTCAGTTTGATACTTACTATAAAACTTGTCCCATTCCCTACGCGTCTCTGCCTTATGTTTCTTGTCAACCACCAAAGCCATTTGATAGTTAATTGGGAATACTTCAACTTCAATACTACTATTTTCAGCACTGTGAGGAGCACAGCCCGAAAGTGCGACACCAAGCGATAGTAAAATTAGTACATTTCTCATTTCTTAAATCCCCCAGTTGCCAATATGTCATTAGCTCGCTTGTTGACTATGGAGTTCTGCTCATCGTCTAAGGCAAAAAGTCTTGATAAGTTTGAAGTTCGCTTCATTGATGGTAACTGAACAACATGAGGAGATACTGGCTCTACCAAATTCACTGTCGCGACAATGACCAGTTCAGTTTTGTTTCTCGACGTTTCCGTGTGTCTAAATAGCGCGCCTAAAATTGGAACATCACCGATCAGAGGAATTTTCCTCAATGTTTCAACATCTTCTGAATTAAGAAGGCCACCAAGGACAAAGCTTTGACCATTAGCAAGTTCAATCGTTGTTTTCGCTCGGCGAGTTTTCAAGGCTGGAAGGCTAAAGCGTTCGTCCGCATACTGGGTATCAAGTGAGCTGACTTCTGGCTGAAGCGACAGCTTAATCTTGTCGTCTCTCAATACTTTTGCTACCAAATCCAAGCGAATACCAAACTCTTTAAAAGTGACATTGGTACCACCATCGACAATCGTAACCACTGGAATCTCACCACCAACCAAAAAAGAAGCACTTTCACCGGAGATTACTGAAAGATTCGGTTCGGCAAGAACTTGACCAATCGAATCATCACCAAGTGCGGTAATGCCCGAGAGAATATCATCCGCACTAAAATCGAGAATCGGATTAACAAAAACGCCCGTTCCCGCATCCGTACCATATTGAATACCTAAGCTTTCCATAAAGCTTTGTGATACTTCAGCAATGGAAATTTTCACGTTAACCTGTTTGGTTGTTTTCACTTCCAATTGATTGACAATGCCTGAATACTCACGCTTAGTCATAAAATCAATCACTTCTGCTTCAGAATCTAACTTTTGCCAAGTGTATTTAGTCTTTTCAACATCTTTTGAAAGCATCTCACCGACCAGTTCATTAATGCCGTCTTTTTCAGCTTCACTCGACACATAACCGGTTAGAACAACTTGCTCACCCACATTGCTGATAGTGACCTCTGCATACGGATAATGAAGTTTCACTTGCTGAATGATCTCGGTGAAACTGCGATTAACGACCAACTGTTTATTGAACAGTGTCTCGGCTTCCTCATCAAAAAGCATTAACGACGCTGTGCCCATTTTTTTTCCGAACACCACAATTTTCCGGTTATCAATAACTTGATAATCCGCTATCGACGGATCAGAGATAAATACCGTATCGACATCAACTGAAGTGATAACTGGTTTAGCCTCACCTTCTTTTAGCATCATGAGTTCAGTGGCGAAAGAATTGAGCGATAGACATGAAATACCCACAACGCTCAAATATTTGAATGCAAAACGAAGCATATTACCCAACCTTTAATAATTAATTTATCGCAACCTTGCTGGCTCTCAACTCTTTGATTGCCTTAAAGTCTGGTAAGACGTCGCCGGCATCAGCATTGAGCTTCGATGCAGGGTAGTTACCAAGGGATTTATGAATTTCAATTTTCGAGATGTTTTCGGCAACTTTTAGTATTGCAACCTGCTGCCTATCTAGTTCTAGAATCAGGAAACTCTCTTCTTCTATCTTACTTTTTTTGACTGAATCCCCTCGTTTGAGGTTTGCTTTCAGTACTTTTATGTTGAGTAAGATTGGGCTAATTGAAACTTGCTCTCGCTTGGATTTAACAAGGTCTCGCTGAGAACCTTTTACACCCGCTAGAGCTAAAACATCAACATAAGATCCTGGATTGATCACACCGCCGACGATGGAAAGTGGTGATACTTCAATAGGATAAGGAATATGATTTTCTTCTAGGATAAGGTCAATATAGTCACTGTCATTAGGCTGTGAAATACTGTCTGAGTAGACACTATCATCTCGGCGCATTCTATTTCTGTAGACTGAGCCTTGTTCAAAACTTATCAAGCTGTCTTTATCAAAACCTTTATCATTTGCTTGCTTTTCCGTGAGTTTAAGTATTTTAAAATCACTCTTTTGAACGACTTGTCCCTTCTCTACGTTAGCTTTGGCAATGACGTAGATCTTGACAAATTTCTCCAAAACTTCTTTTTTCGCAACAGGTGCTTCGGACTCAGATTTCTGAGATAGAAATATACCGAATAGACCAACCGATATAGCAATCAAAGCTACAACTAATAATATCCTGGACTGCATTTCAATTCCTTATACTGATGCAATAGAAAAAAACAAGCCTGACATAGCTATTGGAACACCGTATGGCAAACCTCTTTTTTTTATCCCTTCAAAGCTTGTCAACAGCCCTACCATCAAATAGGCTACTGCCAAAAATCCACCTATAAAGATAAAGCCTAACAAATATAGTAATAAAAATTCTTCTGATATAAGCGGCATAAATACAATACTCAATTTAGCATCACCAGCCCCCCAAATTGACAGGATGCTCAATGTGATAAAAAACAAAGCCAAACTCAGTGATTTTACTGCCCATGCAATATTTATCTCAATTTGACTCAATAATAGAGAAATCGTAAAAACCACAATCACACTGACATTCGGTATGAGTCGATATCGGATGTCACTATAAGTGATAAATACAACTAGGCTGGTTAACAATAACCAACCTAGGTGCATCAAACTAGGCCAAACTAGTTGAGACAAAACGATTACGACGATTCACCAATTTCGTTTGCTTGCGCAATATTACTGGTAATATTCGAAATCGCATTTTCTAGTGCACCTTGTAGCCCACCGTTGTCATTAAGGAACACAGCTAGCACCAATGCAGATACTGCGACACCAACAATCGCATATTCAATCGCAGTTACACCTTTCTGATCATGAATAAAGTTATCTGCAGCAACCTTCGCTTTTACAATTAGATTATTTAACATTTTTAAACCCTGTCTTTTCCTTTAAAATTTATGAACCATAACAGTTCATCATTGCAGGGCAGATGATATTCATAGGGTATTTTAAGTCAAATTAGACAGTTAAATGCAGGCCATCAACTCCCAACTCCATATATGCTAAAAAGTCTTAGAAATTTAACACATATACTTATACCCAGATTATTTTTGCTCGATTAAAATCACACTAGCATGTAGATCTAATGTAAATCGCAATATTCAGATGAGAATTACTGGATAAGTCATAATTAAACTTTAAATCAGTTTAAGGGTGAGAATCACCATACATAAAACTTTGTTACATATTATTGCACAAATTTTTGTCTTATTTTTAAATCAAACTTTGCATTTATCATAAAATTGAGACTTGAAGTGTTATCTTTTACGCTATGTCTAAGAAGAGGTGTGCTGTATTCTTGGAAAAGGTAATTAGCCCATAATTACATGATGAAATTTATGGGCTAATTACATTAGACGCCATTATTCTTGGTTAATTAACCTGATAAACTCATGACTAATCAAATCATCCATTAGACTTGCACTGCCTCCATCGAGTGTATAGCCCGCTTGGTTTTCCAAAACAATGGTTTGCACTGTCTCTCCACCCTCTTGGTCGAGAATTTCGATATTAATCTTGTCACCATCTTTCTCAGCGGTTAAGCGGCTAAGAATATCTTCCATCGAGTCATCACTTTCGAATACCTCAGATAGATCGATCATGTCTTTCTCAGCCCCAACGGACTTATCCGCGTTGAAGTCGGTAATTTTATCTACTTGCGGATTAGCCAAATCAATATCTTCAGCTGTCCAGACAAAGATATCTTGCCCGCCACCACCGGTCAGAATATCACTGCCTAAGCCGCCTTGGACTATATCATCGCCATCACCTGCGAGGATTTGATCATCTCCCGCGCCACCTTCGAGAATATCAGCCCTGTCGCTGCCAATGATAATGTCGTCCCCAGCGTCGCCAGATAGAGTAATTCCATCGCTATCATCAAGATTAAATAGGTAATCGTTCCCTGCCGTACCCAAAATTGATTCGCTAGAATCAGCTGTGACGTTAATAGTGACCGGGTCCGACAATGCAGGATCTGCATCTCCATCAGTAGAGACCGCTCTGATTTCGATAGCCGTCTCTGACACGGTAATTCCAGCTGGCACCTCAATGGTAATATCCGTATCACCACCTTGCGGTACATCGGCTTGGAACAGACCATCACCATTGAGCGTTGCCGTAACGCCGCCCACTTTAATGGTGGTGCCAGCAGGTACATTATCAAACTGCACAGATAGCTTCTCATCTGCCACCGCTAGCGCTGGAATTAAGCCTAACAATGGTATCACTGCCAGTTGCGCATCATTGACAGCCACTAAGTAGCGATTGCGCTCAGCCTCTAATGTCGGTTTATCACTGATTGGATTCACTTTAACATCGACGGTGATCTGGTCGCTGGTTAATGCATCGTTAATGTCGATAGTACCGTCACCATTGACATCCCCGTTGTTGCCGTTATCAGTTACTTGCACTTGGATCTGCGAATCAACGTGGCTATTTTCATCGCCAATAAACAGCAGACCTCTATCGGTTGTAACCTCACTGCCACTGAGTAGTTTGTTTATCGCCTCAATCGTCCCGTCGAGCACTATATTGCCATCGCTATCACTGCCAATCGTAATGTTGTTGTCATTGGCATACTGAATCGACTCGGTACCAAACGACAAGTTGCCCGTAGTATGACTAATAGTAACGGTCATGTTTGCACCAGGATCATCAATCACATCCGCATCAGCAATTTGAATGCTGGTAATGGATAGCTGAACATCTTCATCAACAGAGTATGATGTTTGAGCAACTACGACTGGTTTATCGTTATCTGGTGTAATTTCCAAAGATACGATTTGCTCGGCAACAGGACCTATTGAACCATTGTCGTTAGAGCTCACTTTAAGGGTGATTTGCGGGTTATCACCACGCCAAGAATCACTATTGTAATCGGTACCCGTTAAGTCTAACTGGATGTTTTCTACCTGCTGCAAGTTGGTTTCTACAATCCAATTACCGGTATATACGCCATTATCCAGCTCTTGATAGGCAATATAATCACCGCTGGCTAGGTCTGCCCCTTTGGTATATTCGGGCAGTAAAATCGACACTCCATCCGGGATGTTTTCAACCTTGATGTAAACCGTTTCTGGACTATTTTCGCTATGAGCCCCTGCGCTTATCGAATCAGCTTTATCCAAAATACGAGCATCAATCTTAATATCCACTAGCCCGGTATCTGCCCCACTATGTTCCGCGCCGGTTGCTTGTTGATCAATTCGCGTATCAATTTCGTCGCCCTCTGGGGCAATATTAAGCGTGATGCGTCCTCCCTGCTGTTTCGGCTGTTTGTCTGCTTCTTCTTGGGTGTAAACCACGTAACCAATATTGGCACTGCCACTAAAGTTCTCGGCTGGCGTAATTTGAATATCGCTCAAATCGACCGTTTCACCGACCGATTGTGCAATTTTAATACTCCATACACCACTGCCATTATTGCTGACTGCAAAATCACTGGAAGTGGAAGAAACTAAGAAGTCTTGGGGTACATCCGTCAATTTAAACGATACAAACTCTTCTGAACCATCACTATCATCAAGGGTGAAATCAAGTACTGACAATGAAATTGGCGTATCTTCACTGCCATCAATCACCTTGTCGCCCAATGATTGCGTCGTGACACCATCCACTATCGATTTAACGTCGATATCAAATGTTTGTTTAAACGGTGCTGTAACCGAACCAACATTGTCGGTTTGATCAATGATGGTGCCATCGAGAGTAATCGTTACCTTGCCGGAAAAGTCTTTGCTCGGCGTGAACACCACTTCAGCAAGCACTTGCTCGACCGTGACCCCATTTGGTAATTGCGCCGCAGTGATACTAAGGGTGCCATCCTGTTTTTCCTCGACACCGCTATACACTGTACCAGCGGTGACAGCACCAACAGTTGAACTGATCTCTATAGCGGCAAACGATTCGACGCCTTGCGATAAGTCGGTGTCTTCATCTTTAAAGCTAAATCGGTTCAGATTGAGAGTTACTTGGCTATCTTCATAGGCAGTATTCGCTTTAATTGAGTTTGGTGCCTCTTCACCTGCGGTAAAGTCCGCAGCCTCAACAGTTTGCACCACCACACCATTATCTTTAGTTACCCCATCGACAACTGGCGTAATCTCAAAGTTGACTTGCTGAGTAACCACATTTTCATCGCCACTGTCCATGTCAGTAATCACGACTGAAATAGGGATAGTGAAATCACCAGCAAAATCTTCAATTAAAGTAATGGCGGCATTACCCAAAGCCCCCTCTTTTAGACTGCCGTCGTCGTTAACATCCTCGGCATCAATGGTGAAGGCATACTTGCCGTTAACGAAGTTTTCTTCACCTGTACCGGATGTGACTCGTTTAATCTCAGGGATATTGGACACATCAAACACGATGGTGATTTGATCGTTAGTTGAGCTGTCATCCAAATTCGCTAGCTCACTGAAGATAAGCTTCTCGCGCAAGGTATCATCCAATCGAACTTTAGTATCTTCTGTTCCCTTGATGGCTTGCGTGTTATCTATGCTGGCAGAAGCCGCCTCTCCGCCGACCGTTCCAGTTGGGTCAGGGTCAGCAAAGGTAATTTGGAACGACTGCGAATCTCTAACCGCGTAACTTACTTCGCTTTCATTGACACTATCTTCGCCATCTTCACCTCGATCTATTACCAAAGCGTGAACTTTAACCGTTACCGTTTCATCGACACCATTGGGGGCAAATACAATAAACGAATCTTCGTTGGTGACCGTCCAAGTGCCGTCGCCATTATTAATAGCGCCCTGCACATAAAGTTGATCAAGCACACTTTGGCTTGCACCAGCAAACTCAATAACAACCTGACTCACTCGCTCATCTTGATTGGTTTCAGGGTTTGGCGCACCAGTAGAGTCCGCGTCAAGGTCGATAAAGTTAACCGAATAATCAGCATTACTACCAACAAAGCTGCCTCCTTGCGCCTCTTTATTGATGGTAAAGCTCACTGAGCCCGCGGTATTGGTTTGAGTTGCCGCAATACCTACATCATCGTCATCAATAATATTCAGCTCGCCGTCATCTTCGACAACTGGCTGGATATCGACGTTAAGTTTACCGCTATAATCGACGGTTTTACTAAAGCCCGAATCAGAATCCACATCAACTTCTGTGACAGAAACCGTGCTATTTAGCACAAAGTCTGCACTCGAATCTTCAGGAGTGACCAATGCAGAAATTTCTACATTACCCGCTGTCAGTTCTGCACCATCAGCGGCGATAATCGTCACTTCATTTGTGGCATCAAAGCGGTACTTGCCTGCATCTAGATCTGTTGCAACACCATCAATCAAGACTTGCGCTATGGCACTGTTCGCCTCAATAGTAAGCGCAATGTCGCTAAGTTCAGCGTTACTCTCTGCCTCATTGCCGGAAATAACTAATTTGCTAACAAACTCATGATCACCGCCAGATTCGCGATCAGTGAGTTTGCCCGGATACCACTTAACGTTATTAACCTGATCTTCCAGTGGCGTGTAGTTATTATCGTTACTATTGACAATAAAGTTATCATTAAAGCCTGAAATAACTGGATTAACTTCAATAAAGATATCTTTTTCAGTAACCAACTCATTACCGTCATTTTCGGTGACAATAATTTTAGCTTTAAGTTGAATATCTTCGGTATTGTTCGTTTTCGGCGTGATCTTAATATCAGCTTGACCGATATCCGCCTCATATTGCGCTTGACCGTTTTTCATTCCTGTGTAGGTCAGGCTGATTTCATTGCCATCGGTGTCTTCTATTTTGTAGTCAGCTAGATTGCCACTCTCCGCATACAGCACGACCGTGACCGTTTCTGAACCATCAGGACCAGATTTGTCGTAGCCAGTCTCACCACTAAACACGGAGAAGTCGAGCATGATGGAACTGTTTTCGTCAATCGGTGTGGTGGTTTTAATACCGCTGATCGCCCCTTGATTGTCAGTAACAACTTGCCACACATCGTTGCTGTCAGCAGCCATCATTGGCGCATCGGCAATACCTTTAATATCAACCGCGATGGTTTGATCATCGCCCATGGATTGACTGTCATATGCCACGTCACCATCTGCGTAAGTTGCAGTGTCGACCACTTTAACTTCAACCTTAAAATCAAAGTCAGCATTGCTGTCTTTAGGAGGAATGATGGCAGTTGTGCCTGATTCAATCAGTGCATACTCGACAATAAGATCAACCTCATCCGCGACGCTCTCCCCTGCGGGATCATCCAACATGATGAGAGTGGCAGTTGCGTAATCATCAGGGTCAACTATCAAATGCGCCTCACCATCAAGAATAACGGCATTGTCACCATCAGCATTAAACTGGGTAATAATGGTGCCATTAGGTAAATCTTTGATGTAAACAAAACGATTTTCTGAGCCATCACTATCTTTTAGATCATTCACTTGGATATGGTCTTTAAGCTTAAACTCCGTATCTTCATTTACGCGCACACGCTCAACTTGGTAAGTAATGTCATCAACAATTGGCGCGACATCGACTGTCAGCGTGGTTTCGCTAGAGTTGGTGCTGTCAGTAAACGGTTCATGGGAAGTGGCTTTAACATCCACCAGCACTGAACCACTGAAATCACCTTTTGCTGCTAAATATACGTTATCGATTCCTGCGCTGGTAAAGTGATAGACGCCATTTATATCCGGGGTTATCTCATCGCCGTTCGATTTAACCAGCTTATGATCCGCCACGATATTCACATCACTAAACTTAAGCTCATAAGTGATGGTTTCTGCACTTGCGTCAGACTGGTCAACTGTCTCAAAGGCAAAATCGAGTTTAATTAGTGAATCTTCATCACCGTCCGCCTCAGGCTCAAACGAAGCGGCCATAGTCGGTTTATCGGCAATACCGTCCACCACAATGTCAATTTTGCCATTGCGTGTTTCTACTGGGTGCCCTTCTCGTTCAACCTTAACTTGGGCATTGACTTCAAAGCCATTTGAGTCAGTTGAATAGTGGTCGTCTGGTCGGTAGAAAATGTTATCAATCGAAAGAACATCGGTTCCCGAAACATCGAGTTTATCTTTCGATAATCTTCCACTGACTTCCATTTCATTACCACTATTTGGGTCAATGTAGAAGAAACTGCCTCCCGGAGGATTGCCGAGCAGCAGCGATTGAATCTCTTCGCCATCGGCATCATGCAAATCAATTTCAATTGTCACTGCTATATCGGTATCTTCATCACCACGAACAGGGTCAATAATAAGCTTCGCCGCTTTGTCCTTAATGGTTAGGTTTAAGTTTGAGCTGTCTCTATCACCATCGTTATCAATCGCCGTCATCGTAAATGTGGTGCTAAGCGGACCATCAAGGTGATCGACGCTATCTGCCGCGCTGAATTTAACTCGAACATTACTGCCCTTGGTGATCAGCGTTAACGTACCGACTTCCGCCCATTGGTCATTGGAGTTTTTCGCTAATACCGCAATACCATTGCCAGTGCCGAGTGTGTCCAAATCAAACTTACTGCTTGGGCTGTCGATATCACCGAAAGCAAAGTTACCTTGCTGAGCAACCGGGACTTCGATCTCTAGGTTGTCTAAGCGGTCGCCCTGCTTATAATTTACAACGGTATAACCGTTATTCGAGGTTGAGCTCCCTTCAACTAAGTTGATGGTGACATTTTTGGCATCTGAGAAGTAGTCTTTGATCTCGACATTAAGATCTTGTGCTGGGCTGCTATCACCATCAAAGTCAGATGCAATGACAGGCAGCGTTAAAAATAGCGAATCGGTACCTGCATCTGGATGATCTATTCCACGCACTAATTTGAAATCTACCTTGCCAAGATCATCTGAGGTGTAATCAGAATCAATCTTCACTTCAAACACCGTTAGCTTCTTGTTGCCATTTTCAATAAAGCCACGGTATCCGCCACTGATCTCCTCATATTGCACTAACTTGTTGCCCGACGTTAACGGGCTGACTGGGTTACCATCTTTATCCGCCACGCTAATCGCAGTGGTATCTATCTCAAATTTTTCAATATTGTCTGAGCTTGGTTCAAGCGTCATCGTCGCTGAACCAAATTCGCCTCGGTTATTGTGACCAATCCCATACTCGTTGACTTTAATCGAACCAATGTTTTCGATACGCGGATCCATGCCATCAGTTAGAGTCAGCTCAAACGAGTCTGAGGCACTGTCGCCATCGGTATCTGTCACTGTCGCGTTAAGCGTCAGCACAATATCGTTGCTTAACGGGTTATCCAGTGGCTGATATTGCTCAACCGTTACATCACCATTCGCCTTGTTCACCGCGATGTTGAGCACCTCGGTTGTCGTGCCTTTAATAAACAGCGAGTAAGAGCTATCTTGGCTTTGTACCACCAACTCTTGACCACTACTGGTTAAATCCGCAAGTTGATAAACACTGCTATCCGCTAAATCAAATATCACGGTATCAACAGCATCAGTGCCGCTATCAATATCCAACATTTGTGTGAAGGAATCATTAGCTGGCGTGTTGGCAGCCATATCGACCGTTTCGGTCAAACTTGCATCGTTATTTGCGATAATAGTAGGGGTAGTGCCATCACTAATGTTGATGGTTATTTGCGCCGTTTTCGGCGTATCATCGGTTGAGCGGCTGGTAACCGTCACTTGCAACTGGCTAATATTATCTTCTGGTTGGTCTATGGCTCTAAACTGAGTCACATCATAAGTACCCGCCGCTTTAAAATTGGCATCGCCAAAGACACCCACATCCTCTGGGTAGTAGGTTAACTCCAGCACTTTCTCGCCGGTGACTTTATCCGTTAAGGTGACCGTAGTATCCGCTTCTGTCACTTCAATATCGTTGCCGTTGCTGCTCCAACCTTTAAATTGATTCGCTTCGGTACCGTGTACTTCATCGTAATTCTTAAGCGCTATCGTGGTTTGTGCGCCATCAGAACCAGGCTTTAATTGAGTATCACCACTGACGCTTGAACTGGTGAAGCTACCATCGCCATCTAATGTTTCAGTTAGCGCTTCAGTACTGTCTTGAATAGTGCTCTCTACGCCATCTTTGAGGTTCACTTTAATTGGAGCTACCGTATCGTCACCATCTTTATCCGTCGCTACAATTGCCAAATTAAGTATGTCGATATTGGTCGTGTCATCGTTAGCATTATCAATAGGTAAGTACTGCTTGACTGTGTAGCCACCACCGACGCCACTATCTAGCACAAAGGTGATCACATCTTGTCCCTGGGCACCATCTTCTAGATACACGCGTAGCGTATCATCGCTCACGCTGTACTTAGTCTGTTTGCCTTGGGTCGTAATACCATCCAACAAAGTTCGCAATGCCGCATCATCTTGCCATTTAACCGAGTCAATACCATCAACGCCAGCGACAAAACTCACGCTATCATGTTGACTGATCGCATTCCCTTCTGTTCCATCAAGCGTTAATGTCTCATTAAGTTGCACTGACGATGTACTGTTACCCACAGTGATATCTTGACCATCTGTAACCGTCAGCTTGATTTCTGCCGCGGTTGGATCGCCATCAGTATCTGTTGCGACTAGTGGCAGCAGTATGACGGCAGCATCTATCGGTAACTGAGCTTGGTCAAACGGTTTATATTGAGTGATGCTGTACTCGCCGTTGGCATTACCTTGCGCATCTTTGCTCAGCGTCGCTTGCAAAATATAGTCAGCAACATTAAGTGGCTGGTTTTGGTTGGTAGAGACGACAATACTATCGCCACCATTGATAATATGGACAAAAGTCTCAGCTTCATCGACGGTGATATTATTCAGTACCGAACCACTGTCGCTGTCGGCGACAAATTTGAGACTTGCCAGATGGTCACTGCCACTGGTTAAGCCAACGTTAAGTATTTCACCCTCACTATCGGTAGTAATGGTCTTAATTGCGTTAACTTCAGTCCATGCAACATCAAGTTCTCCTGCAAAACCAATATCCTTACCGTCTTTGATTTTCAAGGTCACATCAACGGAATCGACATCGTTGTCACCATCTTTGGTGTGTACTTCTAGCTTGGCAGTGAGAACATCCAGTGATGAAGTCGCATCAGTGTGCAAAATATCGGAGTTTGGCTTAAATGAGATATCGCCATCTCGAGTGATGTACACAGTGCCGATACCGTTGTCATCCGCACCTTTGGCGTCAAGTGCAATCGCATACACACCCTGACCATCTGGCGTGTAGTCATCCAAGTCATAACTCTTATTGTCGTAAACGATATGAGTCACTTGATCGCCGTCTTTACTCACATCAGCAAAGATGTTTTTCACCTCGGTTGTGCTGCCCTGAGTGCCTAGTGTGGGTTCAGTGATATCATCGAATAGAATCGATGCTTTAAGAGTAGAAACATCATCAATCAGATTGACAGTAACATAGGCTTGCTGAGCCCCTGTCTGGCTGGTGTCGCCATCAAAATCTGTCGCCACAACTGGCAGTTTGAGTACCAGCGCATCAGTGCCAGCATTTGGATGGTCGACCTCTTTAAGTAAGGTGAACGTCACTTTGCCGAAATCATTACTGGTATAGTCAGAATTAACTGTGGCTTCAAACACCGTTTCCTTGCTATCACCGCTACCAAAAAAACCAATTAAACCGTTACTGGTCTGCTCAAACTGCACAGCTTGTTTATCAGCGGTTAGAGTGACTGGCGCATCATTTTGATCGGTAATGATGATACCCGTCGGTTTAATTTCGATGGTTTTGATATTATCTGAGCTTGCCTCAAACTCGACGCTAACTGAGTTTGATTCGGTGTGGTCATCGCTTTCACCCAGCCCTTTCTCATAGACCTCTACGCTCGAATCTGGTTTTATTTGTGGGTCTTGTCCATCCACTAAGGTGAGATTAAAGCTATTGCTTGCAGAGTCGCCATCGGTATCTTTAGCGGTCGCGACGATCTTCAATTCAATATGATTATCTGACGGATTATCCAGTGGGCGATACTGTTCAACGGTGACATCACCGCTTTGTTTATCCAACGTAATGTTGAGTACTTCCGTTGTGCTCCCCTTAATAAACAGTGAATAAGATCCATCTTCACTTTTCACTTCAAGCTCACGCCCTTCACTGGTGAGGTCGTCCAGTTTCAATGGACTATTATCGGCTAGAGTAAACAACACAGTATCGATATCATCCGTGCCACTGTGAATATCCAGCAACTGCGTGAAAGTCTTCTTAGCTGGCGTCGCCACATCCATGTCGGTGGTTTCAGTTAGGCTTGCACTGCCATTGATGTCAATCGATGGTGTCACACCATCTTTAATATTGACGGTAATTTGCTTAGTGATCGGATTATCATCTGTGGAGGTTGCTGTTACGTCGACCAACATCGTACTCACGTTGCTGTTTGGTTGATCTATCGCAGCATACTGAATCACATCATAACTACCCGCGACTTTATTGCCGACCGCTTCTGGGTAATAAATTAGCTCCAATACCTTGTTATTGTCTTCGTCGAGCAAGGTAATGGTGTCGTCGGTTGCCACCAGCTTGAGCGGATTACCATTGCTAGTCCATTTTGAGACATCATCTTGATTGTTGAGCGAGATACTCGACTCCGCGCCATCAGGACCTGGATTCAGTTTGACGTCGCCACTAACAGACTTAGTAGCAAACTCCCCATCACCATCGACACTCTCTTCAAGTGTCACTTGGTCATTTTTCAGTGATGTGTCTACCCCGTCTTTGATATTCACCGTTAAAGTTTTGCTGATGTTCGCGTCGTCAGTTGATGAAGCAGTGACGTCAAACACTAAGCTACTAGTGCTGCCTTGTTGATCAATTGGCAGTGACTGCTCAACCTTATAATTACCTTCATCATCAAGCACGACTTTCAAGACTTGCGCAGTTGGGTCATCTTTGTAGACCACGCTGTAAGTATTGCTATCAAGATCTTCTACTACCGCAAGAGCCTTACCTTGGCTAGTCCAATTCGCATTGATATCGTTGATTTGAGCTTGGCTAAGCGTTAAGGCGACTGCCGAAACTCCGTCAACACCCGGCTTGAGATTGACATCACCGCTCACTTCACCTTTGATGAATTGGTTATCGCCATCATCTTTTTCTGTCAAGGTCACCGTACGGTTTTTCAGCGATGTCTCCGCCCCATCTTTAATGGTGATAGCAATCGTCGCAGAAGATTTTTCATCATCGGTAGAGAAAGCATCAACAGTTAAGTTAATCACGCTCTGCTCAGCGCCGATTTGATCGATAGGTAAGAACTGCTCGACTGAATAGTCACCCGTTTCGTCGTCAAAGTTAAACTCAATGACAGTCTGATTCAGATCGTCTGCATAAACAAGCTTGAAGTCATTACCATTTTCGAGCAGTTCAAGAGGTTTACCTTGGCTAGTCCAACTGGATAAAGCGTCGCTATCATCAATGCTAACTTCAACTTCACTGACACCATCAACACCCGCTTTGATGTTGACGCTACCCGTTTTAAAACCGTAAGAGACATCAGGATCGATACCCGTTTGCTTCTCAGTATATTGAATTGTACTATTACTTAGACGGGTTTCCACCCCATCCTTAATCGTGACATCAATGCTCGCTTGTACATTGGCATCATCAGTTGATGTAGCAGTCACGGTGAACTCTAGTTTGCTGAGATTACTCACATCTTGATCAATAGGCTTATGTTGAATAACTTGGTAATTGCCCGTCGTACTATCAAAGATGAACTCCAGCACTTTGTTATCCGGATCGCTTTCATACACCAGCGTGTAATCGTTACCTGACTTAACAATGTCCAAAGCTTGATCTTGGCTCGTCCAATCCATGACTTCAGCTTCGTTATCTAGCGTTACTGATACTTCAGAAACGCCATCAGAACCTGCTTTCAACTGAACGCTGCCATTCTTGGCATTACCAAACTTATGTTCCTTCTCGGTATAGCTAAGCGCACTATCTGATAACTTGGTATTGGCACCATCTTTTAAGATCACGTCGATGTCGGCAACCACTGAATCGCCATCAGCATCGGTGGCTACAATCGAGAACTCAAAGATGTCTTTGTTGTCACTCATGTCGTTGTCGATTGGCAAATATTGCGTCACGGTGTAATCACCGCTTTTATCCCCTTGTAATTCAAAGGCAATCACGTCTTGCTGATTGCCATGCTCATCTTGAGTAAATACACGGATCAATCCATCGGTGATCTGATATTGCGTATCCTGTCCTTGTGTGGTGAGCGCTGCCAGTGCCGCTTCCATTTCCGCCGAAACTTGCCATACAACGGTGTCGATTTCGTCAGAGCCCTGTTTTAACTCTACCGAAGCATAGCGAGTGATCGCATTCTCTTCGCTACCATCGAGTCGTTTGGTTTCGCGAAGTTTGACAAAACAATTTGGATTACAAACCGTTATGTCTGCGCCATCATTAACGGTGACATCAATTGTGTCGCGAGTTATATCTCCGTCACTATCTTCTGCTGCGAATGGAAACTCTATCGTTAACACATCATCCACTTGATCAAACGCTTGATGTTGTATGACGGTATATTCACCACTTCGAATGCCTTGCGCATCTTCACTCAACGTGGCTTGCAGTACATAACCAGTTTGGTCATTGGGATCATTAGTAAGTGAGACGACAATACTCTGACCATCATCAATAATATGTACATAAGTCTGCGCTTCATCGACCGTAATAGAATTTAGTACCGAGTCGCTATTTTCATCACTAACAAAATCCAAACTGACGATGTTGTCGCTACCAACTTGCACACCAATATCAAGCGGGTGTCCGTCATTATCTAGGGTGAAAGTCTGAGGGTTTTGCGTTTCCGTAAAGCTCAACTCAAGCTCACCGACAAAACTGATGTTGTCACCATCTTTAATCTTGAGGGTTACATCAACCGAATCAACGTCATCATCACCGTCTTTGGTAAACACTTCGAGGTTAGCGGTGAGAATGTCATTAATTGAGGTGTCATCGGTATGCAGAATATCTGAGTTAGGTTGAAACGAAATATCGCCATCTCGAGTAATGTAAACAGTCCCTATTCCGGTATCATCATCACCGACAGGATTAAGTGCAACTGCATACACACCTTGAGCATTTGGTGTGTAGTCATCGAGATTATAATTCTGGTTGCTATAGACAAAATGAGTCACCTGGTCGCCATCTTGACTCACATCACTGAAGATATTTTGTGTAGCCGTGACGATACCATCAACACCAATGGTAGGCTCAACAACTTGGTCAAACAGTATCGACTCCTTAAGTGTCGACACGTCATCCACCACCGCAATAGTTAGCGTTGTTGCTTGGGCACCATCAAGTGCGCTATCTGAGTCTGATTTATCTTCATCGCTATCAACGGCATAGATAGGAAAATCGAGATGGTATAGATTATTGTCGGCACTGCTAGGGTCATTTGGACCACTGTGATCTAATGGTTTTAGCAATTCAAATGTGTAACTACCATCCGGTTGTAGGGTGATGGTAAAGACAGTGCCACCATCTTCATCTTTACCTGCGTATGAATGGATAAACGAGCCGTCATCTTGTGTCGTGTCGACCAAGGTAATATCGAGCTCACCACTTTGAAGCAACCCTTGGTACTGGCTATTAAACGCCTCAACATCGATTTCAAAATGTTGCACCGCGTCGCTACCTTGATAACCTAGCATGCCTTGAGACAACACGGGGTTACCGCTATCCAACTGGCTTTCTAAAACGGGTTCGATTGAATTAGGCAATTCAACCGTCGGTGCAGCACCATCTACCACTTGATAGTTAATCACATTAGTGACAACGTCACCATCATAATCGATCGATGTCACTGGAATGGCGAAATTGAGCGTATCTTGATCATTGTTTTGCTCTAACGGCAGGTTCTGAGTAATCGCATAAGTGCCATCCTCTGACAAAACAATGGCTAATATGACCGCATCTGGTGCATCTTTAATCGTTAAGGTCAGCGTTTTACCATCTTCGGAAAGCGTCGCTTCTGTCTCCTGATTGTCTGACAAGACACCATCGAATTGATCAATAGCATTGGCATCAAATCGAACTACTTCCAACTCATCGGCACCAAGCTCAAACACAGTGCCCGATGTCTGATAAGGGTTGTCTTCACTTAACGTTACCGCTTCGGTATAGCTTTCATCCACCTCTACCGCTAATTGCTCATCACCATCTTCTACCGACACCGTAATGGATAGCGGCTGCTTAAGAGGATTGCCATTGGTATCTGCGCCAGTTAAGGTCAAACTGACTTGCAATAAATTATCACTAAATTGGACTAAACCTTGACTACCGTTTTCAATCTCATGGTCAATCGGTTTCTCTAATGTGGTTGTCAGGCGCAATAGAATATCTTTGCCACTTTGCAGGGCATCAATATCTATGGTCAGTACCTTTTCATCGCCTTGGGAGCCAATAATGGCGTTGGTCGTTGAATCATAGATGAACTCAACGGCTTTGCCCGATGACGTGATCTCTGAATTTAGCTCGTTGAGTAACGCGCTTAGACTACTGGTTACTGGAACAAAAGAGCTTGGGTCTAGGCTGAGAGTACCAGCCGTTACTGTCGCTTGCGTGATCGTCTGCTGAGGATAAGTCCCATCCGACAAATTGCCTTCTGTTACCGTGGTATTAATGATCAAACCACCTTTGGCAGCAACGACATCATTACCATCTTCATACTCAAACTGCTCGCGCTGATTATTGAGACCCGCTGTTTCGAACTTAGTTGCCGCGATAGTTTGTGCTAAATTGAGTGGTACGGTAGCCGAAGTTCCAATTGCAGAACCGTCCGGCGACTCACCCGCCTCGGTTGATTCAAGTATCTCCGTTGGGTCTTCCCCGGCTAAAATTGCTTCTTGAATTGCATTTACATCAAGCACTTCATCAGTAGGTTCATCAATGGTGACTAATTCACCATTAATATTAGCAACCGTTAATTGTGGTTGTTGGTTAGATGCGATATTGATACAACCAACACAGTTTTCATCGACCAAAAATAGCTCATTATTAATCGCTACCACTAGCTCACTACCCGCTGGTGTGAACAACAAATCGTTAGGCTTTAGCTCAAATCCTTTGCTTGCTCCAACCGCCGCTTCTCCCGGTCGTACAACAATCGGAGTTCCCACCACATCTTGAATTGTTCCCGGTACTGAAACAGTTTGCTCGTTCATAATAACCATCCCTAAGCTAACTTTGGTTTAATTTTTTTACCTACATTTCTGCTAATAAGCATAGGAAAGATGTGAACTTATTGCCTAAAAGTTATTGCATATCTAGATTTTGATAATTAACTCAATTAATCGATAAAACAGAAAGATAGGCAAATCGGGTTTAGAGCCTATCTCTAAACTATTCGAGTAGAACTTAGGAAACTCGACATTGCCCTCATAAATCGGTGAACCCACTTTTTGTCGAGATGATTTATATCTTGCTCGACGTGTATTAATTCCACTTACTAGAACAAACCAATGGTTATACTCATTTCTGCTTTACAGATCTGCGCGAAACCTTCGCTGGCTGACTAAACTTGGTTAAAACAACCCAGTCAGGGAGCAAGCAATGAGTGATAAATCGAACCAATCCAAGTGCCCTGTAATGCATGGCGCAAACACAAATCAGCAGGCTGCGGAGTTTAACTGGTGGCCGAAAACCTTGAATCTCGACATACTCCACCAGCACGACAATAAAACCGACCCAATGGACGCAAGCTTTGACTATGCTGAGGCATTTAACTCACTCGATCTCGAGGAGCTGAAAAAAGATCTCAAAGCCTTTATGACCGATAGCCAAGATTGGTGGCCGGCCGACTGGGGGCACTATGGCGGCTTGATGATCCGCATGGCGTGGCACTCAGCGGGGACTTATCGTATTGCTGATGGACGCGGCGGCGCTAGTCGCGGCAACCAGAGGTTTGCCCCGCTCAATAGTTGGCCAGATAACGGTAATCTCGACAAAGCAAGACGCCTACTCTGGCCAATTAAGAAAAAATACGGCAATAAAATTTCATGGGCGGATCTAATTATTCTTGCTGGCAACATGGCGTATGAGTCAATGGGCTTTAAAACCTTTGGCTTCGCCGGTGGTCGAGAAGATATCTGGCATCCCGAGAAAGACATTTATTGGGGCGCAGAGAAAGAGTGGCTACAACCCAGTGGTGGGGAAAATAACCGCTACTCTGGCGAGCGCGATTTAGAAAACCCTCTCGCCGCGGTGATGATGGGCTTAATCTATGTCAATCCTGAGGGTGTAGACGGCAAACCAGACCCAATCAAAACGGCTCACGATATGCGCGTCACCTTCGCTCGAATGGCGATGAATGATGAAGAGACAGTCGCTCTAACCGCAGGTGGACATACTGTCGGTAAAGCACATGGTAACGGGGATGCCTCTGTCTTAGGTCCTGAGCCCGAAGGGGCAGAAATTGAAGACCAAGGTTTGGGCTGGCTAAATAAAACCTCGCGTGGGATTGGGCGCAACACCGTCACCAGTGGCGTTGAAGGTGCTTGGACGACAAATCCAACCCAATGGGACAACGGCTACTTCGAACTGCTATTTAAATACGATTGGTGGGTAACCAAAAGCCCAGCGGGCGCTGCGCAGTGGGAACCGGTCAATATCAGTGAAGAAGATATGCCCGTCGATGTAGAAGACCCAACCATCAAATGTAAGCCGATGATGACTGATGCTGATATGGCGCTTAAATTTGATCCTGAGTATCGCAAGATAGCCGAGCGCTTCCGTAATGATCCTGCCTACTTTGCCGATGTGTTTGCCCGAGCATGGTTCAAGCTCACTCATCGCGACCTGGGTCCAAAATCACGTTACCTTGGTGCGGATGTACCAGCAGAAGATCTGATTTGGCAAGATCCGGTGCCAAGTGTTAGCTATCATCTCAGTGATGAAAACATCGACAGCCTTAAACTCGCCATTCTCAACAGTAACCTATCCATCAGCGATCTGGTCACAACTGCATGGGACAGTGCCCGAACTTATCGTGGTTCCGACCGCCGAGGCGGCGCTAACGGTGCTCGCATTCGCCTAGCTCCGCAAAAAGACTGGCAAGGCAATGAGCCTGAAAGACTTGCTCATGTGCTCGCTGAGCTCGAATCGATTAAAGCCAGCCTAGGTTCACCTATTAGCCTCGCTGATTTAATTGTGCTTGGCGGCGGCGTAGGGATAGAAAAAGCAGCGTCTAATGCAGGACTGAGTGTTAGCGTGCCATTTGCTCAAGGTCGCGGGGATGCCGCGCCGGAAATGACTGACGAGCACTCATTTGATGTTTTGGAACCCATCCACGATGGTTTTAGAAACTGGCTCAAAGATGACTACGCCGTCACGGCTGAAGAGTTACTACTAGAACGCAGCCAATTGATGCAGCTTACTGCCGCTGAAATGACGGTGCTCGTAGGTGGTATGCGCGTACTGGGCACCAACTATGGTGGCAGTCAGACAGGTGTATTGACCGATCGAGTCGGCGCATTAAGCCAAGACTTCTTCGTCAACTTAACCGATATGAACTACACATGGCACCCTGCTGATAACGGTTTGTATGAGATTCGTGAGCGCGCCTCTGGCAGTACTAAATGGATAGCATCACGGGTTGATTTGATCTTCGGCTCAAACTCGGTATTGCGCTCTTATGCCGAGCTCTACGCCCAAGATGACAACCAAGGTAAATTCGTTGCTGATTTTGTCGCAGCATGGGTCAAAGTGATGAATGCCGACCGATTCGATTTGTAATACCAATCGGGATAAGTAAGTGGTCAGAAAATTGCGCAAGGAAAATCGCTGAGAACTAGGCATGGATTGCCGTAACTAGTTATTCTAATTACAAAATCCGTAACGACGTTATCAGCGATTTTAATCAGCAGCCCTCGCTCAGTGCGAGGGCTTGCTTCAAACTACTACTTAAAACGACGTTAAGTATTGCCAGTTATGGTTGCTCCAATCATCCATGTTTGGTTTATCCGGCCATGGGAAGTAACCGTATCCATCCGTTTTCAGTTGATAGTAATGACGCTTACCATCATGAAAATCGTACATGAACACATCACCTACTCGACCTTTATCACCATATACACCGATTGTATCTTGCTGGTACCAATTCGCTGTATCTTGCTCAAACTGATCTCGGTCTCGCCATGCTGTTAACTGCTCATTCAAGCTTTGCTCGCTACCGACAAAGTGCCAATGAGCATCTGAATACGCTTCCGTTGGCATCGCAACATCATTACCTTCTTGTTTTTGTAAGAAGTATGCTTGCTGACCATCTTTTAGCTGCGTTTCGAACAACAAGTAAGCTTGGGTCGTTGTTCCTGCTTGATCAGCACTCAAAATGTTTTCGACACCATAGTACTCAACCAATCGCGCTGCGTGATCTTTCACTTTACGGTCAATACGCATTGGATTAAGCGCAAAGTTTACATAACTCTCTACACTACCTAAGTACTTCCAATCTTGATTCGAAGTCTGATTTGTTGGCAACTCAGCGGCGGCTGCTTGCTTCATCATGAAGTAATCGCGCGTGCCTGTTTCTGGATTGCTAAACGCATACAAAGCGCCGACAAAACGTTGTTTAACCTCCTTACCCGACTGGATAGCGAGATTCTGACCAAACAATTTGTATTGGCTTAGTGAAAGTAACTTAGTTTCAAACTCTTGCACGCTGCTGAAATCCACATTCTGCAGCTCTGAAATTTCAGAAAACGTCAGCGTATCTTCCACACCACGTGCATAACCATCCGAGTCTTTACCAAACGTCACCGCACGTTGTGGGTATTCACTATTCTGCTCAAATTGACGAGAAGTCAGCTCAACCTGACCAAATTCGTTATGGTTTGGTTGCTCGGTTGCAACGTAATCTTCAACCATTTCATCGAAGTAGCCAACAAACTGCCAATCGTTGTTTGAGTCGCCGCTTCCTGGGAAGTACCAGTAGCTGGTGCGTTTCATTGCAAACAGTTCAATACGACCGTTGCGGTGGTAATGGAATACATCGCCCGGTGTACCAACACGGTTGTTTTCACCCCAATCGTAGAAACGTTCTTGACCAATTTCCACCAAAATCGCTTCGCGAACCACATCTTCTAGTAAACGTTCTGGACAGAAAATACTCATGCCTTGCGGATTCTCAGAGCGCGCCAAGTTGATGTGGAATTTATTACTCATATTGCCATCTAAACGACGACCCTCGAGACCGATATTCTTGACATTGCCATCAGCGTAACGTACTTCAGCCCAACACTGACCCACTTCTGGCTGTGGTAACTCATAAACTTTACCGGCTGCTCCATACATTGCTGGGTAAACGTAGCTTAAGTTTTGCTGAGTTGGATCGTAATATCCGACCATGGTCATAACATCAACATCGGTCAAACGTGGTTTTAGTTTGTTGGTTTGATCTACCGCTTGCATGGTCTGAGAACTTTCATCCCAATGAGCGTAACCAGTGCTGCTTTCCATATCTAGCAAGTCAAAGCCTGTCAGGTAATCTTGCATCACTTTGGATGTATAGCCGGTAAATAACGGGTAGCTGCTTGCGCTTGAATCAAAGTTACCCCCTGCCATTGGATCTTTCTGATAACCAACTAAACCTTTGAAGTCGCGATCATCATAACCACGGTTATACCACACCATATTGTCAGCCATACGACCGCGGTATGCATCATAGCCCCAGCCACTTGTTGTACTGTGGTAATAAACGTCAGGGCCACCTGGCCAGTGCCATAAGCTAAAGGCATGACCAATTTCATGTGTCACCTCATTGCCCTTTGCACCGGTAAGTAGCACCATACCATTACCGCCAGACAACCCATGCGTTACATCAACCACATTGCCTTTCTTATCCAAGTAACGACCGATAGAGTGACCGATCACAACACTAGGGAAGTAGCCCGGCTGCCATTGATGAGTCCCCGCAGAACTGGTTACACCATAGTTGGCGTTGTTAATACCGGTTTGGATCAGTGATTTGGTAATGTTCTCACGCATATCGCCAGAATAAACGTCCGGCGCATCGAATTGGCTGTACTCTTCTTCCACTTCACCATAGGCAGTGACGACCTTATCTAGTTTAACTGGCAGGTATGGGCTAATCGTCATAGAAGCCATAGGGAAACGTTGGAACAATTCTGCACCATAGTTTGCCATCTTGGTCTCAAGCTCTTTCGCCGCTGGCGGCTCAGTTAACATACCGATACGTACCATTGGCATCTCGACATGGACTGGCGCGCCAAACTCGATACTGTCGGCTGCCAACTCCCCTTCGCGCATATCGTAAGTTTCAAAACGTAGGCTCAAACCTTTTTCAATGTAATGCCAAGGAAGAACGGTTGAGTAAGAACGTTTAGAAAACAGAATATCCGGGCGTTCATCTTCTTCTGTACGGTCTGCATTGAGTAATTGAGTCGGGTTATTTAGTACTCGTCTCTCTAGTAGTTCGCCATCTTTATAGATACTCAACCAAACGCCTTTCTCATCAACGACATTTTTTTCAGGCGTAACAACTAAAAGCGCTTCACGATGTGTAACCAGTTTTTGTTGCGACTTATCTGCATTGCCAAAAGGCTCAGAAGTTTGGTTTTGTACAAAGCGAATCTGCGCGGAAAAAGTGCCGGCTAGGTGGTTGGTCACATCCAAATCATCAACGAAACCAATCGCTTCAGTATGTTTTTGATCAAAAGGCAAACAATCTTGGCTAGCGAGCTTCATACCGCTACCTGCAAGATAGCGAACACTGCAACGCTTATCGTTATCTAGCCATTCTAGATAGTTCTGACCAAACTGATCGTGGTAGACATAAACACCATCTTGTTCATTCACCAAGCGCCAAGGCGATTTTACAAAGTCAAACATCGCTTCTGCAGAACGGTCTGCGTAAGCGATGTTTTCTTCATAAGAAGAGCCTAAAACAAAAGGGAGAAAAAGTGGGTTATTGTCAGGCGACATAGGGTAAAGGTATTCACCAAAACGCAGAAAACGTCGACCATTACGTTCTTCCCAATTATCAGGATTTTGCGCCAACTGATTGACCTGATTAACACGGGCTTCAATTTTTTTTGCCATCTCTTGCATCATGGTGATGCGAATATCTTCTCCTGCCATCACACTCTGAACAGGAAGCAACGCACCAATGGCGCTGGCTAAAAGGGCTTTTTTAATCATTGCGATACTCATCAACGGTATTACGACAGAGCGGTCAAATGCAGCATTAACTCACTTAAGACCGCAGCCAAATAGGATTAAAACCGAACTACCAACCTATTTACCGATGAATATACTGTTCAAGCACTTATAACTCGAGACAATAGAGAAAGCAAAAATCATTCCATGGCTCAATGTCACATTTTTGTACATTTATATTTCAAAATATTAAAACTTCTTTCCTAACCAATTAATTTAATGAATGTTTTTAAATATAAAAAACCTTATTAACTACGACAAATTTGGGCAAAAAATCACAAATAAACCTCAATAATAGAACTTGGTTCCATTGTTCTGCTTCAACATCAGCTCAAAGACATTAATTGGATTTTAGTCGTCTTATCTAGCTTTTCGATGGCATAACGAAAAGTGGTAGACTGCGTAAAATTAATCGATTTAAACCGCAACTCGCTCTATGTTCTCGACCAAATAATCGATAAGTAGACGCACTCGAGTCGGTAAATAATCCCTTGAGGCATAATAGACCCAAATAGTGACTGGCTCTCCCCAATATGGCTCTAATATAGGCGTCATTGTGCCCTGCTCGACTTCTTGCTTAAACATCCAACTTCCTAACATCACAATGCCAGCACCAGCCACTGCCGCCTGTTTCGCCGCCGCGAAATTATTGACTACAAGTTGTCCCTGCGGCTCATACAGTGTCGCCACATTACCTTGTTTAAGCCGCCAGTGATGAAACCGCCCCGTGGTTAACGAGCGCACTGGAATGCAACGATGTTGAATCAGCTCCTCTGGTGATAGAGGAGTACCGTATCGAGTCAAATAGCTTGGAGCAGCATAGATACCAATATTTTGTTTTATCAAAGGACGCGCTATCAAGCGGGAATCTTGGTTAATCGCCGTGCCAATGCCCAAGTCAAAACTGTTTTCGACTAAATCAACGTTTCTATCATCAAAGTGTAAGTCGCAGTTAATCTGCGGATACCGCTCAATAAACTCCAATATCAACGGAAGAATATGCTCTCGTCCAATAGAACTGGCAGGGAGGTTGACTTTCACTGTACCAGCTACTCTCTCGGAAGTATCGGATATCTGTTCTATCGTGTTTTGAATTGCACTCATCGAGGGCATCAACTCATCAAAAAGTTGCTGACCTATTTGAGTTAAGCTTAGTGAATGCGATGAGCGAAAAAATAATTTCACCTGCCACTCATGTTCCAATTTTGTAATTGCTTTGCTTACCGCTGGAGCTGAGATGCCAAGAATACGTGCTGCTTTGGCAAAACTGCCCTGTTTAGCAACTTGAATAAAGATTGGTAGTTGGCTGGGAAGTGATTTCATAAACTTTTACTCATCTTAAAAGTAACCAATAACAAGCTACAGGTTAATAAAAATATATTCAATACTTAGCGATATCGAAAACATTACCCAAAAGGCAAACCTTGCCACCCACGGAGAGAAAAGCATGAACGTACTTGTCGTATATTGGCACCCAGAACCAAAGAGTTTTAATGGCGCAATGTTTAGCAAAGCGGTTGAAGTCCTTGAAGCTGAAGGTCATCAAGTCAAAACCTCTAACCTACATCAAATGCAATTTGATCCAGTGTCAGGCAGACACAACTTTACTACCACTAATGATGCTGACTTTTTCAAACAGCAATTAGAGGAAATGCATGCGACAGAGCACCAAGGTTTTTCACCAGAAATCGAAGCTGAAATCCAAAAACTTGAATGGTGTGATTTAGTCATTTTCCAATTCCCACTTTGGTGGTTCGGGATGCCTGCAATGTTAAAAGGCTGGGTTGATCGCGTGTTCGCTATGGGCAGAACTTATGGGGGTGGTCGATTCTACCAAGATGGGGTTTACCAAGGTAAAAAAGCCATGCTAAGCGTTACTATGGGTGGTCCCGAAGAAGCGTATATCATAGATGGTTGGAACGGTGATCTCAATGGCATCTTACGCCCTATCCATAGAGGTATTCTAGAGTTCAACGGTTTTTCTGTGCTTGCTCCGCATGCAGTGTACGGTCCAGCGAGAAAAACCGAACAAGAACGTATTAATGATCTAGACATCTATGCGCAGCGACTAAAAAATATTTTTTCTGAACCGGCAATTCACATCGGGCAATACTAAATATTTCGTGTCAAACAGAGGTACGATATGAACGTTAAATATAACCAATCGGTAGAAACGTTGAAAAGTTGGGGTGCTACACAAATACAGATCGATGCCATTTTGGCAAGTGGTGTGGATACAGAAGACGACAAGTCATTCGAGTTAAACCGACGCCAACGTATGATTGAATCGATCGACGAATGTTTACAGTTGCTATTTCCCGACAGAAAAAAGCGCCAATATTTTATGACTCATACCAGTAATACTCTGTTTTTTGCCCGACGCAAGCCTTTAGATGTCTTGGCTCTAGGCTCGCTCTCTAGCCTCGAACAAAGTTACCAGAGCATCCGCAGCATGCTATGTATTTAGCCAACTTGAATAAGCAGGTGCTCTATTTCAACCACATAAAAGCCCCGACAATGCGGGGCTTCAATAATGATTCACTCTTAAGTAGCAAATTAGCTCTTAAGTTTTTGCCAGTACTTCTGGTAAACCTCGGCAAATGTGCCGATATCATTGGTAAATTCACCATTCGAGATCAAAGCGTCATCAGGGAAGATCAGCGGATCATTTTGCATTTCCACTGGTAGATGTTGTTTTGCCGCTTTGCTTGGCGCTTGATAGCCTAACGTTTTAACGATTTCAGCTTGGTTTTCTGGACGCAGGATAAAGTTGATGAACTGATGGGCAAGTTCTTTGTGCGCAGAACCTTTAGGAATCACAAAGTTGTCCATCCATAAAATCGCCCCCTCTTGTGGGTAGACGAAACCCAGTTCTGGCAGTTCTTCACGCCCTAAATAGGCATTACCATTCCACTGCATACCCGCGGTGACTTCACCAGTCACAAAAGGGACTTGAGGCGCATCTGAGTTATACACCACTACGTTTGGTTTTAGTTCGCGCAAGCGTTGGTACGCCCGTTTGATTTCATTTTCGTTAGTGGAGTTGATGCTATAGCCCAAAGATTTTAGCGCCATACCAAATACATCACGTACATCATCTAATAGCATCACTTGCTGACGGAACTCCTCGTTCCACAGGTCGCTCCAGCTCTGTACGTCGCTTGCTTGGTAGTAGTCCCCATTATAGGCAATACCCGTCACACCCCAAACGTATGGGACTGAGTATTGGTTTTTGGGATCAAATGATTGATTGAGTAGACTTGGAGTCACATCTTTAAGGTGAGAAAGCTGAGCTTTATCGATTTCCGCCAACATTCCCTCTCTACCCATCTTTGCGATGATATAAGTTGAGGCGAATGCTACATCGTACCCTTTGCTATCGAGTAGCTTTAACTTGGTGTACATGGCTTCATTGTTTTCGAAAGTTGAGTAGTTGACGGTCACGTCATACTCTTTTTCAAACGCTTTAATTACGTCCACTGGTAGATATTCAGCCCAGTTGTATACGTTCAGCATGCGCTCACCCGCGGTCACACTGAACGCAGAAACACTGCAAGAAGCGATCATTAAACCAGTAATAAACTGTTGCTTTTTCATTTTTATACAAAACTCTATGAAAATAATTTCTTAAAGATGAATTAACTTTATCAACTCATCACTACTAACAAACGAACAATTGCTGTTTTTACAGAACAATCAGTCACTTGCCGCGCATATGGAAACATGAGAAAATATTTTTTTCATCAGTTTTTTACTGGTTTTGTGAACTATTATCCTATTACCCTACGGAGTTTATTAAATGTCGGTTCAAAACGAATATATCGATAGCTACTACCAAGCAACGATTAATCCACTGCCCCTGCAACCAGAGTTAACACAAGATATCGATGTTGACGTGTGTATTGTTGGCGGCGGTATGACAGGTCTTAACGCTGCGATTGAACTTCGTCAGCGTGGCTACACTGTCGCGGTTCTAGAATCAAAGCGCCTTGCATGGGGGGGGTCGGGTCGTAATGGCGGTCAATGTTTGGTGGGTTATTGCCTAGGTCTACGTGAGGTTGATGAAACCTACGGTAACAAGTGGGGCAAAGAGCTTTGGGACTTGTCTGTTGAGGCTATCGACATTGCGCGTGATCGCGTAAAAGAGTTCAATATCGACTGTGATTTCCAACAAGGTTATATCGAAGTTGCGCTAACCAAAGCACACGAAAAAGAGCTGAAATCATGGCATGAGCTAAAACAAGGTCACTACAATTACCCAAGCGCGTCATGGTGGGATAAAGAGAAGATCAACCAAGTTGCCAATACCGAGCGCTACTTGGGCGGCTTACACGATACCAACAGTGCACATATGCACCCTCTAAACTACACGCTAGGCTTGGCGAAAGCGGCGATTGATCTTGGCGCGCAAGTATTCGAGCACACCCCAGCAGTTAAACTGCAAAAAGGTAAGCCACACACGGTAATTACACCGAAAGGTCGTGTTAAATCGAAATTTATCCTACTTGCTTGTAATGCATACCTTGATGGTTTAAACCGCAAAGCACAGAGTGTCGTGCTACCTGTCGCTTCCTACATTGCCGTGACTGAACAACTTGGCGACCGCCAACCTATCACTAACATGATGGCTATCTCTGACATTAAAAACAGTCTCGACTACATGCGCCCAACGCCTGACGGACGCATCTTGTTTGGTGGTGTTAACCACCCATTTAACCTTGAATACAAAGATTCAATGGAACGCCTACGTCAACGCATGGTGAAAGTATTCCCACAGCTTGATGACGTTAAAATGGAATACCACTGGGGTGGTCTGTTCACCGTAACCCGCGAATACATGCCACAAATTGACCACCTAGGAAACGATGTTTACGTCGCGCATGGCTACACTGGTCACGGTGTGGGTCTAACCAATATTGCTGGTAAAGTGGTTGCTGAAGCAATGGCGGGCAATGCAGAGCGCTTTGATGTTTTCTCGAAGATCAAACACAAGTGGATCCCAACTCCACAAGTACTGCGCACACCTGCGCTTGCGTTAGCAATTTGGAAAGCACGTCTTGAAGATGTCCTAGGTGAAAAACTAGACAAATAAACCTCTTGTCGCAAAAGACCTAATAGAAAGAGCTCAATCACATTGGGCTCT
Organism: Vibrio fluminensis; assembly: GCF_015278125.1. GTDB lineage: Bacteria > Pseudomonadota > Gammaproteobacteria > Enterobacterales > Vibrionaceae > Vibrio > Vibrio fluminensis. The sequence goes on from NZ_JADILO010000036.1 coordinate 50,470, forward strand.
TTTTGTTTGAGCTAATTGCAGTATAACTTCGTAAGTTGCTTATAGGATATAGCGAGGTGAGCAATGAAAATACTAATATTAGGCGGCAGCGGTGGCATTGGGTTGGCAATAGTGAAAAGACTGGCGCAACACACAGATAATCAGATCGTTGCCACCTACCATAATCATCATCCTGACTGGCAAGCTCCCGACCTTGAATGGCATCAACTCGATGTCACTAATGAGTCACAGCTTTTGTCATTGAGCGCAACCATTGGCAGTTTAGATTGGATAATTAACTGCGTCGGCATCCTACACGATGCTAACCACCAGCCTGAAAAGAACTTAAAATCCATCGAGCCAGATTGGTTCATGACAAGCTTAGCAACCAATACCCTTCCCACGCTGCTGCTCGCGAAACACTTTGGCGCCAACCTCAAGCCCAGCATGTCGCCAAAACTGGCTGCCATCTCTGCCCGTGTCGGTAGTATTTCGGACAATAAATTAGGGGGGTGGTACAGTTATCGTAGCTCCAAGGCTGCCCTAAATATGGTAGTCAAAAGCATCAGTGTCGAGTGGAGTAGAACCCTGCCTAAAGCGTGTGTACTCGCACTCCATCCCGGAACAACAGACACCCCACTCTCTGAGCCCTTTCAAACCAATGTACCTCAAGGCAAGCTTTTCAGCGCTGAGTTTGTCGCCGAGAAGCTGATCGATTTAATCGCTAGCACGCCAAAGGACGATTCCGGCAGTTTTCTCGCCTACGACGGCAGTACGATTATTTGGTAACACCCTCTTGAGTAATCACTATCTGAAAAGTGTCCCATCCAAACGCTCTGCGCCGAAACGCTGCCTAAAAATCGCTATTTAACCCGAGACCGACGACAACGCTGGGAGCAGTATTTCACCTCCTCCCAGCAAGCTTGCCATTTTTTACGCCAAGCAAACGGTCTGCCACATACGCTGCATAATTTACTGGGTAAATCCCGCTTGTTCTTAACTCGCAAAACGCTTCTTCCGACGTTTAGCGTTGCCCTCTTTGACCATAAAATCAAACAGCGGAGCAAATAAGTTAGCAAACAAGATAGCCAACATGATTCCTTCCGGATAGGCTGGATTGAGCACTCGAATACCAATCGTCATCACACCGATTAATATACCGTAAGCCCATTTGCCTTTGTTCGTAAACGCAGCAGAGACGGGGTCCGTCGCCATGAAGAAGGTACCGAATGCCACACCGCCCAGCACAAAGTGCCAATAGAACGGCATCGAGAACATAGGGTTAGTATCAGAGCCGACTAAATTAAGCAACGTTGAAGTCGCTGCTAAGCCGACAATTACCCCTGTAACAATTCGCCAAGAGGCAATTCGCATTCCGATGAGTATTAAACCGGATAGCATGATGAATAGTGTGGAACCTTCACCCATTGAACCGGGTAAATTGCCAAGAAATGCGTCGCTCCACGCTAATGCCTGCCCTGTCGTATTATTGACTAAGCCCGATAGCCCACTCTCATACCATTGACTGAGCGGTGTCGCTCCTGAATAACCGTCGGCAGCAACCCAAACTAAACCACCCGACATATTGGCTGGGTAAGCGAAATAGAGAAAGGCTCGACCAGCCAATGCGGGGTTAAGAAAGTTGCGTCCTGTGCCACCGAAAATCTCTTTGGCAACCACAATACCAAATGTGATACCCAAAGCCGCCTGCCACAGCGGTAGTGTTGGAGGTAGAATCAAAGCAAACAGGACTGAACTGACAAAGAACCCCTCGTTAACCTCATGCTTACGAACGATGGCAAACAGCACTTCCCAGAATCCACCGACAACAAAGACAGTGGCATAAATTGGCACAAAATAACAAGCGCCAAGCAGCATCTTGCCGATCCAACTACTGGTTTGTAAGGCTTGCTCGCTACCAAATACGAATGACACACGCCAACTTGCGTCGATCACTTGTTGCAGTTCCGCCCCACTATAGGTCGCAAGCAGTGCACCAACGGATTGGTTACCAATGTTGTACATACCCCAGAACATTGCAGGAAACGTGGCAAACCACACCATAATCATTATGCGTTTCAAATCGATACTGTCGCGGACATGAGTGCGACCGCGATTTACTGTCCCCGGAGTGTAAAAGATGGTTGCTGCCGCCTCGTACAAAGGATAAAACTTCTCGTACTTCCCCCCCGGTTCGAATATCGGTGCGATCGCTTCGAGTCTATCTCGGAAACTCATAGGACTCTCCTTTTGGTTTTCTTCGTTGGTTAGCTTCTCTTCTAATACTCATCTGCATACGAGCGCCAAGTGCGAAAAGGGCACTAACACCCTGAAACATTTTTGAACATTTTCCCTAGTAAATCGTATGTAATGATTCATTCAGCGCTGGAGGAACGTATGGACACCCTTGCACTCGACCTAGCTCGGTTTCAGTTTGCTTTCACTGTCTCCTTTCACATCATTTTTCCCGCCTTTACTATTGGGCTTGCAAGCTTTCTGGCGGTACTTGAAGGGCTTTGGCTCAAAACAAATGACGCCAAATATCTGCAACTCTACAAATATTGGTTAAAGATCTTTGCGATTAGTTTTGGTATGGGCGTGGTCAGTGGCATTGTGCTCAGCTATCAATTCGGCACTAATTGGAGCGTTTTTGCCGACAAGACAGGTCCAGTGCTCGGTCCTTTGATGGGTTATGAGGTGTTCACCGCGTTCTTCTTAGAAGCTGGTTTTCTTGGGGTCATGTTGTTCGGTATGGATCGCGTCGGCAAAAAACTTCATTTTGCCGCCACCTGTATTGTCGCATTCGGAACGTTTCTTTCTGCTTTCTGGATTTTATCAGTCAACAGTTGGATGCAAACGCCCGCAGGGTTTGGCTTCAACGAGGCTGGACAATTCATCCCACTGGATTGGTGGGCAGTGGTGTTCAATCCCTCTTTCCCTTATCGATTAGTGCATATGCTGTTAGCCGCTTACCTGACGACGGCGTTCGTTGTAGCCGCAGTTGGCGCTTATCACTTATTAAAATCGCCTCAGAACCCTTTAGCGCGCACCATGTTTTCGATGGCGATGTGGATGGCAGCAATTGTGACACCACTCCAAATTGTCGCTGGTGACATGCATGGTCTCAATACCCTTGAACACCAACCCGCCAAAGTCGCAGCAATGGAAGGTCATTATGAAAGCCACAAAGGCGCACCGTTGATCCTGTTTGGCATTCCTAATGACGAAACTAAAACCGTTGACTATAAAATCGAAATTCCAAAACTAGGCAGCTTAATCCTCACCCACTCTCTCGATGGCGAAGTCAGAGGGCTCGATGCGTTTCCAGATGATCAACATCCACCGGTTGGGATTGTATTCTGGAGTTTCCGCGTCATGGTCGCTATCGGTTTTGGCATGTTAGCTCTGGGCTTAACGAGCTTATTGCTTCGTAAGCGAAAGTCCCTCTATCACGCCCATTGGTTCCATCGCTTATGTGTGCTGTTTGGTCCCGCTGGCTTTGTTGCCGTGCTCGCCGGATGGATTACGACTGAAGTCGGTCGTCAGCCTTACACTGTATATGGATTACTCACGACTGCGCAATCCGCCTCACCAATTGATGCAGCAGCTGTCAGCGTATCTTTGACCGCTTTTGTCGTCGTGTACTTTATTGTGTTTGGCGCAGGTTTCTTCTACCTGTTGCGATTAATGAGAAAGTCGCCAACCCGTTATGAAGAAGCATTGGAAAGTCGACTACCGGATGGCACCCCAGTGCCCCCTGTATCTCAATCAAATCACCTAACTTAACCGGAGGCGGCAATGGATTACGCATTAATTTGGTATGCCTTAATTGGACTTGCGGTGCTCATCTATGTAGTACTCGATGGCTTTGATTTAGGAATTGGCGTGCTTTTCCCCAGTGCTCACAGTGACAACGAGCGCGATTTGATGATGAACAGTATCGCCCCAGTCTGGGACGGCAATGAAACTTGGCTAGTGTTAGGAGGCGGAGGACTGTTTGCTGTTTTTCCGCTTGCCTACGCGGTGGTGATGCCCGCACTGTATGCACCGCTGATCCTCATGTTGTTGGGCTTGATCTTACGTGGTGTCTCGTTTGAGTATCGCTTTCGTACCGAGCGCGGCAAGTTTCTCTGGGACAGTGCTTTCTTCCTTGGGTCGCTGCTTGCAACTCTGATGCAAGGCATCATGTTAGGCACATTACTACAAGGAATCGCTATTGGAGGACGTGCTTATGCCGGCGGCTGGTTTGATTGGCTCACACCTTTCAGTCTATTTTGTGCCCTCGCCACAATGTGTGCTTATATTTTGCTTGGTGCTTGCTGGCTGATTATCAAAATGCCATCTGACTTGGTCAGTCGTTATTACACCATCGCCAAGCGTTGGGCGCTGGCGTTGATTGGCTGCGTGATCGTCGTGAGTATCTGGCTGCCACTGACCAATCCGTTGATTGCCGAACGCTGGTTCAGTTTTCCAACCTCGCTGCTCTATTTTGTTATCCCAGCGCTTGTTGCTTTATGTGTGTGGCGTCTGTTTGCCAGCTTGATCGATCATAGAGCCGTCGCTGCCTACCTTTATAGCATGAGCATATTTGTACTTGCAGCGGTTGGTTTTGGCGTTAGTACGTTCCCATATCTCATTCCATTCGCACTCACCTATCAGCAAGCGGCTGCGCCTGACAGCAGCCTTAAATTCTTGCTTGCCGGTGCGGTATTTTTGCTCCCACTTATCATTGCCTACACCGCCTACTCGTATTGGGTATTTCGCGGCAAGCTCAAGCATGGTGAAGGGTATCACTAATGAAAAATCGCAAAGTTCAACTCAGTTGGTTTGTGGGGATTTGGCTAGCCTCGGTGTTAGGGCTAGCCCTTTTTAGCCTACTGATCCGCTGGATTCTTGGTTAATGTCGCTTAGACAGATTGTCTCGCCTAAGCCTGTTTGACGACTTCAGATATCCCTTGTTTTTTCGGCTGTTGCGACGACGGCTTGGGAGCAACGACGATAAGGCTTATACCAATGAGATAAAGTGCGCATGAAACCAACTGTGGTACGCTCAAACTCTCATCATAAACCACATATCCACTTATCAGCGCTGCTAATGGCACGAGTAAATGAAGCGGTGAAATAACACTTAACGGATACTTAAGTAGCATTTTATTCCATACCCAATAACCAAATAACGAGGTCGGATAGGCTTGAAAAATCACTGCTGCACTGGTACTCCAACTCCAATTATGCCAAGCTTGAAAAATCACATCGGTACTATAAAGACTGACGGCTAGTGCAATTAGTGGTATCGGTGCAACCAACATTCCCCAAACACTAAAAGCAAAAGGCTCTTGCGTTTTCGAGACCTTAATAATAATACTCATGGCAACCCAGCTTAGGGCTGAAATCATGATTAACAACCCCCCAAGCAAAGTAACATTTCCGTTGGTAGTTACGATAGATAGCCCAACTGCTATTGTCGCCAACACTCCACCTATGAGCTTTCTTCGCGTTAAAGACTCTTTAAAGACCAATACTCCAACTAGCATCCCCAAAATCACATTTGTCGTCAAAAGTACTGAGGACATACCCGATGATAAACCAGCAACGATTGACCACGATGCCATACCCCAAACACCAACCCCAAATACCACTCCATAACTCACAACATAGAGCCAGTGAGTGTCTGGCTTTGAGATAAATAACACCAATGGAGTTGCCGCTAGAGCAAACCTTGCTGCTGTGGCAATGAGTGGATTGACATCACTCACTCCCAGCTTAATCATCGTAAAGTTAAACCCCCATATCACCATGACTACTATCGCTAAAAATAGATCCCTGCTCTGCATCTCCCTCTCCTTTTTCTGCATGAGTTTTTTGTCTGTCTTCAGTATCCCTTGAGGAGAGAAACCATTACAGATACAATTTTCTAACAAATAAGGAGTACAGATAGGGATATGAGTAAGTACAGGGAATTGGCAGATAATGTAATTGCCACCATCAAACAAGGGAAAATCGCTGCTGGCGTGAAGCTACCTTCATTGCGACAGTTCGCACAGCAGCATAATGTCAGTCTTTCAACCGCAATCAGTTGCTATCAAGAGCTCGACTCACAAGGTTGGATTCATGCCCGCCCAAAATCCGGCTACTTTGTTTCTACTCTGTCAAATCCAAGAGCAACACCAAAATGGGCAAAGTTTCAGAGCCAGGTATCTACGGCGACATTACACCCTCCGAGTCGTAATCCCTTTAATGGACCACTGGGGGTCGCCAGTACCTCAGTCCACCCTGCCGATGCTCAAGAGCTACAACGCAGCTTTAAGCGCGCATCTCTTCGGATGGGTAATCGACTAAATCTCTACCCGAGTATTAATGGCGAAGCCCCCCTTAGAAATAGCCTTGCCAACCACTTTAGAAAACTGGGCATTTTGTTTAATCCTGATGATATGGTTATCACCTCTGGCTGCCTTTCCGCGATTAAGGCAGCAATAGAGTGCTGCAGTGTTGAAGGTGATGCCGTCGCGATAAGCTCCCCTTGCTTTAATGGTATCATTCAATTGCTTGGCTATATGAAACGTAAGGTGATTGAAATCCCTTCAACAGATCAGGGCATCGATTTAGTCCAACTTGAACAACATCTCAAAGATAAAACGATCGCAACTGGGGTGTTTTGTACTTCATTCACCAATCCACATGGCATAACCATGTCCTCCGAACAGAAACAGCAACTCGCGTGGCTAGCGAACCATTATCAGACGCCTATTATTGAAGATGATGTCTATATTGAGCTCGGTTATTTAGATCAACCCATCCCTGCGCAGCAATATGATCGCCAAGGTTATATTCTCTGGTGTGGCTCATTTTCAAAGAGTCTATCGCCAAGCTACCGCGTGGGTTGGTGTTTACCTGGGCGCTATCAAACCGAGTTTCTCAATCACTTTTCGGTGGGTAGCTACGGCGTACCTACGCCAATGCAATTAGCCCTCTCCGACTTTATTGAAAGTGGTCATTACGCTAAACACGTAAAAAAGAAGCGCAGTGAGCTACTTAAGATTCGTCATGACTACATGGAGTACTTAGCGCAACACTTACCGAGCAATGCCACTATCAGCGATCCTCAAGGTGGTTTGGTCCTTTGGCTTCAAATTCCTCAGTTAAATACACATTTATTAGAGAAAGAAGCGCATCAGATGCAATTAGATTGTCGCGTTGGTTACCTCTTCTCAACTCTCAACCTTTATGATGACTGTATTAGGATTAACATCGGTCATGATCTTGAAGGACAAGCCAAAGATGATTTGCAGCGATTGGTTGAGCTTATCCATCGTCACTGTTAGGCAACAGGCGCACCAACAAGCTATGCCGCTTTAGGCTCAATACTGGGTAGGAAACTGCAATCTAGTTCGATACTCAATACCTTCAACAAACTCATGGCGCTGCTGTTGGTGTATGTCGCTTTTTCAATTGGTTATGAACACATATACCTAATGGCTACCACCAATGAAAAGATCAGGGTTCGCTAGCGCATTTTAATATGTTAATGCAGGACTAAGCCGTCACAACGTTAGCAGGTGTTTCCAAGCTTATAGCTAACTCAATTAGCTGATGTTTACCCACCATCTCGCCACCTTTGGCAAAGGTAAAGCCCAGCTCTTTATAATAATCCGCAAGGTATTGATGGACGAGCACGCTAACATAATACACGTGCTGACGCCGAGCATAACGCAACAGAGCATTGACCAACACATCTGCCAATTTCGCTCCTCGGTACGCATCAAGAACCGCTACTCGGGATAATACTGCCCAGCGGTGTGAAATGGTTAAGCGTGCGCAACCAACGGGCTGACAATTCAAATAAAGAATCGCATGTTGAGAGACAGAATCCTTGCCATCACGATCAAGCTCGAGCGGAATATCTTGCTCGATGACAAACACTTCCTGACGTATCGCATGCGATTGTTCAATAAGTAACGAGTCACATCCTATGACTAAGTTCATTATCAATCCTAGCTAATATTTATCTGATGGATGGTGGATACCATCGTATATTTTTACCGGTTCAAGCTCATAAGCATTAATACCATCCAAGCAAGCAACGTTAATTGCAAACTGATGCGGGTTAGACCGACGTTGGTGATGGGTGTAGATACCGCAAGTTTTACAAAAGTAGTGCTTTGCAGTCATCGTATTGAACTGGTATAGCGTGAGATTATCCTCGCCTTTTACGACTTCGAGATTCTCTAATAAGACAGATGCAGCGATGGCACCTCGTTTACGACACATAGAGCAAGAACATCGTCTTGGATCTTCTAAACCATTTGGCATGGTTAATTTAAGTTCGACGGCACCACAGTGGCAACTCGCTCTATGAACCGGTTTAATATGCATGACTACCTCCGTATAGTCTCAATTAAATGAATTATGTAACTTCAATCCAATAGCGAGCTATGCACTCATCAAAGATTTCGCTCTGCACATAACCTTCAAACTGACCACCATTGACCTCAATGACTCTGCGTGAAGCTTGGTTTTGTTTATTTGCGGTAACCAGTGCCTTATTAATCCCTAACTTGGCGACCTCGCTTAACGCTAACGACAACATCTTTTGTCCATACCCCTGTCCACGTTTCGATGGGCAAATGTCGTAACCAATGTGTCCCGCCTCCTGTGCGAGAAAAGTGCTGTCGATATTATGCCGAATACGGATGACCCCTATCACCTCATCGCAGCGATTCACCAACCAAAAATGGCTGCAAGGTACATAACCAGGTCGCAAATTGATCCCGAGAGACTCTTGCTTTAATCGAGTGACATAACCAGTGAAGTCATGCAAACACTCCGAGTAATACTCTCCATTGACTGGATCATGCGCGACATAATCGAAATAAAACTGCAAAAACGACTGCTCTAGCTCGATTTTCGGAGAGCTCAACCACATACGCCACCCGTTAAATAAATGTTAATGGCACACAGTAACGTCACTTTGAGCAAGACGCGAGGGGAAAATAAGAATTGTGTGCGCTCAAAAGTTAAACAATTAGAGGTGGTTACTTTCAAGCGCGGGAATATACTCAAGTGACTTCAAGATGCCGGATTCAGAGCATTGTCACTGATTCGAATGCAAGGAAAACTGCGAAGCGGAATAGTGAGCTATTTCCAAGTAGTTTGACGCAGCAAACGGGCCAGTGACTCGCTCCCGAAGGGCGAGTTTACTTGGTTTGCATACTGCGTTAACGATTTTTGATTTAGAACCACTAGATCTTCAAATCTTTGCCTTGTCTGCAAACCAAGTCATTCTCGCTGAACCACGCACCTTGAGGTTACTTGAGTATAAAAGAAATTAATGAATACCTAGCAAACGTGATACCCAAGTGATATGACCGTGTTCAATAAGGTCAAAAATGGTCAAAAACACAGCGGAAATCAATGCTAATTTAATTAGGCGCGTAACAATAAACATGAACAATCCAATCAATAAAAACCATAACAAGCATAGCGTTAACCCTAATTTCCAGAAACTATATTCGGTAACAGAACATTTCTCTTTGTCTAACACGCCAGAGATCCAACATGTCAGGGGCAAGCAAGCCAACTGCTCCCCATCATACTCCTTTTTGGTTTGACGACAGCTATTTTAATGCTTTTCCTTCTCGTACTGCTCTTGAGGTAATCCTTATATGTAATTAATACGTAGCTATAATTATACAAACAATAGAAAAACAGCATCAGTGGTGACCGATGGTACGCCAGTAGTCTCAAGTGGCTTCTTCTATGGAGTGCCTTACTTCTGGAGGTTGTATGAAAAAATTTTGCACATTCTTCCTAACCTTCTTGCTGTCGAGCACAGTGTTCGCACAAACCGTTTGGATTGTTCCGGTTAAGGGGGCAATAGGCCCCGCGACAAGTGACTACATCAGTCGAGAAATCGAACTGGCTCAAACCTCCGGTATTAGTCTAGTTATTTTAAAAATGGATACTCCTGGCGGTTTGGACAGCGCGATGCGAGATATTATTCGCGCCATCACAACCTCCAGTGTTCCGGTTGCAACTTGGGTTGGTCCTTCCGGCGCTCGGGCAGCAAGCGCTGGGACTTACATTCTACTGGCTAGTCATATCGCATCAATGGCAAAAGCAACCAATTTAGGCGCATCAACACCTGTTCAGATCGGCGGCGCAAGTCCCGCTAAACCAAGTGATGACGCTTCCAACGATGATACGTCAGACTCCGCTTCTCCAGTTGAAAACCAAGACAAGGTACCAGCCAAAACTGCAATGGAGAAAAAAGTCATTAATGATGCCAAAGCCTACATCAAAGGATTAGCAAAGCTACATGGCCGTAACGCAGAATGGGCAGAAAAGTCAGTAAGTGAAGCGGCAAGTTTAGATGCCGAAGAAGCACTAGCGCTTAACGTAATTGATTACATTGCCGCCTCAGCCAAAGAACTGGTTAACCTTGCCAATGGTCGCACTGTCACGGTTAATAGCTTAGAACTTACTCTAAATTTTGATAATCCCAGCTTCGAGCTTCGCCAACCCGACTGGCGCGCTGAGCTGCTGGCTGTCATCACCAACCCAAACGTTGCTTATATCCTAATGCTGATTGGTATTTATGGGCTTTTGCTAGAATTCTATAACCCAGGAATTGGTTTGCCCGGCGTGTTGGGCGGGATCTGTTTGCTACTGGCAATGTACGCACTGCAAATGATGCCGGTGAACTATGCAGGGCTTGGATTGTTGCTGCTTGGGATAGCGTTAATGGTTGCGGAAGGGTTCAGCCCAAGCTTTGGCATTCTCGGGGTTGGTGGCATCGTGGCATTTGTTTTAGGCTCGATCTTTCTTATAGATAGTGACATACCTGGCTTTCAAATTGCCCTACCACTGATTTTTGGCGTCGCTGCCGTTTCTGCGGTTATCATTCTCTTAACTATCGCCTTGCTACTGAGAATACGCAAAAAAGGCGTCACAACGGGCGTTGAAACCATGACTGGTCAACTCGCCATCGTGACCGATTCATTCATCGAAGGAAGAGGTCGCGTACAGCTTAACGGCGCACTTTGGAGTGCGCTCTACGAGGGACAAGAACCCTTACAAACGGGCGATAAGGTCGAAGTCACCCAAATTGAAGGTTTAACCTTAACCGTGAAAAAACAACACGCTAAAAATTAGGAGGCGCTTATGATGCTCTATACTACAGCGGTTGTACTTGTACTGTTATTGGCACTCGCGACACAAGTGTTCAAAGTTTTACGTGAGTATGAACGTGGCGTCGTTTTCTTTCTAGGACGATTCCAAGAAGTCAAAGGGCCGGGGCTTATTATCTTGATCCCCTTTATACAACAAATGGTTCGTGTCGATCTTCGTACCGTGGTACTTGATGTGCCAACTCAAGACTTGATTACCCGAGACAATGTCTCAGTCAGAGTCAACGCGGTGGTCTACTTCCGCGTCGTCGACCCACAAATGGCAATCAACAACATTGAAAACTATAGCGATGCCACCAGCCAATTGGCGCAAACGACTTTACGCTCGGTATTGGGACAACACGAACTCGACGAACTGCTTTCTGAGCGAGAGCGACTCAACAAAGATTTGCAAGCGATCTTAGATCAACAAACCGATGATTGGGGCATCAAGATTGCCACCGTTGAAGTTAAGCATGTTGATCTTAACGATAGCATGGTTAGAGCTCTAGCAAGACAAGCAGAAGCCGAGCGAAATCGCCGCGCGAAAGTGATTCATGCAACGGGTGAATTGGAAGCATCGAGTAAACTGAAAGAAGCGGCCGAAATGCTTAACGAAGCGCCAAATGCGCTCCAACTTCGTTATATGCAAACACTCACCGAAATCGCTAACGAAAAGACCTCAACGATTGTTTTTCCAATGCCGATGAACTTAGTTGAGACCTTATCAACACTTGCAAAGACAGCTGAGAACGTTAAATCAAACCATGATAAATAGAGCAAAGGTCTAAGCATGGCTTAGACCTTTGAGAATAGAGTCGTGAGAATTTAGAGTCGAGTTCTGAGAAGCGAGAGCTTAGTGGATCAAGCGTACAACCAAAGAACCCGGAGCGCGAATTGACTCAATATTGTGGCTCAGTACCGTGCCTACACTTGGTGCATAATAACGCTTCAATTCATCACCAAAATTATCGTATTGGATCGCAACCAATTGGTCTTGCTCTACTTTATCCATCATCGCAACTTGTGGGATAACAAAACCACCAATTTCCGCACGAATGCTCGTGATATCCTGTCCCTCTAGGCACGGAACAACCGCTTCCACTTCACCTTGAAGCAACTCATGACGTTTAAGCACGTTAAAGATACCATTCACGGTACGCTCAATCAGATCCAATTCAGTGTAACGACCCATACCCACTTCAATCGTAATGCTTGGAATGCCACTGGTGTTCCATACTGTCTCAAGTACACCTGCGTCGCCTGGATCATTTAAGATAGCGTCTGGATTAATCAAACGCGCCATCTCAATTGCCTGCTCTAAACGGAAATCCGCAAACACATACAATGGGTATACTGTTCCACTGGTTTGGGTATGCAGATCAATCGCCAAGTCCGCATTCGATTTTAGCAAGTTGTGCCACAATGCATGGATAAAACGATTTGCCTCATTTCCGTTTGCATCACCCGGGAAGAAACGGTTTAAGTTACAAGGAGACGCATCTGGATCTGCCGAGAAGAAATCACGACTATGGTTTAGCATTCCCGTCAGGTTGATCATCGGCACAATCGTCACCGTACCTGCAAGTTCTTTACCAACCAATTCACGCGCCGTCTTTTGCGCGGCTAATACGCCATTGTATTCATCACCATGAACACCCGCAGTGATCATGATTTTTTTGCCCGGCTTTTCGCCCTTGAATACCATTACTGGCAAATGTTGCCATTGAGAAAGTGCATCCGTGGCAATACGGAACATGAACTTATGCTCACCTGCAGCCAAATCGGCCACATCTAAAGAATGAATAACACGGTGACCTTGAATCACATCGTCTAAGTATTGTGTCGCCATTAAAATGGTCTCTCCAAAATCTTTGTTTGCCTATAAACTTAGGCAGACAATAAAAAATGGCGAGATAAATATCTCGCCATCGAATCATCAAACTCGCTTGGGTTTATTATGAGAAGCCCATTAGCTGAGCAACTACTACCACTACGCTCGAAATTGCGAACAATAGTAGCATAAAGCGCCAGCAGAATTTCGCCCAGTCACCCCAATCGATACGACATACACCAAGTGTTGCCATTAGAGGCGCTGAAGTTGGTACGATTACGTTAGTGAAACCGTCACCTAGTTGGAATGCCAATACCGCTACTTGACGAGTCACGCCTGCGATATCAGACAACGGCGATAGTAGTGGCATTGTTAGTGCTGCTTGACCAGAACCTGAGGTTACAAAGAAGTTGAACACTGACTGGAACACGTACATTAGCCATGCCGATGCCACTGCTGGCAGACCGCTTAACATACTACCTGCACCGTTTAGGATTGAGTTCAGTACACTTGGCTCTTCTGAAGAACCGCCACCTAGCAGCAGTAGTACACCTTTCGCACAACCAACCAGCAATGCTGGCGCTAGCATGATGCTGGCACCTTCTTTAAACGCTGCCGCAGCTTCGTTTAATGTCATGCCGTTCAAGCGGAAAATCGTACCAATCATCGCTACTACAAAGCCCATAGTGAAGAATTGCGATGCGATTTCTGGAATGTACCAAGCGTGCATTACTACGCCCCATACTACCCATGCAGTCGAAGCTACTACGGTTAGAAGCACTAGCGTATCGCCAATGTTCCAACGAGATTCAGCAACCGATGCTTCTTGTTGGTGGAAGTACGCGTCAGTGCGACGGCTGTATGATAGCTCTGGGTTTGCTTTGATGCGCGCTGCGTATGCCATAGTGAAAGCGATACCGATAAGCGTAAAGCCAGCCCATAGACCCATACGTACGGTCATACCAGAAAGAACTGGAATACCCGCGATACCTTGCGCAATCGCCACTGAGAACGGGTTCATCCAAGACGTCGCAAAACCAATTTGTGTTGCGATGTAAGTTACCATTACGGTTGTAATACCGTCATAACCAAGACGAACCATTAGTGGAGCGATGATAATAGCGAAGGCAACCGCTTCTTCACCCATACCAAATACTGCACCACCAAGTGAGAACAGTAGGAAAAGTACAGGGATAAATAGTGATTCATTACCTTTGGTTTTATCAATCAGACGTAGGATACCGTTGTCGATAGTACCGGTGCGCATTACCACACCAAATGCACCACCGATCACCAGCATAAACATGATTACGCCGATTGCACTGCCCCATTTCGAGCCTGAAGTTAGACCTTCAAATGGGAAGTTCATTAGACCAATGCCACCGCCTGAAGCAAATAGGCTTACCGTGTTGTAAACCAGTTCACCAGCTTCATCAGTCGCATAAGCAAAAGAGTTAGGGTCAATAACTGTACGTGTCTTTTCAGCACCATCGACCATGTATGTCACCTGTTGGCTATCAAAAGAGCCCGCAGGGATTAAGTAAGTAAGAATCGCAGCAAAGATACCAACAAAGAAGATTAAAATTAGGGTATCTGGCATCTGCCAAGATTTCTTCGTTACAGCCGAGTCCGCTGGCTGTGCATGAGTGTGAGACATAACCTTTTTCACGCTTAGTTTTCAGATGCGTGAAATATCGCAAACTACAGAATAAAAAGTCAACAAAATAGTACATATCAGACTATAAATTCATTAAGCACGCATAAAACGGTGATATATTAAGCATTAATCGTTTTGGATTAGTTAATAATTTTTATGGATAATTAACGCAAATAACAAATCCATTACTTCACTCTCTATCGCAATATGTAAGGCAAAAAATGGTGTCAGTCTCCCTCTTCGTTCTCCTCGCTATAAAGCAAGAACGACAAAGAGCCGGACCAGCCAGCTCTTTGATTTACTTTCTTTGATCGTCGACTTGTCTGGCTTTATGCCATCAACGCTTGCTGCTCTTTTTTCGGTAGACAAAATACCTTATGCAACGCGCAAATAGTCTGTTGGTATTCACTATCTGCTACAACAAATTGCACGTTAACATTGCGCATTGATGAGTGAACCGCAATTGGTGTTACATCGTTCTCCATAAGAGAAAGCACACCCTTAGTTAAGGTTTTGTTGGTATCAATCTGTGAACCAATCACAGAAATCAACGCCACCATACGACCTTTAATCGATGCGTTAGGGTAACGCTTCTCAGCACGATAGAGCACCTTATTCAACGCATCTTCATTACCACCTAAATAATAAGTGATTGAGTTTGCGTTCATCTCTTTCCCAATCAGGTTTACACGGGCCTCAGCGATGATCTGCATTAAATCATAGCTAACGTTATCCACCTGCCCCACCATGGTTTGGTCAAATAGATGTAACGCGAAAACCTTCTCTTTACCGGCAATGATTTCAATCTTGTCGGTTTCTGGGCTGTAGTCAGAGGAAATTAACGTGCCGGGATGCTCAGGCTCAAAAGTGTTTTTGATTTGCAGTTGGATTCCACTTTGACGTAGACCAGCGGCCGCATTGGGGTGAATCGCTTCCATCCCCAAACTAGCTAGTTGGTCGGCCACATCAAAATTGGTTTTACCAATCGGCAGCACTTGGTCGGTTCCAACAATGCGCGGATCAGCGGAGCTTAAATGGTACTCCTTGTGGATGACAGCAAGGTCCGCGTTAGTGATCGATGCAATACGGCTAAAGGTCATTTCGCTATAGCCTCTATCATAGGTTTTCATCAAACCATCTTTGGTGTAGGCATAGCCGGTCACAATTGGTAGCTCAGATGTAATATCAATCTTCTCAAATGCTTCAGCGATGGTTTCATCCAATGTAAGCGGCTTTTGGCAATCCCAACCAGACAGATCAACAAATGTTGCATTGATGCCTAAGGTCTTTAACTTTAGTGCAGTGTTGTACGCACTATGCACCTCGCCGATTGACGACAAAAATTCTCGAATCTGTGGCAAGTAATGTCGAAGAGAAAACTGACCATAGCGACAAGTATCAAGAATATTACTGATACAGTTTTTGGCTTCAGCAATGCGAGAGCGAATGTATTTATCGGCGCGCATACGACTCATTGGGTCAGCAAATATATTCTCGTTCACTAGCAACATCTGTCTTTCAACTTGTGCTAAAGACTCACCCCAAGAGTCATCGCGCTTAGCAATCAGTTGATACACACCAGGCTTACCGTTTTTCTTGTTCTCAAGAAGCACATCGGTCATACCTCCATAAGCAGATACCACGAACACTCGGTTATACGGTTCTTGGGGGCGAAGAATGATATTGTCTAACACTGCGTCAAACGCAGACATAGATGTACCGCCGATTTTTTCTACGGTAAAAGTCATGGACTGTCCTTAGTCGAATTATTAAATTGAATCACTTAATTAAACTGCTTAAGCAAATTGATTAAGTGATTCAACGCTTGAGTTAAAAACAAAAGTGGGGATAAAAGCAGTGAGGCTACATCGCCTCACCGTTTCAGAAAAACATAGTCGACGATTAATCAATCAATGGGTATACGCCATTTTCGTCGTGAGTCTCTGCGCCTGTGATTGGCGGATTAAATACACATGCCATCACCATCGGCGTATCTTTGTAAGCACGAAGATAGTGTTCATCATGCTTATCCAAGATATACAATGTGCCGGGCTTAATTGGATACGTTTCGCCACCGACCACTTCAATCTCGCCTTCCCCACTCATGCAGTAAACTGACTCTAAATGGTTTTGATAATGAATATGGGTTTCGGTATTCTCAAAAATAGTCGTGATATGGAAAGAGAAACCCATCTTGTCATCTTTAAGTAACATACGAACACTTTCCCACGTTTCTGATGCTACGCGACGTTCGCTATTACGACATTCCTCTAGCGTTCTAACAATCATGATAATTCCCTGTTTCTTACGATGCTTTTTTAAAATGTTTCTGCGCGATTGATTCTACGGCTTGCTCGAAAATACCCAAACCTTGACCAAGTTCAGACTCGCTGATGGTAAGAGGACAGAAGAATTTCACCACTTCGTCGTTGGGACCTGCGGTTTCAATAATCATACCGTTAGCAAAACAGGCTTTGGCAATCTCGCCAGCAAGAGCGCCATTTTGACATTCAATGCCAATCATCATTCCGCGCCCTTTCTGTTGTACAAACAGTTCAGGAAATCGCTTAAGTTGCTTTTCAATAACCTCAGTAACCTGTTGTGAGCTGCGAGCAATGTGCTTTTCTAGCGCGTCATCCGACCAATATAGCTCTAATGCTTTTGCGGCTGTTACGAAGGCGTGGTTGTTACCACGGAAAGTACCGTTGTGTTCACCTGGTTTCCAAATATCTAACTCAGGTTTAAGCAGCACAACTGCCATTGGCAAACCATAACCCCCGATTGATTTTGACAAGGTGACAATATCAGGTTGAATGCCAGCCGGTTCAAAACTAAAGAAAGTACCAGTACGCCCACAGCCCGCTTGAATATCATCGACAATCAGCAAGATATCGTTAGCTTTACAGATCTTGCTTAAACGTTGAAGCCATGCGTTAGAAGCGACATTAAGCCCCCCCTCACCTTGCACTGTTTCCAAAAGTACTGCCGCTGGCTTATCCATTCCCGCCGAATTATCGTTAAGCATGGTTTCAAACAACGCTAGCCCATCCACCCCCGCATAACCTTCATAAGGAATACGCGTAATACCTGACAAACTACCTTGCGGCGCGCCTTGTCGGTGGTGTTGGTTACCCGTCGCGGCAAGCGCACCTGCCGTACAGCCGTGGAAGCCGTTAGTAAATGCAACTACGCTACTGCGGCCTTTGGCTTTTTTAGCCAGCTTTAATGCTGCCTCGACTGCGTTAGTACCCGTAGGTCCAGTAAACTGCACTTTGTAATCTAGGTTTCTTGGCTCAAGAATGACGTTTTTTAGCACTTGTAAGAAATTGGCTTTCGCTTCTGAGTGCATATCCAAGCCATGAGTGATGCCATCCGCCAAAATGTAATCAACTAGCGCTTGTTTTAGCTCTGGATTGTTGTGACCATAATTTAAAGAACCTGCTCCGGCAAGAAAGTCCAAGTAACGCTCGCCGTTTTCCGTCTCTAACCAACTACCTTGTGCTTTGGTGAAAACCACGGGAAAACTGTTCGAGTACGAACGAACCTTAGATTCTTGCTTGTTAAAAATGTCCATAATAAGACCGTATCTTTCCTAGTTAAAATTGAAGTTATTTGGTGGGAATGCGATAGAGGTATTCCGTGTCGTGCTTACCTTTAAAGTGGGCTTGTTCATCTAAGAAGATCGACACATCTCCTCGTCCGCCTTGGCTGGCATCAAACTTTTCAAATAACGCCCAAGAAGCCTTGTTTGACTTAGTAATGGTGGTTTCTATCGCTTTAATATTCTCTAAACCGTCTCTGGCTAGCAGAGCGTTTAACATGCGGGATGCGAGACCTTTGCCTCGACATTCTGGAGAGACAGCTACTTGCCAGACAAAAAGAACATCTTGCTGATCTGGCTTGCGGTAAGCAGAGATGAAACCGCCAACACGGTTGTCTTGCTCGACCAATATGCAGGTGTTACTGAAGTGCGTAGCTTGTAAAAAATTGCAGTATGAAGAATTAGTGTCTAACGGCGGGCAAGCCGCAATCAAACTAAATATTCTATCTCCATCAGTGACGTTAGGTTCACGAAAAATCAGTTGTTTACTTGGTTTAGTTTTCGCCTCCTGCGAGTCTAACCAAGGTTCCATTGTAATCATGTTAGAAACTTTCCTTAGAGCTCTAATCAAAATTCCTTTTTATTATGCGCACCAAAGAGGGTTAAAAATCAAATTATTGCTCAAATAAGGGGCATTAATGTGACATCTGCCGCATAAAAATGATGAATTTTAGTTTGAACTCTAATCTAAATGCGCCAGAATGCGGCAAAAATAAGGTAACTAAGCAACAACTGAAGCTAAGTGCACCTTCATTCAGTTGGTGTGGAGATTGCAAAAACAAGAGGAGGGTTTTCGTATAGAAACACTGGGAGTGAAGAGTCTAGCAATGGTGCAATATTAATAACAATTGGCACTTTAATTTTTATAAAATTTTTGCAATCGTTATCATAGCGCTTTTCAAAAAATATAATTCCGAATTTGATCTGAGCGCTTGTTTAATTAATCAAATAAAGTTGAAGCACCCCACACTTTTGCGTAATAGATCACGATTTTAAATAAATTTGATATTATTTTAATGGCTAGTAACGGGAATAAAAAACGTCATAGTTACGCTTAAAAAATTTATAAAATATATAATAAAAACCAGGTCAGCTTTTATGAGTACACGTCAAACTCGATACAATAAAGAAATAGACATATTGCATGACATTTCATATCTATTGGGCCGCGCAGAATCTAATGATGAGATGTATAAAATCGCAGTGGAACATGCAATTTTAAACCTGACAATCGATCGATTAGCCATCTTTTTAATTACTGGAGATAACCAAGTTCAAGGCACCTATGGCACTGATATTGAGGGTAATGTTGTCGATGAACGTTGGTTTACATCATCCATTGATGAGCATACTTTCGCTTCGGAAATGATTCGTAATCGTACCTTTATCGGCTTTCAGCAACACACCTCTTTATTACATAATTTCAAGAATGTTGGTATTGGTTGGAACGGGTACGTCACCCTATGGGACGGAAATGAAGCGATTGGCTGGATAGCATGTGATAATTTAATTACCGCAAGTCCATTAAAACCTTCTCAAGTGAATATTCTGAAGATGCTTGGCTTTATCATTTCTCAAAACATTGTACGAAGAAAGTATCAAGATCAGTTAATTATCGCAAATAAAGAACTAGAATCAAAAAACAAAGAGCTAGAATATTTAACATCTAAACTTGAGCAGCTTGTCTTTATTGACCCGTTAACGATGATCGCTAACAGACGAGCGTTACAACGATATTTAGATGATACTTTTACTAACCCGAGAAACAACTACTCATCTTTGTCAATTCTCATGTTGGATATCGATAATTTCAAATCAATTAACGATAAGTATGGCCACTTAGAAGGTGACCAATGTTTAATCGCTATCGCCAAACGACTGACAACGATTGTGCAAACTCAGGACTTCATTCTCGCTCGTTATGGTGGTGAAGAGTTTATTTTCGCTTTTGTAGGATTAAATGAAGCGCAGTTAAAAATGATCGCAAAAGAGATCCTTTCAGCAGTGCGAGAACTAAAGATCTCTAATCCAAACAGTCAGAATATTCACTCTCTAACCTTGAGTATTGGCGCAGTGCACGCGCCAATACTACAAGACATTAGCTACATAGAGCTGATCCAAGCTGCCGATACTGCACTTTATGAGGCTAAAAGCAGTGGAAAAGACCAACTGATTTTTGCCCAACCAATTCCTAACTATTAATTCTTGGTTTAAATGACTTCCCCTACTAGTCTAAGACTGTCGGGGAAGTCCCAAGTGCTTACAATGCCAACGACTTAACTGTTTGTCTTAACGACTAAGTCTAACTCAGTAGCTGGCTCATCATTTTTACGCGACAATATCCACTTCGACGCTGCGATAACGGCAGCTACCGGCATAAACCAACTAGCATGAGCATTAAATAGTGGCAAATATTGGTTTAATAGTGATGCCATCGATTCAGGTAGCATCTCTAGAATACTTAACGCATCAATAGAACCCAACAGCAAACTGATTGCCACTACCGCAACATACGCAAACCAATTCGCTCGATCCGTCGGGATGACCAGTGCCGTTAAAACCAGCGCGATAGCGACTGGGCACAAAATCAGGATCGCTGGCAAACTCACTGTAAGGATCTGGTTCAAACCAAAATTTGCAATCACGCCAGTAAGCACCACGACGATAACCGCCGTCAGAGAAAACGGTGAATTGAAGGTTTGCTGATAATATTCAGCACATGCGTTGGTCAGACCCACTGTCGTGGTTAGACACGCCATGATGATGATGCCCGCAAGTAATATTAAGCCAAACGTACCAAATACTTCTGCCGCGTAACGAGTTAGAAGCTCACCACCATTATTCACACCCTCTGCAATGCTTGCCGACGTAGCACCAACGTAAGCCATTGCAAGGTAGCAACCTGACATCAATAGTGCGTAAACCAAGCTTACTTTTAACGTCACTTTAAAAATCGATTTTGAAGTCACATGACCTTTGTCAGTGATCGCTTTGATGATCACCCAACCAAAACCAACCGCAGCGATCGCATCCATGGTCATATAGCCTTGAATTAAGCCACTGGTTAATGCTTGTTGCTGATAATCCATTGTCGGCGTACTCAGCTCCCCTAAAGGCATCACTAAGGCCGCTAGAGCCAGCGCCGCCAGCATTAATACCAACATTGGTGTCATAAATTTGCCGATGTAATCAACCAGTTTACCTCGCTGCAAAGCCAATACCAGTGTCAAACCAACAAAGATAAATGAAAACAGCGCAAGATGGTCACCAGAAACAAATGGTTTGATACCCATTTCGTAGGCAA
Source organism: Vibrio fluminensis (assembly GCF_015278125.1). Taxonomy (GTDB): domain Bacteria; phylum Pseudomonadota; class Gammaproteobacteria; order Enterobacterales; family Vibrionaceae; genus Vibrio; species Vibrio fluminensis. The sequence continues at coordinate 72,010 of NZ_JADILO010000036.1, forward strand.
CGGTTACCGCTCTTGGCATCGCAAAGGCAGGGCCCACAGCTGTAAACAGCAGCACCCAGAAACCGGTCGCAATCGGCTTAGGTAGTGCTTGAGTTAGCTGCGCGCTATCACTCAAGCGGCCAAATACAATTAAGGTAAGCGCGGGTAATCCCACCGCAGTGATCAGAAAACCAGCCATCGCCGGTAAATATTGCGTACCAGCTTCTAGTCCTAAGAAAGGTGGAAAAATGATGTTCCCCGCGCCAAGAAACATGGCAAATGTCATCAAACCTATCGCTAACGAACTTTGATTTTTCAATGTACAGTCCTCGTACGATTAGACATTACTCTAATCTTTTTTGTAATGGACCGTCAGCTGGCTGGGGGGAAAATAAGGGTATTAACGATGTGGAATCTCTCCGTCAGCCTGGCTGACGGGAAATTGCCGCCAGCCTAGTTAATAATGACTAGAATGACGACTGAAACAGTTGATGTTAGACGTGACAATGCACAACGCGTTGCTCGGCGAAAAGCGGCAGTGTGATGTGCTAATAGTGAAGGCATGGATATGTCCTAGTGATATATTACGTCTACGGGACCAATATAGAGCCAATAACTTACAAAGTAAACCACTTACAGACAGAAAAGTTACATTTTCTTTTTATGCCAGTTTTACTCTCTAAAATTACACCAGCAAAAAGAAAAGCCCTTTCCATACGGAAAGGGCTTCGACTTATTTCCCAAAAATGAGTAGATTTTTATAGCAGTTCTACTGACTGCTGAGCGATAACGAACTCTTCGTTAGTCGGAATAACTACAGCAATGGCATTTAACATGTCAGATTTTGCAATTACACCTGCGTTACCAAAGCGAGCGTCTTCGTTGCCCTTTTCATCTTCAACGAAACCTAGCAGCTTAAGGTTGTTCAAGATTTCGCGACGAATTGGTAGAGAGTTCTCACCGATACCACCAGTAAAGATCACAGCGTCAAGCTTGCTTAGTGGAATCAAGTAAGAACCGATGTATTTCGCTACACGGTAAGTGAACACTTCAAATGCTAGTTTCGCACCTTCGTGACCACTTTCCATCGCATCTAGTACACCACGTGCATCTGAAGTTAGACCAGACACACCTAGGAAGCCTGATTTCTTGTTCAGTGCTTCAAATACTTGCTCTTGGCTCCAGCCTTTCTTCAATAGGAACTCGATGATACCTGGGTCAAGGTCACCACAACGTGTGCCCATCATTAGACCAGATAGCGGAGTAAAGCCCATTGAAGTGTCTACTGACTCACCGTTTTCGATTGCACATACAGATGCACCGTTACCTAGGTGAACAGAGATGAAGCTTGCTTCTTCCACTGGTTTACCAACCATCTTCGCAGCTTCACGGCTAACATAGTAGTGGCTAGTTCCGTGGAAACCGTAACGGCGAATGCCGTAATCAGTGTAAAGCTCGTTAGAGATAGCGCCAGTGAACGCTTTCTTAGGCATAGTTTGGTGGAATGCTGTGTCGAAAACAGCAAACTGTGGCAAGCTTGGGAAAGCTACCATAGCTGCTTGAATACCTTTCGCGCCTGCAGGGTTGTGGAGCGGAGCCAGGTCTGAAAGGTTTTCGATTTCCGCCAGTACTTTCTCGTCGATACGAACAGTAGAAGTAAACTTCTCGCCGCCGTGAACGATACGGTGACCCACAGCAACCAAATCTTTTGTGAATCCAAGAGATTCAATTAGGTCCACAATGCGGTTAATCGCATGTTGGTGATGATTGTCGGCAGCAGTGATCGCCTCTTCGGTTTTCTCACCATTGTATTTCCAACTAATGACGGCTTCCGGTAATCCAAAGCACTCACCTAAACCGCTAACAATCGCGTCGCCAGTTTGCGAATCGATTACTGCAAATTTTAGTGAAGAACTGCCTGAGTTAATCACCAATACAAACGAATTAGACATGTGGTACGTATCCTGTTTCATACTTATTATCGAAGCTTTCGCTCCATTGTGTATTGAGTTTAATTATTCAAATTTTTTTTGAATCTTTCAACTTTGTTTTAATTTTTAGACCAATAGAAACGTTTGTTTGTTGATCTAAAGCAATATTCGATTTTTTTCGCGGACGGAATTTAATCAAAATGGTAGCTCTATCAAGATAATGAAGATTAGTTTGCTAGTTTTACATTCTATAGTTGCTATCGCCAAATCCCTTATGAAACCTAGCTTGTAGCAATTTTGCTAACTGAAACTTCAAAATCTGTGGCGTTATATATCCTAATTTGTTGCAAAAATCCGGCTTTTTCGTGCTAGATTCTAAAAAAATTTTAGTCCATACGAACTGGCTTGTCTGTCACAACCTCTTCTTCATAGGCAAATTGGGCTCTAGAAGTTAGAATATAGGCAAGTTTTACATCGAGATTGAGCTAATGAACATTGGTGAAGTTGCCACGCTAACGGGGCTGTCAAGTAAGTCTATTCGTCTGTATGAAGACAAAGGAATCATCACCCCACCCCACCGCAGTGAATCGGGCTACCGAGAATATTCCGCACAACATCTGCAAGAACTCAACCTCGTTTCGCGTGCAAAAAATGCGGGATTCTCTTTGATAGAGTGCAAAGAATTTGTCCAACTCGCGAGAAACCCTGAACGTAAGAGCAGTGAAGTAAAAGCCAAAGCACAAGAAAAACTGCAAGAAGTTGAACTCAAAATCCGTCAACTCAAAGAGATAGAACATCAATTGCAGCAGTGGATTGCTGCCTGCCCAGGGGATTCAAGTAGTTGCTGTCCGATCATTGAAGATCTAACAAAGTAACCCCCTTTCGTACAAAAGCCTCTCCACAGGAAAGGCTTTCTGTAGGCGAATAACCAGCCGCTAGTAGTAGGTACACATACGTTTGCCATCCATCTCAATGATGTTGAATGGCGTCTCGTAGATGCTCTCAAGAACATCGGCTTGGATAACGGCTTCGACATCACCCTGAGCGACTACCTGCCCTTTCTTAAGCGCGATAATCTTATCTGAGTAACAAGCAGCAAAGTTGATATCATGAATCACCACCACCACCGCTTTGTTCATCTCACGAGCCAGTCGACCCACATTACGCATAATTTGCAATGAGTGTTTAATATCAAGGTTGTTAAGTGGTTCATCTAAGAACACGTAGTCTGTGTCTTGCGCAATTACCATGGCAATGAAGGCAAGTTGACGCTGACCGCCACTTAATTCATCCAGATACTTATGTTGAATGGCAACCAAATCTAGGTACTCAATCGCTTGGTTGATGATCGTCTGATCTTCTACGGTAAGTTTACCTTGGCTATAAGGAAAACGACCAAAAGCGATCATCTCACGCACAGTAAAGCGCATCGTAATCGAGTTCGCTTGACGCAGCACAGCAAGGCGCTTCGCTAACTCTTTGGTATCCCACTCAGCAATCTCTTTGCAATCAATAAAGACTTGGCCTTCATCTTTACTCACTAAGCGACTCGCCATGGAAAGCAACGTACTTTTACCGGCACCATTAGGTCCAATGATCGAGGTAACTTTGCCTTTCTCAAACTCTGCACTAGCTTGTTTTACTACTGCATTTTGACCGAAAAGTTTGGTTAGTTTTTCTAATTTAATCATAGTGAACCTAAACGATTTTGTTTCTTAGCAGCATTGATAAGAAGTAGATGCCGCCGATAAAGTTAATTACAACACTAAGCGTGGTGGAGAAACCAAACAGATTCTCAACAATCCACTGCCCTGCCAGTAACGAAGCGACTGAAAGCAATGATACACCAAGTAGTAACACGCGATGTTGGTAGCTACGCAGCATTTCACGCGCCAAGTTAGTTACCAGCAAACCAAAGAACATAATTGGACCAATCAATGCGGTCGAAATAGCAATCAAGCACGCAGAAAGCACGAGCACTTGCATGGTGACACGCTTTACGTCGATGCCTAAGCTAGTCGCGTTATCTTTGTCTAACCAGAAAACATCCAGTACGCGGTTCAACCTAAATAGCAATACGCTGATGATGAGAAGCAGCGGCGCACACATATATACCAGTTCAACTTTAATGTTGTTGAAACTTGCAAACATGCTCTCTTGCAACGCAGCAAAATCATTTGGGTCCATCAGCATGGTCAAAAATGAGGAAATACTGCCAAACAGTTGACCTAAGATCACACCAAGTAGCAGCAATACCATCAAGTTCTGCTTATTGCTCTTAAAGTAGAATGTAAACAGCAACATAGAGAAGCCAAGCATCACCGTAACTGACAATGAGAAGTTCAAATAGTCATTCATCACATAACTACTTAAGCCGCCAAACACCGCCACAACCAAAACTTGGGTAAACATGTACAGAGCATCAAAGCCCATGATGCTCGGCGTTAAAATGCGGTTGTTAGTGATGGTTTGGAATGCTAACGCAGACTGACCAATCGCAACACCCGCTAAAATCATCGCTAGCACCTTAGGCACGCGGCGCGATAAAAAGTATTGGTAGTTGTCAGCATTTAACCCTAGACCGATAAACAGCGCTGCAAACACGACAGCAATCGCACCTAGGATCAGGAGTTTGGTTCTATCCTGCATTTTTTTGACCTCGCAGAATAAAGAACACGAACACACTGCCACCTAAAATACTGATGATCATGGAAATTGGGATCTCATAAGGGAAAATAATTAAGCGTCCAGCCAAGTCACAGCAGAGCACAATCAAGGCGCCCAGAACGGCGGTCAAAGGAATATTGCGACGTAAGTTATCCCCATAGAACTTGCTCACTAGGTTTGGCACGATTAGACCAAGGAAAGGCAGCTGACCCACAATCATCACTACGCTCGCCGCCATAATCGACACCAACATAACGCCGATCACAATCACTTGCTGATAGTTCAAACCCAAGTTAGTCGCAAAGTCCTTACCTAAGCCCACCGCCGAGATACGCGTAGCATATAGATAACTGAAAATCGCAATCGGAATCGCAATATAAAGTAGCTCATAATCACCTTGCAGCAGGTTCGCAAAGTTCGCCACTGTCCAACCAGAAAGGTTCTGTAGTGCATCGTATTTATAAGCAATGAAGGTTGCCAGTGAGTCAACCACGTTACCAAAAATGATGCCGATCAGCGGGACAAAAATAGCATTCTTGAATTGAATACGATTGATAAACTGGACAAACAGCAAAGTACCAAGAATAGAAATTAAAAAGATTAGCCAGATTTGCTGAGAACCAAACAGCACCAAGCTCAAAATATAACCAAGCATGGCACACTCTATAGTGCCTGACGTAGAAGGCGCAGCAAAACGGTTTTGGCTGATTTGCTGCATGATAAGACCAGCAATACTCAAACCTGCGCCGGCAAGAATCACCGCAACAAGACGTGGAATACGACTGGTAAACAATAGATGCCAACTATTCGCATCCCCTGCGAGCAGCGCCATAGGGCCTAAATCGCTCACACCAACAAACAAAGAACCGATACTGAGTAAAAACAGTATTGGAAGTAACTTTTTCAAAACATGCCTCTAACGTCAAAAAGCCCAAACAACTTTCGTTGCTTGGGCAAACACTTCAAATTTTAGTTTTATTGCGCCATTGATGATTTAACATCGTTAATCATCTGTTCGGTCGCTTGAATGCCCGAGATAGCCAAGTACCAAGCGCTAATGTCTAGATAAGCCATTTGCTTGTTTTGGTACGCTTTAGTCGCTTTTACTAGATCATTTTCAAAATCGCGTTTAACTGTGCTGCTGCCCTTGTTGGTCAACTGATCTTTATCAACAATTAACAATGTTGAAGGGTTAGTTTCGCGGATGAACTCGTAAGACACCAAGTCACCGTGAGTTTTCGCTTTAACGTTTCGCGCGGTTTGTTGGAATCCAAAATCTTGGTAAATCGCTGAAAAACGCGAGTCAGCACCAAATGCAGTGATATTGCCGCCAGAACTCATTACCGTTAGTGCATCTACTTTATTCGTTTGGTTGTAGTCACTAATTGCTTTAAATTCTTTATCAAGCTGAGCGATCTTCTGCTCAACAAATTCTTGCTTCTCAAATACCTGACCAAGATTGCGCCATTGCTGTTGGGTACTCTTCCAGTAACCTTCTTGTGCATCAGCGGCAAAAACAATCGTCGGTGCAATTTTTGATAGTTCATCAAACTGCTTCGCCGCACGCGAACCGACAATGATCAAATCAGGTTTTTGCATATAAATCGTTTCAAAGTTTGGCTCAGACAGGCTACCTGCCGAAACAAACTTGTAATCACGGTATTGCGCTAGGTAATCAGGAAACATGCTTACCGTTGAAATCGCCACAGGCTCAACACCTAAAGTGACTGCTGCATCCAGTGCACCAACACCAATTACAACCACTCGCTCAGGATTCGTTTCTACCTTTGTCGTTCCCTTTTGATGCTCAATTTCAATCATCTCTGCGTTTGCAGAAAGTGCAACTAAGCCTGTCATCAACGCTAAAACTGATGCTTTCATACCTAACTCCATAATTACTAATGCAATGCATTATCATTTAGATTTAAACCGAAGTCATCTTGGATTTACGTTTTTTACATTCGTAAACAAAGATTGAGAGGTGTTAAAGAGAATTGGAGGGATAGAACGCTGCGCTACGGATGCGGGAACGCTCCCGCTAAAGCGCAAGCTTACGGAATCGCGAGGGGGCTCGCGATAACGATCAAATGAACTGATTCACTAACGGGTAATCGTGTCTGTCCCTTTAAAGGAGAATGCGGTGCTTCTGGATGCGGGAACGCTCGCGCCAAAGCGCAAGCTCACGAAATCGCGAGGGTGCTCGCGATGGTGCTCAAACGAACTGATTCACTACTGGGTAATCGCGTCTGTCCCTTTAAGGGGGAAATTAAATGAACCGACTCCCTAGGAAAAAATCAGGACGATTTTTTAGGTTTTCGGTGTCGGGAACACCGCTAGCCTAACTACATGATGATTCTACTAGGCGACAAGCGAACAAATCCTCTGAGCATAGATAACTATGTGATGAGGTTTGTTAGTGCCAGTCAACGACGTAGCTTCTTCAAGTAGGACGGGTAAAAACCGTGCGGACAACAACAGCAAATCAAACGCCTTTCTGATTACTCTTTGGCAAGGCAAAGAGTAATTGGACCGCTTGTACAAATGTAGAGAAATACTCCAAAGTCTTAAGCGGGACATACAACATGAGTAAGTATTGAGAATTTAGAACGCCCTACCAAGCAGGGCTTCGAGAAATGAAAAGATGGAATCGGGATACGAGCAAGCCTAGAAATACTAAGGCTTATTATGTCAGAGCTCGGATAACTGCTTGCGGATCTTTAGCAAGAACATTGAGCAACACGAGTGCTGGTCCTCTCGGGGTTCTGTCACCACGTTCCCAATGGCGTAATGTACCGAGGCTAATACCAAATGTTGCGGCAAATTCTGCTTGAGTCATTCCCACATTATTCCGAAGAGCTTTAACATCAACAGAATCGAACTTATGAACGATAGCTGATTGAGTTTGCCCTTCTGCAAACTCAATCGCTTCCATTAACCCCTGTTGGATGCTTTTAAATGCGTCAGTCATAATTACCTCCTATAACTGTCTGCAAGTATTTTGGTTAGCTTGCTCAGCACATTACATTCTGCTTTTGATAAGTTGGCTTTTTCATTTTTGCCAAAGAGTGACAGCAGAAACAGTGGTATATCTTCATTGTGATAGTAGTAAATAACTCGCACACCACTACTTTTCCCACTACTCTCTCGCGCCCATCGAAGCTTACGAACACCACCAGTTCCTTGCATTAACACACCTGCTTTCGGATGCTCAGCAAGATAACTGATGATTTGTTTGTTCTCGCCATCTGAAAGGAGTTTCTCGACTCGTTTCTTGTATTCAGGCAACTCGACGATTGTATGCATACTTCAATAGTAAGCCAATGGATTACACAAGGCAAATCAGAATACACGAACACGATGATCCGGATCCGAGAACACTCGCAACAAAGCGTAAGCTCACGGAATCGCAATGGCGATCAACAAAACTAATCAACAAATCCAAAACTTAGAGCTTCAACTAGAACGAACCGACTCCCTAGGAAAAAATCAGGACGATTTTTAGGTTTTCGGTGTCGGGAACACCGCTAGACTAACTACTTGATGATTCTACTAGGCGACAAGCGAACAAATCCTCTGAGCATAGATAACTATGTGATGAGGTTTGTGAGTGCCAGTCAACGACGTAGCATCTTCAAGTAGGACGGGTAAAAACCGTGCGGACAACAACAGCAAATCAAACGCCTTTCTGATTACTCTTTGGCAAGGCAAAGAGTAATTGGACCGCTTGTACAAATGTAGAGAAATACGCCAAAGTCTTAAGCGGGACATACAACATAAGTAAGTCTTGAGAATTTAGAACGCCCTGTCATGGAGGACTTCGAGAGACAAGAAGGTGGAATCGAGAGGGGGCTCGCAATAGCGCTCAAATGAACTGATTCACTAGCGGCCAATCGTGCCTGTCCCTATAAGGGCGAACGCGATGCTCCAGATGCGGGAACGCTAGCGCTAAAGCGCAAGCTTACGGAATCGCGAGGAAACTCGCGATAGCGATCAAACGAACTGATTCACTAACGGGTAATCATGTCTGTCCCTATAAGGGCGAACGCGATGCTCCAGATGCGGGAACGCTCGCGCCAAAGCGCAAGCTTTCGGAATCGCGAGGGGGCTCGCGATGGTGAATAAAAGGACTAATTCACTACTGGGTAATCACGTCTGTCCCTATAAGGGCGAACGCGATGCTAGGCAAACAAAAAGGCACCATATGCTGGTGCCTCAGACTGCTGACAAAGGTCTAGCTTTCGAGCTAGACCTTTGATCTAATAGGGGTATCGAAATATGGATACTCCGATATGCTTCAAGAACCGACTCCGCAACAATACGAACTGGAAATGGTAACGATGGA
>NZ_JADILO010000037.1 GCF_015278125.1 Vibrio fluminensis
TCCATCGTTACCATTTCCAGTTCGTATTGTTGCGGAGTCGGTTCTTGAAGCATATCGGAGTATCCATATTTCGATACCCCTATTAGATCAAAGGTCTAGCTCGAAAGCTAGACCTTTGTCAGCAGTCTGAAAGGGCTCAAAGAGCCCTTTAATATGCCGTATTAAAACTATCGCCAATCAGAGAAGCGTTCATTGATAGATATTACGTTCAGTTTATCATTTTTTTCTGGCTCTTGTGGTTCAAGTCCACTTTGCAAACTTTGCTGAAACTTATGCACTTGTTTACGCAACTCTTGCATCAAGACAACGTTAACATGATGAGGATTTTTACAGCGCCCAACCAATCGGTCAATATGACTTTGTTGCGCCCAAAGTCGCGGCTGCATATCTTGTGAAGCGCCTTGGATCATTTCTTGACACTTTTCGCGCTTGAGCTGTTCAAAGGCGGCTTCGTCTTCCTGAGCAAGTTTGACTAACTCATCAAATGACGGCAATTGCTGCTGTTGTGGTAAATCCATCTTACCCTCACATAAACTGGCTGTTTATATTGAGCCTAGTTCATATCAGGAAGAATACGGCCTAATGACCATCTCATATTTAAGACAATAAAAACTTAGTACAAAGCCTAGCTCATCAAATACCTCGTAGTGAAATTTCACCACCAATGTAAGTCTCAAGACCTTGTTCGGTTTCAATCAGCACCCCACCCTGCTCATTAATGCCGCGAGCAACGCCAGTGACTTCTCGGTTACCCATAAGCAATTTGATTTCACGTCCCAAGAAGTTATCTAAGCGATTCCAGCGTTCAACAAATCCTTGCATGCCCGACATCTCGTATTCATTCAGAGCATTTTCAAGAGTGTTAATCAACTCAGCGGCAAGCTCATTACGTTCGATATCCTGCTCAGTGACCTCACTGAGGCATGACCAAGGCTGAGTAATCCCTTGGGTATCACCTGCCATACGTAAATTCATCCCCATACCAATCACAAGATGCGCTGCAGAACCTGCTTGCCCAGACATTTCCACTAAGATGCCTGCCAGCTTTTGGTCTTGGTAATAGAGGTCATTTGGCCATTTGAGCTTAATACCTTCGATACCCAATTTCTCCATCGCTTCTACAATCGCAACGCCCACCACTAGGCTCAAACCCATTGCACCAGCCATACCCGCCTCTAAGCGCCAGTACATAGAGAGGTAGAGGTTGCAGCCAAATGGCGACACCCACTCTCGACCACGACGACCACGCCCTTGGCTTTGATATTCCGCCAAACAGGCCGAACCAGACTCTAAGCTATGAATACGCTCAAGTAAGTGCTGGTTAGTAGAATCAATGACGGGAATTAGCTCTAAAGGGACATTGACCTTATCTTGCAGCCGTTGCTGATTAAGTAATTGCATCGGTTGAGCTAACTTATAACCTTTACCTTGCACGCTAAACACATCGACACCCCACGCTTGAATGCCTTTGATGTGTTTGCTGACCGCAGCTCGCGAAATGCCAAGCTGCTCACCTAAACCTTCACCTGAGTGAAAATTGCCATCAGCTAACGTATTTAGAATGGATAACTTGATTGAATGCTCTTTCATTTAACCCTTCCTCGCAGCGCCACTAGATTGGTTTCATGTTGCGCGCCCATAAAGCGCACTTCATGTTCAAGCTCAATTTGGTATTTTTGCCACACAGTTTGACGCACATGATCGGCCAGCAAGACTACATCTAGCGCCGTAGCTTGATCGTTATTCACTAGCACTAACGCTTGATTAGGATGCACCTGGGCACCACCTTGCACGAATCCCTTCAAGCCACATTGGTCTATCAACCAACCTGCGGCGACTTTAACGCCCTCTTCTACAGGGTAAGCCACCATATTAGGGTATTGCTCTAGCAGCGTTTGATACTGCGCTTGTTCAATCACAGGGTTTTTAAAGAAGCTCCCTGCATTACCCGTGACTTGTGGATCGGGCAGTTTTTCCATACGAACTTGGCAAACTTGTTCAAAAATTTGTTGTGCAGTGACGGTTTCAACACGAAAAGACTGCAGCGGTCCGTAAGCAATGCATGGCAGCCATGATTTTGCCAATTTAAAACCCACCGCCACGATAACGACTTTGACAAACAGTTGATGCTTGAAAATCGAATCACGATAGCCAAACAGACACTCATCAGCCTGCATGCGACGAATGGCAAAAGTTTCTAAGTCGAGTACATCAACATACTCACAAACATCTTTGATCTCTTTGCCATAAGCGCCGATATTTTGAATCGGCGCAGAACCAACGCAGCCCGGAATTAAAGCCAAATTCTCTAAGCCAAAGTAACCTTGCTCAACTGACCATTTAACCAAACTAGGCCAATCTTCACCGCCAGCAACATGTAAATGCCAGGCGTGCTCGGTTTCGCTCACCTCAATCCCATGTAATTGGTTGATCATCACCAGACCAGCAAAATGCTCAGTAAACAGCATATTGCTACCTTTACCCAACATCAGTTTAGGCAGTGTTTGCCATTGTGGTGCTTGATAGACCTGCTGGATATCCTCAACGGAGGCGACTTCAACAAGCACGTCACACGATTGTTCAATTGAGAATGTATGGTAGCTACGTAAGCTGGCGTTGGTTTGTATTTGCATGGGATTTGATTGCATCAGGCAAGTTTCGTCATTTACACTGCCGCCATTCTACATAGATATTACCGGATAGAGAATGCGCCAACTCAGAATAGAAACGCTGGATCCAATAAAATTGCCGCTAGTCACGCGTTTATACAAAGCGCACTATCCTTCGGGTAAAGCCAAAAGTAATGAGTTGACCATTGCAGGTTACTTAGAGCATCAACTGGCGTGTGTGGTGCGTTTTCGCCCTATCGAGCAATATCAGTTGCTCACAGGCATGTTAGTGGTACCAGAACTACGTGAGCAAGGTCTGGGGCATCAACTGCTCAACCATTGCCAAATCGAAGTGTGCAACACAAATACTTACTGTTTCGCTTACCCACACTTAGAAAACTTCTATCAGCAGCACGGTTTTGCCACTGTTTCAGCGGATAAACTGCCGAATAGCCTAAATCAGCTGTTTACGCGCTACACTGGAAGTGGGAAAGCCCTTATTCCAATGCACTATTTCGATAAATAGAGCATTATTGCGTAGATAATTTATGAACTTTGCGCCATTTCTGGTAAATCCTTAGGGAGTTTTGGTAGTATCCGTCTTCTGCTTTTTTGGCAGACGCTATTGTCGCCATTTTTGAGGTTAATCTTTCAATATGATCGCTAACAGGTATTCATTACAGCATCTTCCAACCCTCGCACAAGATCCAGAACAGTTTGAAGTTCTTTACGCTGCGGCAGATTTCCGCACTCGCTTGATTCAAGCAATACGTGAAGCTAGCAAGCGCATCTACCTTGTAGCCCTCTACTTAGAGGATGATGAAGCTGGTCGTGAAATTCTAAGCGAACTTTACCAAGCCAAGCAGAGAAACCCAGGTTTAGATATCAATGTGTGCGTAGACTGGCATCGTGCCCAACGTGGTTTGATTGGCGCGGAAGCGAGTGAAACAAACGCAAGCATGTACAAAGCGTTTTCTGATAAATACGAACATAAAGTGCCTGTTTATGGCGTTCCTGTACGTGGCAGAGAAGTGTTTGGGGTGTTACACCTTAAAGGCTTTATCATCGATGACTCGGTGATTTACAGCGGCGCAAGCTTAAATAATATCTATCTAAACTACCAAGACCGATACCGTTTTGACCGCTACCATGTACTGCACAACCCTGATTTAGCAGACACTATGGTGCAGTTTGTGCAAAACGAGATGATTGCGCATCCAGCAGTCAATAACCTAGCCTGCCCAGCCAAACCAGAAACCAAAGAGATTAAAGCGAGCATTCGCCAACTGCGTGCCTCTCTTGCTAAAGCGGCTTATAAGTTTGATAGCCAACCAGTCTCTCCTGAGCAAGTCGCGGTAACACCGATTGTGGGTGTTGGCAAGAAGCGCAACAAACTTAATCAAAGCATCAATAACTTGTTGGCATTGGCACAAGATGAAATCTTCATCTGCACGCCTTACTTCAATTTCCCACGCAGCGTGGCTAAGCAAATCAAACGTGCGACTAAGCGCGGCGTGCGCGTGACGATTGTAGTGGGCGATAAAACCGCGAACGATTTCTTTATCTCACCAGAGCAGGAATTTAAAACTATTGGTGGTTTGCCATACCTTTATGAGCGCAATCTGCGTCAATTTGCGAAAGCCAATGAAGCACACATCGCCAGCCGCCAGCTTTCTATTCACCTTTGGAAGCATGAAGCGAACAGCTTCCACCTAAAAGGCATTTGGGTCGATAAGCGTTATATGCTAATCACAGGTAACAACCTAAACCCACGCGCATGGAAACTCGACCTTGAAAACGCGATCATGGTGCAAGATGATTACAATCATCTGACTGAGAAGTTTGAAAAAGAAGTTGAGAATATTCTTCAACATACGCAACTTATCTGCACTTACAAGCAATTAGAAAAACTGGAAGACTACCCAGAAGTGGTGCAAAAGCTAATGCGCAAAATCACCCGTGTAAAAGCGGATCGTGTTTTGAAGCAGATTCTTTAAAACACACATTCTATTCAATAGTAAAAAAGCGCCAACAGGCGCTTTTTTTAATGCAGTTTTCCAAGCTTGGATTGCTGAATGTTTTCTTTCCAAACTAAGTCGCCAATACCATCGGTAGGAGAGAATCCAGTTGGTGCATCCAGTAACAACTGCCTAATTTTCTCATGCTCAAAGTTATGGCATGCTTCATCAAGCGCGGTTATCAACACCTGATATTCTTCAATTGGTAGATACTTTTCGTTAGCCGTCATGATTCGCTCATGCGCCGTGCCTTGGACATTATCGCCAATCAATAGCTCTTCAAACAACTTCTCACCCGGACGTAACCCCGAGAACTTAATCTCTATATCGCCGTCTGGATGTTCATCATTTTTAACTTCCAAGCCCGAGAGACGAATCAAGTTTTGCGCAAGCTCTGCAATTTTGACAGGTTCACCCATATCTAAAACAAAAACATCACCACCCTTGCCCATGGCTCCGGCCTGAATCACTAACTGAGCCGCTTCCGGGATAGTCATAAAGTAACGAATGATATCAGGGTGAGTAACCGTTACCGGTCCGCCATCGGCAATTTGCTTTTTGAACACTGGAATCACCGAGCCCGATGAGCCCAGCACATTACCAAAACGCACCATACAAAAACGTGTACCGCGCTCTTTTTCGCTTTCTTGAGCGGCTAATGCTTGTAAACCAAGTTCAGCAACACGCTTGGTCGTACCCATGACATTCGTTGGTCGCACAGCTTTGTCGGTTGAAATAAGAACAAAAGATTCAACACCAGCTTCTATTGCTGCGTTAGCGGTATAATAAGTGCCGAATACATTATTTCTAACCCCTTCAACCACGTTGTACTCAACCAAAGGGACATGTTTATAAGCTGCAGCATGATAAACCGTTTGAACATCAAAGCTTTTCATTACCGTAGCTAGGCGATTAATTCGCTGTACAGAACCTAGTAGCGGTACTATTTCGACAGCTAAATGTTCTTTTTCAGCTAAGGCGTTAAGTTCTCTATCGATTTGATATAGCGCAAATTCAGACAGTTCAAAAAGCACAAGCTTAGTTGGCTGATTGCGAACTATTTGGCGACAAAGCTCAGAACCAATGGAGCCTCCGGCGCCAGTCACCATGACTACTTTTTCTTTGATGTTTTTCTCAAGTAGCCCCTGATTTGGAGCGACAGCATCACGCCCAAGTAAGTCTTCAATTGCCACTTCTTTTAGCTGATCAATTTTAAGCTCACCATTAACAATGTCCGCAAGAGGCGGAATCGATAATACTTCAACGTTGTATTCCACTAGTGAAGAGAGAATTATCTTACGCTGAGTTCGAGTTGCTGATGGCAACGCTAAAAGCACTTTCTCAGCTTTAAATTTAGACAACAAGGCTGGCAATGAACTTCTCTGATAAATGTTGAGCCCATGGACCGAACTTTTACACAAATGAGCATTGTCATCGACAAAACACACCGGATGATACTCTGACCCTTGATGGATAAGGTTTGCTAATTGACGACCAGCAGCACCAGCACCGTATATAATTACATTCGTTTTTTGTTTACGCCCTGTACGATTAATCATTGTGCGAGCAAGCAAGCGAGCCCCACCACATAAAATAGCTAAATAAGCAGCATAGATTATTGGAACTGAACGAGGGACTGGGGTATGCGTGTAATGGGAAGCTAAAATCACAAACAATGCTGACAGCACACAACTTGACATAATTGTCATGAGAGCTTTTGAGTTCATATAACGCAAGATAGCCCTATACAAACCAACTTGAACAAAGAGTGCTATCGTGGCAAAAAGTGCCGTAACATAAGAAATTACATAGCCATCATCTAGCTTAAAAACCCCTGTTTCACCTAGTCTCGTCCAGTATGCCCCCCAATACGCGATGGTGATAAAGGCAATGTCTAAAGTGACACTTATCGCCCTTTTGAAGGAACGAGGTGCATTCCAAATAAAACTAATTGGGGTCATGTTAAGAAACGATCTTTTTTAAAGTTTGAAAAATAATCAAGATATCCGTGCTAAATGAGTAGTTATCAACGTATTCAGTATAGTACTTAGCCTTAATGGGCATAATCTCATTAATATAACTCGCACGAGGATCTTTTGAAGCAGCTAAGACTTCTGATTCATTGGTGAACTCAATCGAAGCCTTATCTGTAATACCTGGTCTAACCGATAGGATTTTTTGTCTAACTTCATCAGGGTATTCATTCATGTATTCAGGCACTTCAGGTCTAGGACCAACAACACTCATCGTCCCCAAAAGAACATTCGCTAGTTGCGGTAGCTCATCGAGTTTATAGCGACGTAAAAAGTGTCCACATGTCGTAATACGGGGGTCTTTCCCCACCGTTACTTTAAGTCCTAGCTTTTCCGCATCAACAACCATAGTGCGAAACTTAAAGATTGAAAAGTTCTGACCATTTAAGCCAACGCGTGTTTGACAAAATAGTATTGGTCCCGTGCTTGATAATTTGATCCATAGAGCAATGACCAAAAGCACTGGAAAAAGAATCACTAACCCAAAGAATGAACTAACAATATCAAATGTTCGCTTAAGCAATGGTAGTCGCCTCAGTTAGAATATCCGTAACCGCACGAATTACCTCATTAACCTCTTGGTCAGTCATTGATGCAAAATTAGGTAAACTCACATGTCTGTCTGATACTCGACTCGATACCGGAAACTGTTCATCCACTAGTGAGTAAGAGTCTTTCCAATATGGCATTCTATGCAGAGGAATATAATGCACCGACGTACCTACACCTTGCTCACTCATTTTTTCGATAAATTGATCTCGTGTGATATTCAATTGCTCGAGCTCTAATTGCAAAGAGTAGATATGCCATGCGTGAATATCTGTATCATTCACTTTTGCAGGGATGATTACTGGTAACGCTGAAAATGCGTCTGAATATTTCGTGGCGATTGCATCTCTAGCTTGCTGAAATTTATCTGCTTTTTTCAATTGATGAATACCGATAGCAGCACACATGTCCATCATGTTGTACTTATAACCTGGAGCCACAATTTCGTAGTACCAGTTCGGTTTATTCGAAGTAAAGCGGTCGAACACATCTCGATTGATACCATGCAAACGCATTGTCTTAATACGTTTAGCAATGCTCTCATCATTAGTGACAACCATACCACCTTCACCAGTCGTGATGGTTTTATTCGCATAAAAACTAAATACGGTGATGTCACCAATGGTACCAATCAATTGACCATTGTGCGTAGTTGGAAGTGCATGAGCTGCATCTTCAATAACTTTAACATTATACTTTTTAGCCAGCTGCATTAACTTAGTCATGTCTGCGGCTTGTCCAGCATAGTGCACAGGTATCACTGCTTTAACATTTTGGTGTTCTTCAAGTGCTTTCTCAACGAGCTCAGGATCGATATTGTAGCTGTCTGACTGAATATCGACAAAAACTGGCTCCGCACCTAAATAACGAATAACTTCCGCTGTAGCAGTAAATGTATGAACAGTCGTTACAACCTTATCACCCGGACCGACCCCAATAGCTTCTAAGGCTAAATGTAGCCCCGCTGTCGCAGAGTTAACAGCTAAAGCAAAATCAGCACCAACATATTGAGCAAAATCAGATTCAAACTGAGCAACCTTTGGTCCTGTCGTTAACCAACCTGAACGTAGGGTGCTCACGACTTCGTTTATTTCTTCTTCATCTAGCACGGGACGAGAGTAAGGGATGAACGCCATTATTTTTCACACACTTCTATGAACTTTGCTGCAAGTTTACTGTAACAATGATGTTCATGTACATAACGATGAGCTCTTTCTCCAAGCAAATTACGTTCTGCTTCGGTCATATTTATTGTTGTTTTTAAACATTCAATATATTCATCAAAAGAGGAAGCGGTATAACCTGCATTTGCAAGAGTAATCGGTTCATACTTTGAGTTGAGCAACTGAACAACGGGTTTTCTCGCCAACATATAATCAAACAGTTTATTCGCACTCACCCCAAATCGATACAACGGTGAATCTAACCACACTATAGTCAATATGTCACAACAAGCTAAAAATACTGGCACCGCATCTTTATGAATAGCCGGAAGAAAGTGAATGTTTTCGACCTCTTGACTCTGCGATTGTAGCAATACCTTCTCCGAGCCTTCGCCAACCAACACAAAATCTACTTCAGGACAAAGTTGAGCTGCTTTAATCAAGTTATCTAATGCATTCGACTTAGCATGACCACCTGCGTATCCAACAATGAGTCGACCTTTTGCTTTCAAATCACGAAGCAACTCTTGATGCTCGAATGGTAATTCGCGCTCGATCATCGAGTCTGGTCGGTAAACCCCATTGGGGATATAGTGAAACTTCTCACGACTCAATCCATGATCCAACATATGTTCCAAAGTGTTAGGCAGCATAGAGATGACCTGAGTACTCTTTTTATAGGCAAAGTTCTCGGATGCTTGCAACAACATCATAAACGGGTGCCATTTTGAAATATTGCCAATTTCCATTGGGGATAAAGGCCATAAATCATGAACCTCGTATACGACCCTAGCGCCACATTTACGCGCTAAAAAGTGGGCGAGATAGTTATCAAGTGGATAAGTGGAAGAAGCGACAATAACATCGGGTTTAGACCACGCAATAATTTCACTCGCTTTTCTCAATGCTTCAAACAAAAATGAAAATATATTGATAACCCTTCCCACACCGTTACCGTCGTACTCCTTGGACTTAAGCCAAAGGTATTCAACATCTTCTATCGTTTGATAGCCTTGTTTTGGCACTATTTTGCGTAAGTGAGAATGATCAGCCCCAAGTATGAACATAGAGTGTCCTATCTCAGCTAAGCTTTTGGCCATGTAAAAAGGGCGATACTCCATACCCATCTCTGGGCTACCAGCATAGTGATTGATTAAGAGGATGTTCATGACTTACCGACTAAGTGATTTACTATTGTTTGAGCAGCGACACCACCACCGTAAATAGCCTGATCAAACTCTAGCGATTTTTCACTTAAGGTATTATAGGCGGAAAGAATGTCACTTTTTGAGGCGCCAACTAATACATTGACTCCAGCTTCGATAAGCTCTATCCATTCCGTTTCATCACGCAAAGTGATACATGGCTTCTCAAAAAAGAATGCCTCTTTTTGCAAACCACCACTGTCAGTTAAAACACAGCTACTATTTTTAATCAGCCAGACCATGTTTAGGTAACCAACAGGACCAATAACCGTCAAAGCACTCAAATCAATCCCCTGCTGCTCTGCAATTTTTTTAGTTCTTGGGTGCAAAGGAAGAATCACTTGCTGATGAGAAGCTATCTCTACTAAAGCACTTACAATTTGTCTTAAACGCAACGGATCGTCAGTATTCTCTGCTCTGTGAATAGTTGAGAGAACAAAATTCTTAGTTAACGCAATGTCTTCAGGTTTTACGGCTAATCCATCATAATAAAAAGCACCATCTTGCATTACATCACCAACTAGACTTGCTGGCTCTGCACTAATCCAATTATCGATGCCTTCTTTCTGTAAGTTATCAACAGCAGTTTGAGTTGGACAGAACAGTTTAGTAGATACACGATCCGTTAAAATACGATTTATTTCTTCAGGCATTCGCATATTAAAACTTCTCAGTCCAGCTTCAATATGAGCAACTTTAATATGCTGCTTTGAGGCAGCCAAAGCTCCTGCGAGCGTAGAGTTTGTATCCCCATAAACTAATACCCAGTCAGGTCTTTCTTCTAATAAAACTGATTCTATTTTTTCTAACATTTGACCTGTCATAGCGCCATGACCATTCCCACCAATACCTAGATAATAATCTGGTTTGGGAATATGCATTTCTTCAAAAAACACATCACTCATATTCGCATCATAGTGCTGACCGGTGTGAACAATCACTTCATCGATCTGTATATCACTACAATTTTGATTAAATTCACGAATTGCACGACTAACAGTGCCTGCCTTAATAAACTGAGGGCGAGCACCAAGTATGGTAACTATTTTCATATAAACGTTATAATGATTTGGTTTTATTGTATGCAGCAATCATAGTTTCTAATGATGATTTCCACGTGTAATTTTCCAGGATATGCTTTCTTCCATTTTCGCCCATTTCTTTCCTTAACTTAGCAGAAGAACTCAGTTGTATAAGTTTAGATGCAGCCTCCGAAATGGAAAGTTTAGGTACAACAAACCCGGTAATCCCATCTAAAGTAACCTCTTTTGGTCCATCGGCATCAGATACTATCACAGGTATACCGCAAGCACTCGCTTCTACAATCGCCACTCCAAAACTTTCGCTGTCTAACTTACTCAATGCAACATAGATATCGAAAGTGTTTAAGATCGTTGGCACTTGAGTATGCGGAACACTACCTTCAAAAGTCACAAACTCGGAAATATCTAACTCATTAACCAATTGTTCCAGTGCTTTTTTTTGAGAACCCTTACCATAAATCTTTAAGACCAAATTATTGTTAACCTTTCGAGCTAGCGCAAATGATTTAATAAGGATATCTATCCCGTACTTATCTTCTAAAGCCTTAACTGTACCAATAGTAATGACATCACTTTGAACTTCACCAAAAGTTCTACTTGGAAAGAACTCTTTTTCATCCACACCGAAAGGAGTAATAAATGCATGTTTAGGCTCAACATATTTTTGTAGTTCTTTCAGCATACAAAAACTTGTGGAAGCAATAGCGTCAGCGGAAACTATGTTTTTAATGAGCAAATTCTTATGTAAGAATGATATCAAAGGAAAATCATAAATATCACTTCCCCATACAGACAATAATGTCGGTGAAAACCCCACTAATCTAGCGGTCGTACCATAACCGCTAGCATAATGTACATTTAATAAATCAGGGGAAATACTCCTAACAAGTTTTCGTACAAACGGCACCATAAGATAATAACCGATCGCACCTCGATTCGTTAATGTGTGAACAGTTACCAAGTCAGAGAATTCGTTTTCTGATTTGCATTGCTGAGAAATTACATGCACTACATGTCCGAGGGATGCTAGCCCATTCGCCCATCGAACTGTATGTATACTATTTGCTGGAGACAATAACACGATTTTCATTTTTTTAACTCCCGAACAACTTGTTTTGCTCGCGCTTTCCAATTATGTTTTTCTCTCAATTCAATTAAGTTATTAGATATAACATCAAACTGTTCGAAACTAATCTTTTCTAATAGCTCAGCCAAGTCGAAATCATCGTAATTTACAACCCAACCAATATTATTATCACTAATAAAGTCACCAACCAACGTTCCTTTTGTAGCTAGTATAGGTTTAGCTGCCCCTATATACTCATACAATTTAAATGGAACTGCAAAATCCCTATATTCACTAGGTTCTACATACAAAGAAACAACATTATGTTGAAAAAGTTCATCTAACATACTTTGACCGCTTAGATGTACGATTCGAATGTCTCCAGACACTTCATATTCCGACTTGACACTATCCCACTCACTTTCTCTACAGCAAACGGTTAGTTTGACTCTATCTAAATTGTTAGCAACTCTAAATAATGAATGAAGTTTATAATGCTCACCAATTCCACCAACATAGAAAATCCGTATTTCATTTCCTAAAGACGACTCAATTTTATTTGGGATATGACTAATCGAGTGACCAGGAGGAAGAGGGGTTGATATTTTCGTCAAGTGCTCATTCAAAGAGGATGTCATTTCAGTGGATGGTATGTAAAGACGATCAAGCACATTTTTATACCAATACTCATCCCAACGATATGCAATAATAGCCGCAAATTTCTTAATCATATTGCGATCAAATTTAAAACAATCAAATTTCCAATATATATCACGATAAAATAAAGATGTTACTATCCCTTTTTTCTGGCAGTATTTAAAAAAACGATAATCAAGAAATGGGGTTCTAGGTATGTGATCATAATCGGTCAGAATTGTAGGCATTGTCGAAGATTCAGAATAAACAAAATCATAAACATCTCCAGCCTCCACTCTTAATTTAAGTTCATTTATTCTCTTTCTTCTTTGATCGCTATATCCAGTGACTTCGAAAACATCATAACCAAGACTTTTAAACGCTTCGAGCATTTCTTTTGGTCTAATTCTACTAGCACTTTTTGCATCTTCAACAATTGGCAATGGATGATGAAAAATCATCTTTTTTTTATTTATCATATTCTATTACATCTAAATAAAGTCGCTTGTGATCATGTGTGTCGAACTGAGAGTTGTGCCACAAGATAGAAAATGTACCAGAAACTTTCCTACACTGATTTTTTAGATATAGCATTTTTACCTTTGCTTCTTCGCTAACACCTAGAGTTCTCAGAATAGTACACTCCATTACGATAAGAGGACGAAGCCTCAATTTCATTATTTTGTGATTAATTGGATCAAAAGCAGTATATTCGAAGCATGTTCCACACCGAAAACCTGGGAGGTCTGCGTAACCTAAAGTACTATCGTAATTTATTCCAGAATCCTCGAATGCACGTAATGTTTGGGGATGAGACCATCTAAGATAGTGCATTCTCCCCCCCCACTCAACTTGAGTAATCCCTAATCGATCACAAACCTCTCTAAGTTTTTGGTACTCCGATAAAAAAGCCGGAAAATCATTAAAGGTTTCATAGCTAGGGTGAATACCTATATAATGACCTCTTCGATGAATCTGTAACATCAAACTTTCTATTGGCTTGCAATCTAATTTATAGTCTGAGTCATAATTATCATTCGTTTTCCCCGCCATGAAATAAAAAGAACTGTTCACACGAATATCATCTGAAGCATCCATCAACCAAGAAAATGTATTACAGGGATCACTAATCAAAAGGTTTTTTTTAGTAAGTAACTTAGTGACAGGAACCTTAATCATCTTAGATAGCTGTAAAGACACCCCATTTCTAATCATGCCTTTTATAACTTTTTTCCATGATGAAAAGCCAAATTCACTAGGAACATCTACATCATGAGACACTTGGATCAAGAATTCGTTTTTTCTAAACTCCAAGTTAGGACATATCTTTTTTATAGCTTGCTGTAATATACCTAACCACTCGTCGACTATTGGACGCTCGAGATAACCAAATTTATATGCATGAGATGAAGTTGCAGGAAACCTTTGATGTGCATCCAGTTCTTCACTTCCAATTTCCTCTATCCGATTCAACATCCAATAAGCAAGACCAAGAATATCGTAATTAATAGTCAAAGTTTCATTTTCAATATTTATCAAAGGATATGATATGACTCGATTGCCAGGTGCCGGAATAACATTATCAGTATAACCTTCAAAGTTCTCTTTATCAGCATCCCATAAATAACAACTCAACTTGGAATTTAGATCATAAAATTCATTCTGTATATAATCTATAATGATGCGTTTACCACAATCCGGTAGATACAGTATGTATTTGCCATCATTAGAAGTTAGATGGATATCAACCCCAAAACGTTCAACTAATAAACGCCTCAACCAAACTAAACCTTGTTCAGACAACACAATCCTTCCTCAAACTAAAAAAATGTGGACTTTAAATATCCAATCAACCTACGAAACGGACGAGATATTAACTTTACCAGTTCAAAAAGTAGTGGTTGTGGGTCCTTAATCGAAAATGGTTCAATGATATAGCCTGAACCTTTGAGTGAAGACAAATATTTAAGTGGTGACTTATAGAATCTTTTCTGAAAAATCAAAGCAACATCAGACAAAGGGAACCACAACAAAATATTATCCTTGTGCGTCCTTTTGACATTTTTCAATTTTGAATAACCACCACCAGTAAATATGTCGTAAACCATCTCACTCATATTTATTCCGCATCGTTGAGCTAAACTAACTGACACACTGAATCGACCATTGATCTCTAGAAACTTATAATCATCGCTTCTTGGATCATATTTAAATTGAACGCCGACAAAGCCAACATAATTAGATTTTTCAGCCAACTTTATAGCATCACCCACCATCTTTTGATGCCAATAACTTGATGATAACGTGGTGGAACCATAACGAATAGCTGCTCTTATTTTATTATTAGATGCTACAGAAACGACCTCACTTTCCTTATTTAAAACAAGAAGAACTGCTGATATTTCATCAATATCACCAGGTAAAAAGTCTTGAATAAGCAAACAACCTAAAAAGCCATCATACTCATGATATGCGTTGATCACTTCATTCTTGTCATTACAAATAACACCTTTTGTGCCATACTTATCCACAAACTGACGAGACAATGAACATTTCAAGAATAATGGATATACAACATCACTATTACCATCAAAAAAAAATTCAAGCTCGGAATATGATTTGATACTTGTGGTTTTTATTACTGGCACACCTATATCACTTGCAACAGAGTTTACGATTTCCTTATTTATAACACTATTTACAACACTCCACTCAGGAAATGTTGGAATAGCGCAAGTGCATAATAAATCATACTCTTGAGATAGAAGCATCAAAGCATCATCATTACCAGCGACCATCAAAATAGGCTTGAGTTCAAATTTAGATTTAATCCACTCTGTTATTTTAATAGCATAGTCAGGCAAAAGCGGACTCAGAACAAAGACATCACATACGTATCTAGAATATTTCGCTAAACCTGTTCCAGAGTCAGATACAATATATATATCCACCTCAAGCTCCCTAAGCCCTCGAATAACACCCATTGCGCTGATATTGTCACCAAAGATTACAACAGGATTTTTTCGCTTAGGTGTGCATTCAGAATTCTTTTTCAAACTATTATTCATATAAATCAATATTATACTGTCGCAATAGGCGTAACAGGTGATCCAACAGCCCCTGTTAACCTAAGTGGAGGAGCTGTCAGCATAAATCTCGTGCGGTTGTTTTCTTTTAACCATTTAGCTAGATCAGCTAGATACCAAAGTTCACCTAAATGAATACCTAGTTTAAAGAGACAGTGCTCATGCAGAGGAAGAGTTGAAGTGCAGCAATCTGGGATATCGATACCCACATTTTCAACCGCCAAATTATCTGAAGCAATGGCCGAAATGCCACTGTCGGTAATCCATTGTAAGAGTCTTTTGTCATGCCCATTCAGCACTGCGCATGCACTTTTTAATGTCACATCGGGCTGTTTATTCATTCTAAGTATCATTTGATCTAAACCAGTCCAGAGACATAAAATATCCCCATCGTCAATTATGATATTGTCCTCTTCTATGATTCGCATCAAATCATCGTAGCCCACTTCTTTACGAGGATAATCTCCGTAGCGACTATACAAATCAATCAAGACTCCACGCCCTTGGACACCATGAGCAGCCATATTCTCTATACCTAGAGCATTAGCTGATACTACTTGGTCCTCGGTCATTGTGACATCTTTGCCTGCTGAAAAACCATTGTAGTAGACCGGCTCACAATCACCATTACCTTTTACATCAAAAAGAGAGCCTCGATGAGCCAACGAATCCCACTGAGTTGAGTATTGTGTGTGTAATAACACGGCATCATCAGCAGCTATGTCTGTCAGCCTAGGATCTTTTTTTCTCCATTCATAATTGTAATATGGTTCATCATTACGAACGACTGGTCGAAGAACTGGCGGAAATCTCACCGGACTCAAGATATTTCCCCCAGGGAAATCTAAAGGAAGACTTAAGCAAAATGTCCTACCTACTTTTATTTCTGCTGCACCTTGCAGCACTTTCTTTTGGTCAATTAAATTTAATCGTCCCAACTGATCGTTTTCGCCAAACTCTCCCCAATTTGAGCCTTTTGGTCGGTTGTTCCAACGAGGATTTCTCATACTCTTCCCTTTTTCATAACGCTATCAATCATGAAAACTGCGCTTCCTATATAGTTAGCAGGCTCGATTAACTCATCAATTTCATTCACATTTAGATGCTGTCGAATTCTATCATCTTTAATTAACGCATCTCTAAGTGTAATTCCTTCATCCCATGCTCTTCCTGCCGCACTAAAAACGAGTTCATGTGCGTCATTACGACCTATTATTGGTGCAATCCCCATCATTACAGCTTCCGCCATTAAAAGCCCCCCACCCATACTCAGATTTTTACGCATCTGATTCTCGTCAACTTGCAACTCTTCCAGCATTGGTACGATATGTTGAAAGCTACCTGACAGTAAGATAAAAGCTTCTGGTATGGTTAGCCATTCTAAAGGCATTGCAGAAACGCTTCTCTCGTGTTCCTGAACCATTGCTGTTAATTGACTACTAACGCTATCTCGTAACTTATTGCCTATTGCCATAATAATAGGACACGCTACCGGGTTGCGTTTTTGTGGCATCGTGCTGCTTCCGCCCTTACCTGACTCGTATGGCTCTCTTACTTCATCTACTTCTGTTCGCATCAATGTAGCAACTTCGTTTGCAATTTTAGTTAAAGTGGCACCTACCATTGAAATCCAAAATATAGCTTCAGCCCAACCATCTCTAGATGTGTGCCAAGAAATAGCCGGTACTTCAAGACCAAGCTCTATAGAAAGCTCTCTTACCACATCAGAACCTTTATCTCCCAAAGTTGCTAATGTACCAACAGCCCCACCAAACTGACAAACTAATGCACGTTGCTTTACACCTACCAACCGTTCTCGGTGTCTTAATAGTTCATCTAGCCAAATTGCAGCCTTGAAGCCAAATGTAATAGGTGCCGCTTGCTGCTGAAATGTACGCCCTGCCATCACGGTAAAACGATGCTTTTCAGCCAAACAAGTGACAGCATCAATACATGCATCTAACTGAGACTCAAGTATCACCAGAGCATCCTTCATTTGAAGAACAAGACCAGTATCAACAATATCTTGAGTTGTTGCCCCCCAGTGAATCCAACGTGCGCTCTCGGCATCACAAAAACGTGCCATCTCATGCACCAATGGTAGAATAGGAAAACCAACTTTCTTATATTCTTCAGTCATCTTCTCGATGTTAAGATTTTCAAACTTAGCCGCATCTGTGATAGCTACAGCAGCGCCTTGAGGAATGATCCCTAAACGAGCTTGTGCTCGGGCGAGTGCTGCTTCGACTCTTAACCAAGTAGAAAACCGACCTTGGTCAGAAAAAATTTTCTGGATTACAGGCATACCAAAAGTACTGCCAAAATACTCTGAATCAATGATAGATGATGTCATAATTTGTTTTTACCAATCTTAGTTTATTTGACTGCACTACAAATGAATTGATGTTTTAATGCTTTCGTATCAGCTTTTAATACTGGCATATCACTACGCATGCCTTTTTTTATTCTCACTTCTAAGAATGCTGGCTTAGCTGATGCTCTCAATATGGCAACCCCTTGCTGCAATTCGGAAGTTGTAGAAACAAATTTCCCTAAAGTCTCATAACCCGAACTACTTGCAATGCCTGTCAAACTTGCCATATAACCAACACTTTCTTGCCCACCTACAGATTCATGCACTCCATTGTTTAATACAATGTGAATAAGATTAGATAGTTTCAAGTTAGCTGTAATTGGCAAGCTACCCATATGCATCAATGAAGCCGCATCACCATCTAAACAAACCACTTGCCTATCTGGTCTTGCTGTCGCAATGCCAGCTGCAATAGAGATAGCATGTCCCATAGCACCTACGTTCAAAAAGTCAAACTCATGGGATTGATTTAAATACTCTCTTATTGCGTGTAACTCGCGAGTGATTCTTCCAGTAGAAGCAACAATTAACGAATCTCTTGGTATTTGATTAATTATCTCTTTAATAGCGTCTTCACGACTTAAGGAATATACTTGGTGAACATGCTCAAAGCCTGATTTTTCCTTTTTAGACAAAACATTCTTCCTGACGAGAAGTGCTACAGGTTGACTTAGTTTTCTTGCTTCACTAATCGCCCATTCAATAGCGTCTAAACTAGCATCCTCATCTTCATCTAATACCCTATAGGGAATATTCAAAGCATCTAAAATTACGGGCGATAGTTCCCCTTGTCTTTGATGCTGAGGCCAGTCACCACTATTGGGCTCACCTCTCCAACCAATGATCATTACCATTGGTATCGAATAAACAGATTCATCAGTCAAAGAAATCAAAGGATTTAGGGCATTACCCATACCTGAGTTTTGCATATAAACTAGCGGAACAGTATTCGTAGCCAAATGATAACCAGCAGCTAAAGCGATTGAATTACCTTCATTTGCAGCCAAAACATGACGAGTTGGATTCCAATAAGTTTCTAGACCCAAACAAAAGTCATTGAGTAAGGTATCTGGCACGCCTGAAATAAATTCAACACCAGCTCTCTTAATAATTCGGTATACTTTTGCTAAATCAATCATTTTTACGTATCCATGCGCAATTTTTCATCGCACTAAAAAAAACATCTAAGTTATTTGAAATTTTCCAAGCTCTCTCTAGTAAAGCCTTGGCAAGCTCTAAAGGAATACCTGAAAATTTAGACAATTCTAAATATTTTAATTCAATGTCTTCGAGCATCATCGGGTTCTCAGGTTCACCCTTCGCATAAATAACTTCCTCAGAAAAAATCTGTCCGTTTCCTAATTCAATCAATATCATTGCAGGACGCTGAGCAGGAACAAGATCTGTATAGCACTGATTTTCTTCAATAAATATTTTTCTTGCTAGTGCATGCAACTCCGGTGAGTCGACCATAACTTGTGAAAATTCATTAATTCCAGCGTTGCGAGTCGAAAGTGCAATCGCAACGCTAAATGGTATGCTCATCCTCGCGGAGGATGTACAAGTAACATTTTGGTTGTCATGTCGACCTTTGAGCCCATGATAAGTTTTTATCACGACGTTTTTTACTTCTTGAATAGCAAATTTTTCTCTTTGAAGAATACTTATTACACCCTCTATACTAGGGTGCGCATGTCGACATGCAGCATACGGCTTAACATAAATACTGTGGATCCAATACCCTTTGGCGTCTCGTTCATCTAAGCATGATAGGCTGGGAAAGTCTGATGTCATAGAGAAAAAACCCGTATCCCCCCCCAATGTATTAGGTGGTGCGCTAAAACCTGATTTACCAATCATTGCAGACTGCACAGCTATAGCAGCGGCTCTTCCTACATTATAAGGCTTCAGCTCTGAACCATTATCTACTACCTTTAAACTGCCACTAGCTGATATAGCAGCAGCCCCAAGGGCATCTTCCATCTCATCAGCATTAAAACCAAGCATAGCCGCTATACCCATTGTAGCTCCAATACAACCGCATGTGGCAGTGGGATGATAACCTTTCCTATAATGTGATGGCTGAACAGCTCTTGCCAATCGAATAGTCGCTTCATAGCCAATCAAGACTCCTTTAATGAAATCTCTTGCTTGAACTTTATAGACCTCAGCTACAGGTAACAACGCGGAAAAAAGTGGCGCTCCAGGATGAACCATTCCAAAACGAATTCCATCATCCATCTCTGCTTCATGAGAGTGCAAACCATTTATTAATGCCGCTGTTTCTAACGACACTTTAGAAACCATTCCGATGGGATTGACAATTGCACTTCCATGCCCCAACAATTGAGCTAAACTAGATGTTTTATTCTCTAAAATGTGCCCTCCAGCAAACGTAGCACCTAAATAATCAATTAGACACCTACTAACCTGGTTAACATCCGATTCACTGGGTTCTTCATTCATTAGTAATTGGAGACTGGAAACAAATAGTTTAGTTATATCTATAGTCATCTCATCATTCTTAAAAAATTATTTAACGTTTCTAAAATATGCAGGAGCCTCTGACTTAGAGATTTCCCAAGCGTTATTAAATGCATCTAATACTTCGATATCTAGCCCATCCCCGTCAAAAAAACTTAGGTTTTGGTTCAACTGATCAATACTTGACGCTCCAATAATTATGCTATCACCATTTATTCCTTGCAGTGATGAACTTCCAATTAACCATCTAAAAGCAGCTTCAATAATTGAAATCCCATGTCGTTCACAAGCTAAATTCAACAAGTGATAAGCATCAAAAAATTCTTTTTTCCAGTATCTAGACTGATAATTAGGTCGATGCGTGAACCGTCCCTCTTTAATGTTATCAATATCAGAATACTTGCCAGAAAGAATACCACCGGCAAGAGGGTTGTATGCATAAAATCGCATACCCAGACTCCGCAAAGACGGTAATAATTCTTCTTCTACGTTACGACTTAACCCGTTATAAAGACCTTGATATATTGTTGGCATCATCCAGCCATTTTCTTTACAAATATACCAAATTTTAACTACTTGCCACGCTGGAAAGTTGCTCAATCCTAACTCTTTAAAATATCCTTTTTTATATAACTCAAAACAACAACTCAATGTTTCAAAAATCGGAGTTGTAGGGTCAGGAAAGTGTAAATATAAAATATCCACACTATTCAAACCTAACCTTTGAATAGACTCCAGTAACTGTTTTTGTATTGATTCCCGATCTAACTTCCCTGTAATTCGTGGGTTCACTTTAGTTGCAACTACTGGCTGACTTAAAGAAACATGATTCAGCGCTTCTCCTAGATACCTCTCACTGTCGCCATTATTATAGACATATGCGGTATCAATTTCATTAAAACCAGAATCAATGAATTTAGTTACCATTTGAATACTATCAGACAGTTGAACTTGAGGACCAAAATTCATGGTTCCTAAAATAGGTTTAACATGCATTATCTGATTCCTGTTTTCTGGATTGCTTAGCATCATCATAATAAGTATCAATCATTCGCTGCACCAATAATACTTGCTTCGCTCTTGCTCTTGCTTCTTTATCATTTGTATCCCAGCTATGATTTTTTGCGACCGAACCTCCTGTTTTTAAGTAGATCGGAGCCGCAATACGGATCATTTCAGGAACCTCATAGTGACGAATAAACCCCCCGGTTGATGCTGGATTTTCTGTATGAACGTCTACCGGAATATCAATAGCTTGTCGCATTGCCGACAACATTTGCAACTGAATATCTCGAACTGGATTGATTGAGTTAGCCCCGGTTATTTCTAACAACTTTGCGGAACAAGGATTACCGTGACCACAATGCGCTGAAACTTTAAACTGACAATTACTCGGAATCTCCCCTACTCTTCTTGCTTCACTCAAAACCCACAGACATCCTTCGTCATAAACAAGAAACGATCTTACCCCCAAAGCAGAAGCTCGTTTGACGTCTTCTATCGCACGTACAATTTGCTCCTGTCCACGCAGTCTATATCCCATGCGCTGTCCTTCAGGTGTATTCACAGATGCACTCGTATCTGTCGTTGCTCTGGGACCTACAGCCAACACAAGTTCTACGTTATATTGATTGGCTAGAGAAAGCATCTCAGAAATTTCATCATCTGTTAGCGACATGATGCCTTTTGTTTGAGTCACTCGATGAATGGATAAATTGAGTTTTTCCAATTCCACTAAAAGGGCTTTCATAGCTGAAGGCGTCTGAATCCCCGGCACTTCAAACCTGTATTGGCCACCATCAGAAAACCTTTTTGTGGAAGTTGGCAATTGATAACAATCTCCACCAGGCAAACCTAAGCTAGTCAAAAAATCACGTGTATTATTCATACTCTAATCCTTCATTAGATATTGCTATATCAATCTAAAAATAACTCAAGGTATTGGGCTTCATCTCTAATTACACCATAAGCCATCGCTCTTAAATGAACTCTTGATGCCCAGTTTCGATGCGGACCGATTTCATTCATTTTATTTCCAAGACCGCTTTTTAAAACGCCACCACTTGCATTCAGTATTTGCATTGCATCTTCATACTCTTCCAAAGTAACGGCTTGCATAGCATTTACAAAACGTAGATGTGACGGATGGATAACTGTTTTCCCTACCATCCCATTTATTTTATCTTGCAGAACTTCTCTCAACAAACCATCAATAGCATCATTAACTATTGTAGTCTTAGTATGCAACGAGTGTCCCATTGATGTGCCGATATACTTCTTAATATCATCTTGCTTGTAAGCGAGAAAGTACTCCCATACAGGAGCTGAAACTGTATAACCACTCTCCATCCTATTAAAGAAATTGAGAATATCTGACATCGCATCCCTAACTGGTAAAATATTATATATCGATGAACTTATTCCTCTCCTTAACCCAAACAACGATGAAAAATCAGTACCACCGACCCTAACATTCAAAATGTATTTTTTATATGGATCCAGCAATAATTTAATCTTATCTAACTCAGCTATGCGACTTTCACAATAAGCAATACTTTCACCTTCAAGTATTGGCATTCCATATAATAACACATCAAGTTTTTCATTAATTTTCTTCAATTTTTCAAGGTAAACATGAGCATTAACACTATAAAACTTAGGAAAAACAAACCCTGTTAGCACACTTGCTTGCTCTCTAGTCAACCTATTAGAGAAAGATAAAAATTGTTCCGTACTTCTAACCCTCACAAATATAAGGGGTACATCATCAATTTCTAATTCTTGATTACCCAAAGAATTAGCCAAAATATCCAAATGAGATAAAACGTTATCCTCAGCCTTACCCAAATCACCTTCATCGATAGCATCTTCAAAACACATAACCATAGACTTAAGTTCTGGAATATCCTTTCTTAATATTTTATTTATTATATTTTGAGTGCCTGGCATATACAGAGTACCACCGAGACAGTAACTTAATAAGTTTTTATCTGTAAATTTATTAAAGCTAACAGGTTCATGGCAGAATTCAAAATCAGGATTATGACTATTATGTTTCATATTTACCTACAATTACCCAACAATTCGTTTCTAAAAAATCATGTTTATCTTTTAATTTTCAGTTAGCTTCTTTGAACAATTTCCAATACTGTAACGAAACAAGGACCAATGAAACTAACAATGAAAAAACAAGGTATGCACCAAACATCTTTGACATCAATATAGGAACCACGCATAAGAGAGAGGAAAATAAAGCATTCGAACTATCCAATACAAAACCTTTCATCTTGTTACCTGATATAATATAAATCCACATCAAAAACCCAAACCGCCAGAGCGCATTAACTAAAGCAAGCAATATAATTGTCAACATAAGATCTTCAAAATATATCCCTACGCTTAAGGATACAATTCTCACCAACAGTAATGTTAGGTGAAATATAAGTCCTTGTTTTTGTTTTTCCATTATGGCCGTAACGGTAGTTATAGGTGATGACACAAATACTAAATAAAGCCAAGGAGCCATCCAACGTGCGAATTCACCGGACTGCCTCCATGTTTCCCCAAATATAAAACCAAATAAATCAGGTCCTATTAGCATTAATATCAGCATAAAAGGCAACCCAATAACCGACATCTGGGAATATAATTTCCTAACAAGATCGCCTAGTTTTCCAGAGCGATAAGCCTCTGCAGCATTGGACGTAAACACTTGACTCACAGCACTACCAAGTACATTAGCTGGCACACCTAAAACTCTATTAGTCAAAGCGTATAGACCTGCCGCAGCAGGGTTAAAACTCGCAGCTAATAATAAAGCAGGTAACTCAACACCCGCAACTCTGGCAAGACCAGCTGGCGCCGAATATTTAGGAAAGCGCCGATATCGCATAGCAACGTTAAGTATCTTATCAAAACAAATCCCTTGAAAGTTTGGTCTAGAAAGGCGAGTAACCCCCGCACTGTTGCTTGAAATTTGAGACAAGATCAGAGCTAATCCATTCCACTTAAATGCCATTAGTTGAATTGCAATTGTAACAACTGCCTGTCTCAACTTAGTAGAGGCAATCAAACCAAACTTTTTTTGACGAACATTCCATTGCGTAAGCACATTATATGCCCCTGCAATTAATAGACCTATCGGGAGCAACAAAATGTATCTTTCCAGTTCTGGAAACTGCAATAACTCCGCGATATCCTTCCCCCAAAAAAACACCACAAAAAAGGCTAAGATAGATACGGTCAAGACTATAATTAGGCTCAATGCTACAATACTAACAGCCTCATCATCTTCCTCCGGCAATGGAATAGCAACATCGTAACGTAAACTCGCAAGCAAAATACCAATAGATAGAACACTGCTATAAATAGCCAGCAACCCAAAATCTTCTGGAGAATAAAGCCTTGTCAGTAAGGGAGAAAACACTATCATTAAAACTTGAGCACTCAATGTGCCACCAATCAAAAGACTCACCCCACGAAGAAAGCCACTCTTAGGTAGATTCCGGGTAATAACCCTCTTAAAATAAGTCATTTAACAACACTTCCCTTACTACTCTTCTCATTAATAAGTTCTTAAATAAAACAAAAGGTACAATTTTTATTTTAAACTACGCTGCTTATTAGATTTAGCTGTTCCTCTTCAGGAAGATACGGGTGAAGCGGTAGACTCAACACTTCGCTCGCAAGTTTCTCTGCGACTGGAAAGTCTCCAACTCTGTACTCTAAATGACCAAAAGCCGTCTGCTGATGCATACAAGTCCGATAGTAAACCATCACTGGTATACCTGCATTCCGACAAGTATTCATAAGCGCCTCTCTATCTTCAGTTCTAACTGTATATTGCGCCCAAGAGCTTTGATAACTCTCTGGGAGTATCGGCTTAATAAGTTCAGTCGGTAGCTCTCTTGTGTATATGTCCGCAATTCTATTTCTTAGCTCTAATTCCACTGGAAACTCCGCCAGTTTCTCTAATAGGACCGCAGCTTGAATGGTATCTAGTCGACTGTTTACACCAATACGCACGTTGTCGTATTTATCTAAACCTTTACCGTGAATTCTTAGCGAGCGAAGTAACTCAGCATAATCATCATTGTTGGTAAAAATCGCACCGCCATCTCCGTAGCAACCTAATGGTTTGGCTGGAAAAAAGCTCGTTGTCGCGATGTCACCAAACGCCCCCGCCATTTTGCCATTGAGCGAGCCACCAAAACCTTGAGCGGCATCTTCAATCAACTTTAAGTTGTACTTCTCAGCTATTGCTTCAATCTCAACGTAGTTTGCAGGCAGACCAAACAAATCCACAGACACAATCGCCTTCGGTACTAATTTACCTTCAGCAATCACTTGTTGGATGCGCTTTTCTAAGTCTGCTGGACAAATATTGAATGTGCTTTCTTCTGAATCCACAAATACTGGCGTGGCATTTGCGAACGCTATCGTCTCTGCTGTGGCAAAGAAAGTAAACGTTGGGCAGAAAACCGCATCACCCTCTTTAATGTCCAATACCATCATCGCCAGTGTTAAAGCATCGGTACCATTGGCGCAAGTAATGGCATGTTTTACACCAACATACTCGGCTAGTTGTTCCTCAAGCTCGAAAACTTCAGGTCCCATAATATAATGACCATGGTCGAGTACTTTATGGATGCGAGCATCAATCTTAGTTTTTAGATGTTGGTACTGTGCAGCTAAATCAATGAATTGCATTGTTATTTTTACTCTTCAACAACAGTTAATATCGAACCATCAAGCTGATAAACAGTTT
Organism: Vibrio fluminensis; assembly: GCF_015278125.1. Lineage (GTDB taxonomy): Bacteria > Pseudomonadota > Gammaproteobacteria > Enterobacterales > Vibrionaceae > Vibrio > Vibrio fluminensis. The sequence goes on from NZ_JADILO010000037.1 coordinate 26,034, forward strand.
GAGTGTAAGGGCAGGTAATGGTTAAGTGACCTTCTAATGGCAAATCAAGTTGCTCACCATATTGGCTCATCCAGCCAATTTGCTTGGCTGGAACCCCCACCATTAGAGCAAAGGGCTTTACATCTTTGTTCACGACAGTACCAGCACCAATGAACGCGTACTCACCAATCGTAATACCGCACACAACTGTACAGTTCGCCCCCAAAGTGGCGCCCTTTTTCACGATAGTGTCACGGTATTGGTCTTTGCGTTCAATAAGGGAACGAGGGTTATAAACATTCGTAAAAACCATGCTGGGTCCACAAAAAACGCCCTCTTCTAAATGAACATTGTCATAAACAGAGACGTTGTTTTGAATTTTACACTGGTCACCAATGGTCACCTTATTACCAACAAAGACATTTTGCCCCAGAGAGACGCCACGACCAATTTGAGCACCTGAACACACATGCGCCCAGTGCCAAACTCGTGAACCTTCTCCGATGCTAGCACCATCATCTACAATGGCAGTTTCATGCTGAAAGAAGCTCATAGCTACTCCAAATGATTAAAGGGAGCATTCGCCCCCTTATTATGGATTAAAGACGAATGTCTGCTTCGCCGACACTTAAGACATGTTTCACATCGTATAAAACGTGGGTGTCTTTTCCTAAACGGCGTAAAGCCTCTACGCCCATCGCTTTCGTCTCACTATGGTCAACCGCCAGTACGATACCGTCATAATGACCTTCTTTCAGTTCATCAATGAGCTCAAGACCATATTCATGACGAACTTCTTCTTTTGACGCCCAACTATCGTATACATCAACCGACATATTAAAGTCTTGCAGCTCTTTGACGATGTTGATGATTTTTGTATTACGAACATCAGGACAATCCCCTTTAAAGGTAAAGCCTAATATCAGTACTTTTGCTTCATCAATATGGATTTTTTTACTCGCCAGCTTTTTCACTAATTGTGTCGCAACATATTCACCCATACCATCATTGATACGACGCCCTGCCAAAATAACTTCTGGACGGTACCCCACCTCTTGAGCTTTATGAGTTAGATAGTACGGGTCAACACTAATACAATGCCCACCAACCAAACCAGGCTTAAATGGTAGGAAGTTCCACTTGGTACCAGCCGCTTTCAACACTTCCTCAGTATCAATGTCTAAGCGATTAAAAATCTTCGCGAACTCATTAATGATGGCAATGTTCAAATCACGCTGAGTGTTTTCAATAACCTTTGCCGCTTCAGCAACTTTGATGGAAGAAGCTTTGTGCGTACCAGCCGTCACAATTGATGCGTACACTGCATCAACAAAATCAGCAACAACGTCTGTAGAACCTGATGTAATTTTCGTGATAGTCGTAAGTCGATTCACTTTATCACCTGGGTTTATACGCTCAGGGCTGTAACCAGCAAAAAAGTCTTGGTTAAAAACCAATCCTGACATCTTTTCAATGATAGGAAGGCACGCTTCTTCTGTCGCCCCTGGATACACTGTTGATTCGAAAACAACAATGTCCCCTTTTTGAATGACTTGAGCCAATGCTTCAGAAGCTTTTTTTAATGGAGTCAAGTCGGGCGTATTTTCTTCTGTGATTGGCGTTGGCACCGTCACCACATAGAAATTACATGCTTGCAAATCTTTCAATTGATGGGTGTATTGTAAAAGAGGTGCGCTTGCCAACTCTTCTGGCGAACACTCTAGAGTAGAATCTTTACCGCTCTCAAGCTCTTGAACACGCGCTATATTGATATCAAAACCCAACGTTGGGTATTTCTTACCAAACTCAACCGCAAGTGGTAAGCCTACATAACCTAGACCGACGATACCGATATTCAAATTATCTAATTTCATTTGTTATCCAAAGTATTATAAATTCAGTGGCAAACCGATTTCTTTACCATCACGAGCGGAGCGATAAGTGCTAATAAGCAGCTCTAGTGATTTTAAGCCTTCACGTCCATCGGTCTCTGGCTCCGCTTTACCTCGTAAAACGTCAGCCACATTTTGGAAATAAGGTGGGTGACCAAAACCGTAAACTGATGTGGTCTGATAGTTCGCGCTGTTAATATCTTTGTCGTAGTCGCGCTCATCTTCAAACGTCCACTCTTGAATATCATTCACCGCAACACCACCGATTATTACCGTGCCTTTTTCACCAAGAATAGTAATCGAACCTTCAAGGTTTTTCGGATAAGTACACATGGTCACAGCCATAGAGCCAAGCGCACCATTACGCCACTTAATATTCACCACACCCGTATCTTCAACATCAATGTCACGGTGGGTCGACGTCATGGCGTGAACTTTCTCTACCGGACCAATTAACCAATGCATTAAATCCACATAGTGTGTAGCTTGATTCATAAAGGCACCGCCATCCATATCCCAAGTACCAGACCAAGCAGCACGGTCGTAATATTCTTGCGGACGGGTCCAAAAGACGTTGAGGTGAACCATATGAATTTGACCAAAGCGCTTTTCGGTCACCGCACGTTTTAGCAGCTGAAGTGTAGAGTTACGGCGGTTTTGTTTCACAACGAATAGACGAACACCTTCTTCATCACAAGCGCGTACCATGTCAAGACCATCTTGCCATTTTGTTGCCATTGGTTTTTCCGTCACCACGTGCACTTTGGCTTTAGCTGCTTTAATGGTTTGAGATGCATGTAATCCACTAGGAGTACACAGCGTCACTAAATCCAAACTCTCAGAAGCCAGCAAGTCGTCAATCGAGAGGTATCCTGGAACACCATATTGCGCAGTGTGTTGCTCTAGTACATGAGGGTTATTGTCACAGATAGCAACTAATTCATATTCAGAACTTAATTGCTCAATAGAGCCAAAGTGGTTTTTTGAGATGCGTCCACAACCTACGACAGCGATTCGAATTTTCCTATTCTCGACCATACGAGCCTTCTCTAATTGTATTATTTTTGTGACATTTAGTGTTTGTAGAAATCTGTCACTTGCACGACAGATAACAAAATGTAATACGCAAGTATATCGAACATTCTGATTTAGAGCGAGGGCTGTGGACATAGGTCGAACACATTTGATCGACGCTATCAGGGACTATAGTCACATGATATACTTTACGGATCCCTTTCTAGTATTAGGAATTCTTTAATGATCATCGTAACTGGCGGCGCTGGCATGATTGGCAGCAACATCATCAAAGCACTCAATGAAAAAGGTATTAACGATATTTTAGTTGTTGATAACCTAAAAAATGGCAAGAAGTTTCAAAACCTTGTTGATCTAGACATCGCTGATTACATGGATCGCGATGACTTCCTTATGCAGATCATGGCAGGAGAAAACTTTGGACCTATTGAAGCGATTTTCCATGAGGGCGCTTGCTCTGCGACTACTGAGTGGGATGGCAAATACATCATGCTCAACAACTACGAATACTCAAAAGAGCTTCTTCATTACTGCTTAGAGCGCGAGATTCCATTCCTTTATGCCTCATCAGCAGCTACTTATGGTGAAACCGATACCTTTATTGAAGAAAAACAATATGAAGGTGCATTGAATGTTTACGGTTACTCAAAACAGCAGTTCGACAACTACGTCCGTCGCATTTGGCAAGATGCACAAGAGCATGGTGAGGAGCTTTCGCAAATTACCGGTTTCCGCTACTTCAACGTTTATGGTCCGCGTGAACAACATAAAGGCTCAATGGCATCGGTTGCCTTCCACCTCAATAACCAGATGAATGCTGGCGAAAATCCGAAACTTTTTGCGGGCAGTGAACATTTCAAACGTGATTTCGTTTACGTTGGTGATGTCTCAGCAGTAAACCTATGGTTCCTAAAGCAGGGTATCTCTGGTATTTTCAACCTCGGCACAGGGCAAGCTGAGTCATTTAATGAAGTTGCAAAAGCCGTTATCAATTTTCATAGCAAAGGTGAAGTAGAGACTATTCCTTTTCCTGAGCATTTGAAAGGGGCTTACCAAGAGTACACTCAGGCTGATTTAACTAAGTTACGTCAAGCTGGATGCAATCATAATTTTAAAACCGTGGCCCAAGGCGTTGCCGAGTACATGGCTATTATCAATAAATAACAGCCATTCTTAATGTAATTTGTTTGAGGATATTGTGGTGAAAATTGCCGTTGCTGGTACTGGTTATGTTGGGTTATCAAATGCCATGTTGCTAGCTCAAAACAATCAGGTGGTCGCACTTGATATTATTGCTGAAAAAGTTGAGATGCTGAATAACAAGCGCTCACCTATCGTCGACACCGAGATTGAGCACTTTCTTACCGACAAAAAGTTAGCTTTTAAAGCAACAACCAATAAGCAAGAAGCATATGAAAACGCTGATTACGTTATCATTGCTACCCCAACGGACTACGATCCTCAAACTAATTACTTCAACACCTCGTCAGTTGAAGCAGTTATCAAAGATGTTATGCAGGTCAATTCATCCGCAACCATGATAATCAAATCAACCGTTCCGGTCGGCTATACGGAAAGAGTGAAGCAAGAATTAGGCTGTGAAAACATCATCTTTTCTCCGGAATTCTTACGCGAAGGTAAAGCGTTGTATGACAACCTTTATCCATCGCGAATTATCGTAGGCGAACAGAGCAAACGCGCAGAGATCTTTGCCCAGCTATTAGTCAATGGGGCTGAAAAGCAAAATATCCCGGTGTTGTTCACTAACTCGACAGAAGCCGAAGCGGTTAAGCTATTCTCAAATACTTATCTAGCGATGCGAGTAGCATACTTTAATGAGTTAGACTCATACGCTGAAGCTCACGGTCTTGACTCTCGTCAGATTATTGAAGGAGTCGGACTCGATCCTCGTATCGGGAACCACTATAACAACCCTTCTTTTGGTTACGGCGGTTATTGTTTACCAAAAGATACCAAACAGTTACTGGCAAACTATCAAGAAGTTCCAAATAACATTATTGGTGCGATTGTAGACGCAAACCGAACTCGTAAAGACTTCATTTCAGAAAGTGTGCTTCAACGAAACCCGCAAGTTGTCGGTATCTATCGTTTGGTGATGAAAGCGGGCTCAGATAATTTCCGCGCGTCATCGATTCAAGGGATAATGAAGCGCCTTAAAGCCAAAGGGGTAAAAGTGGTTGTCTATGAGCCCGTATTGCAAGACTCGGAGTTCTTCCATTCTCGTGTAATCAAGGATGAATCTGAATTCTTTGATATCTGTGACACCATCGTATCCAACCGAATGTACCCAGAGCTCGAATCTGTCGCTAATAAGGTATACACCCGAGATCTGTTTGGCTGTGACTAGATAGCATATACTCCTCACTTTAGAGATGGGGTTAACCTACCCTATCTCTCATTGCTAACTTTCCTTTATCATATATCTTTAACTGAAACAGCAAACATTGCGTGATACACTAATGTGTATAAAATTAGACTAACTTTTCGCGCGAAGCGCCTATTGAGCAATATATGTCTACATCTCCACGCAATGACTTTGATGAAAAAGCATACAACCCCAAGTTTGCATGGCACTTTTTAGCCCCAAAATATTGGCTAACTTGGTTAGGCGTACTGTTTGCACTACCAATTGCACTTTTACCCCTATCTTTCCATCGCTGGTTAGCTACCAAAGCAGCGAATATACTATCTAAAGCCAAATCAGGTCCAGCACATCGCGCGCGAGTTAACTTTGAATTATGTTTCCCTGAGTTAAGCTTCGCTGAACGCGAGAAAATGGTTTATGACACACTTTTTACTTCCGGCGTTTTTCTACTTCGCTTTAGTCTACTGAGTTTAAAGTCTAAATCTTGGTTACAAAGCCAATGCGACTTTGTAAACAAAGAAAACCTCACAAAACTGACTGACGCTGGTGAAAAGGTCATATTACTCGTACCACACTCTTGGGCGATCGATATTCCAGCAGTGATGCTGGCATCGATGAATTTACCTGTTTCAGCAATGGCAAAAAAACAAAAAAACCCGGTTACAGATTGGTTGATGCACAGACAACGCGTCCAATATGGTGGTCGTGTATACGAGCGCTCTGGCGGGATCAAACCATTTATCAAGTCCGTTAAAGATGGCTACCTCGGTTACTATTTGCCAGATCAAGATCATGGTGCTGAATTGAGTGAGTTTGTTCCCTTTTTTGCTACAACTAAAGCAACACTGCCCGGTTTGAGTAAACTAGCAAAGCTCTCTAAAGCAAAAGTCGTCCCGCTATTTGCCTCAATTAATACTGAAACGGGTCGTTATAGTCTAGAGGTTCTTCCTGCATTAGATATTCAAATGTCAGACTATGATGATGCTCGAGCAATGAACCAAGCAATTGAGCACTTTGTTCACCCAAAGCCAGAACAATATATGTGGATATTGCAATTGCTCCGCACTCAAGAAGATAACTGTAACTACTACAACTTATTTAAAATACGCTATAGCGATGACTGGATGCTATGAATAACTTATCAATTAAATTAAATCACATATCTACTTATGTTTGCGCATTTTTTTTCCTTGCTCTACTAATCAGTCCTGAAAGTTTTAAAATTGCTGCTTTACCTGTTGTAATAATAGCATTATTTAACATATTAAAAACAAAACCCTCTTTAAAAATTCAACCCCTTAAATTCATCATCATTAGCCTTGCTGGTTATTTCATATTGACAGTATTGTCTCTTTTAATAAACGGTGGTAGCCCTAGTGAACTAGACATGCCTAGCCGTGTCATTCTTGCTATTTTAGTTTTACTATTTGTTGCTCATTACCCACCAACAGCTAAAGGGGTTTTTTGGGGAATTTCTCTTGGTTCGGTATTCTCGAGCCTCATAGCAATATATCATATAAAATCTATTGGTGGTCGTGCATTTGATCACCTTGGATATATGCTCATCCAAGCTGGTGATATTTCAGCAAGCCTTTGTGTACTCTCACTAGTTTCAGTTTTGTTTGCCAAGAGCAAAAAAGATCGCCTATTACTATTAATTGCATCAATAGGATTCCTATTAACTTTAGTTACGACTATTCTTTCAGAAGTCCGTGGAGCTTGGATTTTCACACCCGTTATTATATTGGCATTACTCATTACTTATCGTGCACTTTTTTCCAATCGTTCAAAGATACTTGGGTTAACTTCTATAATATTAATAGCTATTTTAGCCTATCCTACCGTAAAAATCAGATTCGACACCGTGATGGCAAATCTGACCGTTTACGAGCATAATGAATCAAGGAATTCTGTTGGAGCTCGTTTAGATTTGTGGAAAGCAGCGATGTATTCAGCTCAAGAAAAACCTTTTTTTGGTCAAGGCTTTAACGGTGTAGTCCATGCGAAAGAAAAATTAATTGAACAAGGAAAAGTCGGTAGTGTAGTTCTCAAGTACAACCGTGCTCACAACCAATTTTTTGAAGAATTACAAACAAAAGGCCTCATTGGTGTACTCGTAATTCTATGCTTCTTCTTTATTCCTCTCTGGGCGCTTGTTAAGAAATGGATAGGGACCGACATTGAAGATGATAGACATTTCTTTGCTTTAGCCGGTTGTGTGCATATTACAGCAGTAATTGGATATTGTCTTACACAGCATTTTCTTGCCCATCACTCTGGTATAATTATGTATAGCTTAGGTGCAGCTATTTTTGCCGGCGCTGCTTTTGCCGTTCAGCAGTCAACCGAGGTCGAGAAAAAATGAAAATTCTAATAATAGGTCCATCATGGGTTGGGGATATGGTAATGTCTCAGCCTTTATATACTGTGTTAAAACAACAATACCCTCATAGCCAAATTGATGTTATCGCGCCTAACTGGTGTAAACCAATTCTTGAGAGAATGCCAGAAGTGCACTCTGCTCTAGAAATGCCTATTGGACATGGTGAGTTCAACTTATCCTCTCGTCTAAATATTGGTAAAAATCTAAGAGCAACACAATATGATCGAGCCTACATATTGCCTAAATCTGCCAAATCTGCACTAATACCTTGGTTTGCCAAAATACCGGTCAGAGTCGGCTGGAAAGGTGAAATGCGCTACGGGCTACTTAATGATCTAAGAACTAATATGAAGTCATTCCAATATATGGTCGAGCGCTATGTTGCGTTAGCATATCCAAAAACAAGTATGCTGGATTCTACCTCTTTGGGAGGGCTTGAATCTCTACCAAGACCAAGGCTTAAAATTAATAAAGCAGCTCAGCATTCTGTTGTAGAAAAATTCAATTTGAATATATCAACACCTGTTATTGGTCTATGCCCAGGAGCCGAATTTGGACCTGCAAAAAAGTGGCCAGAAAAGCACTATGCCGAAGTAGCAAATGAAATGTGCAATCAAGGTCGACAAGTCTGGCTCTTTGGCTCACAGAAAGATCATCCGACATGTCAAAAAATTCGCTCACTCGTTGAAGATAAAAATAAATGTAAGATTCAAGTTTTGGCTGGTGATACAAGCCTAATTGAAGCTGTCGATTTATTAGCGCTTTGCAAAACTGTCGTTGCAAATGATTCAGGATTAATGCATGTAGCAGCTGCAGTCGGTTGCAATGTTGTGGCTGTGTATGGTTCTACATCTCCAAAATATACTCCCCCTTTGGCGGATCATGTAGATATACTATCTACAGATATAAAATGTAGACCTTGCTTCCAAAGAGAATGTCAATATCAGCACTTAAAATGCTTAACCGAACTACCCTCATCTTGGGTAATTGATTCAATCCATAAACTTGAGTCAATAGTGGAAAAAGAATGTTAGTCCGTATTTTATACACAATACTTCTTACTATTGTTGCTCCTTTGTTAGTAATTAGCTTATATAAAAAGCGGGATAACAAACCACCATTCGGCAAGCGATGGAAAGAACACTTTGGCATATGCCCAAAATATAACGGTTCATCTCAGCCAATTTGGATTCATGCAGTATCCGTTGGTGAAAGTATTGCTGCAATACCACTTATTCGCACGATTAAGCAAAGTAATCCAAAACAAAATATTGTTGTCACTACAACCACTAGTACCGGTGCAGCTCAAATCGAGAAACTGGGTGATCTTGTTGAACATCGATACATGCCTATTGATTTTACCTGGGCTATTAACGGTTTTCTCAATGCTATCAAACCAAGCCAGCTATTGATTATAGAAACCGAGTTATGGCCAAATACTCTACATCAGTTAGGTAAAAAGCACATTCCAATCACCGTTGTGAATGCAAGACTCTCTGAAAAATCATGTCAAAACTATGAAAAAGTTGGCAGACTATTTAAGCAAATGCAGGAAAACATAGACCAGATACTGTGCCAATCTGAAGCCGATGCTAAACGATTTGCTCGACTAGGAGTCAATAACCAAAAACTGCAAATTACGGGCTCGATCAAGTTTGATATTCAAATATCTAATAACATCCAGCAACAAGGAAGACTACTACGTGAACATATCGGCAGTGACCGTCCAGTTTGGATAGCCGCTAGCACTCATGCCGGTGAAGATGAGATAATCCTATCTAGCCACCGTAAAATTCTCGACAAGAATAAAGATGCCCTGTTAATTATTGTGCCACGACATCCTGAGCGCTTTAATGATGTTTATCAACTCTCTATTGGTGCAAGGTTTAATGTCGCGAGAAGAACCGTCACAGATAGCCTTAACCAATCCACTCAAGTCTATCTAGCGGATACTATGGGTGAGATGCTAATTCTACTAAGTAGTGCTGACATTTGCTTTATGGGCGGTAGTTTACTCGGCAAAAAAGTAGGTGGTCACAATCTACTAGAGCCAACAGCGACAGGAATTGCTTCTGTAACTGGTCCAAGCTACTTTAACTTTCAAGATATTACTGAGTCCTTGCTGGATCATAAGCTAGTCACCATTGCTTCAACACCAGACGAAATAGCAGCATCAATAGAACATCTATGGCAGCAGAACCCCTCTGAAACTAGACAACGCTGTGAGAGTTTTATGTCATTATATGGTGGTGCTATTGCAAAAACGCTTAAACTTCTCGAGTAAATTATGAATACAACGCGTCAAGTTCAACTACACCAAGTAAAAATTCTTAAACAATTGATCGCTTTTTTTGAGCAAGAAAAACTTACGTACTTTGCCGTAAGTGGCACTGTTCTAGGCGCGGTTCGACACCAAGGTTTCATCCCATGGGATGACGATATTGACATTGGCATGCCTCGCGATGATTACGAACGCTTCCTCACAATGCAAGATAAACTACCAAAACATCTATTTATTCAACATTTCAATACCGAGTCGGAGTACCCGCTCTACTTCAGCAAAGTGAGAGATACCAATACTTTGTTCGTCGAAAAACGTATGCAACCATACGATATTAATCATGGGATCTTTGTCGATGTTTTTCCATGGGATGAGGTATTGGATGATATGTCAGCGCAGAAGCAAGCTATAGCTAGCGCCTCTCAAAAGTTTCGACGTAGCTTATTGACTAAGCACAAGAAAAAATCCGCTATCAAGTTCGCTAAAACAATTTTTTATAAAGCTATTTACGGTTTTAAATCTTCAAACCAACTCTTTTTAAATATTGACCGAGAGTACAAGCGTCATAACGGCGAAGAGACAGCGAGAATTGGCAATGCCGCATTTAAAGAATCAATCAGACTAGAAGATCTCTATCCTCTGCAACAATTACCATTTGAAAATATTACGATTGCATGCCCAAATAATACTGATCGATATCTAACTGAACTTTACGGTGACTATATGACGCTACCTGAAGAAAAAGATAGAATTTCACACAACCCTATACACATTTGTGTAAATTTGAATGATACACCTACAACTTAAAGTTGCAGCAGTGTTGATTAAAGTGTAAGCGCCCCATGAGCCCACGGGGCGATATTACTAATGTTTAAAGTTCCAGGGTAGGAGTGCATCGATATCTGGCTCAGTTTGCGCTAGCTCTTTCATGCACTTGACCATGTAGTCGTAGAGGATAAGCCCG
>NZ_JADILO010000038.1 GCF_015278125.1 Vibrio fluminensis
TTGCTTCTGTATGCCTATGTAATGAATGGAAGCTTCTGCGCACGGTATAACAAAAAATATCGCGATCGCGACCTACGGTCGCTTCCAAAAAAGAACCCCGCTTGAAAAAGCGGGGTTCGTCATCAATCTGAGGCCAGCTAAGCTGGCCTTTTTATTACAATCAGATTATGCACCACATTCAGTAACAACTGCTGTTGTAGCCACCGCACCAGATGTAGCTTGAGTGTATTTCACACAGCTACTGTCGTAACCTTTTAGGCCGTAAGAAATAAACTTGGTACCAGTAGCTGAAGATGCTTTAACATCCCAGTCACTATCTAAACCAACAACAGCTTCACCGATACCATCAGCCGCCGCTGTAGGGTATCCGTAAGAAGTTTTGATACCTTCTTCGGTCTCTGCAGAATCTTTAGACTCTTCACCTTCCAAAGCTGACTTTCCGTACACAAGGCCTGCCGCGCCATCGATCGCGCCTTTTAGGCCTTGAAGTGATGCTTCACGCGCATCATCTTGAAGGTTGAGGAAACGTGGCGCTGCCGTCACTGCAAGAATACCGAGAATAACAATTACCACCACTAGTTCGATTAGGGTGAAACCGCCTTGTCTTTTCATAGTAAAATCTCTCAATTTTGTTAATTTTTCGCAGTGTTACTGCAGAGTTACGGTCACACGACCAGTTTTTGTTTCATACTCAAACTTATGTTCGGTGCCACCTTCCAGTTGCACGTAAACACATGATTCGCTATCAGTGAAAGCTTGAGCTGAGTATTTGACGTTCGAGTTGTCTTTCGAATTAGTTACAGTATCAACCTTTGGTGGATTCTGAAGCAAGTTCTCCATCAAATTAATACAGGCAATATCTGTTAACTGAGTCGGAAACTTACCATTATTCGGTACGACATCCAGTGGATAGCCATCGCGAAAGCCTGTTGAAGTGCCATCTGCCTCTTTGGCGCGCGTTAGCCAAAATTCAACACCATCGTAATTGACGTAGTTGCGTGTTTCACCATTATCAACTTTCGAAGGACGAGCTTCAGCCTCCCATTGTGCTCTGGCTGAGAGAACTCCGGTTGCAAAACCACCGGCAACCCCTTCGATACTGGCTTTTTTAGCTTCATCAGTCACATCTAAAAAGCGAGGTAAAGCAGCCACCGCCAGTAAACCAACGACCACAATTACGATAACAAGCTCAACTAACGAGAAACCAGTTTGTTTATTGTTCATAGCGCTCACTCTCACTCTTTTGTGCTAATTATTATACGCTTATCAAACCATTTTACTATGTAAGCGCGTCAAATTTTTATTCTGCCGTAAAAATGGCATCAACGTTGAATTTATCACCTATTAAATCGATAGTGATCGCACCAGAATCTTCAAAATAGTACTTACATTGAAAATTTGATGATGTTGAATTTTCTTCCATTTTTTTGGGTAAATTACCTAAAACTTGTCGTTCTTCGTAAAGTATCGCCAACCAATAGTTACAATCTAAATTATTGCTCGCATTGACCGGTTTCACCCATCCTTTTGCAGAATAATGTATGACGTTTTGACCAATCACTAATTGCTGCGGCTGTTTTGCCAATAACCATTGCTGCTTATAGAAATTAGCGCGCTCCAAAATACGCTTGCTCGCCACTTCTAATGCAGTACCACTCGCCTCACGCTCAATCTTGTGCCAAGACATGAGTAGTGCCAGCAAGATAACCATGGCCGTTATCGCCCACACAGCAAAACGTGGACGAATTATTTGTTTTGGCATATTAACCTTTGATTGCGTCTAGCATGCCCCACATAGGCAAGAAAATACCAAGAGCTAAGATCAATACCATACCGGCAACCACGACGAGCAAAAACGGCTCAATACGGGCAGTCAGAGTCTTCAAGTCGTAGTCCACTTCACGATCGTAAAAATCGGCCACCTCAATCAAAAGTTCATCGATACGACCCGTTTCTTCACCTACCGCGATCATTTGAATAACGAGCGGCGTAAAAACACCACTGGCTATCGCCGTATTAGAAATTGAACTGCCGGCTTCAATGGCCGCTTTCATTTCTAACAAACGATTTTCTAGAAAACGATTATCAAGCGCTTCAGCAGAGAGAGATAATGATTGGTTAAGCGGCACACCCGCTTTAAGCATCAAGGAAAAAGTACGGGAAAAACGTCCCAGTTGAGCGCGGTTTATCACACTGCCGAAAACCGGCATTCTCAAACGAAACTTATCCCACTTTTCCCGTCCATTCGCGGTGTTAACCCAAGCGCGAAACGCAAATAGCAAACCGACGATTGCCGCCAGCATCGCCGGCCAATAATTGACAAAAAAGTTAGAGGTTCCGATTAAGATCCGAGTCGGCAGAGGAAGATCGACACCAAAGCGTTCAAACATGGTTGAAAACTGAGGGATGACTTTTACGTTCAGTACGAACATAGCCAAAGTAATGAATATGATCACAAACGTCGGGTAACGCATTGCGGTTTTAATCCGTTTTCGTGTCTCAAGCTCTTGTTCGTAATAGTTTGCGAGTTGCAATAGTGCCTCGTCCAACCTACCGGTATTTTCACCAACACTCAGCATAGAAACGAACAGTGAACTAAACACTTTTGGATGCAGTTGCATCGCACTCGACAGACTACGACCATTGGTTAGCTCATTGGTCACATCCTCAAGCGCTTCTTTCAGTTGCTTGTTTTCACAGTTCTGCGTCAATCCCCGCATCGCACGCAACAAAGGAACTCCAGCCTTTGTTAAGCTGTACATTTGTCGACAAAAAATCACCAGCACTTCAAGGGGAATCTCCGGAGTAAAAAGTGCCGCAAAGTCGATATTTAGACTGCTGCCCTTCTTACCTTGCTTGATTTCCGTTGGAATGACACCCTTAGCAATTAAGGCTTCAGTCGCAAGCTCCACTGTTACTGCTTCAACTTGCCCTGAAACTTTGCTGCCATCTAAATTACGTCCCTGATAGTGAAATACTGACATGCCACTTCCTACAAGTAGATCGCTTGAACACTACCGGAGGTATCACCCTCACCTAATGTCATCACTTCTTCAAAGCTAACAATGCTTTGTAACGCCAATTCCATTGCAGATGCTAATAACGGTTTGTAGTTGGTAGAACTTCGCGCAACTTGAGCAAAACCTACCGCATCGTTGGCACGCAATGCATCCATCATCGCCTGATCTAACTCAAGGAGTTCAAACACACCAATTCGTCCACGATAGCCCGTTAGGTTACAGTTTTGACAACCTCTGCCTTTGACGAAGCTGGCACCAACTTGATTAGGAAAACGCTGACTTAGCCATTGACGCTGTCCATCTTCCAACTGAGTTTCTGTCTTACAATCTGGGCATACCTTACGCACTAAGCGCTGTGCCACCACGGCGCGAACCGCACTAGCCACTAGATATCCCGGCGCCCCCATATCCATCATACGTAATGCACTATCAACCGCATCATTGGTATGTAATGTACTCAGTACTAAGTGACCAGTTAGCGCCGCTCGTAAACCAATTTCAACCGTCTCTTGGTCTCGCATCTCACCGACCAGAATGATATCTGGATCTTGACGCAAAAAGGTTCGCAAGATAGTCGAGAAATCTAGGTTTATCTTAGAGTTAACTTGAACTTGGTTAACGCGAGGCAAGCGATATTCCACAGGGTCTTCGGCGGTGATAATTTTCTTACTTGGCTGATTTAATTCACTCAGCGCACCATACAGTGTGGTGGTTTTACCAGAACCGGTTGGGCCTGTTACCAAAATCATGCCATGTGGTCGACGCAATTGGCTGCGTAAACGCGCCAACAAATCAGCGGGTAAACCTGACTCTTCGAGCTTTCTTACTCCAGAAGACTGGTTTAGTAAACGCATGACCACCGACTCGCCGTATTGCACTGGCATGGTCGACATACGAATATCAACTGACTGACCTTTCGCTTTAATATTAAAACGGCCATCTTGAGGCAGACGTTTCTCAGAAATATCAAGATTCGCCATCAATTTAAGGCGCAGCACTAATGCAGAAGCAATATTGACCTCATTGAGCAAGGTTTCATGCAAAATACCATCGATACGTTGGCGTAAGCGAAGTACATTCGCGTCAGGTTCAATGTGAATATCTGACGCTCCGACTTGAATGGCATCTTCAAACAAAGAGTTAATCAGTTTTACTACCGTAACCTCGTCACTGTCTTCCCCTTCGATGCTAAAGTCGAAAGCTTCAGTGACCTGATGTTCAGCTTGTAGCTGCTCAGCAAAGGATGCGATTTCTTTGGTTCGTCGATAATAACGATCGAAACCATCGACTAACTGCTGTTCTGGGGCAATAACAAACTCGATTGCGTATTGTGGCAGCTGCGAAAGTAACGACTCTTGAGCAAAGAGATCCGCAGGATCACTCATTGCTACACGTAATGAATCATGATGACGAGCAATAACCAGAGCACGTAAACGACGAGCATGAACCTCAGGAAGCAATTGAACCGCATCAATATCAACATTCATGCGGCTAAGATCAATCAAGGGGATATCAAGTTGCTGAGATAAAAAGCTCAGCATTTGCTTCTCGGTTAAGAACCCAAGATCGATCAGGGTCGCCCCAAGTTTACGCCCAGAAGCTTTCTGCTCTGCAAGGGCCAACTCCACTTGTTGCTCAGTGACAATCCCTTCCTCAACAAGCAAATCACCAAGACGTTTTCTTAACTTAACTTGCACTTGGCTGCTCCTCTAACTGCTCTATCAAGGCTAAACGATCACGTATAAATTGCTGAGATTGACTAGAAATACCCACTTTATTAAGTGCTTGATGATAGGCGCTCTTCGCTTGTTCCAATTCGAAAGCTCGTTCTTGCTGTATGGCCAACCCTAGCCACCAGCGTCCATTCTCTGGTTCCAACTCCACCAGCTGTTGGTAGCTTTCTAACGCGAGTTCATCTTGTGCGCTTTTCTGCGCCAGAGCGGCACGCAAAGAGAGATATTCACTACTTGGGTTACGTGGCAAGTATGCTAATGGAGTAAGCGCAGCGCTAGCTTGCTTCTCTTTAAGTAACAATTTAGCTAATGCAAGACGAAGACTTTGATCCTCATTATCGATTGAAATGCCTTTTTGCAGCAATTCGACTGACTTGCGTACTTCTGCTTTGCCGTAATAAAGTGCCGCCAGTGTTTGACGAACCTTACTATCACGCGGTGTGTAACGCAGTGCATCCTGATAGTGACTAATCGCACCAGCAAGATCATTGGCATCAAGTGCTTTTCTTGCTCGAGTTTGAGCTTTTTCTGCTAACTGCGTTGGTGTCAACTCTACTTGTTCAACAACCACTTCTCCTTCCACGGCACTTGGCAGTAACGAGCTTTCGGGAACACCTTCGCCTGCGCTCGAAGATTGAGCTTGCGCGACCAATATCGGTGTCGATATTGCGTCCTGTTCCTTCACATTCTGCAATGGCGCTTCAATAACTTGGTTTTGTGTAATCGGTGTTTCTACACTGTCAGCAGCCTGCGCAACAGGCGTTACCAGTTGTTCAGTAGCGCTCTGGACAACAACTGGCGCGTCATAAATTGACTGACTTGCTTGAACAATTTTGCTGGTTGGCGAAATCACGGTTGGCTCTAATGCCATTTCAGGTTGAACCTTGAGTGCAGATGCTTGGGCAATGGACTCTCTCTCAACTTGAGGCTGCAAAGAAACCGCCCAACCGCCTACGGCTAAACTCAAACTAAACCCACCAATCAGCCAAGGCAGTGCATTGCTGCGCTTGATGACTTGCACTTGGGCTTTCTCGATCTCAACTTTTGATACAGTCTGCGACTTTGATAATTCAGACAGCGCGTTATTAATCGCACTCATGTGTTAACTCCAACCCCATAGCACTGGGCTTTTATATTTAGGTTTGCAAACATCAAACGTGTCATGCATAGCTGCGTACAGGTGATGGTTAGCAATTTTAGCCAGTTGCTGGCTACTAGCTAAAACTAAACTCTTATGACAAATTTGATTGATCAGTCGTGGAATCCCATGACTAGATCGCCAAATTGCTTTTTTTTGCGACAGAGTGAAAATCTCACCACTGGCACCCGCTTTGGTGGTGCGGTTGCCGATATATGCCACGGTTTCAGCCAAAGAAAGGGCTCTCAGTTGCGCATTAAACGTGATTCGCTGACGAAACTGACGCAGATGATGTTGCTGTAGACGTTCATCTAATTCTGGCTGTCCAAACAACACAATTTGCATTAGCTTACGTTGCTCGGTTTCTAAGTTGCCAAACAGACGTAATACCTCTAGCGCTTCATCACTCAGAGCCTGAGCTTCATCGACCAAAACCACAACTTGCTTGCCTTGCTTGGTCAGTTCAATCAGCCTTTGCTGAATTTGATCAACAATCTTGCTATTGCTTGCGACATCGAGACCAAGTTCAGTAGCCACAGATTGCCTTAACTCAACTCCGGACAAAGCAGGATTGGGTAAATAGACCAATTGAACGTGAGATTCAAAGTGGTTCACCAACATCCGGCATACCATGGTTTTACCAGTGCCCACCTCACCCGTCACTTTGATCACCCCTTCCCCCATCGAAAGTGCAGAGTTGACCATTTGTATTGCTTCGTAGTGAGGCTCTAAACCCAAAAACAGTTCAGTATTTGGCGTGAGATGAAATGGCAATTGGTTAAAGCCAAAATGCTCTAAATACATAGCGTATTACTGTGACTGTTCAGGGAACCACTCTTGCAGTAGATCACGAGAACGCTCTAGCTCTTTCTGCCAAGTATTCACTCCAACTACAGTTGGTTTTAGTAGAATAACGAGTTCTGTTTTTTGCTGTAATTTGGTTTTGTTTCTAAATAGATGTCCTAACCCAGGAACGTCCCCAAGAAAAGGAACTTTAGAAACTTGGTCGATAGTGTTGGACTTCATTAAGCCCCCGATCACCACGACGTCGCCATCTTGTGCGCGAATAACGGAGTCCGATTCGCGGATCGAACTACTCGCAAGCGGCAAAGTGATCGTATTGCCACCAAAACCAATTTCTTTGATCTGTTCATCAACTTCAATTACCGCGGGATGCACATGCAGCAGCACGTTACCTTGGTCATCAATTTGCGGTGTTACATCCAAAGAAATACCAGAGAAGAATGGCGTTAGTTCAACTTCAGGCGAAGGTTCAGAATTGTCGCCGGATCCCACTACACTCGACAGATCAGTAACGAAGTATTCATCAGTACCAACTTTAATCACTGCTTTTTGATTATTGGCGGCGGTCACACGTGGGCTAGATAGCACATTCAAGTCACCTTGTGTTGCCATAAAGCTAATCACCGCATCAAAACTGCCACCAGAGACAACTAAATTTGTTTGACCACCAAGTAATGTCCCTATCGTATCCAAGCCCGGTAGAACCGAGGCGATAGGGTTGCCGTTACTATCTCGGTTGATTGAGCCTTGACCAATCGTGAAATCGTTACCATTCGAACTGAACGCCTTACTCCAGTTAATACCTTGCTGATAACCGTCACTCAACGTCACTTCAAGAATCTTGGCTTCTAAAATGACTTGGCGATGCATACGTTGCTGAGATACACCTAAGAATTCACGAACTTGACGAATTTCATCGGGATAAGCACGAATCGTAATAACGCTAGCTTGTGGGGTCACAACAACCGACTGCCCTTTACCACTTCCAATAAGTTGAGCCACTGCCGTTTGCAGCTGAGGCCAAAAATCACTCTCATTAGTCGTTTCTATTTCAGTACCACCACTAGCGGAGGTTGAAGATGAACTAGAAGATGAATCTGAATCTGAGTCACTAGAAGAACCACTATCCGTATTGGTGATCGTACCGGTAGTAATCGACGTTAATGAACGCCCAGTTCGTTTAAACTGTAAGTAATCGACTGGAATCGTAACCGTACGTAGGCCAGCTGGATAAACTTGGATAACTTTGCCCACTATCTGAACATCGTAGCCATACATATCACTGACAACAGAGAGTACTTCATCTAGTGTTACGTCCGTTAAATTAACGGTAATCTTGCCCGTCACCGCAGGATGAATCGCAGCACTGTATTCTGTCCCTTTAACTAGACTTGCAAAAAACGAGCGTGCATCTACACCACTCGCTTTGATACGAAAACGCTTAACCGTAGTATTTGGCTCAGTTGCCATTCCATCAAGATCTGGCATCAAATCAGCTTCTACCGATGCAGGTAACTGCTGCAAAGCGCGGCTATTTGATTCATTAATTGCCTCATTAAGTGCATTCTTTGCTTCTACAGGATCTCGGTGCCCCATTGAGCAACCAGCCAAAGAAACAATAGAGAGAGCTAAAACAAGTTTACGCATACGATTCCAACAACCTTATTGTTTTACTTCTAGAGGGAACAGTTCCAGTTTCCACATTTTATTACCACGAGAGACGGTGACGTAATCAGCGTTAATGTTCTGAATGTTAAACCCAGCCACTTTGTCACCTTTAGCCTTTGTCTGGCCATCTAAGATGGCAAAGCACTTTTCATTTTCACCACAAACGATACTTTGAAGGTTTGGTACTCGAGCATGCACCACTTTCTTCACTGACGTCGATTTAGATGATGACTGCCAATTTAATGGGGCAGTTGGATCTTGAGATGCCACAGCTACAGAAGATATAGCGAGCAAAAGAAATAGACTCTTATTAGCCACCAATAAACTCCTGTCTAGTTCCAAGGGTGTAAACTTCCAAAATCAAACGTGCTTTGGGATAAGCATCTACTTGATAACTAAAACTGCGCCAATAGTAATTCACTGGTAAGGATTCCAGCGTTTCCAAATACTTTAGAATGGCGAAGTAATTTCCTGTCAGTTCTAAACGAACAGGATGCAAATAGTAGCCAGCATAGTTTTCTGATGCTTCGCCACTAATAATTGGCTCTGCTTTTAACGACTCAAGCGAGACTAAATGCAAACCTTTACTGCCTGCTAAAACATCTTCTAATAATTTCGCCATCTGACTAGGAGAAATAAGACTATCGATCACTTTCGCTAGTTTCTCTGACAGTGTTTGACTCTCTTTCAATAAGCGTTTGTATTCGATGTTAATCGCTTGATCGGGATCTTTCTTTAACTTTGCTGTAATGGTTAATATTTCAGCTTCCAAACGCATATTGCTCTGTTCTGTCACTGATATCTGTCGATTAAGCGCACGATTATCATTAATCGCAGGCTCCAACAGCATTGTAAAAATCACCATTACAACGACAACGATGCTGCAAATAGTGATCAACCATTTTTCACGCGAGCTCAGATTGGAGAATTTCTCACTCAATTTCTGCCAATGTGCTTTCATCACTCAGTCTCTTTTTCTTGGGTGCGTAATTCAAACGTCAGGATATTTTGCTCGTTGCGAGCAATTTTTAGTTTCTCAAACGATCGACCGACTAAGTTTATTTCACTCTTAAATTGATTCACCCAATTTGGAATCGCTTGAGGATCTTTGGCTAATCCTTTGATATCCAAATTCTCATTATCCATCTTAATTGAGCTTAATGAGATGTCATTTCGTCCTATCTGAGCCAATGACTGCATCACACCTGAATAACCCGCTTGTAACTGGCCATCATATTTAGCTACCGCAGCTAAAGAGTCTTGTTTCGATTGAATTTCTTCTTTCAGACGCTCAACGGCATGAACTTTTTCTGGCGAAGGGCGATGTTTGGCAAGGCGTTGATTAAGGCTTGCAAGCTGCTGATTAAATTCCTGTTCTTGTGACTTAATCACAGCCAAGCTCTCATTAAGTTGACTATTTTTCCAGGCAAAATAACCATAACTTGCGCTAAATACTACAACTAAAGCAACTAAGGTAAGCGCCACATTGTTCAACGTAAAACGTTCAACTTTAGGCTTCAAATGTGCTGGATAGAGGTTTATCGCAGAAAAGCATTCCGTCGCCATCGCATCAACAAGCAATGTTCCGGAATCACTCTTAGCGCTGGACAACGGTGAGACTTTTACACTCAACCTTTGATCTAACTCACTCGCAAGCTCTTGATCATTTTCATCATCACAGCATATTTTTAAATGATGCAATGTTGAACCACGAAGCTGAGAGGATAGATAGTCAATCGAACGCTGCAGTTCAAGAGCAACACCATCCAACTGCAAACCGCTAGTTGCAACACCTGTTAGGGGGAAAGTAACACCGCGCATCGTACGCTGAAAAATACAACGATTATCGACAAATGCGCTTAATTTATAACCCGCACCCTTACTCCGTTGAAATAAAACAAACCGTTCAACATCTTTAGTGACACGTGGCCAAATATCATCTTCAACTAATACCTGGCCTAGATGAATTTTAATTTCATTCAACTTAGACACTAGGCCTAAAACCAAAGACTTTCCGACTACATAAACTTGAAGCTTATTGCTTGTTGGTAATGGCGTTGCGTCAGCAATAATATCCGTGACTTTTTCGCTAATCAGATCTTTGAGTAAAAAAGGTAATGTTAAGCTCAACTCTTCTTGAGGCACATTAGGTTTATCAATCTGATAGTTTTGATACAGACCTGAGTTCAGCACTACATCAATGGTTATATCCGAGATTTCTGCTTGTTTTAAAGTGTCGACAAGCACATTTTGCCACTGACCAGAATCACAAGTAACTTGCTTTGGTATACCCGAATCATCCCAGTCAGAGAAGTGAATTGAGTTAGGTTGTACTACCACTCGCAAGCGATTAGTCGTGTTGCTAACAGAACTAAACTTTCCTAATAACGATTGAATGCTCATCTACTACTAACTTCTTCGCCAACGGTTTCGGCGTCCTATCTGTATATTCGCTTTGGACTTTCCGGACTGTTCCAATTTGGGTTCCGGTATCATCTGTTGCTCTGGGGAAAAATAACGTCCTTGCACACCATCAACACCCAACTCTAATAAAGTGTTGAATTCCTGTTCTTGATCGACGCCTACCGCAATGACTTGTGTACGCAACCCTTCACAAGCACCTAGCAAACTTCGAACGAACAGTTGATTTTCATGTCTTTGATCGATTTTCTTAATCAAACTACGATGCAGTTTCAAATAATCAACGGAAAGCTCTTTTAAGTAATAAGTACTAACAATGGATCGTCCAGCTTGCCCAACAACAACTTTACAACCTAAACCATTTAACATCTTGATCACGGGTCGCATATAATCAATATGCTGTACTAATCTGGCTTCTGAAAACTCAAATAGAAGAGTGCGTCGCAAATCAATTGAAAGTTGAAGTAGCTCATCCCTAAACAAACGAAAGTACTTCTTATCTGAAAATGGGGTAATATTTAAGTTTATAGAATAACATAAACCATTTTTTGACGTCTTCAAAAATTTGGCGACGGCTAAAAAAACCGCGCGATCCAAAATACTTTCATAACCGACAGACTCTATTGCGGTATGGAAACGAGAGGCTTTTATTAAACCTTGTTGCGGGTCATTGATACGGACAAACAATTCATTGTGACAAATTGTTGGCTGCTGATTTTCCAGTAGATAACAAGGTTGGTAGAAAACGTAGACAGAGTCAGGAGTCAACACTTGGTCAAAGAGAGTGCGCCAGCGAACACTACCTCGTTCATCATCATGTGTTATCAGCTTATTAAAGCGACTCCATGCGTTAGCCTGCTGTAAACGAGCGCTTTTAAGTGCCGTCTCAGCTTCATCCATGATTTTACCTTGTCGCTCCCCCTCTTGATACATGCTAAGGCCAATGTGACACCAGTTGTCTTTAACTAGTGGTTCAAGAGATTGCAATTTATCAAATTTCTTCAAGCAATTCGTGGCTATGTTCGCCACTTCTTTGCTACTTAAATGTGGCGCAAATATCGCAAAATCTGATTCATAATAACGCGACAAAATAACATCTGGATAACGTAAAATAACCGTATTAATCGACTCACCAATATCAACGATAAATTGATTGGCAGTTTGCTTGTCCACTTCTTCTTTTACTAAATCCCAATCATCAATGCGAATGAGCAATACACCGCCATGGGAACCACTCTCAGAAAGTGCCGCCTCAAGTTTACTATCAAATAAAACTCGATTGGCGGTGCCGGTTAATTGATCAAGAAAAGTCTGGGTACGAATAAAAGTATCAAAACGGCTTCGCTCTTGCCGCGCATCTTGTAACTCTTCGATTAAGCGATCAAGCGCCTCACTGGCTGTATATGGCCACTCGCTTTCATCCCCTTTTGCATATTGCTCGACTCGCCCAGCAAGAATCATTCGCCCTCGCTCTTCTAAAAGTTCGGAGCCAATCAACTGCTCTTTTAACCACTTCATACCTCGTATTAAGCAGAAGACTATCAACGCGACAGCCAAAGTAATCGACCAAAGAGCCTGCATTGAGTAGCCATATCCTACATAAGGAGGAACAGCCGTAAAGCGGACAGTAAAACCAGGATTTCGCTCGAGGGAATAATCAGCTTTATAGAATAGTGCTGGATCGATTTTTGATGATGTATCGCGATAGCGATAAATCACACCAACTTGAGATGATAGCTCCATCTCTACGATACTCGATGCTTGTAGCATTTTAGGCATCCAGCGCTGCATAGAATAGGCCGCATCAGGATCTTCCATCTCTTTATCAACCACTTTCACAATACCTTTCAGTGATTGATCGAGATACTCTTGCCCGAGACTACGAAATGATAGTGTTCCACCAAGGAACAAGATAAACATCGCACTAATTACGATAACCGTAACAAACGCAACAAGTCGCGTGCTCAATTTTAAGGTAGGTGTATACCTCATAAATTGGAGTTCCCTCTCTGTGATTCTGATGAGTAACCGACAAGAACCGGATAATACGCTAGAACTATTGCGCTAGCACGAACAACCTCCTTCCTTCGAGGTATCAGTCCTCAAACGTCTAATCATCATTAAAACGTTTAAGTTTCTATCCCCAATATATAAAAAAGCCGCGAAAATCGCGGCTTTTTTTAACATTCAATCGATTAAAACGGGATATCGTCGTCAAAATCCATTGGCGGCTCATTGTATTGAGGCTGCTGCTGAGGCGGTTGCTGAGGAGCACGCTGTTGAGGCGCCTGCTGTTGCTGCATTGCAGGTTGTTGAGGCTGACCCCAACCTTGCTGTTGCTGCTGTTGACCGCCCATAGGTGCACCTTGACCACCTTGACGACCACCTAGCATTTGCATTACGCCGTTGTAGCCTTGTACCACGATCTCAGTTGTGTACTGATCTTGACCTTGCTGGTTTTGCCACTTACGTGTTTGCAATTGACCTTCAATATATACTTGAGAGCCCTTACGCAGGTACTCACCAGCAACTTCCGCAAGCTTGCCAAATAGAGCCACACGGTGCCATTCAGTTTTCTCGCGCTGTTCACCAGTCGCTTTATCACGCCACGTTTCTGAAGTTGCAACAGTAATGTTTGCTACTGCGCCGCCACTAGGCATATAGCGCACTTCTGGGTCTTGGCCTAAGTTACCCACTAAAATAACTTTGTTTACTCCACGGCTAGCCATGTTTCGCTCCGTCTAGATGCATTTTTGATAACGCATAAGGATAGCACACCCGCCTAACAATTCGAACAACAGTTCGAGTTATCTTGATTGATTGATAGCTTTTTTGCTACTAGTCCCAAATCCACATACTGAAGCACTCTATTCACTCTCTAAATTTCAATGAGATAAAGAAAACTCACTATCAAATATGAAACAGGAAAAAGATTCATACTGAAGATGGATCGCTCTTTAGCAATAAATAAGACAGGATAACAAGCTCTAAATTTATAAATTGCAACTTATCAAGGATGTGAACAACTTATGGCTAAAAACATCTATGCAAGAACACTCTACTTCCTATGTGAAGATAAAAATGCTCATTACCCGCTTGTTGACCAATTTGAAAAAGCACTCGGTGTCCCGATACCGCGTATGGAACCAGAGGACTTTATGCTTGCTATGCAACAGCACAAGCATAAAATTTTGTTGATTGATCACAATGATTATCAACAACTACATAGTGCAATTAGGAACCTTCCCCTGTCGAATAAGATCTTTGAGACTGTCATTTTCAATGTAGAAAGACGCTTAACGACCGATGAATTGCTAAGTTTTGGAAACTTAAAAGCACTATTCTACAAAGACGATGAGATCGCTAATGTGGCCTATGGTTGTGGGGAAGTGATTAACAGCCAAAACTGGCTGCCCAGAAAAGTGGCGGCGCAACTACTGCACTATTATCGTCATGTGATTGATAGCCAAACCTCGCCAGCAACGGTTGATCTTACGACAAGAGAAATTCAAATTCTGCGCAGTTTAAAGACTGGCGCTTCTAACATTCAAATCGCTGAGGATCTTTTTATCAGCGAGTTCACGGTAAAATCACATCTTTACCAGATATTTAAAAAGCTATCAGTAAAGAACAGAGTGCAGGCAATCTCATGGGCGAAACAGCACCTAGTGTCTTAAAAAGCATACAACGGTTAAAAAATCAACTTTTGCACTAGTCGGTTAATTATCTATTCATTAAAACCATGCTATCTTGTCGGCAAATTTAATTACGTCAGAGATATAAAGGGTTTTATCATGATTAAGAAGTGCCTATTTCCAGCGGCAGGTTACGGAACTCGCTTCCTTCCGGCAACGAAATCAATGCCAAAGGAAATGATGCCAGTAGTAAATAAACCGCTAATTGAATATGGTGTCGAAGAAGCGATTCAAGCGGGTATGGACGGTATGTGCATCGTAACTGGCCGTGGTAAACACTCAATCATGGATCACTTCGATAAGAACTACGAACTAGAGCATCAAATCAATGGTACTAATAAAGAAGAACTGTTGGTCGATATTCGCGAGATCATTGAGTCAGCGAATTTTACTTACATCCGTCAACGTGAGATGAAAGGTCTAGGTCATGCTATTTTGACTGGCCGTGAACTTATTGGTGACGAACCGTTTGCTGTAGTACTTGCCGATGACCTTTGTGTTAATGAGCAAGAAGGTGTTCTCGCTCAAATGGTCACTCTGTTTAAACAGTTCCGTTGTTCGATTGTTGCAGTACAAGAAGTTCCAGAAAATGAAACTCATAAGTATGGCGTTATCTCTGGTGAAATGATTAAAGATGACATCTTCCGTGTTGATGACATGGTAGAAAAACCAGAGCCAGGTACTGCGCCAAGCAACCTAGCAATCATTGGTCGTTATATTTTAACTCCAGATATCTTTGAGCTAATTGAGCAAACTGAACCTGGTAAAGGCGGCGAGATTCAAATCACTGACGCACTACTAAAGCAAGCTAAAGCAGGCTGTGTTCTAGCATACAAGTTTAAAGGTCAGCGCTTTGACTGTGGTAGTGTCGAAGGTTATATCGAAGCAACGAACTACTGTTTTGAAAATCTATACCTTAAAGACAGCAAGAAAACTGAACTCGGCAAACACGCTACAGCCAAACAAGCTTAATCAGCGAATAAACTAACATAAAGGCAGCCACTGGCTGCCTTTACTGTTTTTATGTCCAGTATTTTTCTTTGAACATTTATCGCACTGTGTAATACTAGAAGTTCTTCCCATACAGAGCGATTACCATGGACAAGATAGAAGTACGCGGAGCCCGCACCCATAATCTGAAAAACATTAACCTCACCATTCCTCGCGATAAACTCATTGTTATCACTGGTTTATCCGGCTCCGGTAAATCATCCTTAGCTTTTGATACTCTGTATGCCGAAGGTCAACGTCGTTATGTAGAATCGCTTTCTGCTTATGCGCGTCAATTCCTTTCCTTAATGGAAAAGCCTGACGTTGATCATATTGAAGGTCTATCTCCTGCGATTTCTATCGAGCAAAAGTCCACGTCTCACAACCCACGTTCAACCGTAGGTACTATCACTGAAGTCTATGACTATTTGCGTCTGCTCTATGCTCGTGTGGGAGAACCACGCTGTCCGGAACATAAGGTGCCACTCTCAGCACAAACTGTATCGCAGATGGTCGACAAAGTATTAGAAATGCCGGAAGGCTCAAAGATGATGCTACTGGCACCTATCGTTAAAGAGCGTAAAGGTGAGCATGTTAAAACTCTAGAAAACCTTGCGGCACAAGGTTTCATTCGCGCTCGAATTGATGGGGAGACCTGCGATCTTTCTGATCCTCCGCCGTTAGAACTACACAAAAAACACACCATTGAAGTGGTGGTCGATCGCTTTAAAGTTCGCGCTGACCTACAACAACGTCTAGCGGAATCCTTTGAAACCACACTGGAGCTTTCTGGTGGTATCGCCGTTGTCGCGCCAATGGATGGTGAGGGGGAAGAGACAGTCTTTTCCGCCAATTTCGCTTGTCCACACTGTGGTTACAGCATGCAAGAACTCGAGCCTCGCCTATTCTCATTCAATAACCCTGCAGGGGCATGTGGCACTTGTGATGGCTTAGGTGTACAACAGTACTTTGACCCTGACCGAGTACTCCAAGACGAATCACTTAGCCTTGCTCAAGGGGCAATTCGCGGCTGGGATCAAAAGAACTACTACTACTTCCAAATGCTCAGCTCACTGGCTAAGCACTATGATTTCGACCTCAATCAGCCGTTTAACAAACTGCCGAAGAAAATCCAAGATGTGATCCTAAAAGGCTCAGGTCGAACAGAAGTTGAGTTTAACTACATTAATGATCGTGGTGATATCCGCGTTAAACGCCATCCGTTTGAAGGGATTTTAAATACACTAGAGCGCCGCTACCGTGATACCGAATCGAACTCTGTCCGTGAAGAGCTAGCTAAGTACATCTCAACCAAATGTTGTGCAAGTTGTGATGGCAGCCGTCTGCGTTTAGAAGCGCGCAATGTGTTTATCGGTGATACCACTCTACCTGAAATTGTGGAACTCAGCATTGCCGACGCGCTAGGCTTCTTCGCCGCTCTAAAACTAGAAGGTCAACGGGCGAAAATCGCAGAGAAAGTGATGAAAGAGATCAACGATCGCCTTGAGTTCTTGGTTAACGTGGGTCTTAACTACCTGAACCTTTCTCGCAGCGCCGAAACGCTCTCTGGCGGTGAAGCGCAACGTATTCGCCTCGCAAGCCAGATTGGTGCAGGCTTAGTCGGAGTCATGTATGTGCTTGATGAACCATCGATTGGCTTGCACCAACGTGATAACGAACGACTATTAAAAACTCTAACCCACCTACGCGATTTAGGTAATACCGTGTTAGTTGTCGAACATGATGAAGACGCAATTCGCTGCGCCGATCATGTGATTGATATTGGTCCAGGTGCGGGGGTCCATGGCGGACAAGTGGTTGCACAAGGTACGATGGCAGAGATCCTTGAAGTCCCTGACTCGCTCACTGGTCAATACTTGTCTGGAGCAAAGAGAATTGAGATTCCAGCAAAACGTACACCATTAAATAAAAAGAAAGTGGTCGAACTCATTGGCGCGACCGGCAACAACCTCAAAGAAGTCAATTTAACCATTCCTGTGGGACTATTTAGTTGTATTACGGGGGTTTCTGGCTCAGGTAAATCAACCTTAATCAACGATACTTTCTTCAAAATTGCCCACACGCAATTAAATGGTGCAACTACAGCAATGCCTGCACCTTATAAGAAAATCAAAGGACTCGAGCACTTTGATAAAGTCATTGATATTGACCAAAGCCCAATTGGCCGTACGCCTCGTTCAAACCCAGCCACTTACACTGGGATCTTTACACCTATTCGTGAACTGTTCTCTGGTACACAAGAAGCGCGCTCTCGTGGCTATAAGCCAGGTCGCTTCAGCTTTAACGTTCGTGGTGGTCGCTGTGAAGCTTGCCAAGGTGATGGCGTGATTAAAGTCGAAATGCACTTCTTACCCGATGTTTATGTACCTTGTGATGTATGTAAAGGTAAGCGCTATAACCGTGAAACCTTAGAAGTACGCTACAAAGGTAAAACCATCGATGAAGTGCTAGAAATGACCGTTGAAGATGCACGACTATTCTTCGACCCTGTTCCGGTGATTGCGCGCAAACTGCAAACCTTGATGGATGTTGGTCTTTCTTATATTCGTCTTGGTCAAGCCGCGACTACCTTGTCAGGTGGTGAAGCGCAGCGCGTGAAGCTCGCTCGCGAACTGTCTAAGCGTGATACCGGTAAGACGCTATATATCTTGGATGAGCCGACGACTGGTTTGCATTTTCATGATATTCAGCAACTACTTACTGTACTGCATCGCCTACGTGATCACGGTAATACCGTCGTGGTTATCGAGCACAACCTCGACGTAATTAAAACGGCGGACTGGATTGTCGATTTAGGTCCGGAAGGTGGTCAAGGCGGTGGCGAGATCATTGCTCAAGGCACACCGGAAGATGTGGCGCTGGTCGAAGGTTCACATACCGCACGCTTCCTTAAACCTATGTTAAAATAGTCAAAAGTAGTTAAACCAGCGTATCATACGCTGGTTTTGTTTTTGTAGAAGTGACCCTATATGGCAACCATACACCTAACCGGAACACAGCTTGAACCTAAGGCAGCAAAACTTCCGCTAATTCGCCCTTTTTTAGCCTCCATCGGTGCTATCTATATTTTGGCGATGCATTTTTTTATGCCTAATCCGGGAGGCTCTGGTTTAGCCTTATCCTTCAATGCCAGTACTTGGCTCGCGTTTGGGAGCAGTCTCGCTATCGGTCTGTATCAAATCGGTACTGAAGGCAAACTGCGCTACAACAAACTCACCATCGTATTATTTATCTCTTGCTTGATGATGACTGCCCCTGTCCTGTATCCAGAGAGCTCCGTAGAGCTTTCGCTTAATCGGCTGACTGGGCTATGGATGGGCTTATTACTATTTGTCATTTTGCAGCAGTTCCGTTTCAGCAATCGACAAAAACAGCGTCTATTGTGGTTCATCGTAATAGCCGTAGCGATTCAAGCCTGTTTTGGTTGGGTGCAATACCTACTGCTGCAACCAGACAATATTTTTGGCTACAACACCACCACAAACCGCCCATATGGCATTTTCCAACAGCCCAATGTGATGGCGAGTTTCCTTGCCACAGGACTAGCAATATCTGGTTATCTGCTTTCACGTCAGCCAATTAAATATCAACGCAAGTTAAGTGACGTGACCTTGCTGTATTTGATGCCACTGCTCACCATTCCACTGCTGATCGTTTTAGCTTCTCGTACAGGCTGGCTTGGTGCGGCAATTGCGGTTGCGGCGGTACTGCCTTACCTATACCGTTTTGCCACCCATAAACGTATTGCTGGTTGGAGCCTTTCTGCGTTAATTGGGGTTATGGTGGGTCTGGTGATGCCATTGATGACCCACTCAGACAGCAGTACAAATCTTATTGAGGCTAAGGCGAACTTCGAGAGTGCTCGCAGCTATATGTACCCGCAAGCGCTCGACATGTTTATCGAAAAACCATTTACCGGTTATGGCTATGGTAGTTTCGAGGCTGACTATACGCTCTATACCGCCCGTCAGCATCAATTAAACCCAAGTTACCACGTCGGTTTACCGGGAATGGATCATCCCCATAATGAACTCTTGTTCTGGGGAGTAGAAGGCGGCTTACTGCCAGTATTGGGCATTATGCTGGCAGCATTATTTATGCTGTTACGCATGTATCAAGCCAAGCATGGCACTCGGCTGGCAATGTTTGGTTTGTTTGTTCCTATCGTCCTTCATAGTCAACTTGAGTATCCGTTCTATCACTCATTCGTACACTGGATTACTTTTATTATTTTGCTCTATTGGGTCGATCAACGCTCCAATAGCTACCGAGAAGCGTCGTTTAGCAAACTATCGCAAATCGCCTTGCGCGTGATGAGTTTAGTTGTGCCAATCCTCACCAGCGTTTATATGGTGACGGCTTTACACAGCAATTATGTGTTGATGAAGTTTGAGCTCTCCAATCCAAAGGATCCGCAGATATTGGAGCGCGTCAGTAACCCAATCGTATGGAAAGATCGCTATGATTGGGATGTTTACAGCACCTACCTGAATATCGGTTTGATCACTCATAACCCTGAGTTTATTCAGCCTTATATCGATTGGTCACTGAAGATTATTAAAGATAAGCCTCGTCCTGCTTTTTACAATAACTTGATCATGGCCTATCAAGGACTTGGCGAAGATAAGAAAGCGGAACAAATTCGCAGTGAGGCAAAATTCCTCTTCCCAAAAAAAGACTTCGATAAGGTGCAATATATTGCGCCCAATATTGATGCGCTAAAACCATCGGCAGCGCAATAACCTAAGTACTCACATCGTTCAATACTAAAAAAGCGGCTAACCAGCCGCTTTTCCTTTAAACTCGGGACGATTCTCAAGCTAACTTACTGAGTCAATGACTCTTCTAGCGCTCGCAAACACAGTGCGACATTTTCTTCACGCGCGCCGTAACCCATCAAACCGATGCGCCACGCTTTACCGGCTAAAGCACCAAGACCTGCGCCAATCTCAAGGTTATAGGTTTCTAGTAAATGGTTACGCACCTTCGCTTCGTCAATGCCCGCAGGTACATAAACTGCGTTCAACTGAGGCAAACGGTACGCCTCTTCAACTACAAAGGTAAAACCTAACTTCTCTAGTCCAGTTTTTAACTTTTCATGCATCGCTTGATGACGCAGCCAAGCATTCTCGAGTCCTTCATTTTGCAACATCACTAATGACTCATGCAGGGCGTATAAACTATTTACTGGCGCTGTATGATGATAACTGCGTTTACCTTCACCACTCCAATAACCAAGTACTAGGCTCTGATCAAGAAACCAACTTTGTACAGGAGTGGTGCGACTTTGAATTTTCTCAATTGCTTGGGGTGAAAATGTCAGAGGAGCCAAACCTGGAGTGCAAGAAAGGCATTTTTGGCTACCGGAATAAACCGCATCAAGTTGCCACTCGTCGACTTTGAGCGGCACACCACCAAGAGATGTTACCGTATCAACGATGGTTAACGCATTATACTGCTTGGCTAAAGCCCCCAACGCCTGCGCATCTGAAACCGCCCCGGTTGAGGTTTCAGCATGAACAAACGCAATAATTTTTGTATCTGGGTTATCTTGCAGAGCTTGAGCAACTTTATCGACAGAGACTGGAGTACCCCATTCATCGTCAACCACAACTGCTTCTCCACCAGCACGAATCACGTTCTCACGCATACGTTCGCCAAACACTCCATTGCGACACACAATCACCTTATCGCCGGCTTCAATTAAGTTAACAAAACACGCTTCCATCCCTGCACTGCCTGGCGCAGATACAGCAATCGTGAACTCATTTTCAGTCTGGAAAGCATACTTTAGTAGTTGTTTTAGCTCATCCATCATGCCGACAAATAGTGGGTCTAAATGCCCAACAGTTGGACGACTCAACGCTTGCAAAACTTGCGGTGAGATATCAGAAGGACCAGGTCCCATTAGGGTTCGGCGCGGTGGAATAAAGCTTTGAATTGTCATAATCGCTCCTTGCAGCATGCTTCGAAATCTTCTCAGGTTAGACCACCATAGAACAATATCTACCTAGGGACAATTGGTCATAAGTCTATATTTTTGATTTAGAACCACTCGATCTTCACGCGTAGCCTTGTCGGCAAACCAAGGCACTCTCGCTGAACCAAGCACCTTGAGGTTACTTGGGTGTAATTGTTACAAATTGTTGGATTGGAGGTAAAATTACCTGTTGACTTTGATTACATAAAACCGTTCAATAATTAAACACAGAAGAGGAGCACTGCCTAGGTAGATGCATCGTGGAGCCGCAACTCCGATACGATTCATTGAGGGAGAGTAGTGCCGAGACATCGCTAAATTGTCGGTTTAGTGAGGTCGGTTGACTTGAGTTGACTCTCATCAACTGTCATCAGCACGGTCTGATGATGCGCTTCTGAGGTGAATATTATTACCAAATAACTTCCCTCTAAATATCGCACAATACTCTCTTCTCGTTCGAACACATCGAACAAAAAACAAAGGACGTTGGGTAACCCAGCAAAAATATTAGGAAGCCGTGGGAGAATCGCTGTGAGCTCTTTTAATGTCGCCAAATTTGGCGGTACTAGTGTCGCAAATTTTGAAGCCATGAGCCGCTGTGCGGCCATTATCGAAAATAACCCAAATACCAAACTCGTCGTTAGCAGTGCTTGTTCTGGTGTCACCAACTTATTAGTTGAATTAGCCAATGGTGTAAGCAATGCACAAGATCGTGCCGATATCTTGCAAAAAATTTCCGATATCCATGAAGCAATTCTAGCGAAACTAGAGAATGCAACAGAAACCACCAACGAGGTATATAAAATCCTCGATACAGTGACCAGTTTAGCTGAAGCCGCTTCTATACAATCAAGCCACAAATTAACGGACCATTTAGTTGCTTGTGGCGAACTTATGTCGACGCATATTCTTGCCCAGCTTATGCGAGAACGTGGCATTAACGCCATCCGTTTTGATATTCGCCAAGTACTACGCACCGACGATAATTTTGGTAAGGCTGAGCCTGACGTCGACCAAACAGAGTTACTAGCGGCAGAAAAGCTGCTACCACTTTGCCAAGAGCATGTGGTGGTGACTCAAGGTTTTATTGGCTCCGATGAGCAAGGTAATACCACAACTCTCGGCCGCGGCGGCAGTGACTACAGTGCCGCGTTGATCGCAGAAGCAGTTAAGGCCGAAGGTTTGGAGATCTGGACTGATGTGCCAGGCATCTACACCACTGACCCGCGTATTGCCGCCAAAGCATCACCGATTGCAGAAATCAGTTTTAGTGAAGCATCTGAAATGGCAAATTTTGGTGCTAAGATCCTTCACCCATCAACGCTAGTGCCTGCATTACGCCATGATATTCCAGTCTTTGTCGGCTCATCGAAAGAGCCAGAGAAAGGCGGAACTTGGATTCGTCATCAAGTGCAAAATTCACCGTTGTTTCGCTCACTCGCTCTGCGCTGTAACCAAACCATGGTCACATTGCGCAGCGATAAAATGTTCCATGCCTATGGTTTCCTTGCCAAAGTATTTGAGATCCTCGCTAAACACAAAGTATCGGTCGACTTAATCACCACCTCAGAGATCAGTGTTTCACTCACTTTAGATCAAACGGATACCTCAGGCGGAGCACCGCAACTTCCAGCTGCGGCTCATGCTGAATTGGAGCAATTATGTACGGTAGAGATCGAACAAAACCTCTGCTTAGTTGCTTTGATTGGTAATAACATGAGTGAAAGTCGCGGTTACGCAAAACAAGTATTTGGCACGTTGGAAGATATGAATCTACGAATGATATGCTTTGGTGCCAGCCCACATAACTTGTGCTTTTTAGTTCATGAATCAGTGTCGCGTCAAGCGATTCAAAAGCTGCACAAAGAGTTGTTCGAAGGGTAATAGACGAGATAAAAAACCGAGCATGACGCTCGGTTTTTTTACGTTTGCTCTTGGACTAATCCATATTGATTCTGACATCCGCCAATGAATCGGACGTAACCGCTTCACCACGCAGAGTCTTAAGCATAATGCGCAAGTCATTGGCAGAGTCTGCACTAAGCAATGCATCTTCTTCAGAAATTTGATCATCCGCCACCAACTGATACAACGCCTGATCAAAGGTCTGCATACCCTGTTGCTGAGACTTGGCCATGGTCGCTTTTAACTCATGCAAGTAACCACGGCGAACTAGGTCAGCGACTCGTGGGGTATTGAGTAAGATTTCAAATGCGGCATGACGCCCCTGTCCATCCTTGTCTCGCAATAACTGCTGCCCTACAACGCCTTTTAGATTCATCGATAAATCAAACAAAAACTGTTCTCTCTTCTCTTTGGATACTAGATGCAAAATTCGCTCAAGCGCTTGATTAGCGTTATTGGCATGTAACGTTGCCATACAAAGATGCCCAGTTTCCGCAAACGCCATGGCAAACTCCATGGTTTCACGACTGCGAATTTCACCAATTGAGATCACATCCGGAGCTTGGCGTAGCGAGTTTTTCAGTGCCACTTCATAACTTTCGGTATCTAGACCTACTTCTCGTTGAGTAACGATGCACTTTTGATGTTGATGGACAAACTCTATCGGGTCTTCGACCGTGAGGATATGTCCTGAGCTATAACTATTGCGATAACCTATCATTGCTGCCATCGTGGTCGACTTTCCCGATCCCGTTCCTCCAACCACTAAAATTAGTCCTCGCTTTGCGATGGAAAGATCTTTCAGCACCTCTGGCAAATGTAATTCACTCAGAGTCGGGATTTCGGTTTCAATTCGTCGAATTACGGCTCCGGGTAACTCACGCTGAAAAAAGGCGGAGACACGAAAACGTCCATACTCTCGCACAATAGCGAAGTTCGCTTCTCGGCTTTCACGAAACTCATCTTGGCGGGATTCTTCCATGACAGAATCAAGTAACTGAAACACTTGCTCTGCAGATAGTCGTTCACCGATTGGCTGCAACTCACCATCAATGCGATAAAACACTGGCGCATCGACCGTAATGTAAAGATCCGAAGCTTTATGCCGCTTCATTCCTTGAAGAATACTATCCATCGCCATGCCCATCCTTAGTAATCTAGATTTCCAATTTTTTGCTCGACTTCTTGCGGCTCAACTAAACCACGGGCAATTAATTGTTTGGCATTTTGTTCAATCGTTTGCATGCCTTGTGCGGCACCAGTCTGGATCACCGAGTACATCTGTGCCACTTTGTCTTCACGGATCAAGTTACGAATTGCTGGTGTTGCCATTAAGATTTCATGGCAAGCCACTCGACCACCACCAATACGTTTCAGCAGTTTTTGAGCAATAACAGCACATAAAGATTCTGACAGCATCGAGCGCACCATGCCCTTATCGCTACCAGGGAACACATCGATAATGCGGTCAATGGTTTTCGCCGCAGAGCTAGTATGCAGCGTACCGAAAACCAAGTGGCCCGTTTCAGCTGCGGTTAAAGCAAGGCTAATGGTTTCTTGGTCGCGTAGCTCACCAACCAAAATAACATCAGGATCTTCACGCAAAGCGCTACGAAGTGCAGCTTTAAAACTATGAGTATCACGATGCACTTCGCGTTGGTTGATTAGACATTTTTGATTTTGATGAACAAATTCAATTGGGTCTTCAATAGTCAAAATGTGCTTATTGTGATTACGATTAATGTAATCCACCATTGCTGCCAACGTCGTCGATTTACCAGAACCCGTTGGACCGGTTACCAACACTAAGCCTTTCTCCAAATTGGCAATCTTTTCAAAGATCTCCGGCGCATCCAACTCTTCTAAAGTAGGGATGATCGTAGGGATAGTCCGGAACACGGCCGCGCAACCGCGCGCTTGGTTAAATGCATTAACACGGAAGCGCCCGACATCAGGTAATTCAAATGAAAAGTCGACTTCGAGACGCTCTTCAAATTCACTGCGCTGCGCATCGTTCATAATCTCAAAGACTAAACGGTGCACATCAGCATGACTAAAAGCAGGTACACTTAGCTTTCTGACCTCACCGTCGATGCGCACCATTGGAGAAACACCTGCGGAAAGATGTAGATCTGACGCATTATGTTTTACACTAAAGTCCAGTAACTCAGCGATATCCATTTAAATTCCTTAGTAAAGTTAGATATGAGTAGTATTCAACAAAATATTGAACAGATCACCTCAGAGATCTTAAGTGCACAGCAAAAATGTGGTCGTGCTCAAGAGTCAGTACAACTTCTTGCTGTAAGTAAAACTAAGCCGAACCAAGCAGTCCTTGAAGCTGCACAAGCAGGTCAAAGCGCTTTTGGTGAAAACTACGTGCAAGAAGGCGTAGACAAAATAGCATATTTTTCCGAGCATCATTCTGAGCTAGCGATTGAATGGCACTTTATTGGCCCAATTCAATCTAATAAAACTCGCCCTGTAGCAGAGAACTTTGCTTGGGTTCATACCATTGATCGCGCTAAGATTGCCCAACGCTTGAGCGACCAACGCCCGGCCGAGATGCCGCCATTGCAAGTACTGATTCAAGTCAATACCAGTGGTGAAAGCTCTAAATCAGGCATTGAAGAGCAGCAAGTTTTTGAGTTAGCGCAGT
Source organism: Vibrio fluminensis (assembly GCF_015278125.1). GTDB lineage: Bacteria > Pseudomonadota > Gammaproteobacteria > Enterobacterales > Vibrionaceae > Vibrio > Vibrio fluminensis. The sequence goes on from NZ_JADILO010000038.1 coordinate 26,035, forward strand.
TGATTTCATCGCTCCCAAACCTCACTTTAAGAGGATTGATGTCGATTCCGGCTAATGTGCCAGATTACGCATCACAGCTTCATGCGTTCAACCAGTTAGCGGACTTAAAACAACGCCTGAGTGAACGTTTCCCTGAGCTGAATTTGGATACCCTCTCTATGGGTATGAGTGGCGATATGGAAGCCGCCATCGAAGCAGGAAGTACCATGGTTCGAATCGGAACCGCTATTTTCGGCGCACGTGACTACAGCAAGTAATAACATAAGTATTTAGGAAGCCATCATGGATCATAAGAAAATCACCTTTATCGGCGCGGGAAACATGGCGCGTTCAATTATTGCTGGACTGCTAGCAAGCGGTTACCCTGCAAACCTGATCACCGCAACCGATCCCAACCAAGAGCAACGTGATTTTCTTGCCGATCAATATGGTATTAATACTGACGCAGATAACGCAGCGGCAGCAAACAGTGCAGATGTCATCGTGCTCGCAGTGAAACCTCAGCTAATGTCCGTGGTTGCAGAAGGCATGCAGGCGATTGACTACCAAAATAAGTTAGTCATCTCGATTGCGGCTGGCATCAGCGCTGAACGCCTCAACCAAATGTTTGCAGCCACACTCAACCTCGTACGTGTCATGCCAAACACTCCAGCACTCGTTAGCCAAGGCATGAGTGGCCTTTACGCTCCACACAATGTCAGCCAAGCAGACAAACAATTTGCAGCAGATTTGATGAGTGCCGTGGGTAAGGTATGCTGGGTTGAGGCTGAATCTGGTATTAACAATGTTATTGCTGCGGCTGGTAGCGCTCCGGCTTACTTCTTCCTATTTATGGAAGCGATGCAAGCAGAAGCGATCAAGCAAGGATTTGATGCGGATACCGCGCGTTTATTGGTGCAACAATCGGCTTTAGGTGCGGCAGAAATGGTTATCGCAAACCCTGAAACAGAACTGTCGACTTTACGCGAGCAAGTAACCTCAAAAGGAGGCACCACTGCTGAAGCGATTCGCACCTTCAATGAACACCAACTGTCTGATATCGTGGCTAAAGCGATGCAGGCAGCGGTAATTCGCGCAGAAGAAATGGAAAAATTATTTTAAGCCTGTTAGGGGCGGTTTAAACACAAGGGTAACCTATGAATTCAATGAGTTTTCTAATCTCCACCTTGTTTGATCTCTACATCATGGTGGTTTTGCTGCGTATTTGGCTACAAGCCTCGCGCGCAGATTTCTATAACCCGTTTTCACAATTTATTGTCAAAGCAACTCAGCCAGTTATTGGTCCACTTCGCCGTGTTATCCCATCAGTGGGTAAGATTGACTTAGCGACAGTACTGTTTGCTTTCCTATTGTGCGTACTTAAGTTCGTCAGCCTAATGCTAATTGCTTCTGGTGGCTCAGTAGCGTTTAGCGCAGATTTCTTATTCCTAGGATTATTATCGCTGGTTAAAGCGGCAGGTGGCTTACTATTCTGGGTACTACTGATTCGCGCAATCTTAAGCTGGGTAAGCCAAGGTCGCAGCCCGATTGAGTACGTGTTCCACCAACTGACTGAGCCAATGCTGGCGCCGATTCGTCGCATTATTCCAGCGATGGGCGGCTTTGATTTAAGCGTACTTGTACTATTTATTGGCTTGCAGTTTGCCAACTTCCTGATGGGTGATTTGATCGGTCCAATCTGGTTCCAACTATAATGTCAGTAGCGGTATGGCGTGAAGGTGAAGACGTGGTGCTTCGCCTTTATATCCAACCTAAAGCAAGCCGCGACAAAATCGTCGGCTTGCATGGTGAAGAAATCAAAATTGCGATTACTGCACCACCTGTTGATGGCAAAGCCAATGGACACTTAACTAAGTACTTGGCAAAACAATTTAAAGTGGCAAAAGGATTGGTCAATATTGAAAAAGGAGAGCTCGGACGCCATAAACAGGTGCGCATTATCTCCCCCAATCAAATTCCCACTGAAATCGAAGCCATCCTATGATGGCTTTTTATTTATCTAAATGGATGTAAAGATATGAAAAAATGGCTAATTACACTCCTTGTAAGCAGTTTAGCTCTACCAAGTTACGCTGGACAGTTTAAAACCATCAAAGACGTTGAAGCCCATTACTCAGCGTTCAACTCCACCTTTCTCACCCCACAAGTGGCGCGCAGTTATAAACTCAAACGTAGCGGCTACTCTGCAATTTTAAACATTAGTTTGCTCGACATGTCGCAGGTTGGAAAGCCAGCGATTGCAGGCAACGTATCTGGCACTGCCAAAAACCTACTTGGACAAACCCGCCAACTGAGCTTTAAAGAAGTCACAGAAGGGGATGCTATTTACTATTTAGCGGAGTTCACTATCAGTGAAGAAGAAAATATTAGCTTTAATATCGATATCGATGCTGGCAATAAAGGCAAAGGCGCTTTAAAGTTCACGCAAAAATTTTATGTTGAAGAATAAACGGGACCAAGCATGAGCAAGATTGTATTAGCGACCGGTAACCAAGGCAAAGTGCGCGAAATGGCAGATTTGCTAGCTGACTTCGGCTTTGAAGTACTGGCACAGAGCGAATTCAATGTGACAGAAGCAGATGAAACTGGCACAACTTTTATTGAAAACGCAATCATCAAAGCACGCCACGCCGCCAAAGAAACAGGCTTGCCAGCTATCGCCGATGACTCTGGTCTTGAAGTGGACTACCTCAAAGGTGCGCCTGGGATTTATTCTGCACGTTACGCGGGCGTAAACGCAAGTGATGAAGAAAACCTCAATAAACTGCTGAATGCTATGCAAGGCGTACCAGAAGCGCAACGCACTGCCCGTTTCCACTGTGTATTGGTTTTGATGCGTCATGCTGACGATCCAACCCCAATCGTGTGTCACGGTAAATGGGAAGGTCGCATTCTAACGGAAGCTCAAGGTGAGAATGGCTTTGGCTATGACCCTATTTTCTATGTACCTGAAGATAACTGCTCATCTGCCCAACTAGAACCTACGCGTAAAAAACAACTTTCTCATCGCGGTAAAGCATTGAAAGCTCTCTTCGCCACTTTAGCGGAGCAGCGTTAACTGATGCAATTAGTACCACCAGCACTCAGTCTATATGTTCACATCCCATGGTGTGTACAAAAGTGCCCTTATTGTGATTTTAACTCTCATGCGCTCAAAGCAGAGATCCCTGAAGAACAGTACATTAGTGCGCTGCTTGAAGACTTAGATCGCGATATTGAGAAATACCAACTCAACCTCGCCCCGCGCCCATTGCACTCGATCTTTATTGGTGGTGGTACACCAAGCTTAATTTCAGCAGAGGGCATCAAACGTCTATTGGATGGCATTGAACAACGTATTCCATTCAAGTCTGGGATTGAAATTACCATGGAAGCCAACCCAGGCACCGTTGAGACCGATCGCTTTGTCGGCTATCAAGCCGCTGGGGTCACTCGTATTTCCATCGGCGTCCAGAGCTTTGCGGCTGAGAAGCTCAAAAAGCTCGGTCGCATCCATGGTCAACAAGAAGCCATCAATGCGGCAAAACTTGCTCATCAGATCGGGCTAAACAGCTTCAACCTAGATTTAATGCATGGATTACCGGATCAGAGCATTGAACAAGCTTTGGCGGACCTCGACCAAGCGATTGAGCTTAATCCTCCGCACCTCTCTTGGTATCAGTTAACTATCGAGCCAAATACCATGTTCTACTACAAGCCGCCGACATTACCGGATGATGATGACTTGTGGGATATCTTTGAGCGTGGCCACCAAAAGCTTACCGAGGCCGGTTATGTGCAGTATGAGATTTCTGGCTATAGCAAACCCGGCTATCAGTGCCAGCATAACCTCAACTACTGGCGCTTTGGCGATTACCTTGGCATTGGCTGCGGCTCTCACGGTAAATTGAGTTTTAGTGATGGTCGCATTGTACGCACAACCAAGACGAAGCATCCACGAGGCTACCTTGCCACGTACCAGAATATGGTTAAACCATATTTAAGTGATGAGTTTGAAGTCGCAACAGAAGATCGCCCATTTGAGTTCTTTATGAACCGCTTCCGCTTAATTGAAGCCTGCCCAAAACAAGACTTTATCGATACTACTGGTCTTGAACTGAGTGCGATTCAAGACACCATCGACTGGGCGCTTGAGCAGCAATATTTGTCACAGACTGACACTCACTGGCAGATCACCGAAAAAGGTAAGCTGTTTCTGAACGATCTGCTCGAAGCCTTTATGGCGGATGAAGAGTAAGACGCGCAGCAAAGCTGCGCTTGGATGCGGGATATTCGAAGACGGAACGCTCTATAAATAGAGCTTTGAGAGATCCCTACTCCGTAGCGAAGCGTTTCGAAATCCGTAAGCGCAGCTTTTATGCTGCGCGTTCCAATCTTTAGAAAATCGAACGCCCAATGCGCTCTGAAAGCAATTCTAAGGCTTTGGTGCCTGCGAGTGAGTTACCTGAAGCATCTAACTCAGGAGACCAGACCGCGATGCTCATTTCACCGGGTACGATAGCAATGATGCCACCACCTACGCCTGATTTACCTGGCATACCTACACGGTAGGCAAACTCACCAGCGCCATCATAAAGACCACAGGTAGCCAAAAGCGCATTAAGCTGCTTAGTCTGCATTGGCGTAATGATCTGCTTGCCAGTTTGCACAGATACACCTTTATTGGCTAAATAACTAAAGGTTTTCGCCAAATCGACACAGTTCATTTTCAAAGCGCAAGCATGGAAATAGTTCGCCAATACTGGAATAACATCATTCTCAAAGTTACCAAATGAACGCATCAGATAGGCGATTGCAGCATTTCGATCGCTGTGCATCATCTCAGAGGCAGCGACCACTTTGTCATAAACAATATGATCTTCACCTGACAGTTGGCGAACGAACTCAAGTAAACGATGACGAGGCGCAGAAAGACGACTATGTAACAAGTCAGCCACCACGATTGCACCAGCGTTAATAAACGGATTACGGGGAATCCCCTGCTCCATCTCCAACTGAATCATAGAGTTAAATGCCTGACCCGATGGTTCTTTGCCGACGCGTTGCCAGATTTCGTTTGGCTTATACAGAGACATAGCAAGCGTTAAGCTCAGAGCTTTAGAGATCGATTGGATCGAGAACCCCTCGTCCGCATCTCCCGCTTTGATCACTTCACCTTGGTTAGTGAATACCGCGATCCCCAACTTAGTATTTGGCACTTTCGCCAATGCTGGAATGTAATCTGCGACTTTTCCTTGCCCAATTAGAGGACGAACTTCTTCCAAAATGTCCGCTAAAATCTCACGTGTCGGTTTCATCTATGACCTGCTTGTGGTTGTCGTTGAAACTCGCCAAAACGAGTCTGTTTACTAGATATTCTAGCCATATCCCCATCTACTTGATCGCTTTGCTGAGGTTAGACCAAAAGCCTAATCCACTAACTCAAAGCCTTAAGTGAGATCGGTATAGAGTCAAAAAAGCCAACATCGCAATGTTGGCTTTTCACTGGCTATTTTATACCAAACGAAATTTGGTATCGTAAAGCGAATTAAGAAATTACGCGGTACGTTTGTATTTGATGTCCCAAACACCATGACCTAAACGGTGACCACGTGCTTCAAACTTAGTCAATGGACGCTCATCCGGACGAGGGATGTAATCGCCATCTGTCGCAATGTTGGCAAAACCAGGTGCTTGATTCATGATTTCAATCATATGCTCAGCGTAGTTTTCCCAGTCAGTCGCCATGTGGAAGATACCGTCGTCCAATTGAAGCTTTTGACGTACCATTTCAGCAAATTCAAGTTGAACGATACGACGTTTGTGGTGACGTTTTTTGTGCCATGGGTCAGGGAAGAACAATTGCAGTGTGCTCAAGCTGCCATTTGGAATCATGTGCTCAAATACTTCAACTGCATCGTGACACATTACGCGTAGGTTAGTTACGCCTGCTTCACGCGCATCAGAAAGACACGCGCCAACACCTGGACTATGCACTTCAATACCGATGAAGTTTTTCTCAGGCGCATTTTTTGCCATTTCTACAAGTGACGCACCCATGCCGAAACCGATCTCTAATACCACTGGGTTATCGTTACCAAACACTTCTTTCCAATCAAGAAGTTGTTCTTGGTAATCAATACCCATTGTTGGCCAGCACTCTTTCATCGCATTTTCTTGACCTTTGGTCAGACGACCTTCACGACGCACAAAGCTACGTATTTTGCGGATCATCTTGCCGTCTTCGTTGTATTCGTTAGTGGTCACTTCACTCATGATTTCGCCTGTTTAAAAATTGGTCTCGACTTAAAGGGATTGTGATTATCCAAAGAATTGCCATCGGTGCAAGTATTTCTGGATAAAACCCTACACTTTATTGGTTGTATTTACCCCACAATCTGTGATGCAATTTTAGACCATTAATCTTACTAATTATAATCGAGCAAGTCGTGACGCCTTTTGCCAAAGCCATAATTACTTGGTATGACGCCTACGGTAGAAAAGATCTGCCTTGGCAACAAAACAAAACCGCCTACAGTGTTTGGCTGTCGGAAATCATGCTGCAACAGACTCAAGTTGCGACCGTTATTCCCTACTACCAACGTTTCTTGGAGCGCTTTCCAACCGTAGTTGATCTTGCTAACGCCGATCAAGATGAAGTCCTCCACCTCTGGACGGGACTCGGCTATTACGCCCGCGCGCGCAATTTACACAAAGCTGCAAAAATCGTTGCTACTGAATTCCAAGGTGAGTTTCCTACCGATATTGAGCAACTCAACGCTCTACCGGGTATCGGTCGCTCCACCGCAGCCGCGATCTTGTCATCGGTCTATAAACAACCTCATGCAATTTTGGATGGTAACGTGAAGCGCACTCTCGCACGCAGTTTTGCCGTCGAAGGTTGGCCTGGACAGAAAAAAGTTGAAAATCAGCTGTGGCAATACGCAGAGCAACATACCCCAACGCAAGATACCGATAAATACAACCAAGCAATGATGGATATGGGCGCTATGGTCTGCACACGCAGCAAACCTAAGTGCACGCTTTGCCCGGTAGAACAGCTGTGCGTGGCGAATAAACAGGGTAACCCACTCGATTATCCAGGTAAGAAGCCTAAAAAAGACAAACCCGTCAAAGAGACTTGGTTTGTAATGCTGCATTGCAACGGTCAAGTTTGGCTAGAACAACGTCCACAATCCGGCATTTGGGGAGGGCTATTCTGCTTTCCAGACAATGAAACGGCGGATATCCAAGTACAATTGGATCGTCGTCAGATTAAAACCAAAGACATTAAACGCACACAACAGTTGATCGCGTTTCGTCATACCTTTAGCCATTACCATCTCGATATCACACCGATTTTGCTGGATCTATCAAAACAGCCTGACGTGGTAATGGAAGCCGACAAAGGTCTTTGGTATAACTTATCTCAACCCGAAGAAGTTGGCTTAGCAGCTCCAGTGAAACAGTTGCTGGAAAGTTTGCCATTTGAACTTCAATAGTTAAAAAGGAATCTGTTATGAGCCGCACTGTATTTTGTGCTCGTCTAAAACAAGACGCTGAAGGTCTTGATTTTCAACTTTACCCAGGCGAGCTAGGTAAAAAAATCTTCGACAATATCTCTAAGCAAGCATGGGCTGAGTGGCAACATAAACAAACTATGTTGATCAACGAGAAAAAACTGAACATGATGGACCCAGAGCACCGCAAGCTACTGGAAACAGAGATGGTTAACTTCTTGTTTGAAGGTAAAGATGTTCACATCGAAGGCTACACGCCGCCAAGTGAATAACTGACTACCAACAATGAGAAATGGCATCGCAGTTCACTGAGGTGTCATTTTTTTATGTTTAGGATCCGCACCTCTAGGATAGTGATGAAAAAACTCGCTTACTTTTTTACCGCCATGCTGCTGGTTGGCTGTAGCCGTGAATTTGTCGAAAGCATCTACGATGTCAATTACGAACCCACCAACCGTTTTGCTAAAAACCTCGCACAGCTTCCTGGTCAATTTACCAAAGATACTGCAGCTCTTGACGCATTGATCAACAGCTTCTCGGGCAATATCGAAAAACGTTGGGGCTCTCGCGAAATCAAAGTTGCAGGTAAAAGTAACTACGTAAAGTATATCGACAACTATCTCAGTCGTTCAGAAGTCGACTTTGAAAAAGGCACGATTTTAGTTGAGACCGTCTCGCCAACCGATCCTAAACAACATCTCAAAAATGCCATTATCACCACCCTGCTGACGCCGGACGATCCAATGAGCGTCGACCTGTTTTCATCAAAAAGCATTAAGTTAGAAGGGCGTCCATTCCTCTATCAACAGGTGGTCGATCAAGATAACAAGCCGATTCAATGGTCATGGCGAGCAAATCGCTTCGCTGACTATTTGATTGCGAACAAACTCAAAGTTAAAGACGTTGATTTTAAAAAAGCCTATTACGTTGAAATCCCTCTGGTCGAAGATCAAGTCGAGATCCGCAGCTACCAATACGCTGATATCGTCCGCCGAGCATCACGTAAATACGACATTCCAGAAGATTTGATTTACGCGATAATCAAAACAGAAAGTAGCTTTAACCCTTATGCTGTAAGCTGGGCTAATGCGTATGGGTTAATGCAAGTGGTACCGAAAACTGCTGGTCGAGACGTGTTTAAGCTGGTTAAAAACCGCTCTGGCGAACCAAGCCCTGAGTATCTATTTAACCCAGAAAACAACATCGACACCGGTACCGCTTACTTTTACATCTTAAAAAATCGCTACTTAAAAGATGTCAATCATCCTCTGACGTTGGAGTACACCATGATCTCTGCCTATAACGGCGGCACAGGTGGCGTTTTGAATACATTCAACCGCAGCGATCGCAAGCGAGCAATGCGCGATATAAATTCACTGCAACCCAATCAAGTTTATTGGGCGCTCACCAACAAGCATCCGAAGGCAGAAGCCCGTCGTTACTTAGAAAAAGTCACAACTTTCAAAAAGGAATTTAACTCGGGCAATACTTAATCGTGATTTTTGAACAAAAACCCAGCAAACAACCGTTATTTTGAAAAAAAAATCAAAAACACGTTGACGTATGAGCTGAAAATCCGTTTAATACGCTCCGTCGCCCGGATAGCTCAGTCGGTAGAGCAGAGGATTGAAAATCCTCGTGTCGGTGGTTCGATTCCGCCTCCGGGCACCACAATTTCTTAATTGTTGGTGCTTAAGTACGAACAGTTAGTAAAAGAATATAGTGTGCCGACTTAGCTCAGTAGGTAGAGCAACTGACTTGTAATCAGTAGGTCACCAGTTCGACTCCGGTAGTCGGCACCATTCTTTTGCCTCGATAGCTCAGTCGGTAGAGCAGAGGATTGAATGGTAGAGCGACGGACTGTTAATCCGCAGGTCGCTGGTTCGAGCCCAGCAGGAGGAGCCACCTTAAGAAGCCATGTCTTTGACGTGGCTTTTTTTTCCAACCAGTGACAATTCACTTGTTGGAAGATAACGACAGTTACTGTTGTTTATCGCAAAGAATATAGTGTGCCGACTTAGCTCAGTAGGTAGAGCAACTGACTTGTAATCAGTAGGTCACCAGTTCGACTCCGGTAGTCGGCACCATTCTTTTGCCTCGATAGCTCAGTCGGTAGAGCAGAGGATTGAATTGCTTAACGCARGACACAAACAGAATAGTTCCTCCTTAGCTCAGTTGGTAGAGCGACGGACTGTTAATCCGCAGGTCGCTGGTTCGAGCCCAGCAGGAGGAGCCACATTAAGAAGCCATGTCGAAAGACGTGGCTTTTTTCTTATCTGCGATCTAGCCTCCTCAATAAAACCATCAGTTCTCCCCTACTTATTCAATCCCGCAGCCTAATTAGTATTAAAGCACGCGATCTAGATCTTTTAGTTTGTGTAATTATTTGTCAGCAATTATTAATTTGCGGACAAAATTTAATCTCACTCGTAGTTTGAAATTCAACTAACGATGCCTCACTAGAAGCTAATGTAGTATTTTAGTTACAAAAATGAATGCAACTTTAATCTCAAATATTATAGCTATTCGATAGCAACAAAAGTTTAAATCTAGCCTGTAAGCCAGTGGGGAAACATGAAACTCAAAACGCAAGCCTATATATTGTCAGCAATCACCTTGATAGCGCTGCTCGCTCTAACCGCGACAGGGCTATGGACTTTGCGCGTTGCAAGTAACTTAGACAACAAATCGCGTGTTACCGAGTTGTTTAAAAGTGCCTACAGCATCCTCACTGAAGCCGAAAAAATGGCGCTTGACGGTACATTAAGTGAAAGTGAAGCCAAAGAACTGGCAACTCGACTGCTACGCAACAACATCTACAAAGACAACGAATATGTATATGTTGCTGATGAGAATATGATTTTTGTCGCGACACCATTAGACCCTCAATTACACGGCACCAGTTTTCATGACTTTAAAGATGGGTATGGTAATAGCGTTGCAGACATACTACTTGAAGCGATAAAGAAAACACCGTCAGGTATTGCCGAATATAACTGGACTTCCGCTTATCCAGATGGCTCACTCGATGAAAAATTATCAATCGCGCAAAAAACCGAACACTGGAATTGGGTTGTAGGCACCGGAATCGGGTTTGATGAAGTTAACTCGCGTTTTTGGTCAACAGCACAATGGCAGTTGCTAATGTGTGTTGTGATTGCGGCGGGTATTTTTTCTATACTCATCATTTCAATTCGACGTATTCTAGCTCTGCTTGGTGGCGAACCCCAAGAAGTTCGAAATGCGGTACAAGCAGTCGCCCGCGGAGACATCCAAGCATCATTTGATAATAGCGCACCACAAGGCAGTATCTATGAAGCGGTACAACACATGAGCCTTTCACTGGCTCAGCTAGTAAACAATCTAGATTCATCAATGATGGCCTTACGCAGTGAACTTGCCAATGTGAAAGATCGAGCCTCAAGCATCGCAGAGCTCACTGACTCACAGCAGCAATCGACCGCAATGATTGCAACGGCAATGACTGAAATGGCGTCATCAGCGAATCAAGTCGCCGATTCAGCGAGCGACACTGCGCGTAATACCGACCAAGCAGATCAACAAAGTCAGCATACGCAGCAGTTAATCCACAATACAGTCGATAATATTCAAGGTCTTGCATCACAATTGGGCACTGCCAGTCAGGCGGTTTCGGATTTAGACAACGACGTTAATAATATTGTCAAAGTACTGGATGTGATCGGTGATATTGCTGAACAGACTAACCTCCTTGCTCTCAACGCAGCCATTGAAGCGGCACGCGCGGGTGAACAAGGTCGCGGTTTTGCGGTGGTAGCCGATGAAGTACGCAATCTGGCAGGTCGAACCCAAGACAGCACAAAAGAAATTCAGCAGATGATTTCTAACCTCCAAGAAGGATCACGCAACGCCATTCACACTATGGATGTCTGTGCGGCAACAAGCCAAAGTACGGTTGAAGAGTCACAAAATGCCTCAGAAGCGCTGCAACAAATCGTGATTGCTCTCGAGTCAATCTCGCAAATGAGTCATCAGATCGCCACCGCAGCAGCGGAACAAACTGAAGTGGGTGATGATATTTCGATGCGTATTAATATTATCGAAGAAAGCGGCAACAAGCTAAGCAATGTAGTTACTCAGAGCCATAACAGTACTCAATCCCTCACTCACCTTGCTAATGAGCTAGAAAACTGGGTAAGCAAGTTTACTGTTAAGCAGTAATCAATACCAAACCGATAAAAGCACGCTAAATAGCGTGCTTTTTCATGCCCCATTACCAACAATTGCTATGCTTTTAAGCCAACAGTTTGTCTTAATTCATAGTAAAAAAGAGGCTTAATGGGTAAAAACAGCCCATTAAGTACATAAAAGCAACAAACGATATTTTTTTTGCATTTTAGTGTTGACCTTAAAAGCGAAAAGCCGTTTAATACACCTCGTCGCCCGGATAGCTCAGTCGGTAGAGCAGAGGATTGAAAATCCTCGTGTCGGTGGTTCGATTCCGCCTCCGGGCACCACAATTTCTAGTTGTTGGTGCTTAGCACGAACGACAATATAAAGAATACAGTGCGCCGACTTAGCTCAGTAGGTAGAGCAACTGACTTGTAATCAGTAGGTCACCAGTTCGATTCCGGTAGTCGGCACCACTTATTTAGTGTTCTAGTAACACAAACAGAATAGTTCCTCCTTAGCTCAGTTGGTAG
>NZ_JADILO010000039.1 GCF_015278125.1 Vibrio fluminensis
TGCTTCTGTATGCCTATGTAATGAATGGAAGCTTCTGCGCACGGTATAACAAAAAATATCGCGATCGCGACCTACGGTCGCTTCCAAAAAAGAACCCCGCTTGAAAAAGCGGGGTTCGTCATCAATCTGACGCTGCCAAATGGCAGCGTCTTAGGTTGTTATAGTGATAGGATCATCAACTCAATGGCTTAGCTTGCGGAAGTTGTCGGTAGAACGCGCTTTAAAATGTCGGCAAGTGTTACCACACCGACCATTTTTTCATCTTTACTCACGACCGCTAACTGGACACTGGCTTCACGCATGCGGGCGAGTGCTTCGTAGACCGGTGTTTTCGAGTCAAGTACATAAGCATTACGTGCCACTTCTCGAGCAGGTCTATCTGCTGGCTCAAGTAATGTATCACGCACATGGACAACTAGAGGTTTTAGCCCACTGTTACCAAACACGAGAATGCGCAAGTGACCCGATTCCATCGCGGCTGCACGCACGTCTGCCACGGTGGCATTTTTGTCGACATGCGCCATCACCTGACCTTCAGTAACCAAAGAGTCAATCTGAATCGAGCTCAGGTCAATAAGACCTGAAAGCTGCTTTTGGATTTTGGGTTGCAGCGTACCAACGTTGCCAGAATGCTCAACCAACTGGCGAATGGTATCAATGTCTTGCCCGCCAACAGCCGCGCTTTCCACCGGTTCAACACCCGAGGCTTTCACCAAACGGTTGGCGATGCTGTTAATCCAGTTGAGCAGTGGACGCAGCGGCCAAACATAGGCTCTCGCGACAATACCGATAGCCAGCGCGGATTTCTCCGGATGCGCAATCGACCATGATTTAGGTGCCATTTCACCCACAACTAAGTGCAGGAAGGTCACGACAAACAGAGCGAAGCCAAAAGCTGCGCCATCAGCTAGCCACTCAGGCATGCCAACTGCAATAAAGACCGGCCCTACCCATTGGTCAACAGCAGGCTTAGTGACTGCACCCAATGCAAAAGTACAGAAAGTAATACCGAGCTGCGCACCGGCTAGCATTAGTGTTAGGTCGTTCATGCCTCGTAGTGCCGCGCGCGCAGAGCGGCTTTCAACCGCCATTTCTTCAAGGCGATGTCGACGAGCACCCAATAAAGCGAACTCGATGATGACGAAGAAACCACTTAAAACAATCAGCGCGAAAGTGATAATAGAAACAATCAATGGGTCGTTCATTTCTTCTTCTCCAAGATTGATTTCTCTACCAGTTTTACACGCACTTCTGTCGGCACGTGTCGTTCTATACGCAGCACGCTTACCTCTAAGTGACGCAATAGTGGTTCGCCAGAAGCGAGTTCGGAAGGATCGATTGGCAGCGCGATGGTAATCATTTCGCCATTAATAGGAAGTGCGCCTTTTTCGGCAATCAACATCCCGGCAATGGTTTCTACATCACGTCTTGGTAGATCATAGCCAATCGCACGCTTCACTTCGTCAAGGTGAACATCGCCAGTCATTAACCAGACTTTGTCACTTTCCGCGACGACGGCATTACTATTGTCCATATCGTGTTCGTCAGTGATTTCACCAACAATTTCCATCGCTAAATCTTCGATAGTCAACACCCCAGCAAAACCGCCGTATTCATCGATAACACAAGCCAATTGGTTGGTTGATGTCACTAGCTGGTCTAGGGCGTCAGGGAGTCTCATCAGCGTCGGTAAGACAGTCGCTGGGCGCATAACAGATGAAACGGTCGCATCTGCATGCCCAGTTTCGATTTTATTTAGCACATCAGCAAGGTGCACGACACCCACTGGCGCATCATCGTCATTGATAACTGGGTAGCGAGTATGAGCTTGCGCCATCAGCGACAGAAGCTCAGTAAGTGTCGTCTCAGGCTCAACCCAATCCACTTGTGAACGAGGCACCATTGCGTGTTCAACGTCACGCTCTGGGAAGTCGAGGATGCGGTCCATCATGAATGAGAGTTCTACGGGTAAATCACCGCTGTTGCGAGAGTTAGCGATGATATGGTGCAGATCTTCTTCTGAGGCACTGACGTCTAAATCATGCACAGGCTCGATGCGTACGGCACGCAATAGGAGGTTGGCTGATTTATCGAAGAAACTGATGATCCAACCAAACACCGACATGTAAATCAGTGTTGAACGAGATAGCATGCGAGACATCGGCTCTGCGTTGGCGATGGCAAGGTTTTTCGGGTAGAGCTCACCCAAGATCATTTGCACCACCATGGCGATGACTAAGGTTGCCACCGTACCGACTGCGATCCCCGTTTCGAGTTCCATGCCAAAGTTTTGCAATAACACACCGAGGGAACGACCGACCAAAGGCTCTGCGACAAAGCCCAGCACAAGACCAGTCACAGTAATGCCAAGCTGCGCACCTGACAGCATAAAGCTGGTACGTTTCGTGACGGAAAGGGCGCGTTTAGCGGCGGCATCGCCGGAGGCGGCGAAAGTGGCGAGTCTGGTTCTATCGACCGCCATATAGGCAAACTCTTGGGCAACGAAATAGCCATTTGCAGCAATAATTGCCAAGATAAATAGAATGCCAAACAGAAGGGTAATTAGAGGTTCAATCATTGTTGGTCCCTCCTTTGGTAACACAGAGTTATTAAGGAGTTACACAATCGACTTGAATCAGTATCCACAAAGTATTCCTAAGGTAAAAACAGGAAGCGCAGTATATTTGTCTGTTAATAAAATCGTCTATTAATAGTTTTGTATCGCTTTGACAACAAAATCAGCACGGACGCTCCAATAAGTGATTGTCTCTAATAAATTCACAAGGTTAGAGCAACATTAAGGGAGAGAAGCGCTTCTAGCACGTTACCGTATGTTACAAATATCACCAGTTTGGGTATAGAAGTGATGGTTCAGGTATTAAAAATCAAACAGCATTTCGTAAAAGAGTTGTCGGTTACCCGCGCTATTCTCTCGATGCGTCATATATTGTGCATGCTCGTAAGCGTGTGCAGAGGGGGAGATTTCTATACTCCAAAGCGCATTGATTTGGTTGGGTATCATTGAATAGCGCACGTCGATAATCCGCATTGCATCATTTGGATCTTGAGCCAAATAATCATCAGAAAAAAGGCGAAAACGCTCGATATCTTTCGCTTGTTGCGAATTAGGCATGAGCCAAGGTAAATCTCGGTCTAGTTCGAGTTTGGCGATGGATTCACCCGGATAAGTTTTGACGGATGTTCCCACTCTGACCGCATCGACAAAGTAGCGATGCTCGGTTTCGTAAACCACTTTCCATAACAGAATATTGGCAAAACTAGGCTTGGCTTCGAGCCGAGTCGGTGTGTGTTGCCGCTGCTCGGCTAAGTGCCATCCAGCCGCTTCGGCTCGATCTCGCTGAATCATCCCCAAAGTGGGATAAAGCAATGCCCAAGCAAAAGCAATCCGTGCCAACCAAGGCGCGCGTTTTAATGTGCCGAAAAACAATAAGATAAGCAGTGGCAAGGTGAAGAGTGGATCAATCACAGAGATGGTGTTCCATGCAAATCGCTCAGTGGATAGGGGCCATAAAAGCTGTGTGCCATAAGTCGTGCACGCGTCGAGCAAGG
The DNA here is from genome assembly GCF_015278125.1 of Vibrio fluminensis. Classification (GTDB taxonomy): domain Bacteria; phylum Pseudomonadota; class Gammaproteobacteria; order Enterobacterales; family Vibrionaceae; genus Vibrio; species Vibrio fluminensis. The sequence continues at coordinate 3,571 of NZ_JADILO010000039.1, forward strand.
CATGAGTCGAGTAACCGAGCGCGCAGTAGAACCAGCTTTGTTTAAATGAAAACCCCTGCCGTTTGGCGATGAGAGGGTGTAAAACCAATCCACAGAGTAAGCTACCGAATGGGATAAACAGCAGTGAATGGGTAAATTGGCGGTGGTATTCTAAAAACAGTAGTGGGTCATTTGATGATTGGATCAACACATCTAAGTCTGGCGCCATTCCAGCAAGCATACCCAAAGCGCCAGCAACCAACAGATGATTCTTGTCGCTGACCGATTGGCTTAAAGAAGCCCCTAGTACACCTTGTGTTAATGGATCCATAAATTAACTCATTGATAGCGCGAGACTAAAACGTATCAATTGAGTGTAGCAAATCACCGACTCAACGATGTTTCTAGGCAGGCTTTAAGGCATGTTCTAAGGCAATGAGTTTGTCTACTAACCTAAAGAAAACTCTCGATAGGCAGCAGCCCACTTAACCAAGCGCCGCTGCGCAGTAGCCACCCCGCATCGGGTTCACTATCGAGTATCTGTTGGGTTTGGTAGTCGCGCCATACTAGCTCATCGTCTTGTAGCTCTAATTTATACGCGCTCGTTATTAGTAGTTCCAACAGCTCTTGTTGAGCGGTTTCAACATACTCAGGGTGGTCAAACACCACCGCCATTTCAGTATTGAGTTCAGCTGAGCGCGGGTCCATATTCATCGAACCAACAAACATCTTCTGTTGATCAAGTAACATTACTTTAGCGTGCAGACTTGAGCGACTACTGCCCGTGACACTCCATTTGTGCTCGATTTTGGCATTGGCTTTCATCTCCCACAGTTCGATGCCACCTTTGACTAGCTCTTCTCGGTATTTGGCATACCAACCGTGCACCGCAAATACATCGTTAGACGCGAGAGAGTTGGTAAGAATGGTGATTTTCTTACCGCTTTGGGCTGCTTTGATTAGCGCTTTCGTGCCGGCTTCTGTTGGCACAAAGTACGGCGAAACAATCATTGCCGAGTGGTTTACGTTGGCAAGTAACTGCGCAAGACCATCAATAAGTTGGCTTTGTCCGTTGTCGATTTTTTCAGGTAAATCGTACAGTAAAACTGCTTCACCCCAATTGAGAGTAACTTGTTTGTGCATAATGTTTTGATACAGCGGTAGCGTCTCAAAACTGTACTCGTCACTGGTGAACTCATGCTCAACTCTTGACGTGTTGCGCCACTTCTCGATGTCTTGCTGGCTTAACGCGCCATCAATTTTGTGCAGCCAGGCGATAGGGACGGCGAACTCACTGTTCCAGTAATGATCGAACTGAACTTGGGTTTGTTCTACGACCGGACCGTAGAGCAGTAAATCGAAATCACCGAACTCGACATCAGAGCGGAATGAAAAATATTCATTACCAATATTACGCCCGCCCACTACCGAGACCACGCCATCGGCGGTGAGGGATTTGTTGTGCATGCGACGATTAAGGCGATCGCCTTCGGTTACCCATGACAGCATGCGCAGATAACGGTGCTGATGTGGGTTAAACAGACGAATTTCAATATTGGGATGATTGTTCAAGTAAGCGATGGTGCTGTCTTTACGACTTTGCATATCATCAAGCAGCAGCCGGACTTTCACCCCTCGCTCGGCGGCTTCAAATACGCGCCAGATCAGCAATTGACTGGTCTCATCATCTCGGAAAATGTAGTACTGAAGGTCAAGAGAGCTTGAAGCGGACTCGATCATCGCAAGGCGTGTCAGTAGCGCATCGTGCCCTGTGCCAAGCGGGTAAAAGCCAGAATAGTGCGCTGGCGTATTGGTCGGCGGTTGGAAAAATGCCGCTAATTCTGAAGTGTTATCAAAGCCAGCGTGGTAAGTGGCAACCTTGGGGCTTAACTCTGCGCTTGATTCACAGCCAACCAGCAATAAGGCACTGATCAGCAACGTCATCCATCTTTTCAACTCAATTCATCCTTTGAATAGCGTGATGACTTAAGTTAACACAATTCGTTGTTTTTTATATCGATCTAATCCATATCGTTGTTATTTTCGCGCAGGTAGGAAGCTTGCTGAGCTAAAGATTGGCTGATTAGTCAGCCAATCGGTGGGTGCTTGATTTAATTGAGGCACTAAGCGAGTTGATCGATTCGCAGTTCAATTTTCACTTTTTTGTTTGGATTCGGGCATTCGAATACTCGCACATCAGAAACTGAAGCGGTTTTGTCGAACTGCATTTCCATTATCGATTTGTGAATGCTGCTATAAAAGAAACCACAGAAATCACCACATTGACGAAAGCCTAACTTAAACTCGTCGCCCGGTGTCATGCCAATCGTACAAGGTACTTCACTGGAAACGATGGTTGCCGTCATTTGATTGCCTACAGATGGAAATTTGATGCTTGGTTTGGCAGCCTGCGGAATTAGTTCGTTCGCGATCACGTTGGAAGTGACAATAGTTGCGCCCACACCGACTAATCCATGCTTGATAAATTTACGTCTATTCATTTTTGTTTTTGTCCTAACTTGTTTTAAGTAATGAGTGATTCACTCACTCGTTTACCTTTAGACGTTTCAGCTCAAAAAGTGTGACAGCAAAAAAGCACATTTTTGTCGATTCTTAAAATAACTCCGTAAAGCATCTGGTCAGTTAGAAATCAGAGCGATGCATTCGCTACGCGCCTCTCATATTAGCCACTCTTTTTATGTCACACTTTCAATGAGATATCTGAGAAAACAAATTAGAGCATTAAATGAATTCAGATTTAGAGCGTTACGTTAAAGAGGCAAAAAGCGGCAATCTGGCCGCCCTTGATCAGCTTGTTAAGCACATTAAGGATAATATTTATGGTTTAGCTTTTCGCATGTTAGGGCACCCTGAAGATGCCGAAGATCAAACGCATGAGATCTTAATTAAGGTAATTACTCACCTAGGTAGTTTTCGAGAAGAGAGCGCGTTTACGACTTGGGTATATCGTATCGCTTGCAACCACCTGATTAGCAAGCAAAGTAAGGTAAAGAGTGAACTCACCTTTGAATCGTTCGGTGAACTGATCGCTAATATGACCGAGCAAGCCCCGATTTTAGAGGCGTCAGATCCTGAAAGAAGCGTGCTGCTAGAGGAAACGCGCCTCAGTTGTTTGCAGGCAATGCTGAGTTGTTTAGATAAAGAGTCGCGACTTATTTTTATTCTTAGTGAGTCTTACGGTGTCACCAGCCAAGAAGGTGCATTGATTTTAGACATCACTCCGGATGCGTATCGGGCACGGCTTTCGCGTGGCAAAAAGCTGTTACAGCAGTTTATGGATCAGCGTTGTGGTCTGGTGAACAAAAACAATTCCTGCCAATGTCACCAACCTGCTGCGATTAGGTTGCAGCATCAAAGCGGGGTTAAGTCATCAATAAGCTGTAGCGGTCAGCTTTCTTCTAAGAAAGGGCGCGCCGAACTGTTGGCTCAGTTGGATGAATTTGAGGAAATAGAGCGAGTGATTGCGATGTTCAGACTCTACCCAGAATATGACTCGCCGGACTCTTTCTCTCATATTGTTAGTAACCTGATGGAATCAGGGCGATACCAAGTCTTGAACTAGATTTCATTGGATACGGAAACGCCCAAAGTTATTAGCTTTGGGCGTTTCTTCTAGCAAATTTGGTTACGACAAACCGAGCGTTAAAGCGTCATATGCAGAATTGGAAATGGTTTTCCCATATCATCTAGAGGTGAGCGCGAAGTCACTTTGAATCCCATACGCTCGTAGAAGCCTACCGCTTGTGGATTCTGTTCATTTACATCGACTTTGGTTGCGCCCAACTGCTCTATTGCATATTGCAGTAGCACTTTACCAATACCTTTTCCTCTTACCTCATTTAAGATAAATAGCATCTCAACCTTAGCATCGTGAGTACCCACAAAACCTAGGATAGAGCCACTTTCGTTTTTCACACATCTTAACGTGACAGCAGGAAAAGCTTGCTCAATGATAATGGGTTTAAAAAACTCAATATCTTCTTCTGTTATGAAGTCATGAGTTGCTCGGACTGAATTTTCCCAAACGTTAAGCATTTCTGCGTAATTTTCAGGAAGCACATTTTCTACAATCATTGGGTTTCTCTTTAGTTGACTGAAATTCATGTGCAGCCGCGAAAGGGTATTTTAGCCTGTAGGTTGGAATACTGTCTATCGATCAAATCTATACCGTTGTCATTTTTGATAAGGTGCAATCGCTCCAATTACTGTTTGCTTTGGTTTGATTGAGTCATATGCACCAAATTCAAATTCTCATCGCTTGTAGGTGTTTCAAAATACTGAGTGACATGATGAAAAACGGCTTCGGTGTCGAAGTGGGCTCTCTCTGGCTGTTGAATCCGACGGTTAGCGATTTGGGACAAATACACCTCATTGCTCAAGTCTAAGAACCACAGTTCATGTTCGCTGTTTACTTCATGACACAACGATGTGAACCAAGCCCTTTGTCTGAGAGTGTTTGCTGGAAAATCCATCACAACATTCGCGCCTATATTCAGTAGGTTTTGAACATGGGCTTTTACGAAAGGTTTAATTAGGCTTGAGTAGGTGATGTAGTCATCAAATGTTTTGATTTGTGAAGGGTAGTGAGCTGATAGCCAATCGTCTTCTGAAATTAGGACGGCGTTTTTCTCTGCTGCTAATGCCTTAGATTTTGTTGATTTACCTGCTCCCATTTTGCCACAGAAGAATAGCTTACCCTGATGTTTCATGTTTGCTCCCTTTACAGATAACCAATGATATCATTGTATCTTTATGATTTTATTGATCTTGAAGCCAAAATTATGGCTAGATTTATTCATGGTAATGCGATCGTAAAATAAAGTTGCGGATTGTGCGATGTCCACGTTTTTCCGAATAAATTCAACCATGTTTTCACACCTTTAAATCTGTTTAATACCCTCTAATACGTTGCACTCCTCTTATCATAAACCAAGTTGCAAATTTCGATCATAAACACACTTGCACAAATGTGCGTATGTGTTTATGATCGGCCGACTTGTTAAACTGAGATCAAAAAATGTTAGATGTAAAATTGGCCATCGCACTCGAAGAGTTCTTTTATGTTGCCAAAGGCTTAGTCGTTATTATTGCAATTGTTTCTGTCATTACAGGGCTGATGCGAGAGTTCATCCCTCAGAAGAAGCTGCAAGCAGCAATAACTAAACATGAAAAATGGGGGTCATTACTGGGGGCGCTTTTTGGAATGCTTACCCCGTTCTGCAGCGCCGCGGTTGTTCCCGTTACTATGGCAATGGCATCGATGGGGGCCTCACTGGGCACAGTAATGAGCTTTATCATCTCTGCGCCACTGTGTAACTTTATCGTGTTGGCAATGATTTACGCTGCGTTTGGACTGAAAGTTACCGTCGTTTATTTCTCGATTACCTTTATTGCCGCAGTGTTGGGTGGGTACCTGATTTCAAAATCGCCTTGGAAAAATGAAATCAAGCGTGCTGATGAGTTAGAAAACAATGATGCAAAAGGATGCGGAGAGAATCAAAGTAACTCTTGTGGTGTAGCAAAAGCGTCAAAATCACCACGGATACTCAATGCAATGAAAGGTGCGCTGGCATTATTTAAACGAATCATCCCTTATGTTCTGTTAGGTGCGGCAATCAGCGGTTTCTCAGCGGCTTACCTTCCTGCGGATTTGGTTGAAAAGTATGTTGGCGGAGATAGTTTCTTATCGATTGTTGTAGCATCAATTATAGGGATACCTTTATACCTGCGAATTGAAATGGCGATCCCTCTTTTAAATGTATTGATTGCAAAAGGGATGGGTATGGGCGCAGCATTAGCCATCATTATTGGTGGCACGGGTGCAAGCCTGCCTGAAATCGCACTGGTTTCAGCGGTTCTTAAGAAAAAAGCGGTGATTGCGTTTGTTGGTATCGTATTGTTAGCTGCTATAATCGGCGGAACAATCTTCCAGTATGTAATATAAATACTTAACGCCACTCGATGAGTGGCGTCATTCTTTAAAGGTAGCAAGATGATCGATGAGCAATACATCAATGCACTAAAAGCGTTATCGGACCAAAACCGCCTAAGACTATTTTGGTTATTTTTACATATTGATGATTGTATCGCTGTAGCCGAAGCTATGGATATTATCGGTGATACTCACTATAACGTATCTCGAAACCTCAAGATGCTATATCGAGCTGGTTTACTTAATCATCAAAAACAAGGCAAATGGGTGTTTTATACGTTAAAGACCCAAGCTCAAACACATTGCCAATATTTGGTTGAATCGGTGAGGAGCTTGCCTGATAGCGAATTTCAAGAAGTTGCTAGACGATGTCGTTTACGCCTATCTTTAAGAATTGATGGTGAATGTGTTGTCGGTCCGGACAGCGAAGAGTGGCAAAATCTTTTGGGCAAATAATGAAACTTAGCAAAATCAGTTGTTCAGTATTAAAAGAATCCCTAGCACGTCATAAAATGTGGCTACATAAAATTGGCGGTGAGCGAGCAAATTTAAGCCATATGAATTTAAGTGGTTGTGATCTTAAAGGGGCTGATCTGAGGTGTGCGAATATCGCCTATTCAGATTTTAGTTACGCGAACTTAACTGATGCAAATCTCGACGAAGCAGATGCTACCTTTACTCTTTTCAATGATGCAATCCTTGAAAATGCTAGCTTTAGAGACGCGGATTTACGCAACACTGACATATCCAATGCAAAGATTAATGGTGCTAATTTTCTTCGTGCGGATTTATTTAGAGCGACGTTACCAAAGGAAGGAATAGCTGAACAATCGTTAAGAAACTTAGAAAAACATCCAACGTTAATCACTATCAGAGCGTCTAAAATACCTTGTTTGTAAGTCGTTCAAGTCATGACGATATAGGCACAAAGAAAATGGGTTAGTCTCTGCCTTCCGGTTGGTTTTAGGCGTTCCCGACGCCGAAAACCTAAAAATGCAGTCCCGCATTTTTGCCTAGGAAAGATGGCTATCTTTGGTTTATCGAGAGCATTTCTAGGAAGAAGACATTTTAAACTCCCCTATGCCTGTTCAGCTGATAGATAACTGCTTCTTTAGTTTAGAAGTTAAAGCTATTTCACTTCGTATCTCAGTAGTACTTCATTATCCAAAACAACATTTGTTGACCAGATAAAGCTTGCTCCAGCACCACTGAACTTTTCGATAAAGTTCATATAAGATTTTTTATTATTTACACCAATGTCATCTTCTGAATACTCGGTCGCTTTAGGCCATGAAACTGCATCGAAGTCTTTTGCCATCCAGTTACTTGGTGTTTCCCAGTGAGCGGCATAAGCATTTGAGCCGTTATCAGTGCCTTCTGTTGTACAGTTCTCCGATAAGCGTAGTTTTTCGAGGTTTTTGCCATCCACTTCACTTAGGCAGCTAAGACCATAGATTGGCGCAGTGTAGAATGTTTGTGCTTGCCAATCGGCCCCCGTTACAGTGCCATCACTAAAGCTTGCGATAAAGCCACCATCACCCGGATGGAATGCCTTGCCACGGTTATCTTCTGTACCTAAACTTAGGTTTTCTTCCCAATCAATGACTTTTACAGCAATAGTGTATGGTTTACTTACTTTGAACTTGACGATACTAGAGTTAAACGGTGTGAAAGGTACGGTGTCTACAGCAACGAGCTGACCATTAATGTATAACTCGAAATAGTTGTCAGCGAAGATGTAACCCGTGATTTCTTCACCATCAGAATCAATAACAGCCACAGGGACTGAGTCCTCATCAACATCGGCGATACTTTCTGGCGTTATGTTGGCGCACTCTTCAAAAAGATCGGCGGCTTTGGGGGCAGTGGTGAAATGGTTTTGAGCTGGAACTGTCCATACTTTACCGTCAGCATCAGTAATTTCTCCGATACCAGCAACACGGCTTCGCCCATTCGCACATTCAAAAAGGTTCGCTTCTACTGTTTTTGCAACACCTTGGGTAATGCTTGCCGAACCTTTATAGTCGCTAGTGCTTCCGCTTGCAGTCAACTCTGAGGATGGAGAGCAACCTGCCAACAAAAGGGCAATAGAGGAAATAGCGAATACTTGATTGTTTGTAGTAATCATCAATTAAAGTCCGGTAGTAAGTATGAAGCTTAAGTGTAGTATTTAGTCTCGACAGATCAATATGTTGAGCGACTTTATTAGTTGTTGGATATATTAGGTTAAGTACTGTAAAGCAACGTAAATGATCTGCAATGTTCAGTAAATGGACTTCGGTTCTGAGCTTTCATCGATAGTACTTCGTGAAAGTGCTGTGCCTTAGGATGAAAATTCATACACAGTTCAATTAGGTCACTAGGTATACATTGACAAAGTATACCTAGCTTTAAGACCGTTTTATGACAAAGTGAACTGATTCTTGAGTTCTAGTAAGTACTGCTTTACCTGTTCTGAAGCAAAAGAGTTATTTACACTATTGGTGTATATCTGTTGGTAGTCTTCTTTTGTTAACTTGAAGGCTTCGACGACCTTTCTGACCTCATCAGTCATAGTGGTTTTGGATACAGTTCTATTATCTGTGTTGATCGTAACCACAACCCCATCTCTATAAAATTCACCAATAGGGTGTTCAGCGAATGCCTCGACACATTTTGTGTCTACATTGCTCGTTGGACAGATTTCTAAAGCAATCGCTTTATCTTTTACAACAGAGTACGCCTGGCTATGATCTTTCATATGAACGCCATGTCCAATGCGCTCGGCATCAAGAGTAGTAACGGCATCATAAACATTCTGGCCACACCACTGCTCGCCTGCATGAACAGTCAGCCTATAGCCTTTATTCACGGCGTACTGAGTAAACTGAGGAAAATCAGCGCAGAAATTTGGTTTCTCACTACCGGCAATATCGAAAGCAATGACACCGTTATTTAACCAAGGAGCGCCTGCATCAATGACTGCTTCAATTTGATCTTGGGGCATACCTCTAAGCACAGACAAAATGTAGTTGCCATGGATATCGTACATTGCCTCGGCTCTTTTCATCCCGTTGACGACACTTTCAATGATATCAGAAATACTTAACCCCAAATTTTGATGCAGTAATGGGCCAAATCTTACCTCTAGATACTTTACATTTTCATTTGCTGCATCTTCGAATAACTCGAAAGAAATGCGCTCTAAAGTCTCTTTAGTTTGCATAATCTTTATCGGTAAATCGAAGCAATTAATGTATTCATCAAGGTTCTGACAGTCATCAGGGGCGGATAAAGAACTTATGATAGTGTCTTTATCCTCGGGCTTTGCTAAACCTTGTTTGACTGCGAGTTCAAAAACGGTTTCTGGCCTAACGCTACCATCTAAATGGCAATGAAGATCAATTTTTGGAAGAGTTAAATAGTTCATATCTCTCGATCTCGCTAATGGATTCGAAGGCTAATCTATCTAAATTGTTGTATGATTTGAATTGACGATATTTCCGAATAATCATGAATCAAAGGAATAATAGTGGTTAACGTTGATGCCCTCCTAAAATGTGACATGAATTTATTGCTATGCTTTCAAATTCTAATGGAAGAGAAAAGTGTCAGCCGCGCAGCGCAGCGGTTATATCTATCGCAATCTGCCGTTAGCAAACAGCTAACTCGGCTTAGAACGTGGTTTGATGATCCTCTTTTCGAACGGTCAGCCAGTGGTTTGTTGCCAACGCCGAAAGCACTATTCATTGCCCCGCAGATACAAAAAATTCTCGTTCAAGTAGAAATGTTGAATTTGGAAAAGGAGTTTACGCCTTTTGAAAGTACCCGCTCATTTCAATTAGAGTTAGTTGAAACGGCATATAACTCAATTTATCCAAACATAGCAATTGAGGCATTAACACAAGCGCCAAAGGTTGATTTAAAAACAAAGACATGGAATGAGGGGACGTTCGATCGTTTGTTGAAGCGCGATATCGATTTTGGTATCGGTATGGTCGAATTTGATCAAAGAGCAAAGCTTCAAGTTCATCATCTTCCTAAAGAACTAGAATGCGTAGAGGTGATGAGAGACTATGCTGTCTGCCTTATGCGTCCGGATCATCCAGCGTCCAAGCTCGACTGGGAACTGTCAACGTTTCTGCAATTTCGTCATATACACGTGGTGACCGGTGGCGTAGGAAGTTGGCTTTTGTTTGACCTTCTCAACAATAAAGAAATACAGCTTGATGTCGCTCTAAATGTGCCAGATTTGGGAAGCGCAATTACGGTATGTCAAAAAAGCGATCTCCTAATGTGTTATCCATACAGTGCAGTAAAAAAAATCATCGAAGAGGGTGTTTTAGTGGCTAAGCCCATACCAATAAGCCTAGAACCTGGGGCATTGTTTCTATTTTGGCACAAGTACTTTAATAGCGATCCTAGCCATGTGTGGCTGAAAGAGTTAATCGTTGAGTGTTGTAACGTTAGTGGTAATAGGCGTTCAGATTAGAAAAAGTGGTCCATTACTCTTTGTTTTACCACGGTTTTGCTACTTAAACGCTTCTGAACGATAAACTCAAATTTTGTCATTTTCGTGTAGGTGGGAATCTCTTTTTTTGTTTAAATTCAGTGGGTTGTTGAGTGAGTCGGTGGGTATGTCCCGCTTAAAACTGGAGTGATCCTTTTGAGCTTGATGCAAGCGGTCCAATTACTCTTTGTCTTGCCAAAGAGTAATCAGAAAGGCGCTTTTTGTTCGCAGATGTTGTCCGGCCGGTTTTAGGCGTTCCCGACGCCGAAAACCTAAAAATGCTGTCCTGCATTTTTGCCTATGGTAGTGTTTATTTTGGCTAAAGCGTTTTAGGACATAAACGTTTTAGGTTTATTTATCTAATCCGTTTCGATCAGATTAAAAAAAGTATTTTGAAACCTTAAATGTTTTTTATACCAATTCACATTGGGCCTTGACGAAAAAGAAACCTTTTACCAGTTTTCTTATCTAGCAACTCCAAATCTAAGCCTACAATTCGCCACTCTAGTTTGAACTTATTAGGAAGAGCTAAACTTCCATCTGAATATAAGCGATTTACATACACACGTTCGTTTATCTTAGGAGTATATTCAAGTATGCATTGAGCATATATGTCGGATAGATGTCTCAAGTACACCCCGTGACCAGATACTGTTCTAAAGGTTTTAGGTGCACAATAATACTTACCAGCTAATTGCTCTAATCTATTGTGCTCACTGGTTTTATGATTCAAATTATCAAAAATACCATGATCAAATAAAGCTATAGCATAAAACTCTGAACGAGTTACGAATGCAAAGAGCACTACATCAGTTCTTTTAGCAAGACCTGAGTCTGCGTCGTCCATACTTAAATGCAAATGGTGGAAGCCCTTACTATTGAGTATGAGATCTTTGTCTTTACTATTGGTATCTTTAAACGGAGTATAACCGTTATTGTGTGCTCTTTCCGACAGGAAAGGGGTTACCGAAGCCCCTGAACGAACCAAGCCAAGCAGATCCTCAATCTGTTGCTTGTGAGCTTTCCAACGTCGATCAGACGTAAGCTCCGGAGCAAGTATCACTTTACGACTTCGTGACGGAATATGCCTACTCTGCCAGTGAAGATAATGGAAAATAACGTCGTTAATTGACATTTCTTGAAGGAGTTCCAAGGTAGCCTTATCATTTGGATAAAATGGAAGTTCTTTAATTAACAATCGCTTAATGGTTCTTACTTCTTTAGGCTCCACGTTTACCTCATTTTTGTATAACGCCAAATTAAGGTGTGACTCACTCTACCACGACACTAAAATTGAACGCCGTAAACACTGCACTTGACCCAAACCAAGATGATAAGCGTGGGGAACCACTCATAAATTGTTTGTTATGAGCCAGCAGCCTCGAGTAGTGCTTTAACCTTTTGTTTTGCATAACCTTTAGCTAGATCTTTTGCTACGGATGAGATCGTCTCTAAGCTCGATTCTTTAAAATTGGCTTGAATCTCAGCCCAAACATTTGGTTCGTTTAACGATTCGATGAAGTCATGTCCAAATGCAGTTAAACGAATTGGGACAACCGACCAACCTCTTTGACCATTACCCATCAACGTATATCCTACACCTCTAGTGTTTAGAGCAAATGATTCGATGTACCCTTTATCAACCAATATATCTGTATGAAATACAAACTTATCGTCATCATAGCGGAAGCCTTTCGCTTCAAGCTCTTGAATATTAGTCGTTGGCCTTTCAGCGCTTTCAAAGGCTTCTAACAATTGTTTCAAATATTCTTTGTCTACTTTCATCATTTATCCCCATGGATCATAACGCTGATTAGACGGCTAACAGCCGCTTTTAACCCTCACATAATGGCGTGTTTCACTTACTGGTTCAATTCATAATCAATAACTTAGTAACAACGCATGGGAATTAGAATGCTAAGAGGTGCATTATTTCTAGATGAGCGAAATTCGGATAACTTACTGTAGGTCAAACGCACGTGTACAAATTGTAAGTGAGTATCTACTCTAAGTCGCTTCGGGGCAGAACTGAGTTTAAATATTCTTCGCCCAGATGTTTTCAATTGGTTAAAGATAACTATAACTCTAGGCAAAAATGCAGGACAGCATTTTTAGGTTTTCGGCGTCGGGAACGCCTAAAACCGGCCGGGCAGCGCGTGCATTTCAAAAGCGCCTTTCTGGTTACTCTTTGGTAAGACAAAGAGTAACTGGACCGCTTACAGTAAGGGTAAAGAGAGCGACAGGCTTTTAAGCGGGACATACCGCAATATCAAGGTCAGAAAATTAAAAAGCGAGATCCTCACTTTCGCGAGGATGACAAATTTTAAGTTCTACGGTTCAACAATGACAATACCAGACTTGAAGCGAGCGCCCATAGCAAAAATGATTCCCGCATCCCGCATCCCGCATCCCGCATCCCGCATCCCGCATCCGCTATTGATTCCTCAACCCCATCCGACATAACTGCCTAAAATCCTTCGGGCTTACCCCGGTATGACGCTTAAAAAACTTCGTCATATTGGTCGCTTCGTTGAAACCAAGATCAGCGGCGATATCTGCAATCGCGTATTGGCTAAATGCCAGTTGGCGCTTGGCTTCAATCAAAACGCGCTCATCGAGTAATTCTTTAACGCTAATGCCGGCATTATCTTTAGCAAGCTTATCTAACTGTTTAACGCTTTTACCTAGCACCAGCGCCATTTCGGCGACGGATGGGCGCTGGCTAAAGTGCTCATCAATGTAGTTCTTTAGGCGGTAAAAATCGCTGGCGCCAAGGTTTTGCATTTGCTGGGCGTTTTGCTTGTAAAGCGGCACAATCGATTTGAGCAAGATGGTGCGCAGCAGATTGCGAATGATCTCAGCGCGAAACTCAGAGTCAGAGTAAAACTCACTGACCATCACGCGAAAGAGGGCATCAATATCTTCGCCAATATCGTGGGTGCAGTTTACGTGCACGAGTGCGGCGATAATCGAATCAAAGTAAGGGTCTTGCTTGTGCTCAGCAAGAAAGGTGCAGTTAAACGGCACCACAAAACCGTCGACAGTGCGGGTTTTGGCAAAGGCGTGGATCTGGTTTTTACCCAATGAAATCAGCGTGCCCGCTTTGATGCGATGCAACTGGTGATCAATATAGTGCTGACCTTCACCTTCAGTTATGTAAATTAAAGCGCTGAAGTTAAGCCGATGATGGCATGAAACATCTTCCAAACTGCGCGCTTGGTAAAGCTCAGAAATGCGGTAAATGTAGGGATTGGTTAATCCGGATTCAGAGCGCATGCGCTCAAGGGGAATACTTTTACAACTCATAGATAGCACTAAGGAGCTTAGTGCTAACGGTAACACTAAGCTCCTGATTTTATTCTTCTAGTTATTGATGAGGCGATATGGTTAGTACTGTTCGCTTTCCATATCTTGCGCCATCTGCTTAAAGTCAACTTGTGGCTTACTTTCTACTACAACCACTGGTTTTTCTACTGGCTTGGTCACACTATGCAGTAATTGTTGCTGGCTTTGTTCGCTGGTTAGGCTAACAAAGCTGGTGGCAAGCTGCAGCACAATCACCACCGAGGCTAAACAGTAGAAAGCAAGAGAGATGTGTTTTCTCATGGGTTACTCCTTATCCTGTTTCATCGGGCGACGGGCTTTGCTCTTTTTCGCACGAGACTGCTTGAGCCAGTTTTTGTTAAACACCAAGAAGTCTGTCATGGCATTAACTGGACAAAGGCTCTGACACCAAGGGCGACGCACTACTAGCGAGGTTAAGATGATCATCACCGTCAGCACAAATAGGTACATGCCACCAATCATGCCAAAGGCAATACCAAACGGTTCATAGACAAACGCGGCTGGGCTGCGGAAGTACGCGCCAAGGCAAAGCGTGACTAACAGTAAGACGCGCGGGAACCAGATAAACAGCTCGTTACGAATAGGCGAGGATTTGGCGTTACCCACTTTGGCTAAACATTTTTGTACCGCACCGAATGGACATAAGCTTTCGCAGTAGATATTGCGGTTGTAGTAAAAAATGTAGCCGATACTCAGAGCCAGCAAGATAAACGGCGTGTAGTTAGCCACACCAGAAATCCATGAGCCATAAATCGCGCCGCCCATGATCGAAGCCGAGTAAAGCGAAGCAGAGTGGAAGCCAAATAAGATGGTTGAACCACAAAGAAGAGCGATATTGAACTTCACTTTGTGTTCAGAGCGGGTACGGTTAACCCAAACCGCTAAAGCAAAGAACACCAACGCCGCTGCGTCTAGCCATTTGAAGTAACTCCATACGGAAGCTTGCTCTGATAGGCGATAGCCATACAGCGCCTCGCGCACTGGATCGGCAGCTTGGTCTACGGCAGTAATATATGCCTCTGAGGTGAGCGTTGCGCCCGTTACCGCATCGACATGCAGTGACGTTTTCACGCGCTGATCTAACAGGTTCTCCGGCAGTTTTTCTTCTACTACTTTATCAAAGTATGACGAGGTCTCTTTGGATGAAAGCAGCGAGATCGTTTCCACTTCACCTGATGGAGTAAACACAGCGCCAACGGTCAGTTCGCCGCCGTAACCCACGCCTGAGCCAAAGCTGACCCATTTAGCTTGTGCTTTGTCGCCATCAGCACCAACAAGTTGGTACAAGTTTGGTGAGACTTCGACCAGCTCATTGCCAGTAGTGGAAATGTGTTGGAAGAACTGCGCTTGTGAGTTGTTGGTGCGTAGACCGCCCAAATACCAAGCCAAAATCAACAGCAAAATTGAAGCGATGCTGGCGATCTTCTCTAGGTTTTTATTTCGATTTGTCTTTTGTTTTCGTTCAGCCATAAAACTAACAAGCCACAAGTGAATACTGACCTTGTGGCTTGCTCCTTAACTTATTCTAAAACACCGATTAGTTTGCTGTCTTTGGCTTAAGTGCGATAAGCACTCGTAGCAAGATAGCACCACCAATGATTAAGCCTGTGCCAACGAAGCCGAGGAAGTACCAGCCTGCCATACCTTCGTTTTCACCCAGTAGGGTAAAGGCGCCAGCAACGGTGAGCACCAGTGATGCCCACCAACCGCCAACCAATGCCCATTTCCACCAGTTCATACCAAGTTGGAACTGTTTAGCCCATTGGTTTGCACCGGCAAACACCAGCACTTGCAGCGCGCCAAATGCCATCCAAAATAGCGGGTCGAGTACAGTCGATTGTGGAAACATTAGAATCCCTCCCAGTTACCGTCGTATTCCCAAGTTTTTTCTACCGCGAGGTAGTTCTCACTGCGCATCCACTCTGGCGGTTGGTGGTAGCCAGCAAAGCGACCGCCATTCCAGTCGCCGTGGTAGGCTTCTGCTTCTGGGTAGTAGAAGAAGTTATGCTGCATCGCGAGCAGTGTTTTACGCGTCATGCCGGTTGGATCGCGCGGGTCGGTTTCTTTCACCAGTGCGTGGATCCAGTTGTTTTTACGCGTGTAAGGACACACCGCAATACAAACACGACAACCCATCGCCGTTTCAGTTGGACCTTGACGCCACATGGTCCAGCAGCTGTCTTGGTTAAAGGCAAACTTGCGGTAACCGCGCACGATATCATCTGGCTTATCGGCTTTACTGATTGAGCCACTTGGGCAAGAGTCGGCACAGATCTTACATTCTTCACAGAAGTGCTTAACCTTGGTGTCGATCGGTTTATCCGCTTCCAGATCAAGCTCAGTGATCACCGCAGCCAAACGAATGTTTGGACCAAGCTCAGGCGTAAGCAAAATACCGTTACGCGCCGCTTCACCCATACCGGCTTGGATTGCCAATGGCGGTACAACGATTTCATAGTCTGAACCTGGCCATTGTGGACGAGCCGCATAGCCAAGCTCACCAAGGAAGGCAGCCATTAGACCTGCCGCGTTTTTAGCACGGAAGTAGCCATCGTATGAGGTTGAGTAGCCGATTGCGGCGTACATTGGGTCCCAGTTCATCGGCGTACCGAAGATGATCACGTTCTTCCAGTGTTTCGGAATGCTTTCATCCCAATCTGGCATGCCACGCATGGTGTTCTTAAACACGAAGTTCGGATCAAGCTTAGTGATACCTACGATACTCATGCCGAATTTAAACGCCATTTTCTTGATCAGTTCAGAAGCGTGTTTTGGAGATTTAAATTCTTGCTTAGTGCGTTTAACCCACTGGAAGTCCACTTCGTCTGGGTGACCTTGTGGTTTTGGTGGGAAGTCACTGTACACACCGCGCATGTAAGCTGCTGAGTATGCCCAGCCAATCGCGAAGCGTGAACGGTGACGCTCAAAGTTTTGTGAGTGTTCCGCTTTCTCTTCAAACGATTGGTACATGTCGTCCCAACGCTCAGGGTAACGTGAGTAGTATTCACGTACACGTTCGTTAGGAATATCGCGCCAGTCTTTGGTTGGAATCCAACCTTTTTTCATTTCAGCGCCAAGTACGCGAGTGCGGTGGAACAAGAAATCACTCCACTCTGGGCGAATAAGCTCGCCAGCCACTTCCATAGTCGGAGCTACATCAACGCGAAACGGTTCGCGGTTGAAGTACATGTCGTGACCTGATTCGGTTCTGCCCCAACCCACGTTTGCGTCAGGATCGCGACCGAGTACAAAGCCAGCACCTGCCGCGGCACCTATGGTCGCAGTTGCTGCTGCAACGCCACCTAACTTGAGAAAATCGCGCCGAGACGTATCGGCTACGCCTGATTCAACTTGATCTTTCACATTAACTCCCAGATTTATTTTTATTTAATTTCGACTACATCGAGGCTCAGATTTTTGTTGATAGTGTTGAGCTGCTCGCGGTAGGTAATTTTGTAGTGACCGGCCAAGCGGTTAAGGTCAACCATCACAAGCTGTGCATCAGCCCATTGCTCTGCATGGAAATAACACAGGAACAATTGCTCTAGGCACCACTCGTCGTGAGGTTCAAAAATCAGTAGCTGTTTGATGTCATCTTCAAGCTCACCATAGCGCCCAAGCTCTGCTTTAACGCGGGCACGAATGCTGACGACGTCATAGCTCGATGGGTTAATCGTGAGGTAGTGGTTTAGCGCTTCAAGGGCTTCTTCTAAGCGACCGTTCTGGTGGGCAGAAATGCCCGCTAAACGCACCAGTTCAATCGATGACACTTGGTGTTCAAAAGCAGCGTTAATCCACTGCTCGGCTTTTTCTTTGTTGCCCAATGCGAGGTATGAACTGACAGCCGTAATGTAGGTGGAGACTAACGATTTATCACAGGCAAAAGCTTGCTCTGCGTATTCGGCTGCCAGTTCAAAATTGCTTTCTTGATAGTAAAGACCGGCAAGGTTTTGGTAACCGCCGACAAACTTAGGGTCGATCTCTATGGCTTGTTTAAAGTGTTCAACCGCGATGTCACTTTCGCCAGTGAAAAGGTGGTTAAAGCCAAGGTGGCAGTAAAGCATTGGGTTGTGAGCGTTAATGGCAATCGCTTCTTCAAGCATCGACTTTGCCATCTCATAGTCACCAAGCTGCTGATAGACCAAACCACACTTGGTTTTAAAATCATCTTCAGTCAGCTGCGACTTAAATTGGTTGGTCACGACCATCGCGAGTTGGCACATCTGCGCTGCCATAAGGGTTTCAAACAGAAACTGCACTTGAGGCTTAGCAAGCTCAAGGTTTTCTAACTGCTCACTGAGTACCAGCGTAAAGCTTTCATGCTCGAGCCAATCGGTTTTGTTGTGATCAGGTTTTTCATCCGCTTTGGCAAATTGAGCAGAGAGAAACATCAAACGGTCGTTGAGCTTTGGCTCAATGGTTTCGATTGATGGAAGGGAAGCGATGTGGCTATTGAGGTATTGGTAAAGTTCAAGCCATTTACTGCTGATCATGAATAACGTCCTACTTAAATTTCAGCGCTAATATTCAGTATTCGGCAAATGGTCAAAAGGTAGTTTTTTACCCTAAAGTGGTAAAAATCTACCCTTTGAAATCAAACATGATTTCGATCAAATCGTATAGCGTAATGTAAATTATTCCATGTGTGATCGATTTAACATTTGTCGAGCGAGGTCGTTAGGGCGGGGCATTCATTGGTGTACATGAGCGGTTGGGGAGTTGGCAGAATCGTAGGCAGATCAGTTGGAGAATATCCCCTCACTTTGGTTTGGAGTAACCGTAGGTGAGGGGAGTGAGAACGTTAAGTCGTTACTCATTGGCGTGGAGATTATCGGCTCAGCGCGCGGCTACTTCTCATACGTTTATAACCATCAGCAACCAGAGCAACCAGCGCGAAAATAATAAACAGGTAAGTCGGCATTTCGTTTAGCGCAATGGTGTCACCAATCAGTAAACCAACGATAAAGATAAACGTCGGCTCAACATACCCCAGCAGACCAAAGAGTGACACGGTGAGTTTTGAATAAGCGTACAAATACAGAAGCATTGGTGTTACCGCCACAATCGCCAAACCGACATAGTAGAAGTAAGTACTTACTGGCAAATGCAAGAAGTACTCGGCTGGGTAGAGGAAGAACATACCCGCGATAGCAAATGGCAACAGGATAATATGGTCGACAGCCAAACCAACATCGGCTGCCAGCGGAATCGATTTGCGGTTGATAAAGTAGAGCGGGTAACCCAGCGCTACAACCAGAACCACCCAAGATACGCCAGAAGAGAGCACGTAAGCCCAAATGGTACCCAACAGTGCAAACAGACAAGCGACTTTCTGCAATCGAGTCAGGCTTTCGTGATAGACGAAGCGACCTACCAACACCATTACTATCGGCAAAGTGAAGTAACCCAGTGCAAGGTTTAACGTCTCGCCGTTAGCGGGTGCCCACACAAACAGCCAATATTGCGGTGCGACCAAAATGGCTGAGATAAGGTATCTGCCCCACAGTTTGCGTTCTTTTAACGCTTCAATAAGCAAAGGCAAGCGCTTGGTGACCAAAAGCAGCACACCAAACAGCAAGGTACTCCAGAAGATACGTTGTACCGCCAACCAATGACTGTCACCGCCAGCAATTAAACTCGGTGCCATATCGGGTTGCAGTTGAACGTATGCCGGGATTAAGGCGAACAGCAGCGAACATAAAATAGATGCCGACACCCCTTTGGATTGTTCGGACATCAGATGGTTATATTTATTAAACATGATTGAAAATGCATCATTGATAGATCTGTCGCTACTTTGGCGATTTAGAAGGCAATAGGCAACTAAAATCCTTTGGGTGCAGCAGTAATTCTCCATGTCTGAGAATTAACCAAATTTGACGCCTGCATATTATTACAAATACGTAATAGTCATTTGTAATTTACACTGATTATCATTTTGTGTGTCATCAATATAATGCCCCCATTCAAATTTGTGCTGACGCCATCTTGAGAAGATGTTTTAAGAGCCGTCAGCGCTTGACGTTTTATCCTTAGATACAGAATGGGGGAGAGTGGGATGTCAAAAATCGTTGTTGTAGGAGGCGGTGCGGCAGGTCTTGAGTTAGTGACCCGTCTTGGAAAGAGTTTTGCGCGTCGTAACCAGCACCAAGTGGTATTGGTTGAACCTGCTAGTCACCATTACTGGAAACCGCGTTTACATGAAATTGCGGCGGGTACGTTTGACGATGAACTTGATGCCGTAAGCTACTTGCAGCATTCGTATTGCAACCAATATGAGTATGTGCAAGCGGCGATGACGTCATTAAACCGTCAAGAGAAAATTATTCAAATTCGTAATGCCGATGGTGAGATCTCTAACCTAAACTACGATTATCTGGTTATCGCAGTGGGTGCGGTGAGTAATGATTTTAAAACCCAAGGCGTAAGCGAGCATTGCTTGTTTTTAGATTCAGCATTAGAAGCAAAACAGGCTTGGGAACAGATTAACCCGCTACTTAAACGAAATGGTGAGCAAAACATATCGATTGTTGGCGCTGGTGCGACTGGCGTTGAGTTAGCCGCAGAACTTGCCAAGGTGAGTGCCAAAGTAGAGCGCTATCGCCAAAGCAACAAACTGAATATCACTCTGATTGAAGCCGCTGAACGCGTATTACCTGCTGGCCCTGAGTGCATGTCTGAGAAGGTGTTTAAAGCGCTAACTAAGCTTGGTGTTAATGTACGTACTAATGTACGTATTAACCGTGCTGAGCAAGGTCAGTTGGTGACAGCGGATGGTGAAGTTATCGGTGCAGATCTGCAATTGTGGGCTGCCGGAATAAAATGTGCACCTTGGCTAAGTCAGCTTGATGGTTTAGAAACCAATCGTCTTAATCAGTTAAAAGTTGATGCGACTTTACGTACAACGATTGATGATGCCGTATTTGTTATTGGTGACAGCGCAGAGTGCCCACAAGCGGATGGCAGTTTTGTTCCACCACGCGCACAAGCAGCCAATCAAGCAGCAGGGCATCTTGCAACACAGCTTAAGCGCCTATTGAAAGACAAAGCGATGAAGCCATTTGTGTTTCATGATGGGGGTATGGTGATTGCGGTTGGTCATGACTATGCCGTCGGTACGCTGCTTAATGACAAGCTGATTCTTCGCGGTCGCTTGGTACGTAACCTCTACGACACCATCTTTAGGCTACACCAACGAATTCTGTTTGGTTGGGGGCGAGTGACGGCGTTAGTGCTACTTAAGCGTGTGAAAGGATCGCTCAATCCATTCTATAAACACAATATCTCATAGTTATTGTCGACTCTGGTTTTATCACAGCAAAGAGAAGTGCTGATGCACTTCTCTGCTTTCTATTTTCTGCTTTTTATTGGTAAGAATTAAACAACACTATTTTGGAAGCCAAATATGTGGAATAAATTACGTACGTCATTGCCTCTTCAGTTGGTATTTGCAGCGCTGACTGCTTGGGCTGCATCGAGCTTAGTTGCCAATGGAACGGTTGTTGCCGACCAAGCTTGGTTTCAGTTCATCACCTTGGGTAAAACCCTCTATCTCGGTCTGCTGAAAATGGTGGTGGGCATTGTGGTGATGTTGTCACTATTGCAAGGGATAACCAGCATTGGTTCCACTATGCGACTGAAGAAAATTGGCTATACCACCATCACCTTCTACAGCTTCACCAGTGTGTTAGCGATTAGCTTAGGTTTAGGCGCCGCTTTAATGATGCCTGCATGGCAGCCTTTATCTGCGCCGGTAGAAGTGGCGGAAGGGGTTAAATTGATCAGCTCTGACGCAACCGGTGGTGGCGCGATCGCCAGTAAGTTATTGGAAATGGCGTTAGTCAACCCAGTGGCGGCGTTGGCACAAGGCAACCTGCTTGCCATCGTAGTGTTTTCTATCATGCTTGGGGTGGCATTGCTGTCAGCTTTGCCAGAAAAGCATCCTCTATTTGAGGTTCTGTCGGGGCTAAATAGCGGGGTGAACAAGGCGGTCAGTGCGATTATTCGTTTAGCTCCGTTAGCGGTGTTCTCGATTGTGTTTGAGTTCTCGCTAGCAGGCAATGACAACTTATTCAGACAACTTTTGATGTTTGCGCTGTTGGTTTTTGGGCTTACCCTGATTCATGGTGCAGTCGTGCTGCCAAGTATTGCTAAGCTTGCGACAGGCATTAGCATGCGTCGTTTGTTCAAAGCGTTATCAGCACCAATGGCGATGGCGTTTGCTACCTCTTCGAGTTCAGCAACACTGCCATTATCGATGCAAACCGCTGAGAATGAACTCGGTGTTTCGCAAAGTACCAGTAGTATGGTTTTACCGCTTGGCGCGGTGATGAATATGGATGGTACGGCCCTGTTTGAAGGCGTTGCGGCAATATTTCTTGCTCAGTTGTTTGGTGTCGATCTCACGACTTCTGGCTTAGTGATGATTTTTATCATGGCGATGGTCTCTTCTATTGGTGCTCCGGGAATGCCTTCGGGTTCGATGTCTGGTATGCAGATGGTGTTACTTGCGGCGGGTATTCCACTTGAAGCAATCGCTATTTTACTGATCATCGAGCGACCACTAGATACTTTCCGTACCGCAGTGAATGTGGAGGGGGACTTGATTGCTTCATTAGTGATAGACAAGTGGACTTCGACGAAGCCAGCGTTGTCAGAGGAGGCAAGTTGGCGCACTTCAAGTGAGCTTTGCTAGTTCATTTTGGGCTTAATCAATAAAGTGAGATTGATAGAATTTTGGCGTCACGGAAAGCTTGCGCTTAAAGTGGCGTTGAAAATGCGCTTGATCGGAAAATCCAAGGTCAAGTGCTACATCTGAAATTGTATCACCTCGCTTGAGCATATGCTTGGCGCGTTTGATTTTCTCGTTCATCAAATAAGCGTGTGGCGGCAAACCATATTGCTGTTTAAATGCACGCACTAATTGGTAGCGGCTGAGCCCAACTTGTTGAGCCAACAAATCCAGTTGGTGCTCACCGGTGACATCATCGAGTAGCATTTCACGCGCCAGTTTGAGGTTAGGCTTTATCGCTGCCTTGTTGCGACTTGCTGGCTGTTCAAAACAAAGCGCAACAAATTGTAGAAACTGGGTTTGCGCTTCTAGTGGGCTATCTTCTTGCTGAAGGGATGAAAACAGTTTGCCAAATTGGTGGGAAAATCGAGTAGAGCGCTCAAAGTCAGCGCTAAAGGGTGTGTAGTCAAAAGCCTGAGTAGCTAACACCTCTCGTTGATATTTGGCCATTTCCAGCGTATCAACAAACAGCATTCGATAGGACCATGCCGAACGGCGATCTAACCCTTGCTCAGGGTTGCAAGAATGGATATCTGATGGGTTGATGGTAACAACATCACCTTGGGTTATTTGATTGATACGACTTTGGTTATGGTACTCAGCATTGCCACTATCAATTATACCAAATGAGAACTCATCATGAGAGTGGGCTTCATAGCAAGCGCTACTTTGATCGGCAATACGTAGTTCAATCCAAGGAAGCAACGTGCTTTGTTTGAATGTGACGGTTTTGTCTGCTTTCATAATCCCTAACTAATCTAAATGTTCTCTTCCCGAGAAGCTTATGCCTAAGTGCGAATACTTGTTTATAGCCAAATCATACTGACAGAAACCGCAAGTAGCCCAGCCATTACTTTATTAAAAACGAGCTGTTTAGTCGAATCCTGTAAGTGATGAGTGAGAACACGCCCCAATAAGGCCCAGATGCCGACACCCGTTAAACAGGCTGCTAGTGAAATGGTGGTAAACACCACTAATAGTTGCACTTCATCACTAGTGCCTATGACGTAAAGGCTAATACCTGACATTGCGACTAGCCAAGCTTTAGGGTTGATCAGTTGAGTAAAGGCACCACTCCAAAAGCCGACAAGTGGCTTTTCACGGGTGTGCAAGCTGCTGAGCGGAGCTGAAAAAATTTTGTAGGCAAGGTATAGGATGAAAAGACTACCGATAATCTGCATCATAAATTGAAGCTTTGGTAATGCTAAAGCGATTGAGTGCATTAAAAAACCGCACAGAAAAACCACCAAGGCATAAGCGACCGAAGCTCCCGCAACATACAAAAGCGCAGTACGCAAACCTTGGTTTATAGCCGTGCTGGTGGCAATGAGGTTGACGGGGCCGGGCGTGACAGCGCCCACAATGGCAAACATCGTCATGGCAAGTAGTTGGCTTAACATGGTTTGTTCCTTCTTTTTAGGCAAGAGTAGATCAAACCAATCGGTAGTTATTGAACGATATTGCAGCAGCGGTGGATGTGCGAATATTACCGCTTTTTAGTGATCTTCATCACCTTTAAATATAGAATAGCGCACCCACTCAAATAGACCTTTTCAAACAGTATCTCGAAAGTGAATTAAGAGCTTGTTGTTAAAGGAAATTTTACTTCGAGGATACAGTTTTGATTAGTACAAACAATATCACCATGCAGTTTGGTGCAGAGCCGCTATTTGAAAATATTTCGGCAAAATTCGGTAATGGCAACCGCTATGGTCTAATTGGTGCCAATGGCTGCGGTAAGTCAACGTTTATGAAAATCCTCAGCGGTGCTCTAACACCAAGCTCAGGAAATGTTTCGATTACGCCTGGACTAAAATTAGGTGTGTTAAGCCAAGACCAGTTCGCGTTTGAACAGTACAGTGTAATTGATGCTGTGATCATGGGTGATCGCAAACTGTGGGAAGTAAAGAAAGAGCGTGACCGTATCTACTCTCTGCCAGAAATGAGCGAAGAAGATGGTATGAAAGTCGCGGAGCTAGAAAGCGAGTTTGCTGAAATGGACGGTTATACCGCAGAAGCTCGCGCAGGCGATATCCTCCTACAAGCAGGTATTGAAGAAGAGTTTCATTACGGCTTGATGCAGCAGGTTGCGCCAGGCTGGAAACTGCGTGTGCTACTGGCTCAAGCGTTGTTTGCTAACCCTGATATCTTGTTACTTGATGAACCAACCAACAACTTGGATATTCACACCATCAACTGGTTGGCAGAAGAACTTAATCAGCGTAAATGCACCATGATCATCATCTCGCATGACCGCCACTTCCTCAACTCAGTGTGCACGCACATGGCAGATATCGACTATGGTGAGCTACGTATTTACCCTGGTAACTATGAGTACTTCTTAGAAGCATCAGGTCTGCGCCGTGAGCAACTACTTGCTTCAAACGCAAAAAAAGCGGCGGAAATTAGTGAATTACAAGACTTTGTAAACCGATTTGGCGCTAATGCTTCTAAAGCAAAACAGGCGAGTTCACGTGCTAAGCGTATGGACAAAATTCAATTAGATGAAGTGAAATCAAGTAGCCGTATCAGCCCATCGATTGATTTTGGTGAAGGCAAAAAATTGCACCGTTTGGCGTTAGAGTTGCAAGAACTTGGTCATGGCTTTGATGGTGAAACTCTGTTCTCTGGCGGTAACTTATTGCTAGAAGCGGGTACGCGTTTGGCGATTATCGGCGAGAACGGTGTCGGTAAAACTACACTGATGCGCTGTCTTGTTGGTGAGCTAGAGCAAACTCAGGGTGTCGTTAAATGGTCTGAAAATGCATCACTGGGTTACTGCCCTCAAGATAGCACGGCTGATTTTGACAACGACCTAACCATCTTTGAGTGGATTTCACAATGGCGCACGGTTAAGCACAATGATCTGATGGTTCGTGCGATCTTAGGTCGTCTATTATTTACCGCGGATGATGCGAACAAGAAAGCGAAAAATTGTTCAGGTGGTGAGAAAAACCGTTTATTGTTTGGTAAGTTAATGATGCAAGATATCAACGTGCTGATCATGGATGAACCAACAAACCACATGGATATGGAAGCGATTGAAGCACTCAATAGCGCGTTGAAGAACTACCAAGGTACGCTGATCTTTGTTAGCCACGACCGCGAGTTCGTATCTTCTCTTGCAACATCTATTATTGATGTAAGAGACAACCAATTAGTAAGCTTCCAAGGTACTTTTGATGAGTACATGGATCATCAGAAAAAAGTGATGAGTGCAGCTTAATATCTTTGGTCGTAGTTTACTTCGACCATGACAAATTGAATTCGGGCGGTTGAAACACTATTCAGCCACTCAAAAGAAAGGAAAGTTTCATGACTGAACAGATGATGTCAGATGAACTGAGAATTGAACTACAGAAGAATAACCCGCTACACGGTCTTAAAATTGAAGACATGATCCAACAGCTAGTGGATCACTATGGCTGGGAAATTCTTGATGCAGCAATGCGCATGAACTGCTTCAATACGAAGCCAAGCGTTGCGAGTAGCGTGAAATACTTGAAGAAGACGGAATGGGCACGAGAGCGTGTAGAGAATTTTTATCTATACCGTTTTAAGCGTATGCCTAAAGCTTCTGAATATGAGTACAACTTGCCACCACGCGCACGTACTTTCCCTCATGGTTTAAAGCCACGTGAGCCAATGGAACTGACGGTTGAATCGATTCAACTGTCTCAAGCGAAAGCGGCTTCTGCATTTAAAGCGCGTTCTTCTCGAGGCCGTTACAATCGTCGTTAGTTCTCTGTAAGCAATAGCTCTCTGTAAACATTAGAACTCTAATTAAAAGACCAAGTGCGAAAGCGCTTGGTTTTTTATTTTGTGTAAATCAGTTTCAGAATGCTAATTTTCCCTCGATTTTAATCGTATAAACATGCGATTTTCTGCCGAATTTAAGTCGAAAAATAACCGAGATGAACAAATTTAGTTCATCTCTTTTACGTAAAATCAGGTGTTTGTTTAATTTGTCAAGAGTAAGTTTGAGAGTCATTTTCTCATTAAATGAAAACTAAATGCCATTAATCCTTATCTTATTCTCAATATGCGAGAATAAGATAAGGATTGAGTCTGGTAATGTAACTCGCTAACAGGCAACCTGATTATTAGAGATACAACTCACAGTTTGAGCTCGAAGCTCTGCTGATGAGAAAAAGAATAAGAGGATTTATGAGCCAGATAATATCTGTTGGCCCACAGGAGTCATTTTTAGTCGCGATCTGCGTGTTGTTTTTAGGCCAATTTATCAATTCAAAATTGCCTATCTTAAAAAAATTCAATATTCCTGAACCCATCGTCGGTGGTTTGATTGTCGCTTGTGCGATCACCATGATGCATTTTAGTGGCGTGGAACTGACGTTTGACTTGCCTTTGCAAAACACGTTTATGTTGATGTTCTTCGCCACTGTTGGCCTTGCGGCTAACTATACCCAGCTAGTAAAAGGCGGGGCGAAAGTGTTCCTGTTTCTAGCAATTGCGTCGATTTATATTCTGATCCAGAACGTCGTGGGTGTCTCTCTGGCAAGCTTGCTGGGCTTAGACCCGCTAATGGGCTTGATTGCTGGTTCGATTACACTTTCGGGTGGTCACGGGACGGGCGCGGCTTGGTCGCAAACATTCCAAGATGTCTATGGCCTAGATAACGTGTTAGAAATTGCGATGGCTTCTGCGACCTTTGGTTTGATTGCCGGTGGTATTATTGGTAGCCCGGTGGCGCAGCGTTTGATTGAAAAGCGCAAGTTGGTTTCATTTTACGGCAGTACCAGTCAAAGCCACAAAGAGTTCCCTGAATTGGTGAACTACAACGAAGACGAAGAAGACCGCGTAACGGCACGTAAAGTGATTGAAGGTTTGGCTTTGATCATGCTGTGTGTAACAGGCGCAGGCTATCTAGAAGGCTTCGTGAGTTCACTAGGTATCAAGTGGTTGATGATTCCAGACTTTGTCTATGCTCTGTTTATCGGTGTGGTGATCACCAACATTCTTGAGGTGAGTAAGGTACGCAAGCTGGATCTGGAAACCGTGGATGTATTGGGTACGGTATCATTGTCACTGTTCTTGGCAATGGCGCTAATGAGCCTGAAGCTTTGGAACATCTTCGACCTAGCGATCCCATTCTTGATTATTTTGGTGATTCAGTCGGTGATCTTAGCTCTGTTCTCTTACTTTGTGACCTTCACATTGATGGGCAGAAACTACGATGCAGCGGTAATGGCAAGTGGACACTGTGGTTTTGGTTTGGGCGCTACGCCTACCGCAGTAATGAACATGGGTTCGATTGTTAATCGTCATGGCCCATCACCACAGGCGTTTATGGTGGTGCCAATTGTTGGTGCGTTCTTTATCGACATTGTTAACCTATTAATACTGCAAGGCTTCATTGCATTTATTCACTAATTTACTATATACCCAAGTAACCTCAAGGTGCTCGGCTCAGCGAGAATGCCTTGGCTTGCAGACAAGGCAACGAGTTGAAGATCTAGTGGTTCTAAATCAAAAATCGTTAACGAAGTATGCGAGCCAAGGCAGCTCGCCCTTCGGGAGCGTGTCATTGCCTCAATTTCGGCGTCAAACGACTTGGAAATAGTTCACTATTTCGCTGCGTCGCTTTCCTTGAACTCAAATCAATGACAATGCTCTGAGTCCTGCACCTTGAAGTCACTTGGGTATATTTGGATTTAGATTTGTGTCAAAGCCAGCCTTTCGGGCTGGCTTCAGACTGCTGACAAAGGTCTAGCTTTCGAGCTAGACCTTTGATCTAATAGGGGTATCGAAATATGGATACTCCGATATGCTTCAAGAACCGACTCCGCAACAATACGAACTGGAAATGGTAACGA
>NZ_JADILO010000040.1 GCF_015278125.1 Vibrio fluminensis
TTGCTTCTGTATGCCTATGTAATGAATGGAAGCTTCTGCGCACGGTATAACAAAAAATATCGCGATCGCGACCTACGGTCGCTTCCAAAAAAGAACCCCGCTTGAAAAAGCGGGGTTCGTCATCAATCTGAGCTTCCCCTTGGGGGAAGCTCAATAGTTGAAACGCACGACCGCTGTTTTTTTAGACGTAATGAGCGATTTTGTTTAAAAGGATCTCAATATCATCAGCAGAGATATCTTTGTGGGTAACAAAACGCATTGGGTTGCCTGCGGTAACTTTGATACCATCTTCGGCTAGCTTTGCGACGAGTTCTTGAGTATTAACACTGTCGCTGACTTTAGCAAAAACAATATTAGTATGGATGAACTCACTATTGACGCTAAAGCCATCAATTTGATCAAGCCCTTCAGCTAGTCGTTTAGCGTTGAGATGGTCTTGTTTAAGTTGTGTCACTTGCTCGGTTAGCGCCAATTTACCAGGAGCAGCGAGTACACCTGCTTGACGCATTGCGCCACCGACTAATTTTCTTAAGCGGCGAGCTTTGGCTATGTACGCTTTCGTACCAAGCAAAAGTGATCCAATCGGCGCACACAGACCTTTAGATAAACAAATTGTCATGGAATCAAAGTGCTGAGCTATTTCTTTGACATCGACATCAAGCGCGACCGCTGCGTTGTATACACGCGCGCCATCAAGGTGCATTGAAAGACCATTTTTGTTTGCAAACTCGCGTGCTTCCGCTAGGTAAGTAAGCGGTAGCACTTTACCGTTGATGGTATTTTCAAGGCTTAAAAGTCGAGTGCGAGCAAAGTGAATATCGTCTGGCTTGATCGCTGCTTGAAGTTTATCAAATGGCAGTGTGCCGTCAGGTGCGTTTTCAATAGGTTGAGGTTGAACTGAGCCTAAAACGGCTGCGCCCCCAGCTTCGTAACGGTAGTTGTGCGCTTGCTGCCCACACAGATACTCATCACCACGTTCACAGTGTGCCATAATGCCGAGTAGATTGGCTTGCGTGCCTGAGGTGGTAAAAAGTGCAGCTTCAAAACCATGCCTCTCTGCTGCCCATTGCTCAAGATCATTAACCGTTGGGTCATCACCATAAACATCATCGCCAACAATTGCTTCTGCCATTGCTTTGCGCATTGCAGGGGTCGGTGTCGTCACCGTATCAGAACGAAAATCCATCATTATTCCTATTTAGATCCAAAGCCGTAGTTAATTAAATATAACCACACAGCTTAGCTTTGCTTAAACACGCAATGCTTTTTGCATCGCTGATACTGCCATTAATGATCATTTGTTCCACTTCGGCAAGAGAGATACGTAACACTTCTATCACTTCATCATCATCACACTGATAACGAGAAGTTTTAGTTAACTTCTTGGCTACGAAAAGATGCTGAATTTCGTCACAAAAGCCGGCTAGGGGAGTGACTTGACCAAGGGGATAGAGCTCCTCGGCACTGAAACCTGTCTCTTCTTCTAGCTCTCGCATTGCACAGGCTTCGATTGGTTCGTTAGCTTCTAAAGTTCCAGCAGGAAGCTCTAGCAGCCATTTTTGCAGTGAAGGGCGATATTGATTGATAAACACAATATTGCCATTTTCATCGATGGGCAGAATCACCGCGGCTCCTGGGTGAGCGATGGTGGTATGAGTGATCTGCTTACCGTTTGGTAGTTCAACGCACTCTTCAATAAGTGCGATTCGCTTCCATTGATGTACTACTCTTCTGTCTGTCACTGGATTGGTACTGCCGTTGATATTTAGGTTTTTCGCTACATTAACGGCTTATGTATAGGAAAGAAAGCGTTTGTGAAATCATGTGCGCATAAATCTATCAAATGAACATTGATGCGTATCACAAATATGTAAACAAAGATTTCAAACAGTTCATCAGAAACCCTATCTGCTATAAAGATTTGCTCTTAAGTTCAATTCCGTATATAACAAAATAGTAACAATTAATTAACGTTATATTGAAGTCTTGAGTATTCTTAAAAGGAGCATCAGTTGACGGTACTTTCCCAAATAAGTTATTCAAATAAAGCACTACTTTCAGAACGCATTAATAAGCTCGCTAAGGCATTGTCAGACGGGGTCTATGAACGAGAAGATACGATAAGAATGTGCCTTCTTGCGGCCCTCGCGGGTGAAAGTGTATTCTTACTCGGTCCTCCGGGCATTGCAAAAAGCTTAATTGCCAAGCGATTAATCCAAGCCTTTGATAACTCTTCCTACTTTGAATACCTTATGACTCGCTTCTCGACTCCAGAAGAGGTATTCGGCCCCCTTAGTATCCAAGAACTTAAAGATAACGGACGTTATGTTCGTCTAACAGAAGGTTACCTTCCTACTGCCCAAGTTGTGTTTCTCGATGAAATTTGGAAAGCCGGTCCTGCCATTTTAAATACCCTTTTGACCGTCGTGAACGAGAAAACTTTCAAAAATGGTAGTGAAATAGAACGAGTGCCAATGCGTCTTTTGGTTTCGGCATCGAATGAACTACCTGATGAGGACAGTGGGTTAGAAGCCTTATATGATCGAATGTTGGTGAGGGTTTTTGTTAATCGAATCCAAGACAAACAGAATTTTAAATCGATGCTCACTGTTGGCACTCCCCAAGAAGCCAAGATTCCGGATGGTCTTGCAATAACCGATCAAGAATATCACCTCTGGCAACAAGAGCTGGATGGCTTGTCACTTAACGATGAAGTGTTTGAAAAACTCTATCAACTTAAATCGTTACTTGAACAAAAAGCCGAGCAAGCTGGTGTTGAATTTGCGCAGTCAGACATGTATGTGTCTGATCGTCGTTGGAAAAAGTCAGTTAAGTTACTTAAGGCGAGCGCCTACTTTAACGGGCGTGACGCTATTAACCCTTTGGATTTACTTCTTTTACAAGACTGCTTATGGAACAGCGCTGAGTCGCGTGAAATTGTTTGGCAGGTGATCAAGGAATTTGCCCTTAACTATGCTTTTGACCAACAAGAAGTAGAACAGCAAATTAATTTTTGCCGTGAAGAGCTCAATGACGTGCAAGAGGAACTTGAAAACAAATTTTCAATGCCACTGACGTCAGAAACGACAACAGGGATAATCAAAAAGAACATTCACCACTTTGACCTATCTGGTGTTAAATCCTATCGAATTAATAATGCCAGCGATCTTGTCAAGTTGGTCCTTCTTCAAAGCAATATGTCTGTCTCTGAATCAGAGAAAGGTGATAGCCGTTGGGTGTATGTGCCACGCAATGAACTTGAGCGCGTAATCAAAGATGGTCAGGGGGATGTGTATGGTTACGTCAACAAAAATACCAACTTATGCCGATTGCGTTTTGAATTAGATGCTTCTGACCAACTCGTCATAAAAGACATTGCCAATCGCGCTGTGTTGGTTTGTGTCGTGACAAAGCAAGGCTTGGATAGCGATGTCTACCAAGAATGGCTGACTAAATCTGAAAATGCGCTGCGTCAATTAGAAGACGCAGAGTTTCATCTACGTAAAGTGAAATCAAACTTCCACGGTGCGCTACCACATGGATTCCTCAACCCTGAGTTGCCGCGAGTCATGGAATCAAGCTTGCAATCATTACAACAACAGTTAGATACAACCAAAACTGAATGTGAAAAAACGGTTTTTCGCTTTAGAAATCTCGATCAATTCTTCTCTTAGGGGACGGTTATGTTAGGCGCGGATGGCTTAAACCTAGCACTCATGATTGCCGACTCTGGCATGATAGACAGTGCGGTTAATGATTTGATGGCTCGTACACAAGTGATGGCGATGGCTGAAAACCGGGGGATGAAAACCTCGGTTAAAAACCACTTGGTGAAATGGCGTGGTAGTGTGAAAAAGCGCATTACCAAAGTCTGCGAAACGGAACGTTTTCAACAAGAGCTCTCTCTTTATCAAGAGGTGATTCATTGGGATGAAGCGACGTTTTTCTTAAAAGCTCCTGATGTGGTGAAAAAACTCGAGTGGCATAGTGCGTTTTATATTGAGGCTCGTCGCTTGTTGGAAGAAAACAAGGGTGTAAGTAACCCTATGTTTCCCCACTACTTCTGTGATAGATGGTATCAGAGCTTATCGGACGCAATTCGCCAAGCGCAATTAACAGAGTTGAAAGCGAACAAAGAAAAAGTATTAAAAGATCTCTATCAGCGTATGGAAACCATGAAAAACATGGAGAAAGTGACGCAAGAAGGGGATGAAAACAGTGTTGGTCGGCTATGGGATATGGCGTCGGCGAAACTGACCAAAACCGATCTAACCGTCATGAAGCGTCATGCGGAATTCTTGAAAAAGAATAAGACGCTACAGGAGATCGCTGAACAGTTGGGCCGTATGGCGAATGAGGTTAATGATCCTGAGTTGAATCGAACTCCGGATGAAGAGTTAAAAGTTGTGGAAGAAACCTCAGATGAAGCGACAGACGATATTGTCGGGGTTCATGAAGGCGATGATCTTAACAAGCTTCTTCCTAACGAAACCATGTTTCTTGCCTACCCAGAACTTGAAGTGGTGTTTTATAAGCACTTGGTTGATAAACGCCTAATGAATTATAAAACGCAGGGCAAATCACGTACGTTAAGAAAAATCCGCGCGCAAAAGAGTGACCATAGCAAAGCAGAAATAGAGAAAGGCCCGTTTGTTGTCTGTATTGATGCTTCAGGTTCGATGAGTGGTTTTCCAGAACAATGTGCCAAAGCGATGGCGTATGCATTGATGCAAATGGCGTTAGCGGAGGACCGTGATTGTTATGTGATGCTGTTTTCTACTCAAGTGATCACTTATGAATTGACCAAACAAGATGGCTTGCGAGAGGCAAGTGACTTCTTAAGTTATAGCTTTCACGGGGGTACGGATATCGAACCTGTTTTATCGCAAACTATCGATTTGATGAAAAGTGACCGTTATAGAAACGCTGACATGGTGGTGATTTCTGACTTTATTGCTCCTGAGCCGATGGCAGAAATACAGAATAAAGTTAGTGAGCTGAAAAAATGCTCGAATCGTTTCCACGCGATATCACTATCTAAATACGGTAATCCAGATTTGCTAGGTATGTTTGATCACAATTGGGCATATCACCCTAATATTGTCGGTCGTTTACTGCGTAAGTGGTAATGATATGACCTATTCAATGATGCTCGATTTTTCGGGCTATCAAATTTGTGCAGAATCTTTGATGCGAGGAAGGGTGAGATAATTTAATCAATTAGATCAAATACTCATCCATCTGCGTTATTTATCAGCAAACAAACTAAGTTTTTAGAAATTTGTTTGACTCCCACCTCAGAATCCGTAAAGTGTGCAGCGAACGCAGCGGTGGGTAACTTAAGCGTTTCATTAAGGCGCCTTGGCAGAGTGGCTATGCAGCGGATTGCAAATCCGTGGACCTCGGTTCGACTCCGGGAGGCGCCTCCATCATTCTCTTAATCGAAATGATGCAGTGAGATTAAAGCATTATATTGCCTTTAACCACAATAAGGTTGTAGTGCAAAAATCTTTGATGTTGCAAGATTGCTCTTGAATCTCAAATTATGGCGCCTTGGCAGAGTGGCTATGCAGCGGATTGCAAATCCGTGGACCTCGGTTCGACTCCGGGAGGCGCCTCCATATTAAAGTTGACGACATGCTAATGTCGGTGACTAGATGGTGTTTTACTTACTTCGGTAAAGGCCTCACAAATTTAGATTTGTGTGCCCTGGTGGTGAAATTGGTAGACACAAGGGATTTAAAATCCCTCGACGTTCGCGTCGTGCCGGTTCAAGTCCGGCCCGGGGCACCATCATTACAATAGATGCGTGAATTAACATCCCACTAGACAGTGCCGGCCGATATGTCGGACCATCAAGTCTAGCGCGGGGCACCATCTAACTCTATAAATTCCTCTTGGAATACAAAAAGGCGCCTTGGCAGAGTGGCTATGCAGCGGATTGCAAATCCGTGGACCTCGGTTCGACTCCGGGAGGCGCCTCCATTCTCTATTCTAGTTTCTATCTCCTAAAAATACTCAAATCTTTAAATAACTCTTTGTGGTTTTTATATAATTCCCATTAATATCAACAATTTAGTAAACGATTGCTCGTGTGCAAATTACGTTGTAATATTGCGCCCCTTTTTCTATCGGTGTACTTGCTTGAAATCTCGTGCTGTTAAATTTGCATTTGCGTTGTTGCTTCCATGCCTAATATCGTTATTTTGCTATCAATATCATTTTTTTATCGATAGAGCAGTTATTGGGCAAGCTGAAACTGTAGGAGCATCTAGTAAAGACTTATCAAGTATCACATGGCAAGAATGGTTAAACGACAGCCATGTAACCCCAAGTTATAAATGGCGGGAGTTACTAGAAAAATCACATACGGACCCTTCTTTGACAGCAAAAGAAATCGTAGAGGCTTTATCAAAACGAGCCAAGTTTTCATTGATAGATCATGCCTACCTGTATGTCATTCTGCATAACCTTAGTTTAAGTCTGGATGACGATTGGATCACAGCCGAGATGATTCAAATACCTGATGCGGTTACTCAAGCTGACTGGATGGATGTATCACTTGAAGCAGAGTTAGCACTATATACGTGGCATTCTGGCCAGCAGAGAATGGGGTATATACTGCTGGAAGACACGTTAAAGAAAGCTGAACAAAAAAATTATATGTTTCTCACACCCAGATTGCTTAATTGGCTGGGTAGGATGGCGTTGTCTGAAAATGAGCTAATCCAAGCTCAAAAATATCTACTTAGAAGCATATATTTGTCTAAAAACTATGACGCTCTGCTCTCTCAAAGTCGGAGCTATTATAATCTGTATAAAATGTATACTTATATGGGGCAGTGGGCTGAAGCGTTGCCTCATATCCAGCAGGCAAGAAAATTACATCAACAATTACCAGAGCCTGATGCAAATACTCAACAGCTATATTGGTACAATGAATCAGTACTCTATGGTTATTTACATGATATTGACCAAGCAAAGCGTGCCTATCAGCAAGCCAATCAATATTATCAATTCGGTGCGAAAACACAGCGTTACTATTTGCTTGACCTGAGGGGTAGTGCGAATATTGCCTTATTAGAACGTGACTTCCTTACTGCTCGAAATTTGATTGAACAGTGTCTGATTTTAAGCCAAGGCGAAGAGTTTTTATATAATAGAGGTCGTTGTTACTACAAGCTGGCTAGTTTAGAGGTCGCGCAAGAGAATTACAGCGCTGCACTAATCGCCATAGATAAAAGTCTGACATCTTTCCAACAAGGATCGAACCCACATTCGTTACTTAAAGCACTCAAGTTTAAGGCAACTATTTTTGAATTGAGTAGTGATTTTGTGTCGGCATATTCACTGGCAAAAGAAGTCTATCGTACGGAAAATAGTCAGCTTCGTGATAAGCTGCAGGATTTAACACATGCCCAAGAGAGCCTCGATCTGACATTGCAAAGAGATAAGTTAAATAAACAGTATCAGGAGAACCGTCAAGCGTTGAGTCGTCAAAGTATGTATTTGACATGCGCTAAGTGGCTTGGCTTACTTGCTATACTGGTTGTGATTGGGATGTATATCCGAACGTATCTGGTTAAACGAGAGAATTTGTTACTCGAACATAATTCGAGTATTGACCAGCTTACTGGCATACACAATCGCCATTATTACTACCAACAGCTAAATAAGACTGATCTCGTTGACCGAAGAGTAAGCTATCATCTTGCATTATTTGATTTGGACCATTTTAAATCAATTAATGATAGTTACGGTCATTTAGTCGGTGACGAAGTATTAAAACAGTTTGCGTTGTTAGTGCAGCCATGGATAAACGAGCGAGAGCTATTTGTCCGCTGGGGTGGTGAAGAGTTTTTGTGGCTAATTAAAGCTGATGAGGCAAGCTTGGCGAGAATTGAACAGGTTCGTGAAGTTATCGCTAGGACTTCTTTCGTTACTCATAAAGGAAAATTAGTCGTTACAACTTCTATAGGAGTCAGCTGTGCAGCGACACCTGCGGAACTCCTTGCGCACGAAAGCATCTTCTTAGAAGCAGACGCTAACCTCTATCAAGCTAAGCGAGATGGACGAAATCAAGTGATTTGGAGTTAAATAAAACGCCCCCCTTTTACGGAGTCACTTCACTTTGCGGGGCGTTCTATTTGCTGATTGGATATTATTTATAAGAGTGTAATCTTGTTCGCTTCACACTCTTCAATCATGGTGTCAGGCCAAATTGATGATTGAACTTCGCCGATGTGGGCCTTTTGTAGGAAGAACATACAAATGCGAGATTGGCCAATACCACCACCGATAGTGTAGGGCAGTGAGCCTTCTAGCACTTGGCTGTGGAATGGTAGCGCAGCGCGATCTTCACATCCGGCAATGGCAAGTTGCTCTTTCAAACTTTCTTCACTGACACGAATACCCATCGATGAAAGCTCTAATGCACTGTCTAGTACTGGGTTCCAGAACAGAAGGTCACCGTTAAGATTCCAATCGTCATAGTCTGGAGCGCGTCCATCGTGTTTTTCACCGTTCGATAGGGTATGGCCGATGTTGCGAATAAACACCGCGCCATGTTCCTTACAAATTGCATTTTCACGTTCTTTACCATCAAGATCTGGGTATTTATCCAACAACTCTTGTGAGGTAATGAAGGTGACTGTCGCTGGCAGGCGTTTCTTTAGTACAGGATATTCTTGATAGATATAGTTTTCAGTCTTTAAGAACGCATTGTAGATCTTTTCAACGGTTGTTTTGAGATACTCTTCATTACGCATCGACTTATTAAGCACTTTTTCCCAGTCCCATTGGTCAACGTAAATTGAGTGAATGTTATCGAGTTCTTCATCGCGACGAATCGCATTCATATCGGTGTAAAGACCTTCATCCTCAAGAAAACCGTATCGACCAAGTGCCATACGTTTCCATTTTGCTAGAGAGTGAACAACTTCTACGTTAGCACCATTGTCATCAAGTAAATCGAAGCTTACCGGACGCTCAGTACCGTTTAGGTTGTCGTTAAGACCCGTCTCAGGTTTGACGAAGAGTGGCGCAGATACACGAGTGAGATAAAGCTCATAAGCAAGAGCGGTTTCGAAATAATCTTTTAGCTTCTTGATCGCAACTTCTGTATCGCGTAACTCGAGTAAAGGTTGGTAGTTTTCTGGGATCTGTAGTTTCATTGAACTTCCTTTGTTCTCATTTTTTCAATACCTTACGGTAGGGAAGGGTATTCGTCCATACTTTTGTTAATTGAAATTACTTAGAAAATTAGCACCGAGCATCATCAACAGTCGGTGCTATTTTTCTTTACGGTAACCTTAACTGGCTTGGTCTTTTATCTGGAATTGTTCCATCAAGCGTTGCAGCGCCTCGATGCTTTCAACCAACTGACGAGTTCGATCTATCGAGCTGTGAGAGGTCATAGATGTCTCATCAGCCAACTGCTTTATATTGAAGATATTGCGATTTATCTCTTGAGTAACCGAAGCTTGTTGTTCAACCGCAGCCGCAATTTGATGGCTGCTATCATTGACATTATCAAGCTGGGTGGAAATGTTTCGCAACATACCTCCAGTTTCGTCTGCTCGTGTTTTGCATCGCTCAGACATTTGTAGCCCTTTATCCATCGTGCTGACCGCATTGGTTGCCGTCTCTTGCAGTTGTCGAATCATGGCGTGAATTTCATTGGCGGAAGAGCCTGTTTTTGACGCAAGGTTTCGAACTTCATCTGCGACCACCGCAAAACCGCGGCCTGCTTCACCAGCACGGGCTGCTTCAATTGCTGCATTTAGTGCGAGCAGATTAGTTTGTTCTGAAATAGCAGTTATGACATCGAGAATACCATCTATTTTTTGCGTGTCTTGTGCGAGTTGGTTGATGATATTTTGTGAGTGACTGAG
The DNA here is from genome assembly GCF_015278125.1 of Vibrio fluminensis. Classification (GTDB taxonomy): domain Bacteria; phylum Pseudomonadota; class Gammaproteobacteria; order Enterobacterales; family Vibrionaceae; genus Vibrio; species Vibrio fluminensis. The sequence goes on from NZ_JADILO010000040.1 coordinate 9,894, forward strand.
CTCACTTACTAACATGTTCACTTCATTGATGGTCGCTTCAATTGCAGCAAGGCCATTACTGGAATGCTCATTTGCTTCTTCTGCCATTATCGACGCGGAAGATGCCGCGTTGGACACTTCAGCAATTGATTGAGTGAGTTCTTCAACAGCCGCCGCGACTTGCTCTGTTTCCGCACATTGCTGGTTGAGGCTCTGAGACATTGATTGAATAGTGCCAAATTCATCTTCTGCTGAAATCAGTATGTGCCCCGATGTTTCAGTGGCACGCGCAGTAACGGCTCTTAGTTCAGCTTTACGCATCATCAATGCCAGTTCAATTTGAGAATAGCAGTCGAAATGTTCTGTGTAGAGCTTCTCCATCAACGGGTTTGAATAAGCATCTTGCGCTGATTTTTGTAATACGGAGAAGCGTCTAAATTGATAACAAGAGTTCGCCAGTAACAGCGTTGATGCTGCGGCTAAACTAAAGGTGAGCCAATGGGGTTGCATTGTGGACAAGCCGATAGCGACGAAGAGAACTAATGCAGCTAATGAGATCGACAGTTTGTGAAAATCAAAACGCACGGAATTCGGTGTTTTACCTCCGTTGAGCTTTGAATAAAGTGAAGAAGCGCGACTAATTTGAGCCTGAGTTGGTTTGGTTCGTACGGACTGAAATTCTATAATATTGCCTTCAGCATCTTTTATAGGTGTGACGAAAGCCGATACCCAATAGTGTTTTTCGTCAGTACATTGGTTCTTTACTAACCCCATCCAACTTTTTCCCGATTGCAAGTAGCTCCACATTTGTTTGAAAGCAGCTTTCGGCATATCTTTGTGGCGCACGAGATTGTGCGGGTTACCTAGTAACTCATTCTCACTGTAGCCAGCGATTTCGCAAAAGTCATGGTTGGCATAGGTAATGTAGCTCGATGGATCTGTCGTTGAAATCAAATTAACAGAGTGACTGAATTCTTTATTTAGGTGCGCATCTTGAGGCGCCGTTTTCGCAAGCTTGGCGTTCATATTTAATCCATTAATCAAATGATGTGGAATCGGTTTTTTTACTTATTTGTCAATATAGTAGGGAAGTACGAGATGTAATCGATATGATGCAAGTCAAGTTGATGGCTAAAACATGAACAAATAGATGATTTGTAAGGTTTAACGTTGTATCAAACGTTGAAAATATCAGTTCAATAGTGAGAGAGGCCAGATTGATGAGTACAGTTTACTGTGTGGTTTTGGTTGTTCTTTGTTCGTCATGGTTTAATAACTCACCACAATGATCGTAAAATGCCCACTTGGTTGATATTTAAGAAAATATTGTTGACGGAAAAAAATATTCCGGTAAAGTACGCCTCGTTCTCACGGCAAATGTCGGAGAGAACAGATGGTGTTACCATCGCATTGTATGCGTTGCCCTGGTGGTGAAATTGGTAGACACAAGGGATTTAAAATCCCTCGACGTTCGCGTCGTGCCGGTTCAAGTCCGGCCCGGGGCACCATCATTATAATAGATGCGTGAATTAACATCCCACTAGACAGTGCCGGCCGATATGTCGGGTCATCAAGTCTGGCCGGGGCACCATCAAACTTCGTTGTGTAAGCTAAGCAAGCTTAGATAACAAATGCGACACTAGCTCAGTTGGTAGAGCGCAACCTTGCCAAGGTTGAGGTCACGAGTTCGAACCTCGTGTGTCGCTCCAAATTACTTCCTGGTGATTTGGTTTTTAAGGCGCCTTGGCAGAGTGGCTATGCAGCGGATTGCAAATCCGTGGACCTCGGTTCGACTCCGGGAGGCGCCTCCATTCTTAAATACTTATCTGTTCCAAGTTCCTCAAATTAACTAAGTAAAGCATTCGGTATCGAAAAACGATGTTTTTGTTTTATTTGATTTATTTCAGCGATTAATTTGCCGAATCATGACGCGACGAAGTTTATTAGTGATACATTACGCACCGTAAATTTTTAAGCGCAGGTTAAAAACCAACTATCGAACTAAGATTATTGTAGGTAGCTTGGAAACAAAGTGAGAACATCGCACGTGCCCGATAACTGTCCGCAACCAACACAACTCATCGCGTGTGAAGAGTGTGGCTTGGTAAGCCAAATTCCTCAATTAGATGAAGGGCAAGTAGCAAAATGCCCTCGATGTAGTCATACACTATCGAGTATCAGTATCGCCCCTTGCCAAACGCTCATTGCGTATTCAACGGCATGTTTAATGATGCTGGCAATCAGTCTACTTTTCCCTTTTATGTCGTTTAGTGTAAAAGGCATCACTCAAGAAATATTTCTGATCAATACGGTGGCCATGCTCGACGCATTTGAGCAAAGCGCTTTGGCATTGCTTTTGCTGCTTACTGTACTTGCGTTACCTGCCTTGTACTTAGTTATCGTCACTTATCTGTACTTTAGAATTTGGCAACAGACGAGTAAAGGTAAGTTGATCAAGCCAAGCTCTAGACTACTTGTGTTGTGTAAGTCGATATTTAGGTTCGAACCTTGGCTGATGGCGGATGTGTTCTTGATTGGCGTATTAGTGAGTTTAATCAAAATATCCTCGATGGCGGACATTGGCTTAGGTTATTCATTTTGGGCGTTTTGTGCCTATACAGTACTTGTCGTAAAAGCGATTTCTTTGGTTGATCGCTTTTGGGTATGGAACCAGTTATTACCGAATAAGCCCATGACAGGGGTAGTCGCTGGCCAAGACCATCTATCGGTAAATCATGTCGATTGTCATCAATGTCATCAGATCAACTTAATGAGTGAAGCGAGTTGCAATCGCTGTGGTTCAAAACTACACCCTTACGATCTCAATACTAGCCTACAAAAATCGTGGGCCTACTTGATAGCCGCAGTCATTTTCTATTTTCCTGCCAACCTATATCCGATTATGTACACCACGAGTCTTGGTAGCGAGACGCCATCGACAATTATGGGTGGGGTCGTCTTGCTGTGGCAATTAGGTTCTTATCCGATAGCGTTAGTCATTTTTATCGCCAGTGTATTTATTCCGATGGCAAAGATGTTGGCGCTTGCGTGGATCTACTGGAATGCTAAACGACCTAAGCCATACCTTTATTCGCGAGCGATCAAGCGACAAAAACTTTATCGCGTGACCGAATTTATCGGTCGTTGGTCGATGATAGATATTTTTGTGGTGGCTATATTGGTCGCTCTTGTGCAGCTGCACAATTTAATGGCGATAACGCCTGGTCCGGCTTCGCTTTCTTTTGCGGCTGTGGTCATTTTAACTATGCTTTCTGCAATCTCATTTGACTCTAGAAGTATCTGGAGTAATGGAAGTGCTTTTAAGGAGTGCAATACACATGAGTGATCATAATGATGCTCAAGCGAATGTTAGTACACGATCGAACCTATCTGTGGTTTGGTTAGTGCCGTTAGTTGCATTAGCAATTGGCATCTGGATGTTATTTAAGTACGTCAACAGTACTGGCCCTGAAGTGACGCTAGTCATGTCGGATGCTTCAGGCATTGAGGTGGGTAAAACTCAGATTAAGGCGCTTAATGTGAAAGTGGGCGTCGTCACGGATGTAAAGATAGGCAAAGACTACGAGCACATTATCGTAAAAGCACAAATGGATAAAGATGCAGAGCGTATGTTGCGTGATGACAGTCTATTTTGGATTGTCGAACCGAGAGTGGGTAAAGAGGGCGTATCAGGTCTTGAGACGCTTCTCTCTGGTGCGTATATACAACTACAACCGGGCAAGTCTGATGCGCGTAAAACTCGTTTTGACGTGTTAGATATCCCTCCTGTAGCGCCACCAAATGCTGAAGGGTTGCGCGTCGTTCTAACTCATGAATTGGCTGGTCAGTTGGATGTTGGTGACCCAGTTATATATCAAGGCTTTACTGCTGGGCGAGTTGAAAAAGTGACCATCGATGCAGAAAAGCAACGCGCGCAGTATCAGTTATTTATTTTCAAACCATTTGACGAACTCGTACGTACCGCGAGTCAATTTTGGCTCAATTCGGGTGTAGACCTTCAACTCAATGCTGAAGGCTTTAAAGTGCGAATTGACTCAATAGAGTCTCTGCTTGGTGGTGGCGTAAGTTTTGGCACGCTTGAAAAAGACAATCAAGGCGTTGTGGTAGCAAAAGATTATCGAGAGTTTCCGTTATACGATGGCAAGAGCGATGCTGAAGAGGGCATTTATCGCCAGTCACTTAAATTTGTCATCATGTTTAACGATTCACTACGTGGCTTAAAAGTCGGTGCACCAGTAGAATTCCGCGGGCTGAAAATTGGTACGGTAACTAAGGTTCCTTGGAAACGAGCCGATCTAAAAGATGGCTTTGAAGTACCGAAACTTGGCGTGCAAATTAAACTAGAGCCAAGACGAATTTTTGAGCACGGTGAGTCCATCACCAACGAACAGTTGCTGGACCTAGTGAAGCGTGAGTTCACTAATGGATTACGAGCCAAACTGAATACCGGTAGCTTACTAACGGGCGCGCTTTACGTTGATTTAGACTATATCGATCCTGAAGAAAACTATGTTAATCAAGAGATTGATGGTTATACGATTTTTCCATCAATGCAAAGTGAGTTAGCGGAAGTTCAAACTAAGATGATGGAAATTCTTAATAACTTGAGTGAACTGCCGCTTGATGAAAGTGTGGCCTCTGTAAACCGTTCGCTTTCGGAATTGGAAAACACGTTAATTGCTGCAGAGAAAACGATGAATAGCATTCGTCTAATGGTTGAAAGTGATGATACTCAATCACTACCCGCAGAAATTAAGCAGAGCTTGCAAGAGATTCAGCAAACATTGAGCAGCTTTAACACCACATCGAGTGTTTATCAAAACTTAGATGATAGCTTGGTCGAGTTAGAGAAAACCATGAAGGCTTTGCAGCCTGTGCTAAAGAAAATTGATAAAAAACCGGATGTACTTATCTTTGGTGAAGACAGTGTTGTTGATCCTGTACCGGTAAAAGGAACCATTGAATGAAAAAGTACCTATTCATATTAATGTTGGCCCTTGGTGGTTGTGCGGGAAAAGCCACAGAAAGCAATCAGGTTTATCTTCTGCTTGAAACGCAGCAACCACAGATCGCGAGTCAAAGTGCCCCGTTGCTCGTTGTTGAAGTTGAGTTGGCGCCTTATTTAGACGTTAATGGTATCGTTTATCGTACTTCAGATACGTCCATTGTAGAGGCTAAGCAAAATCAGTGGGCGATGAGCTTGGCTGATATGGTTGAAGATTCAACTATTGATACGTTGAGGGCCAATCAAACTAAATACTGGCCAGTTAATTTAGAGCCATCATTAAATTTGGCAGACAGCCATAAATTGCTAATCAAATTGGATAGGTTTAACGGTAGCTTCCAAGGTAATGCCGAAATTTCTGGGGAGTGGTTGTTGATTGATAAACGTGGTGATATTGCAGAGGGCGCCCCGTTTAGTTACAAGGCGGTTCTTACAGAAGAAGGCTATCCGTCATTGGTTGAAGCGCTAAGCCTTACACTAGAGCAATCAGTCGCAACGATTAGTCGCGCGTTATAACCCTCTACTTTCTTTCAAACAGTGCCACGTACGTACGTGGCATTTTTTATATCCATTCAATTCTAAGACTATTGTGACATTAGATTGAGCAAGGGTCTTGTCTATCTTTCATCTCTCGCTGACGCATTGGCATATCATCTATCGTTTGTTTAACTTTATGCCAATCAGTAGATTTACCCCAACGCATTTTTTCATTGCCATCTTTGCCAATGAGAATGGCGACATGTTCGTCAGGTTTAACATGATAAAGATTATATAACATGCCCAGATCGAATTGCTCTTCTACCCAAGTAGGTTGCGTGTAGCCATCATTGGTTATTATTAGGGTGACAACGTCACGAGTTGTGAGCGCGCAATCATTGAGCAGTGTTTCCAGTTCAAACTGCTCGACATGTTTATCTTGAGAAGGCGCGAAAAAAATGACACTACGATGAGGCCAATATTGACCATAGCTGGGATAGGCTTGCGTTGAAAAGGATACAATCAACGCGAACATTACTAGGAGTCGATACATAGATATTTCCTACATCATTGTGTTAGCCATTCGTTCTCCTTTTATACGGTAAGTATAGTGTCAAAGCTCAAACAATGTATTCGCTAGAGTTGATGCGAAAGAGCCAATCCAGTGCCTTTGATGGTATGATTAACCGATTATTAATAAAAAGCGTGACTAGTATGGGAAAGCCCAAATCTGACATCTTGTCTGGAGAGCTCTTGAAAGAGTACCAAACGGTAGGCTATATGATGGAGATCTATTGTAAGGCTCATCATAGACCGCGAGGCAAGGCGTTATGCGAGCAATGTGAAGCTTTGTTGGATTATGCCGAAGTGCGTCTAGACCGATGCCCCTATGGTCAGAGAAAGCCTACTTGTAATCGTTGTCCGATTCATTGCTACAAACCAGAGCCAAAAGCTGAGATGAAAGCAGTAATGCGTTATTCGGGACCTAGAATGTTGCTGCCGCACCCCATTTTGGCGATTCGTCATCTATTGCATGAGAGGCGAGCAGAGCCAAGTAGTAAGCCCGCCGCTAATCAATCTAATCGTCATCAACGAACAAAAAATAAGGGAGCTTAGCTCCCTTATCTTGTTTTGAAATATTATTCGCCAGCCATTGCTTGGCGTTTGGTTTTGATACTTGCCAGTAGCATGTAAATGCAAGTCGCAAGCAGTGCTGCGAATAGGTAGCCAAGCAAACCTTGTTCACCCATCATAAAGCTGTCTGCTAGGACAGGGCCTGCTACCGAGCCAACGCTGTAGCTAAATAGCATTACTTGAGTTACCGATACAATGTATGCAGGGTCTAGTTTGTCACAACCTAGATTGATCGCTACAGGGTAAAGCGCAAATGTCGCCATACCTAAGATGAACAAGCTAACACCTAAAACATGGATGCCTTCGTTCATTGCCGCCAAACTGATTGATGCGACGCCTAGTAAGCAGAACATTGCCATCAGCAGAGTGCGACCTAAGTACTTCGAGAACCAAGGTACCAGTGGTTGAATCGCCATACCACCGAGGATCACAAGTGCCATTAGGCTACCTAGGTTGTCGTTAGCTATACCACGGTTATGCAGTTCTACAGGCATTAAACCGTAGATAGCTCCTAGCGTTAAACCTGAAACGATACAGCCGATGATCGCGGCATGGTTTAATTTGCTGATTTGCTTTAGTGACAGTGCGCTGCTTTGACCTTCTTCAGGTTGATCGCTGCGACCAAACATCAGTACTAGTATTGCTAATGTTAATAGCGAAAAAATAGCAATAAACGGAATGCTGCCCGTGATGCCAAGGAAACCGATGCCGAGTTGACCCAGTGAGCTACCGCCGTATAGCGAGCCCATGTACAAACCTAGTCGTTTAGCGCGCGCACTTTCGTCGCCATGTAGTAGCCATGACTCTACAATCACGAATACGCCAGCTACAGCTACACCAGCAATAAAACGTGATACAAGCCATGCTGACGCATAAACTGCAGTCGGCAAAACAATAATTGTTGCGATAAAGGCAATCAAACACCAGATGAAAGCTTTACGGTGGCCTACTTTATTGACGATAGGTTCAAATACCATTGCACCGACTAGAAGACCGGCATAAAACACACTGGCTAACCAACTCGCAAGTGAACTTTCCAAACCGTAGTGTGGAAGCATTAGCGGAATTAAGCTCATCAAATAGCCAGAAGCAACCGCATATAGAGCAAGCGCAATCACAGGGACTGAAATGCGAGCTTTTGGCGCAGTAGCAAGAGTGTTTTCCAATGTCGTACCCTCAAGAAATAAGTGAAAAAGTAGGTGGTTTATGGGCGCGACTATGGGGATTTTTTGAACAACGGTAAAATGAAATGTTTTTCTCTTAACGATAAAAGAATTTTATTAGAGGTTGTGGCGTATAATTATATGCAAAAAGCCGGAAAATCATGCAATTTTCCGACTTAAACTGCATAAAATTATTTTTTTATGGCTTCGTTTAACCATTGTGAGAACTGGCTTTTCGGTAATGCACCGTTAATGACATCTACTCTTTTGCCATTCTTAAACACCATGATGGTTGGAATGCTTCTAATCTGGTATTGGGCTGCGAGGTTTTGTTGTGATTCTGTATCAATTTTGACGAAGCGAAGCTGCCCATTTTGCTCTTCAGCAACCTGTTCGAAAACAGGTGCAAAGCCGACACATGGATTACACCAAGGTGCCCAAAAATCAACAACGACTGGCTGGTCACTATTAAGTAAGGATGCGAAGTTTAATTCGGTGCCTTCAATTGGTTTACCGTCAAGTAATGGTTGTTGGCATTTACCACATTTTGGGCTTTCTGAAATACGCTCACTAGGAACACGATTGACACCCTGACAAGAAGGGCAACGAGTATTGAATGTTGACATGACTATTTCTCTCTTTGTTTTTATTTTTGCCCTAACACATCAATTAACCGCTTAGATTTATATCGATGTGAGATAGGAGGGATAGTTATACTATCGAAGTTGAAATAAGAAAAATATACCCAAGTGACTTCTTGATTTAGACCCACTAGACCTTTAAATCGCCGCCGCGTCTACAAACCAAGTCATTCTCGCTGAACCTAGCATCTCGAGGTTCCTTGGGTATAAACGCTAATAACGACTGGCTATTAGATAGAAATTAGTGATTGGGCAAAGAGGCAGCAAAGCTTATCTAACGATAATGTGTATAACGAAACCTCGGATATGAAAAAGGCAGCCGAGGCTGCCTAGATGCTTAAGCGTTTAGGTAGGGTAACTTAAGCAAAATTAAGCGTTAATGTGATCTGCTTGATAGTCAGCTAAGATAGCTCGAGCGTTTACAATGTCTTCGGCATCGCCATGCACAATCACTAAGAATTTATCAGCTTTAATGGCAGATTCGTATTTTACAATGCTGTCTTGTGGAATGCCGATACTGGCAAGTGCGCCACCAATTGCACCAGCGCCCCCAGTGACTACCGCTCCTTCAACTGCGCCAACCACCGTGGCGACAATTGGACCTGCAACCATCAGAGCACCAACGCCAGGTAGCCAAAACATACCGGCACCAACGAGAGCACCCCATACACCACCCCAAAATGCGCCGGTTTTACCCCAGTTTTTCACGCGATCGCCGGTATTGTAGAAACCAGCAACATGTTCTTCACTATGGTAGCCTTTACCTAAAATCGAGATTTTTGACACGTCGTATTGCTCTTTTTTAAGCATTTTTACGATCGTTTCTGCTTCACTGTGAGTATTTACGATGGTGATGACTTTATCTTGTGTTTTCATAACATCTCTCCCTTTCGGAATTCGCTGAATATTGTTTTAGTTAATCGCTATGGCTGGATACTCCCACCAACGAATGAAGAAAGAAACGCTTATTCTTGAGCATTAAGATTGTATTAATCGTCGCTTGGTATAAAAATAAATCAATGATTTTTAAGGGAAAGTTTTATGCCAAAAATAGTAGCACTAATGGAATTAGATTGTTTCCATATCCCATTTAATCCTGCTGTTTTATCATGCCGAATAAGCAACCAGTGGCCTTTTGATTCATAGTGAAAATATGACAAGCAGTGGATGCAAAGCTCGAAGGTATGATTTGCAAGGCGAGTGTTTTGAGGTGTTTGTTTTTGGAAAACGGCATGTTTGTCGGATTAATAACTTTCATAGCTGATTGCAATCGAGAGCTTAATGCAGAAATAACAGATTCAGGGTGTGTTTTTATTTGCCTAATCACACTAATCAACATGTTAGATTCAGGTCGACTTGAGGTGGGGTAGGTATAGTTATACTATCGAAGGTAAAACAAGAACACACAAAGGCGAAGAATGACCAACTATTACGCAGAAATTAGCGGTTGGGGTAAGTGCCTACCGCCCGCGACACTTTCTAATGACGACTTAAGTACCTTTATCGATACGTCTGATGAATGGATTCGTACTCGAACCGGGATTGAGAACCGCCGCATAAGCCATGTAGAAACATCAGACATGTCGACAGTGGCTGCTCAGCACGCGATTGCTTGTGCTGGTATTGAAGCCAAAGATATTGATGTGATTATTGTGGCGACATGTTCTCCTGATTCACTGATTCCTAATATAGCCTCTAAGGTTTCACAAAACCTGGGCATTAAAGGGGCGGCAGCATTCGACCTAAATGCTGCTTGTACTGGCTTCGTGTATGGTTTGGAAACCGCAACGCGCTTAATTCAAGCGGGTAACTACCAACATGCATTAGTCATCGGCGCAGAACGTTTGTCTTTCTACATTGATTGGACACAACGCGATACCGCTGTGTTGTTTGGCGACGGTGCAGGCGCGGTGGTGCTGAGTAAAACCGAGCAGCAAGTTGGTTTGCAACAAGCTCAACTTGGCTGTGACTCGAAAGGTCGTGATATCTTGGCTGTGCCAAAGTTTGGTACTTCGATGGACCGTTTTGCTGCCGACAACGGACATTGGGACTTTAACTTCGTTGGTAAAGAGATCTTTAAGCGAGCAGTTAAAGGGATGGGGGCAGCAGCACACAACGTCTTGGCACGCAGTGAACTCTCTACAGATCAAGTGGATGTAGTGATTCCGCACCAAGCGAATATCCGTATTATCCAGACGCTATGTGATATGGCAGGCATTAGCCAAGATAAAGCATTTTTGAATATCCAAAATTACGGTAACACTTCGGCAGCGACTGTACCAATTGCACTTTGTGAAGCGCTAGAACAAGGTAAAGTGAAGCCAGGCGATAACTTACTTTTGGCAGCGTTTGGTGCAGGCTTAACTTGGGGAGCGGGTCATATCAAGTGGGGAGAACGTGTGACTCCGATTGATAGTAGTGACGCACAGTTGGTTGAATGTCAGTTAACTGCTCTTGAGCTATTACAGAATGCGATTGAGCAGTGTAAAAACAAACCTGCCTAACAGCCTGTTAACTTGAATATAGTTACAAGCCACTTAGAATGATAAACTTGCGCCTTAGAAGACAAACAATTAGTCAGTAGACAACACTAGGGCGCAAATGAAGTTCCTTCATACCTCAGATTGGCACTTAGGTCGCCAATTTCACAACGTATCCTTGCTTGAAGATCAACAAGCAGTACTTGCACAAATTATTACCTATCTTGAATCCAACCCAGTCGATGCATTCGTTATCGCCGGGGATATATATGATCGTAGTGTACCGCCAACCGCGGCGATTGAGGTGATGAGTCAATTTGTTGAAAAGGTATGTGGCGAACTCTCTGTACCTGTGATTATCATCCCCGGTAACCACGATGGGGCTCAGCGTTTAGGGTTTGCAGCCAGCCAGATGAAGTCATCCGGTTTACACATCATCGCTAATTTTGATGAGATGTTAAAACCGGTCATTATTCCAAGTGATATCGGTGAAGTCGCCTTTTATGGCATGCCTTACAACGATCCTGAACTGGTACGGCATTACAGTAAAGAGCCGGTAAAAGATCACGATCAAGCACATCAACTGTTGGCAGAACTTATCCATCAGCAATTTGTGCCTGAGCAAAAAAACGTATTAATTAGTCATTGTTTTGTTGATGGTGCTATTGAATCAGACTCAGAGCGTCCACTGGCTATCGGCGGTTCTGATCGTGTTAGCCACGAGCATTTCACTCAGTTTGACTATGTTGCATTAGGGCATTTGCACCAGCCACAGAAGAAAGGCGAAGAGTACATCCGCTATTCAGGCTCGTTGATGAAGTACAGCTTTTCTGAGCAGCATCAAGCGAAGGGAATGACCTTGGTCGAGCTCGATCAAGACGGATTTAAATCTGCAACACATATTGCGCTGACGGCGCCTCACCAAATGCGCATTATTGAAGGTGAGTTACAAGCTTTACTGGAATTGGGTAAAACCGATCTAAACAATCATGATTATATTTTGGCGCGTCTAACCGATAAGCATGCGATTCTTGACCCAATGGAAAAGTTGCGCAAAGTCTATCCTAACGTCTTACACCTCGAAAAACCGGGCATGTTAATGGGTGTCGAGCAACAAATGGGTAAAGCTCGTTTGGCTCGTGGAGAATTAGACATGTTTAAAGATTTCTTCCTAGAAGCGAAGCAAGAGCCTTTGACTGCCGACCAAGAAAGTGCGGTGAGTGAAATCATTACTCAATTAACACGCCAGCAAGAGGCATAATCGATGACGCCATTAAAACTCACTATCCAAGCATTTGGTCCCTTTGCTGATAAGCAAGTTATCGATTTCACACAACTCGGTCAATCTCCACTGTTTTTAATCAATGGACCGACGGGCTCAGGTAAAAGCTCTATTTTAGATGCTATTTGCTTTGCGCTGTACGGAGAAACAACTGGAAGCGAACGTACTGGCGAACAGATGCGTTGTGATCACGCAGCTCCAGACTTTGCAACAGAAGTGATTTTTGAGTTCGCTCTTGGTACTAAACAGTACCGAATTGAACGAACGCCTACGCAGATGTTGCCAAAAAAACGTGGCGATGGCTTAACCAAAAAAGATCACACCGCCGTGCTATTTCGCATTGATGGTGATGAAGAAGCCTTGTTAGCCAACAAACCTAGCCCAGTGGCAAAAGCGATCAGTGAGCTTATTGGTTTAGATGTAAAACAGTTTCGTCAGGTAATGGTGTTACCGCAAGGTAAATTCCGAGAGCTATTGATTGCCAACTCTAAAGAGCGTGAACAGATCTTTGGTCAACTATTCCAAACTCATGTGTATGTCGCGATAGAAAAAGCGCTATTGGATAAGGCTGCGCATATTCGTCGAGCTAAAGATGAGTTTGATAACCAGATCAAAGGCGCACTCGATGTTGCTGGAGTACCGAGCGAAGAGGAGTTAAACCAGCAGATTGATGCCGTTAAGCCTCTTATTGGCGATGCGAATCGACAGCTAAGCAATGCTCAGAGTGTCTTGGAAAATGCACAGGCGCAATATAAAGCTGCCAATGAGTTACAGGCTAAAATGACCAAGCGTGATCAACTGCTGGCAAGTCGCAATGAACATTTGGCGCAACAACCAGCTATGGATCAGTTAGCGGCAAAAAGAAAACATGCTCAGCAAGCTCAAGATCTGCACTTACCTCACAACCAATGGCAGCAAGCGCAACAAAGACAAGTAAGCGCAAAGAGCGCGTGTGAGCAAGGTGCGAGGCAGCTTGAACAAGTGACGATTGAGTATGGTGAAGCGAAAGCGCAAGGGGATAAAGCTAGCTTAGATGCTCAGGCAATTCCTGCTCTGACTCAGCAATTGTTCAATTTAAATGAAATCGCGAAACGCCTAAATCAGCGTGATCAAGAACACGCGAAACTCAAACAAGCGCAAAACTCGCAACAGCAATTGCAACAAACGCATCAGCAAAACGTTCAACAAATCGTAATGCTTGAAGATGCGGCTAAAAATCAGCAGCAGCAACTGCAACTAGCGAAAGATAGCTTAGCGGCGCTACCAGCACAGCAAGCGGAACTAAAACAGTTACAGACACAACTAAAGAACTATCAGGAGCTTGCGAATACTCAACAAGCCGCGGAGCAATTTAGGGCTATCTACCAAGTTAAATTGTCTGACTTTGAACAAGCAAAAGCGCAGTTTGAGCAAGCAAAACGCTTTGCCGATCAGCAAGAATATTACTGGCACACCTCGCAAGCTGCACAACTGGCTAAAACATTGCAACTTGGCGAACCATGCCCGGTTTGCGGTAGCAAAGATCATCCACAACCTGCTCAGTTTACTGAGCAAGAGGTGAGCAAAGCGCAAGTTGATCAAGCGCGAGCAAAACAGCAGCAAAGTTTCAATTTGCAAGAGGCCGCATCGAGTGCATTGCAGGCAGCACAACGAGACGTCGATAGAGTGGAGCAGGCTGTAAAAGGTTGGCAGGGGCAATTGGGTGATAATCCGCAACCTCAGCCAGAAATCCAACACCTAGCACAACAGCTTGAGATGCGGATTGGTGCGGTTAACCTCAACGCAGTTGAGCAAATCTCGCAGCAGTTACAAATCACGGAGCAATCGTTGTTGCAACATAAGCAGCAGGATGAATTGACTCATCAGCAGCTCACGGAAGCGGCGCAACTGGTGGCGAAGTTAGAAGGCAGTTTGGCGAACTTATTGCAAGATTTGACCGAGCAAGATCAAGACTTGGCTTACGTACATCAAACTATCACGCAAACAGACAATCAAGTTAAGCAGTTGCAACAAGCAGAGTTGCAAGCAAAGCAGAAGCTGGAAACCCTTCATACCCAACTGGTTACGGTAAAGACACAGCAGCTAGAAAACGACAAGCAGTTTAAAGAGGCGTTAGAGCAACTTGAAAGCAGAGAGTCTAACTGGATTAAGCAGTTGCAACAGAGCCAATTTGAGACTGAATCCGCGTATCTTGAAGCTCGTTTAGAACCGATGCAAATAGAGCAGATAGAGTTGCAGTTGGCGCAATTTGCTGAGCGAACATCGAGCCTAAATGGGGCGCTAGAAACATTAGAGCAAGAACTAGCAGAGCAAAGTGTGCCGGATATAGAGCTGTTACAGCAGTCACTTAATGACGCGCAAGCTGTGCATCAAATTCAATTGGATGCGCTGACTAAGTTGCAGTCAAAACTTGATAACTTGAATAAAGTGGCGAAAATTCTGACTCAGCTTTATCAGCAAAACCAAGCTCTTGAAGCTGAATACCAAGTCATTGGTACACTGAGTGATATTGCCAATGGGCGAACCGGTGCACGTGTCAGCCTGCATCGCTTTGTATTGGGAGTGTTGCTTGATGATGTACTAATCCAAGCTTCACAACGACTGCGTGTAATGAGTAAAGGGCGCTATGAGTTACGTCGTAAAGAAGAACGAGCGAAAGGTCTAGCAGGCTCCGGTTTGGATTTGATGGTCGAAGATGGCTACTCGGGTAAGTTGCGTGATGTAGCGACACTATCGGGTGGGGAATCCTTCATGGCGGCGCTTGCGCTAGCCCTTGGTCTCTCTGATGTGGTGCAATCTTATAGTGGTGGCATTCGTTTAGATACGCTGTTTATTGATGAAGGCTTTGGTAGCCTTGATCCTGAATCGCTCGATTTGGCTATTCAAACCTTAATTGATCTGCAACAAGGTGGACGAACAATTGGTTTGATATCACACGTCAGCGAACTTAAAGAACAAATGCCACTGAGAATTGATGTGAAAAGCGACCGAAGCGGAAGCCATATCCAATTACAGGGTACGATCTTCTAGAAGCGATTGCAGCCTCAAAGTAAAACAACGTTGAAAACTGAGGCTGCAAAAAACTGAGTGTGCAACATAATCTATATTTACCGTATGGCACTGCAACGGGTTGTGCCAGTCTATGATGAGAAGTTAAATGGAATCGGTTCGTAAGGTCTATCAGTATGCAGAGCCTAACCTAACCGTAATTGGTTGGATGGGTTTTCTAGGCTATCCGGCATACTACTATGTGTGGCAGTACCTATTCCCACAGCCATACGAATCTCTTTCATTGCGTATCGTCTGCTCGCTTTTGTTTGCTGTCATAGCGTTAAGACAGTACTTGCCAGCCTACTTACAGCGCTATTTACCCGGTTATTTCGCCTTCAGTGTACCGATCTGTTTGCCATTTTTCTTTTCCTACATGATGTTCAAAAATGATTGGTCTGAAGTGTGGGTAATGTCATTCATGGCATCGATCATTATTCACGTATTGGTGGTATATCGAACCGGATTATTGTTGCTCCAGACCACATTAGCCTTTATTGCGTCGATTTTTCTAGCCTATGGTTCGAGTTGGGACGCGATTCAAGAACACGTGGTTTGGCCATATGTCGCCATTTTCGCTTTTACCTATGTGTTTGGTAATTTGTTCTATCTACGTAGCCAAATAGAGCATGAGTCCCGAGTTTCACTGGCGAAGTCTTTTGGTGCCGGGATCGCACATGAAATGCGCAACCCATTAAGCGCGCTAAAAGCGTCACTTGATGTCTTAGATAGTTTGCTCCCAACGCAACAACCGCACGTTAATGGCCAAGATAAAAGTAAGAATATTGAACTGGATGAAGCTTCACTTGCATTGGCTCGTGAAGTGATACTACAAGCAAACGAAGCAATCTACAGTGGTACAGAAACCATTGATTTATTACTTACTTCAATTGATCAGAATCGTATAACCAACGCCACTTACCGCAAACATTCAATGCAGCAGGTCGCCCAGAAAGCGTTGGCGAGTTTTTCATATCCGAGCCACCTAGATCGGTTGGCTATCCAGCCTAAACTACAGGAAGATTTTTACTTTTTAGGTAGTGACACGCTGATTAAATATACCCTGTACAATTTATTAAAGAATGCCTTTTTCCATGGTAAACGTGATAAGTTCGAGATCAAAATCGAACTGCGTCGATTCAACGGTTTTAATCAGTTGATTTTACGTGATAACGGCGTTGGGATGAGCTCTGAGGTGAGCAAACAGATCTTTGATGATTTTTATACCCAAGGCAAGGCTGGTGGCTATGGGTTAGGGTTGCCATTTTGTCTTAAAGTGATGCGAGCAATAGGGGGGGAAATACGTTGTCGCTCTGAACTCAACGAGTTTACCGAGTTCACCTTAACGTTCCCGCCATATAACTCTCCTGCGGTGAATAAGATTAAGCTCGACATGCTTAAGAATAAGAATGTACTTTATATCGGCGATTCAATGAGCTTAATCACCGCTCTAGATGAAAGTTCGTTCTATCTCGGGTTTAAGTTTAAATCCAAGCGACTATCTAAGGCATTAAAGAAGGCGGAGTACGAGTTTGAGTACGATATTATATTTGTTGACGTAGATGAAAAACTTACCGACCAACGAGTATTTGAGGCGCTTGAAAGCAAACTGAGCTTTACTCAGGGAAGGTTGGTGTACTTGTACGATAAGCACTCACGTCATCGGTCAAAATTGGAGTCGTGCATCGATTTTTTCCCGGTGGAGAAAGCTCGTTGCGTAGCCCAGTGTTCTGACATTATTGATGAGTTGATTTTCGATTCGCCACCTACCAGTCGTAAGCTCAACCTAGGGCAGAATAGTTACCAAGGAAAGACGTTACTGCTGGCTGACGATAACCATTCAATGCGTGCCTATACTGCGATTCTAATGCAGAAACACGGTTTCTCGGTTATCGAGGCGCAAAATGGATTAGAGGCACTTGAACGGCTAGAACAATCAAAAGTAGATTTAATTATCATGGATGTCGAGATGCCAATCATGGATGGTTTAACCGCTGCGAAGGAGATTCGCAGAATGAATTCACCTTTAATATCGATACCGATCATCGGTTATACAGGAGACTCTTCTGATGAGATGGCCGACAAGATTAATCGAGCTGGATTTAATGATTATTTAATAAAGCCTGCCAACAGTGAAAGCTTAATACTAAAAGTGAGCAAGTGGCTATGAGCCAATGAAACTTGTTAGCTTTCAGTACGATTGGTTGAGCGAGTAAATCCTTCAGGGAAATACATTTTCACATATCCCGCAGAGACCCAAACCACTAATATGGTGGCGATCGACAATTCAAAGAAGCCAAAATCGTGCAACCAGTGCCAACGTGGATGGTACTGCTCAAAAAAAGTGGTTAGGCGATGCATGGCAATCGCACTAATCACTGAAGGGAAGGTGACCGCTGCAATCGATGGCTGAAATTTCAAACGCATTAAACGGAAGTAACACAGATAGATCATCAGCGTCATGGTAATCGCGATACCGGCTAAAGCGCCCGTCAGAATCGGATCTGGGTTCTTAAAGTTAACTAAGTAGGTTGCTAACGTTAGGTTAATTGGCGCCGCCATTATCGCCAATGTAGGGCGTGCGCGCCTAGGAAGCATACCTTCGAACACTAAGCGATATAATACCAGCGGTAACATAAAGAAGTAGATCGTAATACAGGTGTTAACTAAGGTTTCTGAGAACACAGTATGACCAAACTGAGTGCCTGCCAACGAACTGCTAATCAAACCGACAGGATACAAAAACCAACTTGGTACGATGTTAGACATTTTGAAGTTAGTTAACTGAAAAGTGAAGAACAGCACCATCATGGTGATATGCAGCCATACTGCTGCGAACCAAATTGGATAGGCGATAATTGGCGATATAACCGCCAGATAGTCACACAAAATCAGTAGTGCCATACTCATTGGAGCCATTAAACTTCCGCTGAGTGGATGACGAAGATCGGCGATAAAAAGTTTTGGATGTGTGAAATACTTAATTAATACAGGTGCTAGTAGCAGCGCGCCTAAACCGGCCATAAAAGGGCGAATTGCTTCACCAATGGTTGGGACATATAAGGCCCATGCTTGGCCTAAGCCGATAATGCCCAGTGCCAGTGCTGCTTGTGATGGCGGTACGCCTTGAAATTGTGTCAGCCTTCTCCAGTTCAAGCCGAACTCCTAACCTTAAATCTGGTAACAACGTGCGAGGCTTTCCTTGCCTCTTGAGGTGGCGCGAATGATAGCAAGGCCGATAGCGTTGTGCCAATTATCAATTGGTCTATCTCAGTCTAATTTCTCAAACGGTGGGATTGAGGGTCTTAAAATTAAGGCTGATTCTGATTGGTATCGCGCGGGAAGTCCTCTTGTCTTAACTTTTCATTTTTCAATGTACGATGTAGCAGTTGGCTGTAAATTGGTTGTCCACCAAGCAACTGTGCAAAGATTACCGCGCCTAAGCTGGTGATGATAAGCGGTAAGATCAAATAGTAATTGTTGGTCATTTCAATCACCAATAAGATACCGGTTATCGGTGCGCGAACGGTACCAGCAAATAGAGCCCCCATTCCTGCGATAGCAAACATGCCGGGTGTGATTGGCAGTTCTGGGAATAACTGTTGTGCGATTAAGCCGAATGCATAGCCAAAAAGTGTACCTAGCGCCAACATAGGTGCAAAGATACCGCCGGGTGCACCAGATGCAAAGCAGAGTAGGGTGGTGAAAATACGGCCGACAAATAGTAATAACAAAAACGCTGCCCCATACCCGCCATTGGTAATATTAGGGATAAGCCAAATACCGCCCCCCGTAAGCTCTGGCATATATAAAAGCATCAAGCCAAAACAGCCACCAATCATCGAGCCAGTAATTAAATAGCGCTTACGGTCATTTTTATGGAGGCGAATAAATAGGTCTTGCGCAATTGTGACTAATCGGTTGAATACCACACCAAACATGCCAAACAGTGCACCTAGTACCAGAAATAGCCATAATGCTGATAATTCAGGAGCTTGGTATTGTGGCATGGTAATAACGGCGGCTTGTCCATTGATATAACGAAAGACAATGTTGGCTGAGACTGCCGAAATAATCACAGCTTTAATCGAAATCAAAGAGTAGCGGAATTGAGGGCGCATCTCCTCAACGACAAACATAATACCTGCTAGTGGTGCATTGAAGGCGGCAGCTAAGCCGCCAGCAGCACCTGAGGCTAATAAGGAGTGTTTGGTATCGCTGTTTTTTACACGGAAAATATCGGTCACCATTCGCCCGATTGCCCCGCCCATTTGTACAGTTGGTCCTTCGCGACCAAGCACCATACCGGAACCGAGAGCCCCCATGCCACCAAAGAATTTGACTGGTAGGACGCGCCACCAACGTACAGGGCGGATACCATCCATTGCACCTTCAATTTCAGGGATACCAGAGCCAGCGGCTTCCGGTGCAAAACGGTGAACAAGGTAGTAACCAACAAAGGCTAAGCCAGCGCTTATCACAAAGGCTGCGAGCCATAGCGGTAAAGCACTACCAATTTCAGATTTGAGCCAAACCGTGCGAGTTTCGGAAACAAATTGGACGGCGTGTTCAAAGTAGGTACCGACAAAACCGGCAAGTACCCCGACTAACAGGGACATCAGCAGGACGGAAACAGGGGTTTTATCTTTAGAGAGAAACTGATTAATCGCATCTTTTGGCACTTTTGCGAGTAAAGACTGTTTGATTTTCTCTCTATTGGTCATTCCGGTTATTACCTCTGCGAATATGGCTGTTTAGCCAGTAGTTTGAAAGGAAATAAAATTATACGCCTCTACTGATATAACTATAGCGATAAGAATGAAATATTGAATTCCAAAATTGGTTTTATTCACTGACCAAGAAATTTTTAAATGAAATAGTAGGAAATGTGAGCTGTTGCTTAATCATGAGTTTTATTAACTGCTTGCGAATAAAAAAACTTGAACTTTAGCTGCTTTGAGCCATATTTAGAGTGTAAGGCAATTTGAATCAAACTCGCATGGAGGAATGACAGCCTTACCTACAATTTGGATGGAATCAACATAATCATTTCGAAATCCTCGTAATATATCGGAATGCATCTATAGACATTCTGATTCGCAGACTCACGATTGAGTAACGAGGGAGAAGGCGCGCTTTTTAGTGCGCCTTTTGTCGTTTAGCATCTCGACGTTGCTTACCTATCAACGATATACTTCAAGCATAAACTGCTTGGAGAAACGCAATGACATCGAGAGTCCCGACCAACATCATTACTGGTTTTTTGGGTGTTGGTAAAACCACCACAATTCTTAACTTATTAAAGAATAAGCCGCAGAATGAAAACTGGGCTGTACTAGTGAATGAGTTTGGTGAGATTGGCATTGATGGTGCCATGATGACTGATCAAGGGGCGATGATTAAGGAAGTGCCTGGTGGCTGCATGTGTTGCACCGCGGGTGTTCCTATGTCTGTGGGTATTAATGCGTTGTTGCGTCAAAAGCCGGACCGGTTGATTATCGAACCAACGGGTTTGGGGCATCCTAAGCAAGTGATTGCGACCTTAACATCAGAGCAATATGAAAACTACGTCGATTTGAAAGCGACAATTGCTTTGGTGGACCCGCGTAACCTATCGAATGAAAAATATACCTCGAATCAAAATTTTAATGACCAGCTTGATAGTGCTGATGTGGTGATTGGCAATAAAGTTGATCTATGCCATAGCAGCGATATCGATATTTTCAGCAGTTGGGTGACTGAACAGCAGCCGCCGAAGGTCTTTAGTAAGCTGGTAAAGAATGGCGAACTGCCTTTAGAAGTCTTGGATATTGAGCGAGTATTCGGCAGTGCATCAAGTCATCTTGAGCATCATCACCATCATCACGCCAGTTTAGAACCGCAATTTGAACTGCCGCCCGGTGAAGCGTTCATTCGTCGCGAGAACAAAGGGCAGGGCTATTTCAGTTGTGGTTGGTTATTCGGTGCGGAGTATGAGTTTAATTTTGATGAATTATTCTCGATGCTTTCTGCTTTAACGGCTGAGCGCGTAAAAGCAGTCGTGAATACTGATCAAGGCTGTTACGCATTTAACGTTGCGAATGGTGTGGTTTCAGTGAATCAAATGAGCCTTGCAGGATTTGAGTCGCGTTTAGAAGTGATTGAATCTCAGTTAATGCCTTGGGATCAACTAGAACAAATTTTAGTTAAGTTAGCGGGCGTTCAATAAAGCGTGCAGATCAAAAAGGGGACTTAACGTCCCCTTCAGATTGATGACGAACCCCGCTTTTTCAAGCGGGGTTCTTTTTTGGAAGCGACCGTAGGTCGCGATCGCGATATTTTTTGTTATACCGTGCGCAGAAGCTTCCATTCATTACATAGGCATACAGAAGCAA
>NZ_JADILO010000005.1 GCF_015278125.1 Vibrio fluminensis
ATGGTATGACCCCATAAAAGTAGACACATGGGGTTAATTCATTAGTTCAAAGTCAATGGGGCTCATACCACCTAGAGTCCCATGCCTTCTTACTGGATTGTAATACGTATCGATATAAAGTCGACTTTGCATCGTCATTTCTTGACGCGACATCTCTCCTAAATTGCTTATCCACTCTTTCTTGTATTGGGCAAAGAAGCTCTCTGAGCAAGCATTATCCCAGCAGTTTCCTTTACCTGACATACTGACTGTTATTTTACGTTTCCGGTGCCATCTGAGTGTCTCTAATGCTCGATATTGAACCCCTTGGTCTGAATGGAACATCAGCTTCTCTCCATCAGGTCGCCGAGTTTTCCATGCTTTATTCAGCGTCGTAAGTACTAAGCTAGCGCTGTTAATTCGGCTTGTTGCCCACGCTATTACCCTTCGTGAATATAGGTCGAGAATAACGCACAGGTAGCTCCAACCTTCTTTACATCGTACTTGAGTGATATCTGAAGCCCATACTTTATTCGGTTGGTTAACCTCAAATCGGCGGTTGAGAAGATTATATGCAGGTCGCAACGTTTTCTGCCTTGGGGCTAGCCCATGACGTTTCTTACTGGCTCTTGAACGATACCCCATTGACTGTAGCAACCGTTGAACTCGCTTCTTATTGCAAGCGAAGCCATAAGCAACGGCAGCCTCCCAAAGCTTACGGTAGCCAGGTATACAATGTTGTTTGTCACTTTCTTCTTTAAGGAAGTGACGTAAGCCTCGGTTCTTTTGCTCACGTTTACTGGGCTCACGCCGAAGCCACTTATAGTACCCAGCTGGAGATACTCCTAACCATTGGCATAGCCGTATAACGGGACGCTTCATCGTTGCATGTTTGAGAATGTGTTCGAACCTTATTCTTTTAGGCTGTCGAAGTAAGCTTTCGCTTCCTTTAAAAATTCATTCTCCATTTCAGCCATTTCCAGTCGTTTTTTAAGTTCTCGAATTTCTTTTTCAAGTTGGGCAATCGACTTTTCTGGACCGTTATTGGGTATAGGATGAGAACTGTGTTTTCGAGAGGTCATTTGAGCCCTCCATTTAGAAAGTAGATTAGGTGCAATCCCTAACGATTTTGCCACTGATTTTACTGTATCAGAGGATTCTAAAGATTGCTGTACTGCTTGCTTCTTAAATTCATCCGAATGTTTACGAACAGTTTTTACTTTCATAGTACTCGATGCTCCGGCATTGAGTGTCTACTTTATGGGGGTCATATCAGAATTGAGAATTGAGAATTGAGAATTGAGAGGCGATAATCGCGACCAGTTTAATTTTGCAAGGTCGCATCAATATGAAATCGCCAATGTATTCTACCTTCGCCCATCAGTACGACGAAGTGATTCAAGATAATATTTATAACGCCTACTTAGAGCGACCTAGTTTACAAGCCTTATTACCTGAATTCGCTGGGCTTAAAGTACTTGATCTTGGCTGCGGTTCTGGCGTTTATATGCAGTATCTGTTTGAAAATGGCGCCGCGGATGTGACGTGCATTGATTATTCAGCCCAAATGGTCGATATCGTTAAGAGCAAAGCAACTCAGCTTGGGGTTGATGAGCGTGTTAACGCGTACGCACAAGACTTAAAAACAGGTTTGCCTGCTGAACATGATAACAGTTTTGATTTGGTGATTTCGCCCCTGATGATTCACTATCTTGAGGATCTTAATCCGCTGTTTAAAGATGTGCATCGTGTGCTCAAAAAAGATGGACGCTTTGTGTTTTCGACTCATCACCCGTTTGCGGATTTTGAGTGTTCTACATCAGGTAACTATTTCACCTGTGAGCAAGTTAAAGAAGAGTGGAACACAATAGGTGAACTTGTAGAAGTTACATTTTATCGACGTTCGCTGACAGAAATAACGAATGCACTGACTCAACATGGTCTCGTTATCACCACGCTTTCTGAAGGTCAGGTGTCTGAGCAAGTGAAACAGATTGATGCAGAGCGTTTCGAGTACCTGTCAAAGAACCCGAACTTCATCTTTATTCAGTGTCAGAAGATAGGCTAGGGCTTGGATTAGATGTAAAAAAGCCGAGATTCTTCATCTCGGCTGTTTAAATTAGCTTTCGTTTTTATGATCATGTCTAACGTTTATGACCATGTCTAATTTGGGTTTTTTATTAGCTAAGCCCAATGATATTCCCGTCATCATCTAAGTCTAGGTTCATAAAAGCGGGCTTCTCAGGTAAACCCGGCATGGTCATCACATTGCCACACAAAGCATAGATAAAGCCTGCACCTGCGCAGAGTTTTAGCTCGCGAATTGGAACATTGAATTGGCTTGGTGCGCCTTTGATGCTGCCGTCGGTTGAGATTGAAAGTGGTGTTTTCGCTAGACACACCGCAAGGTTGTCAAAGCCTTGTTTTTGATACTCTTCTAGCTGATGTCTTGCTTGATAGCTCAGCGTCACACTGGTAGCGCCGTAACCCACTTCCGCAACGGCCATTAATTTCTCTTCAGTGGTCTGAGAAAAATAATAAAGAGGCTTAAAGTGGCATTCCTGCTCACTCTGTTTGATGACTTTGCTCGCGAGTTCAAGTGTACCATCACCGCCTTTTGCGAAACCTTCACTTAAGGCTACTTCAACATTATGCGGCAGAGCCTCAATCATAGTGCGTAATTGTGCTAATTCAGCATCACTATCTTGTGGGAAGCGGTTGATGGCAACCACTGCTGGTACGCCATACTTAGCGACGTTTTCAATATGCCACTTTAAGTTGGCAAAACCCGCTTCTAATGCGTTAGCATCATCTTCAAACAGTGAGTCTGGAATCGCTTGCCCCGGTTTTAAGTCATACAAACCTGAGTTGGCTTTTAAGCCGCGTAGTGTCGCAACGATGACGGCACAATCAGGCGCTTTTCCTGCAACTTGCGCTTTGATGTTACACGCTTTCTCAAAGCCCATGTCTGAGCCAAAACCACCTTCTGTGACGGTGTAATCGGCAAGATGTGTCGCGATGTTATCCGCGATTATTGACGAGTTACCATGAGCGATATTAGCAAAAGGGCCAGCGTGGATAAGAGTCGGTACACCTTCCAGCGTTTGCATTAGCGTTGGTTCTATCGCGTCACGCATGCTCACTGCCATGGCGCCAGCTACTTGCAAGTCTTCGGTGGTGATAGGCTCGCCATCGAGTGAATAGGCGACCACCACACGACCAATGCGTTGACGAAGATCTTTGAGATCTGACGACAGTGCGAGAATGGCCATGAGTTCGGAAGCGGCAGAAATATCAAAGCCGTCTTCACGTTCGAAGCCGTTAATGTCTTTGCCAAGCTCGTTTTTGCCTACCGTCACCATGCGTAAAGCGCGATCGTTATGGTCCATCACACGCTTCCAAACGACGCGCTTATGGTCGATTTTCAGTGCCTTTAAGCCGCTACGGGCTTCAAAGTCATCATAGCCATTGCGTTGTTCGTGGTAGATGCGAGCATCGATCGCCGCTGCTGCTAGGTTGTGTGCGGCGGTGACAGCATGAATGTCGCCCGTTAGGTGGAGGTTAAGCTCCTCCATAGGGGCAACCTGTGAGTAACCACCACCTGCTGCGCCACCTTTAACGCCAAATACTGGCCCCATAGATGGCTGACGGATGCACGCCATGACTGAGTGATTAAGTTTGGCAAGACCTTGAGCTAAACCAATGGTGGTCACCGTTTTACCTTCACCTAATGGTGTAGGGGTGATAGCGGTCACCACGATTAACTTACCACTGCGGTTTTGATTAATACGTTTTAAGCAGTGAAGTGAAACTTTAGCTTTATGTTTACCTTGACTGTGAAATTCTTCTGGTAGTAAACCAGCGCGCGAGGCGATGTCATTAATTGGTGATAATGACGTAGTACGGCAAATATCTATATCCGACAGCATAAAACCCTCAATTATGCGAAAAACATGGACACGAAAACGTTTGCGCAAGAATAATAGCGCCAAAACGTGCTTTGTAAAGGATTAGTTTGTAGCACACTGTCCAGTAAGGGGGCTACTATGCTCGCGAAATGGGGTTTATACAAGTCAAAAGTGAATCGGTGGGTAAAACAAAAGCCCCTTTCGGGGCTTTTCAGTACAGTGCGAGTAAGACGAGTTTACCACTCATCGTCAAGGAAAAGTTTTCCCTCTGGCGCGTAGGGGTCATCGTCAAAAGGGTGCTCCGCTTTAGTGCGTAGCATTTCTAACTGATGCTCGAGCATGTTGACTGTGTCGTAATCACCTTCGGAGCAAGCAACATAAATCTGTTGCTCAAGGTTTCGCATTGTCTCTTTGCTGTTCATACACACCTCCTGAACTAGGATAGAAGGGTTAAAGATTTCTACCTATTCTCAAATCTATTGTAGTCAAGCAAACCAAATTCGATAGGTTGATCTTGCTGATACCAACGATGAACTTTATCGCTAAAAGACCAGAACTCTGAGTTACTGCGGCGAATTGCGAATGTATCCAATAACTTGATGTAATCTTCCTCGTCACGCATGTTTTTCAGCAAATTGACTAACAGTGGAATTTGATTCTCTTCGAGTGATAGATACGCGGCAGGGTAGCTACCGATCACTCCACGAGCCAAAGTGAGATCATCATGTTGGTAATCACGGTTGCTTTCTTCATCGAACAGACTCGTAATGTTGGTGTGCGCGTTGTTATGTAGCAGAGTAAACAATTGCTGCTTGCCATTTTCTGATTCAATCATCAGCATCATGATTTGTGGAACTGGACGCAGTCCTTCACCTTTAATAGCAGCGATTTGGCGCAAAAGCACTTCATTTTCATGCTTAAATCCGGTCTCAACAATGTCAAAGCGGTTATTGAGAACGGGTGCCAACTTGTCGTGCAAAATGTCGTACAGCTCTGCCTTTGGATTCGCCGTTGTGTAAGGAACCTGTGTAGGCTGGTCAAATGGCTTTACATTGCGCTGCAAGAAGTCACTTAATTGGGTGCTTTGGTTTTGATACCAACTCGATTGCTCTTTATGGCGTACATCTCTCGGTAATAGAGCAACGAAGTTACTTTCTCCCTCTAGGCGCAAAAAGTCCATGAACATGCGAGTGATGAGCTGGTGGCCAAAGTTACCATAGACGTCAAACCCTGCCACCAATAGATAATGGATACGTTCAAGAAGCGCATAATCGAGGATCCACGCTGTCTTAGGTGGGGTTCCGACCATTCCTTGCACTACGGATGCACTATCAAAGTGGCGGAAGATAGTGAGGGCTGCATTTGGGTTAGTGCCATTACCATCCCAGATAAGACCAGTATCGAGATGTTCACCGTTCTTAAATGTTGTGTTAATGAACTCAGACTTAGCTTCTAAGTAGCGTGCCTGCTGGCGAGCATATTTAACCCAGTTGGTGACAGGTAGAGTATTGCTTTCTAGTTCACCAGGCAGCTTTAAATTGTCTGCTTGGCTGCGATAAAAGTCGTTAACTTCAGGAATGTCGCTCTTGTCTGGATCTAGGAAGAACACCCAGAAGCGGTCGTTAATCACATTGAGCGCGAGTTGCCCACGACACACCGGACCTTTGATATAGGCCGCGATGGTATTTTGCGCATTATCCAGCATAAATTTAAAGCGAGACTTAACCGGCAAATCGATAAATGCTGTCATTGGGTTTGCGGCAACTTCAGGTGCATAGCTTGGTAGTTGCTTAACTTGGTACTCGGCGTTGAAAAACCACTGTTGCCAATCGTTCATGCGTTTTTTGCTCAGTGCAAAAGGCATATGTGTTTTATCAACAATCGTTCCTTGCTCCGGAATAATTCGGTAGTAAACGCGTTCAACCATCGGATCGTCATAAGGGCGTCTTGTCGCAATACGTTTAACCTGCTCACCTGGTGGCGTTGCTGAACGAACCAGAGTAAAGAAGCGAGGCGTAGTCGCTTTTAAATCAGAGAAATAGAGATGAGATAAAAACAGATGTTCATACACGTAACGTGCAACCAATTGGTGTTTAAAGCTCTTTCCATTAAACAGAGCTTCATATTCGTTAACCATTGCTTGCTGTTCAATCGTTAGCGGGATCTGCTTGTTCATCACTGCGCCATCTTCTAGCCAACTGAGCAGCGTGTTGTACTCTTGGTTGTTTAGATTTGGCATACCATAAGGCATTCCCCACGTTGGGTAATCTTGCTGGTACTGATCTAATTCTTCAATTGTCGGGCAAACTTGTTCGCGATCAATCGAAAAATCAAACCCTTCAAGCTGAACTTGTTCAGGTTGAGGATGTTGATCCTTCTGTATTAATAAACGAGCGACTAGGCCCGCCTCAATATTTGCTGTGGGCGTTTGACTGCGTTCGTTGAGTACTGGGTGAAAGCCTAATGCTCGCCACTCTTCCGTTGTTTGTGCATCTTCAAATAAGCGAGTTGGTACTGCTGCGGTTAATCGAGTGCCTTCGTAAACCAATGCTTTAGTTGCACCGCGTTCTATCCCCTCAACAGAGGTCATTTTTAATTGACAAGGGGCATCATAACAGGCGTGACAGACTACGCAGCGGTTATCAATGATTGGTTTGACGGTTTCAAGAAAATCGACGCTTTGTTGAGACGTTAATTCAACACGACGATCACGTACTTGTTGCTCACCAAACAGTTGGTCGTAGTTTAGGCCCGCATACGTCGCGCAACCCGCGAAAAAGAGAACAAGGATTAAAGAGAATAGTTTACTAAATTGCATTACTTGGATTGTTTTCGAATTTGCCACTAAGTGTACACCAAAATGACATACGGTTACGGAATGTTTTTTGGTAGTAACTGTTTATAAATCAAGCGATGAAAGTGAATAATAAATTGATGGTGACTTTACAAAATTCATTCAATTCAAGGTGTTTTGTCGCACGAGGATTGCACTAAGTATCTAAATAAGAAGGAAAAAATTTACATTTTCCTTGAAGTTAGTCGTATTTATCATTTTAACTAATGAAACGTTTTGCAAATGTTTTTCTGGTCTATATTTCTGAGTTTAAACATTAAATTGGAGTAAAATTCTGTTTAATTAATTGTTAAATAACTTTGCCGATAAAAAATATTAAAACCAGAGATTTGGTGCATTTTTGTTGTTGTTAATATGGAGTTACAAAATTAACTGGTTGAGTGCGAGGGTTCTAATTTAAGTATCTGATTTTTAATGGATATATTTTTTCTGTGATTGGTTTTTGCTCAAATTGACAGTGGTTAGTGAAATTTGTCAACCTAAAAAGGAACTCAGATGTTTATAAGCATAAGTTTCTCAAATTATTAATATTTTTTGATTTTTTGGAATTCAGGTAGGAATTCCACTTTTTAACAAGGTTGTAATAAATATATGAAAAAAACATTCCTAGCACTAGCAGTTGCAGCAGTGGCGACTTCAGCGCACGCAAAAATCGATCTATACAAAGATGATACAAAGAAAGTTACGGTAAAAGGTGAGGTAGATGTTTATTTAAACATTGTTGACGAAGTGAAGTCAGAAGATGCTTCGGAAGTAAAAGATGATGACTTCAATGTATCAACATGGGCTCAAGTAGAGTTTGGCTTCGAACATCAAATCAATGATGATCTAAAGGGTTTTGCAAGCTTTGAAGTCGATTACAGCGATAGTGATGCAGTGTTTGATGATGTGTATGCAGGTGTGACTGGTTCTTTCGGTACACTTAAAGGTGGTGAAACTGGTGACTCGTTAAGTGTAGTTGGTAACCTAACTGACATCACAAACGAAGGTACTTACGCTTACGATTCAAATATCGAGAGCAAAGGCAAAGGTATTCGTTACGAGAAGACTCTAGGAGGCCTTTATGTTTCTGCCGACTTACAAACTACGTCTGCAGAAGATTCTGATGATGAAATAAACGTTGGTGCATCTTACTCGTTTGATTACGTAACATTTGCAGCTGCATATTCTGATGGCGGCGAAGATGTATCTTCATCGGCATTTGGCGCTTCTTTAAGTGTAAGTGATTTCTACCTTGCTGCACTTTACTCTGTTTACGAGGGCGGATACGCACAAGTTGGAAGTGGTTTTGGTGAAGGTGAAGTTTATGGTTTAGCTGCATCTTACAGCTTTAATGACTTCCGTTTTTACGCATCAACCGCTTTTGATTCTGAGGATGACACTGATAACAGAGGTGATTCTAAGACTGTAGGTTTAGATTACACGGTCAACGGTGATATTACCTTGTTCGCAGAATACACTGGCGCATCTTACGACGTAAATGACAAAGATGCAGACACATTATTAGCTGGTGTTTACTACGCATTCTAAGCAGATTTCAAATTTCATACTGCCTTAAGCCAGCTAATCTAAGCTGGCTTTTATTGTCTGGGGGGAAGCCTATATGAAAAAATGGTTGGGAATTCTAGTGGCGTTGGTTTCATTGCCAACTTATTCAGCACAAGTGAATCTCGCAAAAGGTGTTGAATTGAGTGTGCTTAATGAAGAAGTTGTTCGCTACAAAAGTGACGTTAATTTGGTCGAGGGTGAAAACCAATTGATTTTGCGAATGGAGCGAGATTTGCGCGATGGGGCTCGAAAAGAGCAGGTACTTACGCCTCCTTATGTGGTCGTTTTGTCAGCCAAACCAGAACCGAAAAATTTAGATATTGATTTGGTCTCAACTAACTTAACTAAGATAGAAAGATTGATTGAATCAGGTGAGAGCATTTTTATCATCACTTTGGACGGCGTTGAGATAACACACACAATTGAAGAATTACCGCCAGCTGTTGGCTTTATGCCCTATGGTGATATTTTAGGGCTAACGGAAAAATTCAATAAAGAGAATGGCTATTTGTATGATTCTGGCAAGATCCGTAATTTAAAACAAGAGTTAGAAAACGTCGCAGGTAAGAATGAGGTTGTAGAGAGTGCTGAAACGGAAACAACATTAAATCTGAAAATTTGGTTTAATCGAGCGAGTGACGAAGAGAAAAAACAACACCTAGAATGGGTACTTTCACAGCTTGGTAAATAAAATAGCTCAGATCTATACCCAAGTCACGTTATACCGAAGTGACTGGATAATAGAGTGCGGCCGCTTGATATCAAGCGGCCGTATGTCGATTATCGTAGGGCGCGATTCATATCTTCGATCATGATATTGGTCGCGGTGATACCGCTCGCTGATATATACCATGCCTGAGAATCTAATTCGGTAATTCGGTCATTCTTCGCTGCGTTAGTTTGTCCGACTAATGCGTTGTAGAAATCTTGTTTTGCCTCGCCCGAAGCACGACCGATAGCTCTGTCTCTATCCATGAGTAATAGGTAGTCAGGATTGGCTTGTGAAATGAACTCAAAGCTAATTAGTTCCCCATGGGCAAGCGCTTTGTCGTTATGCACTAATTGTTTGAAGCCAAATTCATCAAAAATTGCGTTATAACGCGAGCCAGAGCCAAATGTGGTTACATTGCCACCATTAGTCATCACCATCAGTGCAGTCGCGTCTTTAGCCTTAGTTTTTGCTTTAACTGCGTCAATTTTTTCTTCAGTTTTTGAGATTAAGCTTTCCACCTTTTGCTCAATTTCAAAGATTTGACCAAACATTCGCCAGCCTTGCTGAGTTGTTTGCCAAAACTTTTGTGCATCCGCCATAAATACCACTGTAGGCGCAATTTTGCTCAGTTCTTCATAAGCAGTGGAGTTGCGATTACTGGCAATAATGAGATCTGGCTTGAGGGTAAAGATAGTCTCAAAATCAGGCTCATGCAGAGTTCCAACGCTGATGTATTTATCATCTTGATAATCAGTTAGATAACTTGGAATTGGCGCTTTTACGACGCCAATTGGTTCAATATCCAGGTAATCCAAGATATCGAGTGTATCCATACCCAAAACGACGACACGTTCAGGCTTAGTATCTAATTGCGTTGTACCAAGCGCGTGCTCGACGGTAATAGTTTTGCTGTTGGCTATAAATGAAACCGCCATCAAGGCGGCCACTAACCATGGTGTTACATTCAGTGTCATAGATGTGGCCTCTTAATTAAAATGCGTAACTTAGGTTAAAGCGGTAATCACGGCCAGCAGCAGCATAGCCACCTAAGCTGTTTCCAGCTGAACCATGGTAAGTTCCGTGCGCAACGTATTGCTTGTTTAGGACATTTTTCACTGAGAGCGTTAAAACAAGCGCTTCGTTATCGATAGGTAACCATTGTGCATAAAGGTCGTGTACGCCGTAGCCGGCTTTTTCTTGGTAGCCGTCAGCAACGTCATCAAGTCTTTCAACAAATTTCGAAGTCCAGCCGAAATCCAGGTTCTGTGATAGTGCGTAATCGAGGTTTAATACCCAGGTGTCACCTACAGCGGTACCGAGTGTCATATCGCCATCACTTAGAGGTTCGCCATTTAACTCAGGATTCGATTGGTTGTAGCTTAAACGAGTGGAAAGGTCACCAAATACCTGGCCAACATATGCTGTTACGCCTTTTGTCGTGAGATCGCCGACATTATCGAAATCGCCATTGTCGTTTTTATCCACCACATTTTTAATCTTAGTATCAAACACGGTGATTCCAGCGATAAAGCTGTCACGTTCAACTTTAACCCCAAACTCGAAGTTTTTAGCACGCTCAGGGCCGCGGCTTGGATCATTTGCAGTCCAGTCTATAATGAATAGCTCTTTTGCGGTTTGGCCACGAAATGCTTCAGCATAGCCGGTGAAAAGACTAACACCAGGCGCTACTTCATAATTAACAGAGATATTCGGGCTAAAGCCAGAAGAGTCAAATTCTTGATCGATGTTATCGATGAGTTCATACCAATCGTAACGGGCACCTGCTGAAAGCAACACTGTATCTGAAACTTGCCAGTCATCTTGCAGAAATATGCCGTAGACTTTGCCTTTCTCATAGTGAATTTTGTTGTCCCAATCGGTCGCAAATTTTGATTCATCGTTGCGATATTCCGTACCGACACTCAATGAGTGACTGCCAATCTGTGCGGTATTGAAAATCTTTCCACCAAAGGTCTCAATGTTGCCATCGCTTGTGCCCCAGCGAGGGTGATTCAAATGAGCGATTCGGCTACGAGTATTATAAGCAGTCAAATCGAGTTTGACGTAATCGCCATTCGTAAATACGTAATTACCCGTGATAGTGGTACGGTCAGTCTCTTGGTCTAATGGAATATTACGGGATGACTCTTGAAAGTGAGGCTTGTGTAGACGAGTTTCATTGTCTTCACGATAGTCGTAAGCCAGTGATAGATAGTGATTAGGGTTGATGTCTCCGGATAGTTTAATCAGGCCAACCTGCTGCTCAGCAGCGGTATAAGGTTGCTCTTCACCCTCAGAATCTTCGATGTTGTCATTGTCGATGTAACCGTAGGTTGCGAGTAGTCCTAAACCATCAAGTACTTCTCCATAGACACTGGTAGAATACTTTTTGCCATTATTGTTGGTGTAATAGCCGCCTTTAACCATAGCACCAAATTTTTCATTCGCTTGCAGCAAATCATGAGCATCTTTGGTTTTAAACTGGATAGCACCGCCTAACGCTCCAGGACCGTTTGTTGCTCGACCTGCACCCGCGCTGATATCAACCTGTTTAAGCAGTTCAGGCTCGATAGATAGTCGGCCTTGGTGGTGGAACAAATTACTGGTTTGTGAGGCGCCATCTATGGTGACATTGAGCATAGTATCTTCCAAACCACGCACATAAAGTTTCTGGGTGATCCCAGATGAGCCTCCTATAGTAACCTCTGGATTGTCTCGAAAGATGTCATCGAGATCGATGGCTTGACGCTTGGCCAAATCATCGGCGGTGACTACGGCATCAACGCCTTTTAATTGATGTCCGGTGACTTCGATTGTTTCTGTTTCTTGAGCTGATGCGGAAAAGGCGATAAGCGCCAAAGTGATAGGGCTTAATTTACAAACGGCGTCCATTTACCGTTACTCCTTTGGTAATGAGAATGATTATCAAAGGAATTTTGCTTATTTTAACCTAAGCAGTAAATTGATTTTACAACTGTTACATTTGATTAGTTGGAGAGCGATATTTTTCTCCAACTAATAGAGTTTAAAGATTAGTTCTTTGGTTGTGGCAGGGTGATTATCATGTCTAGTCCCTGATATTTTCGATTGCTCGCGGTTATTGAACCTTTAATTGCTTCGATATGTCGTTTAGCCAACGCAAGGCCGACACCAAATCCTTTGCGAGAGTGAGTTTGATTGTCGGCTTTAAAGAATGGTTTGAAGATCGATTCAGTTAAAGTTGGGTCGAGGCCCGGACCTGAATCTGAAATCGTGATGACCCAGGTGTTTTCTTGTTTGCACGCCCTTATAACAAGCGCTTCGTTGCTTGGTGTAAAGCGCAGGCCATTGCGGATGATATTCTCAAACGCTTGGGAGAGCGCTCGTTGATTGGAGGAGGTTAGTAACAGTGATTCGGGGAGCTCATTGACGATAATTCTATCTGGAAATTCGAACTGAGCATCATCAATGATCGCATCAAGTAGTTCGATTAAATCAAATGACTCGGTGCACAGATTAGGCTGTTCGTTTTCGAGCCAAGCTAAAGTCAATGTATCCTCGGCCATTTGACGCATATTACTGACTTCAATACGAATTCTATCAATCATACTTTCTTTGTCTAAGCCATTAGCGGCGCAGTCAGCGGCCATTTCGATTCTGGCAAGAGGTGTTCTGATTTCATGAGACATTTCGGCAATAAGATTACGATTATGTTGGATAACATCCGCGGTTCTCTCGGCCATTTTGTCGAAGGTCTTGGCGACTTGGCTGAGTTCGTCATTGCCAAGTGTTATATGATCCGTTACTCGTGCTTGGTAGTTGCCTTGGCTAAATTCTTTAGCGGCAAGAGAAAAGCCTTTCATTGGCTTCATGATGTAACGGTAAATGAAAATTGTCAGTGTCAGTAAGGCAATAAAAGGGATCACGACACGGAATGTCCAAAAAGCATGAGACATATACGTACCGGGTCTCATTCGGTCAGGTAAGATTAATAGAAAATGATAGTTTGAAGGTGTTAGGGCGACTTCCATGATTGGGTTATTCGGAAAATCGAGATGAATCTTCCATTCAACACTTCGGCCAATACCATAGCCAGACCAAAATCGCTCAGTTAACTCATTCCCGCCAATCACTTTAATGTTCGATTCAACTAACGTGACCCAAGTATCTTCTTTTTCTGCTAGAGCATTAAGCCAATCATTCAGTTCATTGCGATCACCATTTTCAAGCAATGTTTGCGCTTGATTACCCCAATCTAAAATTTCTTGTTGATGAGCCTTTTTTAAATAGCTCATCTTTTCACTGGATAAGATAGCAACACTATGCAGTAGCGAGAAAAAGATCACTCCTCCTAGAGCTAACGCAACAAACAGTCGCCAAAACAAGATTTTTTTCATTTGAGTAAATACCCTTTGCCGTGAACGGTTTTGATTCGTTCCTTGTCCATGCCATTTTGGGTTAGTGTTTTGCGAATACGGCTCAAATGCATATCGAGGGAACGGTCGTAAAGACTAAACTCACGCTCTAAGACCGCTTGGTACAGGTAAGGTTTATTTTGTATCACGCCGTGATTCTTGGTTAAAACCCAAAGCAATTGAAACTGTGTCGCAGTAAGCGTGACCACTTGTTTGCCGAGATTACCGTTAACCATAACTTCTTGGCGTTGTTTGTCTAAGGTAAGTTCCTGATATTCCAAGTAGCGTACAGATATCGAGTTTTGGATCTGAGTTCTCCTCAGCACCGCTTCAATTCTTAAACTCACTTCTTCAAAATTACATGGCTTGCTTATGTAATCATCCGCTCCAAATCGAAGCCCTTGTATACGGTGTTCTTCAGCGCCAAAAGCGGTAAGCATAATTGTGGGGGTAGTGGAGTAGGATCGGATATAGTTTAATAGTTCAAAGCCATCAACATTCGGTAAGTTTATATCCAATATTATCAGATCAAAATGTTGTTGCTTTAAGGTATTGAGAGCTTCTGAACCGCAGCGGAGAGTCATTACACGGTACTGTTGGTTGCGTAATAACATGGTTAGCTGATGGCTGAGGGTTTCATCGTCCTCGACGAGTAAGATCGATGCCTCTCGCTCATAACTTGATGTATCCACATCTTTGGTTGATAAGTAACTGTTGCTGCTGCATGCATCAAACATATTAAATATTCACAATAATGATAAGAGTTATCATTATCAATAAATTTATCTATGTTTCAAATCTGTTACTTTCATAAATTATAACATTTTGTTTCGATGTGTGATTTTGCGGTCGTTGTTGATATTTCTTTGTTCAGACTGGTTGAATTTTACGTATATCAATGAATGTTAGGCATCTTGTGTCGAATCATAGGCAGAGAAAATTAAAGCCACCCAAAGTAGGTGGCTTTAATGCTAGGTTAAACAGTGCTTATTGCATTGAATTCACTTGTTGTTTCAACTGCTCAAGTTGTTGCATCTTACCTTGCAAACCAAGTGACTGGTAATTGATTGAAGCAGGATTCATGGTTTGACCTTGCTGCATTGGATAGTCAGGCAATGTTTGGAAGAAATCCCCCAGTACATCTTGGATTGGTACAAATAGCCACATGTTGTCGGCCATCCAGCGCAGGTACATGCCAGACTCATGCGGCGCTCGCTCAAACGGGTCAGCACGTAGATGGATGATTTGCGGCCAGTTTGGCGAGAAGCGAACCGCGTCAGAGATGTTGCCTTCAAGCGTGGCGAAGTTGAGTTTCCAATCATGCCAGCGTACCGCGTTTAGTTCACCATTCGCCGTGAAGTAGAGCAGCGACTCTCTCGGACCTTGCTCTTGCTTGCCTTCAAAATAAGGTTTGAAGTTGTAACCATCAATATGCACGCGCCATTCTTTGCCATTGGCTTGGTAGCCTTCAGCCAGTTTTTCTTTTACATCAGGAACGCCCGCGGCGGCCATAAGTGTTGGCAACCAATCTTGGTGTGCCATCATCTCATTGACCTTTGTACCTGGTTCAATCACGCCCGGCCAACGAACTAATTGAGGAACGCGCATACCGCCTTCCCAAGTTGTGCCTTTTTCACCATGGAATGGTGTTGCGCCACCATCTGGCCAAGAAACTGTCTCAGCACCATTGTCGGTCGAGTAGATCACGATAGTATTATCAGCTACACCAAGCTCATCCAGCTTATCGAGCAATACGCCGACATGATCATCATGCTCTAACATACCGTCGGCATAGATGCTGACGCCTGACTGACCTTGGTATTTTTCTTGTAAACGAGTCCATACGTGCATACGCGTCGTGTTATGCCAGATAAAGAAAGGCTTGTCGTCTTTAACCGCTTTTTCCATAAAGGCGAGTGAGGATTCTAAAAACTCTTCGTCAGCGGTTTCCATGCGTTTGCGCGTCATTGGACCGGTATCTTCGATTTTGCCATCCGCATAGGACTTGATAACACCGCGCGGGCCGTATTTCTGACGAAACTCAGGATCTTTTGGATAGTAGTAAGTTTCAGGTTCTTCCTCGGCGTTTAAGTGATACAGGTTGCCAAAAAACTCATCAAAACCGTGGTTGGTCGGCAGGTGCTGATCTTGGTCGCCTAAGTGGTTTTTACCGAACTGCGCTGTTACGTAGCCTTGGTCTTTAAGCAAATCAGCAATGGTTGGCGCCCAATCTGGGATCCCGTGAGTTGATCCCGGCATGCCAATCGTCAGCAAACCAGTACGAAATGGCTCTTGACCAGTGATAAAGGACGCACGTCCTGCTGTACAAGATTGTTGACCATAGTGGTCGGTAAATAGTGCACCTTCATTGGCGATGCGGTCGATATTCGGCGTTTCGTATCCCATCATGCCTTGGTTATAAGCACTGATATTCCAGTAACCAACATCGTCGCCAAAAATAGCGAGGATATTGGGTTTGTCGGCAGCAACAGCGACGGATGATGTGGCAAGCACACCAACGCCAACAGCCAGTTTGGTTAATTGATTAGCCATAAAAGCTCCAAAGTTAGTTAACAGTCTGGTTTGATGGACAAATTTATTGTGCAATTAACTTAACTAACCTGAAGCTAAGTGTCGCTTTATAGTCAATATAACCCTTAGTTATGTTGATAGCGTATCACCATGATTTTTCAACAATAGTTATCTTTACTCTCGGTGAAGCAATCGATTTGTGAGAGTGATGCGTATCACATTTTTTCGGGTGCTTAATGGCTAATAACCTGATGTTTTGTAGGCAAAACGACAGTCGTGAAAATATGGCTAACAATTCGCATTCGCTTGATTTGTGAACTATATGTTTGTCTGCAGGATGCAAAAGTACTCATATCGGTTGAGACGGGCAAGAGTTAAGCAATCGCTAGTATTGATCGGTATTACAACAAGAGGTTTCTATGAAAGCGAATCATGGTGCTAAGCGCCGATTAGCGATTCTTGCAGCAGCTCTGATGGGCTTTGCAAGTAGCAGTATCGCAGCAGAAAAACCAAACATTTTAGTCATATGGGGTGACGACATTGGCCAATCAAACGTGAGTGCGTACACGTTTGGCTTAATGGGATACCAAACGCCAAACATCGACTCTATCGCCAAAGAAGGCATGATGTTTACCGACTATTACGGTGAACAATCTTGTACAGCAGGGCGCTCTACTTTCATTACCGGTCAAACTGTACTTCGAACTGGTTTGAGTAAAGTCGGTTTGCCGGGAGCAGATCTTGGCTTGAAAGAAGAAGACGTTACCATTGCTGAACTTCTCAAACCAATGGGCTACATGACAGGGCAATTTGGTAAGAATCACCTCGGTGATAAGGACGAACACTTACCAACTAACCACGGCTTCGACGAATTTTTTGGCAACCTTTATCATTTGAACGCCGAGGAAGAACCTGAAAATGTAGACTACCCAAGCGACCCAGAGTTTCGTAAGAAGTTTGGTCCGCGTGGTGTGATTAAGTCTTATGCCGACGGTAAGATTGAAGATACCGGTCCGCTAACCCGCAAACGTATGGAAACGGTTGATGCAGAGACACTCGATGCGGCGCTTGATTTTATGGATCGCGCGGTCAAAGCAGACAAGCCATTTTTTGTTTGGTGGAACTCGACTCGAATGCATTTCCGCACTCATGTGAAGGAAGAAAATCTCGGCAAAACCGGGATCAGTTTTTATGCCGATGCCATGGTTGAACATGATAATCACGTTGGTCAGCTGCTGAAAAAAGTGGACGATTTAGGCATTAAAGACAACACGATTGTGTTCTACTCAACCGATAATGGCCCACATATGAACACCTGGCCTGATGCTGGCTTAACTCCTTTCCGTGGTGAGAAGAATACCAACTGGGAAGGGGCATACCGAGTGCCAGCCATGGTACGTTGGCCTGGCAAAATCGAGGCCGGTACGGTTTCCAATGAAATCATGCACCATATGGATTGGATGCCGACTTTCGTTGCCGCCGCGGGTGATGCTGATGTGAAAGAGAAGCTATTGGAAGGTTTCCAAGTAGGTGATACCAACTACAAACTGCATCTTGATGGCTATAACTTCTTACCTTATCTAACGGGTGAGTCGGAAGCCGCGCCACGAGAGGAGATTTTCTACTTCTCTGATGATGGTGACCTCACCGCGCTTCGTTACAACAATTGGAAAATTGTCTTTATGGAGCAGCGCGCAGAGGGGACCTTGCGTATTTGGGCAGAACCGTTTACTGAACTGCGCTTGCCGAAAATCTTTAACTTACGTATGGACCCATACGAAGTCGCGGATATTACCTCCAATACTTACTACGACTGGATGATTGACCGAGCTTATATGTTGGTACCGGCACAAGCGTACGTGGGCAAATTCTTAGAGACATTCCAAGAGTATCCACCTAGGCAAAAACCCGCCAGTTTCTCACTCGAGCAAGTGATGGAGAAGCTGCAAGAAAATCCAAACAAGTAATCTGAAACTGACCAAGGGCTCTACGGAGCCCTTTTTGCTAATTGTTTGTATAAAAAGACAAAGTTGCCTATCTTTTTACATACAGCAACGATAAAAATAACAAGGAATGTTATGCAATGGACGTTGGCAGTCAGATGGATAGGTTTACTTTTTTGGCTACTCGCTACCGGGCTTGCAAATGCTGAGAGCGTGAATGCTCAGCCACAAGCTAATCAATATGTTGGATCTGAAGTGTGTCGTGATTGTCATCAAGAGCAAGCAGAGGCTTGGCAAGGGTCACACCATGATATGGCGATGAAGCATGCAGACCCTCTATCTGTACGGGGCAATTTTGCTGACGCGACGGTTAAGTTCAATAACCAAGACAACCGCTTTTTCATGCGCGGTGATGAG
The DNA here is from genome assembly GCF_015278125.1 of Vibrio fluminensis. GTDB lineage: Bacteria > Pseudomonadota > Gammaproteobacteria > Enterobacterales > Vibrionaceae > Vibrio > Vibrio fluminensis. The sequence continues at coordinate 18,288 of NZ_JADILO010000005.1, forward strand.
TATTGGGTCAATATTCAAGGGCCTGATGGTCAATATCGTGATTATCAAATTCTCTATACCTTTGGCTGGGAGCCACTGCAGCAATACATGGTTCAGTTTGAGGATGGGCGAGTGCAACTGATTCCGTTTGCATGGGATACTAGAGAGAAACAACAAGGCGGGCAGCGATGGTTTCATCTATACCCTGATGCCACACCGACAGATGAGTTTTATTGGACCAACAGCGGTCAGAACTGGAATTTTATGTGCGCGGATTGTCACTCGACCAATTTAGCCAAGAAGTATGATGCCACGACCAATACATACAATACCCAGTGGTCAGAGATCAACGTCGGGTGTGAAGCCTGCCATGGACCTGCAAGTCAACACGTTGAGCTGGCAAAAAACGCCCAACTAACTGAAAACAAGCAAGCGCACTTCGGTTTAACCCGCGATCTTGCTCAAGCGGTGAATGAGTGGGTATTTAAACAAGGCAGCACAACCATGCAGCCCAAAGCGATTCATCCAACTGATCAACTGCAGACTTGCGCTCAATGTCATAGCCGACGAACGCAACTCAATGAAACAGCAGATCATGTTAAAGGTTCATTTCTTGATAAATACCGTTTGAGCCTTATCACGCCAGAGCTTTATCATCATGATGGTCAAATTTATGATGAAAACTATGTCTATGGCTCATTTTTACAATCGGCAATGGCAGAAAAAGGGGTAACTTGCACCAACTGTCATGATCCTCACAGTGCAAAACTCAAAGTGGCTGAAGAAGCCGTTTGCAGCCAATGCCACTTAGCCATTGAATATACTCCAGAGAAACATACTTTCCACCAGCCTGACACGGAAGCGTCGCAATGTACGACATGTCATATGCCGCAAACCACCTATATGCAGGTGGATCCAAGGCGTGACCACAGTTGGCATGTACCACGCGCCGACATCAGCCAGCATATTAACACCCCTAATGTGTGTACTTCCTGTCATGAGGATGAAACTGCGCAGTGGGCGGATAAGCAAGTGGCGAAATGGTTCCCTAATTCAAAATATCGTAATGAGCAGCACTTTTCGGTCGCGTTTTATGCCGATTCGATTGGTCATAGTGGTGCGGCAGACGCGTTGGCTTATTCGGCGCAAGATTCATCCTTAAGCGACATCATTCGCGGCTCTGCGTTGGAGCGAATGGGGGGCAATACTGGCAAGAATACTTTGGTCGCGCTTGCACGGGCGGTCAAACATGAGTCTGAGCTGATTCGCTTAGGTGCGATAGAAGGCAGTGCCGGTTATGAATTGAATGATCGATGGCAGATTTTGGTGCCATTACTGAGTGACTCTGTGTTATCGATTCGCGCTGAAACCGCAGCCGCTTTGGTTAGCCGTTATAGGGAAATGAGTGATGCTCAAAGGATGCTAATTAATGATCCATTAAATGAATACCTCGAGATTCAGCGCTTTAATTCTGATCGCGGCTTTGGTTTGGTTAATTTAGCCAATGTTCAGCGTGACATGGGTGATTTAGCGGATGCGGAACAGCTTTACTTAAGCGCGATCGAAATCGAGCCCTATTTTGAAAACAGTTACGCCAATCTCGCCGATTTGTATCGCTCTCAAGGTAAGGAAGCGTCTGCACTGGCTGTTTTGCAACAAGGCATGCAGGCGCAGCCTAAGTCCAGCGCACTGCCCTATAGCATGGGGCTCGCCTTATTAAGGGCAGATCAAGGCGATAAAGCAGTGAATTACTTACGACAAGCGGCGCAAACTGCTGAGAGCAACGCACAGTATTGGTATGTTTATGGATTGGCATTAGAACATCGAGATTTGTTGGCAGCAAGCAATGCGCTTCAACAAGCCTATCGAGTCGGTGGTAATCCACAACATCTTTATGCGCAGTGCGAAGTGTTGGCAAGAAACCTAAGTACCGGAGAGGTTCAAGCGCCATTTCAACAGTGTCTGGCTGAATTAAGCAAAGTCGTACCGCCGCAAGTTATCGAGCAGTTGGAAAGCAAAATACGCTGACGCCTGAATAAGTAAAGCTATAGGCGGTATAACCAATAGTTATTGGGGAAGTCAGTAGTATTTCAAAGTAAATCAACCTACTGAGGGCAGAATATGAACACTGCACAGCAAGCCATTAACCAACTTATCGCACAAACAGAGCAGAGTGTCATCGGTCAAAGTCATGTGGTGCAAGCTTTGGTGATCGGGCTGTTAACCAACGGGCATATTCTGCTAGAAGGCTTACCGGGTACGGCGAAAACACGTTCGGTAAAGTCATTAGCAAATTTACTCAATACCAGTTTTGGTCGCATTCAGTTTACGCCCGATCTGCTGCCCTCTGATGTCACTGGTACAGAGGTGTATCAGGAAGTTGAGGGCAAGCCACAATTGCATTTTCAGCCAGGTCCTATTTTCAACAGTATTGTATTGGCAGATGAGGTAAACCGCGCGCCAGCCAAAGTTCAAGCCGCTTTGCTTGAGGCGATGGCAGAAGGCACGATTACGGTTGGTGATAAAACCCATCAACTGCCCGATCTCTTTATGGTGCTTGCGACGCAAAACCCGGTAGAACAAGAGGGGACTTATCCACTTCCTGAAGCGCAGATGGATCGCTTTATTATGAAAGTGACGGTGGACTATCCGCACGACGAAGCTGAGCGCGATATTATTCGTTTAGTACGCAGTGAGGAGTTAGGCGCGCTAAGCGAAGCTAGCCAAGCAGAGAGACAATTTATTGAGCCGGAACTGGTGCTTGAAGCAAGGCGACAACTCCCGCATATCAGCGTCTCTGATCTGGTCGAAAAATACATCGTGGCATTAGTCATGGCAACGCGACAGCCTGAGCGATACCCAGAGAGTCAGTTACATGCATGGATAGAAATTGGTGCCAGTCCACGAGCTTCTATTGCGTTAGATAAATGTTCTCGCGCTTATGCTTGGCTACAAGGACGTGACCATGTCACGCCTGATGATGTAAGAGCGATGGTGCCTTTTGTCTTGGGGCATCGCTTTTCGCTCTCTTATGATGCGCTTGCCGATGGTGTGAATCATCATGGTGTCGTCAATGAGTTACTTGATCATGTAGAAATCGCATAAGTGGAGGCGCTATGGCAAAGCCAACACTGGTTCCTCAATCTCAACAACTCGACTCGAGGCTTTATTGTGACTATGCGCGCTTGGTGAGGTTACAAGGGCAAGCTGAGTCGTTTTCACTCCTACCGCATTTAAAAGCTGGCAGTGTTTTATCTGGTCGACACAACTCGCTTTTTCGTGGGCGTGGTCTGAATTTTGAAGAGTTACGCCATTATCAACTGGGTGATGATATTCGTAATCTAGACTGGAAGGTGACACTGCGCACGGGTAAACCGCATGTACGCAGCTATACCGAAGAAAAAGATCGCAATGTCATCATATGTATTGATCAACGCAGCGCGATGTTCTTTGCCTCTGACAATGCAATGAAATCAGTAGTGGCGGCGGAGAGTGCCGCAGTGTGTGCTTGGCGAGTACTGAAAGATGGCGACCGCGTAGGTTTTGTTGTTGCGACGCCACAGCGCATATTGCATAGCAAACCACAACGCTCACAACACCATTTACTTGCGCAGTTAAAGCAGTTAGCGCAGTTTAATCAAGCGTTAAATGTTAACTCGCGAGACAGTGAACAGGTGAGCTTTAAGTCTTGGATAGAGTTAATTAAACGCATGCGTCCCAAGCAATCAACGTTGATCTTCATTAGTGATTGGCGAGATTGCCAAGCCAAGGATTTAGATCAGCTCAAGCAATTGCAGCAACATAATGATGTGTTGGCGATAACGGTCAATGATGCGTTTGAACACTCTTTGCCGCAGCATTTGGCTAACGCCAACTGGGTGGTGGGCGATGGTCAATATCAGCTTAATCTAGATACACACAGCAAAGTCGACCTCGCGAGTAATGAGTTGCGGCAACAAAGCCAAATGCAACGTCATGCGCTGGTGAAGTTAATGGCAATGAAGCATTTGCCACATATCGAGTTGGATACTGCAGGGCAACATATTAGTCAGCTACAAAAAATGGTCGGGGGTCGTTAATGTCAGTCGAACATACACCGCCAAGCACTTATATATTACGTGAATTGCATGATGTAGCTGTACCTGAGAGCATCAGTTGGATGCCGCAAACCATCGGTTGGCAAATGCTAGCGCTGCTGGTGTTATTACTATTGCTAATGTTGATGGTAAAGCGAGCACGCCTTTGGTGGGTAAATCGATATCGCAGCGAAGCCATCAATGCGCTCGAGCAGCTAGATATTAACCACGCCACACAGCCTTATCAGGTGTTTTCGGTTCTTAAGATTGTGTTGGTGCATCTTAATGCGCGCCACCGTTCACTTCATGATACCGCTTTTTTACAGGTGCTTGATGACTTGATGCCAAGTGAACGGGACTTTTCCGCTAGCTTCCCTGCCAACTGGTTAGCGAGCCTCAATGATCCCAATAGCAATTTGGATGCAGCCGAGAGGGAGATCTTAGTTACGCAAGCCAAACGCTGGGTTTTACAGCACAGCAACGCTGATTTAATTCCTCAATCTAATTGGGCTAGTTTGCTACAAAGAGTCGGGTTGAAAAGCCGTTTTGAGAAGTTAGGGGATAAGAGATGAGCATGAATAGCGTTTTATCATCTATCCACTGGAGCAGCGTTGAATTAGCGCATCCGATGTGGCTAGTTATTTTACCGTTACCTCTGGTCGTTTATTGGCTTGTTCCCGCTTATCGCACCAAACAGACGGCGATAAAAGTGCCGTTTTTTGGTCAACTTGTCGCAGCCATTGGTGAGTCGCCAACTCATGGTGCAAGTCAACTAAGTCCAAGCTGGTGGCAGCGTGCAACCTTAGTGGTTTCATGGCTGTTGGTGGTGTTGGCGCTGGCAAAACCTACCGTATTGGGTGAGCCACAAGTGCGTGAAAGTTTAGGTCGTGATGTGATGGTGTTGGTCGACTTGTCTGGCTCTATGGCTGAGCAGGATTTTACCTCGAAAAACGGCGACAAAGTTTCTCGTTTAGAGGCGGCGAAAGAAGTGTTAGGCGAATTTGTCCAAACCCGAAAGGGTGACAGGTTAGGGCTGATTTTGTTTGGCGATGCTGCTTTTGTGCAAACGCCGTTTACTGCCGATCAGAAAGTCTGGTTGGAGCTCCTACAACAAACAGATGTGGCGATGGCAGGACAGAGTACGCATCTTGGCGACGCGATAGGTTTAGCCATAAAAGTATTTGAGCAAAGTAAGCAAAGCCGTAATGACGCTGGTGATGTTAACTCACCGCAGCTAGTGGCAATAGTGCTAACCGATGGCAATGATACCGGGAGTTTTGTCGAACCAATCGATGCGGCAAAAGTAGCCAAAGCGAAAGATGTTCGTATCCACGTGATAGCGATGGGCGATCCGCTCACTGTTGGCGAGGTGGCGTTGGATACAGAAACGATGGATCGAATTGCAAAAGAATCTGGCGGCGAGTCTTTTCAAGCACTAAACCGAGATGAGTTGGCAGAGGCTTACCAAGCGATTGGTGAGCTCGAACCTCAGTTGTACGAAAGCACCACCTATCGCCCCAAACAGAGCTTACATCATTATCTGATCGCAATTGTGGTGGTGATCTATTTGGCGGCGTTTAGTTTGGCGACGCTGAAACGTCGGATGCTTGCCACGACTATGAAAATAAGCACCACGAAAGCGCGCACTCAGCCCACTAACCAATCACAAGGAGAACATGATGTTTGATTCTCTTACGTGGCTAACAGGTGCTTGGCTAACAGGTGCTTGGCTAACAGAAGGTTGGCTAGCGGAGCTGAGCCAATTTCACTTTATTCGCCCACTATGGTTACTTGCGTTCTTGCCGATGGTGTTGTTGATATGGTTGAGATGGCGGGAAGACAATAAACCGAGTTGGAAAGATGTACTGCCAGCGCATCTGCGTGATGCACTTACCATTGGCGAGCGCGGTTGGCGCAAGCAATTACCCCTTAAATTGCTTATGGCGATTGTGTCGGTCGCGATTGTGATTTGTGCGGGTCCTAGTTGGCAGAGAGAAGCCTCACCATTTGGTGAAGACCAAGCGTCATTGCTGGTGGTTTTGGACAACAGTGATTCCATGTTGGCGACCGACATTGCGCCAAGTCGTTTGGAGCGTTCTAAACATAAGATACGCGATTTGCTGAAAGTGAGAAAAGGAGGGCGCACAGGGTTGGTTGTTTACGCGGGTTCCGCGCATGTCGCGATGCCTATTACACAAGACAGTAAAGTGTTTGAGCCCTTTTTAGCGGCGATTGAGCCACAAATAATGCCTATTGCAGGCAAACAAGCAGAGCAAGCGTTGCCGCTGATTAAACAACAATTGTCTGACCAAATAGGTGCGAGCGTATTGTTGATAAGCGATGGTGTTAATCCAACCACTGTTGAAGCCTATCAACGTTTTTTCGCGCAAGGTGAACATCAGCTTTTGATACTCGCGGCGGGCAATCGTAACGTAGTCAGTAACAATCCTATCGATATCGACTCACTACAAAATTTGGCGTCTGCGACCGGAGGCAAGGTGGTGGAGATCAGTGTCGATGATAGCGATATTCAACAACTCAATCGTATGATTGAGCGAAATATGCAGCTTAATGGTGAATCGTCCATGCCATGGAAAGATATGGGCTATTACTTGCTAATACCGATGGCATTGGTGATGTTAGTCTGGTTTAGAAAAGGTTGGCTGGTGCAATGGTGTGTTTCTGCGTTGTTGGTTGCTCAGTTAGCGTTTGTGCCGCCAGTGCAAGCAGAGACGGTGGCGATTAAGGCAGAGCAAGTAACGGTATTAGAAACGCGCTCAAACTGGGACAAGTTTACTCAGTGGTGGTGGGATTTATGGTTAACGCCGAATCAGCAAGGTCAGCGTTGGTTCAATCAGCAAGAGTATTTGCAAGCGGCAAAACACTTTGTTGATCCATTGAGAAAAGGCACCGCTTACTACTATGCCGGCGAATACAAACTTGCTCATAGTGCCTTTCTTGAGATGCTCAACGACCCAGATCCTGATGTGGTTAATTATGGTTTGTATAACGCTGCAAGTGCCTTAGCGAGACAACGAGAGTACTTAGCTGCGCGAGAACTATTGCAAAATCTTGCTGACGACGAGCAGCTTAATCCGGCATTAAGGACAGACGTTGAGCACAACCTGACAGTGATTGCAGGTATCGTCGAAGAGATAAACCGCACCAGTGAAAGCCAAGCGGGCACGACAGATGGACCAGAAGAGTCTTTTGAGCTTGATGATGATAAACCGCGCACAGCGGATGGGGCTGACGAAGAAACAGTGGCGGAGCTTATGCTCAAAGAAACGTTAAACGCCAATGAAATTCTCGGTAGTGAAGAGTTAGCCGATAAGTGGCTTAAGCGTGTTGAAGCTGACCCTAAATTCTTTTTGCGCGCCAAGTTTCAAATTCAACTGCGTGAAGCATCGAATTTTGTGGCAGAACCAACTGCTGAGAGTGAGGATAAACAATGAAAGTAAACCGCGTTCCCACCGTTGTTTGGCTGGCGTTGATTGGCTCGCTGTTCTTTAGCTCACTGTTTTTTAGCACGTTGAGTTTGGCGCAAGAGAATCAGGGATTATCCATTTATGATCTGCAAGCAAGCCAGAATGTGGCGATTTCTGCTTGGGTAGGTGATAAATCCAATCCTGCGTCGAGCGCTACGTTTAGCGTCAACCAGCAGGTCATCCTCAATATTGAGGTTGCCACGCCGCGCTGGTTTACCGGCGGTACGCGTATTGGCAGTGTCGAAATCCCTAATGTGATCGCTAAGCAGCGCAACCAACTGGCGACCAACTATACCGAGCGCAAAGATGGCAAAACTTGGTCGAGGCAGCATTGGGAAGTCACCCTATATCCGCAAGAGTCAGGCGAGTTTGTCGTTCCGCCAATTGCGGTAAGGGTTCAGGTATCCGCCCCTGATGGTAGCAATGTATCGGGTACACTCTATACAGAGCCTGTACGTTTTACTGCTCAATTACCGTCTGGCTTGCTTAGCGATAAAGCGAACTGGTTTGCAGCAACAAACGTAACGGTTGAGCAGCAGTGGTTTACCTCCAATGACGATCTGCAAGTCGGCGATTCTGTTACGCGCGCGATCACTATCCAAGCACAAGATAGCTTATCAATACTGTTACCGGATTTACTACAAGCCCCTGTAGAGTCCTCAGCAAAAGCTAAGCAACACTCTCAAGGGCAACCACCGACACGTTTATATCAAGTCTATCCGATGCCAAATCGTCTTGCGGACTCTCAAAGCCGAGGAGACTATCAATCGAGCCGTGAAGAGCAATCGGTCTATGTGTTGCAACAAGGGGGAGAGATTGCTTTTCCCGAGTTAACATTTCAGTGGTGGAATACACACAAAAACCGTTTAGAAACGGTGACAATTGAAGGGCGTCGGTTTGAGGTTCAACATACCGTGAAATCATTTGTCATTATGTATGCAAAAGGTTTGTCGATAGCCGCGACGCTATTCTTGCTGATCGTTTTAAGTGTGTATGCGGCTAAACGTTATTTTAAACATCATGCAAAGCCAGCTTGGCTTGTATTACATCAATTAATTAAACAAAGAGAGTGGGGGAAAATCCGATTATTTATCTACCGTGAGTTGAGAATGACCAATGGCGATTTGGAGTTGGCTAAATTTAAACCAGACGACCAGTGGCGTGAGAGCAGTCAGCGATTTCAAGCGGGGGAGCAAGATAGTCATTTAGCGCGAAAATTGTGGCTAACGATTGGAAATAAGCGAAAAAACAATCGCTCTAAGCGTGGATTTCGAGGTTCAATACCGCCAGCGTTACCCCAACTTGAACGTTTGCTCAATACTATCAATAGCACAAATAAAGCAGACAAATAAAGCAGACAAATAAACCGCGCAGAGACCGGATCAAAATCGCAATTATTTAACGCGCCACTAACTTAACTATCGAAGAAGTTCCTATACTATCAGTAACTTTGGTCATTGTTACTGTGGTAGTAAGTACTTTAGTAATATGTGCTTTGGTAATAAGTGCTGTGGAGCGTTATGAAAAATACTGATCTCAACTTAGTCCCAATTTTTGTCGCTATCTATGAGGAACAAAACCTCTCTAAAGCGGCCGTGCGGCTGGAGATCAGTCAGCCTGCGGTGAGTAAAGCGTTAGCGCGATTAAGAGATATATACGACGAACCCCTTTTTCATCGCTCACCTAATGGCGTGGAACCGACCGCTTTTGCGATGGATATCTATCCCGCCATGGGCGCGGCATTAAAGAACTTTACTTCTACACTCTCAGCATCACGAGACTTTGATCCTAGTATCGCCAATAAAACTTTTTCAATTGCCTGTGTCTCGGTGGCGAGTTATGAACTTATGCCGCAACTGTTCAAGCAAATCCGTCAAATTGCACCGCACATCAGTTTAGAAATCCATCCACTTTTTACTGAAGATCATGAAAGTGATCTTCGTCTGCAACGTTACGATCTGATTGTTGATATGGCGCCAAGAGGGCGAACGATGCTCAAGTTTGAAACGATATTTTCTGAGCGTTTAATGGTGGTGTGCAGTGAGCACCATCCAAGAATTAAGGGCTCAATTACGGTGGAGCAATTTCTCACAGAGCAACATGTGGTGGTATCACGTTGGCAAAGCCGGCAAAGTTTGATGGATGAAGACGATATTGCTGAACTGAACAAGCGAGACATCGTTTATCGCGCGTCTGGTGCGCTGGAAATGTTACCAGTCATTCACGATAGCGAACTGATCGGCATGTTACCAGAATCGACCATCAAAGCCTTTTCTGATGCTTACCAAATCAAAGGCGTACCACTACCATTTAGTGACAAAATCCATGATTTGTGTGCGATATGGCATCCAAGTAGAAGTAATGAGAGTGCGCATATTTGGTTGAGAAATCAGCTTAAACTGGCGGGTAAGACGATGTCATAACGGGATAAATAATTAAACTTGAGTAATATGGCGAGTGTGAAATCGCGAATCATTAGCTCAGTAATGCTCGCGAATTCACAGGCTAGAACCGGTGGTATCTAACGGTGGTATCTAACTTAGATTTTTTGTACTGAATCGACGTCGATTTTAGGCGTGCTCCACTCTGAATCAACTTCACCACGGATCACTACGCGATCGTTTGGAGTCACATCAACACCCATCCAATCTTCATCATCGATTTCAATTTGAATTTGACCTGTCTCATCTTTAAACAGGTAAGTTTCATTGCCAATTGATTCAATAATATTACCTGTTAGTAGAACAGCACTATCATCAGCAGCATCATTCGCTTGTTTAACGGTATTCACTGCCGCGGTTTCAGGACCTTTGAAAGCAGCAAAAGCAGGAGCAGTAATCACTGAGCAAGCGACAACAATAGCTAGGAGTGTTTTTTTCATTTTAGTTTTCCTATTTAGGTGACTCGGTCATAACCGCTAGGTTAGTCAGTCATGATTGAGTTCTGAACTTTATACAACGGATTATGCGCCTGGTTGTGTGAAGTGATCGTGAAGAAAACAAAGTATGCAGAATTGGTGTGATGTGCCAGGTATGATGGAAAAGATTTGATGTGTAAGGTGCGAGTGATAAAAAGCCCCACAGCGTAATGTATCCGCGGTGAGGCTCAGTAATGGAGCGCTTCGCTTACCCGATGATGGGGGCTAGTAGATCGTGCACCATTCGTTTTTCATGTCGATCAGATGCCAATTGTCACGTTGGTTTGCTTCATCCATCGCTTTATCAAGATGACCGACACTGGATTTTCTATCGTACTGCCATTCTCGCTCGGCGTCAGTATGGTGAACAATCATTGCCATTGAGTTGGGTTGGCTCGTTGCCCATTGCATCATAGCGTGGTCGCCATCCGAGTTACCGACTGCGAGAACCGGCTTCTTACCGATGATGTGTTGAATGTTTTCAACTTTGCCGGCTTTGTCGTCAATGGTCAGGATCTCACCGAGTTTAATCACTTGCGGCTGACCATTGTTGTAGTCGTATTGGTATTTTAGTGCGCTGCCAATAATTTGCTCCGCAGGGATGTTATACACCTCAGGAGCCCATGCGCGCATAAAGTCTACACCACCACCTGAAACGATGTAGGTTTTGAAGTCGTTCGCTTGTAAATAAGCGAGCATTTCCTTCATCGGTTGGTAAGTCAGCTCGGTGTAGGCTTTTTCAAAGCGAGGGTCTTTTGCAGCGGCAATCCAATTTGCAACTGTGGTTTGGTATTCTTCTACCGTCATACCACTGTGGGTTGCGGTGACTATCTCAAGTAGTGCTTCTTCACCGCCAGCGAGAACGCTTTTTACATCATCTTCGAGCACAAACTTAAACGGTTCTTGAGTTTTCCATTCAGGATGTTGCTCCGCCATCTTCTTTACTTGGTCAAATGCGTAAGCGAGTTGAAAGTAATAAGGTTTTTCTGACCAAAGTGTGCCGTCGTTATCGAATACCGCGATGCGTTCAGCAACGGGAACGAATGAATCCTTGCGCTCATCAGTCGAGTTTTCGACATAGTTTAAAAGCGCGGTTTTACTACTACCATCTTTCCATGAGGGTAGTAGGTTAGGGTCACAATCAATCGCCACCGCGGAGAATGAGAGGGTTGATAAGATTGCTAGAGCACAGAGGTTTGTTTTCATAGTTGTTGTTACCCATTTTTAAGTAAGAGTGGATTCAATCATGTACTGCTAGGGGACTAACCTTGCCCATCTGTAAAGAGAACGTGGTTATCGGTCTTTGGCGAGACGCAGTCCCATGTCAGACATAATTATAGATTGGCTAGCAAAATCACGACGGAAATTTTCCGACTGTTCAGCATCATAGGCGAAGCTTCCACCTCGTACTGACTTGTGTGCTAAACCAGAATCGCTGTGTTGTTGATTATTTGGATTATCATTGCCACCCCAGCGATAGAATGTGTCGTCAAACGCATCCATAACGAACTCACCTACGTTGCCCGTCATGTCATATAGCCCTAGCTCGTTGGGCTGTTTCTGTCCGACAGGATGAGCGCGGTTTTGCGCGTTACCGGCATACCAAGCGACATCATCAATGTTGTTTGAGCCCGAGTAGGTGAAACCTTGGCTTTTATTGCCTCCTTGGGCGGCAAATTCCCACTCGGCTTCGGTCGGTAAGCGATAGGTTTCGCCAGTTAATAGATTGAGCTGTTCGACGAAGTAGTTCGCTTGCTGCCAGCTTAAGTTGTTGACCGGAATATCATCGCCCGGGAAGTAACTGAGAGAAGAGCCCATCACGCTTTCAAACAGCGCTTGTGTGACCTCAAACTTGGCCAAGTAGAAACTATCTACACGCACTTCTCTTGCTGGCGTCTCGGCTTTGCTGGCACCGTTTTGCTCTGAGCCCATCACAAAGTGACCGCCTTCAACGAGCACCATCTCTTGATCGATTTGCAGTGCAATAGGATGGGGCGTATCTGCACTGCAACCATTGAGCAGGGCTAACAAGCTAAAGATTGAGATAATCTTTATCGGCGAACGGTTAACTGGTGTCATAGGGCGGCTCTCGTTAGTAAGTTCACCATCAACACTAGCAATAAACGCCATGAAAAAAGGTTATATACGCTATAACAAGCACCGGTTAAGGCGAGGATTTATGATGTGGTTATTCCATAGTTAGCCCAGATCGATGGCTAGCTCAGGTCGATAGATAACTCAGCTCAACCATCAATTCGCTCAACGATTAGGTGACTTATGCATATTACTCAAGGTCCACAGTTTAACGGTAAAGCTTCCAAGCGTTTACATGTCATGGCTAAGCCAATAGGGGCGGCATGCAACATTGACTGCACCTATTGCTACTACCTAAGTAAACAGGAGTTACTTGAGTACAAAAAAGGATGTTCACCAGTGATGAATGAAGACACCTTAGAGACATACATTCGTCAGTACATCGAGGGACAAAATACCCCGGAGATCATTTTTTCATGGCAAGGTGGTGAACCGACCATATTGGGCGTGGATTACTTTCGTCGCATTGTCGAGTTACAACAAAAGTACTGTCCTGAAGGGGTGAGTATTGCCAATGATCTACAAACCAATGGTACTTTGCTGACCGACGAATGGTGCCAATTTTTAAAGCAGCATAACTTTCTGGTTGGACTAAGTATTGATGGACCAGAAATGTTGCACAATGCTTACCGAACCAATAAGGCAGGACGCGGCACATTTAAGCAAGTGATGAAGGCAGTCGAGTTGCTGCATAAGCACCAAGTGAACTTCGCGACCTTGACTTGCGTGAACAATCTGACCAGTTGTAACCCTTTAGAAGTGTACCGATTCTTACGTGATGAAGTGCGCTCACCGCAAATGCAGTTTATTCCCATTGTGGAACAAAAGAGTTTTCGCAGTACTGCGCCACAAACATGGTCGGCAACTGAACAATTAAAGCAGGGCGATAAGCGTTTAATTCCTGGCAATAAAGACTCAATCATGGAGCCTTGGTGCGTGTCTGATCAAGCTTGGGGTAATTTCCTTATCACGATATTTGATGAATGGATTGCAAACGACATCGGTAAGGTCTTCGTTCAGTATTTTGAAGCGAGTGTCGAGCGATGGATGGGGCGTGCGAACCCGCTTTGCACATTGGGTGAAATCTGCGGTAAAGGGTTAGCCATGGAGCCCAATGGCGATGTCTACACATGCGACCATTACGTCTATCCCGAGTATCAGACAGGTAACATCCATAGACAAAATCTTGAGAGTTTGGCTTACAGCGCGCAGCAGCAGAAATTTGGTTACGGCAAGACGCGCAATCTTACTGAGCAATGCAAAGCGTGTGACTATCAATTTGCCTGCAATGGGGAGTGTCCGAAAAATCGTTTTATTCGTACACAAGCAGGCGAACCAGGACTCAATTATCTGTGTGCGGGTTGGCATAAGTTCTTTGCTCACGCAGATAAATCACTGGCTTATATTCTGCGTGCGACGGGGAATCCGGTCGCTTTTGGCAAATATAGCGACGAGCAGTTAAAGCAGCAGTTACAGCAGCGCCAAGTCTCGAGCGCTGGCTTTGCAACGCGATTTTAAGTGAGGTTTGATATGAAGAAATTCACGATAAGAAAAGTCGCGTTGATGTTGACGCTTGTGTTTGCAGCACCGACTTTTGCTCAAACAGGTACTCCTCAAAGCGCCCAAGTACACAACGAGTCACTATCCAGTACCCAAGCCAGTAGTTCGGTTACACAAGCGCCCAACACAAGCATTAGCCAGCCATTAAGTCAGCATATTGCAGATTTGTCTTATCAGGCGCAGGACAAAACACTCGATTCTGCCCAACGAGCGAAAGCGTTACGAGAGCTAGCTCAGTACCCGAACCAAAATGCCTTGGTTGCGGTGGCGCGAGGGTTGAAAGACCAAGATGCAGAGATTAGAGAGGCGGCGGTGATTGCTGCAGAGCCCTACGGCATTGAATATCGTTGGCGTTTGTTGTCACCACTGCTTAATGACGCCAATCATTCAGTAAGAGTCACCAGTGCGGCGAATTTAGTGCGTGATTATCAACGGTTAGAGCCCGTTCAGCAGCAACAGCTGAGCCGCCCTATTGCGGAGTTGATTGATTACCTAAAGCCTCAGCAGGAGAGTTCATCACGGTTATTGCTGGCTGATGTCTATCGTTGGCAAGGCGAGTGGCAACAAGCGGACGTTATCTATCAAGCATTATTAGCCAAACAGCCGGATAACCGACAAATTTGGTTAAGTTTAGCCGATAACTATCGAGCGCAAGAGCTCGATAAGGCGGCGTTGGAAACGCTGAATAGCGCAATTCAAAGAGTCCCTGCAAATGCCTTGAAAAATGCCCCTCTGCATTATTCAAAAGCACTAACACTTGTACGTTTAGAGCGTCCAGAAGAAGCGGCTCAGGAAATGGCGATCGCAGCAAGTTCAGCAAAAGACAATAGCTACTACTGGTATTTAAATGGCGTGTTGCAAGAGCCTATTAACGTTAAAACTGCTACCAGTTCGTTTGAAAAAGCTTACGTAATTTCAGGTGCGCCCGAACAGCTATATGCCTTGTGTGATATCTACCTTCGCCACGATAACGCAAAAGGCACTCAGTGTTTGGCTGAGCTTGAGATGATTGCGCCGCCTTATGTAATTGAGAAGCTCAAAACAAGTCGCAGTGAATCTTGAGGTGCCTATAAACTCGTTTGCATTACATAAATTTATGCGGTTAAGAACACATTTATCGGCTGTTCACCATCAGCAGAGTTTTGTTACTTTAGTCATATTCGTTGTTAGAACGCAAATGAAATGATGAAAGGAGCAGCGGTAGATGGAGATCAACAACTTACCTTTTGGTATCACTGAATGGGAAAACGTTGAAGTTACACAACATTCCGGCGAGACGGGGGTAGCATTGTGGCGAACCAAACATTTTGGCGAGCTACGAGTACGTATGGTGGAGTATTCAGAGAACTATCTTGCGGACCACTGGTGCTCAAAGGGACATATTCTCTTTTGTCTGTCAGGTGAGCTCACCACTGAATTGGATGACGGTCGCGTGTTCGTATTAAAGCCGGGAATGAGTTATCAGGTCGCAGATAATGCAGAAGCGCATCGCTCTTCTACGCTGTTGGGTGCAACGTTGTTTGTGGTCGATTAATTGAATTAGTAAGTGGTGGTAGCCATGTTTCAATGCCCCAATTGTCATGCTAAATCGATCTCTCTGATGGCGAAAATGACAGCAAAATCGAAGGAAGCTTACCTGTGTAAGATGTGCAATAAAAAGTGGCAAGTATCAACATACTTTTACGTTGCAGGCGTTATGCTGCCGCCACTGTTTCTGCTCCTTTCAAATGGCTTTGGCTGGTTGTCACTTGATATGGCGGCAATCATCGCCGTCACATTTTGGGTTTGTCTTTTGTTGCTTCAACCGCTTCGCAAATCCTATTAGTGTCAGGGTTGTTATCAACGTAACAGACGGAAAAAGGCACGCCTAGGCGGCTAAACTGTTTGAACCAGCGAATTTGGTTATCTTGCAGTTTGTCTCCGGGACCTTTGACTTCAATCCACTCAAACTGTCCATCTTTAAACGCGATAAGATCGGGCATACCATTTCGATACAGTTTTAAATCACTGAGTTGCACTTTGATTAAATTGACCAGTAGTTCAGGTTTTACGGTGCTTAACGCCAAGCTAAGCAGCTCCTCAGTGAAATGACTCCAAACGACAAACGGATTGCTTATCCCAAATTTGTTGTGGTAGTTGTCGATAACGAATTGGTGGTTGCCTTGTGCGAGTTTATCAAGCGCTCGGTTAATTTGCTTAGAGCGTTTGGCGTAAAAATCCTTATGATATAGATCCAATGGCTTGAACTGATAGGCGTTGATGAACGCCCCTTCAACTGGGGCAAATATTGCATCCCAAAGCGCTACGCCCATAATGCCATTGAGCAGCGAGTTTTCACTATAGAATACTTGCCAACCTTGGTCCTCAAAATGGTGTTTCACCGCAAGTTCAACTCGTTGCTGCGACAAGTTTAACGCTAAGTGATGCTCTTTATATGTTGGTTTTGCCACGCGAGTAATTTTAACTCCCTGTTTACGTAGCAGGCGCTGCTCAAGCTTTTGACTGATTTCAAGCTCAGAGATGTCGCTGGGTTGGTTTAAAATTAATGTGACAACGTCACTAAATTTGTCGTTTTGCTCTAGCTTGTCATAAATCCTGGCTTGTCGCTCTCTGCTTGGCGGCAGTGAAGTTTGCTTAAATAGGTTTAATGCCGTTTCAAACTCTCCGAGGCGTTCAAAGTCACGTGCGATATCATTGATAAGGTGCTGTCGCTTTCTCTCTATATATGGGTGATCAATGACGGCGGGAATTGCACCGGCAAGCTGTTTCACTACTTTCAATTGCTTTCTATCGGCATTCCAATAGCTATCCGCTAACTTACTCAGTGCCAGCAGTTGTTCGACTTGGTCGCGATGGTTGAAAAATCGTCGCTCGATGCTGAGGGGGTAATTCTCAAACTGATTTAAACCCAGATCATCGAGGACAAATTGGGTTAAGTCTTGATGAGTGTTGGCAAAGAATAGCGCTAACAGCAGGTCTATCATCTCAGCAAAGTGCAATTCAATGACCACAAAACTGAGCTCGTCAAATCGCTCAAATGGTTCATCCGTGAGTAGTTCAACCATTTGCGGTTTTTTCAGTGAGCGTGAGTGATCTAAAAATCGCTTTGGAAATAGGGGAGTTAACTCGGTTTTGGTCAGCAGAGTTTGGGCTAACTGCTGCTCGCTAATAGCAGGGTTTAGCGAAATAAAGTCTTTAGCTGCCAATTGCTCTAAAGCGAGTGGAATGGAAGGAATTTCGTTGTAGATGAGTTTGTCACTGCGAAATAACGATCCTTTGCGGCTATATAAGCGCACCAGCAAACATTGACTGGCTTTATCGAGTGAGCGATAGGCAGATATCCACTCCAGTTCTGAAATATGGAGTATATCGTTATACCAAGCTTGGGCGTGTTCAATCAGGCGATTGAAATTAGCCAGGTAATAATCTTCAGCGAGTTGTATTTGAGATTCCATAACGCACACATACAAAAAAGGCTTACCACAAGGGTAAGCCTTTTAACTTTCAATTCAAGCTATTAAGCGTTTTTCAGTTCAGCAACTTTTGCTTCTGAAAGTGGCTTAGTGATGAATGCTAGAACGATACACACTGCCATCATTACTGCAGAGATAGTGTACGCTAGAGTGTAGCCTTCACCGTTAGTCATTGAGAAACCAACTACAGCTGCGCCGATCGCACCACCAATACCCCATGCAGTGTATAGTACACCGTAGTTTGTACCGTAGTTTTTCAGGCCGTAGAACTCAGCTGTTAGAGTAGGGAATACCGCTAGTAGAGTACCGTAACCAACTGCAGCAATTGCTGTACCGATGATTAGCGTTACTTCTGATTTAAACGTTGCAAATAGCACCATGTTAATGCCTTGCAGTACGAATGCGATTAGTAGAGTGCGAACACCACCAATTTTGTCAGCAAGCATACCAGCTGCTACACGACCGCCTGAGTTAAATACCGCTAGAAGAGACGCTAGGTAAACTGCATTTGGCAGGTTAGCTTGCACGCTTGCGATAGTTGTGATGTTACCGATGATCATTAGACCAACAGAAGCTGCGAACGCGTACATGATCCATAGAGAGTAGAACTGAGGCGTTTTAAGCATCGCTTTCCAAGTTAGGTCTTCAGACTTGCTTGCCGCTTTTGGTGCTGCGCCGTCTTTAACCGCTGGCTCTGCTGGAGAGTAACCTGCTGGTGGGTTGTTGATTGTTGCTGCTAGCGGAACTGCGATAGCAAGAATACCAACACCAAGGATCATAAAGCTTGTTTGGATGCCCATGCTTTCGATTAGTGCAGACGTTACTGGCGCTAGGTAAATAGCTGCAAGACCAAAACCTGCTGCGATGATGCCGTTAACCATACCTTTCTTAGAAGAGTGGAACCACTTCATTGCAGATGGCGCAAGACATGCATAACCAAAACCGATACCAGCACCTGTGATAACACCGAACGTGATGTTTAGCATCATTGGTGAGTCAACAAAGCCAGAAGCGATCATGCCAATACCCGTTAGGATAGTACCTAGGATCAGGATCATACGTGGACCCATACGGTCTTGAAGGATACCTGCAACTAAAAGACAGATAGAGAAAGTGATTGTTGCAGTTGCGTAAGGTGCAGATGCTTCAGCTGCACTCCAGCCTGACTCAGTCACAAGCGCTTTGTTAAATACACTCCAAGCATACAGGATGCCAAGACAAAGGTTGATACAGAATCCTGCTAGCAGAATGCGCATAGCTTTATCAATCTTGCTCATTTTATTTCTCAGTTTGCCTCTATAGAAGAGGATGGTTTAACACACGATTTATTCAAAATTTGTTTGCGTTTATCAACATAAAGCGCAATGGGCGCGAATTATAACCAAATAAAATGTGATTGGAATCTCTTTTTCCACTAAATCCAAAAATAAACTTACTTTTTAAATGATTGAGTTAACGAATAAACAACCAAACATCTCGGAAGACGTTGTTTTGGACAGATTTTGTCCATGTTTATTGTGGCAACCCAGCAAAGTGCTAGGCAATAATTCCGAAAACTAAGATTTACCATGAAGGCCGAGTAAGTTTTTTGTCAATTAAGCCCACTCAAGATTCCAATGATAAGAAAGGAGGGTTAGCATGCGCGCAAATTTTCTAAAGGTAGTCACAAATGAAATTCAAAGCTGCAAAAATTGCTGTAGTGGCAGCACTAGGCGCATCTTCTCTAACTGGTTGTATGGGGCAAATGGCAACGACAGGTTTAGTCTCTAAATTCAACCTAGAGATAGTGGATAACCGTTATGCGCGTGAAGGTATGTTCTTACTATTGTCACCGGTGTACGGCTTAGCGGGTACTGTCGACCTATTCATTTTCAACTCTATTGAGTTCTGGACCGGTACTAACCCAATTTCAGGTAAATCACCAGCTGTGGTTGATACACCAACTAAAAACTACATCAAAGTAAATGACCAACTGGATCCTTCTTTAACTAGCGTACCGCTAACCAACAACAGCGATATCGATAGCGCTATCATGCAACAAATCGATGAGAACACGCTGCAGATGGAAATTACTTATCTAAATGGTGAGCAGAAAGTACTGCGTGGTGAAAAGGGTGCAGACTCGGTAGATTTCTACTTAAATGATGAATTAGTGACTACGGTTTCTAATCAAGAACTGACGAATTACATTACTTCAGCTCAGATCTAATCTACTTCGCCTTCTGGATGTCATCTTCGGAAGGCGAAAACTCTTTTTCGCCCGTCATTAAAACATCTTCATATAACCATATTTCAGCTAGCTTTTGTCTGCGATTGTTTCCTGATACATCGACTCAAATTAATGTTGAATAGAATTCGAACCGACCAATTCTTTAGTTGCATGATCGATGCAATGACTAATGTGCAAAACATTGATTTTTGTCGTAAAACTAGCTTAGGTCAAAGAGTTCTACTTGCCTACCATCTCAAGACGTTAAACGTAAAAGCTAATAGATAACTAGTTATATCGTTTATATATCACTCTCGGTCAAAGTTAATTTTATAGATATATTTGTAGTACTTTAAGCCTATTTCGTTTCAATTGAACTCAATTCATACCTTATTTGTACAGATAAAAAAATTTAGCTGCGAGTGAGGAATGTCAGAGTAGTTTAAAATTAACCCACCTAGGCGTGACTATGGTCTCGAAATGGATGAAATTTGTATGCAAGTCTTATGCGTGAGATTTTCGTCGATTAATAAACTTTTGTTCTCTATCTTGCTTGAAAGTGCCTATTAAACGGTTTAACTTGCAGGCCTGTAGAAATGCGCGATGGATGCGACTTTTACTGGCTGTCAGTATTATTGATGAATCACTGTGGTTTGTCTTTTTATACTTCGGACTGGTTGAGCGATTAAGGAACAATTATGAAAAGCCCTCAGAACGGTATTTTTGTTGTAATCGGTTTTGCTATGTCATTTGCAACTTCAGCAAATGAGCAGTCTGGCTATATTACTGAGTCTGGCATTCGAGTTCTTCCTATTTTAGAGAGCAAAATCGAGCACGTAGATAATATAGGTCGATTGTCTGACGCTCAAAAAGCACAATCTTCGACAGTCTTCGTCATTGAGCCTGGTGTGGTTTTATCATCTGATCGCAATGGTAATAGCTATAACGTGCTCTATCAGCTGTCATCTGGTCACTATTTTGATAGCTCAGATGATAATTACATCGACCACAAATTAATTTCTAACAATAGCATCCAACTAAGTCGTAGACATGCCATAGGTATAAATTATGCCTATATTAACTCGCATCAAGAGCGAGGAACTGGATTATTAGCCGGTGATGAATTGTCTACTATTGCTGATGAGCCAGTGAGATTTAGTATTCATAGCGCGAGCTTAACTTATGCGTTTGGTTCTCAGGGCGCTAAAGGCCTTATAGAGTCGAATATAAAGTACGAAAACAAACGATTCGATAATTATCGCGATATAACCTTAACTAACTATTCACAGTTAAGCACCCGCTACAAAGATTACGATGAATTTGGTGGTGGTTTGGGCTTCTACTATCGCCTGTCTCCATCAACTCAATTGCTCACCGAGTTTAATCTCGCAAGTAGAGATTATGAGCTCAATGACCCTGAAACCAATCAGTCGCAAGATAACTTAGATACATATTATTACGTTGGTGCTCGATGGGATCTGACAGGTAAGACCGAAGGCAAGTTTAGAGTTGGCTTGCAAGATAAGAACTATGAAGACAAAACTAAAACTGATTTCGACGGTGTGAGTTGGGACTTAGAGTTTAGTTGGAAACCTGTAAATTATTCGACCTTCTCTTTAGCCGCTGCGTTACGCGCGTTAGACCCTTATCAAAGCAGCGATTTCGTAGACCGAACGAGCTTTGAAGGCGATTGGAAGCATTTTTGGGTATCAAACTTTTACAGCAAATTAGCGCTTGATTACATCCAAGATGATTATTCCGGTTCGCAACGCGAAGATGAATTGATTCGAACCGACGTCTCGCTTGGCTATGAACTACGACAATATATGGGCATTGCTATGGGCTGGAGACAGGAATCGAATGACTCAAGCATAGAATCGAATACCTACGACCAAAATGTTTGGTACTTATCTGCAAATTTACTTTTTTAATTGATTTATTGTAGGGAGAGATTATGAATCAACCAATAAGTGCAGTTTTGATGGCGCTCTTATTGATGCTTGCCTCTATGCAAGTACACGCGTTCCAAGATACTTATATCATTGGTGCAGGCGATAAAATTCAAATATCCGTTTATGGTGAAGAAGAGTTGTCCATTGAACAGCTTTATATTAATAACAGTGGTCGATTTGAATACCCTTACTTGGGGGAAATGGTCGCCGTTAATAAAACGCCAGAGCAGTTAAAGAATGAGATTACTCAGGGGCTAAAAGGTGACTATTTAATCTCGCCAAAAGTGAGAGTTAGCATCACCGAGTTTCGTAGTATTTATGTTAATGGCGAGGTAAAAAAACCAGGCGGTTATGAGTATCAACCTGGTTTAACCGTTGATAAAGCGATTGCTCTGGCCGGAGGTTTCACTGACCGAGCTGCTCGTAGCAAGATCAGCATTTCTCAAGCAGGTAGTAACGACCAGAAAAATGTTAATCTTTCAGCGAAGGTGTTGCCGGGCGATATCATCGTAATTGATCAAAGCTTCTTTTAACCCATTTACCTAAGATTCAGTTTCTCGGAAGTTAATATGTTTAGTAGTTTACAACAGGGTAAAGTAGAAAAAGAACAGATAATTGATATCGGTTATTACGTTCACATTGTGAAGGTGAAATGGCTGTCGATTGCACTGTTTTCTATTTTGTGTACAGCAATATCAATTCTATTTGCGTTGTCACTCAAACCCACATACAAAGCGACGGCAACTTTGTTGATAGAGTCATCGCAGAAAAAAGCGATTTCTATTGAAGAGGTCGTTGGTATTGATACGTCGGCAAAAGAATACTATTTGACTCAATTTGAAATCTTAAAATCGAATCAAGTTGCATTGCGTGTTATAGATAAACTCGATTTAGAAAATAATATCGAGTTTAATCCAAGTCTAATTCAGTCTGAGCCGAGTCTGATTGATAACCTTAAAGTGGAAATCAAGTCTCTGCCTGTCATTGCTTCCTATCTATCAAAAGACGAAACAGATTCGAAATCGATTGTTGTCGATGATTCTGGTATCAACCAAACAGTCCTGAAAATATTTAAGTCTAAATTAAGTATTGAACCTATTCGCAAAACTCAATTGGTCAACATCTCGTTCGAATCTCTTGATCCAAATCTTGCGGCAACCATTGCCAATGAAGTCGCTCACGCTTATATCGAAAACAGCCTTGAGTCTAAGTTGGTTGCTACGGAGCAGGCAACAGGGTGGATCAATCAACGTCTAGCTTCGCTCAAAAAGCAACTTGAAGATTCTGAACAGGCACTATTGTTATTTCTCAAACAACAGAAGCTTATCGATAACAGCGGAATTGAAGCTTTAACGAGCTCAGAGTTAACCAATTTAACTGACCGAATCAGTAGTGCTACCAACCAGCGCATTGAGGCACAATCTCTTTATAATGCTTTGAAGAGTAAACCAAATGGCGATATTTCTTCGATTTCCTCAGTTTCGCTCATTTCTAATCACCCGCAGATTCGCGATATTCGTTTAGCAGAATCAAACGCAGAGAAGCAAGTTAGTGAGCTATCTAAACGTTATGGCCCAAAGCACGACAAAATGATCCAAGCTCAAGCGCAACTTCAATCAATTCAACTTCGAGCTAACAAGTTAACGAAAAAATTGATTGATGGTGTTGAGAAAGAGTTGATCAGCGCTCGTGAACAAGAGCAGATGTTGAAGAGTGAACTTTTGTCAAAGAAAGCTGAGTTCCAATCGTTAAGTGTTGTTAAACGTGAGTATGACGCGTTAAAGCGTGAAGTGGACACCAATGCTAAACTTTACGATTTGTTCCTGACCAGACAGAAAGAAACGACAGCCACTCGAGACTTCAGCGCTTCTAATGCACGCTTTAGTGACTATGCTCTTGTCCCATTAAAACCAAGCAAGCCAAATAGAAAACTTATCGTTCTTTTAGCCCTATGTGGCAGTATCGGTTTCGCCGTGTTAACGATTATTTTCTTAGATGCGTTTAATAGCCGAATTGAATCAAGCCGTGATTTTGAAAACAAACTAGGCTTGTTGCCAACGGGTGCTATTCCAATGATTAGTGACAAGAAGTACAAGAACTCACCAATCGATGCGTCGGTGTTTGCGAGCGAAAGGCACAGTGTGTTCCAAGAGTCTGTTGATTCAATCAGAACCTCTTTGTATCTCAGCCTACGAAACTCGCAAAGAAAACTCTTGGCGATATCGTCAGCCGTACCCGCTGAAGGTAAGACGACGACAGCCGTTAACTTAGCGATGTCTTTTGCCAAGTTGGAACGTGTTTTATTGATAGACTGTGACTTACGTAAGCCATCGGTTGCCGAGCGATTTTCTCTACCATCAAGCCAAGCTGGCTTAGTTAACGTGTTGTTGACTAATGCCTCTGTTGAGGAATGCATCACATCCGTAAATGAAAATCTTGATGTGATGACTGGCGGGATGCTAGCACCAAACCCACAAGAGATTCTAAGCAGCGCCGCTTTTGAAGAGTTAATCGAGGAGTTAGCCACCAAATACGATCGAATCATTCTCGATACGCCACCTATTTTACCGGTTAAAGATGCCTATATTATTGGACGACTGGCTCAGGGTTTGGTGTTGGTGATGAAGGCGAACAGCACCAGTAAGTCAGTTTATAATCATACAATGACGTTACTGAATCGACATGGCGTTTCTGTCGATGGTGTGGTCTTGAACCAAGTACCAATTCGAAAAGAAGGTAAGCACGCATATACCGAGTACTCATTGTATGCCTATGGTAAAAACAGCTAGACGCCATATTTAGCTGATTAATACGCTGAGTTTTTACACTAACCTGTTACAAGGGCAGGTTAGTTGAATAATTCAGCGTACTTTCTCAACCGTTCAGAATTCATTTCTCGAGAAACAAAGGTTGTACGCTATGACAAAGAGCTTCAATGTTTTGTTTTTATTGATATCTATCGTTACTTTATTTGGTGGCATTTCTTATTTAACCCAGTCAATTTACACAGGTGCTGTCCATCATCGGTTAGAATCTCTGATGGTGGCCGATAGATCATCCGAGCTCAAAGAGCTATCGTTACTACATCCTAACCATTCTTCCATGTTTGTCACCGCGCATGACTTGTATATTTTCGCTAAGTATCGCCAATGGCAAGCTTTCCTAAGTCACTCATTGAACGAGAGCGCGGATATCGAAGGTCTGTATCAGCAGAGCGCCATTCTACGACCTACATGGTCAGAAACACATGTTGAACTATCGAAAATTGCGATGACCCAAGGCGAGTGGGAAAAGGCGGAAAAACACTTACAATTGGCACAGCAGTTTGGTTTACAAAAAAACTCGACAAGTATTGCCGTGATTGAACAAACCTATATTAATTGGCAGCGTGCAGAGGTGAAGGAGAAACTTAACGCTACCCAATTGCTGTTAAGTCTGGCAGCGAACAAAAGGTATCTTGCAGATGTTGATCATATGATTCGGTTCTCACCAGCCAAGGTGCGGTTATGTAACATGTTAACTTTTAATCGAATAGATATACCGACTTGTCAGCCATCAAACTGAATATCCTACAAGCGATTTTTCCAACTCAAAACCGCTTTTTCTAGTGTTGTGTAGCACTCTTCAAACTCATTTACGCTCTTGCCTAACGGGTCTCTCACGTGGCCAACATTAATCCATTGGCCGATAAGCAGTGTTTTCGCTTTAGCACCAGAAAATGAATAGGCCAGTTGGCTGGCGTGATTTTGCGACATGGTGAGGATCAAATCATTTTCTTTAACATCTGCAGCAGTGATTTGCTTAGCGTAGTGTTGAGAGATATCTAACCCGTGAGCAGAGGCGACCGCTATTGCGTTTGGTTCAGCGTGGTATCCATCTAGATCATTTTCCGTTACCACGATACCTGCTGAGCGTACTTGTAGTGAGGGTACGTGCATGTTAAATAGGGCTTCAGCAAGCGGAGAGCGGCAAATATTTCCTGTACAGACTATTAAGATTTTATTAAACACTTTTTGGCTCTCTTGACTCTAAAATAGGTGATATAGACGCGTGCTTGAACTTACCTGTCGCCGGTAAAACCGAACATGCGTTGGCTAAGAAGAGAATGAGAATAAAAGTAACCGCATTTGCGGCGGGTTGAAGGTGAAAATCCACACTCATGTGGATCAACATTCCGACAATCGCCATCATGCAGCCTAAACTGATCCCTTTCATCGTTCGACTGTTTCTGTTGCGTATAGTATTAAAGCAGCGCCAAATAGTGAAAACAACGGATGTTGCAAGTAAGAGTGTCGCAGGTATTCCAGCTTCAACAAAAAACTGCAGATAATCGTTATGAGCATGATCATACACACCGACATCGCCCTGAGCGTAGCTTGGGAAAATGGTATAGAAGCTGGCCATTCCCGTCCCAGTCACTGGAAAGTCTTTAATTATCTCCAACGCCCATAGTAGAACTTGATCTCGTGACTCGAACACCAAGGAGGTTTCGACCAATCGTTGTTTTACTTTTTCTAAGCCAAACAACGAACCAATGACAATTGCGTCAATCAGCAAAATACTGGCCACTAATAAAGGTAAGGCGAAGGGGCGGTTCTTATAAATTAACAGCGCGAGGATACCGCCGAAGGTTACAGCAAAAAAGAAAGCGGAGTTTCCCATTCTAGATCGTGTCATAACCAGAGCGATGACCATGATGATAAGACACAAGCGCACGAGCATTTTACTGCTAAGGATACCTTCTAGAGTCCGACGGATCGCGCTATGCCATGACGGTGCGTGATGGACGTGTAATTGGGAGATGATTAATCCAATGCCAACACAAAGTGTCATCATTAAATAATTCGCAAGGTGATTTTTGTAAACAAAAGAACCCGTCGCCGTCGTTTCAGCAGGTAAGCCGAAAATGGGACTAGTTGGTGATTCGAGTAAGACGTATGTAGCGCCGTAAAATGCCTGAAATGTGCCACTAACAATGAGCGTGATAACAACGAGCTTAAGGCGTTTACTTGAATTGACAAGAAAGATGGCGTTAATCAGTAAGAGCGTGTAGCTGAAGCCTTTAAATAGCGCTACTAAGGTGATCCGGCTATCGACAGAAATAGTGCCCCAAGATGCTTCTACTTGTTGGTAAATTTGGAAGCTAGAACTGGAGATAAACTCAAGTAAGAACAAGGGAACTGGGATTGTTTGTAACAGCACCCAAACTTGAAAAACACCTATCGGTATGAGCAAATATTTGTAATGGGTTAGCTGGTAGAAGGGAAGTCGACCTTTATAACAGGCAAGCAACACTATTGATTGGATCGACGCGATAATTTGGATGAGTGACCAAGCCCACATGCGGTTGCTGCCAAGGGGAATCGGTAACCAGATGATCATTACTAATAGTGAGGCAAAGATAACTTTTTCTATGGTACTGACAGTAATGAGAGAGACAGGCAGCCTGGCGCGAAACTGCCTCAACCTAAACCACCTCAATCTAAGCCGACTCAATCTAAACTGCTTGGCGTTAATTTGGCGAAACAACACCGCTACCTCCGCCGCCGTTACTTCCTATGGCAGGTGCTGAGGGCGGGGAGACTGGCTGGAGGGCAATACCAGCCGCGGTCGCTTCTGCAACGATTGTAGGGTCGGCATTCGCAAGTAGAGCCGCAGTAGTAATATCTTCGTTACTGATACCGGCTACCCGAGCTAACTCGACAATTTGCGACAATTCATTCGGCGCGGCATTGATCGCTTCAGTGATTGCTAAAATAGGATCAACTCGTTCATTACTAAGTAGCACCGTAAGTACATCAAGTACATGGTTTGGATTTTGGCTAAATGCACTTTGAATTATTTGTTGTGTTGGCTGTTTTGACAACTGCTCTAGCACCGCGTTAGAAAGTGCTTCTGAGTCTGCCCATGACGAGAAGGAAAATAGCAGTGCTATTAAGCTCGCCCCAATATTGTGGATTTTCATAGATTTTCCTTCTTTTCGTAGGTACTTGATGATTGTGACAAAAAATCCAAGTGCTATTACATACCTTGCCCAACAAATTAAAAGTAATCATGTGTCAAAAATTGGAATGTGCGTAATTGGTTAGCGAGAAGGCGGTCTATTGCTTTGCTCAATTTAGACGAGAAAGGTTTTTCGGCGAATAAAACGAAAATAGACTTATCAATGAGAGGGTAAAGAGTTTCTAAAAATAGTGAAGCTACATGTGTATATGTCACACAATTACATTACTACTGAGTCATCACTCGTAAAAATGGGTTAATAACTACAGGTAGTATGATTTTTGCACTATACACTAATAATAAAATTAATATTTATCTGAAACTCATTTTGATTCGCTGTTGTTATCGAGGTTCGTTGTGTGTCGCTTGTTAGTGCTAGTGCTTCTGATGTTCTGCCCAGTCTCCCTATTTGCTCAAGAAGAAAGTGAAACTCTGGTGATCGCGAATTCAAAAGCATGGAAGCCATTCTCGTTTATTAATGCACAAGGCCAGCCTGACGGTATTTTGATTGATTACTGGCGAGAGTATTCTCGGGTGACAGGTACTCAAATTGAGTTTCTATTACTCGATTGGAACGATTCAATAGAAGCGGTAAAAGAAGGCAGAGCAGACGTGCATGCCGGTTTACTTTGGTCAATTGACCGAGATGAAATTCTAGATTTCAGTCAACCGATAATGACGATCGACACGCAACTCTTTGTTAGTCAAAAGTTGCTAATGACGGATGTTAATTATCTTCTATCCGGTGAACATGACTTTAAACTAGGCGTCGTAGAGGGCGGTTTTGAGCATACGTACGCTAAGAACAACTACCCATATATTAACTTAGTTGTATTTCGCAATAATGCTGAGTTGATTGAAGGTGCCTTCGAGGGTGATATAGACGCCTTTGTTGCCGATTTGCAAGTCGCAAATTTTTACTTGCATACCCCCAAAAGTAATCGACAGTTCACGAGTGTAAAACATTTGTATTCTGGTGTATTAAGGCCAGCGGTGGCAGAGAGCAATGATGTTTTGTTGCTTCAGCTCGCAAAGGGCCTTGTTAAAATAACCGATGAAGCTAAACAAAAAGTGTTTAGTCGCTGGATGTATATTGAAACAGTTTATCCCAACTTTCTTGTTCCAATATTATTCGCTATCGCCGTTATCGCGATTATTAGCTATATGATAGTGTTGCGCATGGCTGTACGATCCAAAACACATGAGCTTGAGCATGCCAACAAAGAGTTGAAATATCTGTCACAAACGGATCAATTGACAGGTTTAAGCAATCGTTATCACTTCTACAACCAGTTTTCTGATCGTGTCTCTAAAGGTGGTAAGGTGTGTGTGATGTTGTTTGATATTGATGATTTCAAATCGATCAACGATACCTATGGCCACCAAGTAGGAGATGTAGTGATTCGCGCGGTTGGAGAGGCGGTGAGTTACGTCACTGAAAAGCAGCATCTAATTGGACGCATTGGTGGCGAAGAGTTTGCTGTGGTTGCTATTCAGCTAACAGTGAAACAGGCGGAAGACTTGGCAGAGCAACTGTGTGAGTCGGTCAGGCAGTTAGTGATTTTTGAAGATAACCGCCGAGTAAGTGTGAGTTTAGGCTGTGCTTATTACCATCAGTCGAGTGAAGAGATTTCTCTTAGTGATGCGGACCACTTAATGTATCAAGCCAAAGCGAACGGCAAAGATCAGGTGGTGCTTAAAGAGTTCTATACTCAGTGATTAGCTCCAAAGGAAAAGTTTACGAGGATCGTACTTTTCGTTATCGATTCTTGATTTAGAACCACTTGATTTAGAGAGGATAGCTATCCAAATCGTTGCCTTGCCTTGCCTTGCCTTGCCTTGCCTTGCCTTGCCTACACCAAGTCAATCTAGATGAACCTAGCATCTTGAGGTTACTTGAGGATATAAGGTGCCAACATTAACAATGGCACCTAAAGCGGATATCGCTTATTAGTTTACGATTTTTGTAAGTTTAATGATGGGTTATCACGCTCAAGAAAACCACTTAAACGAGTCAGTGCAAGCGCTAAGATAACGATTAACGCGCCATACCAAGGTGTACTCGTCACACCGGAGTGAGTAACAATCATACCACCGCCAAAAGAGCCTAGTGCAATGCCGATATTAAAGGCGGCAATGTTTAACCCTGAAGCAACATCGACTGCTTCTGGAGCGTATTTTTCCGCTAAATTCACGACATAAACTTGCAGCCCAGGGACATTACCGAAAGCAAATGCGCCCCATACTAAGATAGTAAGTACCGCTGCAATTGGGTTAAATACCGTAAAGCCGAAAACGAACAATACGAGAGCCAATCCGGTAAAGATTACCGTGAGAGCTTTCACTGGCCCCATTTTATCTGCAAGTTTCCCTCCCCAAATATTGCCAACGGCAACGGAAACACCATAAACCAACATAATAATGCTGACCGCATTAGCGCTAAAGCCTGATACGTCTTGAAGTAGTGGCGCTAAGAAAGTAAACGCCGTAAACGTACCACCATAGCCAAGCGCGGTAATGGCAAATACCAACAATAAATGAGGATTGGTTAACACTTTCATTTGAGTTGAAAGCTTACTTGCCGGAGGCTGCGCGAGATCATTTGGAACTAATAAAGCGCTGCCAACTAGTGCGATAAGACCAAGTACAGAGACAATTAAAAATGTGGTTTCCCAGCCAAATTGCTGACCAATGTAAGTACCCAGCGGCACTCCTGTCACTAGCGCGACGGTTAAACCAGTAAACATAATCGCGATAGCACTTGCGGCTTTCTCTTTGCTCACCAGCCCAGTAGCGATAGTTGAACCGATAGAAAAGAACACACCATGGGCAAGACCGGTGAGTATACGTGCAACGATCAAAGTGTTATAGCCAGGAGCCTGCCATGCCAAAAGGTTACCTAATACAAAAAGCGACATAACGGCCAGCAATACTTTTTTGCGCGGCCAGTTTCCGGTTAGCGCAGTAAGTACTGGCGCGCCGACCGCGACACCAAGCGCGTATAGGCTGACAAGTAAGCCAGCAGAAGGGATGGAAACGCCAAGATCTGTCGCCATGGTTGGGATCAGTCCGACAATAACAAACTCAGTGGTACCGATTGCAAAGGCACTGAGAGTTAAAGCAAACAATGCGATAGGCATAATTTAATCTCTACTAATAAAGAAGTGGCGCTATTATCAGTAGAACTTTATTTGTGAAAAATAGGGTTATTTACAAAATACTTTTGTAGAAAATAGCATTAATTGTTACGCTGCAAAGTCTACTTACTAGAGAAGAGCACCATGAAAAGCCGTTCAGACGATCTAATGTTACTCCTTGCTGTCATTGATAACGGCGGCTTTTCCGCAGCCGCTGAGGCGCTCGGAATTCAAGTCGCTAAGATATCGAGAGCGGTAAATAAAATTGAGCAGCAACTGGGTGTGACTATTCTTAACCGCACAACACGCCGCATTGAATTGACCAATGAAGGCGCAAAGTTTGCGGATTCAGTAAGACAAGGCTTGCAGTTGATCTCACAAGCTGAAATGGAATTACAAGCGCAGGGTGATTCTCCTAAAGGACACTTAAGAGTAGATGCAGCCAGTCCGTTTATTTTCCATCAGCTAGTCCCTTTGATGGCGGAATTTCAAACCGCGTTTCCTGATATAGAACTAGAGTTGACTTCAAATGAAGGATTCGTTGATTTGATAGAGAAACGTACCGATGTCGCGATTAGAATTGGCAAGCTAGAAGATTCCACCTTACATGCTAAACCCTTAGGGAAAAGTCAGTTGCATATTGTTGCATCCCCACAATATTTAGCGAGAAAGGGGATACCTAAAAATATAACTGACTTGCCTCATCATCAAATCGTCGGCTTTACCGCGCCAAGAGTTCTCAACCAATGGCCACTACCCAATTTGCCCATTATTACACCCAATATAAGTGCCAGTAATGGTGAAACGGTGCGACAACTGGTACTGACTGGCAATGGTATTGGCGTCTTGTCAGGTTTTATGGTCAACGATGACATTGAATCAGGGCGGTTAGTGTCTTTGATGCAAAGTGAAAAACGGACCAATACTGGCAGGGAGTTGATTAACGCGGTTTACTATCGCAGCTCCAATGTAGCTAGACGCATATCAGCCTTTATCGACTTTATCCAGCCGCGCTTAAAGCTCTAAAATGGACGAAAACACAACCAAGTGGTTGCATAATGACCGAACGGTTGGTTTTCGATGAAAAAACGCTTTTCTTTTCAGTCATATGTGGCATATTAACTACGCCTTCACGATAAAGCGTACTTCGTATAATGGCTATTACCTCAGCCTTCCAAGCTGATGATGCGGGTTCGATTCCCGCAGTACGCTCCAAATCCTTTCTAGCAAAAAACACCTGTAACTGATTGAAAACCTAAGCGCCGAATGGCGTTTTTTTGTGTCTGATATTTGGCGTACTAGTCTGTCAAATTGCTTGGGGACCTGAAAGGGACTCAAAAGGGACTGCTTGCTTCCCCGTCTGTTTTGCTCACAGAAAATCAGATTTGAGCTGAAAACATCGGCTCAATATAAGAAAATCTAATCAGAATCCGTTGAAGGCGCGTCTTCAACAATTTCCAACAAGTCCTCAATTTTGCAATCTAGGTATTTACACAGTTTTTCAAGCGTATCGTATTCGATTCGGTTGTTTGTTTCGTGGTACAAGCGAGTCACCGTGTTTCGATTTATCCCTGCATCTCTGACAACATCAGCAATTTTTAATCGCTTCGCGCCCATTAGTGTGGATAAGTGGCACTTAATCATACTCTGAAAATTTCCCGTTTCTGCGAAAACTCTAAGTATAACTTACGTTTACGAAAATAAGTGAATCATTTGTACCTTTAGACTGCTCTAATGTACCTCTATAGAATCATAATGACACTTGCTAATGTTATCTTAGCGGCCTACATTGAACCTCAAGAGGTACATTTAATGCCTGGAGGGGTCATGAACTTTACATATCTAACCACTGACGAACTGTCAGCAGTCATCAAGTACGATGCCCGAGTGATTCGAGAACAACTGAAAGATTCCGTGCTTTTCGAGGGCATTCACTACGTTCGTCCATTCGGCGGAAGAAAAATACTGTTCATTTGGGAGCGGGTTGAGGAAGAAATGCTTCATGGTACAACCGCAATCAGCTTGATTTCAGGTGTATAGGGGAGGGTTTAAATGGGAGCGGTTAATGCCAAAAACGGAACATTGTATGTCGATTTTCAGTATCGAGGCGTGCGATGTAAAGAGTACACCAAGTTACCGGATACACCTGCTAACCGAAATCGATTGAAGAAACTGGTAGACCGGATTGAAGCCGAAATACTGTTAGGCTGCTTTGATTATGCCGCGTATTTTCCAAACAGTAAGAAGTGCAAGAAATTTCAGTTGATAGACGAGCGTGAGCGTCAACGCAAAGCCTACTTTGATGCGGCAGACTCACCGAAATTCGCAGAGTTCGCCAACATTTGGCTAGCTGAGATGAAAGTCGAGTGGAGCAAATCGCATTACATGGATGTGGAGGGCGTATTAAACAAATACTTGTTGCCTACCTTCGGTAACAAGAAGATCAGCGCCATCAATAAGGGGCAAATCCTACAGTTTCGTTCCATCCTCGCCAAAGTACCGGGACGAAGCAAAGGTTTTCTGAGCCCTTCACGGATCAATCACATCATGACGCCACTACGGGTCATTCTTAATGAAGCCGCTGATCGTTATGACTTTACCTCACCATGGAAAAATATCAAGGCACTGAAAGTGGGTAGGACGGAAGTGGATCCTTTCAATCTGGATGAGGTGGAGTTGTTCTTATCAGCGGTTGAGCCTGAGTTCCATTGCTACTACACCACGCGATTTTTTACCGGAATGAGAACCGGTGAAATAGATGCCTTGATGTGGAAAGACGTCGATCTGGATTCGAAAACCATTACCGTGTCACAAAGTTATGTCCGTGGCGAAATGAAAGCACTGAAAACGGATGGCTCTTATCGTGTCATTCACCTCACTGAGCGCGTGATTCAATCTTTGAGAGCGCACAAAGGGAACAATACATCAAAAGGCAAAGACTTGGTGTTCAAGAACTCGAAAGGAGCAATCTTGAACTATGCCGTGGTCTCACGCTCGGTTTGGTATCCAACACTAGAGACATGCAACCACAAGCGTCGTAACCCTTATCAAACCAGACACACCTTTGCCACTTTACTCTTGGCATCAGGAGAGTCGCCAGAGTGGATTGCGAATCAACTCGGGCATACGACCACAACAATGTTGTTTCGCGTTTACTCGCACTATGTCCCTAACCTAACCCGCCGTGACGGCAGTGCCTTTGCCAATTTTTTGAACAATGGAGGTCAGTTATGAACTATTCGCCGCTTTCAGTGCATTGCACAAGCCTGTGTCTTGATATCTTAATGCAGCACAAGTTTAAGCCGTTAAATCATTACCAAATCGATGATATGCGCAGCGACATTTATGAGTTGATTGCAGAACGAGCTGCTACAGAGAAACTGCCTCAATTTAAGCACCAGCGGGTCATTGATAACGCCACATGCAGCGTGATGGCCGTGCTCCACCAATATTGCACTGTACAAGATCCAGTCGACACAATGTGGATTTTGCAGAGCGTTGAAGTTCAGATCAGTGAGGCGGTGGGCGGGAATTATCATATCATTATTGATTGATCGTGTTTATAGCGCTTTGGCTCCTGAAAAATCATGATGCCGAACGAACCTCTCGAAGAGTGTGATTCTTTGAGAGGTTTTTTTTGTTCAATATTCTTTAACGGTGAAAGTTATGACGATTTTCTGAACAATATCGGTTTTGGCGAAAGCCTGCCGAATTGTGATACCTGTTCATTTGTCAGCAGTTATCTTTGTTTTTGAAAAGAAACCGTTACTTAATAACGTAACTGGTACCAAGTTTTAGTGATTACTTAAACAGCCAGTAATTTGTCTGTTTTTGGTGCAACTAACTGATTCTTTTTGATTGATAAAGCCGCTTTGACTCGAACTTTTGCACCTACTGGGTGTAGGTCGCGCTCTTTTTGAGAGCATTGAACATACAAGCCACTATATGGACCTTCAATGCATTTGACACGTTTTTTCGATCGTTCCCAGACAATTTCACAAACAATCGTCGAACGATCCGATGAAGCGTTACGGTTTTGGTCACTATTATCTCGGCGCGCAAATAAAGTACATACACCATACTCTTTGCTGAGAGGTTGAAAACAACGGGTATCGTGAAGCGCCTTATTTTCACGGATCGCATTAAGGGTTGCATCATAGTACACCATAGCGGCTGATTTTAAACGGTTGGCCTCCTTTCGTGTTTCGGCGGTGGCGATAATGTATGTTTGGTTTGGAAAACTGCGCATCGCTTGTTTGAGTTCGGCGTTACACCCTCGGTCATTATGTGTTTTCCATGCACTGTGATAATGAGAGAAGTAGCGTGTGACAAAGTCATTACTCATTCCTACATAAAAGCCTTTTTCACCAAAGTCAAAGCCATAAACGGAGAAGTTAGCGCATTCTACCTGTGTTTGGGTTAAACCATTTAATAGCACAACATCAACGTGATTTGCAGCAGTCATATTATTTTCCAATAGTGGTGTCTTTGAAGATTTTTCTAACATGGTGATGTGTTGAAAACATCGGAATTAAATTCAATGGATATAAAAACTATATTTTAAACATATTGTTTTTGACGGTGTTATCTTGAGTACGGTTTGGGTTTTATAACAATGTTTTTGATTAGGTATAACCAGCATAAGACAGCAGAACGTTTTATGGTTCTGCTGTCTTTTAGGCTTAGTTAGTTGATGCTGGAGGAGCCCCCAATCTTCGGCTGAATACTTAACTCACACCCAATGCCTTAAACACGGCATCAATCGGGTCGCTGTAGAAACTCACTTGGAATTTCGTAAACGTTTCTGATGGCACGGTGGGAATATCCATTGCCGATGACATCGGTAGTAATACCTTGGTTGCACCTGCTTCAAGCGCGACTTGCATTGAGCCTGCTAAGTCGTGAACCGGGTTAACAACACCACCCAAAGACATGTCTCCTAGCACCACCATTTTTTCCTGCATCGGTTTTACCAACAGGGCAGAGCAAAACGCAATTAAAGAAGCGAGGCTCGCTGAATGGCTGCTGCCAGAACTTTGCAAGTCGACACAGTGAAGGTGGAACTCATGCTCGGAAAACTTAGCGGCGCCGCTCACGCGGCTGAGGTTGCCACGGAAGTAGTCAAAACCAACGCGTACTTGTTCTTTCGCGGTGGTATCACCGAACCCGCTGGTGGAATGTTTACCGTTACCTGCGGTTTTTTGCGTTTCTAATCGGTAGACGCCCAGTTTGCCCGAAGCGCCGAAGCTGACGAAATGCACCACACCCGCATTGGGTGTACCCGCAGGGATCAAGCTGGAACCGCCTTGTTCAGGTACATTCACAAAGAACTCTTCCAGTGTATCGTTATCAATGTACGAGAAGTTCACATCGTAGAACTCCATGCCGCCAATCTTTTTCAACTGCTCTTTGATACGGCGACGGGTTTCCAGTGCATAGGTTAAACACACACGTACATCTTCTTTGGTGTATTCACCGTGCGGGAACAACAACTTTAACAGGCCTGATGTCGTGCGTTTCACGCCAATCACATCACGTTGATTCAAGTTGTTGCCCAGCTTGAAGAACTTGCTGATGGCATCAGAAAACGTCTGTTTGCGCATTTCACGCATAAACTCAGCAAGATAGTCTGTGATTAAACCAAAACGGTCGGTGAACAGCTCTGGTCGCATCTTCGGAATTTCCCACCCTGGAATATAACCATGGAAACGGTCGAAAAAGGCTGAGTCGATCATCTCCGGTGGGAAAGGCTCTAGCAGGTGACTGGTTTTCACCAAGGTTTCGACGCTTTTATCAATGTTACCGACAAACACCATAGAGGCTTTGGCTTCAATTGAATCACGGCCACGACTAAATGAACCCGAAGCCATGAAATCTTTCATGATCTGAATGCCATCTTTGTCTTTAAAGCGAATGCCTGCCACTTCGTCGAATGCCACCACATCCCACATGCCCACCAAGCCAACTTGGCGAGAGGACATATTGTAGAACAGGTTCGCCACACTGGTTTGTCCGCCAGAGACAAGCAAGGAGTTGGGTGAACACTCTTTATAAATATGCGATTTACCCGTACCGCGAGGGCCGAGTTCACAAATGTTATAGTTGTTTTCAACATACGGGATCATTCGGTTGAGTAAGTGCCATTTAGTGCGCTGTTCGAGGTTGGCGGGCTCCATGCCCACAGAGCGCATTAGCATGTCCATCCATTGATCCATGTTAAAGCCACGGCGCGCTTCAAATACCTCGTTCATGTTCATCGACGGCATTTGGATCGGTTTAACCGAAACCACAGAAAATGGCGATGTCTTCTGGCCTTCTTCAAAGAAGTAACTCAAAGACACAATGCACCAAATTCCGCCAGTCAGGAGCTTTTCATTGTCCTTGATGATGTTGGCAGGGATCACCGCATCTTTGATGCCCATGTTTGACAGGCTGGCTTCATACACATCTTTGCGCTGGTTCAGTTTCACCGAAACCTTATCAATCACCTTGTGAGTGCCTTTTTCACGCACCAATGATTTTACTTTCTCGGCTTCGTCTGGGCGTACGTAGTTATCCGTTAAGATTTGTTTAACACGCGCCATACCCGCATCAATCAAATCATCATCGTCAGACGAGCAGTACATACCCAGCAAGTATTCCAATACATACACTGGGACATTCGCCCCTTCTTTGAGCTGTTTAGTCAGATCTTTACGTACTACGCGGCCTTTGAAACGTTCAATCATGAGCGCGTCCAGATCCGCCTCTCTCACTGCTTGCACTTCTTCAGCAATGATTTCTTCATGGCTAGCACCAACAGGTTCAAGGTTAAGTCCGAAGTCATACTCAGCGTTTGGTGTAGGGGTGTCAGTCTCGCTTTCAATCGGTGACACGGCGTTTATTTCGTTGTTATGCATGCGTAGTTGCCCTTAAAAGAAATCATCTTCGATGGCGATATCAATCGTCACCGAATGCGCGGGTAGACGGCTGATTTTGCCTTCCTGTGTAATGTCATCCATCACCAATTTGTAATCGGTATTGCGGTCAAAACCATTCCCTTGTAAGACAAACACCACTTTGCGTTTTCGGTCATCAATGCTGGTGGAGGTGGAATCAAACAGCACGTCTTGTTTGCCTGAAACCGCTACGCCATTCGGGTCTTCAATCCACACTTTCAGCTTGCGCGCCATAAACTGATCGCCCACAGCATCGGTTTGCAAGAACTCAATCTTGTCGGAAAGGGAAACCAAACGAATTGGGGAGATAGGCACCACGTTCACTTTCTCTTTGGCGTATTGGGCTTGTTGCTTCTCGGATTTTAAACCTCGGATATGCAGAACTGGCACACAGATCTCCTGCGGCATAATGCCCCCGTGAATAAACTTGGCACCGCCAACGAAGTTAAAGCGGTTAGAACCTCGCGGCACCATAAATTCAGGGTCGCTGCCTTCTTTACACAGGTTTGCTGTGGTGACCATTTTACCCAGCCAGTAATAGTCATCCGCAGGTAAATGCTCGCCAATTAAGTAGCGTTTTTTCGCTTCAATGGCCCCTTGTGGCATCACAGCCAATGCGGTTTTATCGCTTTCCACAACGTCAGAAGTTTTGAAGAGGAACCCGTGATCCGCCGTGACCACAATGCGGCTACCGTTCAAACGGTTAATAATACGGTCAACCAACTTCTTGATTTGGTTAACGGCATCGGCACAAGCGGCAAAGGTTTGATCTTCCGTTGCTGCTTTATCGCCAATGGCATCAATTTGATCGTGATAAATGTAAACCACACGGGCGTCATAGACATTTTGACGACCTTGTTCATTGGTCCACGACATCACCTCTGACGCTTTAAATGCAACGCCATTGCGGCTTGCCAAGATCTTCTGGCGATTCTCCAACCCATGCACGCTGATCCCATCGGCTTTGTATTCCACTTTGTTGCCCAAATGCGCGGTCAGCTTGTTGTGTGGTAACAGTGCCGCCATGCCTAACTGGGTATAAGACGGCACCACACCAAGCTGGGATTTGATTTCAGACTTAAAGCGCTTTTCATTGTTGAGCTGGTCGTGAATGTCGTGGGCAACTTCATAGCGCAGCGCATCAGAAATGATCACAAACACTTTCTTCACTTGTGATGCAGTATGAAAGACGCTTTCTACTTGGCGCTGATAAAAGTCGTATTGATTGCTCACGCCTGCCAGTTTCCAGTTATCCAGCAGCTTGTCTTGATCCACCAACTTGCCCCAGGCAATTGCCAAATCATGCAGGTACCAGTTCACATACAGGTTTTCGATGTCATCAACCAGCCCGGTGCCCTTGAGAATGTCAGCACCATCTTGGGCAACATGTGTGGCGTTTTCGCAGAATTGACGGTAGGTGGCATCAAAGCGAAACAAGGTCTGCTCGTAAGCGCGGTACATAGCTTGTGCTGAATCAAAATGAAAACCACCGATGTATTGCTGCTTTAGGCTATAAAACTGTTTCGCCGCTTTGATGGCTTTAAGCATGTAGCCATATTTGGGTTCGCTGCGTGACCAGTGTGAGGTTAAACGCTGCGCCACCAAATCATCCACTTTGGCTTGGTCCAGATCGTTGATCTGATTGGCCAACAGCAAGATCATCTTCTGCTCGGCATATTCAAAGGTTTCCGATGCGCTCAGGTAACACGGCATATTGACTTGCGACAGAATGGATTTCAGCTCGAACGTGCGCTCAACCTCCGCCGATAACCGATTGTATGCGGCTTGGTTTTTGCTGTTTTCACGCCAATTCTTGATCAGAAACACCGCCGCCGCGCGTTTTGACGAGTTAAAACCCACGCGCTGTGCGTCTTCATCTCGCTCGCCATGTTCATTAATGGGTAACGGCAGCAGGTGAGGAGTAAAGCAGTCCAGTACGCTTTCTTTAGTGGGTAAACCACCATTGAGCAGGCTTTGATAGCATTCGGTAAACAGCAGTTTTACGGCTAAATCGTGCAATTGTGGCACTGGCTTGGCGTCAGCATCGCCATCACATGCCACGCCGAAGCCAAACTCTTGGTAAGCAAATTGCCAAAAAGTGCTTAGCAGGTTGTATTTGGCTAGCTCAGCAAGTGATGTTGTTTGCGCTTCAACGTGCTCATCACAGTGTGCATCCTCTGCCAGCTCCACCAATAGCTGTTGAACAATCGCCTGAAAGTTCGGTGACTCTACCTTTAGTGTTGCTGCCATTAGCGCCAGCTCGAATTCTTCTTTGTTGGCATTCGTCGGTAGCAATTTTTTCAGCCGAACAATGCGTTCTTTGTTGGTAAAGAATGTGCGGTATTGTGCTGCCAGCGGGCGAAACTCCATGCGCATGCCTAAATCATGCAAAATCATCGAGCTGGAATCGGCGTAGAAAGCGGGCGCGTACAGGCGAATGTCGTACAGCCAATCGCGGGCTGGTTCACTCGGTGTTTGGGTGCTGTAAAGCAAGAACTGCGTTGTTGGCTCACGCAGTTCAATGCGTTCTTTCACCTGAAAGTGAGAGAAATCATCAAGGTTGATCACCTCAATACCGTTAATCGCCAGTTGGTCTAGCTGTTCAGTGAATTCTTGATCTTCATCTTGCCAAAGCACTAGGCGGCAGGTATCAAATTTGGCGAGAATGCCTTGGGAAATTTGGTCGATATTCATGGTTGTTTTGTGTCTTGTATCGCGTGCGATTGGATCGCTAAAAATGCCACTGCACGCTCAGGTGCAGTGGCAAACACTGAAAATAGGGAACGGTTACTTTTTGCCCGCTTTTACGCCCGTAATGGCTTTCACTTCCGCCAGCAGATTGCCGAACTTGCCGTAGTTGACCTTTACCCCGTCATCGAGGTCGAGGCTGATCTTCATTTCGGCGTAGTGCTTGAGCTCTTCATCGAAGCTGCGCAGCTCAACCTGTTTTTTCTCCAGTGATTTCAATTCTTTGTCGATGC
The DNA here is from genome assembly GCF_015278125.1 of Vibrio fluminensis. Taxonomy (GTDB): domain Bacteria; phylum Pseudomonadota; class Gammaproteobacteria; order Enterobacterales; family Vibrionaceae; genus Vibrio; species Vibrio fluminensis. The sequence goes on from NZ_JADILO010000005.1 coordinate 59,095, forward strand.
GGCGCTGCTCGGCAGGGGAGGCACTGGCACGGCTGTCACGCAAAATGCTGAGCTGAGTTTCCATTTTGCCCATCAGCGGCGTGACGTATTCGGTGCGCATACGTGACAAGGTGCCTTCGTTATAGCGGTGCAGGTACACCAAACACTCAAACGCTTTCTCTTTGCCTGAGCTGAACAGCCAGTAAATCGGACGTTTTTTGTAGGTCTTCATGTGGTCTTTGAAGAACTGGGTAGAAAGATAGCGGCGGATGGTGTCCATCGCGCTTTCGCCTTTCTTCGCCTTGATTGCATCCAAACACAAGCTCTCGGCCACAAAGTCGAGGTTTTCCTGCAAATGCGCTTCAGGCCAGACCGTTTTCACGAATTGGCGGAAACGCGAAGCGGCATCGTCTTCAAACAGCCATTCTTCGGCGGCAAGGGGAATAATGCCGTCGTCGTCCGCCGGGAAGGTATCGTAAGCCCCTTCGGCAACCCGTTCTTTAAAGCCTTCGTTACCCGCATGGGCGTACACCAAACCTTCGCGATCCAGCGAATAGCGGCCCATCATGCAGCCGATGGAGTAGCTTACGAATTCAGAAAGAATCTTCATTTTAATAAGGTTTTTTTCCTTTATGGGGTCATTCACTTCTTTAAAGGAATATTTTGTATTCGATAGAAGTGTAATATCACTGTCAGTTATTTTCTCATTTTCATTAAGCGAGTATTTATACAAATCGGAAATGTTGTCATTAAGCTCTCTTTCTAATTCGATTACTCTCAAATACTCAGATTGATGATGCTCTCGAAGTAGGTTATAGTTTTTAGATATATCACATTCGTTTTGTTCTAATAAAGGTGAGCGTGAAAAATCCCATGAAGTTTCATATTCATCCCAATCATTTTTATGGATGGCTATTAGTAAAGCAATTGATTTGTGGCAACTAGGTAGAGCGATAAATGGTACTTTTGCCACGACGCCAGAATTAAAATCAAGTGTAGGTGCAAGAAATTCCATTATTCTATTTGCTACCCTGCTGTTAAGTAGAGCCATTATTTCATATAACTCTGATTTTTCTTCAGAGAATATACACTGCCCTTTTGTATCGAAAATAAATCCTGCTGGACTATATCTGAGTGAAATTCCACCACTAGATAGCGCTGACCATGTTATGGACTCTTTGAAATAATGTTTTATATTCTTTATTGTTCTAGTAGGGGAACCATATAAGCTTGAAGCGAAATCTAATAATTCTTTACCATTATTTTCCCAATTGATTACATGAAGGTTGTTTCCATACCATTTCCTAAAGCTACCTCCTTTGTTGTAAGGAAACCACCTGCACTTTGACGACTGGGCTTTGTCGTGGTTTTCAGAATGCTTAGAAAATTTGCTGTTGTTAATTTCGAACCATGCTCTTAGAAATCGGTCATTATTGCTTGTTGCTAATCCTTGTCTTGGTTTAGAAACGGTTCCAATATTCGTTGGAAAATTAAAAGTTTCTCTGAGGTTTTCATGTATCCAATAAGCAATAGGACTTCCCGGGATTTTCTTAAAGTCATCCGGTTTAGCGTCAAAGAACCAGCCGCAATCTCGGTTTTGGATTGCTTCCAGAGTTTTCGGCCCTTGATTTGCAGAGCCTTTAAAATCAGACAAACGAATATAGCTGCCTTTATAATCAGCAATATGTCCTTTAGTAATGGTAAAGGTACAAATTGGTACGGTCGCACCGTCAAAGCCTGAATACTCTAGTTGAACCAGTGATGAAATCACATCTTCATTGATCAGCTTGCTACGCAGTTTTTCATAGCTGGAAATAAACATCCAAACAAAAGGCGTCATAAAGCCAAGTTCGCCGTGTTCGCGAGCAAACTTCAGGTTACGCACCATAAAGGCAGAAAAGAGATCTTTTTCGTAATCCTGATAGTGCTCTTTAAGATACTTTTTCACCTCTGGGGTATGGTATTTACTGCCCATATACGGTGGGTTAGCCACCACCACATCGTATTGTTTAGCTAGCACCAAGGCTTGTTCCACAATCGGCAATAGGGTGTTTGAAGCCTCTTTTACCGATGGATTGCTGCTTGTTGAGGCATCAAGCAATTTCGCTTTTAGCGCTTCAAGGTTTGACAAATGCTCGCGATCAATCTCAATCAATGAACCCAAGTTTTTGGCATCGGCAAATTTCGCTTTTAGGTAGCGCAGCAGCGACAATAAATGGCGATATTGGCTGGTGGTTTCATCAGCAGCTTTTGGCTCGGCAAACAAATCTAACGATTCGCCAGATTGATGCACGCCATCAAAATCCAGCGTGTTCCAAAGCGCATCAATATTCAGGTGCTCGCTCGGTTGCAGTGAATAGATGTTGAGCTTGATGTCACCATCGGCCAAGCGGTTGAAAATACGTTTGTCATCTTCACGGGCTTTCATCAGTACAGCGAACTGCGCCATTTGCGCGGCGCGATCGTCGATATCCAAACCGAACAGGTTGTTGTTGAGGATAAGCTCTGGAATTTCACGTTGGCGGTAACCGCGCTCAAGGTAAATCTCGCGCAGCACGTCATACACTTCCACCAGAATATGGCCAGAGCCACAGGCAGGGTCGAGCACCTTGATGGTTTCTGGGTCAATGCTGGTTGGCGTCAGGGCTTTCAGTTGCGTGACCACATCATCACTCTGCTCAGCTGGGGTGATGTAGTAGTCCATTTTGCTTTTCAGCGGCGAGTCAGGGTAAGTTGCCATCCACTGTCGGCCCAGCGAGTTTTGCACCAGATATTTCACAATCCAGTTTGGGGTAAACAGCTGGGTGGCTGCGGGAATGTCTTCACGCTTGACCACTTTGCCGATCACCGCATCTTTGTGCTCAGAGATATAGAACTGATACAGCCAGCCAATGGCTTCAATCTGGCCTTTTTCTGCATTCAGATCGCGCCAGTTATCTTCGCTAATATCATCGACTAGCGCTTTTAATAGCGAATCGGTTTTGGTTAAGCCATCAGGCAGCAGCAGTTCAGACGCATCGTCCAGCGCGTTGAACATCAACGGCATGATCTGGCTGAGCTTGCGGCATTGTGCCAGCAGCAGAGTGCGGAACAGCTCCTCATCTTTGTCACCTGCCATCAGCATCTCAACGAGTTCGGCTTTGTTCAGACCAAGGTCTTCAGCCACATCGGTTGCGTGTTTGACGATCTCAAAGCCTTCGCCGAACGCTGAAAACGCATCTTGGCCTTCTGTGCTACTGACTTTCGGCGGCATACTGAGCACACGGAAACCGTGATCAAGGTATTCGTTGACTTCCATATAACGAATGGCGGTCAGGCGGTTAAACCAAGTAAACGCCATTTCGTTGATCAGCTGGTTAAAACCGTGGCGGTAATCAAAACTGGCTTGTTCGCCTTCCTTTGATGGGGCAATCGTGCCCAGTGCTTCAATACGTTTAACCAAGCGGTTACGCAGTTGGCCTTCGTGTCGGGTGAAAATGCGGCCTTCAATCAGGGCGATATTGCTTTCAAACTGGACATCTTCCACTTTGGCTGGTTTGTTTTCGTAAATGCCAAAGTGCGCAGCGCGCTTGGTAACGGCTTGCATAAAGGCCACGCGCGCTTTGGGCGCATAGGCTTTGAGTTTATTGGTGTTCATTGGTGTTCTCTATCCCAGCGCATAGGCGCTGTAAGGCAAATTTAAACAACACCGTCCATGGTGATTTTATTGCGGTATCCCACCGCAACGGCAAATTACTTGATGCGTACGCGGTGATTGCTTTCAACCAGCGTGGTTAAACGCTCACGCAGTGCGGCAACATAGGCTTCGACATCGTCCAAGCTTTCCATGTAGGCCGATTTTGACGTTGAGCGATAAACCGCTACGGCATCGACCGCTTGGGTGGGCTTAACGGCTGGCATGATGGGCGAAATAACCTTTACGGCATCAACGACGGCTGCGTTTCCTGTTCCTGGGGCAGGGTTTGAATCCGTTGCAGTGGCTGTGCCTGTTCCCGTTGCGGGTGTTTTGGCGGCGGCTTGTTCAATCAAGAAACGGTTAACTTGCTCTTCGGCATCTGCAAACCAGTCTTCGGCTTCGCTCAGTTGGTTACGAATTTGCGCGACGTTTTGCTCTTTCTCAATGCGCTTAATGGCGTCTTGGAATGGCATCAGGGCTTTGTTACTAAGTTCTGCTGGGGCGTTCGCATCATCGAGCAAGGTTTTGACACTGGTGACGTGTGCCAGAAGTTTTTGGCTGACCACATCGCGCTGCTGAGCAATAAAGTTGCTGTCAATCGCGGCAATGTTTTCTATCAGCGGTTGAATGTCGCGGATCTCGCGGTATGGACGTGGGCTGTGATAAATCGCATTCAGTTTATCGAGTGCGGATTTAGCGACGTCGTCTTTTTCCAGATACGCGCGGTTCGGCGCGAAGGTTACGCTTAACGCGCGCTCAAGGTTTTGCCAAGTAGCAAACTGGGTTTCATAGAAGTTTTCCAGTTCGCTGTAGTCTTCTTCAAAATCGCACAGGTCATCGGCCACGCTGATAAAGCGTTCAATAAATTGGAAGCTTGATGGCATGTCCGTTAATGACGCGAGCAGGGCAATGCCATCAGCCATTTCCTGTTTACCCGGGTAATGGCCGGTAGACGCTTTCGACTGAAAGCCTTTGAGCTTGCCAAGCCACTGGTTCAGTTTGTCGCTGGCACTGGTGAACAGCTCTTTTTCTGAGCTAGGCGCACTGCCAAACTGCAAGTCTTTATACAGGCGTGCGGCTTTCTTCAGGTTCGCTTCTGACTGTTGCTTGATTTTACGAATGCGCAGGTTGGCACGTTTTTGCGTTTTGCTTAGGTGCTCGTAACTTTGCTTGAGTGCGACCTCTTGTTGGTTAGCTTGGAAAGTGATTTTGTTGGCAAGCCCAAGACGTGCGAGCAGCAACACGATTTCATCGCTGTTCCAACCGTACGGACGTTTAGAGAAACGCTTGAGAATATCGTCTGCGGTGATGGCGTGGCTGTTATCTTCTGCCAGCGTAATGTACTGCTCGACTTCCATGAGCGCTTGCGGGTTAGCATCAGCCGCGTTTAAATCCAAGCCAAACTGCGCAGTATCCCCTGCGACGAGGGTTTGCTGAATTTCGGTGATGATGTTGCCTGAAAATGGCTTAATATATTTCAGTTTGCCGAAGGTGTTTTCGATGATGTAACGGTACGCACCATCCAGCATGGTGCTGATAGAGCCGCCTTTGGCATCAAATTCTGAACCCAGCGCATAGAAATCAGACTGTTTGATCAGATCTTCCAGTTCCAGTACCAATCGCTTGCGACGCGCCATGTTTTCATTGGCTTTATCACGGCGCAGTTGTTCTTGCTCTGGCGTACTGGCGTTGGATTTACGAATGTACTTTTCGGTTTTAATGTAGGTGCGCAGTTCGTCAAACAGCTTTGGCTTGTCTGCTAGTTTGATCAGAATGCAGTCTGCTGAACGGTTTGTGCAGTAACCGTGAGTGTAATCGTCGTAGTTGGCATCAATCTGCGAGACTACGTTCAGCTTGAGATCGCTTTCGCCATTGCGGTCAAACGGCATGCCGTTACACGTGCGGGAGATCGGGAAAAGCTGTTTGTTTTCTGGATAGGTGTACTTGTCGTTCCGGCGCAAGATCTCATCAAAGATGATACGGCTTAGTTCGTGGGTTTCATCTGATGGATCGATATCGGTATGTTGGATCTCTTTTTCGATTTCCCTCTCTTCATTGGTCAGGAACAGGTACTCATCCCCTTGACGGGCGATCAGCTGGTTACGTTCTAACGCATCAAGGCTGTGTTCGATCTGTTTGCGCAGTGTACGTTTGTCTTGATCTACTTCGCTGATGCAAAGCGTTACCAAGTTATCCAATGTCGATTTCACTTCATCGACATAGCGGATCATAAACAGGGTTTGCAGTACGTTGATGGCAAATTCATCAATCGATGACTTTTCCTGTGCGTGGTTAATATCACGTACGACAGCGGTATCAAGGAATTTCTTGATAGACGAGTAGAAACTGTAGATTGGGATCAGGCGGCCAATATCATCGCTGGCAAACTGGTTGCTCGCGATTTGGAAAGCGTCGATCAGTGAACGTTCGCCTTTACTCATGTGCTGACCCGATGCACCTGCTCGGCTGATCCCTGAGAAGATCTTTTGCACCAAGTTGTAGTGATAGGGGATGAACGGGTAGCTGTTAACGAAGTTTTCCGTACTGGTGTAGTTAGCCAGCTCCGCGCTGTTGCTGTGCTCGAAGCTCAGTTGGGCACGAATGATGTCGCCTTTGCTGTCATACAGTTGACTTAGGGTGTGCTTGGCCTCGTCTGTTTTTTCCAGCAGACGCTTTTCAATGACTTCATTGGTGTTTGAACTGGACAGAGAGATGCGTTCAAATCGGCCTTGGATCTTTGAGAAATCTTGGCTTTTTGAACCCTGCATTTTGCCAAGTACGGCATCAATGTCTTCTTGTGAGGTTACCACCACCCACGCACGACCACCACAAATGGTGCCGAGGTTTTCGGTGATGGTTTGCAGCTTCAGCATCATTTGGGTGTTCTGGCCAATAAACTGGCCGACTTCATCGACGAAGAACAAAATGCGGCGTTCTTGGCTGACGTCGAGGTAGTCTTTTACCCATTTGCAGAAGTTCGCGATGTCTAGCGGGAAGTTGTCTTCCAGCTTTTCAACCCACTGTGTGGTGGATGCCAGAGACTGACCAGTGACTTGGCTTAGTGCCTCGGCAATGTCGTCACGGTAAAAATCGAACGAATCACGTTGTTCCAGCCACGGTTCTCCAGAGATAGACTGGAAAGCTTGTTGGAATTGAATGAACATTCCACGAGCTTCAAGATCGCGTTCTAGATGGGCGATATGGGCGTGATCACCCGAGTAACCTAAGTGCTCGTTGAACACTTTTAGGAAGACTTTGAGGATCGCATCTTCTTTGTCGTCAGTATCTGCGCGGCTATCGATGTTAAACAGGATGACTTGGTTCTGTTTTTGAATCGCTTTTTCGATATCGCCAATTAGAAACGGTTCGTCCTTCAACTTGTCGCTGAAAAAATCGAATGCACGCTTGCTGTCGTCGTTGTGACGGGTTTCTACATTGCGCAACAGGTAAGAGAGGATCTTGATAAAATGCGATTTACCACTGCCGAAGAAGCCAGAGACCCAAATCCCTGATTTGCCCGCAATAGCGGCTTGTTCTGGGTTGTGGACGGAAGGCATGTAGAACTTGAAGAAGTTCTCAATATGGCCCTTTAGCTCTTCTGTGATCACGTATTCGTCGAGTTCGACAAACACGGTTTCATTTTCAGTTTGATCGGCTTTGACCACGCCATTAATTGGGCGGGCAATGTCTTTAGTAAATAACTGCTTAATTTTCATGGGTTGATTTTCGTCGACAGCTTGGTCAGTGTTTAAGGCACCAGCTTGAAGGCTCGGTAGTAGTTGTTGGATTCGATTTTTCCGAACGGACGAAGGGTGGCACCATCGTATTCGCCGGGGTAAAACATCACGGTGGGCTTGTTGCCGACTTTAGCGTGCAAGGCGTTGAGTAACCCGTGTCCACGCACAATCGGCCACACGCTGCCTAATCCGTGTAGAATGATAAAATCGCATTGAGCAATATCAGATTGTTCAACGATAAACTCGGCCACTCGGTTTTGTTCTAGTGGGCCTTTGAGTGCTTTGAACAGCGCATCATCACCTTTTTCAAATTGCATTTTGTAGGCGCGATCAAGCAGCCCGCGTGACTGCAAAAGCGTTACGATCATTTCAAACAAGTTAATGGAAGCGAAGCGGCGTCCCGTACTTTCTGCGCGCACAGTTAACTTGTTGATGACGATATTTAAATGCTCGCGAACCATTAATTCGTGCTCGGGAGCGTAATCAAAGATGTAAAAGCCAATCTCGCCGCCTAACTCTTTATTGGTTAGAAATTCTTCGCTTTCCAACCGTGATTGGATTTTAGCTAAGCGGGATCGAAGTGTGGTTGAGTTTTCCATTTAGGGCTCCATTACACGTAAAATATCTTCCCGATTCATATTGATAAGAATGGTTCTTAGCTCAGATGAGAGATAAACGTTTTGAATGTTCTTATCCTTAGTGGAGTCGATATAGCCAGCATCGAATAATATTTTAAAAACCACTTGCCCTATTTTATATACCGAACTCTGTGATAACTCAGAAAGTTCTGGGATTACGCGAGTACGATCTTCCCAAAAATGTAGCCAGTCATCTTGATTCAAAGATGTTCTATATAATCTCCTAGCTTCTAAGAGTACATGTTTGATGAAATCAATAAGAATAGGGGAGTCAATTAATGTCGCTACCAGCATTAGTTGCTTTGCGTCATTATTATTACTTTTTTCTAGCGTCGACAAAAAATCAGTGCCTAAACTAGCAATTCTTTTCCTAATGGTTGCCGCATTTCTTTTGGACGATGCTTGGCTTGGCTTTTGCAATAAATTTTCTTCAATAATTGCTTGATGCCAATCATTGCTTGAGGGTGATTGGATTAACAACTGGGCAATGAGTTGGCTTTCTCTAGCCATGAGTGAACCGCCAATAATGTCACCTAAGTATTTTTTTCTATTCACTAGGTTTGAATGATTTGAGTTGTGATGGCCAAACGATACATCAATGTCTTGATTATATAATGTTACATTTTTAAATTTATGATCGGTTTTTTTTGTTCTTTTTTCTGGTGAAAATTATTTAGTTACATTATCGACTGACACTCTTTGTATAAATGCTATGTGACAACTTAAACTCTAGTCTACCAAGTGTACCCATTACGTGGATTAGAAGGAAAATCATTTAATATTAGTTGTTTATGTTATTTCTTTGTTGGTGTTGAGGATGTTGGTGCGCAAAAAATAAAGTGAGGATTTGTTGTTATTAAATGATTTTTAACTAATGCAACCATCATTATGTAACAGCTTGCTTTCTGTTGTTAATGAGATTTACTTTTTAATTGTTTACATTGTAATTATTTAAAGGTTAAATTGCCGGATTTTGGCTTTGATTAAATATTTAGTTTTGACTTGTATTATTACTCAATAGTTTTGTTGTTGATGTGTTTTTTTCTGTCTATAAAGGTTTTTTTGTTATCTGATGACAACTATATGAATTCTACCAGGGGGGGGGGTTGTTGATAAAATTATAATCTAGTAATTTTAATGTTTACCATTGTTTGTCAATGAATTGTTTTCTTTGTTATTGTTCAAAACGTTGCGTGTATAATATTTTTTTCGATAAAATAATAGTTGATTTGCAAGTCAATTGATTTGGTTTTAATACAATTAAGGTGAGAAGCATAGCATCCTGATGTTGGGATGAAATTAATTAAATGATGATTATCCATTCTTTTCCGGACGTTATGAATCAGATTTGGATGTGATCATCTTCACATTTTGTATGATTTGTGTATAATGCCCGCTTTCTGTATACGGTATTCCATAGAGTAATTATCCGATGATAAATCAAGGTAACACTATAATTCTTGGTGATTTAATATGGGAAGTGGAGTCTAAAGAGCTTAAAAAAGTGGATGGTGATGCTGCCAATGAAGTCGCAGTAGTGTTGACGCCAAAGCAGTATCAGTTGTTAAAGTGTCTATACGATGCTTACCCCAATGTACTAAAAAAAGAAGAAATTGTTGGAGAGGTTTGGAGCAATACATTTACCTCACCGGAAAGTTTGCCGCAATTGATTATTCGCACGAGACAAGCAATCGGTGATACGACCAAGCAGATACTAGTAAATCAACCGGGTGTTGGCTACTCGCTAAACTTTCAATCGCCAGTTATCAATGAAGTTGAAAGCCTGCCAACGGACTGTGAACCAAGCAACGATTCTAAGCGAAAAAAAACGCGTTACTTTTGGAGGTTACTGTTAGGCTTAATGTGTTTAGTGACAGCTTACAATGTATTTGAAGTTTGTAGCGCATTCTATTACGCATCGGTGTTCAAGCAGTTACATCACAAAAATTATTATCCAAATATTTTGAGCACCACTGACGGTAAAACTGAGGTTTTAATTGGCGAAACTAAGTGTATTTATGAAAAGAAAAAACTCATTCTTCAATGCCCATAGGATTAAAACAATACTGCTATTCTTAATTGTGAACGTCGTATTACTCGTGCTTTATCAATTCAGTGTTGTGGAATTTTATGGCACAGTTGAAAGGCCACATGTGGCATGGAGTTCTTACACTCAATTTCACAATAAAGACATTGAAACTCAGGTGGTTATTTCTCGCAAAGCGGACGATTATATAAAATCACTTTCTTATGATTATCATTTAAGTAAATCTAAAGGGGGAGAGTATATTGTAACTGGAGGCTCTAACCCTGAACCAGTCAGGCATACCCGGGTTTTTTATCTAGATGAGCAGTGCAGTTTAGTTTTTAGTAACTTTACTGAAATGATTGTTAATAAAGTGGCGCTGCGCTGTTTATACTAGATATTGATAATGAATAATTATCCCCAGAGTATGTCCTCTGGGGCTTGTCAGTAAAAACATCGCAGTGAGGCATTTTCCATTGCGAGTTTATCCCTGCCGCTAAAGAAAAGCGCACACTTATCATCGATCGCAAATAGTCGGTTATGGCTAATCGCAATCGAGTCATCGTCCCCTAGTGATATAAACGAATTACCATGCGTTTCAGACTCTACATAAGTGTTGGTATGAGAAACTGTCTTTGCATGTGGATCATCTACTTTTGAGTAGATGATCCGAGTTTTGAAATCTTGCTTATACAGAGTTGAGTGTATCGCCCATCGGTAACCTTCAGCCTCTATACGACCATAAACATTCACTTCAGAGTTCGATATCACAAAAAACGATGCGATATTGAGTATTAGCAGAACGGTTATCGTAATCGTTTTATTGGCATGTAAGTAGTTGAGTGTTCTTAGTGTAGTTGCATTCATTGTTATCAATCACGATAGAAATATTGTTGTTGTCAATTTGTTTTGCGTTAGAGTACGGCTGCGCGAAAAATGCGCTCACAAATTGATGTTTGTAATAAGCAGCCTCAACAGCCGAACCTAAGTTAAATAGGGTCAATACAACTAGCACCGGCATGACGAGCTTTACTTTCAGGTTTGCTGGTTTGGCTTCCACACATTCTTTTGGTGTTGGTGCTGGCTGAGCTGAATTTTCAAAATCATTTTGCTCGTTAACTTCCTGCTGTTTTTCCTTTACCGAGAAATTGAGCGTGTAACCTACGCCTGGCTCGTTAACCAATATATCCTTATTAGTATCACCTAGAGCGAGTCGAGTTCGGTTGATAAGCTGAGGCAAACTCTCTGGAGATGTCGGTTTAGACTCCCAAACAAAATCAACGATTTCGCTTCTTTGCAAAATGCTTGGATGCGCGTGGTATAAGCAATGTAGTAGCCGAAATTGTTTTGGCGTCAGGGTGACTTCTTTACTGTTGTATCCAGTTGTGTCGCTTTGGATTCGTTCCAGTTTTCTTGATTCTACATCCCATGTAAAACCGCCGATAATTAGCGTTGTTTTATTCATAGCTCAATTAATAGTGCTTAAGCAAAAAAGTGTAATTCGCAACACAAGCTTGATTGTCTGTTACGAACGTTTTTAAGACGACTGTTTGCTAACGGTTAGCGCCTTATAATCTGTGGTGGTGATTTTGGGCTGGATTATAGGAGTAGTGGTGTTGTGTAAAATAGTTACATGCCCCAGATGAGAAGAGACGAGTTAAGTAATGAGTGAAATCGGTTTTTTCATTCTAAGTTGTTGATAATATTCAATTATAATTTAATGTAATCGTCACTTACATCAAATTACAGTTTCATTTGTACGGCACAGGTTCAGTGTTTTTTCGCATCTATGTACTGCTCGTTACTAAAACGAATTAGGATGCCTTAGCGTTTAACCATCGAGCATATTTAGGTGTTTAACTGTGAATTCGTGGCTTAGTTTTGACACAGAACTTCGCTGTTACATATTCCGATACCCCGGTCCGCCGCCACCTTCTGGCGCATTCCAGATGATGTTTTTTGACGGGTCTTTAATGTCACAGGTTTTACAGTGGACGCAGTTACTGGCATTAATCTGTAAGCGAGGTTTACCACTGTCGGCGATCACTTCATAGACACCGGCAGGGCAATAACGTTGGCTTGGCTCATCAAACTCACTTAAGTGAACGTCAATCGGGATAGTTTGGTCGACAAGGTGCAAGTGGCAAGGTTGGTTTTCTTCATGCTGCGTGGCTGATAGGTAGACCGAGGACGGCTTATCAAAGCTGACAATGCCGTCAGGTTTTGGGTAGTGGATGGGCTGGCAATCACGGATGGGTTTTAACGTTTCATGATCGTGCGCTTTATCTTTTAGCGTCCAAGGCAAGGGCTGATTGAGTAGGGGCTGCCAAAGGTTGTGTTCCAAAGTCGACAACGCGCCGCCAAGCACACTGCCAAACTTGTGAATTGAAGCGCCAAAGTTACGTGACTCATGCAACTCTTCAAATAACCATGATTGTTCAAACAGAGTTTGGTAGTCAGGCTCGGCTTTCGACTCTTTAACCGCTTGATGAATTGCTTCGGCGGCAAGTAAGCCGGATTTCATCGCGGTATGGCTGCCTTTAATTTTCGCAACGTTGAGTGTTCCGGCATCACAGCCAATTAATAAACCGCCCGGGAACTGTTGCTTCGGTAAGGAAGATAGCCCACCTTTGGCGATTGCTCTTGCACCATAAGCGATGCGTTCTGCGCCATGTATATGTTGGCTAATAGCAGGGTGGTGTTTAAAGCGTTGGAATTCATCAAAGGGGCTAAGGTAAGCATTGGTATAGTTTAAGTCGACAATCAGCCCGACGCTTATTTGGTTATCTTCCATATGGTAGAGAAAACCACCGCCGGTGGTATCAGACTCACTGAGTGGCCAGCCAGTGGTATGAATCACTGTGCCAGCGTTGGCTGCGCTATCTGCTGGCAGTTGCCAAATCTCTTTTAAGCCTAACGCGTAGTGTTGAGGTTGTTTGCCTTTATCCAGTTCAAAGTGTTGGATTAGCTGTTTGCCTAAATGTCCGCGGCAACCTTCTGCAAAAATCGTAAACTTGGCTTTAAGCTCAATACCAGCCTCAAAATTACTTTTCTTCTCGCCGTTTTTATCGATTCCCATATCGACGGTATTGATGCCCGTTACTTTGTTTTGCTCATCATAGTTTATCGACGCTGCCGCGAAGCCGGGGTAGATCTCGACGCCGAGCTCCTCTGCTTGTGCACCAAGCCAGCGACACAAGTTCGCTAGGCTGATCACGTGGTTGTTGGCATTATTGTGCATCGGTTTGGGAATTAAAAACTGGGGCAGTCGAACATGATTATGCTCTGTGGTGAGATAGAGCATGGCATCACGCTCGACTGGGTTGCAAACCGGTGCACCGAGAGATTGCCAATCTGGGAAAAGCTCATCGAGTGCTCGAGTTTCAAACACCGCGCCAGAGAGTATATGTGCGCCAACTTCGGAGCCTTTGTCGATCACACAGATCGATAACGGTGATTCTACCTGCTGGTTGAGTTGTGCCAAGTGGCATGCAGCGCTAAGCCCAGCTGGACCCGCGCCAACAATCACCACATCAAATTCCATACACTCTCTGTCCATCCTTGGTCCCTCTGGTTATAAGTCCAACTCTCGCTTATAAGTTGGTCGTTGTTTTGTGTGCATCCTCTGGATTAATACCAATCAGCATAAGTCTTTGATCATTCTTGCTGATTAAAATCGCTGATAACGTTGTTGCAGGTTTTGTAATTAGAATAACTAGTTAGCGGCAACCTGCGCCTAGTTCTAAGCGATTTTCCTTGCGCAATTAGCTGACCACTTACTTATCCTGATTGGTATAAAGCGTTAACTGCCTGATCTGCCGAGATGCTGAGTGAGCGCTTTGGTAAATCTTGCTGCCTCACCACCGGTACATGCTCGGTGGTCAAAGGTAATCGACAGAGGCATTGCTTTCACTGCGATGGCTTTTCCATCCCTTATCACCACTTTTTCGATTATTCGACCAGCACCGACAATCGCGACTTGTGGCGGAGTCACAACTGGTGTGGCATAGATGCCCGCGATCGCGCCGAAGTTAGACAGGGTAATGGTGGCATGTTGAAGCTGCTCGCGACCAATTTTTCGCTCGCGAATGCCTTGAACGGTTTCATCTAACCAGCGGCGCACATCATGAGGCTGATATTCATCGGCATGGCGCAGCACGGGCACATACAAACCATGGCGGCTATCTACAGCAATACCAATGTTGACTGTGGTGTGCACACATCGGGTCATGGTTTCAGCATCAAACCAAGCGTTCATAGCAGGTTCTTCTTGGCAAGCGTGGACGACTGCTTGTATCAAGCGGATACTGATATCTTCTTGTGGCTTCCAGCCATCGAGTACCGCCTCTTCTGTAATGGTTACGGCTGCAACGTTGTGGTGTGACTCTGCCATGGTCGACACCATTGTGCGCCGCGCACCTTTAAGTACTTCAGTACCTGGGCGTTGTTTGCCTGCTTCGTTGTAAACGTCTGCGTCAACGATCAGTCCATCCTGTCCACTGCCTTTGATTCGATTGATATCGACACCCAGTTTGTTGGCAAGCAAGCGAGCAGATGGCAGGGCAGTCACTAAAATATCTGCTGACGGGTTGTGCTCGCCACCAATCCAAAAATCGTCAACGTTTACACTGTGCGCATGCTGGGATACGTTACCGACTACTGTGGCAGCGTCCGCTTTCTTTGTTTGTTTGCTGTGCTCAGAGGTGGAAGAGGTTGCACCTGTCTCATCGATCTCCAGTAATAGAGCGCCGATATTGACGATATCGCCTTCTTCACCATGACGAGAAACAATGCGACCACTGTAGGGCGCTGGAACATCGACAGTGGCTTTGGCGGTCTCTACGGTGAGAACCACCTGATCAAGCTCAACCATGTCACCAACATTGATATGCCATTTTACAATTTCTGACTCGGCGAGCCCTTCGCCAAGATCGGGTAAGTTAAAGGTTTTCATTGCCAATCCTCCATAAGTTCACGCGCTGCAAGCACAATATCGTCTTGTTGGATCATGTAATAATCTTCATTGCGGTAGTAGGGCATGATGGTGTCCATTCCGGTTACGCGCTTTGGTGGTGCTTTGAGCAGGCACATCGCATGTTCAGCGGTGCGCGCCAACAGCTCAGCGCCGACACCACAAGTCTTACTGGCTTCATGGACAATCAGTAAGCGTCCGGTTTTCTCTAAGGAGCGGAATATCGTCGCGGTATCAATCGGCTTAATGCTGGCTAAGTCGATCACTTCAACCTCGATGCCTTGGGTAGATAATGCTTGTGCAGCTTGAAGAGATTCCACCACACACGCTCCCCAAGTTACCAGAGTAATGTCGCGTCCTTTACGCAGGGTAAAACAGCTATCGAGTGGCAGCGCTTCACCGTTATCGACTACCTGCGATTTAACGGTACGATAGATGCGCTTAGGTTCAAAGAACATCACCGGATCGTTACTGCGAATCGCCGCGAGCAATAGACCGTAAGCGCGTTGTGGGGAAGAAGGCACGATGACCTTGAAACCGGCTGTGTGGGCAAATAGCGCTTCGACACTTTCTGAATGGTGCTCAGGAGCGTGGATACCACCGCCAAAAGGCGCACGAAAAACGGCTGGGCAGGTGAGCCTACCGCGTGTGCGATTGCGCATCCGTGCGGCATGACACATCAAATGTTCCATAGCAGGGAAGACAAAGCCTTGAAACTGGAACTCCGCCACAGGGCGTAGCCCTTGCGTCGCCATACCCACGGTCACTCCGCCAATCAGCGCTTCGGCTAGCGGTGTATCAATCACACGCTTAAGACCAAATTTCTGTTTTAGACCGACCGTGGCACGGAAAACACCGCCATTGTCGCCGACATCTTCACCGAGCACGACAACATTCGAGTCTTGCTCCATTTCATGATGGAGCGCGAGGTTCACTGCCTCAACTAAAGTTAGTTCAGCCATGTTTGCCTCCTTGCATGCGCATTGCTTTGTTGATCAGATGATCTCTTTGCGGGTGGAGTTCTAGTGGAAGAGATTCATAGAGGTAGTCAAAGCCTGTTTCTGGCGCTTGGTTTGGTGTATTTAAGTAACGTTCAACGGCTAATTCCACTTCATTTTTGCAATGCTCTTGCCACTCTATTTCTTGTTGGTGGCTCCAAACACCTTGGTGGGTCAAAAACAGTTTTAAGCGACGAATCGGTTCATATTGCCATGCAGTTTGCACTTCATCTTCGTTACGGTAGCGAGTTGCGTCGTCGGCGGTGGTGTGGTCGCTCAAACGGTAACTGATGGCTTCGATTAAGGTTGCACCTTTCCCCTTTCTTGCACGTTCTAATGCCGTCATGGTTGCGTCGTAAACCGCAACCACATCATTACCATCGACGGTAATACCCGGAATTCCGGCTCCTTTGGCTTTCTCGGAGAGAAATTCAGCGGCACATTGCAAACGACGTGGTACCGAAATCGCCCATTGATTGTTGTTAACCATGAATACTAAAGGTATGTTCCAAGCACCTGCACAATTAATCGACTCTAGGAAGTCACCTTTTGATGTGCCACCATCGCCACACATCACCAGCGCAGCGTCATGATTGCCTTTAATTTTGAGAGCTGAAGCCACGCCGACTGCATGGGTACACTGGGTAGCGATTGGCACGCAAAACGGTAAATCTTTGCTCGGAAAAGGGCTGCCTTGCGGCGTAAAGTCACTGCCTCTTTCGTCACCGCCCCAATATTGAAGGTTTTTTTCCATTGCGACACCGCGACACCACATGGCGGGCATATCGCGATAGTAGGGAACGAATACATCACTGACTTTGAGTGAGCGCCCAACGGCGATGCCAATTGCCTCTGAACCAAGGTGTGAAGGGTAAGTACCGAGTTTACCTGTGCGTTGTAGCGCCACGGCTTTGTTGTCGTAGGTGCGCGTTAGCACCATATCTTGATAAAACCCGACTAAAGTGTCGAGATCAGCCCAGTTGGGTAGTTGGCTGACGAGGTTCCCATCATGGTCGATAAACCGGTGCATGGGTAATGCCTGAACGTTCATCTCAAGCTCCTTTTGACGTTGCTTGTCTTTTGGACGGCAACTGTTCACTTTAATCAAAGTCCGTATGGGTAGTCAGACTTTGAAGATTACTAATAGCTCTAACGATCTTCGACTTGCTCAATACTTGCTTTTTCAGCTAATCACAACACTGTCTGCTGCAATTGGAGAGTGTGTTGCTAGTTACTGCTGGCAAAGCGGAGTAAAACAGCGACGAATCTCGATATAAACTTATACGTTAAGTGTAAATAAAATGTTAAACATTGCATCAAGTCTATTGAGTGGAATCAGTAAACTCTGTCTTACAAGGGCGTTTTACAGTGTAAAATGCTAATAATTGCGAAGGCGACTTAATAAATATGAATATTATCACTAGTTGAAATAACAAATTCGCAACATAATAAAGAGTTGAACAATGGGTGATTTGGGGATTTATAACTTATAAATCACGACTTTGGTAAAGACGCTCGGTTAATTAGAGCGAAGCAAAACGACTTACAGTGAAAGGTTAGCAATAGGCGCAAGTGGACGTGCTTACCTGCGCCTCTTTGCTTGACATCTCGATTTTATGACGGCTTTAACTGCGGAAATCACAGCGATACCGCCGTGATATTAGGAGTTGATAGCAGAGGTGACCGCTTTTATCTCATCTAATATCTCTGGGTTAGCGATAGCGCCGACATTTTTTACCTCTTGACCATTGATTACTTGTTTTACCGCTAACTCAACGATTTTACCTGAGCGGGTTTTGGGGATATCGCTAATGGCAAATATCTGCTTTGGTACATGGCGTGGAGAACAATTGTTTTTCAATACAGCGCTAATTTGGTCTTTAAGTGTCTGATTAAGAGCAATGTTTTTCTCAAGTTTTACCATCAGCCATATCTCTTCTGTTTGTTGATTCAATTTGCCTACGGCAACGGAATCCTCCACGCCCGCGATATGATTAACCTGCTGATAAATCTCTGCGGTGCCGATCCTTACGCCTCCGGGGTTTAGGGTCGCGTCACTGCGCCCGTAGAAGACAAAGCCATCCGTATTGCGTTGCATGACATCATCACCATGGTGCCAAATATCTTGGAATTTGTCCCAATATGCGTTGTGGTAGCGTTCGCCATCATCATTCCAAAAACCGATAGGGAAATTAGGCAGAGAATTGACGCAGGTGAGCTCGCCACGTTGTTGTATTACCCGCTCGCCTTTGTCATTCAGTACTTGTGCATCCACGCCTAATCCCGCGTGTTGGCATTCTCCTTTGTAAAGCGGTGAGATAGGGTTGCCGAGTACAAAACAGCCGCAAATATCGGTGCCACCTGAGATGGAAGCAAGATGTAAATCAGATTTAATGTTCTGATATACATAACTAAATTGTTCCGGATAAAGCGCCGAACCCGTTGAGCAAAGGGTGCGCAGGTTAGGCAATTTAAATTCTTGATTTGGGGAATAATGACTGTGTTCGATCGCTTCTAGGTACTTTGCTGACGTGCCAAATAAGCTGACGGATTGCTGCTCGGCTAGGCGCCATAGTGTGCTGTTATCAGGATAGACGGGATTTCCATCATAAATCACTAATGTCACGCCCGAGGCGAGCGACGATACATGCCAATTCCACATCATCCACCCACATGTGGTGTAATAGAACACGTTGTCATTAGGTTTTACGTCACAGTGTAACACGTGTTCTTTTAAGTGATTAAGCAGCGTACCTCCAACAGAATGCACGATGCATTTAGGTTGTCCGGTTGTTCCTGATGAGTAAAGAATGAAGAGTGGATGGTTGAATGGTACGCGTTGAAAGGTGAGTCGTTGCGGTGATGAGCTCGCGGTGAATTTGGTTAAAAGATCTTGCCACGTGATGAAGTCAGACTCGGTTGTTGGGTTTGATTGAGATTGAGTATTTAGATAGTCGATCTGGCAGACCTTGATGTTGCGGCTTATCTTTCCGTTAGATGCTTTTTCGTCAAATGATGTGTCGTTAAGTGATTTGCTGCGATTTAGCTCTTTACTAATGGCTGCGTTCTTTTCCTGCATCGGGAAAGTCTTACCGTTAAACTGATACCCATCACAGCAGAAAAGAACCTTGGGAGAAACCTGACCAAAGCGTTCAATGACACTGTCTACACCAAAGTCTGGAGAGGTTGAGGTCCATATTGCTCCGAGGCTGGTGGCGGCGAGCATAGCAATAACCGCTTCTGGAATGTAGGGCAAATAGCCTGCTACAACGTCGCCTTGGCTCACACCGCACTCTCGTAACCAAGTTTGCACACAGTAGACTTGATCAATAAGTTGCTGTCCGGTGAGAGAGCGCTGCTGATTTTGCTCGTTAGTAAAGGTAATAAACGCGCGATCTGAGTGCTTCAATGCGGCGTTTAACGCATTCTTAAGCAGGTTTTCGGTGTAATTCAATTGGCTATCTTCAAACCATAGCGCATCTCTGTTTAGGGCTGGCTGTTGCCATTTAGGAGCGCCGATAGTCTTGGTCTTTTCGCCCAACTCACCAACCACATCACAGAAATGCCAAGTTTGGCGCCAAAATTCCTCGTTGTGCGTTAGTGACCATTGGTGAAGTGAGGAGTAATCCGAAATTGGCTCAGAGTTATCAAGATGGTTTATTTGTTCGATAAAGCGAGCAAGGTTACTGTTGGCAATTCGCTCTTCTGTTGGCGACCATATTGGTGATTCCTTCATTATGAATTACTCCGTCATGTTTCCCTTGAAACGGTGTTCCTGTTTAGTGTTTAGTGTTTAGTGTTTATTGCTGATGGCGCTTGATCACGGCAACCAAAGATTGTGTAGTAACGACAAAAGGGGAGCAAACCGCTAATCCCCTTCGGTGTATATAGCCATGCATACAGCTATTGCATACATAGAAGTCTGATATCTGATCAGTTGTACTGATTACAGCTGCTCGACGAGCTGTGGCAGAATTTCAAAAAGGTCGCCGACCAAACCATAGTCTGCTATTTCAAATATAGGACAATCAGGATCTTTGTTGATTGCGACTATCACTTTCGATTCTTTCATACCGGCTAAATGTTGAATTGCTCCTGAGATACCAACAGCAATATAGAGTTTCGGCGCGACGATTTTACCCGTCTGTCCTACTTGCAGATCATTGGCGACATACCCGGCGTCTACCGCGGCTCGTGAAGCGCCAATCGCTGCGCCCAATTTGTCCGCGACTTGCTCGATCAAAGCAAAGTTCTCTTTGCTGCCAACGCCTCTTCCGCCTGACACCACCACTTCAGCCGCGGTTAATTCAGGACGCTCACTTTCAGTTTTATCAACGCTGATGAGCGTCACTTGCGCTTGGGTTAAATCTGTCTGGTAACTTTCGATAGGCGCGGTGTTGCTAAGCTCAACAGGTTCGAGCGCGGATGGACGAACCGTGATCACGCGAACAGGATCGCTTGTTGTGACACTCGCGAAGGCGTTACCTGCATAAATAGGGCGAATAAAGGTATCTTGATTGACGACTTGAACGATATCGGAAATCTGCCCAACATCAAGTTTAGCGGCGACGCGAGGAGAGAGGTCTTTACCTTTTGAAGAGGCACAAAACCAAACGGCTTGAAAGTCTGAGGCGAGATTGGCAATCACAGGAGCTAGGTTTTCTGCGAAATGATGGAGATAGTTGGGGCTATCGATAACCAATACTTGCGCGACATGGTTCGCTTGGCTTGCCTGCTGTGCAACGGTTTGGCAGTCACTACCAATCACTAATAGCGTGTTTTCTTCACTGACTTGGCGAGCAGCATCAATGACTTTGAGCGTATCAGCATGAAGTTGATGGTTGTCGTGTTCTGCGATGATTAAGTTCTTCATTCGATCACCTTGGCTTCATTACGTAGTTTGTCGAGTAGTTCTTCAACGCTCGCCACTTTAATACCACTTTTGCGTGGTTGTGGCGGCTTGACTTCATTAATGGTCTGAGAAAATCTTACTTCAACCCCAAGACCCTCTGGTGTCTCGACACTCATCGGTTTTTTCTTTGCTTTCATGATATTAGGTAATGAAGCGAAGCGAGGTTCGTTGAGGCGAAGGTCGGTACTGACCACGGCAGGTAAAGGCATCGCAACAGTCATCAATCCACCATCCACTTCTCGAGTGACTTGTAGTTGTTGATCTGAGATCGACACTTCAGAAGCAAACGTCGCTTGCGGCCAATCCATGAGGGCAGACAGCATTTGTGCGACTTGATTATTGTCAGTATCAATCGATTGTTTACCCGTGATCACTAGGCTTACTTGCTCACGTTCTGCTACGGCTTTCAATAACTTCGCCACAATCAACGGCTCGATATTGTTTTCGGTATCAATATGAATGGCTCGATCCGCTCCGAGGGCGAGGGCAGTGCGTAACTGCTCTTGACTATTTGTTTCCCCCGCACTGACCACAATAACTTCTTCGGCAATCCCTTGCTCTTTGAGCCTAACGGCTTCTTCTACCGCTATCTCACAAAACGGGTTAATCGTCATTTTGACATTGTTCGTTTCTACGTCGCTGTTATCTGGCTTTACGCGAACCTTAATGTAGGGGTCGATGACCCTTTTTACCGGCACTAGTATTTTCACGTTCTATTCCTTTTTACAGTGAAGATATTGTGGTTACTTGTACGTCATGTTGTGTTGTTTAAATTTATGTTAATTTACCTTTACGTTTACGTCAACTTAAAATATATTGATGATTAACAAGTTGGCAACATAACAATAAAAAGGAAAGAAACCATGGAAAGAGACTGCATGGAATTTGATGTGCTGATTGTTGGTGCCGGTCCCGCAGGGCTTTCGGCTGCGTGTAAGATCAAACAATTAGCCGTCGAGCAGCAGCAAGACATCTCGGTGTGTGTGGTAGAGAAGGGCTCGGAAGTTGGCGCTCATATCTTGTCTGGAGCACTGTTTGATACCACCAGCTTGGCAGAGCTGTTCCCGCAGTGGCAAAGCCTTGGGGCACCGTTACAAACGGCGGTGACTGAGGATAAAACTTGTTATCTCACTAGTGAAAACGACAGTTATGAATTGGCACCTTGGGCGGTACCCAAATCGCTGCATAACCATGATAACTATATAATAAGCCTAGGCAATTTGTGCCGCTGGTTAGCAGAGCAAGCAGAGTCGCTCGGTGTTGAGGTGTATGCGGGGTTTAGTGCCGCTCACCCCATTATTGATGATGGAAAAGTGAAGGGCGTGATCACCGGAGATATGGGGCTGGATAAGGCGGGGGATCCAAAAGCAAATTTTGAGCCTGGAATTGAACTTAGAGCCCAATTTACCTTGTTTGCAGAGGGCGCGCGCGGGCATTTGGGCAAGCAAATGATCAAACATTTTCAACTAGACTCTGAGCAAGTTGCACAGCATTACGCCATTGGATTTAAAGAGCTTTGGCAAGTGCCCTCTGAGCAGCATCAACCCGGTCTCGTGGTGCATGGCACTGGTTGGCCATTACAAAAAGAGGCGACAGGTGGCAGCTATCTTTATCATCTTGAGAACAACCAAGTGGCTGTTGGGTTGATTGTCGACCTGAACTACAGCAATCCACACCTTAGTCCTTTCGAAGAATTTCAACGCCTTAAGCACCATCCACTATTTAGCCAATGCTTAAAAAATGGTAAACGAATAAGCTATGGGGCAAGGGCGATTACTAAAGGCGGTTACCACTCTTTACCCACTCAGCAGTTTGCTGGTGGCTTATTGATCGGCTGCGATGCAGGTACGCTCAACCCCGCGAAAATTAAAGGGACACACACCGCAATGAAGTCAGGTATGTTGGCTGCGGAATCGGTGGTTGAAGCGTTAGCGAATAAAATGGAAATGGCTGACTACCAGAAACATTTTGAGCAATCTTGGTTGTATGACGAACTCTATAAAGCAAGAAACTTCTCCCATGGCATTCATCGCTATGGCACATTAGGTGGGGGCGGTATTGCGTTACTTGAACAGAGCATTCTAAACGGTAACGCCCCGTGGAACATACGTTGCGACAGGCCTGACTATCAAACATTGATGTTGGCTAATTCCTCTCAAGTGATCGAATATCCTAAACCAGACGGGTTACTCAGTTTTGATCGACTCTCATCGGTATTTCTCTCAAATATTTACCACGAAGAGAATCAACCTTGTCATTTACGCTTGCAGAGTGAGCGAATTCCAATCGAGCAGAACCTTGAATTGTATGCTGAACCTGCCCAGCGATATTGCCCTGCGGGAGTGTATGAAATTGTGCAAGATCAGCAGCAGACCACTCTAAACTCTGCGCCGAACTCCTCGTCGGAATCTAGGGCGCAACCCGTGTTGCAAATCAATGCGGCCAACTGCATTCACTGCAAGACCTGCGACATCAAAGATCCCAGTCAAAATATTGATTGGACACCGCCAGAAGGTGGGGGTGGACCAAACTATCCCAATATGTAGTTAAGTGAATAAACCTCTTATTAACTGTTAACATTTTATTTACCAAAAACTTGCGCTAGTTCAAATCTTTAATCAGGAACTGGTTTGCAACTTAACCATCGAGACACTATTCTGAATCTTAGTTGACGTTTACGTAAACTGAATTAACAAGTTGATGCATAGGTTTTAAAGCTGTTGCCGGTATCAAAGTTAAGTTTGATTTCAAATAGTGGTTATAGAAACGCACGAAACAAATGATAGGGAGATCAACTATGGTATCGGAGACACCTCTATTGCAGGTAAACGATATTTCATTGGCTTTTGGTGGGGTTAAAGCGCTGACCGATGTGAGCTTCCACGTGAATGAAAAGGAAATCTTTTCAATCATTGGGCCAAATGGCGCAGGCAAAACCTCAATGCTCAACTGCATTTCAGGGCGTTATACACCCAATAAAGGCTCAGTCGTTTTTTCTGGTAAAGATGTGACTAAGCGAACACCAAGCCAGCGAGCCCAACTCGGCATTGGGCGTACCTTCCAAAATCTTGCGCTGTTTTCTCATATGTCTGTGTTAGACAACATCATGGTCGGTCGTCATCACTTGCTTAAGAATAACTTTGTTACAGGTCCACTGTACTGGTTTTCCAATGCACAAAAAGAGGAGATGGCACACCGAAAATACGTAGAAGAAGTGATCGACTTTCTTGAAATTCAGCATATCCGCAAAGCAACAGCAGGCACGCTTTCCTATGGGTTGCGTAAACGAGTGGAATTGGCACGAGCCATCGCTCTCAAACCGAAATTGTTACTGCTTGATGAGCCAATGGCAGGCATGAACCTCGAAGAAAAAGAGGATATGGCGCGATTTATCATGGATCTCAATGAGGAGCTAGACATCACGATTATCATGATCGAACACGACATGGGGGTGGTGATGGATATCTCGAATCGTGTGTTAGTGCTGGATTTTGGTAAACACATCGCGATGGGTAATCCGGATCAGGTGATGGAAAACCCGCATGTGAAGAAAGCTTATCTAGGTGAAGAGATGCCAACATTAGAGGAGAGCGCGTAATGGTGCAGCAACGTAATGACTGGGCAGACATCGAGAACCTAGATACTTTCCCAAAAGTATTGCAGTTCAACGCTCAATTTTGGCCTAACGATGTCGCCATGCGCGAGAAAGAGTTCGGTATTTGGCGTGAGTTCACCTGGCTAGATTACCAAAATCGCGTTAAGTGGATGGCGCTGGCTTTACAAGAGTTAGGTATCGGTGAAACCGACGTCGTAGGTCTGTTAGGGGACAATCGACCTGAATGGGTATGGGGAGAATTAGCCGCTCACGCGATCAAAGCCTATTCGCTGGGGATCTACCAAGACTCGATGCATGAAGAAGTGGCGTACCTAATTAACTACGCGAAAGCCAAAGTGGTCATTGCCGAAGATGAAGAGCAATGTGACAAACTACTCGAATTAGGCGATGAGATTCCCAGTGTTGAGTTCATTGTTTATTGCGACCCTCGCGGCATGCGCAAGTATGATGATCCGCGCTTAATTGATGTTGAAAAGCTCTATCAGCAAGGTCAAGCAATCGATCAAGCTCATCCGGATAGATACACTCAGCTAGTCGCAGCTACCAAAGGCGACGATCTGTCGATTCTTTGTACCACCTCAGGGACGACGTCTAAACCGAAATTAGCGTTATTGCACAGCGGCACATTTCTCGACCATTGCGCGGCTTATCTGCGTGCTGATCCCCGTAGTCCGAGCGATAACTATGTTTCAGTACTGCCGTTACCTTGGATTATGGAACAAGTGTACGTGGTGGGTCAGGCGTTGGTGGCGCGTCAAATCGTAAATTTCGTCGAAGAGCAAGAGACCATGATGTCTGACTTGCGCGAAATCGGTCCTAGCTTTGTATTGTTAGCACCACGTGTATGGGAAAACATCGTCGCTGACGTGTCTGCACGCATGATGGATTCCACCCCATTTAAGCAGAAGATGTATAACTGGGGCATGAAGCTTGCCAATCAAGCCCTTGAACAAGGCAAACGTTCTAAATTGGCGGAGTTTATTTTGCTGCGTGCACTGCGTGACCGCTTAGGTTTTTCCAACTTAACATCGGCGGCCACCGGCGGAGCGGCAATGGGTCCCGATACCTTCCGCTATTTACAAGCGATTGGTGTGCCACTGAAACAACTCTATGGTCAGACCGAAATGTGCGGCGCTTACACGGTGCATCAATCGGATGATGTGGACTATGACTCGGTTGGTGTCGCCTTTGATAATGCCGAAGTGAAAGTGATTAACCCAGACAGTAACGGTGTGGGGGAAATCATTGCGAAAAGCAGCGGCATGTTCACCGGTTATCTCAACAACATGGCGGCGTTTGAAGAAGATGTACGCGATGGTTGGATGCACACCGGTGATGCGGGCTACTTTAAAGAATCAGGCCATTTGGTGGTTATTGATCGCCTGAAAGATATGTCTGAAACCAGCCATGGTGACCGTTATTCTCCGCAGTTTATTGAAAATAAACTCAAGTTCTCGCCTTTTATTGCTGAAGCGGTGGTGCTGGGTAAACAGCGCCCTTGGTTGTCAGCCATCATCTGTATTCGCTATGCCATTGTGGCTAAGTGGGCAGAACAAAAAGGTATCGCTTTTACCAACTATACCAACCTGTCTGCTCAGCCAGAGGTTTACCAGGCGATCCGCGAAGAAGTACTTAAGGTGAACGAGTCACTGCCTGATGCGCAAAAAATGAGTAAATTCATATTGTTATATAAAGAGTTAGATGCTGATGATGGTGAGCTAACTCGAACACGTAAAGTGCGCCGTGGTGTAGTAGCAGAGAAGTATGGCGACATTATCGAGACCATCTATAGCGATCAACCGAATGTCGATGTCGATACGGTGATCACTTATCAAGATGGCACTAAGACACGTATCAAAACTTCACTGGTAGTGGAAACATTGATCGAACACGAACCAGTTGCAGAGCAAAGCGAACAACGGAGGATCGCATAGTGAATACGGACTTATTATTACAGCTCGTCATTAATGGCGTGATAGTTGGCATGTTATACGGTGTGGTCGCCATGTGTTTTGTGTTGATTTATAAGTCAACGCAAGTGGTGAACTTTGCGCAAGGTGAGTTTCTACTGATTGGTGCATGGGTGTGTTGGGCCGCATTAGTGCACTTGCAGCTACCTTTCTTTCTCGGCTTCTTGCTCACCTTAGCGTTTATGACCGTATTTGGTATTGCGGTGCAAACCATTGTTTTACGGCCGTTAATTGGCGAGCCAATTATCTCGGTCATCATGGTCACCATCGGTTTGTCGATGTTCTTCCAAGCTTTGATGAAGTGGATCTTCGGCGTTTCAGCGGTTTCCTACCCGCAAGTATTTGAAACCAATGTGGTGAACATTGGCGGCCTGAACGTCGAGTTTGCTTACATCCTGAGTTTGATCTTCTCCGTGATCATCATGGGCGCTTTCTATTGGTTCTTTAAGTTCAGCAAGATGGGTTTGGCAATGCGCGCAACTGCGTTTAACCAGCAAGTTGCTCAAAGCCTTGGTATTTCAATTAAAAAGGTGTTTGCGATTAGTTGGGCGATTTCCGCCATGGTTTCAGCAACGGCAGGCATTGTTATCGGTATCGTTAACGGGGTATCAGACGCGCTGTCGATTATTGGCATTAAGGTGTTCCCTGCGGTGATTTTAGGAGGTTTAGATTCGGTGGTAGGGGCGATAGTTGGCGGTATTACTATCGGCTTATTGGAGAACCTCGCCGAGTTTGTTGATAGCCAATATCTGCAAGTGGGCAACCTATACAACATTGCACCATTTTATGTGCTGCTAATCATCCTTGCCTTCAAGCCATATGGTCTGTTTGGTACGAAAGACATCGAGCGTATTTAAGGAGAAACAATATGGCTCATGTAAGTATGCGTCCGTGTGGTGATTTTCGTACCACATACAAAAGTGATACCCCAATTTTTGAAACTAAAACCATCCGTTCACTCGCGGTGGCGGGTTTAATCGCGATGTTGGCTGCACCGCTGGTTTTAGATATCTACTTTTTAAACTTGTTTATTCAGATCGCTTACCTAGGGATCGCGGCACTAGGGCTTAACATTTTGGTTGGCTTTACCGGGCAGATTTCACTCGGTCATGGCGCGTTTTTTGGCTTTGGCGCATTTGCTTCAGCTTGGCTAAATAATCAGTTCAATATTCCTGTGGTGTTGGCGATTCCTCTGGCGGGTTATTTAACCATGATTGTCGGCATGCTATTTGGTTTGCCTGCCGCGCGAATCAAAGGGCTTTACCTAGCTATTGCGACTTTAGCTGCGCAGTTTATTTTGGAAGATTTCTTTGCTCGCGCAGAATGGTTTAGTGGCGGCTCTTATGGGGCGAGTGCCAATCCGGTCAATCTGTTTGGCTATGAGTTCTACAGTGATGAAAGCTTCTTCTATATCGCGCTGTTTGCGTTGGTATTCATGTATATGTGGGCAGCCAACCTGATCCGTTCTCGTGATGGTCGAGCCTTTGTCTCGGTGCGCGATCACTATCTGTCTGCCGAGATCATGGGCATCAATTTAACCAAGTATCGTCTGTTATCGTTTGGTATTTGTGCCTTTTATGCGGGTATTGGTGGTGCGCTGTATGGTCACTACTTAGGTTTTGTATCGGCAGAGGGCTTTACCATCATGATGTCGATACAGTTTCTCGCGATGATCATTATCGGTGGGTTGGGCTCAGTGAAAGGAACCCTAATGGGGACTATCTTTATCGTCCTCCTGCCAGAACTATTAGAGTTTAGTGTTGCTGGATTGTCGGTTTTTGGCACTTCAACCTCGTTTACTGACGGTCTGGCGTATATCAAAGAAATGGCTGTCGGACTGGTAATTATGCTGTTCCTTATTTTCGAACCTCAGGGTCTCGCGCATCGCTGGCAGCAGATTCGAGCATATTGGAAACATTATCCGTTCTCTTATTAATCAACATCAGAAAGCAGTTCACGTGTGATACCCAAACTTGGCGTGTTGGCCACGCCGAGTTTGGCATGTGCGTAAATAACCTAAATAACAAGGATTACGAGTTATGAACAAAGGATATCTAGCAACAACGTTGGTGCTATCTTCAACGCTATGTACGGCGACAGTACAAGCGCAAGATTCGGTATTTGTTGGACACTTGGTGGATTTTTCAGGTCCGACGGCTTACGTAAGCAAACCTTATGGTTCAGGGGTACGAGATGCGTTGAAATGGATCAATGCTAATGGCGGCATCGATGGCACAGAGCTTGAGTTTGAAACTGTTGATATGGCTTACAAAGTGCCAGTTGCCATTTCAAACTATAAGCGTTGGGTAGCGCGTAAAAACATGGTTGCGATGCAGGGTTGGGGCACTGCCGATACGGAGGCGCTGATCTCGTTCGTCACCAAAGACAAAGTGCCGGTATTCTCCGCCTCTTACTCGGGTCACTTAACCGATCCTACGGGTAAAAACCCAAAAACAGCCAAGCCTGCTCCTTACAACTTCTTCTACGGCGCTTCTTACTCCGATGCGTGTCGCGCCTTAGTTAAATGGGCCAAGGATGATTGGGATGCCAAAGGCAATAGCGGAGCGCCGAAGTTTACCCATATTGGTGATAACCACCCATTCCCGAATGCACCGAAAAAAGCTTGTGCTGAATACGCAGAAGAGTTGGGCTTTGAGGTTCAAAACCCAGTGGTGGTTTCCCTTAAACCAGGTGATTTTAAGGCGCAATGTCTATCGCTAAAAGAGTCGGGTACGAACTATGGTTACATTGCCAACTTAGGTGGCTCGGTGATTTCATTGGTTAAATCGTGTAATACCGTTGGCACTGACTTCCAATATATGGCGAATATTTGGGGCGGTGATAAACCTGTGATTGAGGCTGCCGGCGATGGACTGAAAGACTATGTCTTCCCGGGTATGACAGCATTCTGGGGTGATGACAGTGAAGGGATGAAGCTGGTGCAAGAGATTTCAGCTCAGTCGTCAAGCGATCCAGAACAGTTTAGAACCCACCACTATATTCGCGGGGTATGCTCGGCGTTTTACATGAAAGAAGCCATGGAGTGGGCAAAAGCGAACGGTGGCATCACCGGTGAAAACATTAAGAAAGGCATGTATGTGCGCGATAACTGGGTACCGCAAGGCTTAGAAGGCGTGTGTATTCCGGCTAATTGGCAGCAAGATGATCACCGTGGTACGACAACGGTCAATGTGTTTATGGGTAATAACCAAGGCGGTAAGGTCGATATCAATAAAGTTGCAGAGGTGACATTGTCACGCCGTGACGATTGGCTAGGTTACTAACGTTTAAGGATGATTGATTAGATGAGGGGTAACCCTCATCTTGCAAGGAGCAGCTTAATGAGTGAATTAGCAAAACAGCTAGAACCGGAAGAAATCCTGTTGTCTGTAAACAACATCGAAGTGGTGTATGACGAAGTGATTCTGGTTTTACGCGGCGTGAGCCTAGAAGTTCCCAAAGGAAAAATCGTAACTCTACTTGGCGCCAACGGGGCAGGTAAGTCCACGACCTTAAAAGCGATTTCAGGTTTGCTAAAAACTGAAGATGGTGAAGTTACCCGAGGTGAAATTACCTTTATGGGTGAGCGCATTGATACCAAAAGCCCTGAAGAGATTGTCCGCTCAGGGATCTTTCAGGTGATGGAGGGGCGTCGTATCGTTGAAGATATGACGGTTATCGAAAACTTGCGTTTAGGTGCTTACACCCGAACAGACAATGAAGTCGAGCAAGACATTGAAATGGTGTTTAACTATTTTCCGCGCCTAAAAGAGCGCACGGGGCTTGCCGGTTATCTCTCGGGTGGTGAGCAGCAGATGTTGGCAATTGGACGGGCATTAATGGCGCGCCCAAAAATGATATTGCTGGATGAGCCTTCAATGGGATTATCGCCGCTGCTGGTAAAAGAAGTCTTTGGCATCATTGATAAGATCAACAAAGAACATGGTATTACCATGCTGCTGGTGGAACAAAACGCTAACTTTGCCCTGCAGGCTGCGGATTATGGTTACATCATGGAGTCTGGCAAGATCGTGCTTGATGGATCTAAACACGCGCTACTTAACAATGAAGACGTTAAAGAGTTTTATCTTGGCGGTGGTGAAGGTGAGCGCAAAAGTTTTAAAAACCTCAAGTCTTATAAACGTCGTAAGCGTTGGCTATAAGGAGCGGTGATGAACGATCAATTTGATGATAAAGAGTCTAAGGATGCAGTGCAAAGAGAGCGCGATTTGTTTGCAAGGCTGCCTAGTGTAATTGAGTCAGCAATCCAACAAAGCGCACATTATGGCGCTTTGTATTCCCATGTCGACTCTAGCGAGGTTATCGACCGCCAAACATTAGCAACGCTGCCAATTACGCGCAAATTCCATCTGCCCATGCAGCAAAAGCAACATCCGCCTTGTGGTGGCATTAATGCGGTTGCACTCGGGCAACTTGCCCGCGTGTTTCAATCACCAGGGCCGCTCTATGAAGGGCAAAGCCACGAGCAAGACTTTTGGCGCACTGGGCGGGCGTTTTATGCCGCTGGGTTCCGTGCAGGAGAGTTAGTCCACAACAGCTTTTCTTATCATTTCTCGCCGGGTGGCTTTATTATGGATGGCGGCGCTCGTGCTTGTGGCTGTGCGGTTTTCCCTGCAGGTGTTGGCAATACCGAAGCGCAACTTGAAGCGATTCACCAATTGCAACCAAGTGGCTATACCGGCACGCCTTCCTACCTTGCCAACTTACTTGAGCAATATCAGTGCACTTATCAAGTGCCGATATCAATAACCAAAGCACTTGTCTCTGGCGAAGCCGTTACTGCAGATATGCAAGCCTTGTTTGAACAGCACGGCGTCAGCGTCGCCCAAGCCTACGCAAGTGCCGAACTTGGTTTGATTGCTTATCAAGTCGCTGGAGAAAAGGGGCTGGTTGTGGCGGAAGACATCATTGTCGAGATTGTTGACCCAGATGGTAATCCAGTTGAAATAGGTGAGGTGGGTGAAGTGCTCGTTACGTCGTTTGATGAGAAATTCCCTCTGATTCGTTACGCTACTGGCGACTTATCCGCGCAGGTCGATCAGGATGCGAGCTTACTTCATACCAATATGCGCCTCAAAGGCTGGATGGGGCGAGCAGACTCCGCCATCAAAGTGAAAGGGCTGTTTATTTATCCGCATCAGGTACAAGAGATATGTCGCCGACATGCTGTAAGAGGCTCTTTGTTGATTGATAGCGATGGATTGAAAGACACCATTACGTTTTATTGCCATGACAATCACGTTTCTGCCGAAGATATCCAAGCGACGTTAAAATCCGTCACCAAACTAAAAGGCGATGTCATCTTTGTCCCT
Source organism: Vibrio fluminensis (assembly GCF_015278125.1). Lineage (GTDB taxonomy): Bacteria > Pseudomonadota > Gammaproteobacteria > Enterobacterales > Vibrionaceae > Vibrio > Vibrio fluminensis. Next base: position 90,952 of record NZ_JADILO010000005.1, read on the forward strand.
AATGAGCAAGAGGTGCCGTCATTGATTGAAGATCGGCGTTAACTAGCACGTCAATTGCTGACTCAAAGAAGTAGCAAAAAGGATAGCAAGAGGGATAGAAGCAATAAATGTCTATCCCTTTCGTTTTAAGTGAAGGGTTAAATATGGATAAGTCAGCAGCACCACAAATTGACGCCCAGTTTTGGGATGAGCTATTTACCACGGGCAACATGCCGTGGGATAACAAGCAGTCGCCCAACGAGCTATTAGAGTTTCTTGGAAAATATCCTCTGCCTGCACTAACGCAATCAAGCTCTCGAGTATTTATTCCAGGTTGCGGCGCCGCTTATGAAGTGAAGGCTTTTACTCGCTATGGTTGTGATGTCACTGCGATGGACTATAGTGAACAAGCGGTCGCAGTGGCAAAAGATCAACTCGGCGAGTTGGGTAAATCGGTAGTACTTGGGGATGTGTTTAAAGCCGACTTCGCGCAACCTTTCGATGTGATTTATGAGCGAGCATTTCTCGCCGCACTACCGAGAGAGTATTGGAATGACTATTTCGCCATGCTTGATAGGTTACTGCCAAGTGGCGGCTTAATTATCGGTTATTTTGTTATCAGCGATGAATACCGCTCTCGCTTCCCGCCATTTTGTTTGAAAACCAACGAACTAGCCCAAGCGCTGGGTTCCAAATTTGAATTGATAACCTCATCACCAGTGGACGACAGTGTTGCGGTATTCGCAGGGAAAGAGCAGTGGATGATCTGGCAGAAAAAATAATCGCTATTGGCGCAAAATCTATTGCTAACTTAACTGCCTAATATGGGAGGCGATATCATGCAACATCTCTTGTCCGGAGTCCCCTCTAAGCTTCACTAGGCTAATAAACAGTGCATCGGTTACCACGTTTTGTGCGGTGCGAGCGCTCATCGATGAGGCTCGGTGCTGAGATTCATCTGCGATGGTATCTAAATTGAAATCGGCAAGATCGCGCAGTTCACTCGGTGTGGGAGCGGTCAGTGCGATAACTGTCGCGCCGCGCTCGGTTGCCGCTTCTGCGGCGGCGTTGATCTCTTTGGTATGTCCCGAAAATGAAATCACAATCTGTACGTCATTCTCTGTCAGTGTTCTGGCAATGCCTATTTGTACATGGCTATCAAATTCGCTAATTACGGCGATACCAAGTTTGAGTAGCTTATATGCGAGATCTTTACCCGAAAGAGCGGAGCCACCCATCCCGACAATCTGCACTCTATGGGCTTGATTAACTAAGCTCACTACTTGATCGAACGGGCTATTTAATAAAGCATTGCTGGTTTGAAAGATCGCTTCCGATTTGGCTTTAACCAATTTTTGAATGATGGTTGATGTGGAGTCATTGGTATCAATATTGGTATGCAGTGGCGCGTGTTGTATTGCACTTTTTCGACTCAGTTCTTCAATCAGCGCACGCTTAAATTGGCTAAACCCACTGTAGCCAAGTCGTTGCGTGAATTTAACGATACTAGATTGCCCCACATCGATCTGCGCCGCTAATGCTTGGCTGGTTAGTGCGACGGCGTCATTTGGGTTGGCAATGATCCAATCTGCAATCCTTTTGCCACTCGCAGATAACTTGTTGCGTGTAATGAGAATTTTGTGGGTGATGGACATCACATTTTCCTTCATTTGTTACAATCAAATATTCCGTTTTGAGACGGATTATTCAGAAAAAATCGCCGTATAAGCCAAGTTCCACAAGGCACTTAGACTATCTCAGACTTGGAGGGGTAAATTATTCCATAAAAACTTGCATTCGGAATAAAAAATCCTGTGACTGCAATCACTAATTATCGACTTTGAAAGCAATATTATCGCTGCAAATCACAGTTAATCTGAGTAAAGAAATGAAATTAGAGATAGACCACTTGGTGACGGAAACGCGCAATAGTCACAGCCAGAACATTGATCAGCTATCGACGTTTGAGATGCTGAAAGTGATTAACGCAGAAGATAAAACAGTCGCGTTGGCTGTTGAACAAACCTTGGGCGAAGTGACGCAAGTTGTCGATGAAATTACCAAAGCGTTTGCCAATGGCGGTCGCCTTATTTACATGGGCGCGGGGACATCGGGACGACTCGGTATTTTAGATGCCAGTGAATGTCCGCCAACCTATGGTACGCCAGCAGAGCAAGTTGTTGGGCTGATTGCAGGCGGACATACCGCGATTTTTAAAGCGGTGGAGAATGCCGAAGACTCACCACAATTAGCGATTGAAGATCTGCAAAATATTGGATTTAGCAACAAAGATGTGTTGGTGGGTATCGCTGCCAGTGGCCGTACGCCTTATGTGATCGGCGGAATGGAATACGCCAAGCAGCAGGGCGCTTTTGTTGCTTGCATCGTGTGTAACCCAGTTTGTCCAATGATTGATGCTGCCGATGTCGCGATTACGCCTATCGTTGGCCCTGAGGTCGTCACCGGTTCATCAAGAATGAAAGCGGGTACTGCACAAAAGCTGGTGCTTAACATGTTGACTACCGGCGCGATGATCCGCTCAGGTAAGGTATTTGGCAATCTTATGGTTGATGTTGAAGCCACTAATGCGAAGTTGATTCAACGCCAAACCAATATTGTGGTTGAGGCGACAGGATGCAGTGAAGCAGCGGCAGAACGGGCGCTTGAGGCATGCGGACGTCACTGTAAGACAGCAATTCTTATGTTGCTTGCTGATTTAACCGCGGATGAAGCCGCGAACTTATTGCGCGATAAGCAAGGCTTTATTCGTGCGGCACTTAATGCAGAGTAGTTGTAGCTAAGGAAATCATTATGGCTAAGATAAATATTGATACCATGAAGGAGATCCTCGTCGCGGTCGGAGGAGGAGGCAACATCGTCAAAGCGGGCAACTGTATGACCCGCCTGCGTCTAACTCTCGCAGACTTCGGCAAGGTGGATAAAAGCACGCTAAATGCGATGGCAGCGGTTATGGGTGTGGTTGAATCCGATGAGCAACTGCAGATCATCGTTGGCCCAGGTAAAGCGCAGCAAGCATCGGAGATGATGAACGAGTTGCTAGGTGGTGGGTGGGACAGCGCGCCTGCACAAAGCACGCAAGATCTGGCTTCGATCGCTAAACAGCAGAAATCTCAAGTTAAGAGCAAGCAAACAAGCGCAGTACAACGCTTTCTCAGTAAGTTCGCCACCATTTTTACGCCGTTAATTCCAGGCTTTATCGCGGCTGGTCTTCTTTTAGGTGTGGCAACACTGATTGAACAAACCATGATTGTTGGTCAGGATGCGAGCTCATTTGTAATTAGCCTTGTGGCGTACATGAAAATCTTCGGCAAGGGGTTGTTTGCCTTCCTGAGCATTTTGATTGGTTACAACGCCCAGCAAGCGTTTGGTGGTTCGGGAGTCAACGGTGCGATTCTCGCGTCCTTGTTTGTACTTGGCTATAACCCTGAAGCGACATCCGGTATCTACTCGGGGATGAGTGACTTCTTTGGCTTTACAATTGACCCGCGTGGCAACATTATTGGTGTGCTACTTGCGGCAATTATTGGTGCCAAAGTTGAACGTTTGGTTCGCCAGTTTATGCCTGATGACCTTGATATGATCCTTACTTCAGTGGTGACTTTACTGATCATGGGTGCGGTGACGTTTATTGTTATTATGCCTGTTGGCGGCGTGTTGTTTAAAGGTATGTCTTGGCTCTTCTTGAACCTCAATGACAACCCATTGGGCGCAGCAATACTGGCGGGTCTGTTCTTAATTTCCGTTGTATTTGGTATCCACCAAGGGTTCGTGCCAGTTTACTTCGCGTTAATGGAAGCTCAAGGTTTCAACTCACTATTCCCAATTTTGGCGATGGCTGGCGCGGGTCAAGTAGGTGCTTCATTAGCTCTTTACTGGAAATCTGACAAAGCATCAGTGCTGCGTACACAAATTCGCGGTGCGATCATTCCTGGGATTTTGGGTATCGGTGAGCCGCTGATTTATGGTGTAACCCTGCCACGTGTAAAACCGTTTGTTACTGCATGTATTGGTGGCGCGGCTGGTGGTTTCTTTATCGGTTTAGTCTCGTTCTTAGGTCTTCCAGTTGGTCTAAACACTGTCTTTGGCCCTTCTGGTATCGTGGCGATTCCTCTGATGACTTCAAACGAGGGCATCTTCGTCGGTATGGCGGTATTTGTCGGCGGATTGTTGATTTCTTACGTTGCGGGCTTCTTTGCGACCTTACTTTTCGGCACCAAAGACATTGATTTAAGTTAATGTCAGCGAGAACGTATGTGGCAATGCCACATACGTTTTTATTTGAGTAATCTGCCTCATCGCACTTTTCAGAAAGCAATACTGTAAAATAATTTGACTTGTTTTTAACTCTCTTCAAAATTAAACGTAGAAGCTGATAATTAATGCTTTAAGCATCTTTCTCGGCTAAATGAACAGACTTGTTTGAGTCGAACGGAAAGATGAACACAAGTTATTAAGTTTGCTCTCGGTTAAATGGATTTTAAGAGGTAGGGATGAGCGTTAAGCGGGCGTTTTTTGATGAACATGTGGTAAACACGATAAGGATGGCATTACTAATCATTATTGTGTTCTCGATGTTGAGTTTTGCGCATTACCACATGAATTTGAAAGTCTTCCGGCAAAACACCACAGAGACTACCTTACAAAGAACCACCAACTACATCTCTAGAACACTGCAAGACGTTAACGAAACCTATGCCTATTCGAGCCAGACTTTAGCAGAATTATATCGCTATAAAATTCAACAAGGGTACGTTGTTGATGAAATATTGGCCGATCTCAAACAAAAAGCTCAATCCTTGTCAGTTAAAACCATTGGTTTGGTCGATGTTCGTAATCAGTTGTACTTCGATAGCTATGGCCGTGTACTTTCTCTTGATATCACGTCTGAACGCGACATCTGGGTACAAAAGTTTCTCGATATGCCCCAAGACTCCCGCTATCAATTCTATGACCCAGATAGCCAAGAATATGAGATGTTATACTCGTTTTATTATGACTACAAAATCAAAGCCGATGATGGTGAGGTGATTGGCATTCTTGGCGTTGGCATCGATTACACCGAGTATTACCGTCGTGTGCAGGGGCTAGATGACAATATTGACGTTGCATTTCTTACTCCAAAAGGGGAATTGAGACTGCCGGAATCTTTAAAAGGAGAATCGGTTTTTACGCGTTTCCCATATTTGGATAAGAGTCTGCTATTGACGGCAGAGAAGCAAGATCAGATCTTTTGGGAACATCGAAACGGAGAGAACTTCTTATTATATTTCCGTTACTTGGAAGATATTAACCGAATTCTAGCCCTTAAGATGGACTTTACCGACTACTATAACCAATCTAAAAAAGAACACTTCTATTCATTCTTACTGGGCTTAGTGCTCACGTTTGTCGTTGTCATTGTGAATCTTTGGATCAGTTTGTATCAAGGTGGCAAGCTTAAGCATACGGCGTTTTACGATTCACTGACTCGATGCCGAAACCGACACTATTTAGAAAATAGCATCATCAAAAGCAGCTATTGGCAACAGATTAGGCACAGTCAGTTTTCCATGATCTTATTTGACATCGATTACTTTAAGCTTATCAACGATACCTCGGGCCATTTGGAAGGAGACCGAGTTCTACAGCAAGTCGCCCAAATCGTAAGAGGCTGTCTACGCGACAGTGATGAATTTATTCGCTGGGGGGGCGATGAGTTTATTGTTCTACTGGATATGGACGCTCAAAATGCATTGAAGGTTGCCGACAGAATAAGAATGGCAGTAGATAAACAAACCGTCATTTCTCTGTCTCTTGGCATTACCAATATTGCAGAAGCAGATAGCTTTAAAACGGTCATGGACAGAGCGGATTCGGCCTTATATGACGCTAAGGAAAGCGGGCGTAATCAAGTTAAAGCGCATTGGTTGTTTGATGAATAGTCCTTTACTGAAGAGTAATTCACAGAAGAGTAGTTATTGAATAGTGAGTTTGATTCTAGCGTTTCTATCTGTACTATTAGCCGATTATCCGTTCTCAAGCCAAGGGCTACTTTGCAGTTAACAAGCTTTAAATACAAATCACGCCAAGGTCCTGATTATCGCCATGGTGAACAAGTGTCGTTTATTGATATTAAACAGACATTTGGCATTGGCGGTATTCGTATTGGCAAGTGGGTAAACTCGGAAGAGAAAGACCTAGCGGCGAACTTGATCTTCGATTCGTTGGCGGATTTGGCTTACATACTGGCACTGCCGCCCCATGCAATAGGGCTTCGTGGTAACTTAAATTTGGCGTTTGGTACTGGAGGTCGTAAAGGCGTTCAAGCGCACTATGCACCCAATCAGCGCGAGTTAGCGTTGGCCAAAAATGCTGGCGCAGGGGCGCTCGCCCATGAGTTTTGGCATGCGTTTGACCACTATATTGCCGAAAAAGCCTTCGATATTGGCGATAGATCTGGTCCGCAACGCACCATTTTGTTTGCCAGTGACTGCTGGCTGAAAAACAAAGCGCATTTCCCTCACCCGTTGAATGAAAAGCTACTCACAATTTTTGATAAAACGTTGCTGAGCGAAGATGGAAAAGAGCGCCACGACTATGTTTCACGCAGTGTGAAAGCCGATCTTACTATGGGCTCGAACTATTTTTCGACTCCGACGGAGATGATGGCGCGCGCTTTTGAAGCTGCGGTAGAATCTTGTTCCGGCATCACGAATAGCTACTTAGTGTCAGGCACGACAGCCACTGAAACACTCCATGTCTTTCCAGACCTGCACCATCGACAGACTATTTATGAAGCACTGCAGGCCTATTTTAAACCGCTCGGTGAGGCGTTAAGTCGATAGTAAACGACTCAACGAGCGTCTTAAACTTTGCGTATTGAGCGTTAGTTACGTGCAAGCGGTGGATCGATTTCATTCATTACTGAATGAATATTTTCGATAATGGACTGACAACACCATTCGCACCTCGATCAATTATGTGAGTATAGATTTGCGTGGTTTTTAAGTCCGCATGCCCAAGTTGTTCCTGAACAGTTCTAATATCAGCACCACTTAAAAGAAGGTGCGTCGCAAATGAGTGCCTTAAAGTATGACACGATATATTCTTTTCAATCTTGGCTTTTAGCCCCGCTAATTTGATGTGTTTTTGTAGCGCGGTTGGGTGGATATGATGCCTACGTAGCTCGCCAGTTTGTAAATCCGGAGACAAACGGCTAGAAGGAAAAAGAAATTGCCAATTGAGGCTTCGCTCTGCGTTTGAATACTTTCTCGCTAGAGCCTCAGGTATATATACACCAGAAAAAGCTTCGTCATTTAAATCTTGCTGATAGTAACTGGCCGATCTCAATTGCTGCTGTTTGATTGCAGGGAAAAGCTCTGGGGCTAGGGTAACTATGCGGTTTTTACCTCCTTTACTTTTCCATATTCGTATAGATTTATACTCATAGTCGATGTCTTGTATACGTAAGCAAACACATTCCATTAAACGCAGACCAGAACCATACATCAATTGATAATGTAGTTTGTATTGGGGTGAGCAATGACGAAGTAGTCGCTCAATCTCTTCTGGAGTCATCACTGTGGGCAGTTTTCTCGACTTGTCTGAGCGACGGAACTGCATATCAATATCTATAGGTTCTTGAATGATGTCTTTGTATAAAAAGACGAGAGCATTGAGCGCTAAGCTTTGGGTTTTCTGGGCAGACTTTTTGTTAACGACTAAGTGCGTTAGGAAATCTTCAACGTGTCTCGAATTTAAGCTTTTTGGGTGCTTTTTATCATGGTAAAGAATGTATTGATGAATCCAGTAGATATAGGCTTCGACTGTTCTAAGTGCGTAGTGCCGAGCCAACATATACTCTTTTATAAACGATAGAAATGGTGATTTTTTCATTTTTGCTACCACTGTTTATATATACATGAGATGGAGTTTGGCACATCAATTCATGCTATATAGAAAAAGTCTGTATTTTGGGATTAGGGTAAAGTGTTTCACTGCTTAAGTTACTGTTATTTTGCATAAAAACGGGGTATGGTTTATCTCATAAAAGTACTAGGCAGAATAATTCTGTATTTAATTATAGAATTTTTCGGTCTAAGAACTGTTAGGCTATTGAGGAGAATTTGAGCTTGAAAACAGTTTGCGTAGCTCTAAGTATGTTGCTTATTTCATCGCCTGTATATGCAGCAGTCTTTCCTGATTTTCAGGGGCATTATGAGCGGTATAACAATGATCAATTGGATACTGACACTGCCTTTATTGACTTGACTAAGGTGGGTTCGAACACATACGAACTATCTGGTACATCAGTTTGGGTAGGTGACTCTTCTTCTGGCCTTGTAAATTTTGGAGAAATCGACGGAGTTGTAACGTTAAAAGGTAATCAAATAGACTATGACGTTGACGGCTGTACTCTCCAAGTTTTGTTAGATCAAGATACCCTCGTAGTTAGCAAAGACAACGGTTGTGGCGGGCTAAATGTCACCTTCAATGGGACGTACGTGAGAATCTCAGAGGGTCAATAGCCTAACAAACTGTTCAAGAGGGATTCGCAACGCGTGGCATTTTCACTATGCGTTGGTTTTAGTGTTTAAGGCGGTATGCGGCGGCTCGTGTATTGCGTTGCTCACCCCTTAACAGGGCGTTAGATGTGAGATTTAGAGTGTCAGCTCACGTACCAAGATTGAAAGATAAATATTATGAAAGTGGAAAAATACTATATTGATCGTAAGTTTGAAACTATCTTTAGAGATAGTATCTATTTCACCAAAGCAGCCTTTGAAGCCCTTGAAACAGAAAATTATGATGATGAAGCTCACTTATCAAGAGCCGCTATTCTTAACCTTTCTATCCTTCCAGAAGTTGTAGCCAACTGTTTATTAGAAACACTTAGCCTCCCCAAGAGTTTATTTAAGGAGGTGGACAAGTTTTCGCCCATTAGTAAGTTTGAATTTTTCCTGTGGGAGAAAAAGAAGATAAAACTCGACCGCGGCTTACAAGAAATACAAAACATTCAAGAATTACAGTCGATCAGAAATTTTATGGTCCATCCCAAGTCAAAAAAAGCTGAATGGGTACCGTTGGGTGGATCTGCACGAATGGCTGATCTAGGGAGAACGAAGCTTTTAGAGATCCCTTACAGTAGTGATGAGTGGCAAGGTGATGACCCGGTCATTGTTATGCGCGTCGTTATGGCATTTTTTGACCATATCTTTAGAGTTTTGTGCGACTTTGGCCCTGGTGAGGTGCAGCATTTATTGTTTAATAATGGTGAGTATATCGAAGGGCACAGAGCAGGGTATTTTGTTCTCAGCGAATGGGAGACGATTCAGGAAAAATGGGCTCTTAGAATGGGTTTTTTAGGTATTGAATGCTCCTCTGAGAAAAACATCTAACAAACTGTTTAAGAGGGATTCGCAACGCGTGGCATTTATCCTATGCGTTGAGTTTAGTGATTAAAGTGGTGTGCGGTAGCTTCGGTATTGCGTTGCTCACCCCTTAACAGGGCGTTATGTTTTAATGGAATTTCAATGGCTTAAATGCCTCTGAGTCGTTCTTTTCCCCTTTGGCTATTCGTTGGGAGTAGACTCAGCAAATCACCATTATCGCTCAGTTCTTAAATCTCTCAGCCCGTAAAACATGCCAAAGTTCGTGGGTTGCTTCATTCGAGTTTTAGGGTGGTTTGCTCGCCTTGTTTCTCTGGCTCAAAGTCGCTTTGGGCATATTTCTCAATCAGCCAATAACCTTGGCAGTTGAGTCGGCAAATCGCCATTGTTCTGCGCTGCTTGTGCTAAGAAAGGGCACTTGTTGAGGCTTAACCGAGTTGCCTCATTATCAGGGAAGTGGACTTACTCGTTTCTGCTTTAGTGCATCTGGCGGTCAAGTGAGTTTGAGCTTGTGATTTAGTTCAGAAATCTAGTTTTGCATCTCAGTTCTTTGCCAAGTAAATCAACGAATTGTGCTAAAACATAACAAAGCATTTAAGACGGATTCTCAACGCTTGGCGATTTCAGCCTAGGTCAGCTTCAGTGCTAAATGTGGCAAGGTTTAGGCTTGGGTGGTCGCGTTGCTCACCACTTAATGCGGCGTTATGTTTTAATGTAATTTCAATGGCTTAAATGCCTTTGAGTCGTTCTTTGCCCCTTTGGCTATTCGTTGGGAGTAGACTCAGCAAATCACTATTATCGATCCATTCTTAAATCCCTTAACCCGTAAAACATGCCAAGGTTCGCGGGTTGCTTCATTCGAGTTTTCGAGTGGTTTGGTCGTCTTGTTTCTCTGGCTCAAAGTCGCTTCGGGCGTATTTCTCAATCAGCCAATAACCTTGGCAGTTGAGTCGGCAAATTGTCATTGTTCTGCGCTGCTGTTGCTAAGAAAGGGCGCTTGTTGGAGCTTGGTCGAGTTGCCTCATTATCAGGGAAGTGGACTTACTTGTTTTTGGTTTGGCGCATCTGCCGGTCAAGTGAGTTCGAGCTTGTGACTTGGTTCAGAAATCTAGGTCTGCATCCCAGTTCTTTGCCAAGTAAATCAACGAATTGTGCTAAAACATAACAAAGCATTTAAGACGGATTCTCAACGCTTGGCAATTTCAGCCTAGGTCAGCTTCAGTGCTAAATGTGGCAAGGTTTAAGGTTGGGTGGTCGCGTTGTTCACCACTTAATGCGGCGTTATGTCACCGAAAGTAATATTGTCTTAATTTATAGGAAGTTAATATGTGTAACATTGATAATGAGTCCGATAGTACCTCTAAAGCTACAGAAAATAATAATAGTGAAACAGATGTAATGGCTGATGTTCCCAGATTTCTTGACGAGATTGTAAGAAGGGAAGCGATTAAAAAACTAGCTCGAGAAACAGGACTATCAAAAAATAAGATTGGTAAATTTTATGATCATTGTAAAAAGCGTGGAGCAAAAGACGTAGAACAATGTGTTCGAAATCGAGCTAAAGCTTTTCTAGCTAAGAAGAAAAAATTGAGGAAGTAGTGACATAACAAACAATTTAAGAGGGATTCCCAACGCTTGGCATTTTGGTTCTACTTCCAATTTAGTGTTTATGGCACAATGCTTTAGGTTTGGGAGGTAGCGTTGCTCACCCCTTAATTGGGCGTTATAACACTTTCCGGAGTGTCAGCATGGAGGCAATAATATGGACATAAAAAGAGTACACAATGCAAAATGTCATTGTGGTGCAGTTGAATTGGAACTAACGATGCCAAATGGGCTAGAAGACCCTCGTCGTTGCTCTTGTTCTATGTGTAGGATGCGGGGAGCAATTGCTGCATCTGTCTTGCTTGAAAACCTCAAAATTGTAAAAGGTGAAGATAACTTGACCCTTTATCAATTTAATACCATGACGGCGAAGCACTACTTTTGTAAAACTTGCGGCATATACACTCATCACCAAAGGCGCTCGAATCCACATCAATTCGCAATTAATGTTGCGTGTCTTGAAGGTGTTAATCCTTATGATTTGGAGCCGGTCAAAATTTACGATGGTATTCATCACCCAAAAGACAGTATTAACTTGTAAGCGCAAACATTGAGGCGTGTTATAACAAGGCGTTTAAGACGGACTCCCAACGTATGGCGTTTTAGGCTTACTTCGGTTTAAGTGTTTATGTCACAATGGTTTAGGTAGGGTGGTAGCGTTGCTCGCCACTTAACGCAGCGTTAGCCCATTTTAGAGGAAAATTTGATGTCCTATGTAGGTCGGTCTGAAGGGAATATACTTTCGCATTGTTGGTTTTATGAATCAGCAAGACGCTCGATTCTAAATGAAGAGTTAGGAGAAATATGTGGTGGTATCACTGTCTTAACTTTAACGGCATTCATGGTTGAGAGTTACCTCAATTACTGTTGTGAGAGTATTTTTGATGTACAGACAAGGGTCAATGAAGTATTAGACGATTGCGGTAACGAAGTTTTCGAAACAGTTGATAAACTCCCGAAGGAATTAGACTTCGAAGCACGAGTTGCTATTGGCTACGGTTTCAAAGGGCAATTTGATGAGTTAGTTTCAAACTTAAGCGAAAAATTGCACGGTTATAAAAAGGCTAAGTTTGAAAAGTTGCTAGGAGATGAGTTAAGCAACAAGGTTACTTTTAATAACCTTGATGACGAGTTGCGTTTTTCTCCAATTGCGAAGTTTGACGCAATAAGCAGAGTCATCTATGCAGATGAAGCATTGAGGTTAGAACATTTTGAAATAGTAAAAAATTTATTCAAGTCCAGAAATTTGCTTGCGCATGGTAAGTCAGAGTTCTGCACTCAAGAGTTCAGAATAAGTAGTGACGAACCTCTTGAGCCTAAACATATCCCTGTATTGAAAGCTTCTTGGCAAGAACAATGTTCTCTTAGCAATGCCAAAGAATTCCATGAGTTATGTTGTGGAATTATCCACTACATAAGTAAGCAAGCTTTTGACAATTCAAGACCTTTCAATATGCCTTGCCAACTTACTGCAGTTACAATGGGCTAACAAACTGTTCAAGAGGGATTCGCAACGCGTGGCATTTTTACTATGCGTTGCGTTTAGTGTTTAAGGTGGTATGCGGTGGCTTTTGTATTGCGTTGCTCACACCTTAACAGGGCGTTATAAATTTATCGGAGTTAGCGACAGTGGCATCAAGAAACTTAAAATTGGCTGTTTCCAATGGGAGAGGGATTGAGAAAATCATCTATTTTGAAGGCTTAGAGCATGAGATGATTATTCACCCTACAATTCACGGGGAACCTATTTTAACAAGCCAAGCTTTTTATTATCTAAAGAACCTTGATTCAGTCGCACTTCTTAAGTTCGACATATCAGCTCCTCAGTTGTCGGATGATCAAGTAGAGTACCTCATAGATAACTACTTATTCGAGTATAGTACTATCAATCTAACCTCTCGTATGACCACGAAGATAAGTGAGATGGTGTTTTGGAAAGATGATTATAACGAGATATATCATCACTATGACCAAGCCAACACTGGCGCCCTTATTTTAGATCAAGGGAATGATCCAACGGTAATAAGTGTTGAACCTATCGACGAAAATGTTGGGTTGAGCGATTGGTGCATACCTAAGAACTATACTGCCCCAATTATCGAAGACTACGTTGACCAGATGCATGAGTTATTGTTTAAAAAAGTCATGATCCAAGTAATGCCAAATGAGCATCGAGATGGCTACTTTGGCAAGAAGCGTATATTTGAGTTAGGTGAAGGGCTACTAGATTTGCACCAAGCCGAACGCCTTGATTGGCTGAGAAATCTTGACAAAAATGCTGACTATCACACTTTATCTAGCTCTTATGGTAGCGAACTAGATGTGGATATACCTATAGAAAAAGTAACTTGTACCAAGCTGTATAATCCGCTGCTTCTATCGTATTACTTTTCGGGTTTGAATGATAAAAGCCATTGGGTAGTTTTGTTGGTTATTACAATGTTCTTGAGTACTATTTTGAAGAAGCACCGACATTACTTAACATCAATGCTCGAGTTGAAAGAGATCAACTTAAAGCCGTAGTTCAGTACCTTGTTTGTGAAGCTGATATAAAAGCATATATAGCAAATCTACCCGAAGCAGAAGTCGCTGAGTTATCGAAAGATATTACAACGTCTTCAAGTGTTGTGATTGATGCTTTAAAAGTGAATAGCAGCGATTTAACCGCTGAACTGACTAGGTGGCTCTACGAATTGCGCTGTGCGATAGTCCACTCCAAAAAAACTAGGAGAGGGAAAAATGTCGCAATCTTTGAACCTTACTCAAAAGAAGCGAATCGGGTCAAAGTAGCCTTACCAATAGTTAGATGGTTAGCCATTCATTGCATAAGAAAAGATTACACGTTGGGCAATGGTAGACAAAATTTATAACACATATGAGCCTTCTGCCTGTCAATAGACAATAACATCCTGTTGGCTGCGTGAGCAGCCAACGCTCCTCGAACAACAAAGTTATCTACTTCGCTTTGTCATTTCGGTCATTAAGCATTGCTTACGACAAACACATATTGAGGATCTCTTATTGCGGTCTCGCCGCTGCCTATGACTTGTCATAGGGTCACTAGACACATATCGGTTAACCCCAGCAGGCGCTATTCAAAAAAATGGTTAAACAGTTGTTTTCCAGTTATCTTCAGGCTCAGCCGAGGTGTAAGCAACTTTGCTGTTCGTTGTTATGGATGCGCACCAATGAAGCGGCTAATCAAAGCAAGCGGGCTTGGACTACCTGACACAACCGACCTTTTCGGGCTTAAATCCCAGTAAATTTGAGTCAGTGACGTGTTCTCACTCAGCACCAGTTAGACTTTCAGCTCACTTCACTGTGCGACTTATTGGGGTAAAAATCGTTTCTCATCAAACACCGTTTTGTTCCTCAGTATGAATAAGCGCGCATGTAGATCAATGCCACAGTAATAGTTATGCTGGTTGTTATAGAATCTCATAGAGTCTTCTCCATTTTGGGTTTCGTCGCCTTCCAGCTTAGTCGAGAGGCTAAGTTGGAGGAGAAGGCTCAATGAGTATCAAGACGACCAAGAACGATTCCCCACGCTTGGCATTTTTAGTATGCGTTTAGTATAGTGATTTCGGGGCTTACGACGGGTTTTGTGAAAGCGTGGCTCACGTCTTAACTAATCTTTATATGCTTTGATGCTTATTCTGGTCTGGTTCGCACGTTAACTCTTCTTTTCTGTAACTCCCTCAATTGTGGTAGAGAATTTTCGTCGATATGCAGGGAGCACTGGAAATGGGTAATTGGAAAAGCAAGAGATTACATCGTTGGGCACAAACTCGTAAAAAAGGGCGTAGGCATTACGTTTTGAAGACGACCTTAATTGCGGGAGGCTCTGTCTTAGTCGGTAAAACAATTGGTTTTATGCTATTTGATAAAGTGCGGACGTGGGCTGAATTTTGGATTGATTTCAGCTTATCGGCGGTAGTGTTGCTAGCTCTTGGGTTGTTTTTAGGTCTGGTTACTTGGGCCGTTGCTGAAAAATTGTATGAACGAGAGACGAACAAATAAAAACGCACATAACACATATAGAAGATCTCTTATTGCGGTCTCTCCGCTGCCTATGACTTGTCATAGGGTCAGACTAGGCGTCGCCCTAAACATTCATCGGTTAACCTCAGCCGGCGCAATTCAAAAAAATGGTTAAACAGTTGTTTTATCAACATGTCATGTTCAATTTACTGTACAAGTAGAGTAGTGGAGACTATACTTGTTCCATTTAATGTACATGTGGAGATTCTTATGAGAATCGTATCTTTTACTGAAGCTAGAAATGGTCTCAAAGCTGTTTTAGACGGTGTAGTTAATGATGCTGATACAACAGTTATTACACGCCGTGATTCTGAAGATGCAGTGGTTATGTCTTTAGACTACTACAATAGCCTTATGGAGACAGTTCACTTACTACGCTCTCCTCAAAACGCTGAACACCTAAATCGTTCGATTGCACAGTACCGTGCTGGTAAAACAACAGCACGAGAGTTAGTTGATGAGTAGTAGTCAACGTTTACTGTCGTGGACTGATGATGCTTGGGATGACTATCTGTATTGGCAAACTCAAAACAAGAAAACACTCAAACGCATCAATAAGCTCATCAATGATGTTAAACGCTCTCCATTTGAGGGCATCGGTAAACCAGAGCCGTTAAAAGAGAACTTATCTGGTTTTTGGTCTCGCCGTATTGATGACACTAATAGGCTTATTTACGCAGTCGATGATCAAGCGATAACGATAATTTCGTGTCGTTACCACTACTAAATTAGCCTTAGAGATCTGGCATCTAACACATATGAGCCTTCTGCCTGTCAATAGGCAATAGCACCTTGTTGGCTGCGTGAGCAGTCAATGCTCTTCGAACATCAAAGTTATCTACTTCGCTTTGTCATTTTGGTCATTAAGCATTGCTTAGGGCAAACACCTATTGAGGATCTCTTATTGCGGTCTCTCCGCTGCCAACCATTATTGGTTGGGTCAGGCTAGGCGTCCCCCTAAACATTCATCGGTTAACCCCTGAAGGTGCTATTCAAAAAATGGTTAAACAGTTGTTTTCCAATTATGTTCTCACTCGGCAGCAGTTTATGGGTTAACCCTGAATACAGAATTATACTCTATGGTGAAAAATGGAATTTATTGGAGGTCTGTATGAGCATCAAAGAGTGTGATTGGAAAGTCTTTTGCGAGATTAAAAATGAAGCTATTCAGCTGTATTGCGCAAGACAACTAAATGAAATTATTGAAACTATCACTGACGAATCGCAACCGGCAGGGGAAAGGTTTCACTTCATGTGCCGATATTCCAAAACATCTGAAAAGCAAATGAAATTTATCTTTGATGGTCATTCTCGGAATAAGGCATTTATTCAGCTCATGCTAATGTGTGAAGAAAACCTAGTTGCAGAAGCGCAGTACGAACGCCTATCGGATGAGTTAAAAAAGGAAATGATGGCGTTGTTAGAAAGACGGGCATAACACATGAATCTTCCCGCTGTCATTATTCCCAAGTTTGCGCCATGTTCTCGCCCAATAATGTGCACCACCACACGCTTCGACACCTATTCGCATATGTGGCATATTTGCTATTGTAGTCAGCAATTTAGAGCGAGTGACTGATTTATGAAGTAAAACTTTGCCGTGCTGGTCAACAGCATGAATGCTGAAGTGGTTTTTAGCTAAATCAATCCCGCAAAAATAAGAGTAGTCAGACATGGTGCCTCCGGTGCAAATGTGTACCACTTAAGTGTGGCAGTTTCTGGGGAGGGGGAATCCATGTCATTCGTTATATGCCAATGAAAGGAATACGAAAAATGTCAGAGAAATATATGCTTAGAGCCTTAGAAATTTCTAAGAATGCATTACCCGCTTGTATTCCAAATCCTCCTGTTGGTTGTGTTCTTGTCAAAAATGGTGAAGTGGTGGCCGAAGGGTTTACACAATCAATAGGTGGCAACCATGCTGAAGTTCAGGCTCTTGAATCCTATTCTGCGTCAAAAGAAGGTGTGACCGCATATGTAACATTGGAACCTTGTTCCTTTGTTGGTCGGACTCCTGCTTGTGCAAACACCTTAGTTGAATCGGGAGTACGGCATGTCGTTGTAGCTATGCTGGATCCAGATTCACGGAACAGTGGAAAGGGTATCGAAATCCTAAGGCAGGCGGGTGTCTCTGTACAAGTTGGTTTATGTGCAGAGCAAGTCAGTGCATTCTTGGAACCATACTTAGGTCAATCGTAAAGGCATATATCAAACTGCTCGAGGCGGACTATCAACGCTCGGTGATTTTGGTTCTAGTCAGTTTAAGTATCGTGTTATGCGTTGCTAGCCACTTAGCAGGGCGTCATATGCCAGTAATCAAAAAGTCGATAGCAGCAATAATTTCGTTTCTAAACGTGCTTAGATCGTTGACTGGGGTCGTAAGGATTTTAGTTGGTACACTAGCCATTTGTTGAGTAAGAATCACAAAGTCACCTTCATCAATATGGATCGTAGGGCATAGGTGGCTAGGGGCTTTTTTCTCTAACAGCTCGATAGGAGTTAAGGGAACTACCAAGCGAGTATTCAGTGAATCTAGCAACTCGCTTTGGACATCAACAAAATATGGGTAAGCGCTTGCGGTGTTTTTATCGTTGTTTTTATAAAGCGTAAATTGTGACATTAGAATACTCGGTATGAATCGGAAAATAGTCCGTGTTTTGCCGTTAGATCGTTACAAGCTTCAATAGCTTCGGCATTTTGTTCTAACCATTCGGCTTTCAATTGTTGTTTTACTTCCTTTTCCAAAGCCTTTTCCATTGTTGCTGATAGGTTGATGTTTAGGCGCTTAGCTTCGGCAAGTAACTCACTGTTAAGGCTAAGGTTTGTGGCCTTTTTAGGTGCATGTTTGCTATATGTGTTTCTCATAAAGAAATCCTATGCGTATTAATGGTGCGCATTGAGTGTAGGTGAAATCTAGGCATATAACAAATTGTTCAAAAGTGATTCGGCACGCGTGGCATTTTTACTATGCGTTAGTTTTAGTGGTTAAGGTGGTATGCAGAGGCTTTGGTATTACGTGCCTTACATATATGGTCTCCCATGCTTTGCAAGTCAGCATCATGTTGGTCAACAGCATGAATGCTGAAGTGGTTTTTAGCTAAATCAATCCCGCAGAAATAAGAGTAATCAGACATGGTGCCTCCGGTGCAAATGTGTACCACTTAAGTGTGGCAGTTCCTCGGGTAGGGGAATCCATGCCATTCGTTATAACTACTTGGCAGCATGATCTCCCTCGAAATATATTCTTACAGCTTTGCAAGTGAAGGTCACTATAGCTAGTTTGTTCTTTATACAGTCATAAGTTAGGAACACACATGTTCAAGTGCCCAAACTGCTCAGCGCCCTTGACCGTATGGGATAAACTCAATTTCACCCCTGATAAACCAGTGATTTGTAAAAAATGCTCGCAAAAGTTATTACCGTTTAGAGTGTATTATTTTGGAACATTTTTTGTTCTGACTTTTGGCACGTCCTCTTTAATAAACTATCTCGAATTCAATGCGTTAAGTGCATCAGGGATAGCATTGACGTGTAGCTTCTTCCTATATATATGTCAGCCAATTCGAAAAGCTTAGTTATAACACATATGAGCCTTCTACCTGTCAATAGGCAATAACATTCTGTTGGCTGCGCAAAAAGCCAATGCTCTTCGAACAACAGGTGGTTAGAGTGTAAGAATTTAGCTAACTTTATATAGTAATGAACATAGTGTTCAGGCGTTTTAGCCAATTTTAAGTTTAGCGTATTACAATTATTGGAGGATTCATGAAAGGTCAGGGAAAGTGCCTATGTGGCTTGGTTCAGTTGGAAGTAGAGTACGCCAGTAATGAACTAGCGGCTTGTCATTGTAGTATGTGTCGAAATTGGTCTGGCGGTCCGATGTTAGCCATCGATTGCGCTGATTCAGTTAAAATATCAGGCGAAGCAAACGTTGTAAGGTATCGATCATCAGATTGGGCAGAAAGAGGTTTCTGCGGTAAATGTGGCACCCATTTATTCTACTTTTTAGTACCAAATAATCAGTATCATCTTCCTGTCGGACTATTGATGTCAGGGGCAGATTTCAAGCTAACTCACCAAATATTCATTGATGAAAAGCCAGAATATTATGATTTTGAAAATGAAACGCAAAATATGACAGGTGCAGAAGTTTTTGCTTACTTTGAAAGTGGTGAGTAAGTCGGTACTTCTGACAGTTTGCTCGGTTTCACTTCAAATTCAGTAATTGTATTAATTAGTCGATATGCGCTCACCGTATTTAGCAGGGAACCAAGTAGTTTGTTTACTATTAAGGACATAGAAACGTTGTTAGAAAAACGATATGGTCAGTCTATGCCATTCGTTCAATGGTCGGAGGGTTAATATGCAGTGGAGTAAACGTAAGAAGCGGGTGGAAAGCTTCTTTGCTGACTCAGTTAAGGGGCGAGTAGAACTGCGCACAACACATTACAGATCAACACATGATCAACAAGGTCGTGGTTATATCACCTTCGATAAGAACGAAGTATGGAGTATGTGTACTCTGTCATTTTACTCAGTTGAATATGAACGAATTGACGTCTTCGTAAGTGAAGTAATCACGCCCTATCAAGCTCAACTGCTTGCTCATGAACAGCTCAAGTCAGAGGGTAGGTTAAGTCAGTACCTGTACTATGAATCACTCGACGAATACTGCGATAACACAATTGAAGAATCATTAACGTCACCGAATCTACTCATACGGTGTTTGGCTTTGCTTGATTCTCGTTTAGGGCAGAGACGCATACGTAAAATTGACTTAGACAAAGAAAGCCCAATGTTTGCGAAGTTTTATGAGATAAGAAGAGAATGTGACAATGCCATTTAATAGTTGCGTTAGCCTGACTGCTAACTTTTGGCATTTTGAGTTCTAGTTGGCATTTATAGAGGAATAGGGAGTCATAATTGACCGTTTGGGCAACAACTCTCTTGAGTAATCACTTCTCGCTACAATGAGTGAGTGGAGCAAATTAGCTCCGCTCATCAAAAGCCAGTCTAAAATGAAACTTAAGGAGCTTTCGGGGATCCATATGTTCCATCTTATATACTTCGCAGTTACCATTCGGCTTATAAGACAAAATTCCGAACAGCACCTTATCGAGTTGTCTATGACGTCATTGATAATGTGATGGTCGTATACATATTGGCTATAGGGATGCATGGATTACCATAAATGCTATGGCTCCCCTAAAGCCAACGCCACTTTTGAGACAGGCTGTTTACCTAGGGCGCGGCAAATCTCCCAGCCAGCTTGGTTGATGGCATCGATATCAACGCCTGTTTCAATGCCTAGGTTGTGACAAAGATAGAGCACATCTTCCGTTGCTACGTTGCCACTGGCGCCTTTCGCATAAGGGCAGCCACCTAAACCTGCGACTGCGCTGTCTACAGTACCAATACCCATCAACAATGCTTGGTAAATGTTTGCTAAAGCTTGTCCGTAAGTATCATGGAAATGTACTGCTAAGGCATCTTTTGGTAGTTGCTTAAACAGTGCATCAAGCATCGCTTCGACTCGTTTCGGCGTTGCTTTGCCGACCGTATCTCCGAGTGAGATTTCATAGCACCCCATATCAAACAGTTTACTGGCGATTAAAGCGGTCTGCTCTGGCTTGATGTTGCCCTCATAAGGACAAACCATGGTGCAAGAGAGATAGCCGCGTACGTCAATTTTATGTTGTTGAGCGAGGGCGATCACAGGTTCAAAGCGCTGTAAGCTTTCCTCGATAGAACAGTTAATGTTCTTTTGACTAAAGGACTCGGAAGCAGAACCAAACACCGCGACTTGTTTCACGCCACTTTCTATCGCACGCTCTAAACCGGCAAGATTAGGGGTGAGGGCGCTATAGATGATCCCCGGCTGCTGGTGGATGTTGGCAAAAACCTGAGCGGAGTCTGCCATCTGTGGCACCCATTTGGGTGACACAAATGATCCGGCTTCGATGTGTTTGAGTCCGCTGTGGCTTAATCGGTTGATTAAGCGAACTTTGTCCTCTAGCATGACTGACTGTTCATTTTGCAGCCCATCACGTGCACCAACTTCAACGATGTTAACTTTGGTTGGAAGCATGTTTTATCTCCGGAGTGGAATCATCATCTGGCGTAGAGAGATGCAGTAGCACGGCGCCGTGCTGAACTTGATCGCCCAACTCACATAACACATCATCAATGACTGCGGCTTGGGTGGCATTGATGGTGTATTCCATCTTCATTGCTTCAACTACTAACAATGGGTCACCTTGTGCGACTTGGTCGCCTTTCTCAACCAGAAGGGCGGAGACAATGCCATTGAGCGGTGCCGTCGGGTTGAGCTCTTCTTGGTTATCTTGAGCCGATTCATAGTTGGGCTGATGAGTAAATTCATAGGCTTGCCCTTGATAGAAAACAGCCGTCGAATCTGGAGTCACTTGTGCTTGAAAGTGGTAGCGTACGCCATCGATTTCTACAGTCATGACCGCGCCATTTTTAATAATCGTGTCAATATTCGTGTCAATAGTCGTCACGCGGTACAGTTGGTCTTGCACATTCACTTTGAAGTGATTGTTTCTTTGACCAGTATGGGTAATGACTGTTTGGTGATTTTCGTTTTTCTTACTTTCATTTGGATGAGTGAAGTTGAATCGAGACACATGCTGCTGCGAGAGTCGAAAGCCTTCACGGCTTGGTTCAGGTAGCGTCTTTCGGTGCTGTGGGCATGATTGGTTTAGGCGTGCGATGGTCGCCATAGTCAGCAAGATTGCGTGCTCGCAGGTTTGTCGTTGTTGGATCGACTCTTGGTGGGTGATTAGAAAGTCAGTATCCAAAGCAACGTCAGCAAAAGCATCCTGGCTGATAATGCTGTGCAAATAGCCAATATTGGTGGTGATACCGAGGACATGATAGTGGCTTAATGCCTCTTTAAGCAGTCTAATGGCGCTGGTGCGAGTATCGCCGAATACAATCAGCTTGCTGATCATCGGATCATAATATTCGCTAACACTATCGCCTTGTACAATCCCGCTGTCTACACGAACGTTCGAAAGAAAGCTTGGCTCAGAGAGATAATGGATTTTCCCTGTAGAGGGTATAAAGTCACGGGCAGGATCTTCTGCGTAAATGCGTAGCTCAATGGCGTGCCCTGAATGGACAATGTCATGCTGCGTAATTGGTAAAGCTTCACCTGATGCTACTCGTAACTGCCATTCGACCAAATCTACACCGGTAATGAGTTCAGTCACTGGATGTTCAACCTGCAAGCGCGTGTTCATTTCCATAAAGTAGAATTCGCCACTGCTATCGAGCAGGAATTCCACCGTTCCTGCCCCAACGTAATTAATCGCTTGGGCAGCTTGTACAGCGGCTTCACCCATGGTACGACGCAGTTGATCGCTCAATCCAGGCGCTGGGGCTTCTTCAACCACTTTCTGGTGGCGACGTTGGATTGAACAATCGCGGTCTGATAAGTAGAGGCAATGGCCATGTTGATCTGCAAATACTTGGATTTCAACATGGCGCGGTTTTACGATGCATTTTTCAATTAAGAGTTGTTGGTCGCCAAAGCTCGATTGAGCTTCACGCTGAGCACTCTCTATGGCGAATGGCATTTCTTCTGCGCGGTTGACGACCCGCATCCCTTTACCGCCGCCGCCCATGACTGCTTTGAGCATTACCGGGTAGCCAATTTTGTTTGCTTCCTCGGTAAGGTGCTTGAGTGAATTATCTTGACCGTGGTAGCCGGGGACCAATGGTACCTTGGCTTGTTCCATAATCGCTTTCGCTTGGGATTTAGATCCCATTTGGTCAATCGCATCAACAGGTGGACCGATAAATACGATCCCATTCTCTTGGCACGCTTTGGCGAACTGGGCGTTTTCTGAAAGAAAACCGTAACCGGGATGAATGGCGTCCACTTGATGCTGCTTAGCCACTTGGATGATCTTATCGATATTTAAGTAGGATTCACTCGCAGGAGATGAGCCAATATACTCAGCAATATCCGCTTGCTTGCAATGCTGACTAGTGCGGTCTGCATCGGAGTATACCGCAACGGTTTCGACGCCCATTTCTTTTGCTGTGCGCATGACTCGACAGGCAATTTCACCACGGTTGGCGATTAAAATTCGTTTAAACATATTACCTCCAAACCGGTGAACGTTTTGCAAAGAATGCGCTAAGCCCTTCTTGACCCTCTTTGGAGACTCGAGCAGAAGCGATCGCTTGGCTGGTGTGATCAATCAAGGCTTGATCAATAGGTTGATTGTCACAATGCAGACAGAGCTGTTTAGCCGCTGCTAAAGCATTGGGACCATGACTGGCTAACTGTTGTGTGATGCTGTTGGCAAGTTCATGGGGCTGATAGGAAAGATGGTGGAGGATCGCTAAGTTTAATGCTGTATCACTGTCGATGACCTCTGCCGTTAAAAAGTAACGACGGCATTGTCTTTGACCAATGGTGCGCATTACATAAGGCCCAATCGTTGCTGGGATTAACCCCAACTTGACTTCACTGAGACAAAAGCGGCTATCAGGTGTGCCTATCGCAATATCGCAGCAGCAAATTAAGCCGAGCGCACCGCCATACGCAGCCCCTTGGGCAATAACGATGGTAGGCTTAGGGAAGGTATCGAGTTTATGCAGCAGCAAGGCTAATTGCTGCGCGTCACGCAAGTTGTCTTGCTCGGACATACTCGCCATCGATTTCATCCAGTTTAAATCCGCTCCGGCGGAAAAGTGTTTACCATTCGCGTCTAAAACCAGCGCGTTAAGTGATGAGTCTTGTTTTAACTCATCCAGTTTGGTGATTAAATTGGCAATCAGCACATCGTCAAACGCGTTGTGCTTTTCAGGGCGATTGAGGGTTAACCAAGCCACGCCGTTGCTGTCTTTTTCAAGCAGTAGTCCTGTCATATGACGTCCTGTGTCAAAATTAACGTTGAACCTTTGTCTTTTTAATTTTAGTAGATAAAGATCAATATGTTATTTACATGCGGAAGATACCGAATTTGCTCTCTGGAATCGGTGCATTTAACGCGGCTGATAATGCTATGCCAACTACATCGCGGGTTTTGACCGGGTCAATAATGCCGTCATCCCACAGGCGAGCACTGGCGTAATAGGCGTGGCTCTGGGTTTGGTATTGGTCGATGATCGGCTGCTTGAACTGTTGCTCTTGCTCGTCACTCCAGCTTTCACCCTTACGTGCTTTGATGTCTCGCGTGACTTGCGCCATAACATTGGCTGCTTGGTCACCGCCCATAACTGAAATGCGGGCATTGGGCCACATCCACATCATGGTAGGGTCATAAGCACGACCGCACATGCCGTAGTTACCAGCACCGTATGAGCCACCAATGATCACGGTAAATTTAGGTACATCGGCGCAAGAGACCGCCATCACCATTTTGGCGCCGTGTTTGGCAATCCCTTCGGCTTCATACTTTTGTCCCACCATAAAGCCAGTGATGTTCTGCAAAAACAGCAAAGGTATTTTTCGTTGCGCGCAAAGCTCAATAAAGTGAGCCCCTTTTTGTGCGGATTCGGAAAATAGAATGCCATTGTTGGCGACAATGCCAATAGGCATGCCGTGGATATGTGCAAAACCACAGACCAGCGTTTCACCAAATTGGGCTTTAAACTCATCGAATTGAGAGTCATCGACGATACGAGCAATCACTTCTTTGACGTCAAACGGCTTTTTGAGATCGCTACCCACAATGCCGTAAAGCTCTTCGGCGGGGTAACGTGGAGAGAGTACGGGCTTGTGTTTAAGCTGAGTGGGTTTGAGGACGTTGAGTTGCCCAACGGCCCGACGCGCCAGCTCCAAGGCGTGATGATCGTTATCTGCGCTGTAGTCCGCGACCCCTGAGGTTTTGCAGTGGACATCGGCGCCGCCAAGCTCTTCGGCGCTCACTTCTTCACCGGTCGCCGCTTTAACCAAAGGAGGCCCCGCGAGGAATATGGTGCCTTGCTGTTTAACAATGATTGAAACGTCACACATCGCGGGAACATACGCACCGCCCGCAGTACATAGCCCCATAACAACAGCGATTTGCCCAATACCTTGCGCAGACATGCGAGCTTGGTTATAGAAAATACGACCAAAGTGCTCTTTGTCGGGGAAGACTTCATCTTGCCTTGGTAGGTTAGCGCCGCCAGAGTCGACTAAGTAGACGCAAGGCAATCGACATTTAAGCGCGATTTCTTGTGCTCTAAGGTGTTTTTTAACGGTTAGCGGGTAGTAACTGCCACCTTTTACTGTGACGTCATTGGCGACGATCATGCATTCGGTACCATTGATCACGCCTATGCCTGCCACGACACCGCCACAGGGTACATAGTCTGGGTAGACATCCCAGGCGGCAAATTGACCTATTTCGAGGAAAGATGAGCCCGAGTCGAGGAGGGCAAGAATACGCTCGCGAACTGCAATTTTGCCTTTTTTACGTTGATGTTCGCGCGCCGTTTCACCACCGCCATCTTCAATTTGGTTGACTACGGTGTAGAGCTCATCGACTAAGTGTGCCATTGAATGGTAGTTTTGCTGATATTGCTCGGATTGCGGATTTATTTTGCTAATAATCTGTGCCATGAACTGCTTCTCCATTAAGTGAACAAGCTTTTCTGCACTGGTTGATGCAGAAAAGCTGCGTATTAAAGGTGTGCACTAGGCACTTTCGTTAAACAATTCTCGGCCGATAAGCATGCGGCGTATTTCCGAGGTGCCTGCGCCAATTTCATACAGCTTGGCATCACGGAGTAGGCGACCGGTATCAAACTCGTTGATATAGCCGTTGCCGCCAAGTAACTGAATCGCATCTAGTGCCATTTTTGTAGCAAGTTCTGCGCTAAATAGGATCGCGCCTGCGGCATCTTTTCGGCTGGTTTCGCCACGATCACAGGCAGAAGCTACCGCATAAACATAGGCTTTGGCTGCATTCATTTGAGTATACATATCGGCGACTTTGGCTTGAACCAGTTGGAATTCACCAATGGATTTGCCAAATTGCTTACGGTCATGGATATATGGCACCACAATATCCATACACGCCTGCATGATACCAAGTGGACCACCTGCGAGTACGACACGTTCATAATCCAAACCGCTCATCAACACTTTGACGCCGTGGTTTTCTTCTCCGAGGATGTTATCTACCGGTACTTCGCAATTCTCAAACACCAGTTCGCAAGTGTTCGAGCCGCGCATGCCTAATTTGTCGAGCTTCTGGGCTTGAGAAAAACCGGGGAAGCCACGCTCAATAATGAATGCGGTGATGCCTTTAGCGCCCGCTGTAAGATCGGTCTTTGCATAAACTACATAAGTGTGGGCATCAGGACCATTGGTGATCCACATTTTATTGCCATTGAGAATGAAATGATCGCCTTTGCGCTCAGCTTTGAGTTGCATCGCGACAACGTCTGAACCTGCGCCCGGCTCACTCATGGCGAGTGCACCAACATGCTCACCAGAAACCAGCTTTGGTAGATACTTCTCTTTTTGTGCTTGTGTGCCGTTGCGGTGGATTTGATTGACACAGAGGTTTGAGTGGGCACCATAACTTAAGCCCACAGAGGCAGATGCTCGGCTAATTTCTTCCATGGCGATGACGTGCGCTAGGTAGCCCATGCCTGCACCACCGAACTGTTCGTCGATGGTCACGCCTAGTAAGCCCATATCACCCAGCTTAGACCAAAGATGGCTAGGGAATTCGTTAGATTGGTCTATAGATTGTGCAAGCGGTGCGATTTCGCTGGCTGCAAAGCTATTAATCTGCTCGCGGAGCAAATTCGTATTTTCGTCGTAGACGAAATTTAGGGAAGAGTAGGTCGATTTCATTGCTTATCCTTGCCAATTGCGCCACCTACATCCCCAAGTTCTGTGGTTAGATGACGCTATCACCTTTCATCGATTTAAGTGTGTTTTCACATCGCAACTTCGCCGCATTGAGCTCCATCATTACCGCGTTGATGTCATTTGCTTGTTGTTGCAATGTCGCCTTTTTCTCTTCGATAAGCCTGATCATGTAAGTTAACTGCTCAGTACTTTGATCGGTATCGTAGAGTTCAAATAACTCTTTGATGTCCGCGAGTGAAAAGCCTAAGCGTTTTCCACGCAGAATCAGTTTTAGTCTGATTCGGTCGCGACCATTGTAGATTCGCGTACTGCCTTTACGTTGAGGAGTAATCAAACCCAAATCTTCGTAAAAACGAATACTGCGGGTTGTAATATCAAACTCTTTAGCAAGCTCACTGATCTTAAATGTATTCATCCCTTAACCCTTGCGACTTTCGTATAACCTTTCATAAGAATATACAACTCGTTAACGTTAAAGTAAATAAATTGCAGTATCTCGGGAGCCTTGAAATTACAGCCTTTTATTGAAATCTACATCGTCAAACGAATAGACAATTACCTCATAACTTGACGTTAACGTAAATGTTAGTATAGTTATTACGTGAACGTCAACAAAAGGTTAATGAAATGAATCATCAAACATGGATTGTTGGAGCGAAGAGAACGCCAATCGGCGCATTCCAAGGTCAGTTTGCTCATACTGATGTTACCGAGCTAGGCGCTAACGCCATCCGTGCTGCTCTGGTGCAAAGTCGAGTTCCAGCCGATGCTATCGATGAAGTTTATATGGGGTGCGTACTGCCAGCTGGAGTAGGACAAGCGCCGGCGCGTCAAGCGAGTTTGAAAGCTGAGATACCGCAAAGTGTGGGATGTACAACGTTAAACAAGGTCTGTGGTTCAGGGATGAAAACCGTCATGTTGGCGCATGATTTGATTCAAGCGGGCAGTGCTAATGCTGTCGTGGCTGGCGGTATGGAGAATATGTCGGCTTCTCCTTATTTATTACCAAATGCACGAGATGGCTTTCGTCTCGGGCATGATCAGGTTATCGATCATATGTTTTACGATGGATTACAAGATGCTTATCAAGGGGAGTTGATGGGTGTCTTTGCTGAGCAAACAGCGCAGCGTTATCAATTTAGCCGTGAAAGTATGGATGCGTGGGCAACGCAGTCGTTACATCGAGCTAAGCAAGCGATCGAACAAGGCTTATTTAAAGCAGAAATTACACCCGTCACCATCAAACAAAAACGAACAAACGTGACTTGTGAAGATGACCAGCAACCCCATCAGTTAGATGAGACAAAAATTCCTACCTTAAGACCCGCGTTTGCCAAAGACGGGTCGGTCACCGCGGCGAATTCCAGTTCCATTTCCGATGGTGCATCGGCAATGGTTTTGGTGAGCAGTGAATATGGGAAACAGCACAATCTGCAACCATTAGCTAGAGTTTTAGCCCACGCGACTCATGCAAGAGTGCCAGAAGAATTCACGATTGCCCCTGTATTTGCGATTGAAAAGCTACTAGATAAGCTTAATTGGACTAAATCAGATGTGGATCTTTGGGAGATTAACGAGGCATTTGCCGTGGTTACTCAATACGCCGTGAAAACGCTTGAGCTTGACGATGCGAAAGTAAACATTCGCGGTGGTGCGTGTGCGTTGGGGCACCCTATTGGTGCAAGTGGCAACCGAATTTTGGTCAGCTTAATACATGCTCTCAAGCAGACCGGTGGTAAGCGAGGCATCGCTTCTTTATGTATTGGTGGCGGTGAAGCAACGGCAATTGCCATTGAGATCTGCTAATCGGCTTTTACTAAACAGGAAAACTGCACGTGTAAGCCACGATGTTTATGCCTTTGTGCAAAAGCCAATAGGTATAAGCCATAGTGTGCAAGCAGGTCAGTTTCCAGTGATAACTTGAAAGATACAAGGACGTCAGCATGACAGAAAAAGTGAAACAGTATATCGGCGGTGAGTTTGCAAACTCGCAAACAGAGCAGTGGGTTGATGTAACCAACCCTGCTAACAATGAAGTGATTGCTCAAGTGCCGTGTGCAACGGAAGCTGAGATGAATGCCGCGATTGCCAGTGCTGAGGAAGTATTTAGAACGTGGAAAGAAGTTGCAGCACCTGAGCGCGCACGCTTGATGCTGCGCTATCAGCATATCCTTAAGGAGAATCATGACAATATCGCGATTCTGTTATCCAGTGAAACGGGTAAAACATTACCTGACGCGAAAGGGGATGTGTGGCGCGGAATTGAAGTTGTTGAACAAGCGGCGAATATCTGCAGCTCTATGATGGGAGAAACGGTCGAAAATGTGGCAACGGGTATTGATGGTTACTCTTATGTGCAACCACTTGGGGTTTGTGCTGGGATTACACCATTTAACTTTCCGGCCATGATACCGTTATGGATGTTCCCAATGGCGATTGCCTGCGGTAACACCTTTGTTTTGAAACCTTCAGAGCAGGTGCCTTTAACCGCAATGTTGCTGGCTGAACTATTTGAAAAAGCGGGCGCGCCTAAAGGTGTGTTGCAAATTGTTCATGGCAAGAAAGAGCAAGTTGATCATATTCTTACTGACCCTCGAGTTCGTACGATTTCATTTGTTGGCTCGGTTGCTGTTGGTGAGTACATCTATAAAACCGGCACTGACAATCTCAAGCGCGTTCAGTCATTTGCTGGGGCAAAAAATCATATGGTGATCATGCCTGATGCCAACAAGCAGCAAGTGATTAATAATTTGGTCGGAGCCTCTGTTGGCGCTGCGGGTCAACGTTGTATGGCGATCTCTGTGGCGGTGTTTGTTGGTGAAACGAAAGAGTGGATTCCAGATCTTAAGGAGGCGTTAGCGCAAGTGCAGCCGGGCGCGTGGGATGATGAACTCGCCGGCTACGGACCACTTATCAGTCCACAAGCGAAGCAACGAGTCGTTAATTTGATTAATGAGGGTAAAGCAGCCGGAGCCAACTGTGTGCTGGATGGTTCAAACTGCCAGGTCGCTGGACATCCTAATGGCAACTGGGTAGGCCCGACTCTGTTCACCAATGTGACCACCGATATGTCTATTTACACGGAAGAGATTTTTGGTCCGGTACTACTGACGATGGAAGTGGAAGATCTTGATGAGGCAATCAGCCTGATTAATGCCAGCCCATTTGGTAACGGTACATCAATCTTTACTGCCAATGGTGCAGCCGCGCGTAAGTATCAACATAATATCGAAGTGGGCAATGTTGGGATTAACGTTCCTATTCCAGTACCGCTACCATTCTTTTCATTTACTGGCTGGAAAGGCAGTTTCTACGGCGACCTCCATGCCTATGGTAAACAGGCGGTACGCTTCTTTACCGAAACCAAAACTGTCACGGCACGCTGGTTTGATGATGACATCCCAAGCGGTCCAAACATGACGATTCAACTTAAATAGTGTTCTTAAGGTAAGTCAGGCGAGCAGAGAAATGTCTGGCTTACCATGCAATAGCGACAACTAAGTCGAGGTTTCAAGATGGATTTTGAGTTAAACGAAGACCAGGTGGCATTTGCCGAAGCGGCGAAGCAGTTCGCAGAGCAAATGCTGGCGCCAAACGCAGCTGAGTGGGATGAGACCGCCTATTTTCCTAAAGAAATTCTGCGCCAAGCTGGAGAGTTAGGTTTTCTTAGTATTTATACCGCGGAAGAACACGGTGGTTTAGGCCTTTCTCGATTAGACGCTGCGATTATTTTTGAGCAACTTGCGATGGGGTGCACCGCGACGACGGCCTTTATGACCATACACAACATGGCGACTTGGATGATTACCTCATTTGCTAAGCCGGACGTTGCCGCGAAGTTTAGCGAGCAGCTTGTGACGGGCGAGCAGTTGGCATCGTATTGCCTAACTGAGCCAAACGCAGGTTCTGATGCCGCTTCATTAACCACGAGTGCCGTTCGAGAGGGTGATGAGTTTGTTTTAAACGGCTCGAAAGTGTTCATCTCTGGTGCAGGGGATACCGACGTGCTGGTAGTGATGGCGCGCTCATGTGGGGAAGGAGCGGGTGGCATTTCTGCGTTTATTGTTCCGGCCAATAGTGCTGGGGTTAGCTACGGTAAGAAAGAAGCTAAGATGGGTTGGAATTGCCAACCAACGCGCATGATCACGTTTGAAAATGTCCGTATTCCAGCGGATTACTTGTTAGGTGAAGAAGGTGAAGGCTTTAAATTTGCCATGCAAGGGTTAGATGGTGGGCGGATCAATATCGCGACCTGCTCGGTAGGTACAGCGCAGCAAGCGCTGAATGAAGCCAAACAATATATGAATGAACGCAAGCAATTTGGTCGAACTCTGGCTCAATTCCAAGCACTGCAATTTAAATTGGCGGATATGGCCACCGATTTGGTTGCGGCGCGTCAAATGGTGCGTTTGGCTGCGGCTAAACTGGATGCTGGGCATGCAGAAAAAGCGGCGTATTGTGCCATGGCGAAGCGTTTTGCCACTGATGTGGGTTTTCAGGTTTGTGACCAAGCATTGCAGATTCACGGCGGTTACGGCTACATCAAAGAGTATCCGGTTGAGAGGCATTTTCGAGATGTTCGCGTTCATCAGATCCTCGAAGGCACCAATGAAATCATGCGCTTAATAATAGCAAGGCGCCTGCTCGCAGAAGGGGTTGAGTTGCTATAAATCATCATAAGGATCCGATCATGACAGAACAGTTAAAGCTAGAAAGAGTCAACCATATTGCCAAGGTGACGATTTGTAATCCGCCGGCTAATACGTGGACATTGGACTCTCTTAAACAGTTAAAACAATTGGCCGTTGAGCTTAGCCTCGATCGGTCTATCTATGCGCTAGTGATCACCGGTGAAGGGGAGAAGTTTTTTTCTGCGGGCGCAGATTTAAACACCTTTGCTTCGGGAGACAAAGGCGAGGCATTAGATATGGCGTATGCATTTGGTGAAGCATTTGAAGCGCTGTCGGCGTTTGATGGTGTGACGATAGCCGCCATTAATGGTTATGCAATGGGCGGCGGTTTAGAAGTGGCCTTGGCGTGTGATATCCGCATCGCTGAGCAACAAGCGCAGATGGCCTTGCCGGAAGCATCCGTTGGTTTGCTGCCATGCGCAGGGGGGACACAAAATCTGACTGCGCTCGTCGGTGAAGGCTGGGCAAAACGTATGATTTTATGTGGTGAGCGAGTCAGTGCTGAAAGAGCGGAACGGATTGGTTTAGTTGAAGAAGTGGTGGAATCTGGAGAGGCGTTAAATAAAGCGATGACTTTAGCTGAGCGTGTTGCGGGGCAATCGCCAAGCTCTGTCTCTGCGAGCAAAACCCTGATTCAAAATCGCCGCACAGCAACTCACGCCGCAGGATTAGTGTTAGAGCGAGAGCTCTTTATGCAGCTGTTTAATACCAATGATCAGCGAGAGGGCGTCAACGCATTCTTGCAAAAACGCTCAGCAAATTGGACAAACAGTTAAAGGAGATACTATGACAGGTAAGGTCAACTTCTCTCATCAAACTTGTAGTGATGGTTCGATCATTGCGATCGCGGAGCTGGATAATCCCACTTCGCTGAATGCGCTCAATCATCATATGATAGAGCAGCTTTATCATCAATTGTTGTTATGGCAAGAGGACGACAATGTCGTGGCAGTAATGTTACACGGTCACGGTGAGAGGGCGTTTTGCGCTGGCGGTGATGTTCAGGCGATGTATCGGGTACTGGAAAATAAAGAAAATGATTTTGAGAGTGCATTTCAGACCACTGCTGATTTTTTTCGCCTAGAGTATCGTTGTGACTTTTTAATTCATACTTACCGTAAACCGATCATCGCATGGGGACATGGCTACCTAATGGGTGGTGGCGTTGGATTATTTATGGGGGCAAGCCATCGAGTCGTTGATGCAAATATCCGATTCGCCATGCCTGAGGTTAAGATTGGCTTGTATCCTGATGTTGGCGGAACCTATTTCCTTAGCCAAATTCCGCAGCATTACGCTCTATTTATTGCGCTTACTGCCTGCCAAGTGAATGCCACTGACATGCAAGGCTTAGGTCTGAGTGAATGGGTGGTTAATGCGAGTAATAAACAGGGTGTTCTTGATCAACTTGCGCAAATTGAGTGGCAGAATAACCAAGATGTGGATGTTGCTATCAACCAAGTCTTAAACGCTCATCATCAAAGCCCTAATGAACAAGGGTTGTTATTAGCTCACGCTGATTTAATTGAAACGACCTGCCAAGGATCGTTACCGCAAATTGTTGAGTCTATTGCGCAGTTAGACAGTGATGATAAATGGTTATTAAACGCTAAGAAAACCACCGCTTATGCCAGTCCATTGTCGCTCCATTTATGCTACCAGCAGTTAACGCAATATCACCAACTTACCCTCAAAGAATGTTTTGAAATGGAGTTCGGTCTTACTCTTCGTTGCGGGTTAGAAGGGGACTTCCGTGAAGGCGTTAGAGCACTATTGATCGATAAAACTCATCAACCGCAATGGATGCATAGCGATGTTTATCAAGTAACCACTCAAGAGCTGACACGTTTCTTCTCGCCTTTAGATTCGAGCGAATATCCTCTGGCAGAGGATTCATTGGTCGTCGCGAAAAGTGCTAGCGCAATTTTATAAGGAAATAACATGAGCAAGATTACATTTATCGGCTTAGGAAACATGGGCGCACCGATG
Source organism: Vibrio fluminensis (assembly GCF_015278125.1). GTDB lineage: Bacteria > Pseudomonadota > Gammaproteobacteria > Enterobacterales > Vibrionaceae > Vibrio > Vibrio fluminensis. Next base: position 124,494 of record NZ_JADILO010000005.1, read on the forward strand.
GCCAAAAACCTGTTAAGCGCGGGTTTGAGCGTCGAAGTTTTTGATTTAAACCCCAATGCGGTTGCGGAACTGACGGCATTAGGTGCCACCAGCGCAGATTCTTTAACTCAAGCAGTATCGGGTGCCAGTGTTGTTGTTACCATGTTACCAGCAGGTACACATGTGCAAAGTGTCTACCTCGCTGAAGATGGGGTACTAAACAGCGTAAATCCGGGAACACTATTAATTGATTCATCCACGATTGATCCCGAGACTGCGCGTCAAGTCGCCGCTCAAGCCAACGCAAAAGGGTTATCTTTTGTTGATGCGCCCGTATCAGGTGGCGTTACTGGAGCAGCAGCGGGAACGCTAACCTTTATCGTTGGTGGGAGCGAGGAGAGTTTTGCCGAAGCTAAAAACATCTTGCAACACATGGGTAAGAATATCTTCCATGCGGGAGAAGCTGGTGCAGGCCAAGTGGCTAAAATCTGCAATAACATGATGTTAGGTATCTTAATGAGCGGTACGTGTGAAGCGCTCAACTTGGGTATCGATAATGGTTTAGATCCGAAAGTCTTATCTGACATTATGTTGCAAAGCTCAGGTCGTAACTGGGCGTTGGAGCTCTACAACCCTTGTCCGGGAGTGATGGAAAATGCTCCGGCGAGCAAAGGCTATCAAGGCGGCTTTATGAGTCAGCTGATGGCAAAAGATCTCGGCTTGGCGATGGAAGCCGCAGTGGCAAGTCAATCTTCTACCCCAATGGGCAGCGTGGCGCGCAATTTATTTAATCTCCACACCGCACATGGTAATGGACAAAAGGATTTCTCGAGTCTGTTTGAGTTTTATCAGAAGCAATCAAACCGCTAAGGGGCGCTTATGGAGTTAGATAATAAAGTTATCGCAATTACAGGTGCCGGGCAGGGGTTAGGAAGAGAGATCGCGATTTCCTTAGCGAGGAGTGGCGTCAATCTTGCGCTCATCGATTTAAATCAGGAACCGTTGGCTGAAACAAAACAAGAATGTCAGCAGCATGATGTGAAAGTGCATTGTTACCAAGCAAATGTAACAGATGAAGACCAAGTAGTCGGCGTGTTTACTCAAATCGAGACGGATTTTAATCAGCTCAATGGTGTGATCAACAACGCGGGTATTATGCGTGATGGTATGTTTGTGCGGTTAAAAGAGGGTGAGCTGAAGTCTATGTCCCTTGAGCAGTTTCAATCGGTCATGGACGTGAACGTGACGGGTACATTTCTTTGCGGTCGTGAAGCGGTCAAAGTGATGCTCAACACGGATAGTAAAGGTGTTGTGATCAATATATCCAGTGTTGCGCGAGCAGGTAATATGGGACAAACCAATTATTCTGCGTCTAAAGCCGCGGTGGCCACTATGGCAACTGTATGGGCAAAAGAGCTAGGGTGCTATGGTATTCGTTCGGTAGCGATAGCGCCTGGCGTTATTAAGACAGCGATGACCGACCAAATCAAACCGCAAGCGATGGAGCGCTTGGTCTCGATGATTCCCGTTGGGCGTTTGGGGCAAGCTCAAGAGATTGCCTCAACCATTCAATTCGTGCTGGAAAATGAATTTGTTACAGGTCGAGTAATAGAACTCGATGGCGGTATGCGAATGTGATGGTCTGCGCGCTAAACTTAGTTGATGAATTTCGGATAAAGCTACCAATGGTAGCTTTTTTGTTGAATCGCGTTTTATTTGCACGTCACTGGCGATGCAGCGCTCGCACTATCGCCTTATTTGACGTTAATTTGAGTAAGAATAAACCTTTTTACTAGGATCTTTTCACTGTAATAGCGTTTGAGTTAACTCAGACAAAAAGTCCAGATTAAGCGACAAGATGCAACATATTGCATTCGTTTTATACTGATAACTCAATATTTTCCTCTGCTTGACGGAAAGGAAATGCGAAAAGTCTTAGGTATTTTATTGAGATAATTATCACTTTTACAAGTACACCTAGTAAATGCAAGGTTGTCATTATGTGATGTTATTGTTATTTTTTAAAGGGGATTAAGTTTGATTTATAGTAATAAAGTATGAGTTTAATGATTTTATTGTCATTAATAAGGCGCATATTCTTACTGCAACAAAATGATAGGTGGGGCATGTAGGCCACTTATAAAGGTTGGGAAGATGAGAGCATTTTTTGAAGTTCATTTGCGATTAGTTATTACCGTCTGGGTGATACTGGTCTCTGTGCTTGGGCTTTTGTATCTCATGAACTACATGAAGTTTGACAGCTTAATGTCAGGCGTCGTTTCTTCCAAACTCGACGTAATTTCCTCTTCTTTGGATACTTCAATTCAGCGGGTTGAGCGCTTAGGTATCCCATATCATTCCGCTGAAAATCTTAAAGAGCAGTTTATACAAGCTAGACAGCGTGAGGAGAATGTGAGCTCCATTACTTTAATTGATGCTAAGGGCAATGCTTTGCTCCAAGTATCTAAAAATGAGCAACAGTTGCTAGCAATACCAGAGGACGTCATTCGCCGGGCATTAAGTTCTAACGAACCTCGTTGGTTATACAGCGATGACAACCAACTATTTTCTGGACTTCAGACATTTGGCGATTACGGTCGAATTTCCGGCAGTTTAATTATTCAATATGACAAGACGGCGCTATATGGCGTTTATGCAACAGTCCGACTACATCTACTTGAAGCAACAGTGGTTATTTTCTTGCTCACCGCGTTAATCGTTTTTCTGGTTGTGCGTATTGGCTTTAGTGATGTTGCAAATGTGATGACGCTGATTCAGCGTTACTCATCGGGAGATAAACATTTAGACTCACGAGTTGCGGTTGGTTCAATGAGCCAAAGTTTTGCTGAGCAGATTCGACAAAGTGAAGAGATGAAAGCTCAAGTTAATGAGGAGCTGGAGAGACTACAGGCACTGTCGAGACAAATGGATCGAAGTGACGACATAGCTAAACAGGACAATAAGACGGAGGTGATGAAGTGAATCAAGTCAAAACCATCGCTGGTCTGATCAATAAGCGTCTAGTCTACATTACTATTATCAGTGCATTCATTGCCTCTTTTCTCAGTGCGGCGTACACACTGGTCGAGTTCAATTTCTCAATCAAACCTGAACTACTTAAAAAGGCCAATGCAATTGCTCAGGTTATCCATGATGATGTCTCGTTAGCCGTGAGTGTAGGCGTACCCTATCAAGAACTACGCGGCATGGAGAGTTATTTGAGCGATACGCTGAGTAAGTATCCTGAATTAAATTTTGTAGCGTTAACACAAGATGACCAGGTGCTCTATAATGCGGGAGAGCTAGAATCTCTCTCTTCCAACGATGCTGTCAATTTTGAACAAAGCTCCAGTCAGTATCTCAACGCATCATTTTGGCAGCGTATCAGCGTGGTGACGCAAGAGCTGCCGCTATTAATGCCAACTTTATTTAGTGCAAGCTCTGCTCAAAGTGATCTATTCCAATTACCAATTGATGCTGCAAGTCCAGGAGAGGCGCGAGTGTATGTTGGGTTAAGCTCGACTTATGTTCAGTCGCAATTAACCGATATCTTTTTTGACATTGCGATCGTATTAATTGCCGTGCTGTTGGTGTGTTTTGAAGTGGTTATGGTGGTGGTAATGTTTTACATCTCCGGGCCACTGGAAGAGTCAGAGTCGATTCTAAACAGACAAGTCAAAGGGGATTTTTCGGTCAACGAGCGCACAGCATCGCATGGGGTTATTGGCAATTTTTCCAAGCGTTTAAACCAAGATTCTAAGGATTTACAGTCGAGGTTTAAGTCAATATTTACGCGCGTGATTCCTCAAAAACTGGCGGCTAATGACATTGATTCGAAGTTTAAATCTGTTTCTGAACGTTTTAGCTTACAAAGCCACTTAGGTATGCATAAAGGGGACATCGTCGATGCTCGGATCCCGTTATTTGTCTTCTCGTTTGCTGAAGAACTTTCTAAGTCATTTATGCCATTGTTTGTAAATGAGTTCTATCAACCGAACAGTTGGATCTCCAAAGATGTAATGTTGGGGTTACCTATTTCTGTGTTTATGTTGGTTATTGCAGTTTGCACACCATTTGCGGCCAAATGGGTCGATCGCTGGGGGCAAAAGCAACTGTTTATAGTCGGTTTAATTCCGGCCATCGCGGGCTACTTTGGCTGTGCGTTTGCGAGTGATAGCCTCGATATCGTGATTGCACGAGGTGTAACCGCGTTCGGCTATGCGATCATCACCATCAGTTGTCAGAGTTACATTGCTGCTGTGGTAACCGCAGAAAATCGAGCCAAAGGTATGGCGATATTCGTTGGCGTGTTAATGACCGCGACGATGTGTGGTACCGCTTTAGGCGCAATAATCGCAGATCGAATTGGCTATCAACCGGTATTTTTACTCTCGGCATTGCTTGCTGCATTGGCTGGTCTCTTGGCATGGAGAATGTTTATTGGTGAACTCGATGTAGGTAAGCAAACGGCTAAACAGACCGGAAAAGGTAGCGTACTTTTGCTATTGAAAAATGTTCGCTTTATGGCCGTCATTCTATTTTGTGCGATTCCTGCCAAGGTAGTCTTAACGGGCTTTCTCTATTTCTTAGTGCCGCTTTATTTGGTTTCTTTGGATGCTAGCCAATCAGAAATTGGCCGTATCATGATGATCTATTCATTGGTCATTATCCCACTAAGCCCAATTGCTTCGGGTATAGCCGATCGCACGCAAAAGACCAAGCAGCTAGTGGTGTTAGGTACGATTTTGTCTGGCGCTATTTTGATTTCACTTTATGGTGATGATTCCATCTTCAAGCTGCTTTTAGCGGTTACGCTGATGGGAATCGCTCACTCTATCTTAAAAGCGCCGCTGATTGCTTGTGCGCTGGAAGCTTCTGAGGAGACGCCGGATGTTGGTCGAACTGAAACTCTCGGTTTTTTGCGTACTGCCGAGCGCATCGGTAGCGTAATTGGTCCTATCTTAGTCGCGACACTATTAACCATTTACAGCTTTGGTCAAGCAATGAGTATTGTTGGCATTGGCATTATATTGGCCGGTATTGCCATATTGTTGATCCTCAGAAAACCCGCTGCCGTGAAGTGTTCGGAGGAAATATGAGAAAAGTTTTATTATTTCCTTTGCTGATGATGCTTAGCCAACCTATGCAGGCCCAAGAAACCAAAACCGTCTATATGACAGTTTGGAGAGGCTGTGAGGAAGCGTGCCAAGGTTTTCAAGACTATATTGCAATGAACAAGTTACCCGTTGAAGTGGTACTGCGTGATGCTGGTAGAGATCGTTCTAAACTGAATCACTTTCTGCTGGAGGCTAAGCAATTAAAGCCTGACTTGGTTGTCACTTGGGGAACCAGCGTCAGCAAAGCGCTAATCGGTACACGAGAAGAGTATGGTGCAGAAACCAAACTCGGTGATATTCCGGTGCTATTTATGATTGTCGCCGACCCAGTGGGAGCGGGGATCGTAAATAGCACGGAAACTTCAGGGCGTCCGACGGTGACAGGGATTCGCAATCGTATTGAAGAAGAAGTCCAGATCCGAGCGATGCGTGAATATCTCCCGGTAAACAAGATTGGCTTGGTCTACTCTCCTGCAGAACTTAATTCTGCACTTAACACCGAAAAAATTCAGTCGCTTGAAGACAAAATGGACTTTACTACGGTGATCGAAACTTATCAGTTAGGCGCTGATGGTCAGCCACTGCCGAATCAATTTGAAGAAAAAATGCGCCGCTTAGCTGAACAAGAGGTGGATGTTGTCTATGTAGGTTCGAGCTCATATAACTTGTCAAATCGAGAACAATTCACCGCGGCTGCGCTTAAATATCGGCTCCCAGTTGCCTCTGCTTATGACTCGATGGTCACTGAATCAAAGGCGCTGATTTCTGTTTCAAATAAGTACTACCGAGTTGGGCAACTGGCAGCTAATCAGGCGGAAAAGGTTTTGTTTGATAACGCCATACCCGGAGAGCTAGATATTGCAGAACTGGAAAGCTACTCGATAACCATCAATATGGGCGTCGCGAAGCAGATGGCGTTGTATCCACCTATTCAACTACTTCGGTTTGCCGAGTTAGTGAATGTTGAATCCAAGTAAGGAGTTGTAATGCGAGTATGCCAGATAACAACTTGTGAACGGGAGGCGTCGTGAGAGAAATCAATGAACCTCAAGGAAGCCTATTGGTTGTCAGTGATGCAAACAACAAAGAATATGTTGCTACCGATCTGTCGGGTGTCGAAGTAGTAAGCAAAGACTACCAATGGCAAGTGTCCGTCTTGACTAAAACCGCCGTCGCTGCCGACTGGGTGGGCGAGAAAGTCTGCTGCAAGTTGTACCAAGAAACAGGGAGCAGTCGTAACGAGCAAAGGACACTGCAAGGCTACGTGGTCAAAGCTCAATCTCAGTCAGCTCGTATTGATTCTACCTATTCGAGTCTTAAACTAACGATTAAGCCGTGGTTATATCTATTGCAGCATTCGGCGAAATGCCGCGTATTTCAAGAAGCCAGCGTGCAAACTATCGTGAGTACGATTTTCGATGAACTCGGTTTTAAAGGATCTTATGTCGTAAAAAGTATGCCCTCAACGAAACGAGAGTATTGTGTCCAGTTTAATGAAAACGACTTTGATTTTGTGACTCGTTTATTAGCCGAAGAAGGCGTGCATTTCTATTTTGGTAAAGATAAAGAAGCTGACAAGCTTTTCTTACAGCAGGCAAGTAAACCATTCTCTAGCGACCAAATGGTATCACTTGATTACGCTGCGACACCTTCAGGCAGTGAAGAGGTCGTCAATTCATGGCAAAGGGAAAGTCAATTTCACAGTGCCTCGCTCGAGATAACCGGTTTTGATTATAACCAGTCTAAACTCATCACGAGTAAGGTGAAAAAATCCAGCTATCCACTGGCTAATCATTCTAAGCTAACTCAATACCGTTACCCATCAGCCAGTCATGTAGGGAGTTATTCCGATCTTTCGAGGGAGATGATTGAAACTCAAAGAGCCGAGCTTGATTCAGATTACGATAGCGCGTTAGCGACGACGCAAAGCAAAAGCCTTTGTGCTGGCTACTTTTTAAAACTCACAGCCCATCCAGATAGTAACCAACTTGGTCGATACCTTGTGGCAGAAAATCGTTACCAATTTGATGATGAGACTGGCGAACTGCACGTTCAGATTAAAGCGATACCAGAAGATCAAACTTTTTACCCTACGCAACTCGCAAAGCCTGTTTTGCATGGTTTTCAGTCGGCGACTGTTACGGGCACCAAAGAAGGTGAGCCCGCTAATGATACGTTAGGTCGCGTTAGAATTAAATTTCATTGGGATGCAGAAAGTGGTGACAAGACCAGCTGCTGGGTTCGTGTTGCGCAGCCGATGGCTGGCAAGGGTTACGGGGCTCAGTTTTTACCTCGAGCAGGACAAGAGGTATTGGTCAGTTTCATTAATGGCGACCCGGATCAGCCCGTTGTTGTTTCAAGCCTCTATAACAGTACCAATAAGCCTCCTTATCCAACGGCAAATACGACTCAGTCAGGTGTAATGACAAAACTGACAGGGCAAAGTAATGAGCTTCGTTTTGATGACAAAAAAGACAACGAACTATTGTCTCTCCATGCGGCTAAGGACATGAGTTGTGACGTGCTTAACGATTACAGCGAAACGGTTAAAGGTGAGTTGAGATCGACGGTGACGAAAAACGTTACTCAGACGATTGAACAAAAAAATATCCTCAGTGCTAAACAGGGTATTGAGTTAACGACTGACAAAACTTACGGCCTATCCGCGAAAGAGTCGATTTCGCAAACCGCAAAGGAGATAACCATTACGGCCGAGGATACTCTTACTCTGAAAGTGGGTAGCAGCAAAATCGTGGTTACAAGCGACAAGATAGAAATAGCGAGTGGGACAGTTAGTGTTAGCGGAAGCTCTAAAGTCGCTATCGATGGTGGCAGCCTTTCACAATCTGGCAGTTCAGTGAGTATTTCTTCTGACGGTTCATTAAGTGCAAAAGCAGGCACTTCAATGGCTTTAAGTGCCTCTACTAGCTTTGCCGCCAAAGGAAGCACAGGAGCAAAATTACAAGGGTTGAATGCGGAAGTGAAAGGGGATGTGAGCGCTAAGTTATCTGGCGCCGCAAGTTCGGAAGTCAGTTCGTCGGGGCAGACGGCGATTAAAGGCACAATTTTGATGGTGAACTAATGAAAAAAATACCGTATCAAAATTCTCAAAAGATCCTCAGTCGTTTCGAGTTGTCAGACGACGCTAAACCGCTTATTGAGACCAACAGCTCACCAGCAGCGGTGATAGCTACTCTTGAAAAACGCGCTTTGTACATCGATCTAGCCAATTTTTTCGCTCATGCCTTACCTATGCGTGAATCTATCTGGTGGGCAACGCAGTCAGTAGGACTGAGAAAACAGGATTTGTCGTCGCTAGAGAACCAAGTGATTAGCGAGAGCGCAAATTGGGTTAAGCAACCAAATGAGGCGATGCGTAGGACACTGGAAATAAAGATCGAACCGTTACCCAACGAGAGCTGTGCAAAGTGGGTCGGCCGGGCCGTGTTTTGGAGTGGTCATGGAAGCATTGCACCGATTGATAATCCGGTGGTCATGCCTGCTGATCATCTCTATGCCAAAGCGGTTGGTGGTGCGGTGAATACCGCTGCGGCACTGCCAGAATGGTCTGGATACAAAGCGTATTACAAGCGGGTATTTGAAATGGCTATCGACATTGCCAACGGTGGCTCGGGAATGAAGACTCTGGAGGAAAGCGAATGCCTTGTGCCGCGCGATTAACAGACATGCATACGTGCCCGATGCAGACGCCGGGGACGCCACCTATTCCTCACGTTGGTGGGCCAATCGTTGGGCCGGGAGCAGTTAACGTACTTATCTGCGGTTTACCTGCTGCAAAAATGGGCGACTCACTCGTTTGTGTTGGACCGCCAGATACCATCGTTAAAGGCAGTTCAACCGTGTTGATTAATAGTACTCCAGCTGCGCGCATGGGAGACACAACGGCACATGGCGGTAGTATCGTTGTCGGCGCTCCTACAGTGCAGATTGGCGGATAAACGGACTTACATAGTTAGAGTTGATGGGAGGGAACGATGCCAACTTACACTATTGAAAACAAAATATCTCAAACCACGTTTCATGATAACGACCATAAACGTGAGCAAATCGAAGAGTTGGTCGAACAGGCAAAGTTGGCAAACAAGAAACTTCACGACTTTATGAAGCAGTTATCACGGAAAGTAAATAACGAGAGTGGTAAGGCAATTTCTTATAATCGTGGTCCACTCAAAACGCGTGAGCGTATTGCCGCCAAGTGTGGGATCAGTGATTGGGATAACCCACAAAGTGATAAAACCTCAGGTGTTAAAAAACCTTTGGAAGTTAAAGATATTGCGCGCGCTACGATTGTGTTTAGCACCATCGCGCAGATGCTTGCATTTCGAAATTATATATTTACTACGCAAGAGTATTTAGCACTCGACGGCAAAGAGAATGATGCCGTGAAAGACTTGTGGGCGCTGGGTATTGAAGATGAATATAAGGATGTGAAGTTTTTCCTCCAAGTCGAGATTGATTTTTCGACAAAGGTAAACAATACCCAGACGGCTAAGCAGAAAATTCCCCATATTGTTGAGTTGCAGCTAAACGTTAGCCAGATGGCTTGGGGTAAAACTTATGGTCATGCTTTCTATAACTTGTCGAGACTTGCTCGCTTGGATGGTGAAAACACCTTTAAATGGAATGACCCAAAGTGTGTGATTACCGTTCCTGGTGCTATCAAGGGTAAGGTTGGCAATAAGCTCAGAACAGCGGTTACCCATTGCCGAAGCATTGCCTGTGGCGATCAAGAAATTTTGTTGGCAACCAACATCATTTCCAAGCTCATTTCAAGCAAACTCAAACTTCCTACCGCAAAAGAGTGTGAGAAACTCCCCAGTTCGGAGCATTACAACTACAAAAATGGGGTAAAGCCACTAGTTATACAATGTGGCGCATACGATTTTAAGAAACAAGGTAATCAGGACTCTGGGCCTGCACAAGCTTGGGCAATCCACCGTTTAGCCGGGTTTATTTGGGAAAACTTTACCAAATCACAAAACAAACCTGGAGTAACAGGCACCGCTGCCAATTGGCATGGTGAAAAGCATTTTAGGAGAGGACAAGATGTTTAATGACTTGCTCTCACCTATCTCTGAAGTGTCTCCGAGTGGTGAGTATCTAAAAGATAACCGTTCTTTGTTTCGGGGTTATCGTAATGAGTTCAATATGGCGCAATCTTCCTTTCGTCAATTAGTGGAAGTTCCGGATGCATTAGAAGATGCCGAGTTAGTGAATGCAAATAGCCTAAATTGGAACAAACTATCGGAATCTTGCCATTTATGTTTGGCAACCACGTCTAAAGATCTGGAGATTTTTAGTTGGTTTACCGTGTCTCAGCTATTTACAACGCAACCCTTAACTAATCTCGCCTCTGCTCTGGCGACAATGGAAGCGGTGGTTGATAGATTTTGGGATACGTTGCATCCAACGCTACCTGAGAAAAAGCGCAAAGGTGAGAGTGAACACGCACAGGCAGTTGAGATCATTGAACATCGCGTTAAGCCGTTATTGCAATTGGTTGGCGATACAGCGGAAAGTGGTTTGCTTTATATGCCGCTACAAATGTTGCCGCTGGTGGGTGATATCGATTTTGGACGATTTTATAAAGCGGAAAAAGAAGGAACCCTGAGCAAGCTAAAGGATGAAGCTCTAATTGCGTATGGTCATGAGAAAGAGCAAGTAGAACAACGAATTGTTGCCTTAGGAAGTGCTCGGAATTCGTTAGAAAATCTCGACAATATACTCTCTACAAAGTGCAGAGAAGCGGGTGCCAACACCATTACATTTCGTTTTGTAAAAGAATCATTAGATAGGTTGATCGCCGCGCTACGATATTTAGTTGGAGAGCAGTTTAGTCAGTGGCCATTGGATGCAAAAACAGAAACAGCGTCTTTAGAATCGCAGGACGTGGTGTCCACGAGTGAGCCTCCCCCCGAGGCGAAAATTGAACAACATGTTCAGACCCAGAGCAACGCTATTCCATCTTTATCTGTGGCGGCGAGTTCCAACCATGCGACGGTTTCGCTGGCTTCGACCATTGAAAGCAGAGATCAAGCTCTCGCTAATTTACAGCTCATTGCAGATTACTTTTTACAACATGAACCACATAGCCCGATCTACTTACTGCTGAAACGGGCGATACGTTGGGGAGGGATGTCATTACCAGAGTTACTTGAAGAGTTGGTTGGCGACAATAGCGCTGTCCACCAAAGAATTGAACATCTAGCAGGGCTAGAGAGTGCGGAGCATAAAGCAAATCACGCCAATGTTGTCGCTACTCAAGCTGTAACGCCTTTAGATTTAGTTCAGGAAGAAGTAAAGCAACAGGAAGATACCACAACAAAGGATAGCAATACCGATCCCGGACTATCCAATATTGAGTGGTAATCGTTACAAACAGTCACATATGACTACTGATATAAAAGGGAAAAATCATGGCTTCTATTTTTATGCGAATTGATGGTCTTAACGACATTAAGGGTGCTGCAACGATTGGTGATATTGGCGGTAAGAAAGGCTTTTTCGCGATTGACAATATGAGTTGGGGCGCGAACCGAGGTGTCGCGGTAGATGTTGGTAATGCAAATAATGCAGATAAAGGTATGGTCTCTTTGGATGCAATTACTATTAATCGCACTTCTGATGGCGCATCTCCGCACTTGACGACGTTCCTATTTGCTCCGGGAGCAGAAGGCAAAACTGTCGAGATTCTGCTAACGAAGCCATCACGTGATGGTGCCGGTGCCGATCCTTACCTCGTACTGACTTTAGATAAAGCCCGAATCGCGAGCTACAACATTTCAGGCAGCGATGGCCAATTACCAACTGAGGATTTTTCACTGACCTACACCACGCTAACTAAGGTTTATTACCAAGAGGGTGATGGCGGCAAAATTGAAAAAGGCGACACCGTTAAGTTTGATTGCACAACAGGCAAGCTTGAGTCTAAAGCGGCTTAATGTGATTAACAGGGAGAAGTGACGTGGCTTTAAATTCGCAACACAAACGTGTAAGTAAAAATAGGGTAAGCATTACCTATGACGTAGAGACCAATGGTGCAGTTGAAAACAAAGAACTGCCATTTGTTGTTGGCGTTATCGGTGATTTTTCCGCTCATAAGGAAGATCGTGAAGATCTTGAAGAAAGAACGTTTTATCAAATCGACAAAGACAACTTTGATACGGTTTTAAAGCGTGTAGGTCCAGAGCTGAAATTGAAAGTAGATAATACTTTGCAAGATGACGATAGCCAATTTGAAGCGGCGTTATCTTTTTCTTCAATGAAAGACTTTGAACCTGACTCGCTGGTTGAGCAAATAGAACCATTGAAAAAGTTAGCAGAGACGCGCCAGCAATTGAAAACATTGCTCTCTAAAGCGGATCGTTCTCGTGATTTGGAGAAACTGCTCAAAGAAGTACTGCAGAGTGCTGACCAAATTAACGCTCTATCGAGCGAGCTTGGTGTTGATAGCAAGGGAGGTGAGTAATGAGTTCTGAATTAGAAAGCCAAGTCGGCGCAACCGCTGAAGCTTCTTCAGGTAGCGTCCTTGACCGAGCAATTGCGGCGACGTCTCAAACTCCGGCCGATACGACAAAAGAGCTGTTTTCTGTGTTAGCAGAGCAAGCATTGACCGGAACGGTAACTTGGGACAAGAACGTTTCAAAAACGATCGAGAATGCGATAGCTCAAATCGATCAGCAAATGTCGAAGCAGCTTTCCAAAGTAATGCAAAATGATGAGTTCCAGCGTCTTGAAGGCTCATGGAGAGGGCTGAATAAATTGGTTCGCGAGAGTGAAACCGGACGCTCGCTCAAAATCAAACTGGTTGATTTCAGCAAAGATGAACTAATTGAACAATTTGAGGATGCGCCAGCGGTAGATCGTAGTCCACTTTTTGATGCATTGTATCAAAAAGAATTTGGCACCGCGGGTGGTGAGCCCTACGGCGCATTAATTGGTGACTATTCTTTCTCTCATCGTGATGAAGATGTCGCTCTGCTGCGTTACATGGGCGAAACAGCCGCCGCTAGCCATGCCCCTTTTGTGGCTGCAGCGAGCCCGCAGATGTTTGAATTTGATTCGTTTGAGACCTTTGATGAAGGTAAACCTGTTGCTGCGGGCTTTGATTCTCCGGCATATGCTTCGTGGAATGCTTTCCGTGAGAGTGATGACGCTCGTTACGTCGTTCTGACGATGCCACAAACTCTTGCTCGTTTACCTTATGGAGCAAATGGTCTATCGACCAATGCGTTTAACTATGAAGAGTTAAATACCGACGCAGACGGTAATCCTAAACCAGCAGATAACTCAGAGTTAGTGTGGTCAAATGCCGCGTTTGAGTTTGGCCTGAAGATGACTCAAGCTCATACGGCATTTGGTTGGTGTACGGCCGTTCGCGGTTTAGACAATGGCGGTAAAGTTGAGAACTTACCGAACCTAACATACAAGTCTGAAGCGGGCGATATTCAGCAGCAGTGTCCAATCGAAGTCAATCTGACTGATGAGCGTGAGAAAGAGCTGAGTGATCTTGGGTTCTTGCCGTTGGTGCACTATAAAAACACCAACTATGGCGTGTTTATCGGCAGCCAAACTACGCAAAAGCCGAAGATATACACGGATCCTGACGCTACTAGCAATGCTGCAATCTCTGCGCGTCTACCTTACATCATGGCGAGTAGCCGCATTGCTCATTACTTAAAAGTGATGGGCCGTGACATGCTAGGTTCTAACCTTGAAGCGAATGATGTGCAAAAGCAGTTGCAAACGTGGATTGATCAGTACACAAACTCAGGCGCAGTTGGTAATGCTGAACGCTCGAAGACACCGCTTTGTGAGTCGCAAATTCAGGTTGTTGAGCAACCAGGAAAACCAGGAGCGTACTCCGCAGTTGCGCACTTAAGACCGTGGCTACAACTTGAAGAACTGACTACTTCAGTACGTATGGTGACTAAAATCCCTGGCTAGTAATACTAACGTCAGAGAAAACTGAAATGGGATAATGGATGTTTGACCAGAAGCTGCAAAAGGAATTTTGCCAATTAAACAGCGCAGATGAATCGTTTATTAAAGACGCTTTATCTTTACTGGTACAGTTTGATGAGAATTTGCTTAAAGATGAGGCGCTTCTTATTGCTGGATTGACTCGGTTGATCGTAGAGATCGACCGAAGAATTTCTTCGCAGCTCTCTAATATCATCCATCATCCCAGTTTTAGTCAGCTAGAGTCGACTTGGAGAGGCGTCGAAACTCTGACTAAACTCCCGGTCAACTATCAAAAAGTAAAAGTGAAACTATTGGATGTCTCGTGGGATGATCTTTCTCATGAGCTTAATACCGCGGTATCGTTAAAACGCACCGCACTCTATAACGTAATTGCCAACCGAGAGTTGAATACGTCAGGAGGGCAGCCATTTGGCATGATAGTGGTCGATCATGCTATCTCGATGAGCCTCGATTCTGACTATGATGATTTGTATACGGCGGAACTGTTAGCCAGTTTGGGTGAGCTGTGCTTATGTCCATTTATACTTTCGCCAGATGAGACTTTTTTTGGTGAAACTGGTGCCGATTGGTTGTCCGACATTCGCAGGATTGAAAAAATTCTCAATGGCCCGGATTATACGGACTGGCAAAGATTACGCAGATTAAGCCAAGCAAGATTCATTGGCTTAGCGATGCCTCGCATCCGTTTACGTGATGCCTACGATATTCACTCTTCTCGTTACATAATGTTTTCCGAATCGCCTATCAAACCTAGGGGGCTTTGGGGAAGCGCCGCTACTTTATTTGCGTCTACCGCTATCCGCGAATTTAACCGAATCAATTGGTTTGGTTTTATGAAATCACGCTGGCAAGACAAGTTAATGGGCGCTTTGGTTAATGTGCCCCTCAATGGCGCGGGTACTGCCGCTACCTTCCATCCAGTATGCGAGCTTCATTTGTATACGGAAATGGGAAATTTCTACGCTGAGCAAGGCTTTATTCCTCTGTGTTACAGCGCAACAACGGACAAGTACTTCTTCCGTGGCAACCGTTCAGTGTGGGATAAAGCAAAAAATGATCAAGAGTTGGTTGCCGGACAAGTGCAAACCACATTGATGATTTGTCGCATCGCCCATTTTATTAAGGTGCAGATTAGAAGCATGATTGGCAACTTTCAAAGTGCCGACGAGTGTGAACGGTATCTAAACGATTGGTTACAGAAGTATACCAGCAATCTGTTCAACGCAGACGAAGCAACAATGGCTAAATATCCGCTGAGTAAAAGCCGAGTGGAAGTTAAACAGGTTCAAGGTGAAAACGATCGATATGTCTGCAATGTATTAATTCAACCACAGTATCAATTTGACAACGTGTGTGGGGAAGTCTTGCTTTCAACAGACCTTGGAACGGAAGAATCATTGTTTTCATCGAGGGCGTACGCGTGATGTTTTGGAAGACGTTCATTAACAAACAAACCATTTCTGGAGATGGTGATGACTTGTTGGAGTCGATTCACTATCAACTTACGACATTACTTAACTCAGAAGCACCAATGCGTGCAGTTCCGAATGCGTTCCCAGAAGTACAAAATTCATTGTACTGTTTTGGACTAGATAATTCTCAAAGCTTGAGCAGCCAAATAGACCAAGACCAATTTTCTCGCTCTTTAGAGCGAATGATCAAAGCATTTGAACCACGTCTATCGGATGTCAGCGTGTTTGTTCAAGAGGGTGATTCAACTAAAAATGCTATTTGCTTCTCTATCATGGCCAAAGTGGAAACAAAAAAGGGCGAACATGTTTTCCTTTTTGACTCAAATCTTAATTTGTCTAATCAGTTAGCGACGATGGAGGGACAGGAAGTTGTCTGATCAACTGTTAAGCTATTTCGAGCGTGAGTTAGCCAGTCTTCGAGGTGCGCTAAGCGAGTTTAGCCGCGAATATCCTGAGCATGCGGCTTCTATGCGTTTGAATCAAAATGAGCAAGAAGACCCAAATATTCGCCGCTTTATTGAGGCTGCGGCGTTGTTAAATGCCAAGACAGAAAAGCGCTTGGATGAACAGTTTCCTGAGATTTTGCAAGATCTGATTAATATCGTTTATCCGGGCTATCTGCAGATCATTCCTAGCTATACGCCCTTTAGCCTTGAGCTCGATCTTGAAGCCGCAACCAGTTCAATAGAACTGAAAAAGGGGGCTGAACTGGCCGTTACTCACGACGACGTGGAGTCAATGTTCACCTTTGCCGATGATCTAAATGTAGAGCCTTTCCACATTGCGGATATCTCGGCTTCGACTGCCCCGTTTAACTTTCCTACACCGAGTACATTGCGTCGCTCGGAGTCTGCCATTCAAGTGCGGCTTAAGTGCAATGATCCAGATATCTCTTTTAGTGAGATGGACATTGATCATTTTGATTTTTATGTGCGTGGTTTTGAAAGTAGCTCGAGAGGTCTTATTGATCTGTTGTTGCTGAATACTGATGCGATCGCTCTTGGTAGTGGTGAACAGCAACTGTCTATTTCGCCTAAGCGTTTAAGAAGTCGGATTGCTGATGCTGACTTCAATTGGTTACCTACTTATGACGGTCACCTAACGGGCTTTGATATTTTGAGAGATTATTTCGCGTATTCGGACAAGGCCGCATTTATGCGTATTGATGGATTGGGTGAGGAGCTGAAACAGTTTGACTGTAACGAAGTAACGCTAACACTGTTTGTATACCAGCTTCCGGTAGAGTACCTAAGCCTATTTGATCCTAGTGTACTGTTACTCAACACGGTACCAGCTTTGAACTTATTTCGCCGTCGTGGAGAACCACTCCGTTACGATTTTACCAAGTTATCTATCCCAGTGATTGCTGACGCTCAGGATCATGATTTGTACACGGTGGTATCTGTAGAAACGGTCAGTGAAGTACTATCGACAGGTGAAGTACCATTAACGCCGATATATGAAAGTGGCTACTGGTCTGACAGTGATGCACCGCAATGGCAAAGCAGTCAGCATTGGGATCATAAAGGTCGTCGATGTCTGAGTTTATCGGTGAGTTACCCTCAGTTAACCAATGAACAAGAAGCGGTGGTGTTATCAACGCAATTATTACTTTGCAATGGTCGAAACCCTTGTTTGATACCAACCTCTAGTGAGGCTGAATCAATGGCTTCTGTGGCGTTACCTGGCAAATTTAAGGTGATTAAGACACCAACTGCACCACTATATCCTGCTTTAGATAATCAATTGACTTGGCGTTTTCTCGCAATTCTAAATGCTAATTTTGCCACGTTAGTACAAACAGATGAACCAACACTCGCTTTACAAGATGTGTTGCGTTTAAGTTGTAATGCTATCCAGTGTCCTCAAGCCTATGCGATTAAAACTGTCTCATATCGTCACTTAGTCGCACCTATTACCATCTCTGGTCAAAGTATTTTTGCGTCAGGTACTGAAATAGAAGTGATCATTGATGATGAAGTACTAGGCGTTGATTTTGCTGTGTTTGCCCAAGTTCTGAATGCAGTTTTTACTCAATATTGTAGCTTCGATCGTTTTGTACAACTTTCGGTACAGAGGTTTGGTAGCGATAGTCCAGGCATTGAGTTTGAGAAGGTGCACGGGAGTCAATTATGTATATGATCGACGAGACCGTTCAAAATAGGTTAGTTAATCAACCTAATGCGTTTGATTTTGTTCAGGTAATTAGGTTGTTACAGGCGATGAACATCGTCAATGGTAAGCGAATCTCGCTAACACCAGAAATAATGCCAGAAGGTAGCCCTGCGGATGTGACCAGTGTTCGGTTAGAAGATGACCGAGTGCGCATAAAGCTTGGTCTCGAGGCTCTGGTTGGGGCGAAAGGGGTTATCCCTGACTATTTGTATGCAGAGCTTCTGAATAGCCTTCACCAAGATGACAATGCGCTGCAAAAGTTCATAGATGTGTTTAATCATCGCTATTTTGAACTAAGGGCATTTGTCGAAACGAACCGCAGCTTGATGTTGAAACAAGAACGAGATGAAAACACGAATCAAGCACTAGGGCGATTATCACAACAAGCCGCTATTGCTTGTATGTTCGCTTTGCCGGGTGCCAATAGAGATAAAATAGAGCCATCTATGCTAAGGCATGGGTTGGCTTTAGGAAATAAAAGTCGCAGTTTAAACGGTTTAAAGCGGCTTTTAAGCGATTACTTCTCTCTCGTAGTCACCCCCGTGGTGTCAGCCGCATCTTTTTATCGAATTAACAGCCAGTATCAATCCAAGCTTGGTGAGTTTAAAGGACAGAATCAGCGGCTTGGTCAAGGTTTTTGGCTCGGTTCAACAGGCGTACAAAGATTCAAAGCATTAGAAATCAATATTACACCGCAAACACGTTCTGAATATCTCGGGTTATTAAACAACCCCCATTTCGCACAATCGATGAAGTCATTAGTTCAAGCCTATTTACGCGAGAGTCTAGATATAAAACTCTATATGTACGTGAAGCGAGACTTTATTGATGAACCTAAAATTTCAAATTCTAAAAGCGGCTTAAGACTAGGAGAAGCAAACTGCCTAGCGCCGAAAAAGCGGAAATCGGAATTTCGCAAGATACTCATTCAACAGGAGAAAGTTTGATGTCACAAGTAAAGCTAGGCAATCTAGTTTCCAAGCTAGATGAACCGGTCAGAGCTGCACTAGAGGAAGCCGCTGGAGCAGCAATGGCTCAAACCGTTGTTGCGATAGAAATTGAACATTGGTTTGTACAGTTATTGTCGAGTAATGAAAGTTATCTAAAAGGTTTTATCGACAGCCAGAATGTTGATAGCAACCTTCTATTAAAAGAACTGACGGAGCGAATCACTAGGCTCAGAAATGGTTCAAATGCACAACCGACAATTAGTCGAGCATTGAGCGAACTTATGGAAAGGGCTTGGATGCAAGCTTCAGTCAATTTCGGGCATCAGGAAATTACCAGTCTTCACCTGCTGCTGGCGCTGATTCAATCTGATAACTTGGGAATGAAAGCGTTGTCGCTAGCATCACTCGAACACGTTTCAATTGAAGCGCTGGTCTCGCATATATCAGCAATAAAACAGAGCGTCAAAACGTCAAATGGCGCACAAAATTCAGGGTCTAACGCTCAAATTACCGGTGGTGCATTAGAGAAATACACGATTAATTTAACTCAACAAGCACGCGATGGTGAATTAGACCCGGTACTAGGACGTAGCACCGAAGTCAGAATGGCGATCGATATACTCTGCCGCAAACGCCAAAACAACCCGATTCTAGTTGGTGAACCAGGAGTCGGAAAAACCGCAGTTGTAGAGGGTTTGGCGCATAGCATAGTGTCAGGACAGGTACCTCCTTCAATTCAGGGGGTAGAAATTCATACGTTGGATCTGGGTCTACTTCAAGCAGGTGCGAGTATCAAAGGTGAGTTTGAAAATCGCCTAAAAGACGTGATCAACGAAGTAAAAAATGCTCAGACGCCGATTATAGTGTTTATTGATGAGGCTCATACACTGATTGGTGCTGGTGGCACTGCAGGGCAAAATGACGCGGCGAACTTACTTAAGCCGGCGTTGGCTCGTGGCGAGTTTCGCACCATTGCGGCGACGACTTGGGCGGAATACAAGAAATATTTTGAGAAAGATCCCGCGTTAACCCGTCGTTTTCAAGTGATTAGTGTCGAAGAGCCAAATGCAGAAGACGCCAAACAGATTCTGCGTGGTGTTGGTGAAGCGTTACGCGGTCACCATGGCGTGTTTATTCTCGAGGATGCGATAGACGCGGCCGTTAACTTATCGATTCGTTATTTGCCATCGCGCCAACTTCCCGATAAGGCGATTAGCTTGTTGGATACCGCATGTGCGCGTATCGCCTTAACTCAAGGAGCGAAACCTGAGTCCATAGAGTCTTTGGAGCAGAGTATTGGTTATCTGCAAAACGAATTAAACGCAGTTGACGCGGAAGGCGCGGTATTTGTCGATAAGGCTCAAGATCAAGATAGCTTAAAGCAGAAAATTGAACAGCGACAAAAAGAATTGGCTGCGCTCAATATTCAGTGGGAGCAAGAGCGTGAGCTTGTCAGCGTTGTGACTAACTTGTGTGACGTGATTGAACAGGCACGGCAAGAGAATGCAATAGATACAGAGAGTCAACAGAAGCTGACTCATGCTATGAGTGAGCTGAGAAGTATCCAGGGTGAATCTCCGCTAGTATTCCCCGTTGTGGATGAGCAAGTGATTGCGACTGTCATTGAAAACTGGACCGGTATACCGGCAGGTAACATGGTTCAAGAAGAGGTTGCGAAGCTTCTCTCTCTCGAAGATGCGCTCCATAAGAGGGTTATAGGGCAAGACGTCGCAATCCGCGAGTTGGTAAAAAGTATTCAGATATCCCGCGCTGGTTTAACTGACAGTCGTAAGCCTGTTGGCGTCTTCTTGATGTGTGGTCCTAGCGGTGTGGGGAAAACTGAAACAGCCATGGCATTGGCCGATGAAGTGTTCGGTGGTGGTGACAACCTTACGGTGATCAACATGACAGAATTTAAGGAAGAGCACAAAATTTCAATGCTTTTGGGCTCGCCTGCGGGTTATGTCGGTTTCGGTGAGGGTGGTGTGCTAACAGAAGCCATTCGTCGCAATCCCTATTCAGTATTGTTATTGGACGAGATGGAAAAGGCGCATCAAGGTGTTCATGACCTCTTCTACCAAATCTTTGACAAAGGGCATATCAAAGACAGTGAAGGGCGTACCGTAGACTTTAAAAATACCATCATCATTATGACATCAAACGCAGCCGATCAAGCGATAGTGGATATTTGTGGTGACAATGATCAGCGACTAGAAAACGACACCCTACTGGAGCAGATTAGACCAGCACTGCAGCAATATTTTAAACCTGCGTTTTTAGGAAGAACCACCATCGTGCCTTATTACCCTTTAAATCGCGAAGAGTTGAGTCAGATTGCTGAAATCAGCTTAAACCGTATCGCGAAAAAATTGGCAGAGAAATACAAGGCAGAGTTTGAGTGGGACGAGCAGTTCATCGATTTTGTTGTGAGCCGCAATACCGATCCTACGACGGGCGGACGAGCCATTGAACAAATAATTAATCGTTCGTTAATGCCTAAGCTGGCCGTGAATTGCATACATCGACTCAGTCAAGGTTTAAGTGTCAGTCGAGTGTCCGTGACCACGAATCCGGCTAGCGGTGAGTTGGTCGTAGATATAACTTGATGAGCGAATACGTTGAGGTGTCGGTATGAGTGTGGTGTTCCAAAAATTCAGAGGCAAGGTAAAACAAAGCGTTCGGCATGGTGTGTATGGGGGCGCAATCATGCTGTTTTCTTTGAGCTCGTTTGCTGATGACCGAGTGACGTTAGCCACTCAAATTTGGACGCCATATCAGACCGTCGACAGCAATGGGTCGATTGGCGGCGTTGCTGTTGAACGCGTTAAGTGTGCGTTGAAAAATATCTCACAGCCATACGAAATCAGGGTAATGAGATGGGATAAGGCACAACTCATGGTTGAGACTGGAGAGATGGATGGTTTCTTTTCTGGCTCAGCGAATGGACGTCGAGCTTCGTATGCGACGGCTTCTTATCCAGTGGTGTCAGAAAACCTAGCTTGGTTTATCGCCCCTAACGTCTACGCTGACGTGAATGATGAAACCACAAAGTACAGCCTAAGGTATGGTGCCAAGTTTAATACCAATAAGTGGTTATCTCTAAAGCGAGATGGCTTTAATGTCATTAGAAAACCAAGAGATGCGGATTCTCTACTGCAGATGCTGTGGAAAGGGGATCTCGACGTCGCATACGAATATGAATTGGTATTCGAAGAGTCAATGAAAAAAGCCGATATACCCATGGATTATTTCCAGCGTATTCGGGTGAAAAAGCAAGATTTGATGGTTCACTTTTCCAATGAGTTTTTACGTGAATCACCGGGTTTCCTAGATAAATTTAACGCTTCCTTGCGTAAGTGTTATTGAAGTAAAGGTAAGGGAATACCATGAATATAAGCCTGCAGTTAATTGAATTACCCGACAACGAACAAGTAGTGAGTCGACAGATCACCTTGCCAAATAGTGGCGGCACGATTGGTCGCTCTTATGAATGTACAGTGCAACTGCCTGATCACAGTTGTACTTTATCGCGTGTACACATTGAAATTACGCCTTTAAAAGTAGGCGGTTTTCAAGTGACTGATCGCAGTGTGAATGGCTGTCAGGTTAATGGCGTAGACTTAGGACAGGGTCAATCAGTCAAACTGAATGATGGCGACAATATACGCATTGGTGGTTATCTGATGTTAGTCAGTAACATGGATGAATTATTCAGTTCCGGTTCTAATCACCAGGACAGTTCAAGTCGTTCAACTAACCTAAGAGATAGCTCACAGTCGTTTGATTTCGAAAGTGTAATGGAAGAGCCCACTGAAGCATTTTTTAGCGTGAATGAAATATCAGCGGCAGAGCATGAAAGTGAGCCCGAGGATTTTGCCTTTTCACACGCCAATGCGATGGGAGAGGATCTCTACGCTTATGACCCGTTTGATGATGGTGATGTGCTATCGATGGTCGAGGATGAGCCTACGCCTCAAGGTGATGTCATTATGTTCAGTGAGCGTACAGAGAAAGAGAATGAAAAATCTGATGAGAACGCACTGACATTGGCTAATCGCTCACAAGTCCAGAAACTTGATACGAGTATTGCGAGGTTGACTCAGTTAGTCGAGCATCAGCAAACCGCTTTAGGCGCCGCAATTGATCGTGAAAGACTGTTTTCCTGTATTGAGGTCACGCTCGATAAGTTCTTAGATGAGTTTAATCCTCAAGCACTCGAAGATGAATTCAATGACTATATCTCGGGTTGGGGAAATAAGGACAAAAAATATTGGTCGCTCTATAAGAAACAATTCATGCGTAAGCAGAAGAAAAAGGAGTTTAAACGACAGTTTACGGCTCTGCTAATGGATGAACTGAGGGAGAAGTAGCGATGAAAAACATTGCTTTGCGTGGTTTTTGCTCGGCGTTTTTAGCGGCAGGTTTAATGGCATGTAGCTCTAGCGATGATGTGGTCTTCCAACCTTCGATCCCGGTTACTGTAAATTTATTAGCTCAAGATGAAATCAATAAGTTTGAAGATGAGCTTGCTCGTCCTGTTATTGTTCGGCTCTATCAATTACGAGATGTTGGCACATTTGAACAAGCTGATTTTGTCACTATTTATGAATCGGGTGATAGCGTGTTAGCAAGCTCGATGGTGGACAGCAAAATATTGTCGCCAGTACTACCGGGAGAGAGGCGGTCCTTCACGATAGAAGTGCAGCAAGAGACAAAGTTTCTCGCTGTCTTTGCAGAGTTTGCCAATTATGAAGTTGCGACAACTAAGGCGTCAGTAGCGTTAGTCGAGGAACCGGAAGATAGCCCTGTCGTCATTACCGTTTCTCAAGCAAAGATTGAGATTTCTCAGCCAGTTGATAGTTCATGGTGGTAAGGAGACCCGTATGAAACATCAGAGAAAAGTAGTTTGGAAGGAGGGGATGTTTGTTGCTCCTCAACACTTCCAACAAGCAGAAAGATACACAACCCAATACATCCAAAAGTTTATCGATTTAACCGCTAACGGTGCGAGTTACGGTGTTGCTCAATTAGAGACCGAGTTGACTTATCTGAAATTGGGCAAGTTTAGTGTCGTGCATTGTAGCGGTGTGTTTCAAGATGGGACACTGTTTGATTGCTCGCGAGAATTGATTATCGAAGTGCCGGAAAACACGATTAACAAAGTACTCTATTTAGCACTGCCTTTATCGATGGAAGGTGAGAATGAATACGGAACTCGAGAAGAGTTAAAACGTTACGCACTAGCAGAACATAATTTGTTTGATGCAACTGATGCTGAGCAAAGTGGGATTAAGGCTACTTTAGCTGAGGCCAATGTACGACTGTTGCTTGAAGGAGAAGATTGTAACGGTTTGGTTGTTTTACCTATCGCCAAGGTACTGGAGCGACGAGATGATGGCGAGGTTGTATTGGACAAAGGGTTTATTCCTGCATGTCTGCAATATGGCGCATCTTCACTTTTAAAAGACCGCTTAAAGGAACTTTTGATACTCGTCGAAGCGAGAGCTAAGACTGTTATCGAACGCATTGGTATCGGTGAGCAGACAAAAAGTGATTTGAGTTTAATGCGAGAATTTTTATGGCTGCAAACTCTAAACCGCTGGTTACCACAGCTCATATTGCTCGCTGAGCAACCCTATACAAATGTTGAAGTTTTTTATGAAAAGCTGGTCTGTTTTTCTTCAGAGCTTGATAGTTTCACTCCTGCGTTAGGACGCCTAGAACACGCTGTGTTAAATAAAGATAAATTACATCTAGCATTTGCGCCTTTATTTGCAAGCCTTCGCGATAAGTTGTCCATGGTGCAAAGTGATAAAGTGACGGAGTTTTCTTGGGACACCAATCTGTTTGAAAAACGTCGTTTATTACGCTTGTCGATCCCTGAGTTGAGCCAAATGGAAGATCGACGCCTCGTCTTGTCCGTTAAGTCGTCAATTGGCGCTTCGACGTCAGCAAATATATTCCCAAGCGCTTGTACCTTAGCTGGTATTAGCTTGATTGCCGATCTAGTTCGCAATGGTCAGTCTGGAGTAACAATCAATGCCTTACCTGTTGCGCCGTCAGAACTTAAGGCGCAAGCAGAACTGTCATATTTTGAAATCGATATTGCACATGACTATTGGCAACAGCTAAAAGCGAAACGAGAGCCGATTGCGCTTCATGTTGATAGTCGTATTCCAGATTTGGCACTTAAGCTTTACGCGCTAGGGTAATGCTATGAATGATTTACTTGATGAAGTCACTGTTCCTATCCAAGTTAAAACGCGGTCTGAAGAGGCGCAAGTATCGGGAACGCTGCGTTTAAATAGCCTCAATGCAATAAAAAACCAAGCACGCTATGACCTTGCTCAGCGTGACAACATGTTGTTTGACAACCCTTTGTTACGCGTGAGTTCTGAGTTGCTCTCTCTGGTTATCTCAGTTAAACGCCTAGAGTCCCCCAGCGATATGTTTGCCTTTCGAACCGGGCTTAAAGGACGGCTAACTGACCTAAAATTCAAAGTGACCAAATTAGATTATCCACCTTCTGTTGCCGATAAAGCGTGTTTTCTTTTCGCGGTAATGCTCGACGAACAGATTCTTCACTCAAGTTGGGGGGAAGATGCAGGGTGGCAACATCAAACTTTGGTCAGTGAACTTTTTGGGGTTAAAAATGGTGGAGAACAATTTTATTTAGTCGCTGAGCGTGCGTTGTTGCAACCGGTGTTATTAAAGGATTTGATAGAACTCATTTATTTAATGATCAAGTTGGGCTTCCGTGGTCGATACCGAGTTGATGGTAAAGAATTGTTAGGCGTATTAGTACAACGCTTGGAAGAAGCCATTTTTATAGATAATGATAGCGCTGAGAGCGGTCCTTTGAGTAAGGACAAAAAATTAGTCATAGAGCGCCTGATAGCGGCAGCAACCACCCGTTCTGTTAAGCCACAAAAGCCAATCAAACTGCAGCGTAGCGCGATGTTCTTCGCTGCATTAATCACGGTTTGTTGGGGAGCTGTTGCTTATTGGTATAGCGCTATTGTTCCGCAAAACGCCCAAGCGTTTTCTCAATTACCAGCGTTTACGGAGCAGTATTATCGACAAGCTAACGTACAGGAACAAGAATACGTCTATACCAGCAACGACGATGACTTAAAGCCGGTTAGTAGCAAGGGTATTGGTGCAATTGCAAGCTCGAATTCACAAGGGAACTGGCGAGTTCAACTTGCGACGCTGTCATCTAAATCGTCGGCGCAGCAATTTTTACTTGATAATGGCGGATTATTACCTAATGCAGAGGTTCGACGTCTTGGTAATTTTTACATAGTGACGACTTATGTTTCTAGTTCACGAGAGGCGCAAGAAGTTCTCA
Source organism: Vibrio fluminensis (assembly GCF_015278125.1). Taxonomy (GTDB): domain Bacteria; phylum Pseudomonadota; class Gammaproteobacteria; order Enterobacterales; family Vibrionaceae; genus Vibrio; species Vibrio fluminensis. The sequence goes on from NZ_JADILO010000005.1 coordinate 150,544, forward strand.
ATACTGCAAAAAAAGCAGGGATAGATGATGCGTTTGTCATCAAAGCAAAGCAGTAGGTTGTGTTCATGATGAAGAATAAGAAAAAGAGTATATTTTCAGGGCTTTTTGCAGTGCTAGTTTGCTGTTTAATAGCGTTCGGATTTTGGGTATTGGGTTGGTATAGAGTTGAGCCAGCATGGTTAGTGGTTTTGCAAACTTTGGCGATACTATTACTTCTCACAGTATCTTGGTATTTCTGTTTTCGCTTTTTATCTCGTGAAAAAGTGAACGATGAGCAAAAGAAGTTCGACATTTGGCGTCTAGACGAAATAAAGAGAACGTTCAATGTTGTTTGGCGCAAAAGCAGTAAGCTAACGCGTAATCCTTATGCACTGCCTTGGTACGTGCACTTAACAGAAAACCGCGAGTCTGATTTAGCTTTATTACAGCAAATGGGCTTTGAACGCGTTGAACCATCTGATGAGATACCTGACGAGCTCGTAGCGGTTGAATTTTGGACCTCTGAAACGGCAGTGATTGCGACGATTAATGTTTCACTGGCAAAAGAGAGTGTTACGAAAAGTACGCAAATTTTGTTTGAGCAAATGCATAAAAAGCGTGCCAGACAAGTATTTAATGGTGCGATCTGTACCATAGCAATTGGCAGTCTAATTAATCGCACGGAGATATCAGTAGGAGAATTAAGTCAGAAATATCGCTCGATGTTGGAGGAGATCAATAGAGCGACAGGTATGGTGTTACCAATTTATTGTCTCTTTTCGGGCATGTCACAAGTCAAGGACTTGTGTGAGTTGTTTTCACCGCTAGAGGAAAGTGAACGTGATTTGCCATTTGGCGCGCTAAGAGATGTTGATGAGAGTCGTCATTATGAAAAAGTATGGTTTGATCAATCTTACCAACGGCTGGTTAAGGGGCTTGCCAATTCTTTAGGCTCGTCACTAAAACATCAACTAAATAGCGAGTATCGTGATTCGGTGGTCGCGGGGATCTTCCAATTATCCGCACTTCGTTATGATATTGAAGACTTTTTATCGCTTACTTTTAACCAGCATCAGCTCGATGACGTTGAACTATTTTTTCGAGGGTATTTTCTGGTAAATACCGGTGGTGAAGGTAGCTCATTTGATATTGTTTCTGCCATGCATGCTGCGGATTTCGGCTACGAATCTGTGTCTAATTTGGAATGTCAGACCAAGAGTTTGAGTTTGTTTTGTAAGGGATTGTTCTCTCAGTGTATTTCTAAAGAAGCGGCTTTGGTTGGCGTGAATAAGAAGCGTGAATTCAGCTATCGCACTTCTAGGTGGGGGACGGCGGTCTGTCTAGTTGCGTTGCTGCTGGGGTTCCTCGCAACGATGAGAGCAGGCTATCTATACCAACAGCAACTTGATCAAAAAGCACTATTAATGCTTGAGCATTTTAAAGAGAACTTGAGGGTAAACAAAATTCAGCCTGATGATCTCGCATCCCCTGTATTCAGTCTTTTCGAGCTAAGAGAAATTAATCAACTTTACGTTGCAGATAACCATCCATGGTATGCGTCAAGTTGGCTACCTAGTTCGAGTATCAAAAAGGAGGTTGGTCAAGCCTACTACCGAGAACTGAAATCTGAATTACTGACTCTGATGAGAGACTACATCATGAAAGATATGTTCGTTTACAACTCACTGGACGATAAAGTTAAGACACTTGAACTGCTTAACTTACAGCAAATTCTATATAATCCGAATCGTCATTCAACAGAGCCTCTCATAGACTACTATATTAGCGCGTTGAATGAGGAAGGCAGTGGCTATGCGGATCTTATCGATAGATTTAAGTTACTTGCGCAAGATGTGTTAAGCACAAACGCGATTCCACCAGAATTTGACCCTCAGTTACTTGAGCTCGTGAGATCTTCATTATCGACTAACGATGTCAGTGAGTTGCTTTATCAACATATTTTACAACATGACCAGTTTTCGAAACGCGTGGATATTCGCGATAAGCTTAACCCTCGTTTTGAACAACTATTCCAGTTTAGTGATGGTTTCAGTGGTTATTTGATCCCGTTTGCTTTTACGAGTGATGGTTTTGCTGCATTGAGCAACGAAACTGGATTTCAATTAGCATCACAAGCGATTAAAGCTTACGAAGGCGTTATGGGACGAATCAATGGCGATGCGGAAATGAACCGTATCAATCGTCAACTGCGTGAGCGCTATATAAAGGACTATATTCGCTACTGGGATGATGTGACGACAAATATTTCTTTAACTGAAGTGAATAGTTGGGGCGGCAGTGAGTTGCAACTATCATTGGCAACTGATGCGAATTTCTCACCTTTGCTCGAGTTTTATCAACTCGTTTCTGACAATACCAATTTGGTCGGAAAGATAAAACATCACCAAGATCAAAGCAGCAGTGATGCCGATAGTTCTGAGACTCCAGCTGCCAAAACTGACAAGGTCAATAGCAGTGGTGCTATGGACCAAGTCGCTCAATCTATTACTTATCCATTTCGTCATATTCATGCGGTAATTAAAGCAAATGACACTGGAAAAAGTCGTTACGACATTGCGACAAGTTATTTAATGGCTTTGCGAGACTGGGTTGCGAAGTCAAAAGAAATCCAATTTAAAGGGCACTATTTCTTGGAGCAATTGCAAAACGCGGATGTGAGCAATCCTATCGCCCAACTCAATAGTGCAGCAGATGATTACAACGTGCCAGTGCTACCTGAGTTAATGCAACACCAAGCAAGTCTCGTAAACGGATTGGCATTAGATGCCGTAAGAGAAGTGATCAACCATGACTGGGCTAAAGTGAATCAATTTTATCGTAGTCGTTTGGTCGATCATTACCCATTTGATCCATTGTCAACGACAGATGCGGCTCTCACGGATGTGGAGGCATTCTTTAAGCCTAATGGTGAGTTTGATAGCTTTGCAAAAAAGTACGCCAACCAGCTCGATATTACCATTGACAGAGAACTGTTTATCAATGGGTTTATTCCACATCAGTATTTGTCATTATCATGGCAGTATCAGCCCTTTAATGACGCTGTTGCACGCATTCAACAACAACTTTTTAGAGGCGATAAACTCGGTTTTCAGTTTGCGATTAAAGCGGTAAAAATGTCACCGGTAGTGACTCGTTTTTCTTTGATGAGTAGTGAGAAATTATTTGAGTATCGAAACGGACCAAAGCTTTGGCGCCAGCAATCTTGGCCAATTCCGAGCAATCAGGTTCAAGACATCGCAATTTTGCTCGAGGATAGTTCAGGTTCAATCGAAAGAGACAAGCAACAAGGGGTATGGAGTTGGTTCCGTGTCGCTGACCAAATGCACGGCTCGGATCAAGTCGGAAGGTCAGAGATGATCTGGCGTTATCAGGTCGGTGATAATGAGGTAAATCTTGTTGTTAAATCGGATGGTGTGGGTCAGCCGTTTGATAGTAGTTTCTTTAATAAGTTAAGAATTCCAGAATGGCTGTAGATAATCGCGCTCCCGATTGGCTTAATGACTTTGTTGATACGCAAGGCTTGGAACCAATCGCTGATAGGTATGTGCTGAAAAATGATGCTTTGGGTACTCGGGTCAAATATTCAGACAGATTAGTTGATTCAGTATTGCTGCAAAGGGAAGCGCTGTGGCTGTCAAAAGTCGCTCTGTTAGATATTGATACCCATCGCTGTATCCGTTTCGAAAAAGATGGCAATCGAGCTGCACTTGTCACTGACTACATTTCTGGACAGTCGCTTTCCGAGATAATTCGTAGCTTTAAAGGTGGACTCTCATCGAACAGTCGGTTTGAACATCTGGTATTACTTCTAATCGAGCAAGTAGCGGCTATTCATCGTGTTGGTATTATTCATGGAGACATTAAGCCGAGTAACGTATTAATGAAGCGAGATGGCGGGGTTTGCTTAATCGATTTTTCTAATGCGAGAAAGGTGGGAGAGCCTTGGGTTGAACGCGAAGTGTCGCAAAGTACTCAGAGCTTTATGTATCCCCGACACAGAGAACAAGCGAGTCAGTTACATGACTACTACGCATTAATGATGACAATGTCATTAATGATTGGAGACCTTACTCCATGTCATTTCGACAGTTGTAATGAGTGGATGCAACAGCTAGTTAGCCGTTGCGATCAACTTAACTTCGGGCTCAATTTACAACATCAGTTGCGCAATATTATCGCGCAACTGAGTGAAGATATACTTTAGCGAACTGGAACATCAATTAAGAAAAAACAGTGAGATGCCCGCAATCGCCATAAGTGTGCCTAGTACACTTTTTACTGTTGGCTTCTCACCTTTGACGGCACTTATCACCAGCATAAATAGGGGGCTGGTGGCGATAATGGTTTGCGCTATCGCTGGGTTTGCATATTTCAACGCAGCTTGTTGCAGCCAGAGCGCTAGGAAGGTGCCAACGAAGATGGCTAAAAGTAGCGTTAAGAAGGCTTTTTGAGTCAGTTGCTTGAAGTTCTCTTTAATTTTGGCGAACGGACGCTTCTCGACAAAAATGATGATGGACGTTACCGCAAGTACACCGACCGTTAAGCGAATAAGTGCACCGAGTAGTGGTGGTAAGTCACCAGCGACTAACGCATAGTGAGATATCACCACACCGGAAGCCTGACAGGTACTGGCTAGTAAACCAAATCCGATGCCAGACCAATTGATCGCTTTGTCTTCACTTCCACTTGGCTGCATGATCACAAAGGTTACGGCTACGGTTGTAATGATAACGCCAAGCCAACTTTGCATCGGCAATATGCTTCCCAATAGTACAAGCGCCAATATGCCCGAAAGTGGTGGTGCAAGTGATTCAAGCAATAAGGTTTTGTTCGCGCCAATTCGCTTAAGTGAAGCGAAATAGGCACTGTCGCCAATCGCAATTCCAATCACACCGGAAATGGCGAGAATAAATAGGTGGGTGTTATCGATGCTATCCGGAAAAGTAACCGCAACAGGCATCACTAAAACCATCATCACTGAGGCAATGACACCTTTAACAATGTTGAGCTGAAGCGCTGAGAAATGGTGGCTAAACTGTCCGTAAATCCAAGTAGCAATAGCCCATACCGCTGCCGCAGATAATGCGGAAATTTCGCCAATGTATAGCAATGTTTTTACTCCAAGATTATTTGGGTTATACCCAAGCACCTTGAGGTTACTTTGGTATAGGTGTGCGCTGGGCAATTTGCGCACTATATTCCAATTAATATCAGAGCATAGTGTTTATAGTGAGTTTTGTGATTAGCGTTACTTAAGTAGGTTAGCAGGCAACGAATGACAGTAGCGCTGCAGTGATGATGCAATCGAAAAAGGATCTGGCGTTGTTTTAGCGACATCCACCTATGCCGGAAATATAGGTGACTAAAACAAAGCCAGATCAAAGACTTGCTATATTATGAAAAAGACTTCACTCATCTGGCTGGTAGCCAGCAGTAAAGCAGCCTAACTTGACGTTGTACGCAAAATTTATGTACCAAACGTCGGCTATGCAGCGACGGCCTGTTTGGTGAGGCAATGATTGTTCAAATGGTGTTTTTTTGCGACTTATATCGCATTACATATGGTGTAATTAGGGCTTACATTGTTTTAATCCTGCAAGGTGTCATTTTTATAAATCCGATTAAGCAGTAATTTTGTGTGTTAATAAGCTTATGAAAAGCAAAACGTTTTCACGAAAAGTAACTATAAAAAGTGGACCGTACTGATCAGCCGATAAGGCCAAACAAAAAAATAATCTAGGAAAGGGAAATTCAATTATAATCTCGCCCACATTTTCAGATGATGTAGGCACATAAATGGATAAAATCATTGATAAACTCGCTTGGATTACTATCCGCGATGGAAAGTTTCTTGGTGTACGCTCAAAAGGAAAGGAACTTTTTTACCTTCCAGGCGGTAAACGCGAGCAAGGTGAAAGTGATGAACAAGCTTTAGTTCGTGAAATCAAAGAAGAGCTATCGGTTGACTTAGAGTTAGACTCTATCAAGTATGCGGGCACATATAGTGCTCAAGCAGATGGCAAAGCAAGTGGTGTAACTGTTCAATTGACTTGTTACTTTGCTGATTTTAGTGGTGAGTTAGCCGCCGATGCCGAAATTGAAGAGCTTCGCTTTATTGATAGCCAAGACAAGGCTGTATGTTCTTTAGCGGCACTGGTTGTTTTAGATTCTCTTGTTGAACAGCAACTGGTTAACTAGCCAATTTTATTACGATAATGCCTCGTCGTTTAACTAGTGTCCAAACAGATTGTGATGACAGCATTGCAGTTAGACAGGGCTTGAGTTGATGATAAAATAGTGGCAAGAATTGTTAATCGTATTCAAAGGTATTTAGATGAACCCTATTATCGCGTTACTTAAAGAAAACAATATCAGTGACGAGCAAATCAGCGCAATTTTTGAAACGCTGACACAAAATCCATTAGCGGCGATGGCGACAATCGCACAGCTTGGTTTGCCACAAGACAAACTACAAATGCTGATGGCGCAAGTAATGCAAAATCCAGCATTAATCAAAGAAGCAGTTGATGAGCTTGGTCTTGATTTCGCAAAAGTAGAAGCGGCTAAAGAGCAACTACAAAAATAAGCTATCAGATTTAACTAGTAAAAGGTCGTTGCATGAGGCTCTAGAGTTTCATACAACGGCCTTTTTGTATCGTCTAGAACCAAATCACATCCAATTCGCGCTAAGCGGACGAAATTAGATTGTTCTGACAAAACGAACCATAAGTTCAGCGTATAATGCGCATATTATTCGATATAGGCGAAGGAGTAGGAAGTCATAATGTCGAGCAAATTCAGTCAAGCAGTGACTAAGTTTCGAGCGTTACCACGTGCGGTTCGTTGGGCAACGTATTCCGCTGGTGGTTATCTAACGTATGCGGCTCTCGTTGGTGCTTTAGTTCCTTACGTTGCGCAGCAGCAGGTACCTAAACAGCTTTCAAACTTAATTGAGCGACCAGTTCAATTGGGTAAAGTGACGATTAACCCTTTTACATTGCAAGTGAGTCTCGATCAGTTTGCGATCTTGGAAGGGGATAAGCCTTTTGTTAAATTCAATCAAGCAGCCTTGCAAGTTAACTTTTGGCAGTCGATTCTAAACGGACACCTTGAGTTAGAGTACATTAAGCTCGACCAGCCTTTTGTTAATATTGAAAGGCTAACTGATTCTCCGCAAACCACTTTTAATTTTAGCGACATTCTTGCTGCGGTAGAAAAAAACAGTTCTGCGGTTGAAGAAAGTGAGCCGCAGAGTGAAGAGGTCGTCGACCGAAATGCGCCGCTTTTCCCTGTATATATCAAGCAAACTGCGCTAACTGGTGGTGAAGTCTATTTTCGCGATGCAGTAACCGATACAGAACTGGCGTATCCAGACATTAATGTCACTTTAAGTGAGTTCGCAACTCAAAATCTATTAGATGCGGACAGTAAAGTGAACCACTATAGCGTGGCGATTACTGATAGCGATTCCGCGCGCTTAGCACTTAGCGGTCAAGTTCAGTTAAAGCCACTACGAGTATCGGGTGATGTTGAGATTGAACACATTCAATTACCAAGGCTTTGGCGCTTTGCCGAACATGAGCTTGCGGCAAAACTGACCTCTGGTGAGTTTAACTTTGCATCGCAATATGTTGTGAATCAAACCATTGGTGATACTCCTGAGCAAGATACGCTAACGGTGTCGACGCATTCTGGTGAACTGGCAGTCAATCAAGTGAACTTTGATGCTAATGGTAAATCAGTGGTGTCACTGAAAAGCTTTGTCGTTGCGGGAATTGCTGCGGATACAGAAAGCCAACAGGTTAAGATTGATGCTGTACGTTCACAAGGTCTAGCTGTCTCTGCGAAAGTAGATGCTAAAGGTGCCGATCTTGCGACAATATTTACGCCAAAATCTTTAGCTCAATCTACATCTAGCGACAAAGAAACGGCTGAAAAGCAAGCAGCGGCAAGTGACAAGTCCAATAGTGAAGCGCAGGCGAGTGCGACTAAGCCTTGGTTGGTGACATTAGGCGGGATTGAGCTTAAAGAGTACGCGCTAAATATTGAAGAAAGCCTGCTAACCAAAAAGCCGAATAAGTGGCAAGTTGCACCAATCAACTTATCGACTAAACAGATCATTAGCGATTTATCACAACCAATTGATTTTGCATTGTCTGCATCGATCAACGGCAAAGGTGACCTGAATGTTGAAGGACAGGCTGACGCGATTGCGCAGAGTGTTAACGCTGATATTGCCGTTAAGCAACTAAAACTGGCTCAGTTCCAACCTTATATAGCGACTGCGCTTAACGCGACATTAACCAGTGGTGAGTTTACCGCGAATACGAAGCTAAGTGCCGATGCTACTGGCAAAGTTGTTGCGAGTGGTAGTGCTGCAGTTAATCATCTTTCGGTACGCGATAACAAGTTGAAGAAGCCATTTGTTAAATGGCAATCTTTAGCGGTAAATAAGTTCGACTTCGATTTGAACAAATCAAAGTTGGATATCGATACACTGAGCTTGAGTCAACCTTATGCGCGTGTGGTCATTAATAAAGATCGCTCGACGAATATCGGTGATTTAGTTGTCGAGCAGCCAAAATCGGCTAAGTCGAAGACTCAATCCAATAAAGCGAATAAAGCAAGCGACAGCAAACCATTCGCGTTAAAAGTGCGCAAGGTTTCGTTTAAAGACGGTTCGGCTTTCTTTGCTGATAACTCACTCACGCCAAACTTTTCGTCTGGTATTGAACAGTTACGCGGTAGCATTGGCGATATATCGAGCATTCCGGGAACGAAAGCTTCAGTTGATATCAGTGGCAGCATTGATCGCTACGCACCTGTGAAGGTGAAAGGTGAGATTAACCCACTTATCGCAAAACCATATCTAGATTTGGACGTATTGTTCAAGAGCATTGAACTCACAACGGTTAACCCTTATTCCGGTACTTACGCAGGTCACTACATTGATAAAGGCCAGTTGACGTTGGCGCTAAACTACAAATTGGAGAACAACCAGCTTAAAGGTTCAAACCATGTCGTCGTTGATCAGCTCCAACTAGGCAAAGCAAGTGAAAGCGATTTAGCGACCGATCTTCCAATCAAGTTGGCTATTGCACTGCTTCAAGATAGCGATGGCGTGATTGATTTAGGTATGGATGTGTCAGGTGATGTCAATGACCCTGAGTTCAGTGTCGGTGCGGTAATCTGGCAGACCTTGTCGAACATCATTACCAAAGCTGTCACAGCACCGTTCTCGTTTATTGCAGGCCTTGCTGATGCAGATGATGAGCTGAATGAAGTGAGTTTCGATTTTGGTGTCGATCAACTGAATACAGAGCAACAAGAGAAGTTAGCGCAGCTGGGCGAAGCACTGGAAACTCGTCCGATGCTAACGCTATCTGTTGATGGCTCGGTTGATGCAGTTGAAGACAGTAAGGCATTGGCGCTGGCTAAGTTTGATCAGCTATTAGCTTCACAAGCGAACATGACCATTGAGCAATTGCCACAGGACCTAAGTGCCAGCAGCATCCCAGTTCAGGGACCATTGTCTGAAGCTCTTATTGCCACTTATCAGCAGGAGTTTGGTGTTGAGGCCGATACGGTGCGAGATACAATCGAACAAGAGCTTGATAATAAAGACCAGGATTACACTGACGAAGAGCTCGATCGCCGCTGGCATATTGCATTGTACAACTTGGTGCTCAACAAACAGGAAGTTACGCCTGCTGAGTTAGGACAACTTGCACAAAGACGCGCACAAGCGGTTAAAGCGTATCTTGTGGATGTAACCCAAGTCGATGCATCAAGAGTGTTCTTACTCGATAGCCGTTTCGATGTCGATCAAGATGCAAGCATGGTGACGTTGTCACTCGAGGTGAACTAGTTTATTAACACTTGTTTCATTAATGCAAAAGAGAAGTACTTAGTACTTCTCTTTTTACTTTCCACTACAACACTAATTTCGTTGCTTCTTTCAATCATCTCTCACTGATCAAAAGTCCCAATCTTCATCTTCCGTTGCGACGGCTTTGCCAATGACATAAGAAGAACCAGAGCCGGAGAAAAAATCATGGTTTTCGTCCGCGTTTGGCGATAGCGCCGCCATAATCGCTGGGCTAACCTGACAAAGTTCATCTGGAAATAGTGGCTCAAAACCTAAATTCATCAATGCTTTGTTAGCATTGTAGTGTAGGAAGTGTTTTACGTCTTCTGTTAAACCGACTTCATCATAAAGCGTCTCGGTGTATTCGCATTCAATTTCGTAGAGGGAAAACATCAATGCAAATGCTTCATCTTTGATGAGTGTCTGCTCCTCATTTGAGAGCTCTTTGTATGCCTGCTGAAATTTATAGCCTATGTAGTAACCATGAATGGCTTCATCACGAATGATCAAACGGATTAGATCAGCAGTATTGGTCAGTTTTGCGCGACTTGACCAATGCATAGGCAGATAAAAACCAGAATAGAACAAGAAACTTTCAAGAAATACACTCGCGACTTTTTTCTTTAACGGGTTATGTTCAGCCTGATAGTCTTGCAGTATCAATTTGGCTTTTTGTTGCAAATAGGGGTTTTCTTCAGCCCAACGAAACGCTTCATCGATTTGGGGAGTGGTGCATAACGTAGAAAAGACAGATGAATAACTTCGCGCATGCACCGCTTCCATAAAAGCAATGTTTGTTAGTACCGCTTCTTCATGTGGGGTTCTTGCATCAGGCATTAAACTCGGCGCACCAACCGTGTTTTGAATGGTGTCTAACAATGTTAAGCCAGTAAACACACGTATTGTTAGAGTTTGCTCGTGTTCAGTAAGCTGTTTCCAAGTTTGGATATCATTCGACAATGGCACTTTTTCTGGTAACCAGAAGTTCACTGTTAAACGATTCCAGATCTCCAAGTCTTTCTCATCTTGAAGCTTATTCCAGTTGATGGCTTGAACGGGTTTTTCAATCGATGGTTCAATCATAATCATTTGTCCATAGTATTAAAGTGTGCAAGATACGCAGCCATCGACTTGCGTGCCTTCTAGGGCTTTTTGTCGCATGCGAATGTAATAGAGGGTCTTGATATCTTTTTTCCAGGCGTAAATTTGTGCTTTGTTGATATCTCTAGTGGTGACGTTGTCACCAAAGAACAGAGTGAGTGACAGGCCTTGGTCGACGTGCTGTGTTGCCGCTGAATAGACATCAATAATTGCATGCGGGCCTATCTCATAGGCATCGCGGTAGTATTTGAGGTTGTCATTGTTCAAATAAGGGGCAGGGAAATATACACGGCCAATTTTCCCTTCTTTGCGAATTTCAACTTTAGACGTTACTGGATGGATTGAAGCGGTCGCATCGTTGATATAGCTAATAGAACCTGTAGGAGGAATAGCCTGTAGATTACGGTTATAAAGACCATCTTGCATTACAAGTTGCTTGAGCGTCGCCCAATCGTCTTGTGTCGGGAGCGTTAGCCCCAGTTTTTCTATCAATTGTTGGACACGCTCTGTTGTTGGTAGAAAAGCATTGTCGAGATATTTTTGGAAAAACTCGCCAGTTGCATAGGTAGATTTATCAAAGTCGCGAAATGTTGCTTGTTTCTCTTTCGCTATGCGGTTTGAGGTAACCAAACAGTGGAAAAGGACTGCTGCAAAATAGACGTTAGTAAAATCTATCGCCTCAGCACTGTCATAATGGATTTGTTCTCGAGCGAGTAATCCATGCAGGTTCATTTGGCCAAGACCAATGGCATGGCTTTCATCGTTTCCTTTTCTGATTGATGGAACACTTTCGATTGCGCTCATTTCAGATACAGCATTCAATGCTCGGATTGAAATATCGACAGTATGAGCAAGATCACCACCATCGAGCGCTTTGGCGATATTTATTGAGCCAAGATTACATGAAATGTCGCGACCTAAATGAGCGTAGCTTAAGTCGTCATTAAAATGGCTCGCGTCATTTACTTGCAATATTTCAGAGCAAAGATTAGACATGTTAACTCGCCCTGAGATAGGGTTTGCTCGGTTAACTGTATCTTCAAACATGATGTAGGGGTATCCCGATTCAAACTGGATCTCTGCAAGGGTTTGAAATAGTCCGCGAGCACTTATTTTACTTTTGCGAATGCGTGGATCATCGACCATCTCGTGGTACTTATCAGTAACACTTATTTCTGAAAATGGTCGGTCATACACTTTTTCAACATCATGAGGTGAAAACAGGTACATGTCTTTATTTTGCTTCGCGAGCTCAAGCGTGATATCCGGAATTACAACGCCTAAACTCAGCGTTTTTATGCGGATTTTTTCATCTGCGTTTTCACGTTTGGTGTCTAGGAACTGCATGATGTCAGGGTGGTGAACGTTGAGATAAACCGCGCCTGCTCCTTGCCTTGCACCCAACTGGTTGGCGTAAGAAAAACTATCTTCAAGCAACTTCATTACGGGTACGACCCCTGAGCTCTGATTTAGAATCCCTTTGATTGGCGCACCTTGTTCACGCAGGTTAGTGAGTAGCAGAGCAACCCCACCACCACGTCGCGATAGCTGTAAAGAGGAATTTATTGCTCGACCAATGCTTTCCATATTGTCTTCAATGCGTAATAGAAAACATGAAATTAACTCACCACGGCTTTTTTTACCGGAGTTGATAAATGTCGGTGTGGCAGGCTGGAAGCGTTGGTGAATGATTTCCAACATTAATTGCATCGCAAGGTCTTCGTCACCTTGCGCTAGAGTCAATGCAGTCATCACGACTCGGTCTTCAAAGCGCTCTAAGTAACGTTTCCCATCTCTTGTTTTTAATGCATAGGAAGTGAAGAATTTGTAGGCGCCAAGAAAGGTCCTAAAACGGAATTTTACCTTATAGGTTTGGTGCCAAATTTTGCTGATGAATGCATCGCTGTACTGCTCAAGCACTTGCGGTTCGTAATAGCCTTCTTTAACCAAATAATCGAGTTTTTCACTTAAATTGTGGAAGAATACGGTGTTTTGGTTAACGTGTTGTAGAAAGAACTGCCTTGCTGCTTGTTTGTCTGAATCGAACTGAATGGAGCCGTTTTCATCGAGTAGGTTCAGCATGGCGTTAAGCTCATGATAGTTCAGTGACTCATTCGGAAATTGATTGTCCATGGTAATTCCATAACTTTGATAGTCCTTGACGTACCGTAAGTACGTCATTTCTTGTACCCGCAAGCTCAAATCGATAGAGCAGTGGTACGCCGCACTTGTGGGCGATCAATTTGCCGGCATGGGCAAATAATTCACCAAAGTTCCTATTTCCCGAGGCAATGACTCCGATTAGCAAAGAACGAGTTTGCTTATCGTTAAGTGCTTTTCTAACGGGCTCTGGAATGGCTCCTTTGCCTTCACCGTCAGCGTAAGTAGGGCAAACCAATACAAAAGGCTGTTCGATTTTCGGTGTCGGTGCTGCTGTATCGATCGGTAGGCGGATAGCGGGCAAACCTAATTGCTGAATAAAGCGTTGTGTGTTGCCCGACGCACTGGAGTAGTAGACTAACATCAGCGGATTTGGCTGATCATGTCAGGACGAAATCCTGACCAATGTTGACTACCTGCAACCACAACAGGGGCTTGTCTGTATCCCATAGATTGAACCGTATTCATTGCGCTTTCATCCTGAGTTAGATCGACGACCTTATGGGGTATACCTTTGGTGCTCAACGCCTTTACAGTTGCTGTGCACTGAACGCACTGAGGCTTTGAATAAACAATGATATCCATGACTTCTCCTTTATCGTAATGATAATTATTATCGAGTAATTACTATATATAGTATTACGAAAATTCATTTCGTCAACATGTGGTGCGTCACAATAATTACCTTAGAAATATAATGGTTGATAATAAAACGAGAATGAATATCATTCAGTTAATTTATTCTATTTTAGGGGATGCTATGAGCACGCGTAGTACAGAAGCTGAGCAAATTTCTCTGCTAGATATGGAGTGGCAAGGCGTGACTTTGACCGGAGATGCGGCGCGTAGGATTCGTCAGTTGTGTTCCGAAGGGAGCTGTTTTCATTTAAGTGTTAGATCCTCTGGTTGTACGGGCTTTGCCTATCAGGTGCAACTTATTGAGTCTCCTTGTGATGACGATGTTAGGTTCCTGAGTCACGACGTCGAGTTTTATGTTGGATTAAATGCAATGCCGATGATTGATGGAACAGAAATTGATTACGTGAGACAGGGGTTAAATAGCAGCTTTGTTTACAACAACCCTAATGTGAAAAACATGTGTGGATGTGGTGAAAGCTTCGGAGTCTAGGATGTCAGCAGTAGAAAATCAGCCGGAAGTTCAAGAATTACTCGAAGACATTTCTTATGAGCAAGGTTTTTATACAGAACTACTCTCGGATACGCTATCAGTTGGGCTTAATGAAGATGTGGTGAAAGCAATTTCGGCCAAGCGCAATGAGCCTGATTGGATGTTAGAGTTTCGTTTAGACGCTTTCCGACAATGGCAAAAAATGGAGGAACCGCACTGGCTTAAAGCCAAGTATCCTGCGCTTGACTACCAAAGTTATAGCTACTATTCAGCGCCTTCCTGTGGCCAGTGTGAGTCGAATAGTGTGGATGATGGTTCGAATGAATACTTAACTCAAGAAGTTGAACAAGCTTTCGATAAACTGGGCGTTCCGGTTCGAGAAGGGAGTGAAATAGCCGTTGACGCGATTTTCGATTCAGTCTCGGTTACGACCACTTATCAAAGTGAATTGAAAGAGCAAGGAATTATCTTCTGTTCGTTCAGTGAAGCAATTCATCAATATCCGGATCTGGTTCGTAAATACCTTGGCAGTGTCGTACCAGCTAAAGATAACTTTTTCGCGGCGCTTAATGCTGCCGTCGCATCTGACGGTACGTTTGTCTACATACCTAGAGGAGTTCGCTGTCCTCGTGAACTTTCTACGTATTTTAGAATTAACCAAGCAAAAACAGGTCAATTTGAGCGAACTATTTTGGTGGCCGATGAAGGCTCTTATGTCAGTTATATAGAAGGGTGCTCAGCGCCAATGCGTGATAGCTACCAGCTTCATGCCGCGGTTGTGGAAGTGGTTGTATTAAAAAACGCTGAGGTAAAGTATTCGACTGTACAAAATTGGTTCTCTGGTGAAGAGGAATCAAAGGGCGGAATTTTAAACTTCGTCACCAAACGAGCGGTGTGTGAAGGTGATTACAGCAAGATGTCTTGGACGCAGTCAGAGACGGGCTCAGCGATAACATGGAAGTATCCCAGTGTGATTCTAAAAGGGGATTATTCAATCGGTGAATTTTTCTCTGTTGCATTAACCAGCGGTATTCAGCAAGCAGATACTGGGACTAAGATGATCCACATTGGTAGGCATACACGCTCCACCATTATTTCTAAAGGTATATCAGCAGGTAAAAGTGAAAATAGTTATCGCGGTCTGGTCAAAATTTTACCGAGCGCTGAGGGCGCGCGTAATTTTACTCAATGCGATTCTATGTTGATTGGCTCTGAATGTGGCGCTCATACTTTTCCGTATGTCGAGGCGAAAAACTCAAGTGCACAGGTAGAGCACGAAGCGACCACTTCACGTATCGGTGAAGATCAACTGTTCTATTGTGTACAGCGCGGCATTAGTGAAGACGATGCGATTTCAATGATCGTCAATGGTTTCTGTAAAGATGTATTTTCAGAGTTGCCGCTGGAGTTTGCAGTCGAAGCACAAAAACTTCTATCTATCAGTCTTGAACATAGCGTGGGGTAAAAATGCTAGAGATTAATAATTTGCACGTCAGTGTTGAAGATATGCCGATTCTAAAAGGCATTAATCTATCGATTAAACCAGGTGAAGTGCACGCGATAATGGGTCCTAATGGCTCAGGCAAAAGTACATTGTCTTCGACATTAGCTGGTAAGGACGATTACCAAGTTGAGCAGGGAAGTATTTTGTTTAATGGTAAGGATTTAATTGAGTTAGAGGCGGATGAGAGAGCGGGTGAAGGTATTTTCTTAGCGTTTCAATACCCAGTAGAGATTCCGGGTGTCAGTAACAAATTGTTCTTAAAATCAGCACTCAATGGTATTCGAAGTTACCGTGGCGAAGAGGACATTGATCGTTTTGATTTTGAGGATTTATTAGAAGAAAAAGCGGCATTGTTAGATATGCCTGCTCATCTGCTTCACCGTTCAGTCAATGAAGGCTTTTCCGGTGGCGAAAAGAAGCGCAATGACATATTACAAATGGCAGTTTTATCGCCCCGTATGTGTATTCTTGATGAAACCGATTCAGGGTTAGATATCGATGCTTTAAAGGCGGTAGCGAATGGCGTTAATGCGCTGAGAGATGGGCAACGTTCGTTCATCATGGTCACGCACTATCAACGAATTCTTGACTATATCAAACCTGATTTTGTGCATGTTCTGTACAAAGGAAAAATCATTAAGTCGGGGGATCATACTCTTGCTAAAGAATTAGAGGAAAAAGGTTATGGATGGCTCACCTCTGATGAATGATATCCGTATAATTGACAGTCTAGGTAACATGGCTCAAGAGACGACTTGGCAGAAGTCGCAGTGGGATAAACTCGCTTCTATGGGGCTACCCGATGCTAAAGATGAGTCATGGCGTTATACCTCGTTATCATCCTTTAAACAGTTACCCTTGCACCACGCTCAGTTTCAGCCTGCGGAGAATATTTCTTATGACAGTCTGAGCTTGGGACTTGATTGCTATCGATTGGTGTTTTTTGATGGAAGATTCTCATTTCGTTGTTCAGATTGGATCCCTCACGCCACGATTACGCCCCTCTATGGGGTAACAGGAGTGGAAGGGTTTGAGATGCAAAAATCAATAAAACCCGATGCGTTTGTCTACCTAACAGACGCAACCGCGACAGGTGGGGTGCTGATCGATGTTGCAGCCAATCGTGTGATTGATAAGCCAATTTATCTTTTACACATTTCTAGTGGTTTTAAAGGTGATGTTTGCAGCTATCGTCACCACTTAGAGCTTGGAAGTAGCTCACAATGTGAGCTCATTGAACATCATATTTCTTTATCTCAAGGTGGCGGAGTTACGTTGTCGCGTTTAACTGGTGTGGTCGGTGGAAATGCAACACTAAAGCATACCAAGTTAATTGAAGAATCAAATCAACAACATCATTTCGGACATAATGACCTGAGTTTACAACGGGACTCTCAGGCACAGACAAATACTGTGACTCTGTCAGGGTTGTTGGTGAGAAATCAGAGTAGCAGTGAGCTATTGGCTGAGAACGCCAACGTGGAGATGAATAGTTTGTCACTACCAAAAGCAACACAAACGTTCGATAACAGAACTTATCTTCATCACAAAGCGCCACATTGTAATAGTAATCAACTACACAAAGTCATCGCTAGTGGTGAGTCCAATGGTGTATTTGAGGGCATGATATATGTATCACCTCAAGCACTGAAGACGGACGGGCAAATGGACAGCCATAACTTAATCTTGAGTGATGCTGCTAGGGTCAACATTAAGCCTCAGCTGGAAATCTATGCAGACGATGTAAAGTGCAGCCATGGTGCGACAACAGGCCAACTCGACCCGAATCAAATCGAATATATGCGCGCGAGAGGAATAACGAAAAATGAGGCGAAGAATATGCTTCTCAAAGCATTCGCCGGTGAAGTGGCGTTGAAATTGTCTAATCAAGATGTGAAGACCTATGTGCTGTCAAAGATTGATGGGTTGATCAACCAATCATATGGTGAATATGATGAGTAGCGAGTTTGAAATCTTAAGTCCTTGGCGTGCAGATTTTCCGACATTAACGCAAAAGGTATATGACAAGAGACTTGTTTATCTAGATACAGCGGCAACCGCTCAAACGCCCGATACGGTGATCGAACGAATGACGCGCTTTTATCGTGATGAATACGCATCTGTTCATCGAGGTGTGCACTACTTGAGTAGCAAGGCGACCGAGGAGATGGAAAGTGTACGCTATCAGGTGGCGGATTTTATCGGCGCTGAGTCGGCAAGTAATATCATTTTCACCAAAGGCAGCACTGAAGCGATTAATCTCGTTGCGTACAGTTATTTAAAGCCTCTATTGACACCGGGTGATGAGATAATTATCAGCGAAATGGAACACCATGCCAATATTGTTCCGTGGCAACTGATTGCTGATATGTGTGGTGCTCAAATTAAAGTATGGCACCTAAATAGAGACGATGAACTTTGTATCGAAAATTTGCGTCGTCTTATATCCGCCAATACGCGCTTATTGGCCATTACTCACGTGTCTAATGTTTTGGGCACAGTAAATCCGATAAAAGAGGTTGTGAAACTCGCACACAAAAACAAAATCGCGGTTATGGTTGATGGCGCTCAAGCGGTCACGCATCAGGCTATTGATGTGCAGGATCTCAATTGCGATTTCTACGTCTTTTCAGCCCACAAACTGTATGGGCCGACGGGAACCGGAGTTCTCTATGCTAAAAGTAAACATTTAGACGTGATGTTACCTTGGGAAGGAGGCGGAGCGATGATCGACCAAGTGACGTTACCAAGGGGAACGTCTTATGGTAAAGCTCCTTGGCGTTTCGAGGCTGGCACACCAAATATTGCCAGTATTCTCGGGTTAGGTACGGCCATCGAATATATCGAAAGTATTGGTTTGGAGAATATCGCGGCGCATGAAAACAAAGTGATGCAATATTTGCTCGATGGACTAAGTACATTAAGTGGAATCGAAACCTATGGCAGTAGTAGTGGTCGAGTCGGCGTTGTTTCGTTCAATTTGGCTGGCCAACATGCCTTTGATACTGGGGCATTTCTTGATCGTTATGGCGTAGCAATCCGCACAGGACATCATTGTGCAATGCCGTTAATTAAACATCTTGGTCAAAGTTCGGTTTGTCGTGCCTCACTTGGGCTATACAGCCAGTCAGATGATATTGATGCACTAGTGCAAGGACTACACCGAATCGGGAAATTATTGAGGTAACAATGACTACAGAGAAGATATTACGCAACTTTAATCGCTGTGTTAATTGGGAAGAGCGATATCTCTACCTCATGGAACTGGGTGAGCGATTAAAGCCTTTCCCCAGTGACAAAATGAATGAGCGTTTCCTCGTTCGTGGCTGTCAAAGTCAAGTATGGTTAGAGCAGTATTACGATAACCAAGAATTGGTTATTGTGGCAACAAGTGATACGGGATTAGTAAGGGGGCTGATTGCTCTAGTCACTATCGCGTACGAGGGGAAGACGCCAAAACAAGTATTGGAGTTTGGTATCACTGATTGGTTTAGACAATTAGAGCTTGATAGTCATTTAACCGCGAGTCGAACACAAGGCCTTGAAGCAATTGTAGCGTCCGTTGTGAAGCTGGCGAGTAGTGAATTAGCTGGCGCCAAACAATAGAGCGGTTTAGAGCAAGAAAGCAAAGAGCAATACCATCTACTTTGCTTTCTATGTTTCAACTTTTTAATTGTTATCGCATTGCTTATCTAAACTATTTGATGGCTTATTTTCTCGAGTTATATACCAACTGATTAAGGACCCGAGAGTGACCATAGCAACGCCATACCAAAAATTTTGAGTTAGGGTTACACCTAAAATGAACGATGAAAAAACCGCCGATAACACGGGGGTAAAATAGGATAATGTCGCCAGAAAAACCATATTCCCTCCTATGATAGCGATATTCCAAAGACCATAACCTCCCGCCATTAAAAATGCAGTGATCAGTAAGTTAAAGCTCGATTGCCATGTAAAGGATAATGTTGGCTCATTTGAGATCGCATATTTTATCCATAAGGAAATGGCCGTAGCGATAAAAAATAGTGTGATCGCGTTGTGCTTTGACACCTGACGGCGAGTAAGATTGCAATAGATAGCCCAAAGAACTGCGCCCGTGAAAGACATGACATAGACTAAAGGATTGGTGCTTATATTGGCAACAAGCTGTCTAATAGAGAATCCTTGATCGCCACTTACCGTAATCGCAACTCCGGTGAATGCCAGCAAAATCGCCGGATAGAGTAACTTGTTAGGTCGCTGGCTACTCCCCAGCACTGAAAATAGCACCGTTAAAGCAGGCCATAGGTAGTTGACGATAGATACCTCAATCGCCTGTGAACGATTGTTCGCATAGCCAAGGGACAACGCTAAGAATATTTCATAACAAACAAATAAAGCGCCGCCAATAAAAAGATATCGCAGCGAAAACAAAGATGGCCTGGGTATGCCGACACATATCATTAGTAGTAACGCAGCAAGGCTATAGAGCATAGCGCTTCCACCCACAGGACCAAGTTGCTCCGTTACTACGCGAGCACTCGCCAATAGGCAGCTCCAAAAAAGTATCGCGATACACCCGTAGAGAGTGAATCTTAGTTGGCTGTTATTCATTTGTTTTATATGACTGTTGCTGGGTTCATCAGGGCGCAAAGCTTACCTGAAGTGTGGTTCATTGGAAGAAAAAAATACTATCAATGTTGTTATTTACGAATTGCCAACTGAAGACTTCTTAACGTGATCATTGGGGAGTGATAAACAGGATGTTTATCGTATAGGTTATAGAAGTCTCTAAATTGAAACTAACCTTAAAGTTTAGTTGATATTCTGATTTGAGTAGTTCCAATACAAAGTGCATAAGTTGAAATATTCCAGATTTTTGACTGATGCCAACATTATCCAATGACAAAGGGCTGAAGTTAGGTGTTTATTTTTTACAAAAATTGATGATATTAATATCAAATTGTGACAAAGGTTGCGGTATTGCATGTTTGTAAATGGTTTGTAGTCCCAAAGGCTTAATCGTAGTTTCATATAGTGCTAAATTATTGACTGGGAAAATATATTAATAGTCAATGTTTTGGCTGAAAAGTGGAATTTTAAAGGTTAGGTGGCTTTATGGGTTTAGAAGCGTTCATCACAATTGGCAATTTAGCGTTTGGTCAATCTATGGTGATTGATGTTAACGGAAGCTTAAGAATACTTGCTCCCGGCGAACGCCCAAAAGAAGGTGAAGTTTTAGTTACAAATCATGCGGTAGCTGAAGTTGATGCTGAAAACCGTTTTGAAGTATCACTTTACGATGACGCAGAAACCCCAACCGACATTACTGATGATGTTGCTCAAATATTTGGAGCACTTGAAGCAGGCCAAGACCCAACCCAAATTGACGATGCATTTTCGACAGCTGCGGGTACTGAGGCAGGGTCGAGCATAGGCAATGCAGCTTCATTGGTTAGAACATCCAATGAAACTATGGCTGAAACATCGTTTTCTACAGAAGGCTTAGAGAGTTTAGGTTTATCACGAACTCAGAGTTTAAGCCTACTTGAACAGTTTCGAGCGGTAAATCAGGACAGCTCTACTATCAACAATTTGCCTGTTGGTGAAGATGTCATCGTTACTATTGATGAAGATAGTGAAGTTAGAGGCCAGCTTAACGCGACAGATGCGGATTCTGAAGATGTGCTTACTTATGAGCAAGAAACACTACCAGAAAACGGTAAAGTCGTGGTGAACCCCGATGGTTCATGGGTTTACACACCAAATGAATTTTTTAACGGTCAAGATAGTTTTACCGTCCAAGTGTCAGATGGAAAAGGTGGTACTGACACAATCACTATTACTGTTGACGTCACTCCAGTTCATGGGACTCCGATTATTTCAATCCCAGAAGCTGATGAAAATGGCTTCATAAACGCTGACGAATCAGCAGATGGTATTCAAGTTGTAGTCGATTTGCCACAAGGAACGGGGGTTGGCGATACCATTGAATTAAGTGATAAAGATGGAAATTTGGTGGGCACGCACATAGTTTCTAGAGATGACTTACTAAGTGACTCTGTGACAATAGATGTGCCAACTCCGGATGATGGTAGTTATACATATCATGCACAAATAACGGATCCTCAAGGAAACAAGGGCCCAGTGTCTAATGATGCGAGCTATACGCTTGATACTGTGGCACCGGGCGACGGTGAAGGTCCTCAAGGTAGCGACCTTGGCCCAGTGGTCGAAATCAAAGATGACACCAACAACGATGGTTTGATCAGTAAAGATGAACTGGGCAATGACCAAGTCCAAGTCGAAGTGTCCGTCAACCACGACGAACTAACCAACGGCGGCCACGTGACCTTGACGGTCAATGGTGGAGACGAAGTTCTGCTTAAACTGGTTGACGGCAAGCTAGTGACGTTGACTGACGAAGCGACGGACTACCAATACGACAACGGCACCATCTCTTGGACTGAGACGGCACCGGCAGAAGGTGGCAACATCACTGTTACCGCGACCCAAACCGACAAAGCAGGTAATGAGTCGGCGCAAGGAAGTGATTCAGCGCAACTTGATACGGTCGCACCGGGTGACGGCGACGGCGATCAAGGCAGCAATCTTGGTCCTATGGTTGAAATCAAAGACGACGGCAACAACGATGGCTTGATCAGCAAAGATGAACTGGGCAATGACCAAGTCCAAGTCGAAGTGTCCGTCAACCACGACGAATTAACCAACGGCGGCCACGTGACCTTGACGGTCAATGGTGGAGACGAAGTTCAGCTTAAACTGGTTG